>NZ_SHKU01000001.1:0-676198 GCF_004217355.1 Streptomyces sp. BK022
TCCACGTTCGACACGAACCGCACCGTCAGATCACGGTCCGTGAAGGCACGCAGCGCCTCGAACGCCATCGCCGGACCCAGATCCGAACCACCGATGCCGATGTTCACGATGTTGCGGATCCGCTTACCCGTGTGACCCGTCCACTCACCCGAACGGACCCGGTCGGCGAAACCGCTCATCTTGTCCAGCACCGCGTGCACGGCCGGGACCACGTTCTCCCCGTCCACCTCGACCACCGCGTCCCGAGGCGCGCGCAACGCCGTGTGCAGCACCGCCCGGTTCTCGGTCGTGTTGATCCGCTCACCGCGGAACATCGCGTCCCGCTGCCCGAACACATCCGTGGCGACGGCGAGTTCCTGGAGCAGGGCCAGGGTCTCGTCGGTGACCTGGTGCTTGCTGTAGTCGATGTGCAGGTCGCCCACCCGGACGACGTAACGCTCGGCCCGGCCGGGATCGGCGTCGAACAGCTCGCGCAGGTGCGGCTGCCCGCCGGCGCGGTGGTCGGCCAGGGCCGTCCACTCGGGGCGCCGGGTGAGCTTGGGGGTGTCTGACGATGCGTCGGACATCAGGCGTTCTCCTTGAGTGCCTCGCCGGTCAGGGCGACGGCGTACATCTCGTCCGCGTCGAGGCGGCGCAGCTCCTCGGCGATCAGTTCCGAGGTCGGGCGGACCTTCAGGGCCAGGGTGCGCGGCGGCTGGCCCGGCAGGGTCAGCGTGGCGAGGGGGCCTTCGGGGCGGTCGATGACGATCTCGCCCTCGTCGGTGCCGAGCCGCACGGCGGTGACCACCGGGCCCTCGGAGACGACGCGGTCCACCTTGACGTGCAGACGGGCCTCCAGCCAGCGCGCGAGCAGCTCGGCGCTGGGGTTGTCCTCCTCCGCCTCCACGGCGGCCGACGTCACCTTGACCCGCGCCTGGTCCAGCGCGGCCGCGAGCATCGAGCGCCACGGGGTGAGCCGGGTCCAGGCCAGGTCGGTGTCGCCCGGCGCGTAGGTGCGGGCACGGGTGTCCAGCACCTCCAGCGGGTTGTCCACCGCGTACAGGTCGGTGATCCGGCGCTGGGCGAGCGCGCCGAGGGAGTCCTTCGCGGGGGCCTCGGGGGCGTTCACCGGCCACCAGACCACCACCGGCGCGTCCGGGAGCAGCAGCGGCAGCACCACCGAGTCGGCGTGGTCGGACACCTCGCCGTAGGTGCGCAGCACGACCGTCTCACCGGCGCCGGCCTCGGAGCCGACCCGGACCTCGGCGTCGAGCCGGGAGGTGGTGCGGTCGCGCAGGCGGGCGTGGCGCTTGATGACGACCAGGGTGCGCGAGGGGTGCTCGTGCGAGGCATCCCCGGCCGCCTTGAGGGCGTCGTAGGCGTTCTCCTCGTCCGTGACGATGACCATCGTCAGGACCATGCCCACAGCCGGGGTGCCGATGGCGCGGCGGCCCTCCACCAACGCCTTGTTGATCTTGCTTGCCGTGGTGTCGGTCAGGTCGATCTTCATGGCCTGCGCCAGCTCCGTCCGTCTCGTGCGAGCATCTCGTCCGCTTCCTCGGGTCCCCAGCTTCCGGACGCGTACTGCGCCGGCGTGCCGTGCTCGCTCCAGTAGCGCTCGATCGGGTCGAGGATCTTCCAGGACTCTTCCACTTCCTGGGTGCGCGGGAACAGGTTGGCGTCGCCGAGCAGCACATCGAGGATCAGCCGCTCGTACGCCTCGGGGCTGGACTCGGTGAAGGACTCGCCGTAGGCGAAGTCCATCGACACGTCCCGGATCTCCATCGACGTGCCCGGCACCTTGGAGCCGAAGCGGACGGTCATGCCCTCGTCCGGCTGGACGCGGATGACGATCGCGTTCTGGCCCAGCTCCTCCGTGGCGGTGGAGTCGAACGGCGAGTGCGGGGCGCGCTTGAACACGACCGCGATCTCGGTGACCCGGCGCCCCAGCCGCTTGCCGGTGCGCAGGTAGAACGGCACGCCCGCCCAGCGGCGGTTGTCGATCTCCAGCTTCAGCGCCGCGTAGGTGTCGGTCTTCGACTTGGGGTCGATGCCGTCCTCGTCGAGGTAGCCGACGACCTTCTCGCCGCCCTGCCAGCCGGCCGCGTACTGGCCGCGCACGGTGTGCTCGCCCAGCTCGTCCGGGAGGCGGACCGACTTCAGGACCTTCAGCTTCTCGGTGAGCAGCGAGTCCGCGTCGAACGCGATCGGCTCCTCCATGGCGGTGAGCGCCATGAGCTGGAGCAGGTGGTTCTGGATCACGTCACGGGCGGCGCCGATGCCGTCGTAGTAGCCCGCGCGGCCGCCGATGCCGATGTCCTCGGCCATCGTGATCTGCACGTGGTCCACGTAGGAGCGGTTCCAGATGGGCTCGTACATCTGGTTGGCGAACCGGAGCGCCATGATGTTCTGGACGGTCTCCTTGCCCAGGTAGTGGTCGATCCGGAACACCTGGTCCGGCTCGAACACCTCGTGCACGACCTTGTTCAGCTCGTGCGCGCTCTCCAGGTCGTGGCCGAACGGCTTCTCGATGACCGCGCGGCGCCAGGAGCCCTCGGGGGCGTCCGCCAGCCCGTGCTTCTTGAGCTGCCGGACGACCTTCGGGAAGAACTTCGGCGGCACCGAGAGGTAGTACGCGAAGTTGCCGCCCGTGCCGCGGGAGGCGTCCAGCTCGTCGACGGCCTCCTTGAGCTGGTCGAAGGCGATGTCGTCGTCGAAGTCACCGGGGATGAAGCGCATGCCCTCGGCGAGCTGCTGCCAGACCTCCTCGCGGAACGGCGTCCGCGCGTGCTCCTTGACCGCGTCGTGGACGACCTGCGCGAAGTCCTGGTCCTCCCAGTCGCGGCGGGCGAAGCCCACCAGGGAGAAGCCCGGCGGCAGCAGACCGCGGTTGGCCAGGTCGTAGACGGCCGGCATCAGCTTCTTGCGCGACAGGTCGCCGGTGACACCGAAGATCACCAGGCCCGACGGCCCCGCGATACGGGGCAGCCGGCGGTCCTGGGGGTCGCGCAGCGGGTTGTCCCACTCGGCGGCCGGCGTGACCGGGACCCTGATGTCCTCGGCCTCGCGGACCGCGGCGGGCTTCGCCTTGGTCCGCGTCCTGCGCGCCTTGGGCTCCGCCTCGGCGGCGGCCGGCTTCGGCTCCGCCTTCGGCTCCGCCTTCGGCTCGGCCTCGGGCGCGGCCTTGGCCGCCGCCTTCGGCTCGCCTGACTTGCTCGTCATTACGCGTCCACTCCCTTGCTCTTCAGGGACTCGGTCACGGCGCCCAGCAGCTCCAGCCAGGCCGCCTCGAACTTGGCGACGGCCTCGTCCTCGAGCTGCTGGACGACCTCGTCGTAGGAGATGCCCAGCTTCTCCACGGCGGCGAGGTCGGCGCGGGCCTGCTCGTAGCGGCCGGTCACCGTGTCGCCGGTGATGTCACCGTGGTCGGCGGTGGCCTTGAGCGTGCCCTCGGGCATGGTGTTGACGGTGCCGGGGGCGACCAGCTCGTCCACGTACAGGGTGTCCTTGTACGCCGGGTCCTTCACGCCGGTGGAGGCCCACAGCGGGCGCTGCTTGTTGGCGCCGGTGCCGGTCAGCGCCTGCCAGCGGGCGGAGGAGAAGACTTCCTCGTACGCCTCGTAGGCCAGACGGGCGTTGGCGAGGGCCGCGCGGCCCTTCAGGCCGAGGGCCTCCTCGGTGCCGAGCGCGGTCAGGCGCTTGTCGATCTCGGAGTCGACGCGGGACACGAAGAAGGACGCCACCGAGTGGATCTCGGACAGGTCCAGGCCGCGCTCCCTGGCCTTCTCCAGGCCCGCCAGGTAGGCGTCCATGACGGCGCGGTAGCGCTCCAGGGAGAAGATCAGGGTCACGTTGACGCTGATGCCCAGGCCGATGACCTCGGTGATGGCCGGGAGGCCCGCCTCGGTGGCCGGGATCTTGATCATCACGTTGGGGCGGTCGACCAGCCAGAAGAGCTGCTTGGCCTCGGCGACCGTGGCGAGCGTGTTGTGGGCCAGACGGGGGTCCACCTCGATGGAGACCCGGCCGTCGCGGCCCTCGGTGGCGTCGTACACCCCGCGCAGCACGTCGGCCGCGTCGCGCACGTCGGCGGTCGTCATCATGCGCACGGCCTCGTCGACCGTGACACCGCGCTCCGCGAGGTCGGTGAGCTGCTCCTCGTACCCCTCGCCGGAGCCGATGGCGGCCTGGAAGATCGACGGGTTGGTGGTGACGCCGACGACGCCGCCGTCCGTCACGAGGGCGGCCAGGTCGCCCGAGGTGATCCGCTTGCGCGACAGGTCGTCCAGCCACACCGACACGCCCTCGTCGGCGAGACGCTTGAGGGCTCCGGGGGTGCTGATTGCTTCGGTCACAGTGCTCATCTTTCTTCGTCGCGTAATTCTGTGTCGCGGGGGATCAGGCGCGCGCGGCGGCCAGCGAGGCGCGGGCGGCGGCGGCGACGTTCTCGGGGGTGAAGCCGTACTCGGCGAACAGGGCGTTCGCGTCGGCGGAGGCGCCGAAGTGCTCCAGGGAGACGATGCGGCCGGCGTCACCCACATAGCGGTACCAGGTCAGGCCGATGCCCGCCTCGACGGCGACGCGCGCCTTCACGGCGGCCGGCAGGACGCTCTCGCGGTAGGCGGCGGGCTGCTGGTCGAACCACTCCACGCACGGCATGGACACCACGCGCGTGCCGGTGCCCTCGGCCTCCAGGGCCTCACGGGCGGCCATGGCGAGCTGGACCTCGGAGCCGGTCGCCATGATGATCACCTCCGGGACCTCGGTCGAGGAGTCGGCGAGGACGTAGCCGCCCTTGGCCGCGTCCTCGTTCGGAGCGTACGTCGGTACGCCCTGACGGGTGAGGGCGAGACCGTGCGGGGCCGGGTCGGTGGCGTGCCGCTTCAGGATCTCGGCCCAGGCGATGGCGGTCTCGTTGGCGTCCGCCGGGCGGACCACGTTCAGGCCCGGGATCGCGCGCAGCGAGGCCAGGTGCTCGACCGGCTGGTGGGTCGGGCCGTCCTCGCCGAGGCCGATGGAGTCGTGGGTCCACACATAGGTGACCGGGAGCTGCATCAGGGCCGACATGCGGACGGCGTTGCGCATGTAGTCGGAGAACACCAGGAAGGTGCCGCCGTAGATGCGGGTGTTGCCGTGCAGCGCGATGCCGTTCATCTCTGCGGCCATGGAGAACTCACGGATGCCGAAGTGGACGGTACGGCCGTACGGGTTCGCCTCGGGCAGCGGGTTGCCCTTCGGCAGGAAGGAGCTGGTCTTGTCGATCGTGGTGTTGTTGGAGCCGGCGAGGTCGGCCGAGCCGCCCCACAGCTCGGGCAGCACCGGGCCGAGCGCCTGGAGGATCTTGCCGGACGCGGCACGGGTGGCGACGGACTTGCCCTCCTCGAACACCGGGAGCGCGTCCTGCCAGCCCTCGGGCAGCTCGCCCTTGGAGACGCGGTCGAACAGCTCCGCGCGCTCGGGCTGGGCGGTGCGCCACTCGGCGATCTTCTTGTCCCAGGCGGCGTGCGCCTCGGCACCCCGGTCCAGGGCGCGGCGGGCGTGGCGCAGGACCTCGTCGGAGACCTCGAAGGTCTGCTCCGGGTCGAAGCCGAGGACGCGCTTGGTGGCCGCGATCTCCTCGTCGCCCAGGGCGGAGCCGTGGGACGCCTCGGTGTTCCGGGCGGTCGGCGCGGGCCACGCGATGATCGTGCGCATGGCGATGATGGAGGGGCGGCCGGTCTCGGCCCTGGCGGCCTCCAGCGCGGCGTGCAGCGCCGGGACGTCCACGTCGCCCTCGGCGGTGGGCTCGATGCGCTGGGTGTGCCAGCCGTACGCCTCGTACCGCTTCAGGACGTCCTCGGAGAAGGCGGTCTCGGTGTCGCCCTCGATGGAGATGTGGTTGTCGTCGTAGAGGAAGACGAGGTTGCCGAGCTTCTGGTGGCCGGCGAGCGAGGACGCCTCGGAGGAGACGCCCTCCTCCAGGTCGCCGTCGGAGACGATCGCCCAGATCATGTGGTCGAAGGGGGAGGTGCCCTCGGGGGCCTCCGGGTCGAAGAGACCGCGCTCGTAGCGGGCGGCCATCGCCATGCCCACCGCGTTGGCGGCACCCTGGCCGAGCGGGCCGGTGGTGGTCTCCACACCGGCGGTGTGCCCGTACTCGGGGTGGCCGGGCGTCTTGGAGCCCTGCGTGCGGAAGGCCTTGAGGTCGTCCAGCTCCAGCTCGTACCCGGCGAGGAAGAGCTGGGTGTAGAGGGTCAGCGAGGTGTGACCGGGGGAGAGCACGAAGCGGTCACGGCCGGTCCACTCGGGGTCGGCCGGGTCGTGCTTCATCACCTTCTGAAAGATCGTGTACGCGGCAGGCGCGAGGCTCATCGCGGTGCCGGGGTGGCCGTTGCCGACCTTCTGCACCGCATCGGCCGCGAGAAGCCGGGCCGTGTCGACGGCACGGCGGTCGAGATCGGTCCACTCGAAGCTCTCGGGTGTCTGCGTGCTCATCTTCAAGAAGTCCTCTTCAGAAGCAGGGATGCTGATCAAACGCGTTCAAACTTAAAAGTCTGACTTTTTCGCGGAAAGGTCGGGGTGTGTCAGCCTGTGGTGAATCTGGGACACCGATCGCTTGATAGGAACGGCAAATCGAACATGGCGGACAGATCGCCTCAAGGTGTGGGTCGCGGCACGGACGGTGACGGGATCAGGACCTTCCCCTTCCCGACCGAGCTGGCCGTGGGCGGTGTCGGCATGCAGGTCGGCGCCATGGGTGAGGACCGCACCTGGCATGCGGATGCCCCGCTGGACCGGGTCCACCGCATCGACTTCCACGTGGTGATGCTGTTCACCGAGGGGCCGGTCCGGCACATGATCGACTTCGCCGAGTACGAGGCCGGCGCGGGTGACGTGCTCTGGATCCGTCCCGGCCAGGTGCACCGCTTCTCCCGCACCAGCCGGTACCGGGGCACCGTGCTGACCATGCAGCCCGGCTTCCTGCCCCGCTCCACCGTCGAGGCGACCGGGCTCTACCGGTACGACCTGCCTCCGCTGCTGCACCCCGGCCCGGCGCAGCGCGCCGCGCTGCGGGACTCCCTCGCCCAGCTCGGCCGCGAGTACGAGGACACCGAGACCCTGCCGCTCAGCCTGCACACCGCCGTCCTGCGGCACAGCCTCACCGCGTTCCTGCTCCGCCTCGCCCACCTCGCGGCCAGCTCCGCCGAGGCCACCCGGAGCCAGGCGGACACCACCTTCACCCTGTTCCGGGACGCGGTGGAGCGCGGTTTCCACTCCAACCACAGCGTCAACGCCTACGCCGACGCGCTCGGCTACTCCCGCCGCACCCTCGTCCGCGCGGTCCGCGCCGCCACCGGCCAGACCCCGAAGGGCTTCATCGACAAACGCGTCATCCTGGAGGCCAAGCGCCTCCTCGCCCACACCGACATGCCCATCGGCCGGGTCGGC
Source organism: Streptomyces sp. BK022 (assembly GCF_004217355.1). Lineage (NCBI taxonomy): Bacteria > Bacillati > Actinomycetota > Actinomycetes > Kitasatosporales > Streptomycetaceae > Streptomyces > Streptomyces sp. BK022. The sequence goes on from NZ_SHKU01000001.1 coordinate 7,408, forward strand.
GCCGCGATCGGTTTCCCGGACGCGGCCAACTTCTCCAAGTTCTTCCATCTGCACACCGGAGTCACGCCGGTCGGGTTCCGGGCGGAGCTGAGCTGACGCGTCGTCCTCACCTCCGTGTCACGGTCCGGTGTCGCTTCGGTTGTGAAGGCAACTTCCCGGACTCTTCACGGGTCTCGCACACGCATGGTGTGGGAGAGCACAGGGGGGACTCATGAATCGTCCGGGACGATCGCAGGTGCCGGTCCGGGGCGCGCGCACGGCATGGCTGAAGGGCATCGGGGCCGGGGTGCTGATATGCGCCCTCGTCACCGGATGCGGCGGCGGGGACGACGAGAAGGCGGCCGCGGCCGTCAAGCCGGGCCCCACGGTGACGGTCACCGCGACCGTCACGGCGACGCCCGCCCTGATGGAGAGCCAGGTGGACAGCACGGTCGGCTCCGCGACCGGGGTCGCGAAGGAGCGCGGCTACCGCGTCGCCGCGCACGACGCGAGCGAGAAGGACGCGTCCCCGGCGGACGACTGGACGGTCTGCTTCGAGAAGTACGGGCGCGACAGCGTCGACTTCGGGGCCGTCGCGTCCGGGGCGCCGTGCCCCAAGGCGGACGGCGGCCCCATCCCGTGGCCGACGATGCCGGGGGTGATCGGACGTACCTACTCGGCCGCCGCCACCGCGGTCGGCAGGGTGACGAAGGGTGAGATCTCCGTCAGGGCGTCCTACCGGGACGAGCGGGTGCCCGCCGGGCACGACGGCTGGAAGGTGTGCTTCCAGTCGCCGGACGCGGGAACGAAGGTCGTGGGCGACCGGGATGTCACGCTGTGGCTGACGAAGAGCGGGTGCCCGGCGGCGACGGGGACGTACAAGGACAGGGCCAACGACCCGGACTACACGCCGCCGGTCGCGGCGGACAACGGCAGCGGCGGGTCTTCCGGCTCGTCCGGCGGGTCCTCCTCGGCGGGCTCCTCCACCGGTGGATCTTCCGGCGGAAGCGCCGGCACCACCTGCGAGATCAGGTCGAACGCCGGAAACTGCTACAATGCGGGCCAGTTCTGCCGCAACGCGGACGTCGGCCGCTCCACCCACGCGGGGAACGGCCGGCTGATCCACTGCCGCGGCGAAGGCAGCCGGAACCGCTGGAACTACTGACGGCCGGCGGCGCCGGACCTCGTGCCCGGCGCCGCCCGCTCGCGTCAGTGCGTGAAGGTGAACCAGTTCACGTTCACGAAGTCGGCCGGCTGGCCGCTGCTGAACGTGAGGTAGACGTCGTGGGTGCCGGTGACCCCGCTGATGTTGGCCGGGATCGTCTGCCAGTTCTGCCAGCCGCCGGTGCCGGAGAGGGCGAAGCTGCCGACGGGGGAGTTGGAACGGCTGTCGAGCCGTACCTCGACCAGGCCGCCCACCCCGGACGCCGCCCCGCTGGCGACGCGGGCCTTGAACTGGGTGGCGGGCGTCGAGCCGAAGTCGACGCCCTTGTACTGGGCCCAGTCGCCGTTCGAGACATAGCTGAGGTTCTGGCCGCCGCCGGAGTCCGTGGTGGTCTCGGTGGTCACGCCGGACTGGCTGTCGAAGGACTCGGCCTGGACGGTGCCGTAGGCGTCGCGGTTGCCGGAGGGCGGGGGAGTGGTGCCGCCGCCGCTGCCGGACTGGAGCACCTGGACGTAGTCCACGGTCATGGGGTGGCCCGGGTCGGTGTCGGCGTAGGGACCGCCGCCGAAGGCCCCGGGGAAGCCGCCGCCCATCGCCACGTTGAGGATGAGGAAGTAGCCGTGCTTCGTGGCGTTGTTCCAGGTCGTGGCGTCGAACTGGTTCGCCCGCACGGTGTGCAGGTTGACCCCGTCGACGTAGAAGCGGATCTCCTCGACCGAGGTCGAGCGGTCCCACTCCATCGCGTAGGTGTGGAACGCGGACTGGCAGGTGCTGCCGGGACAGGCCGTGGAGTTGCCGACGCCGGTGGTCTCGTTGCACGGGCCGCCGGGGTTGGTGCCGCAGTGGAACGTGGACCAGACGGTGTTCAGGCCCTGGACGTTCTCCATGATGTCCAGCTCGCCGACGCCCGGCCAGTTCTGGTAGTTGCCCCGGTAGGGCGCCCCCAGGGCCCAGAAGGCCGGCCAGTAGCCCTTGGCCGCCGCACCCGTGACGTTCGGCATCTGGATGCGCGCCTGCACCCGCAGCTTGCCGCCCGCCGGAGGCTGGAAGTCGGTGCGGTTGGTCTCGATGCGGCCCGAGGTCCAGCGGCCTGAGGAGTCGCGGCGCGGGGTGATCTGCAGATTGCCGTTGCCGTCGAGCGCGACGTTGCTGGTGCTGTTGGTCATCGTCTCGACCTCGCCGGTGCCCCAGTTGGCGGCGCCGCCCGGATACGACGTACCGGTGTCGTAGAGCCAGTTGGCGGTGTTGACGCCGGAGCCCGCCGAGCCGTTGAAGTCGTCCAGGAACACCTGGGTCCAGCCGGACGGCGGCGCCGGGGCGGACGCGTCGGCGGGCGCGACGCCGGCCACCGCGGCCGCGGCCGCGAGCCCCAGCGTGCCGAGGGCGGCGACCAGCGCCCGCCGGACGGAACGCCGGCGTCTGCCGCCGGCCGGGGAGGTGCCGGAGGTTTCACTCATGGGGGTGCCTTCCGGGGTACGGGGATGGGGTGCGGGGACCCCGAGAGCCTTTTGAGAGCGCTCTCAAGGTGCGCACAATGTGCTCCCCGGTCCTGCGGGCGTCAAGGGTTGAAGCAGATAAAGTCCTTACCGGGCTGGGGAGTTCACAGTCCGAAGGCGTGGTTGACGGTGCGGGCCGCGTGCTCGGCAGGACGTGGCCGGGGCGATCTTCCGGACCTCCGGCCCCGCGTCGACGCATGCCATGATCGGACCAGGCGGGCCGGAAAGGGTGAGGCATGAGGCTGGCGATTCTGGGGGGCGGCGGGTTCCGGGTGCCGCTCGTGTACGGCGCGCTGCTGGGCGACCGGGGCGCGGGGCGGGTGACCGAGGTCGTCCTGCACGACGTCGACGCCGGGCGGCTGGACGCGGTGACGCGGGTGCTGGCCGAGCAGGCGGACGGGGTCCCGGACGCACCCGCCGTACGGGCGACCACCGATCTCGACGACGCCCTGCGCGGGGCCGACTTCGTGTTCTCCGCGATCCGGGTCGGCGGGCTGCGCGGGCGGGCCGAGGACGAGCGGGTGGCGCTGGCCGAGGGGGTGCTCGGGCAGGAGACGGTGGGCGCGGGGGGTATCGCGTACGGGCTGCGGACCGTGCCCGTCGCCGTCGACATCGCCCGGCGGGTGGCCCGGCTCGCGCCCGACGCCTGGGTCATCAACTTCACCAACCCGGCCGGACTGGTCACCGAGGCCATGGCCCGGTACCTGGGCGACCGGGTCATCGGCATCTGCGACTCCCCGGTCGGCCTCGGCCGCCGTGTCGCCCGTGCCCTCGGCGCCGACCCGGCGGAGGCGTTCGTCGACTACGTCGGCCTCAACCACCTCGGCTGGGTACGCGGCCTGCGCGTCGCCGGACGTGACGAACTGCCGCGCCTGCTGGCCGACCCCGACCGGCTCGGCTCCTTCGAGGAGGGGCGGCTGTTCGGCCCCGAGTGGCTGCGCTCCCTCGGCGCGATCCCCAACGAGTACCTGCACTACTACTACTTCAACCGCGAGACCGTACGCGCCTACCAGGAGGCCGAGTCGACCCGCGGCGCCTTCCTGCGCGACCAGCAGTCCCGGTTCTACACCGACGCGCTGCGCCCCGGCGGGTCGGCGCTGCGGGCCTGGGAGGACACCCGCGCCGAGCGCGAGGCGACGTACATGGCGGAGAACCGGGAGAGCGCCGGGGCCGGGGAGCGCGAGGAGGAGGATCTGGCGGGCGGCTACGAGCAGGTGGCGCTCGCCCTGATGCGGGCCGTCGCCCGCGACGAACGCACCACCCTGATCCTCAACGTCCGCAACCGCTCCACGCTCACCGCGCTGGACGCGGGCGCCGTGATCGAGGTGCCCTGCCTGGTCGGCGCGGACGGCGCGCACCCGCTGGCCACCGATCCGCTGCCGGGACACGCCACCGGGCTGGTCTGCTCGGTCAAGGCGGTCGAGCGGGAGGTGCTGGCCGCCGCCGAGTCGGGATCGCGGGAGACGGCTGTGAAGGCGTTCGCGCTGCATCCGCTTGTTGACTCGGTCAACGTGGCCCGCCGGCTGGTCGACGGTTACACCGCGGCTCACCCGGAGCTGGCGTATCTGAAGTGAACACACGTGGGGGCCGCTCCGCCGAGCGGCCCCCACGCGGGGCTTGCGGCACTCAGCCGGTGAAGCCGGCCGTGATCGAGGTGAACTGCCAGGTGCTCTGGTTGATACCGGAGCAGTTGCTCACCACACCCCCGCCGGCGCACGGCCGGTCCCGGTTGACCGCCCAGTAGGCGAGCCGGGCGATGTGGTGCGAGTTGGACCAGTCGCGGATCTTGGTCCAGATCTCCGGCGTGGTGTTCTCCTGCTGGTCGGAGAGACCGTTCATGCCGGAGATGCCGATGTGGGAGTAGGCGGTCGCGTCGTCCCAGCCGAAGGTCGACTTCAGCTTGGCCTTCAGGCCCTCCGCCGCGTTCACCGTGTTGCCGTACATGTCCGAGCCGCCGCCGAAGTCGAACGGCATGATCGTGAACACGTCGATGTCGGCACCGATCGACTTGGCCTGCTCGATGAGCCGGTTGCCGTAGTAGGTCGGGCCGGTGGTCGTGGTGCCGAAGGTGACGATGGTCTTCAGGCCGGGGTTGTTCGCCTTGACCGTCTTCAGCGCGGTGAGGATCTTCGCCTGCACGGCCTCGTTCTCGAACTCGTCCGTGTTCTCGATGTCCATGTCGATCGATTTCAGCGAGTAGGCGTTGATCACCTTCTGGATCGCGCCGGCCAGGGCGCTCGCCGAGGAGCAGTTGGCGCCGAGCTTGCTGCCCTGCCAACCGCCGAACGACGGCACGATGTCACCGCCCGCCGAGCGGATCTGGTTGATCGCGGTCTGGTCCGCCCCGCCGGTGAGCGGCCGGCTGCCGTCCCACGCCGGGTTGCAGCCGCCGGAGTCCAGCACGAACGCCATGGTGAACCACTTCACCCCGGTCGCGTTCATCACCGTCGCCGGGTTCGGCGGGTCGCCCCAGCCCTCGTAGAGGTACGGCGCGGCCTGCTTGAATCCGGTGCCGCCGCCCGAGCCCGCGTTGGTGGTCACCGAGACGGAGTTGGAGGCGCCGGAGCTGTTCCCGGCCGCGTCCCGCGCCTTCACGGTGAAGGTGTACGCGGTGCTCGGGGAGAGCCCGCTGACCGTGGCCGACGTCCCGGAGACGCTGAGCACCTGGTTGGAGCCGCTGTAGATGTCGTACGCGGTGACGCCCACGTTGTCGGTGGCCGCGTTCCACTGCAGCGAGACGCTGTTCGAGGTCTTGCCGGTCGAGGTGAGGCCGCCCGGTGTGCTCGGCGCCTGGGTGTCACCGGTGCCGCCGCCGCCCGGTCCGTCCAGGCTGATGTCGTCCGCCTGGTAGGAGCCCTGCGCGTACCAGCCGTGCACGTACACGGTCGCGCTGGTCTGCGAGGCGCCGGTGGTGAAGGAGACGCTGAGCTGGCTGTAAGCCGACGGGGACGAGGTCCAGGTCGAGGCGCCGCCGTCCACGCCGAGGTAGACGTACGAGCCGCGGACCCATCCGCTGAGGGTGTAGGCGGTGTTCGGCTTCACCGCGACCGTCTGCGCGCACTGCGCGGTGTCGCTCGAACTCACCGCTCCCTGGAGCGCCTTGGAGCCGCCGTGCACAGGGGAGGAGACGACCGAGCCGAGGTTGCCGGAACAGCTCCACGGGGACAGGCCACCCGACTCGAAGCCGGGGTTGGTGAGCACGTTGGCCGCCTCGGCGGTGCCCGGCAGGGCGACGGCCCCGCCGAGGGCCAGGGCGGCGGTGCCGACCAGGGCGAGAAGCCGGCGTCTGGGACGCCCGAGAATGTGTCGCACGCGATCTCCCTGATGGTATGGGGGCGTTCGGGAGTGCACCGGGGTGCGGGAAGTGCCGGAACGAGCCTGCGGAGAGTGCGCCCCCCAAAGTGGTATGGACCAATCCAACTGTCAAGGGACAGCGCGGGATTGGTCCATACCGGGATGGTGACGGGTGCTACAGCGGCAGCGCGGCTCCGGCTCCCGCCGCCGCGGCGGCGGACGCGGCGAGCGGGGCGGTGGGCGCGGGCAGGCACACCTCCGCCTCCTCGGGCCCCTGCTCGGTGAGCGTCGGCGGGCCCAGCGGGCGCGGCCCGGAGACCACCGCGTAGTCCTGGCCCAGGAACGGCGGCTCGACCCTGCCGGGGTCCTCGCCCAGCGCCAGCTGCACAGCGGCCCACGGGGCGTTGACCCCGCACAGGGAGAGCTGGTGCAGCCCGCCGGCGGCACGGGTGTTGACGTCGAGCAGTACCGGCCGGTCACCCAGCATGCGGAACTGGATGTTGGACAGGTAGTGCAGCCCGAAGCCCTCCGCGATCAGCCGGGCCGGCTCCAGCCAGCGCTCGTCCAGGGTGAAGCCGCGCCGTCGGCCGTTCTTGGTGCGGCCCACCATCAGCCGGACCCGGTTGTCGGGTCCGGTCAGGCAGTCCACCGACACCTCCGGCTGCTCCAGCCTCGGCATCACCAGCAGGTCCACCGGCTCCTCGGCCTCCCGCAGCGCCGACACCGCCAGGTCGAGCTGCACATACGGGCTCGGGAAGCCGCTCAGATGGGCCAGCGAGAAGGGCGAGCGGGTGATCATCCGGAAACCGACCCCGCCCGCACCGGAGGCGGGCTTCAGGCACGCCCGGTGTCCGGCCGCCTCCAACTCATCGACAGCCAAGAGGAGTTCGTCCGCCGTGCGGACCCGGAACCACGGCGGCACGGGCACGCCCACCGAGCTGACCGCCTCGTACGCGGTCACCTTGTCCTCGAACACCGCCACCGCCTCGGGCGTCGGCGCCAGCAGGGCCGTACCCACCGCTGTGAAGTCGGCGCGGTGCGCCACGATCGCCGCCTGGTGCAGCCGGGGCACGAAGACATCGATGCCACGCCGGGCGCACTGGTCGAGCGCGTATTCGACGTATCCGGCCGGGGACAGCCCGTCCGGCTCCAGCGCGGCGGTGTCGGCGGCGGCCAGCACGGGGGAGTCCGGGTCGCCGTGCGTCGCGTGGATCTCCACGGCGCGGTCGCTCGGGTTTCTCCGCAGCTGATCCATGAAGAACACGTTCTCCGCGTACGTGCGGTTGAGCCATACGCGTACGCGAGAGACCATGCGGGCCGCCTTTCGGGGGTTTTCGGGCAGGACTCAGCGGTCCGCGCCCGGACAGGAGGAAGGAAGGGTCACCAAACCGCCCTGGGAAAAGGGGTGTTGGGCAGCGTGTGATGGGGCGATCATACGGCCTGCGCGGAGTGGTCCGTGCAACGCGCGTGTTACGGATTCGCCGGGCGCGTCGGCACCGGAAGAGGGCCGCTCTTGCCCGCGCCCGAGGCGATGTGCTGTCGTGGTGCCGCACCGCACTGTCGTGGGAGGTCGGGTACCGGGTGATCGAGGAGCTGCTGCCGGACACGGTGGTCGCCGTGGAATCGTACGGCGTCCCCGACGACGACCCGGACACCGCGCTCTTCCCCGAGGAGCGGGCGCTGGTGGACCGCGCGGTCGCCAAGCGGCGCCTGGAATTCACCTCGGCGCGGGTCTGCGCCCGGCGCGCGATGGAGAAACTCGGCCGGGCGCCCGCCGCCGTGCCGACCGGCGAACGCGGCGCGCCCGTCTGGCCCGACGGCCTGCTCGGCAGCATGACCCACTGCGACGGCTACCGGTGCGCGGCCCTGGCCCGCACCGGTGACCTCGCCTCGCTCGGCATCGACGCCGAGACGCACGAACCGCTGCCCGAGGGAGTCCTCGAATCCGTCTCCCTGCCCGCCGAACGCGACCGCCAGCGGGCGCTGGCCGCAGCCCGGCCCGGTGTGCACTGGGACAGGCTGCTGTTCAGCGCCAAGGAGTCCGTCTACAAGGCGTGGTTCCCGCTCACCCGCGCCTGGCTGGACTTCTCCGAGGCCGACATCGACCTCGTCCCCACGCATGACGACCGGGGCACCTTCCACGCCCGGCTGCTGGTGCCGGGCCCCGTGGCGGGCGACGCCCGCCTGACCGGACTCGACGGCCGCTGGCGCACCGGCGACGGGCTGGTCCTGACGGCGGTCACCGTACCGGCGCCTTGATCCGGGCCTACGGGCACCAGGCGCGCAGCAGCTCGAAGAACTCGTCCTCGTTCCCCGTCAGCCCCGCTCCGGCCAGCGCCCGTTCGGCCTCGGCCAGTACGGTCGGCGGCACCATCGCCGGGACCGCGCCCGGCGGGCCGTCCAGGGTGGCGCGCACGGTGTGCAGCAGCCGGAGATACGCCTGTACGGCGGTGCGCTCACGGTCGGTCAGTACGGCGGTCGGCATCGGTCGGGCTCCCCGGTCGGCGGCACGGTTCACGCACGCTGGCGCCGCGCACCGCCCCTCGCGGCACGCAGGGTTCCAGCTTGCCGCCCCCCACTGACAACGAGCCGGCTCAAGGTCGCCCGGGGTCGCCCGTACGGCCCAGGGCGCCTCAGCCCTGCGGCCCCGGATATCCCAGCGACGTACCGATGCGCCCCGCCACGTCGTCCCGGCGGACCGGGCCGCTCAACGACGAACCCCGCATCCTGGTACGGCACTTGCTGGCCAGCAGCAGGCCGAAGGTCTCGGCGTCCCGCTCCTCGTCCTGGTCGAACCGGGTACGCGCGGCGACCCGGTGCACGGCCGCCCGCAGCGCGTCCCGGTCGGTGTCGTCCGCCAGCAGCCGGGTGGCCACGCCCATGCCGAGACCGTCGACCCGGTGGGCGACGTGGTCGGTCTGCATGTGCCACAGCTCATGGCCGAGGATCACCAACTGGTGGTCGGGTGCGGTCCGTTCCTCCACCACGACCAGATCCCGGTCGCTCATGTCCACCCACAGCCCGCTGGCCGTGCCGGGCGGGAAGACCGACGTACGGAAGTGCACCGGGCGGCCGCGCCTGCGGCTCATCGCCGAGCACAGCGAGCGGTACAGCTCCTCGGGCGGCACCGGCGCGGGCCGCCGGTCCAACTGGCCGACGAGTTCGGCGCACAGCCGCCGCATCCCCCTGGCGATGTTCTTGGACCCCATCCCGATCACGACCCCGGCTGCCGGACGCTCTCCAGCAGCATGTCCAGCCACTCCGCCACCTTGTCGCGGTGCTGGTCGGTGGGGAGCTGGGCGGCACGCCAGGCGATCCCGCGCACCCCGTGGTCCTGGAGCAGTCGCTCCAGCGGGTCCTGCGCCGTCCCTGAGGCGGCCCTCTCCCGGTCGGCCAGCTTCTGGAGCAGCTCCTGCTCGGTGTGCTGGAGGACGCCCGCGAGCGCCTCGGGGTCCTCCGCGGTGAGGAAACCGGCGTGTACGTGGAAGAACCGCTGGAGCGCGTCGCAGTGCTCCATCGTGGGGCGCCGGTCGCCGTTGATCAGGGCCCCGGCCTGCTGCCGGGACATGCCGGCGCCGTCCGCGATCTCCTGCTGGGTGTATCTGCGCCCGCCGGGCTTGAGCCGGGTGCGGCGCAGCAGGTCCAGCCGTTGCAGGAAGCGGGCCTGCACGTCCGGTTCACCGGCCGGGCGGCCGGTGAGCAGCGCCTTGACGACGGGCTCCGGGACCCCGCTGCCGACCGAGAGCCGGGCGGTGTCGAACACCTCGGGGTGCGGGACGCCGAGGCGGTCGGCGAGCGCGGTGACGCGGGCGACGACGGCCGGAAGCTGAGCGGTCGCCGCGGCGCCCGTATTCCCGTAGCCATCCGTCACCGACAGAACTCCTACGTCTCTTGGGGCCGCGCGAGAGCGGGCGCGCTTGTCACCCCCGGCCGCCGTGAACATCCCGGAGAGTAGCCCGTGGTTCGAACTCGCATCCAGGTCTCGCCACAACTGTGGCGAATTTCAGCCGTCAACAGGCATGAAATGCCACGATAGTTGACACGGCTCTTGTCGGAGCAGCAGGATCGCAGCGCCGCGTGCAGGCGGCCAAGGCAAGAGGGGTGACCACCCGATGGCACATCAGGCGGGAGGGCGGCGGCCGGTATCCCGGTCCGTCCCCGAGAGCTGTGAGGCGCGGGAGTATCTGGACGACTACGCCGCCGTGGTGGAGGCTGCCCCGTTCCCCTCGCTCGTCGTGGACCACCGCTGGAACGTCGTTCTGGCCAACGACGCCTTCGCCACCCTCTTCGGAGAGGTGCGCCACCACCCCACCGCGATGCCCGGCGACAACTTCCTGCGCTTCGTCCTCTTCCACCCCGACGCGGGCCGGGTGCTCGGCGAGCACGAGCCGGCCTGGTGCCTGCCGATGCTGGCCCAGCTCAAGACCGCGATGGAGGGGTACGGCCACGACCACGAACTCCAGGCGATACGCCGGGACGTGGCCCACGACCCGATCATGGAGGCCGCCTACCGGCAGGGGCTGCCGCACTGGATACACGCGGTCGGCGAGAGCGCGGCCCGGCTCGACGGCGCGGTACGCCTGCTGCACCACCCCGATCCGCGCCGGGGCACCGCCGAGTGCCGGGTGGTGGACGAGACCCCGCCCCTGCTGCGCGACCTGGGCCACCGGCGCCTGACGATGATCCCCCGGCAGCCGTCCGCCGCAGGCCGGCGCGCCCACCTGATGGTCGTCCCCACCCCGTAGACCCGGCCCGGCCCCGTCGGTGTTCAGGTCATCGACGGCGCCGGGTCATCCGCACCCGCCGCACACTTACGCAAGCTGCTTGCGTAGCTTGCGCTACCCTTGCGCGCATGACGCGACGACTTGCGGAAGTGGCGAAGAAGGTCGGGGTCAGCGAGGCCACGGTCAGCCGGGTGCTCAACGGCAAGCCCGGAGTCTCCGACGCCACCCGGCAGTCGGTCCTCACCGCCCTGGACGTCCTGGGGTACGAGCGCCCCACCCAGCTGCGCGGCGAGCGCGCCCGGCTGGTCGGCCTGGTCCTGCCGGAACTCCAGAACCCCATCTTCCCCGCGTTCGCCGAGGTCATCGGGGGTGCGCTCGCCCAGCTCGGGCTGACCCCGGTGCTCTGCACCCAGACCAAGGGCGGCGTCTCGGAGGCCGACTACGTCGAACTCCTCCTCCAGCAGCAGGTCTCCGGCGTCGTCTTCGCCGGCGGGCTGTACGCGCAGGCCGACGCCCCCCACGACCACTACCGCCGCCTCGCGGACCGGAGCATCCCGGTCGTACTGGTCAACGCGGCCATAGAGCACCTCGGCTTCCCCGCCGTCTCCTGCGACGACACGGTCGCCGTCGAGCAGGCGTGGCGCCATCTCGCCTCCCTCGGCCACGAACGCATCGGTCTGGTCCTCGGCCCCGCCGACCACGTCCCCTCCGCCCGCAAGCTCGCCGCCGCCCGAGCGCTGGCCGGGGATCTGCCGGACGCCCATGTGGCCCGCGCCATCTTCTCCATCGAGGGCGGCCACGCCGCCGCCTCCCGGCTCATCGACCGGGGTGTCACCGGCATCATCTGCGCCAGCGACCCGCTCGCCCTCGGCGCGGTGCGGGCCGCCCGCCGCAAGGGACTCGACGTGCCGGGGCGGATCTCCGTGGTCGGCTACGACGACTCGGCCTTCATGAACTGCACCGAGCCCCCGCTCACCACCGTCCGCCAGCCGATCGAGGCCATGGGGCGGGCGGCCGTGGAACTGCTGAACGCCCAGATCGGCGGCACCGCCGTCCCCGCCGAGGAGCTGTTGTTCGAGCCCGAGCTGGTGGTCCGGGGCTCCACCGCGCAAGCGCCGCGCGACTGAGCGCTCCGAGGAACCGTCTAGCTGTCAAATAATTACAGATTCTGCGCGACATCTTGCGGCCAGGTGTCGTCGGTGCTTGAGTGTGCGGCGCCCACCGCTCCTGCCTTGAGGGGTCCACCGATGAGAAGCACCGGGTTCCGCCGCACCGTCGCCGCGATCGGCGTCTGTTCCTCCCTCGCCCTCACCGCAGCAGCCTGCGGCTCGGACGACGACAGTTCGGCGGGCGGCAAGACCCGCATCACCGTCAACTGCGAGCCGCCCAAGAGCGCCAAGGTCGACCGCCGGTTCTTCGAGGAGGACATCGCCTCCTTCGAGAAGGCCCATCCGGACATCGACGTGGCCGCCCACGACGCCTTCCCCTGCCAGGACCCCAAGACCTTCGACGCCAAGCTCGCCGGCGGCCAGATGGAGGACGTGTTCTACACCTACTTCACCGACGCCCGGCATGTGGTCGACATCCACCAGGCCGCCGACCTCACCCCGTACGTCAAGGAGCTCAAGAGCTACGACAGCATCCAGAAGCAGCTCCGGGACATCTACACCGTCGACGGCAAGGTCTACGGCATCCCGCGCACCGGCTACTCCATGGGGCTGATCTACAACCGTGCCCTGTTCGAGAAGGCCGGCCTCGACCCCGACAAGCCCCCGGCCACCTGGGACGAGGTGCGCGCCGCCGCCAAGAAGATCGCCGGACTGGGCGACGGCACCGTCGGATACGCCGACTACAGCGCCCAGAACCAGGGCGGCTGGCACTTCACGGCGGAGCTGTACTCCCAGGGCGGCGACGTCGTCAGCGCCGACGGCAAGAAGGCCACCGTGGACACCCCCGAGGGCCACGCCGTGCTGCGGAACCTGCACGACATGCGCTGGGCGGACGACTCCATGGGCAGCAAGCAGCTCCTCGTCATCAACGACGCCCAGCAGATGATGGGTTCGGGCAAGCTCGGCATGTACCTCTCGGCGCCGGACAACATCCCGATCCTGGTGAAGGAGAAGGGCGGCTCGTACAAGGACCTGGCGCTCGCCCCGATGCCCGGCGGCAAGGGCACGCTCATCGGCGGCGACGGCTACATGTTCAACAAGAAGGCGAGCCCCGCCCAGATCCGCGCCGGCCTGAAGTGGCTCGACCACATGTTCCTCACTCCCGGAGACGGCTTCCTCGGCGACTACGCCCGCGCCAAGAAGAACGACGCGCCCGTGGGACTGCCCGAGCCGCGCCTGTTCACCGGCGCCGCCGACGCCAAGGACCAGCAGGTCAAGAAGGCCAACGCCAACGTCCCGGTGGAGAACTACCAGTCGTTCCTGGACGGCAACCAGAGCCTCGACATGAAGATCGAGCCGCCGCACGCCCAGCAGATCTACTCGGTGCTCGACGGGGTCGTCTCCGCCGTCCTCACCAAGAAGGACGCGGACGTCGACCAGCTGCTCAAGGACGCCGACGGCAAGATCGACAGCATCCTGGCGCGGGGCTGACCACCATGACCAAGACGGCCGAGCGGCTCCCCGCTGCCGCCGCCCCCCTGGCCCCGCCCCCGTCCCCGGCGGGCGGCGGCCGGGGCCGCCGGGCGCTCGCCGACCAGGTCCGTGCCTACGGCTTCCTCCTCGGCGGCCTGCTCTGCTTCGCCCTGTTCTCCTGGTACCCGGCGATCCGCGCCGTCGTCATCGCCTTCCAGCGCTACACCCCGGGCTCCGCGCCCGAATGGGTCGGCACCGCCAACTTCCGCCGGGTCCTGCACGATCCAGAGTTCGGCGCGGCCTGGCGCAACACCCTCACCTTCACCGTGCTCGCCCTCCTCATCGGCTTCGCCGTCCCCTTCGTGCTCGCCCTCGTGCTGAACGAACTCCGGCACGCCAAGGCCTTCTTCCGGGTCGTGGTCTACCTCCCGGTGATGATCCCGCCGGTGGTCAGCGCCCTGCTGTGGAAGTGGTTCTACGACCCCGGCGCCGGCCTCGCCAACGAGACCCTGCGCGCCCTGCACCTGCCCACCTCGAACTGGTCCAACGGCACCGACACCGCGCTGATCTCCCTGGTGATCGTGGCGACCTGGGCCAACCTCGGCGGCACCGTCCTCATCTACCTCGCCGCCCTCCAGTCCATCCCCGGCGAGCTGTACGAGGCCGCCGAACTCGACGGAGCCAACCTGATCCAGCGCGTCCGGCACGTCACGGTCCCGCAGACGCGGTTCGTGATCCTGATGCTGATGCTCCTCCAGATCATCGCCACCATGCAGGTGTTCACCGAGCCCTTCGTGATCACCGGAGGCGGTCCGGAGAGCGCGACCGTGACCGTGCTCTACCTGATCTACAAGTACGCCTTCCTCTACAACGACTTCGGCGGGGCCTGCGCCCTCAGCACGATGCTGCTGGTACTGCTCGGCGCCTTCTCCGCCCTCTACCTCCGGCTCACCCGCGGCGAGGGGGACGCATGAACACCCGTACCGAGGAGGGCGCGTGAGCACCCGCACCCTCATCTCCCCGGCCACCCTCGCCCGTCCGCGCGGGCGGGCCCTGTACTGGACGGTGTTCGGGGCCGTCGTCGTCCTCTTCGCGCTCGCCTTCCTGTTCCCGGTGTACTGGATGGCGTCCGGCGCGATGAAGTCCCCGGACGAGATCGCCCGTACCCCGCCCACCCTGGCCCCCGAGCACTGGCACCTGGACGGCTACACCGACGCCTGGGACCTGATGCAGCTCCCGCAGCACCTGTGGAACACCGTGGTGCAGGCCGCCGGTGCCTGGGCCTTCCAGCTCGTGTTCTGCACGGCCGCCGCCTACGCGCTGTCCAAGCTGAAGCCCGCCTTCGGCAACGTGGTCCTCGGCGGCATCCTCGCCACCCTGATGGTCCCGGCGCAGGCGCTCGTCGTGCCGAAGTACCTGACCGCGGCCGACCTGCCGCTGATCCACACCAGCCTGCTCAACGACCCGCTGGGCATCTGGCTGCCGGCCGTCGCCAACGCCTTCAACCTGTACCTGCTCAAGCGGTTCTTCGACCAGCTGCCCCGCGATGTGCTGGAGGCCGCCGAGATCGACGGCGCGGGGAAGCTGCGCACCCTCTGGTCGGTCGTGCTGCCCATGTCCCGCCCGGTGCTCGGCGTGGTCTCCATCTTCGCGCTGGTCGCCGTCTGGCAGGACTTCCTCTGGCCGCTGATGGTCTTCTCCGACACCGACAAGCAGCCCATCAGTGTGGCCCTCGTCCAGTTGTCGCAGAACATCCAGCTCACCGTGCTCGTCGCGGCCATGGTGATCGCCAGCATCCCCATGGTGGCGCTCTTCCTGGTGTTCCAGCGGCACATCATCGCCGGGATCAGCGCGGGCAGCACCAAGGGCTGACCCGGCCCCCTCGACAGACTCGACAGAAAGGGCACGCACCGTGGCACAGCCCAGCCATGCCCGCAGGCAGGCCGACTGGTGGCGCTCGGCCGTCATCTACCAGGTGTACGTGCGCAGCTTCGCGGACGGCGACGGCGACGGCACCGGCGACCTCGCCGGGGTCCGCGCCCGACTGCCCTACCTCGCCGAACTCGGCGTGGACGCACTGTGGTTCAACCCCTGGTACCTGTCCCCGATGAAGGACGGCGGCTACGACGTCGCCGACTACCGCACCGTCGACCCGGCCTTCGGCACCCTCGCCGAGGCCGAGAAGCTCATCGCCGAGGCCCGTGAGCTGGGCATCCGCACCATCGTCGACATCGTGCCCAACCACGTCTCCGACCAGCACCCCTGGTTCCGGGCCGCGCTCGCCGCCGGGCCCGGCAGCCCCGAGCGCGAACTGTTCCACTTCCGCCCCGGACGCGGCGCGCACGGCGAGCTCCCGCCCAACGACTGGCCGTCGCAGTTCGTCGGCTCCACCGAACCGGTGTGGACCCGGCTGCCCGACGGCGACTGGTACCTGCACCTGTTCACCCCCGAACAGCCCGACCTCAACTGGGCCCACCCCGCCGTGCGCCGCGAGCACGAGGACATCCTGCGCTTCTGGTTCGAGCGCGGTGTCGCGGGCGTCCGCATCGACTCCGCCGCCCTGCTCGCCAAGGACCCCGACCTGCCCGACCTCGCCGGTGCCCCCGACCCCCACCCCTTCGTCGACCGCGACGAACTGCACGACGTCTACCGTTCCTGGCGCGCGGTCGCCGACGAGTACGGCGGGGTGTTCGTCGGCGAGGTCTGGCTCCCCGACGCCGAGCGCTTCGCCCGCTATCTCCGCCCCGACGAGCTGCACACCGCCTTCAACTTCGCCTTCCTGTCCTGCCCCTGGGACGCGGACCGGCTGCGCGCGGCCATCGACTCCACCCTCGCCGAGCACGCCCCCGTAGGCGCCCCCGCCACCTGGGTGCTCTGCAACCACGACATCACCCGCACCGTCACCCGCTACGGCCGCGCCGACACCGGCTTCGACTTCGCGGCCAAGGCGTTCGGCACCCCCACCGACCTCGCGCTCGGCACCCGCCGCGCCCGCGCCGCCGCCCTGCTCTCCCTCGCCCTGCCCGGCTCGGTGTACCTGTACCAGGGAGAGGAACTGGGCCTGCCCGAGGCGGACATCCCGGTGGACCGGATCGAGGACCCGATGCACCACCGCTCCGGCGGCACCGACCCCGGCCGCGACGGCTGCCGGGTCCCGCTGCCCTGGTCCGCCGACGCCCCCCACGCGGGCTTCGGCTCGCGCGAGGAGCCCTGGCTGCCGCAGCCGGCGGACTGGGCGGCGTACGCGGCCGACCGGCAGGAGCGCGACCCGCACTCCATGCTCACCCTGTACCGCGCGGCGCTCGCCACCCGTCCCGCGTTCGGCGAGGGCCCGCTGACCTGGCTCCCCGCCCCCGAGGGCGTCCTCGCCTTCGCCCGCTCCGACGGCGCCCTGTGCGTGGTGAACCTCGCCGCCACCGCCGCCGAACTGCCCGCGCACGCGGAACTCCTGCTCAGCAGCGGCCCCCTGGACGAGTCGGGCCGGCTGCCGCAGGACACGGCGGTCTGGCTGCGCGCCTGAACCGCCGCCCCACCCCCGCACCTGCTATCCCCGGCACCCCCACCCTGAAGGGATCAGCACATGCACAGCAGCACCGCAAGACACCTCAGGAGCCTGCCCGCCCTGGGCGCCGTCGTCGCCCTAGCAGCGGGCATGACGGTCGCCGTGGCCCCGGCCGCGCACGCCGCCTCCGGCGCGACGCTCCCGTTCACCTCCGTCGAGGCCGAGTCCGCCGGCACCACCGGCAGCAAGGTCGGCCCCGACTACACCCAGGGCAGCCTCGCCTCGGAGGCCTCCGGACGGCAGGCCGTCCGCCTGAGCTCCGGGCAGCGCGTGGAGTTCACCGTGCCGCGCGCGGCCAACGCCGTGAACGTCGCCTACAGCGTCCCGGACGGCCAGTCCGGTTCGCTCGCGGTCTACGTCAACGGCACCCGGATCGCCAGGACGCTGCCCGTGACCTCCAAGTACAGCTACATCGACACGAGCTGGATCCCCGGTTCGAAGAACCACCACTTCTTCGACAACGCCCGCCTGCTGCTCGGCCAGAACGTCCAGGCGGGCGACAAGGTCGCCTTCGAGTCCACCGGCACCCAGGTCACGGTGGACGTCGCCGACTTCGAGCAGGCCGCGGCCGCCGCCACCCAGCCCGCCGGTTCGGTGTCCGTCGTCTCCAAGGGCGCCGACCCCAGCGGCGGCGGCGACTCCACCCAGGCGTTCCGCGACGCCATCGCGGCCGCGCAGGGCGGCACGGTGTGGATTCCACCGGGCGACTACCGGATCACGTCCTCGCTCAGCGGGGTGCAGAACGTGACACTGCGCGGCGCCGGGCACTGGTACTCGGTCGTGCACACCTCACGCTTCATCGACCAGTCGAGCTCCGCGGGCAACGTCCACCTGCGGGACTTCGCGGTCATCGGCGAGGTGACCGAGCGCGTCGACTCCAGCCCGGACAACTTCGTCAACGGCTCGCTCGGCCCCAACTCGTCGGTGTCCGGCATGTGGGTCCAGCACATGAAGGTCGGCCTGTGGCTGACGGGCAACAACGACAACCTGGTCGTGGAGAACAACCGCATCCTCGACACCACCGCCGACGGCCTCAACCTCAACGGCAACGCCCGCGGGGTCCGCGTCAGCAACAACTTCCTGCGCAACCAGGGCGACGACTCCCTCGCCATGTGGTCGCTCTACGCCCCCGACAGCAACTCCAGCTTCGAGAACAACACCATCTCGCAGCCCAACCTCGCCAACGGCATCGCCATCTACGGCGGCACCGACATCTCGGTGAAGAACAACCTGGTCTCCGACACCAACGCCCTCGGCAGCGGGATCGCCATCTCCAACCAGAAGTTCCTCGACCCCTTCTCGCCGCTGGCCGGCACCATCACGGTCTCGGGCAACACCCTGGTCCGCACCGGCGCCCTGAACCCCAACTGGAACCACCCGATGGGCGCGCTGCGCGTCGACTCCTACGACAGCGCCATCAACGCCACGGTCAACATCACCGACACCACGATCACCGACAGCCCCTACTCCGCCTTCGAGTTCGTCTCCGGCGGCGGCCAGGGCTACCCGGTACGCAACGTCAACGTGACCGGCGCGACGGTGAAGAACACCGGGACCGTGGTCGTGCAGGCCGAGGCGCAGGGCGCGGCCACCCTCAGGAACGTCACCGCCACCCAGGTGGGCGTCGCCGGGATCTACAACTGCCCCTACCCGGCGAACTCCGGCTCCTTCGCGCTCACCGACGGCGGGGGCAACTCCGGCTGGAGCAGCACCTGGGCGGACTGCTCGACCTGGCCCCAGCCCGGCCAGGGCAACCCCGAGCCGGACCCGGGCCGCAACCTGGTCAAGGGCCGCCCGGCCACCGCGACCGGCTCCCAGGACGTCTACACCCCCGGCAAGGCGGCCGACGGCGACGCCAACACCTACTGGGAGTCGGCCAACAACGCCTTCCCGCAGTCCTGGACGTCCGACCTCGGCTCCGCCTACCCGGTCCGCCGCGTCGTGCTCAAGCTGCCCCCGTCCTCGGCGTGGGGCGCCCGTACCCAGACCGTCGCCGTCCAGGGCAGCACCGACGGCTCGAACTTCACCACCCTGGCCGCCGCCAAGGACTACCGCTTCGACCCGGCGACCGGCAACACCGTCACCGTCTCCCTCCCGAGCGGCACCAGCCTCCGCCATCTCCGCCTGACCGTCACCGGCAACACCGGCTGGCCGGCCGGGCAGTTCAGCGAGGTGGAGGCGTACCAGACCTCCTGACGAATGAAGCCCGCGCACCGGTCCGCTCCTCGACGGGGGAGTGGGCCGGTGCGTCCGGAACCAAGCGGAACTTCCCGTTCCCGGAACAGAATGGTCAGGTACGGTTCAAGCCACGGTAGGGTGCCCCGGTGACCACGCAATCGAACGTTTCTTCAGGCTCCCACCCCGGCCCGGACGGTACGGAACCGACACCCGGCGGGACCCTGTTCACCGAGCCCGTCCTCGTGGTGAACCAGAAGGCCAAGCTCATCGAGCTGACCAACGAGTACAAGGTCATGGACCAGAACGGCCGGGACCTCGGTGCCGTGGTCGAGGTCGGCCAGGGCGTGCTCCGCAAGATCCTGCGCTTCGTGTCGAGCTGGGACCAGTTCCTCACCCACCGGCTGGAGATCCGGGACACCCAGGGGCAGCCGCAGCTGCTGCTCACCCGTCCCGCGAAGATCTTCAAGTCGCGTGTCCTGGTGGCCCGTCCGGACGGCTCGCAGGTCGGTGAGATCGTCCAGCAGAACATGATCGGCAAGATCAACTTCGCCATGAACGTGGACGGCCGGCAGGTCGGCGCGATCAAGGCGGAGAACTGGCGGGCCTGGAACTTCGCCATCGTGGACCACGAGGGCACCGAGATCGCCCGTATCACCAAGTCCTGGGAAGGTCTGGCCAAGACGCTGTTCACCACGGCGGACAACTACGTCCTCCAGATCCACCAGCCGCTGCCCGAGCCGCTGCGGAGCCTCGTCGTGGCGACGGCGCTCACCGTGGACACCGCGCTGAAGCAGGACTCGCGCGGCCTGGGCTGACGAGTCCCCGGGTCGAGACACGAAAGGGCGGCCGGCGCGTGACGCGCCGGCCGCCCTTTCGTGTGCGGTCTCTCCGGGCCCCGGCTACAGCCGGGTCAGCCGCCGTGGCCTCGACCGCCGACGGGTCAGCCTCGGCTCCCGCGTCGCTGTGTGCGGCTCCAGGGCCAGTACCGCCGCCACCGGGTGCTCCTCGTCGTCCGGTCCGGGCGCGGGCGTCGGTACGGACGCGGTGGCCGGGGTCGCGCGGGTCAGCAGGACGACGCCCCGGGCCGCCAGGGCCGCCCCGGCGAGGGCCAGCAGGATGCCGACGGCGCCGCCGTGGAGGCCCTGGCCGAGCAGGGTCAGCCCGATGACCGAGGCGGCCAGCGGGTTGGCCAGGGTGACCACCGCGAGCGGGGCACCGAGACCGCCCCGGTAGGCCGTCTGCGACAGCAGCAGCCCGCCGGTGGCGAACGCGGCCACCAGTACCGCGACCACGATCACCAGCGGGCTCAGCGCCGGGCCGGTGCCCTCGGTGGCCGCCACCGTCGCGGTCTGGGTGAGTGCGGAGGCGACACCCGAGGCGAACCCGGACGCGGTCGCGTGCCTGAGGCCCGGCCGGGCGCCGGGGCGGCTCAGGGTGCCGATCACGGCGGTGGTCGTGGCGGCGACCGCCAGCGCGGAGGGCAGGCTCAGCGCCCGCTCCGGCGCCGGACCGGAGGCCGCCGTCAGCAGCGCGCCCAGCCCCAGCAGGGTCAGGGCCGTACCCCGCCACTCCAGGGCGCTGACCCGGCGTCCGGCCGCCCGCGCGCCGAGCGGCACCGCCGCGACCAGGGTCAGGGCGCCGAGCGGCTGGACCACGGTGAGCGGGCCGTACCGCAGGGCGACGACGTGCAGCAGGGCGGCGCCCGCGTTGAGGCCGACCGCCGACCACCAGGCGCCGGTGCTGAGCATCCGCAGCAGACCCGAGCCCGGGTTCCGGGAGGCGAGGCGCTCCTGCGCGACGGCCGCCGAGGCGTAGGCGACGGCCGATATCAGGGACAGGCCGATGGCGGCCGCCAGCGCGCCGCTCATCGGGCCGGTCCCGCGAGCGCGGTGTCCTGCGGAAGGAGCCGGAGCCGGGCGGTGCCCGCGTTCCCCGGCCCCGCGGTGCGGTGCGGGGAGGGGATCAGGGCCAGCGCGGTGACCAGCAGAGCCGTCGCCACGATCGAGTCCAGCCAGTAGTGGTTCGCGGTGCCCACGATCACCGCCAGGGTGACCAGCGGATGCAGCAGCCACAGCCAGCGCCACCGGGACCGGGTGGCGGCGATCAGGCCGACGGCCACCATCAGCGCCCAGCCGAAGTGCAGCGAGGGCATCGCGGCGAACTGGTTGGACAGGTGGTCGCGGGCGGGCGGCCCGTACACCGAGGGGCCGTATATCCGGGCCGTGTCCAGCAGGCCGGTGCCGCTGAGCATCCTCGGCGGGGCCAGCGGGAAGGTGAAGGTCAGCACCAGCGCCGCGCTCGTCACCAGCGCCAGGACCCGGCGGGCCCAGACGTAGTGGGCGGGGCGGCGCAGATACAGCCAGGCGAGGAAGGCGACGGTGGCCGGGAAGTGCACGGTGGCGTAGTAGGTGTTCGCCAGGTGGACCAGGGCGTCGCCGTGCAGCAGCGCCGACTGGACGTCCGTCTCGGACGGCAGATGGACGGCGCGCTCCAGGTGCCAGACCCGGTCGGCGTCGCGGAAGGCGTCCGAGGTGTGGCCGTCGGCGAGCCGCCGTCCGAGCTTGTAGACCAAGAAGAGCCCCGCGACGAGCAGGAACTCCCGCAGGAGCGGCGGCCGGAGCGTTGGTTCCGGTTCCGTTCCGGCGGGCTCGGATCGGGCGTTCATCCCCCGGCCCCCTTCACTGACGGTGGTGCGTGCTGGGTCCGGACGGCTTCCGAACTCAGCGATACGTTTCCGTACCGATACGCCAGTGTACCGATACGGTCGAGTACCGGTACACTGGCGTATCGGTACAGTGCGACACACTGGGATCGGGCAGGACATGCCGGGGACGAGTGAGGGGAAGCCAGGTATGACGTCGCAGGCCGCGGACGAACCGGAGACGGTCGTCGCCTCGCGCCGCTCCAAGCTCACGCCCGAGCGTGAGCAGGAGTTCTTCGACGCCGTGCTCGACCAGATCCGCCACTGCGGCTACGAGTCCGTCACCATGGAGGGCATCGCCGCCAGCACCCGCTGCAGCAAGTCCACGCTCTACCGGCAGTGGAAGACCAAGCCCCAGTTCGTCGCCGCCGCGCTGCGGGCCAGCCGCAAGGTGCGGTTCGCCGGGATCGACACCGGCTCGCTCACCGAGGACCTGCGGCAGGCCGCGCGGGCCGCGGGGGACTGGTCGGGCAAGGACACCCGGCTGCTGCAGTCGCTGGGGCACGCCGTCACCGACGACCGGGAACTGGCCGAGGCGCTGCGCGAGGCGCTGGTCCACCCCGAGATCGCCGCGCTCCAGGAGATGCTGGAGCGGGGCGTGGCGCGGGGCGAGGTCCCGGCGGGCCACCCCGCGCTGGAGTACGTACCGGCGATGATGTTCGGCGTCCTGCGCGTGCGCCCCGTGCTGTGCGGGCAGTATGCCGACTCCGAATACCTGGCCGGGTTCGTGGAGGCCGTCGTGCTTCCCGCGCTCGGTCTGACGAGGAATCCGGCCGAGTAGGCCGGTACAGACGCCAGGGCGCCGTTCACGGGATGACTGAACGGTGACCTGGACGCGCCGCACCGTGGGGACGGGGGCGGCGCACGCCCAGGCCGGGCGGGGTTCCCCTTGAGCGGAGGGGGATTCCGCCCGGCCCGGACTTCGTCCGCGGGATTGTCCGGCCGGCCCGGTTCAGACGTCCTGGCCGGAGCCTCCGGCGGACGACACCTTGATCCCCTCGAGGATCTCGTCCATCACCGCCGTGGACTGCCCCACGTCCAGCCCGAAGCGCACCACCAGCATGCGGCTCGGATCGGCGGGCGAGGGGAACGCGGCGGACTCCACATAGCCGTCGGCACCCTTGCTGGTGACCGCCTTCCAGCGCACCAGATAGCCCTTCTGCCCGGCCACCGTCACCGCCCGCGCCGCCAGCACCTGGTGCGACGTGATGCCCCCGTAGGACTTCCCGCCGTACGACTCCTCGGCGTTGGCCGCGACATCGGCCTTGGCGACCGCCTCCGCCGTCTCACCGCGCGTGCCCAGCACGCGGGCCGGAGCCGAGTACGCCCCGCCCGCGGTGCAGTTCTTGGAGGTGTCGCCGGGACACTTGTAGGACGTGTCCGAGGTCACCTGGGCGCCGGCGGCGAACGCCTGGCCGGTCCAGCCCTCGGGCACCGGCATGCTGATCCCGTTGACCGGGTCCGGCAGGGTGCCGCCGCCGCGCACCTCGGGCGCGGCCGACCGGTCGGGGGACGGCGACTTCTGCGGGTCGCCCGGTCCCTCCTGCCGGCGCTCCTGCCCCTGCCCGGGGCGGGAGTCGGCGCGGTCGCCCCCGCCGGGGTCCTTGGCCAGCGCGTAGACGCCGACCCCGACGCACGCCAGCACCGCGGCCGCCGCCGCGACGGCTATGCCGGTGCGCAGCCCGCGGCGGTTCCCGGCCGGGGGCTGCGGCGGGTAACCGCCGTAGGCGTACGGAGGGTAGGCGGGCGGGGGAGCGGCCTGGGCCGTCCCGGCCGGACGGACCTCGGCCGTCCAGGCGTTGCCGTCCCACCAGCGCTCGGTGGGCGGAGCGTCGTGCGTCTGTCCGGGGTCGGGATACCAGCCGGGAGGAGTCACCTGGGTCATGGGCATACCGTATGAGGAGTCGGTGAAAGCCGGATGAGAGCACCCGCCCACGGGCGCACCGAAGCCCCGTACCGATTCACAGGTTTATCGGATTCCTGGTCAATAAGTGCCCGACTGAACAGAGTTGACGTAGGCAAGGGCACAAACCGGCCGGTCGGGAGGGGTGCACGTCAGCCGGGCCGGTACCTGGCTCACCCGGCGGGGCAACACCTGCCCGGAGCGGGCGCCGATGGCCCGTTCGGACGGCTACGCTCGTTCTTCGTACGCCGTTCGGACTACCTGCGGAGGTAACGGGATGACGGAGGAGCGGCCACAGGCGGTCGCCTCGGGCTACCTGTGGGAGCGGGAAGCGGAGATCGCCGCCGTCACCGAGGCGATCGAGCTGCTGTGCGCCGACCGCGAGTCCGCCGGCAGCCTCCTCCTCTTCCGCGGCGAGGCCGGACTCGGCAAGACCGCCCTGCTCGCCGAGATACGCCGCATCGCCGAACGCCGCGGCTGCGTGGTCTGGTCGGCCCGCGCCGGCGAGACCCTCAAGTCCGTCCCGTTCCACGTCCTGCGCCAGCTCCTCCAGCCCGCGCTCGCCGCCCTCACCCAGGACGAGGCCCGCGACTACCTCGCCTCCTGGTACGACATCTCCGGCCCCGCCCTCGGCATCGTGGAGCCCGGCGAGGGCAGCCCCGACCCGAGCTACGTGTGCGACGGACTCGTGTACGCGGTCCGCCGCCTCGCCTCCCGCACCTATCCGCTGGTCCTCCTGGTCGACGACGCCCACTGGGCCGACCTGGAGACGCTGCGCTGGCTCGCCGCCTTCGCCCAGCGCCTGGCCGACCTGCCCGTGCTCGTGGTGGTCGCCCGCAGGCCCGGCGAGGCCCAGGGCGAGAGCGCCCGCCTGCTGGACGACATCGCCGCCGCGGGCCGCCCCGTCAGCAACCTCAGCGCGCTCACCCCGCAGGCCACCGCCGGACTCACCCGCGCCACCGTCGGCCCGCAGGCCGACGACCCGTTCTGCCGCGAGGTCTGGGCCGTCACCGGCGGCAACGCCTACGACACCGTCGAACTCCTCGCCAAGGTCCGCGACCGCGAACTCCAGCCCAGGGAGGACCGCGCCGCCGAACTGCGCGACCTCAACCGCTCCGCGCGCGGCGGCGGACTCGTCAGCCGGCTGCGGGAACTCGGCGTCGAGCCCACCAAGTTCGCCTGGGCGGCGGCCATCCTCGGCACCGGCAGCCCGGTCGGCCTCGTCGCCCGGCTCGCCATGATGGACGCCGACACCGCCACCCGCTGTGCCGAGCTGCTCTGCGGCGCCCGCATCCTCGCCGAGGTCGTCCCCGACCCGGCCGCACCCCAACCCCAGGACGTCACGCTGGAGTTCGTGCACCCCCTGATCGCCTCCGCCGTCTACGACTCCATCACGGACGCCATGCGCACCGCCATGCACGGCATCGCCGCGAACATCGTCGCCGAGACCGGACGCAGCGCCGCCGAGGCCGCCCGGCACCTGCTCAAGGTGCACCCCGAGGGTGACGAGACCCTGGTCGAGCAACTGCGCGAGGCCGCCCGCGAACACCTCGCCGTCGGCGCCCCCGACGCCGCGTGCGCCTGCCTGGAACGCGCCCTGAGGGAACCCCCGTTGCCCGAGGTGCGGGCCCAGGTGCTGTACGAACTCGGCCGCGCCAGGCTGCTGTCGGCACCCGCGCTCACCATCGAGCACCTGCGTGACGCCCTCGCCGTCCCCGGACTCGACAGCGCCCAGCGCGTGGACGCCTCCATCCGGCTCTCCCAGGCCCTGCTCCACAACGACCAGCTGGAGGAGGCCGTCCGTACCGTGGAGGCCGAGGCCGACCGGCACGAGCCGGGCCCGGTGCGGATGCGGCTCCAGGCCGTGCAGTTCACCTGGGAGGCCGTGCACGGCGAGACCGTCTCCCCGGAACGCTCCCGGCGACTGGCCGAACTCGCCGCCACCTGCACCGGACGCGACAACTCCGAGCGCGCCCTGCTGATCCTGCGCGGTTTCGACGCCATGACCCACGGCGAGAACGCCGAGCTGGTGGTCGAGCTGTGCGACCGCGCCCTGGTCAACGGCCGCCTCGCCCCCGGTCTCGGCTGGACCGACGACGAGTGGGGCGTCGAGCTGCTGATGATGCTCGGCAGCGCCTACGCCCACACCGACCGGCTCGACCGCGCCGAGAGCCTCTTCTCCGAGGCCCTGCGCGCCTACACCCGCGCCGGCTGGCACGGCGGCCACCTCTCCCTGGCCAACGCCTACCTCGGCCTCGCCTACCGCAGGCAGGGCAAGCTGCAGGACGCCGAGGGCGCGCTGCGCGAGGCGCTCCGACTGGCCGAGCGGGTCGGCCGGGGCCTGCCGCTGTACTGGTCGGCCATCTGCGGCCTGGTCGACATCCTGCTCGCCCGCGGCCACGTCGCCCAGGCGTGGACCGTCGCCGAGAGTTACGGCTTCGCCCCGCCCTACCCGTCCACCATCGTGCTGCCCGACATCCGCTCCGTACGCGGACGCCTGCTGCTCGCCGTGGGCCGCACCGAGGAGGGCGTCAACGAGCTGGAGGCCGCCGAGAAGGCCGCCGCCGCCCGTGGCGGTCACAACCCGGTGCTCGCGCCGTGGGCCGTCGACCTGGCCCGCGCCCTCGCCCCGCACGACCCGGAACGGGCCCGCGCGCTCCTCACCGACGCCCGCCGCCAGGCCGAGCGGTTCGGCACCGACACCGCCATAGGAGAGGCCCTGCGCTGCGCCGCCGCCCTGGAGACCGGCCCGCGCGCCGAACGCCTCGCCGCCAAGGCCGTCGCCTATCTGGAGGCGTCACCCTGCCAGTACGAGCACGCCGCGGCTCGGGTCGAGCACGGCATCCTCGCCCGCTCCCGGGCCGAGCTCACCCGCGGTCTCGACTTGGCCCAGGCGTGCGGAGCCGACGGACTCGTGGCCCGCGCGAGCGGAGCGCTGGAGCACCTCGGCGGCTGAAGGCCGCTCACGCCCCGGGCGCACCACCCAGGATCTCCGCCAGGTCGTAGCGCACCGGCTCCTCCAACTGGGCGAACGTACAGCTCTCGGGGGTGCGGTCCGGGCGCCAGCGGCGGAAGCGGGCGGTGTGCCGGAAGCGGCGGCCGTTCTCCATGTGGTCGTAGGCCACCTCCGCGACCTTCTCCGGGCGCAGCGGCACCCAGGACAGGTCCTTCTTGCCCGACCAGCGGCTCGGCGCCCCGGGCAGCCGGGCCGTCTCGTGTGCCGCCTCCTCCGCCCAGCGCGCCCACGGATGCCCGCTCACGTCGTCCATCCTGAGCGGCGCGAGTTCCGCCACCAGCTCCGCGCGCCGCTTCATCGTGAACGCGGCCGCCACGCCCACGTGCTGGAGAGCGCCCGTGTCGTCGTACAGCCCGAGCAGCAGCGAGCCCACCACCGGGCCGCTCTTGTGCAGGCGGTACCCGGCGACCACCACGTCCGCCGTCCGCTCGTGCTTGACCTTGAACATGGCCCGCTCGTCCTGGAGGTACGGCACCGTCAGCGGCTTGGCGACCACCCCGTCCAGACCGGCGCCCTCGTACTGCTCGAACCAGCGGCGCGCTTCCTCCAGGTCCGTCGTCGCGGGCGCCAGATGCACCGGTGGGCTCACCCCGGCGAGCGCCCGGTCCAGCAGCGCCCGCCGGTCGGTCAGCGGCACGTCCAGCAGGGCATGGTCGTCCAGCGCCAGCAGGTCGAAGGCGACGAAGGACGCCGGGGTCCGCTCGGCCAGCGTCCGCACCCGCGAGTCCGCCGGATGGATGCGCTCGGTCAGCGCGTCGAAGTCCAGATGGCCGTCCCGCGCGATCACGATCTCCCCGTCCACCACGCAACGCGGCGGCAGCCGCTCCCTCAGCGCCGCCACCAGCTCGGGGAAGTACCTGGTCAGCGGCTTGCCGGTGCGGCTGCCCAACTCGACCTCGTCGCCGTCGCGGAACACGATCGCCCGGAAGCCGTCCCACTTGGCCTCGTAGTGCATGCCCGGCGGGATCTTCGCCACCGCCTTGGCCAGCATCGGCTTCACGGGCGGCATCACCGGCAGGTCCATACGCCGATTCTGCGCGCCCCCGACCGCCGGCGCCCGGTGTGCGGGCCGCGCGGGGGACGCCTACGGTGGCCGCATGGGCGATGCGGTGGAACTTCAGGTAGGAGGCCGGACCGTACGGCTGACCCACCCGGAGCGGGTGTTCTTCCCCGCGCACGGCTACACCAAGCTCGACATCGCCCAGTACTACGCGGCGGTCGGCCCCGGCGTGCTGCGGGCCCTGCGGGACCGCCCCACTACCCTCCAGCGCTACCCGGAGGGCCTGGAGGGGGAGTGGTTCTACCAGAAGCGCGCCCCGAAGAACATGCCGTCCTGGATCCCCACCGCCCACATCACCTTCCCCAGCGGCCGCAGCGCCGACGAGATGTGCCCCACCGAGGAGGCGGCCGCGGTGTGGGCCGCCCAGTACGGCACGCTCACCTTCCACCCCTGGCCGGTGCGCCGCGACGACGTCGACCACCCCGACGAACTCCGCCTCGACCTCGACCCGCAGCCCGGCACCGGCTATGAGGACGCGGTCCGCGCCGCCTTCGAACTCCGTTCCGTGCTGGAGGAGTTCGGCGGTCTGCGCGGCTGGCCCAAGACCTCCGGCGGGCGCGGCCTGCACGTCTTCGTGCCCATCGAGCCGCGCTGGACCTTCACCCAGGTGCGGCGCGCGGCCATCGCCGTCGGCCGGGAACTGGCGCGCCGGATGCCGGACCACGTGACGGTGAAGTGGTGGAAGGAGGAGCGGGGCGAGCGCATCTTCCTGGACTACAACCAGACCGCCCGCGACCGCACCATCGCCTCCGCCTACTCCGTGCGCCCGCTGCCCGACGCCACCGTCTCCGCGCCGCTGCGCTGGGACGAGGTCGCCGACGCCCGGCCGCGCGACTTCGACATCGTCACCATGCCGCGCCGCTTCGCCGAACTGGGTGATGTGCACGCCGACATGGACGACCACCGCTACTCGCTCGACGCCCTGCTGGACCTGGCCCGCCGTGACGAGGCCGAACACGGTCTCGGCGACCTGCCGTACCCGCCGGAGTACCCCAAGATGCCCGGCGAACCCAAGCGGGTGCAGCCCAGCCGGGCGCGCAAGGACCAGGCGCCCTCCTGAAGCGAGCCCCCGGGGGGCGCCGGGCCCCGCGGCTATCCTGATCACAGCCGCCGATGAGGAGCCCCAAGTGACCGAGGCAGTGTCGCGTCCCACGCTGGAGGCGGTGGCCGCGCGTGCCGGGGTGTCCCGCGCCACCGTCTCCCGGGTCGTCAACGGCGGCGACGGCGTACGCGACTCGCTCGTCGCCCGCGTCCGCCAGGCGGTCGAGGAACTCGGCTACGTCCCCAACCAGGCCGCCCGCAGCCTCGTCACCAAGCGGCACGACGCCGTCGCGGTCGTCATCGCCGAACCCGGCACCCGCGTCTTCGCGGACCCCTTCTTCGCCGCCCAGTTGCGCGGCATCAGCAAGGAACTCACCGCGCACGACAACCAGCTGGTCCTGCTGCTCACCGAGGGCCGGGACGACCACGCCCGCGTCGCCCGCTACCTCGCCGGCGGCCACGTCGACGGCGCCCTGGTCTTCTCCCTCCACCTCGACGACCCGCTGCCTGGCCTGATCCGCGACGCGGGCGTCCGCACGGTCTTCGGCGGCCGCCCCGACTGGGACGACGGGGACACCGGCGGCGCGGTGTACGTCGACAGCGACAACCGGGGCGGCGCCCGCGACGCGGTACGGCACCTCGCCGGTCTCGGCCGGACCCGGATCGGGCACATCACCGGCGCCCTGGACCAGACCTCCGCGGTGGACCGGCTGGACGGCTACCGGGACGTGATGGGCGACGCCGCACCCGAACTCGTCGTGGAGAGCGACTTCACCCCCGGCGGCGGCGAGCTCGCGATGCGCGAACTCCTCGCCCGGCGCCCCGACGTCGACGCCGTCTTCGCGGCCAACGACCTCACCGCCCTCGGCGCGCTGCGCGTCCTGCGCGCACACGGGCGCCGCGTCCCCGAGGACGTCGCGGTGATCGGCTTCGACGACATGGCCCCGGTGGCCGAACAGACCGACCCCCCGCTCACCACGGTCCGCCAGGACATAGAGGAGATGGGGCGCATCATGGCCCGCCTCCTCCTGGACGGCGGCCCGCCGGGCGGCGTCATCCTGCCGACCACCCTCGTCCGCCGGGCGTCCGCCTAGGCGGGAGAAGCGCCCTGGGCTTCCTGCGCCGGGTCGCCCTTGATCACCGCGAACTCGTACCCGTGCGGGTCGGCGAGGCGGGCCAGGCGGCCCACTCCGGGGACACTGGTCGCGGGGAGGCGGACCGAGCCGCCGAGTTCCTCCGCGCGGGCCACCAGCGCGTCGGTGTCGTCCGTGCCGAAGTACGGAAGCCAGGAGGGGGCGGTGCCGGCGGGGTCCTCGAAGGTGGGGACGACACCGCCGAACATGGCGTCCTCGTCGGCGCCGCCGGGGTACAGCGAGGTGTAGACACCGCCGGGGAAGTCGACGCCGGAGGTCTGCACGCCGAGGACCCGGTGGTAGAAGGCGGCGGCCGCCGCCACGTCCGGGGTGTGCAGCTCGACCCAGCAGAGGGCGCCCGGCTCGGTCGCCGCGTCCAGGCCCTCGACCGGGTCCGGCTGCCAGACGCGGAACGCGGCCCCGGCCCGGTCCTTCAGACCCGCCACCCGGCCGAGTCCCAGCAGCTCCGTCGGCCAGAACACCACCGTGCCGTGCGCCACCCCCGCCGCCTCGGCGGTGCCGAGCGCGTCCGCGCAGCGGAAGTACACCGTCCAGCCCGCCCGGCCGCGCTCCGGGTCGAGCGCCATCGCCCCGGCGACCGTCCTGCCGTCGAGCTGGAGGAGGACGTAGCCGCCCGTCTCCGGGCCGGCGGGGGCGGGCTGCCAGCCGAAGAGGCCGCCGTAGAAGGCGAGGCTCGCCGCCAGATCGGGGGAGCCGAGGTCGATCCAGTTAGGAGCGCCGTCGGGGAAACGGGTGGTGAGCATGCGCGCCCTCCTCGGGGACCGGGGCCGTCCTTGGCCCCGACGAGTCTGGCACCGGCCGGGGAGGATCGCCCCGCGCGCCGCCGTGCGCGGGCGTGTCCGCGCGGAGGATCATCGGGACGGCCCACGCGACGCCTGTTGACACGGCGTTGATCAAACGTTTTTCGGCGCCCGGCACGATCCTGGCCATGCCCATCGAGACGATCACACCGGCCGATTCCGCCTGGCAGGGCCAGGCCCTGTGCGCGCAGACCGGGGCGGACTTCTTCTTCCCCGAGCCCGGCAGTTCGGTGCGCGAGGCCAAACGGATCTGCGCCCTGTGCGAGATCCGCCCCGCCTGCCTCGACTACGCCCTCGCCCACGACGAACGCTTCGGCGTCTGGGGCGGCCTCTCCGAACGCGAACGGCTCGCCCTGCGCCGTACGGCCCGCTGAGGAACGGGCCGTACGGCGGGCCGTCGGCGGGTCATGGGGCCGTACGGCCCAGGTCTCAGCCGGCCGCCCGCGCCGCCATGCGCGCCTTGCGGGCCGCGAGCCGCTCGTCGAACTTGGCCGCCTCCGAGTCGAGTCCGCCCATGTACACGCCCAGCTCCTCCTGGGCCTTGAGGCCCTCCGGGCCGAGGCCGTCGATCTCCATGACCTTCAGGAAGCGCAGCACCGGCTGGAGCACGTCGTCGTGGTGGATCCGGAGGTTGTAGACCTCCCCTATGGCCATCTGCGCGGCCGCGCGCTCGAAGCCGGGGATGCCGTGGCCCGGCATACGGAAGTCGACCACGACGTCACGGACCGCCTGCATGGTCAGGTCGGGCGCGAGCTCGAACGCGGCCTTCAGCAGGTTCCGGTAGAAGACCATGTGCAGGTTCTCGTCGGTGGCGATCCGGGCCAGCATGCGGTCGCAGACCGGGTCGCCGGACTGGTGGCCGGTGTTGCGGTGCGAGATGCGGGTGGCCAGCTCCTGGAAGGCGACGTAGGCGACCGAGTGCAGCATCGAGTGCCGGTTGTCGGACTCGAAGCCCTCGCTCATGTGCGACATCCGGAACCGCTCCAGCTGGTCCGGGTCGACAGCGCGGGAGGCGAGCAGGTAGTCGCGCATCACGATGCCGTGCCGGCCCTCCTCGGCGGTCCAGCGGTGCACCCAGGTGCCCCAGGCGCCGTCCCGGCCGAAGAGCGAGGCGATCTCGTGGTGGTAGCTCGGCAGGTTGTCCTCGGTCAGCAGGTTGACGACCAGCGCGACCCGGCCGATGTCGGTGACCTTGGACTGCTCCTTGCCCCACGCCTCGCCGTCCTCGAAGAGGCCGGGGAAGTTGCGCCCGTCGCTCCACGGCACGTACTCGTGCGGCATCCAGTCCTTGGCGATCTTCAGGTGCCGGTTCAGCTCGTTCTCGACCACTTCTTCCAGCGCGAACAGCAGTCGCGCGTCGGTCCAGGCGGACGGGCTGCCGAGGTGAGGGGAGGTGATCGTCACGGGGGTACTCCAAAAAACGGCCGAGCAGAAAAGGGAGGTTCACGGACAGAACCGCCCGAGAGGGCGGCGCCAAGAACCTACGGCTTCGTAGCCTACGTGTCCGTAGGTTACGAAGCCGTAGGTTAAGGCGGGCGTAAGGACCCCGACCAGGCCCTGCGCCCGCCCTCAGCCGATCTCCTCCCGTGTCGCGTCCCGCAACTCCCCGTCGGCCACCAGCAGCCAGCGGGTGATGCCGATCGAGTCCAGGAACGGCAGATCGTGCCCGGCGACGATCAGCGCGCCCTCGTACGACTCCAGTGCCGAGGTCAGCTGGCGCACGCTCGCCATGTCCAGGTTGTTGGTCGGCTCGTCCAGCAGCAGCAGCTGCGGGGCGGGTTCGGCCAGCAGCAGGGCGGCCAGCGCGGCCCGGAAGCGTTCGCCGCCGGAGAGGGTGCCGGCCGGCTGGTCGGCCCGCTTGCCGCGGAACAGGAAGCGGGCCAGCCGGGCGCGGACCCGGTTGGGAGTGGCTCCCGGCGCGAACCGGGCCACGTTCTCCGCGACCGTCGCCCCGTCGTCCAGCACGTCCAGCCGCTGGGGCAGGAAGCGCAGCGGCACATGGGCCTGGGCCAGCCCGGCGACCGGGGGCAGCTCCCCGGCGATCGTCCGCAACAGGGTCGTCTTCCCGGCCCCGTTGCGCCCGACGAGCGCGATCCGCTCCGGGCCCCGCAGGTCCAGCAGGCCCGTCACACGCGGCCCGTGGACCGTCTGAAGCTTCTCCAGCGTGAGCACCTGCCGGCCCGGCGGCACGGCGGTGTACGGCAGGTCGACGCGGATCTCGTCGTCGTCCCGTACCGCCTCCACCGCCTCGTCCAGCCGCTCCCTGGCCTCCGCGAGCCGTTCCTCGTGCATGATGCGGTGCTTGCCCGCGGACTCCTGGGCGGCGCGTTTGCGGGCACCCATCACGATCTTCGGTTCGCGCTTGGACTCGTACATCTTCTGCCCGTACCGCTTGCGGCGGGCCAGCTTCATATGGGCGTCGGTGAGTTCGCGGCGCTGCTTGCGGACGTCGGCCTCCGCCGCGCGCACCGTCCGCTCGGCCGCCTCCTGCTCGACGGCGAGCGCCTCCTCGTAGGCGGAGTAGTTGCCGCCGTACCAGGCGACCTCGCCGGCGCGGAGGTCGGCGATCTGGTCGACGAGGTCCAGCAGTTCGCGGTCGTGGCTGACCACGACGAGGACGCCGGGCCAGCCCGCCACGGCCGCGTACAGCCGGCGGCGGGCGTACAGGTCGAGGTTGTTGGTGGGCTCGTCCAGCAGCAGGACGTCGGGGCGGCGCAGCAGCAGCGCCGCCAGCCGGAGCAGCACCGACTCGCCGCCGGAGACCTCGCCGACCGTACGGTCCAGGCCGATGCGGCCGAGGCCGAGTTCGCCGAGGGTGACCAGGGCGCGCTCCTCCACGTCCCAGTCCTCGTCGAGGGTCTCGAAGTGCTCCTCGGAGGCGTCGCCCGCCTCGATGGCGTGCAGCGCGGCCCGCTTGGCGGCGATGCCGAGGACCTCGTCGACGCGGAGGGCGGTGTCCAGGGTGACGTTCTGCGGGAGCAGGCCGATCTCGCCGGACACCCTGATCGTGCCGTCGACCGGGACGAGGGCGCCGGAGAGCAGTTTCAGCAGGGTGGACTTGCCCGAGCCGTTGGCGCCGACGAGCCCGGTGCGGCCGGGGCCGAAGGAGATGTCGAGGCTGTCGAGGACGGGGG
This sequence comes from Streptomyces sp. BK022, assembly GCF_004217355.1. Classification (NCBI taxonomy): domain Bacteria; kingdom Bacillati; phylum Actinomycetota; class Actinomycetes; order Kitasatosporales; family Streptomycetaceae; genus Streptomyces; species Streptomyces sp. BK022. The sequence continues at coordinate 41,197 of NZ_SHKU01000001.1, forward strand.
TGCCGTCCGGCCAGGCGAAGGTCAGGGAGGTGGCGGAGAGGGAAGACGCGGGTGATGACATAGGGGCCTCACGGGTGCCGGGTGCGGTCTGGTCGGGGGACTGACGAGACACCGCGGGGCGGAGACCGGAAGCCTTGAGGCACTGGGGCCGGGGTGACCGGGCCCGTGGAGGGCCGGAAAAAAGGGGCCTGTGCCTGAGGGACGGCTCGTACGCCGAGGTCGAACGCCACGCACACCTCACCGGTGTGAACGCGATGTCTCATGACCTCAGACGAGCAACGTCCTTCTCCTATCGACGGCAACAGAACCGCTGTACACGCTACGAACGGCCTCGAAGCCTGTCAACGCGATTAACGCGGGCCCCGCTCAGCCGGAGTCCCGCATCAGCTCGGCCAGCCCCTGGTCGAGGTCGAGCTGGAGGTGCTCCAGGCCCACCGGCACCAGCTCGCCCGCCGCCCGCAGGAAGCGCCGGATCTCCCCGGAGCGCACGTGCACCACGGCGGTGCCCTCCGGCGCGTGGAACTCCAGTACCGTCCGGTCGTAGCCGTAGGGGCGCACCCGTACGTCCCCTTGGCCCTGCGGCTCGTGCAGCCCGGCGGACAGCAGCTCCCGGGAGAAGGTCCAGCACACCTCCACGCCCGCCAGGGTCGCCGGGGCGGGGAAGGTCATCCGGACGGCGTAGGGGTCGCGCCGGTCGTAGTGCAGGGCGGCGGGAATGCTCGGCATGCGGGGTGCGGCGGCGACCAGACGCGCCTCCACGATTGCCTCGATCACGGTGGACAAAGCCTGTGCTCCCTCGGACGGCTGGAAACTGCTCCTCGGCGGGTCGCGGCCCGACACCGGGAGAGACGACGGAAGCCTCCGTTCCGTGCACACCCGTCCGGAGTGACCTCGGTCACGATTCAGGGGTGCGAAACATGCCCGAATCCGGGTACTCGCCTCCCTACCGGACACCCCCGCAGGCCCGCGGGGCGATGAAGGGAGCGATCATGCCGGCCGGTTCCAGCCCCAAGCGTGAGCGGCAGTACGAGCACATCAAGGAGAGCGAGCTGGACCGAGGGGTCGGCGAGGACCGCGCCGAGGAGATCGCCGCCCGCACGGTCAACAAGGAGCGCGCCCGCGCCGGCGAGTCCAGGACCGCCAGCCGTACCTCGACGCGGGACATGTCATCCGGGGAGCGGGGCGGCCGGCGCTCCGGCAAGGGCTCGCAGGGCCCGACGTACGACCAGCTCTACAACGAGGCCAGGCAGCGCGGCATCCACGGCCGCTCCGACATGAACAAGGAGCAGCTCCAGCGCGCGCTGGACAAGAAGAAGTGAACGGGAGCCGGCTCAGCCGGCGCTCTGCCGGTACCGCGCCAGCTCGGGCGCCGTCTTCGTGGCGGTGAACTCGGTCACGCGGTACTCGCACACTCCGGCCGTGACGAACGGGTCCTCGGCGACGACCGCCTCGATCCGCGCCCGGCTGTCCGCGACGGCCAGGATCACCCCGCCGTCGCGGGGGTTCTTGCGGCCGGAGGCGAGGAACAGGCCCTTGTCGTACTGCTCGTCCAGCCAGGCCATATGAGCGGCCAGGGCGGCGTCGACGGCGTCGAGCGGGGCGGTGTACGTCAGCTCCAGTACGAACATGATCGCGAGCCTACCCCGGTGCCCCGTATCGTCAGGGCCACCATGATCACCTCACAGGTTCCCGCCGACTGGCCCGCCACCGAGGAAGAGGCCCGTGCCGTCCAGGACGCGTTGCGCGACCGCGTCGTCCGCGACGAGCCGGGGCCGCCGCCCGGCACCGGTCATGTCACCGGGGTGGACGTGGCCTACGACGACGCCCGCGACCTGGTCGCGGCGGCGGCCGTGGTCCTGGACGCGGCCACCCTCGCCGTCGTCGCCGAGGCGACCGCCGTCGGCCGGGTCGCCTTCCCCTACGTGCCCGGCCTGCTCGCCTTCCGTGAGCTGCCGGCCGTACGGGCGGCCCTGGACGCGCTGCCGTGCCCGCCCGGCCTCGTCGTCTGCGACGGCTACGGCCTCGCCCACCCCCGCCGCTTCGGCCTCGCCAGTCACCTCGGCGTCCTGACCGGCCTGCCCGCCATCGGCGTCGCCAAGAACCCCTTCGCCTTCACCCACCCGGCCCTCGCCCCGGCGCGGGGGAGCACCGCCCCGCTGCTCGCGGAGGATGCCGAGGAGGTGGGCGCCGCCCTGCGCACCCGCGGCGGGGTCAAGCCGGTGTACGTGTCGGTGGGGCACAGGGTGTCGCTGGAGAACGCCGTCGCCCACACTCTTGCCCTCACCCCCGAGTACCGCCTCCCGGAGACGACCCGCAGGGCGGACTCCCTGTGCCGGAGGGCGCTGCGGGCTCTCGGTCCGCAAGCCTGATCAGCGGAGCGTCGCGGGAGAGCTCGCGGAAACCGAGTCCGCGGTACAGCCCGCGTGCCCGGGGATGGCCCGGGGCGCCGAGGCAGACGACCGTCGCGTGGGTGGCTCCGGCCGCGCGGGCCAGACGCATGCCGTGGAGCATCATCGCCCGGGCCAGGCCGAGTCGGCGGTAGGCGGGGTGGGTGCCCACCGGTTCGAACTCGACGGTTCTGTTCATGTGGTCGAGCCACATGATCGTGGAGGCGGCCATGGTGCCGTCCGGGGCCTCCACCAGGACGTGCAGGTCGGCGCGGTAAGCCGCTGTCCGCCGGACGCCCTCGTAGCTCCGGGCCGTGTAGGGCGAGGGGGACCAGGCGTCCACGTGGGCCCGGACCGCGGCCCGGGGGCCCGCCTCCCCGGCGGTGCGGAAGCGGAAGCCGGGCGGCAGGACGGGGTGTTCCACGTCGGTGAGGTCCCGCTGGTTGAGCTGGGTCCAGTCGCCGCTGTCGCCGAGGGCCCGGGTGTCGGGCTCGTAGCCGTGCGCCGCCCACCGGGTCAGGGCGTACCCGTCGGCGGTGGTCGGCGACGCGGTGCGCTCCAGACCGGCCGCCACCGCGTCGAACCACTCGATCACCTCGTCGACCAGCCCGGCGTGGGCCGGGTGGACCTGGTGGCTCAGTGAGGCGCCGGTGACGTCGGTGACCGACCCGTCGTCACGCCGGACCCGGTGGGGGAGGAAGGCCCAGCCCCACGCCACCAGCTCGGCACCGGCGAACCACAGACGGCGCCGCCAGCCGGCGCCCTGGGCGGCGTGGTCCTTGCCGTGGATCCAGGCCAGCTCGCCGTACGAGGCGCCCGCGCTGATCAGGTCCGGGCGGAGGGCGGTGACGCGCTGCGCCAGGCCCTGCATGAGCGGGATGTCCGAGGCTGCCAGGGGTGCGGAGTCCGTCATGGGGCGCCACTGTGCCAGGCTCCGCACCGCCGCCGAACCGTTTTTCCGCTCAGACGCTCCGCTCGGCCACCACCCGGAACCCGATCCCCGCAGCCCGCAGCCGTTCCAGCAGGGCGTCGCCCATCGCGGTCGCCGGGGTGAGCTGGCCGGAGCGGTCGGGGAGGTCGTCCGTGGCCAGGGACAGGGCCGCCTCCGCGAACATCTTCGCCGTCTCCCCGTAACCCGGATCACCGCCCGTGACCTCGGTGAACACGCGCCGCCCGCCGCCCTCGCCGACGAAGCGGACGCGGAACCAGCTCCGGGCGCGCTTCTCCGCGTCGGGGCCCTCGCCGGGCTGGAGCCGGCCGGAGAGCCAGGAGCGGACGGGAGCGAGCTGGGCCGCCACCGCGAGGACACCCACGCCCGCGAGCCCCGCCGCCGCGACCGGGAGGTGCTCGACGGCCGCGTAGTGGCGGTAGCGGAAGTCGGGGCCGTAGCGGTCCAGGGACTTGGCGGAGCGGCGCACGATCTGCGGGTCGATGGTGGGCAGCGGCAGCGCCCAGGCGCCGACCTCCCCGGCGAACCGGGGCGCACCCGTCGGCGCCGAGACCCGGCGGCCCATCAGCCGCGGCTCGTGCCGCGCCCGGTCGCGGGCCGCCGCCCACATGCTCCCGGCGCGCGCGAACTGGTTCAGCGCCGAGGCGAGCGTGCCCCCGGAGAAGGTGGCGTCCGCGGTGACGAACCCGTCCACGCTGAGCGGCACCCCCTCGGGAAGCTGCCGCACCGTGAAGTAGGCGCCCAGGTCGTGCGGTACGGAGTCGAAACCGCAGGCGTGCACCAGCCGGGCGCCGGTCTCGCGGGCGCGGGCGTCGTGGCGGATGAACATCAGGTCCACGAACTCGGGCTCGCCGGTGAGGTCGAGATAGTCCGTGCCGCTGTCGGCGCAGGCGGCGACCAGTTCCTCGCCGTAGGTGATGTACGGGCCGACGGTCGAGGCGACCACGCGGGCCTGTTCCGCCAGCGTCCGCAGGGTGGCGGGCTCGCTCACGTCGGCGTGGAGCACTCCGATGGCGGAGCCGCCCGGCAGCCGGTCCCGCAGCGCCTCCAGCCTGCCCGGGTCGCGGCCCGCGACGGCCCAGCGCAGGTCCTCGGGAGCGTGCGCGGCGAGATACTCCGCCGTCAGCGTGCCGACGAAGCCGGTGGCGCCGAACAGCACGATGTCGTAGGGACGGTCCGTCGATTTCAGCCTGCTCATGACACTCCTTGCCGTGCAGCCCGCGCGACTGTCGGGGGCCGAGGCTAGCGTGAACGGTACGGGGCCCGGCAGGCGCCCCGTGCGGTGTGCCCGGGGAATCGGGGCGCACCGGGGCACTTCGCTAAGCGCCCGCTCGTTCAGGTCTTGTGCCGGGTGCGCGGTGTTCCTAGCATCACCGGTGTTACATCGTTTGTGTCATACGCGCTTGGGGGCATGACGGCATGACGACGGCAACGGCGCCGGGGCAGGGCCCGCTCAGCGGGGTGCGGGTGGTCGAGCTGGCCGGTATCGGCCCCGGCCCCTTCGCCGCGATGCTCCTGGCCGACCTCGGCGCCGACGTGGTCCGGGTGGACCGGCCCGGCGGCCCGGGCCTCGGCATCGACCCCGCGCGCGATGTCACCAACCGCAACAAGCGCTCCGTCGTCGTCGACCTCAAGGCCCCGGACGGCGCCGCGCGCGTGCTCGACCTCGCCGAGCGCGCCGACGTCCTGCTCGAGGGCTACCGCCCCGGCGTCGCCGAGCGCCTCGGCGTAGGCCCCGCCGACTGCCACGCCCGCAACCCCCGCCTGGTCTACGGCCGGATGACCGGCTGGGGCCAGGACGGGCCGCTCGCGGACCGCGCCGGGCACGACGCCTCCTACATCGCCGTCACCGGCACCCTCGGCATGATCGGCCGCCCCGGCGAGCCCCCGGCCCTGCCCGCCAACCTCCTCGGGGACTACGCGGGCGGCTCCCTCTACCTCGTCGTCGGTGTCCTCGCCGCCCTCCACCACGCCCGCGCCACCGGCACCGGCCAGGTGGTGGACGCCGCCATCGTGGACGGCACCGCCCACCTCTCCGCCATGATCCACGGCATGCTCGCCGCCGGCGCCTGGCAGGACCGCCGCGCCGCCAACCTGCTGGACGGCGGCTGCCCCTACTACGGCACCTACGAGACCGCCGACGGGAAGTACATGGCGGTCGGCGCGCTGGAACCCCGGTTCTACGCCGAGTTCCTCCGCCTCCTGGACCTCGGCGGCCTGGCCGGCGCCCACCACGACCCGGCCCGCTGGCCCGAGCTGCGCGAGCGGGTGGCCGCCCGCTTCAAGTCCGGTACGCGCGCCGAGTGGACGTCCCGGTTCGAGGGCACCGACGCCTGCGTGGCACCCGTGCTGAGCCTGCGCGAGGCTCCGCACCATCCCCACCTGGCCGCCCGCGCCACCTTCACCGAGCACGACGGGCTGGTCCAGCCCGCCCCCGCCCCACGCTTCTCCGCCACCCCCACCCGCGTCCGCACCGGCCCCGCCCTGCCCGGCACCGGCGCCGAGGACGTGGCCCGCGACTGGGACCTCCCCGAAGCCACCGCCTGACACCCTCCCGAAAGGCACACCAGTGACCACCGAAGCGTTTGTGTACGACGCGATCCGCACCCCGCGCGGCCGAGGCAAGGCCAACGGCGCGCTGCACGGCACCAAGCCGATCGACCTGGTCGTCGGCCTGATCCACGAGATCCGCGCCCGCTTCCCCGGTCTGGACCCGGCCGCCATCGACGACATCGTGCTCGGCGTCGTCGGCCCCGTCGGCGACCAGGGCTCGGACATCGCCCGGATCGCCGCCGTCGCCGCGGGACTGCCGGACACCGTGGCGGGCGTACAGGAGAACCGCTTCTGCGCCTCGGGTCTGGAGGCCGTCAACACCGCCGCCGCCAAGGTCCGCTCCGGCTGGGAGGACCTGGTGCTGGCGGGCGGTGTCGAGTCGATGTCCCGGGTGCCGATGGCCTCGGACGGCGGCGCCTGGTTCAACGACCCGATGACCAACCTCGCCACCAACTTCGTCCCGCAGGGCATCGGCGCCGACCTCATCGCCACCATCGAGGGCTTCAGCCGCCGTGACGTCGACGAGTACGCGGCCCTGTCCCAGGAGCGTGCCGCCAACGCCTGGAAGGAGGGCCGCTTCGAGCGCTCGGTCGTCCCGGTGAAGGACCGCGCGGGCCTGACCGTCCTCGACCACGACGAGCACCCCCGCCCCGGCACCACCGCCGACTCCCTCGCCGGTCTCAAGCCGTCCTTCGCCGACATCGGCGAGCTGGGCGGGTTCGACGCGGTCGCGCTGCAGAAGTACCACTGGGTGGAGAAGATCGACCACGTCCACCACGCGGGCAACTCCTCCGGCATCGTGGACGGCGCCTCCCTGGTCGCCATCGGCTCCCGCGAGGTGGGCGAGCGGTACGGGCTCACCCCCCGCGCCCGGATCGTCTCCGCCGCCGTCTCCGGCTCCGAGCCCACCATCATGCTCACCGGCCCCGCCCCGGCCACCCGCAAGGCGCTCGCCAAGGCCGGGCTGACCATCGACGACATCGACCTGGTCGAGATCAACGAGGCGTTCGCCGCCGTCGTCCTGCGCTTCGTCAAGGACATGGGCCTGTCCCTGGACAAGGTCAACGTCAACGGCGGCGCCATCGCGCTCGGCCACCCCCTCGGCGCCACCGGCGCGATGATCCTCGGCACCCTCGTGGACGAACTGGAGCGCCAGGACAAGCGGTACGGCCTGGCCACCCTGTGCGTCGGCGGCGGCATGGGTATCGCCACGATCATCGAACGCGTCTGAACTCCCAGCGGAACCAAGCGACTTCTACGGAGACGACTGTCATGACCGAGAGCACCACCATCCGCTGGGAACAGGACGACACCGGTGTCGTCACCCTCGTCCTCGACGACCCCGGCCAGTCCGCGAACACCATGAACCAGGCGTTCCGCGAGTCCCTCGCCGTGATCACCGACCGGCTGGAGGCCGAGAAGGACTCGATCCGGGGCATCATCCTCACCTCCGCGAAGAAGACCTTCTTCGCGGGCGGCGACCTGCGGGACCTGATCCGGGTCACCCCCGACACCGCGCAGGACCTCTTCGACGGCGGCCTCGCCATCAAGCGGAACCTGCGCCGCATCGAGACCCTGGGCGTTCCGGTCGTCGCCACGATCAACGGCGCGGCCCTCGGCGGGGGCTTCGAGATCGCCCTCGCCTGCCACCACCGGATCGCCCTCGACGCCCCCGGCTCCCGCATCGGCTGTCCCGAGGTCACCCTCGGCCTGCTCCCCGGCGGCGGCGGTGTCGCCCGTACCGTGCGGCTGCTCGGCATCACCGACGCGCTGCTCAAGGTGCTGCTCCAGGGCACCCAGTACAACCCGCGCCGCGCGCTGGACAACGGGCTCGTGCACGAGGTCGTGGAGACGCCGGAGGAGCTCACCGCGCGGGCCCGCGCCTTCATCGACGCCCACCCCGAGTCGCGGCAGCCCTGGGACGAGCCCGGCTACAAGATCCCCGGCGGTACCCCGGCCCACCCCAAGTTCGCGGCCAACCTGCCCGCCTTCCCGGCCTCGCTGCGCAAGCAGACGGGTGGCGCGCCCTACCCGGCGCCGCGCAACATCCTCGCCGCCGCCGTCGAGGGCGCCCAGGTCGACTTCGAGACCGCGCAGGTCATCGAGGCCCGGTACTTCGTCGAGCTGGCCGCCGGGCAGACCGCGAAGAACATGATCCAGGCGTTCTTCTTCGACCTCCAGGCCGTCAACTCCGGTGCCAACCGGCCCCAGGGCATCGAGCCGCGGAAGGTCCGCAAGGTGGCCGTGCTCGGCGCGGGCATGATGGGGGCCGGCATCGCCTACTCCTGCGCCCGCGCGGGGCTGGAGGTCGTCCTCAAGGACGTCTCGCTGGAGGCGGCCGCCAAGGGCAAGGGCTACTCCGAGAAGCTGTGCGCCAAGGCTGTCGCCAAGGGCCGCACCAGCCAGGAGAAGGCCGACGCCCTGCTGGCCCGGATCACCCCGGCCGCCGACGCCGCCGACCTCGCGGGCTGCGACGCGGTGATCGAGGCGGTCTTCGAGGACACCGCGCTCAAGCACAAGGTGTTCCAGGAGATCCAGTCCGTCGTCGAGCCCGACGCGCTGCTCTGCTCCAACACCTCCACGCTGCCGATCACCGCGCTGGCCGAGGGCGTCGAGCGGCAGGGCGACTTCATCGGGCTGCACTTCTTCTCGCCGGTCGACAAGATGCCGCTGGTCGAGATCATCAAGGGCGAGCGCACCGGGGACGAGGCGCTCGCCCGCGCCTTCGACCTGGTCCGGCAGATCAACAAGACGCCGATCGTCGTCAACGACTCGCGCGGCTTCTTCACCTCGCGGGTGATCGGCCACTTCATCAACGAGGGCGTGGCGATGGTCGGCGAGGGCATCGAGCCGGCGTCGGTGGAGCAGGCGGCGGCCCAGGCGGGCTACCCCGCCAAGGTGCTCTCGCTGATGGACGAGCTGACCCTCACCCTTCCGCGCAAGATCCGTGCGGAGACCCGCCGTGCCGTGGAGGAGGCGGGCGGCACCTGGACCGCGCACCCCGCCGACGAGGTCGTGGACCGCCTGGTCGACGAGTTCGGCCGCCCCGGCCGCAGCGGCGGCGCCGGCTTCTACGAGTACGAGGACGGCAAGCGGGCGGGCCTCTGGCCGGGCCTGCGCGAGCACTTCACCAAGCCGGGCTACGAGATCCCCTTCGAGGACATGCGGGAACGCATGCTCTTCGCCGAGGCCCTCGACACCGTCCGCCTCCTCGAAGAAGGCGTCCTCACCTCGGTCGCCGACGCCAACATCGGCTCCATCCTCGGCATCGGCTTCCCCGGCTGGACCGGCGGCGTCCTCCAGTACATCAACGGCTACGAGGGCGGCCTGCCCGGCTTCGTGGCCCGGTCGCGCGAACTGGCCGACCGGTACGGCGACCGCTTCACGCCTCCGGCGCTGCTGGTGGAGAAGGCGGAGCGGGGGGAGACCTTCACGGACGCCCGCTGACGAGTCGTACGCGGGGTGCGCTTCGGGGGGTCCTCCCCCGGAACGCACCCCGGACTCATCGGGTGAGCATCCAGTGGCTGAAGGCCACGTAGTTCGTGGCGAACTCCTCCGGGGTCGCGGAGTCCTCCACCCGCTTGGACAACTCGTCGACCTTGGCGTAGCGCGGCAGCCGTTCCCGCTCGTAGGCGGCGAGCGCGGACGGTACTTCCTCGCCCGGCCCCAGCAGCCGGGCGAGCAGCAGCGCGTCCTCCACGCCCAGGGACGCGCCGGCGGTGATGTGCGGAGACAGCGCGTGCGCGGCGTCACCGACCAGGGCCACACGGTTCGACACCCACCGCGACAGCGGGGGGACGAGCATGATCTGGTTGTACAGGATCTTGTCGTCGGGGGTCGACTCGACGAGCGCGGGCAGTACCGGGTTCCAGCCCGTCGTGTCGAGGAACTCGGCTCGTGCGCGCGCCTGCTCCTTGGGCGTGCCGTCGAGCGCCGGTGAGCCGAACTGATTGATCAGCCAGTACACCGTGCCGTCGCCGGTGGGTACGTACCCGCCGCGGGTGCGCCGCTCGCCCAGCACGATGACGCTCCGGTCGACAGTGACGCCTTCGGGAGGCGTGACGATCGAGCGCCAGGCGTGGTGGCCCTCATGGGCGATCGCGTCGCTGCCCGGCACCAGCTGAGACCGGACGGCCGAGTGCGCGCCGTCGGCACCCACCAGCAGGTCCGCGTCGGCTGTGCTTCCGTCCTCGAGACGGACCACTACCCCCGCGTCGTGTTCGTCGTAGCCGACGACGCGGGATTGCAGCCGGATGTTGTCCCTGCCCACGGTCCGCGCGAGCAGCGAGTTCAGCTCGGGGCGCCGGGCGAGCAGGTAGCGGTGATCGTCCTTCGAGAAGCCGGGCGGGTCGATCAACTTCCCGGCCGGATCACGGAAGTACATCTCGGTCGGCTCGGCGATGCCCCTGACCCGGTCACCGAGGCCGAGCTCATCGAAGACGGCCATGGCGTTCGCCCATATCCCGAGCCCCGCACCCGCCGCGCGGATCTCGGGAGCCTGCTCGCAGACCACCGCTTCGATGCCTGCCTTGTGCAGGGCGATCGCGGTGGTGAGTCCGACGATCCCCCCTCCGGCCACTATGGCGCGCATGGGTGTCCTCCTGATGTGACGGCGTGTTCCGCGCCCCTTCTCCGGCCGGTGCGGGATGGCCGGCGAGCGCTCGAAAGCGACGCTAGGGCGCCCTCTGGATATCGACAAGTGCATGCTGTGGGCGCGACCATTGCCGCAAGTGATAATCGGGGAATGGACAACGTCGATCTGAACCTGATCCGGGGCTTCGACGCCCTGCTCACCGAGGGCAGCGTCACCGGCGCGGCCGAACGACTGCACACCTCCGCGCCGGCGATGAGCAGGACGCTCGGACGACTGCGACGGGTCTTCGGCGATCCGCTCTTCGTCCGCGCCGGACGGCACCTTGTTCCCACCGCGCGGGCGCTGGAACTGAGCAGCGAGGTCCGGACGATCGCCGCGCGCGCCAGGGCCCTCTTCGAGCCTCCGCAGGACGCCGATCCCGCAACCGCGGTCCGGGCCTTCGACCTCCAGATCAGCGACGCGCTGTCCATGACCTTCACGCCCGCGCTGCTCCAGGAAGTGCGGAGCTCGGCGCCGGGCCTCACCGTCCGGCTGCACCCGGAGAGCATGGAGGCGGTACCCGCCCTTCGGGAGGGACTGATCGACCTGGAGATCGGCGACGTCAGCCGTCACGAGCGCGAGATCGAGGTCGAGGCACTGGCGGCGGACGTCTTCGTCGCCGCGGTGCACCGCAGCCATCCGCTGAGCACGTCACCGCACGTGACGCCGGAGCAGTTCGCGGCAGCCGACCACGTCGCCATCTCCCGAACCGGCCGGGCGTACGGCCCGATCGACGCACATCTCGCCGAACTCGGTCTCCGCAGGCGGGTGGTGGCGGTCGTGCCCACCTTCGCCGAGTCGCTCCATCTCGCCCGGAGAGCGGGACTGGTGTGCATGTGCCCGGCCGTGCTCGGCCGCCGGGCCGCCGAAGCGCTGGAGCTGACCACGTTCCCGATCCCGCTCACCCTCCCCGCCGCCGACATCGGTATGGCCTGGCATCCGCGCAACACGCACGACCGGCTGCACCGCTGGCTGCGCACGCGCGTACACGCCGTGATGGCACGCGAGTCGGCGTCGGAGAGCTGAGGGCCGGCGGCTCCTCACCGGCGCGCGGTGCATGGCGGAGCCGGGTCGCTGGTTCAGGCGAACGTGCGCCGGTAGGTCTGGGGGCTGACGCCGGTGGTGCGCTTGAAACGGTCGCGGAAGGTGGTCGGGGAGGCGAAGCCGACCTGATGGCCGATGCGTTCCACGGAGTGGGCCGTGGTCTCCAGCAGGTGCTGCGCCTGGCGGATGCGGGCGCGGTGCAGCCATTGCAGCGGGGTGGTGCCGGTCTGGTCGCGGAAGCGGCGGATCAGGGTGCGGGTGCTGGTTCCGGCGCGCTCGGCGATGTCGGTGAGGGTGAGGTCGCGGGCCAGGTTCTCCCGCAGCCAGACGAGCAGCGCCTCCAGCTCCGAGCCGTGCGGTGTCGGCAGGTGGTCGTGGACGATGAACTGAGCCTGGCCGCCCTCCCGTTCGAGAGGCATCACCGACAGACGGGCCGCGTCGGCGGCGACGGCCGAGCCGTAGTCACGGCGGATCATGTGCAGGCACAGGTCCAGGCCGGCGGCCGCGCCCGCCGAGGTGAGGAACTGGCCGTTGTCGACGTAGAGGACGTCGGGGTCGACCTCGACGGCCGGGTAGGTGGCGGCCAGGAGAGCGGCCGCACGCCAGTGGGTCGTGGCGCGCAAGCCGTCCAGGAGGCCGGTGGCGGCCAGGGGGAAGGTGCCCACGCAGATGGAGGCGATCCGTGTGCCCTCGGCGGCGGCCGCCCGCAGCGCGTGCCGCACGGCGGGGGAGAGCGGGGCGGTGGGTTCCGCGACACCCGGCACGATGATCGTGTCCGCGCCGTCGAGACCCGCCAGCCCCCAGGGGGCGCGCACGGCGAAGGCTCCGGCGTCGATCTCCTCGCGCTCGGCGCACACCCGGACCTGATAGCCGGGCCGCCCGTCCGGCAGCCGCGTCCGGGAGAACACCTCGACCGGGGTCGACAGGTCGAACGGGATCACCCGGTCCAGCGCGAGGACGGCGACGGTATGCATGGCAGGAACCTACCTCTCCGCCACCTGGGCGATGCCGGCCGGCTGTTCGGACACCCCATGGTCAGCGGTGTTCCGATGCCTCCGGAAGCCTTTGGCGTTTTCCCGTCGAAGCCTGTCATTAGTGCCACTGGGCGATCGCGGCGGCGACCGGTTGACTTCGGATGTCCGCAAGGCCACGACCCGAGGGAACCCCTATGCATGCCCAGATCATCCTGTTCGACGGCTTCGATCCACTCGACGTCGTCGCCCCCTACGAGGTGCTGTACGCCGGCGGCACGGCGTCCGACGGCGCGGTGACCGTCGAACTGGTCTCCGCCGAGGGCCCTCGCGAGGTGATCAGCGGCACCGGCGGGCTGGCCCTGCGCGCCACCGGAGCCGTCGACCTCGAACGCGCGGACCTGCTCCTGGTGCCCGGCGCCTCCGGGCGCGTGGGCGAACCCGGCGAGGTGCCGGACGAGGAGGCCGGCGCCGGCGAGCCGGAGCGGGACGAGCTGAGCGCGGTACTGCTGGCCCGCGCGCTGACCACCGGGCTCCCCGCGCTCCTGGAGCGGGCCATGGCCGATCCGCGCGTCACGGTCGCCGCCGTCTGCGGCGGCTCGCTCGTGCCGGCCATGGCGGGTCTGCTGGAGGGGCGTCACGCGACCACGCACCATCTGGGCCTCGACCTGCTGGACGCCACCGGCGCCCACGCGGTCCGCGCCCGCGTCGTGGACGACGGAGACCTGGTCACCGGGGCCGGCGTCACCTCCGGGCTCGACCTGGGCCTGTACCTGCTGGAACGCGAGGTGGGTCCCCGCGTCGCGCACGCCGTCGAGGAACTCTTCGCCCACGAGCGGCGCGGCACCGTCTGGCGCGCCCAGGGACCGGCACCCGCCGCCCTCTGAGCCCCCCTGCCGCTCCCCTCCCGCGCACCGTCAGAAGGAACATGAGCATGTCTGTAGCAGGCACCTGGGACCTGTCCGTCTCCACACCCGTCGGCAGGATCAAGGCCGTGGTGGAACTCCGGGAGCGGGACGGTGTCCTGACCGGAGTCGCCCGTGGAGCCCGCGAGGAAGTACCGCTCGGCGGCATCACCCTCGACGGCGACCGGCTCACCTGGAAGCAGGCCGTCACCGAGCCCCTGCGGCTGAACCTGGCGTTCGACGTCACGGTGGACGGCGACACCCTCCGGGGCGTCTCCAGGGCCGGCCGCCTCCCCTCCTCCAAGGTCACCGGCGAGCGTCGGCCGGAGCGGGAGCACCAGGCATGACCAAGCTCCTCCTCTCCCTGCACGTCCTGGCCGCCCTCGTCGCCGTCGGCCCGGTCACCGTCGCCGCGAGCATGTTTCCCGCGACGCTCCGACGCGCCCTCGGCGATCCCTCCGACGGCGACGCCTGGACGACCCTGCGGACACTGCACCGCATCTGCCGCGTCTACGCGGCCGTCGGCATCGCCGTTCCCCTGTCCGGCCTCGCCACGGCCGGCAGTCTCGGCATCATGGGCGACGGCTGGCTGATCGCCTCGATCGTGCTGACCACGGCGGCCGTCGCGGTCCTGGTCGTACTGATCCTGCCCGCCCAGGACCTCGCGCTGACCGGGACGGCCGATTCCGCCCCGCCGGCGTCGACCCCACCGGCACCGAGGCGGCTCGCCATGCTCACCGGCGTCTTCAACCTGCTGTGGGCCACGGTCACCGTCCTGATGATCATCCGCCCCGGCTCGACCACGGGGGCGTGATCCGGGCACGGCTCAGTCCTCGGGGCCCTCGTCGTCGCCCAGCCACTCCCTGACCTCCTGGCGCAGCGACCGCTGGAACGTGGTCAGGAGGGCCTGGACGACCAGGGGCTGCATGTGGGCGGAGAGGGTGCGGACGTCCTTCGGGGTGTGTTCGGGAACCGCGTCGCGCAGGAGGGACGAGAGTTCGCGGGCGGCGGCGCGGGAGTGGTCGAGGAGGGTGGTGCGGGCGGCGAGGATGACCTCCTGGGAGAAGGGGAGGTCCAGAAGCTGTACGGCGAGGCGCAGCAGCCCGGAGTCGACGCGGTGCGAACCGTCCGGCTCCGCGGGGGCCAGCACGTCCATCGCCGTCAGCCGCCGTACGTCCTCCTCGGTCAGCCGACGCCCCGCGCGGCGGTCCAGCTCGGCGCGGCCGACCCTCTCCACCGCCTCCGGGGCCCAGGAGGAGACGACCGCCCGGTGCACCGCGAGGTCCTGGGCGGTCAGGTCGGCCGGAAGCCTGCTGATGTACCGCTCGATCGCCGCCAGCGTCATGCCCTGCAGCCGCAGTTCCTCGATCAGCGCGAGCCGGGCCAGGTGCTCACGGCCGTACCGGCCGACCCGGCGGGGTCCTATCTCGGGCGGCGGGAGCAGCCCGCGGGTGCCGTAGAAGCGCACCGTGCGCACGGTGACGCCGGACCGCGCGGCCAGCTCGTCGATGGTGAGGGTGGGGTCCTCGGCCTCGGTCGTCATCGCAGCAGTATCGCTGTCGCAGCAGGAGTGTGAAACCCGCGAAGGTCATGTGAGAAGTGCCGCTCTGTGACGTGGACCACCGCATATCGGGTGATCTCTCTGGGAAGCTGCTGCCTTGGTCTGTACCGCGACACGATCGTGCGGGCGGGCCGCCCTGTAAGGAACCGGCCCCTCGTGGTCCGGGAGTACCAGAGAGTGGAACGACCCGTGAGCAAGGACGCCGTCGACTCGGCCCCGGCCGCTGCCCCCGCGCAGCAGGCCCAGACGCCCGCGGACGCGGGCGACGCCGGTTACAGCAAGGACCTCAAGGCCCGCCACGTCAACATGATCGCCATCGGCGGCGCCATCGGCACCGGCCTGTTCCTCGGAGCGGGCGGCCGCCTGCACAACGCGGGCCCCGCGCTCGCCCTGGCCTACCTGGTCTGCGGAGTCTTCGCCTTCTTCGTGGTGCGGGCGCTGGGCGAGCTGGTCCTGTACCGCCCGTCCTCCGGGTCCTTCGTGTCGTACGCGCGCGAGTTCCTCGGCGAGAAGGGCGCCTATGTCGCCGGCTGGATGTACTTCCTGAACTGGTCGACCACCGGCATCGCCGACATCACCGCGATCGCGCTCTACACGCACTACTGGAGCATGTTCACGTCCATACCGCAGTGGGTGCTGGCGCTCGTCGCGCTGGCCGTGGTGCTCGCCGTGAACCTGATCTCGGTGAAGATCTTCGGCGAGATGGAGTTCTGGTTCGCGATCATCAAGGTCGCCACCCTGGTGGGCTTCATGCTCATCGGCATCTTCCTGCTCGCCACCCAGCACGACGTGGACGGCCACCAGCCCGGCGTCAGCCTCATCACGGACCACGGCGGGATCTTCCCGCACGGCATGATGCCCGTCGTCCTCGTGATGCAGGGCGTGATCTTCGCGTACGCCGCCCTCGAGCTGGTCGGCGTCGCCGCCGGTGAGACCGCCGAGCCCGAGAAGGTCGTCCCGCGCGCGGTGAACTCGATCATGTGGCGCGTCGGCGTGTTCTACGTCGGCTCCGTCGTGCTGCTCGCCCTGCTGCTGCCCGGCTCGGTGTACTCCGCCGACCAGAGCCCGTTCGTCACCGTCCTGTCCAAGGTCGGCATCCCGGCGGCCGGCGACGTGATGAACCTGGTGGTGCTCACCGCCGCCATGTCCTCGCTGAACTCCGGCCTGTACTCCACCGGCCGCATCCTGCGCTCCATGGCCACGGCCGGTTCCGCGCCGAAGTTCACCGCCCGGATGAACCGCAGCCAGGTCCCGTACGGCGGCATCCTGCTGACCTGCGCGGTCTGCGTGCTCGGCGTCGGCCTGAACTACCTCGTGCCCAGCCAGGCGTTCGAGATCGTGCTGAACGTGGCCTCGCTCGGCATCATCAGCACCTGGGTGATCATCATGGTCTGCCACATGATCTTCGTCCGCCGTGCCCGCGAGGGCCTGGTCACCCGGCCGCGCTTCCAGCTCAAGTTCAGCCCGGTCACCGAGATCGTCACCATCGCCTTCCTGCTGGCCTGTCTCGGCATGATGTGGAACGACCCCGAGGTGGGCCGCCGCACCCTGTACCTGATCCCGCTGATCGCGGTCCTGCTGGTCGCCGGCTGGTTCGGCGTCCGCCGCCGCGTCACCGCGAACGCCGGGCGGGAGCTGACCGACCTCACGAAGTAGCAGGTCACGGCCACTGTCAGTGGCAGCACCTACGGTGGCGTCATGTCGGAGGAGATCGTTTACATCCGGGGTGACGCCACCGCGCCATGTGCGGAGGGTGCCCGCGTGATCGCCCATGTCTGCAACGACATCGGCGGCTGGGGGCGGGGCTTCGTCTCCGCGCTGTCCGAGCGCTGGCCGGAGCCGGAGGCGGCCTACCGCGCCTGGTACCGGGGACGGGCGGCGAACGACTTCGGGCTGGGTGCCGTCCAGCTCGTCGAGGTCGGCCCGCGGCTGTGGGTGGCCAACATGATCGGCCAGCACGGCATCAAGGGGCGCGGCAAGGGCGTCCCGGTGCGGTACGAGGCGATCGACACCGCGCTCGGCCGGCTCGCCGACCGAGTGGCCGGACTCGGTGCCTCCGTGCACATGCCCCGCATAGGCTGCGGTCTGGCGGGCGGTGAGTGGCCGCTCGTGGAGCCGCTCGTCGCCGGGCGGCTGGCGGGGCGGGGCATCCCCGTGACCGTGTACGACCACGGGGAGGGCGCATGACGGACGTACTGGTGCTCGGCGGTGCCGGAGTGGACACCATCGTCCGCGTGCCCGAGCTGCCGCTGCCCTTCGCGGACAGTTATCCCGTCGACACCGGGGTGCACACCCGCGCCGGGCAGACCGGCGACTTCGTCGCGCTGGGCCTGACCGCGCTGGGCCTGGACGTCCACCACCTCGACCTGATCGGCGACGACCCCGAGGGCGACCTCGTCCGGGCACTGCACCGGGACCACGGCATCGCCCTGACCGCGCTGCCCCAGCCCGCCGGCACCAAGCGCGCCGTCAACCTGGTGGGCCCCGACGGCCGCCGCCTCTCCCTGTACGACACCAGCCGCGCCCGCCCCGGCGACCGCTTCCCCGAGGAGGTGCTGCGCCCCCTCGCGGCGGCCGCGCGGCACGTCCACGTGACCATCACCCAGCCCTGCGCCGAGGCCCTGCCGCTGCTCCGGGAGACCGGCGTGCCACTCTCCACCGACCTGCACGACTGGGACGGCGAGAACCCGTACCACGAGCCGTACGCCCTCGCCGCCGACGTGGTCTTCCTGTCGGCCGCCGCCCTCACCGACCCCGAGCGCACCATGCGCCGGATATCCGAGCGGGGCCGGGCCCGGGTGGTCGTCGCCACGGCGGGCGCCGAGGGCGCTCATCTGCTGGCCGACGGCGAGCTGATCCATGTTCCGCCCGCGACCCCGCCCGCCCCGGTGGTCGACTCCAACGGCGCGGGCGACGCCTTCGCCGCCGCCTTCCTCTACGGACGCCTCGCCGGGGAACCGCCCGAGCGGTGCGCCCGCTACGGCGCGGCGGCGGGCGCGTACGCCTGCACCGTCCCCGCCACCCGCACCGACGCGATAGGCCGCGACGGCCTCCTCGGGGAGGGAGCCGTCACGGCCTAGCGCAGCGGGGCAGCGGGGGGCTCAGTGCGCGTGCACGTCGTTCGTGGCCTCGATCTTCTTCCACGACTCCGGCTGCGCGACCTTCGCCGTCAGCGACCGGGCCGACGAGTCCGCGTTCCGCGCGTCCGGCTTCGAGGGCTGGAACAGCCAGGTGTCGAAGAGCGCGGCCAGCGGCTTGCCGGACACCTGCTCGGCGTACTTCTGGAAGTCGGCCACCGAGGCGTTGCCGTACGCGTGCTCCTTCGGCCAGCCCTTCAGCACGGCGAAGAACGCGTCGTCCCCGATCTCCTCGCGCAGCGCCTGCACCGCCAGCGCGCCCCGGTCGTAGACCGCGAGGTCGAACTGCGCGTCCGGCCCGGGGTCACCGGGCTTGACGGTCCAGAACGGGTCGTCGGCCGGGTGCGAGGCGTACACGTAGTCCGCCAGCTGGCGCGTGGTGCCCTCGCCCTCGTGCTCGGACCAGAGCCACTGCGCGTACCGGGCGAAGCCCTCGTTGATCCAGATGTCCTTCCAGCCCTTGAGGGACACGTCGTCGCCGTACCACTGGTGGGCCAGCTCGTGCACGACGACCGAGGTGTTGGAGCCGGCCGCGAACTGCTTGGGGCTGTAGTAGACGCGGGTCTGCGTCTCCAGCGCGTACCCGGTGGTGGTGTTGGGGACGTAACCGCCCGCCGAGGAGAACGGATACGGCCCGAAATAGCCGCTCAGCCAGTCCACCAGCTCACCGGTGCGCTCCACGCTCGCCCGCGCCGCCCCGTCGTTCGCGCCGAGGTCCTTGCTGTACGCGTTGACCACCGGCACGCCGCCCTCGGAGGTGGAGGTGGTGATGTCGAAGCGGCCGAGCGCGAGAGTGGCCAGATAGGTCGCCTGCGGCTTGTCCTGGCGCCAGTTGTAGCGGGTCCAGCCCAGCTTCGAACTGGTCGACGCCAGCGTGCCGTTGGAGATCGCCTGGGTGCCGTCCGGCACCGCCACCGACACGTCGTAGGTGGCCTTGTCGCTGGGGTGGTCGTTGCTCGGGAACCACCACCAGGCCGCCTCGGGCTCGTCCGCCGCGACGGCGCCGTCCGGGGTGCGGTGCCAGGTGCTGAAGCCGTAGGCGCTCTTCGTGGAGGGCACCCCGCTGTAGCGGACGACCACGGTGACCTGTGTGCCCTTGGCCAGCGGGGTCTTCGGCGTGACCACCAGCTCGTGCTCGCCGGACGTGGTGAACGCGGCCTTGGTGCCGTTGACCCGCACCTCGCTCACATCCAGCAGGAAGTCGAGGTCGAAGCTGGACAGGTCCTGCGTGGTCCTGGCCAGGATGGTCGCGGTGCCCTGCAGCTCGTCCGTCTTCGGCTGGTACTGGAGCCTCAGGTCGTAGTGCGAGACGTCGTAGCCGCCATTGCCGTACTTCGGGTAGTAGGGGTCGCCGATGCCGGGCGCGCCGGGGACGGACGACGCGGCCGACGCCGGGATCGCCAGCAGGAGGGAGGCCGCCGCCAGGGCGCTCGGCGCGAGGATTCTGCGGTGCACGTCAGCTCCAAGTCTTCTGGACAGGAAGTCTGTTCGGAGCCTATTCAGTCCCGGCCACTCCTGGCGTGTCCACGACCACTGCTGTCACACGATCGCCATTCAGCCGTCACGCGTCCCGGTGACCGCCGAAAGGCCCTCTTCTGTACGGGTGTTGACGGAGGTAGCGTCCGCCCATGCCGATTCGCTCGCTCTGGAGAACCCTCGCGGTCCTGGCCGTCGGTGCGCTGACGGCCGTCCTCCTCGCCCCCACCGCCGCCCAGGCGTCGCCGCGCGAGAGCAGGCCCGTCTACTCCTACGCCGACGCCGTCCGCGAGTCCGTCTGGGTGGACACCGGTCTGGACGAGGACGGCGACGGCCGCACCGACCGCGTCGCCGCCGACATCGTCCGCCCCGCCGAACCCGCCCGGCAGGGCCGCAAGGTGCCCGTCATCATGGACGCCAGCCCCTACTACTCCTGCTGCGGCCGCGGCAACGAGAGCCAGCTCAAGACGTACGACGCGCAGGGCCACGTCGTGCAGATGCCGCTCTTCTACGACAACTACTTCGTGCCGCGCGGCTACGCGTTCGTCGGCGTCGACCTCGCCGGCACCAACCGCAGCGACGGCTGCGTGGACGTCGGCGGACGCTCCGACATCGGCTCCGCCAAGGCCGTCGTGGACTGGCTCGGTGGCCGGGCCCGCGCCTACACCAGCCGCACCGGCGGTACGCCGGTGAAGGCGAGCTGGACCGACGGCACCACCGGCATGATCGGCAAGAGCTGGGACGCCACCATCGCCAACGGCGTCGCCGCCACCGGCGTGAGGAACCTCAGGACCATCGTGCCGATCAGCGGCATCTCCTCCTGGTACGACTACTACTTCGCCCAGGGTGCCCAGCTCTACGACGGCGGCCCCGACGAACTCGCGGGGTACGTGGAGAGCGAGCAGGCCCACTGCGCCGCCGTACAGAAGAAGCTCGCCGACGGCAGCCCCGACTCGGGCGACTGGACCCGGCTGTGGACCGAGCGGGACTACGTGAAGGACGCGGGGAAGGTCCGCGCCAGCGTGTTCCTGGTGCACGGCATGCAGGACCTCAACGTCCGGACCAAGCACGTCGGCCAGTGGTGGGACGCGCTGGCGAAGCACGGCGTCGAGCGCAAGATCTGGCTCTCCCAGACCGGCCACGTCGACCCCTTCGACTACCGGCGCGGCGCCTGGGTCGACACCCTGCACCGCTGGTTCGACCACGAACTCCTCGGCTACGACAACGGCATCGACCGCGAGCCCATGGCCGACATCGAGCGCCACCCCGACCAGTGGGCGACCTCCGCCGTCTGGCCCCCGCGCGACACCCGGACCACCACCCTGTACCCGGCCCGCGGCAGTACGCCCGGCGTCGGCACCCTGGGCCTCGGCCGGGGCACCGGCAAGGAGACCTTCACCGACGACCCGAGCCGGAGCGAGACCGACTGGGCGGCCGACCTCACCAAGCCGACGCCCGACAAGGCCGCCTTCATCACCCCGGCCCTCACCGGCCCGCTGCGGATCTCCGGGTCCTCCCGGGTGACCGTCACCGCCGCCCCGAGCACCGCCTCGGCCCACCTGTCCGCCGTCCTGGTCGACCTCGGCCCGGACACCATCCGCGACTACGCCGACGGCGGCGAGGGCATCACCACCCTCACCGAGCGCACCTGCTTCGGCGCGAGCACGGCCGGGGACAGCGCCTGCTTCAAGGCCACCGAGGCCAGGACGGCCGACGTGGGCGCCACCGTCGTCAGCCGGGGCTGGGCCGACCTCGGCCACCACGCCTCGCTCGCCAAGGGCACCCCGCTCACCCCCGGCCGCGCCTACACGATGACCCTCGAACTCGCCGCCACCGACCACGTCGTGCCCGCAGGACACCGGCTGGCCCTGGTCGTCGCGGGCACCGACAAGGACCTCATCGAGCCGCCCGCCACGCGTCCCACCCTCACCCTCGACCTCGCCCGCACCACCGCCCGCATCCCGCTGACCGGCGGCCCGGCCGCCCTGGACCGCGCGACCACCGCGCCGCCCGCCGGGCGCACCCTCACCGTCATCGGCACCCCGCGCTGCCGGACGGGCCACGGCGACGGCTGCACCGCGGGCGTGAACCGGTAGACACCGCGCCGGGCGAGGGTGCGAGGATTGCACCCTCGCCCAGGTCATCCGTCGGTCGGAGTGCCCATGCCTGTCGTCACCGCGCTGACGTACTACCCCGTCAAGGGCTGCGCCGGCGTCTCCGTCGACCAGGCGCGGCTCACGCCCGCCGGGCTCGCGCACGACCGCAGCTTCATGGTCGTCAGCGAGGAGGGCGTGTTCCGTACCCAGCGGCGCGACCCCCGGCTGACCCTGATCCGGCCGGACGTCACCCACGACGGGACGCGGCTCACGCTCCGGGCGGACGGCTTCGAGCCGCTGGTCGTCACCGTCGACGCGTCCGGTCCCACCCGGCCCGTCCAGCTGTTCGGCGTCGCCTACCGGGGGATCGACCAGGGCGGCGCCGCGGCCGGCTGGCTGTCCTCGGTGCTCGGCGCGCCCAGCCGCCTGGTCCGCGTACCGCCCGACCACGACCGGGTCACCGACGGCCGGACGCCGGGCACCTCCGGGTACGCCGACAGCTCCGCCGTGCACCTCCTCTCCCGCGCCACGCTCGACCTGCTGAACGAGAAGCTCGGGGAACGCGGCGCCGGCCCGCTGCCGATGAACCGCTTCCGGCCCAACATCGTCGTCGACGGCTGGGCCGAGCCGCACACCGAGGACCGCGCCCACCACCTCACCCTCGGTGCGGCCGAACTCGGCTACACCAAGCTCGCCGTACGATGCGCCGTCACCACGGTCGACCAGGAGACCGGCGCCCGCCCGGGCCCCGAGCCGCTGCGCACCCTGGCCGCCTACCGCCGCGCGGCCCAGGGCGGGGTCGTCTTCGGGGTCAAGTACGCGGTGCTGCGCCCCGGCAAGGTCTCCGTGGGGGACGAGGTGGTCGTCGGGGAGTGGGGGGAGTCGGAGAGGTAAGCCGCCGTACCGCCCGTACGCCCTCGACCACGCGTACGCCCGCCGCCGGACGGAGCCGGTCGGCAGGCCGGGACGGGGAAGCGGGCGCCAGTGCGACCCGCTGTTCGGGCCGGACGTGGGAATACTCATCTCATGTCACCCGTCTACGCCACCTTCGGACTGGAACCGGCGACCCGCGTCGGCGCCGTGCTCGCCGACGGCGGCCACCAGGTCCACCGCGACTTCGTGGACTTCGTCGTGGACGGCAGCCCGCTGCTCTTCCGGCTCGCCGACCTCGACGCCGTGTCGCCGCTCGCCTCCGACCTCCCGCCCGCCGTCCTCGACGCCCAGGTGCGCGCCCTGCTGCTGGAGGACGAACCTCCGCTGCCCGGCGGCCGGTTCGTGCTCTACGGCTGCCCGGAGTGCGCCGACCTGGGCTGCGGCGCCGTCACCGTCGTCATCGAGCGGGACGGCGACGACTACCGTTGGCGGGACTTCGCCTGGCAGACCGGTGAACACGTCGACCTCGACCGCGACGGCTACCACGGCACCGGGCCGTTCCACTTCCACGGCCCCGCCTACCGGGCCGCCCTCACCGCCCTGCTGGACGGTGCCACTGCCGCCCCGCCGCGCCGGGTGCTGCTCATCGGCCCTCGCGCCGGCCTCCTCGCCAAGCTCGCGGCCGCCCTGCGCGGCATCGGCATCGGCGCCGACGTCACGCCGGACGCCACCGACGTCCCGGCCGGGGAACTCAAGCAGTACGGAGCGGCGTTGACCGTCTCGCCGACGCAACGGGCCGCCCTGCGCGAGACGTTCGCCCGCACCGGTACCGCCTTCGTGGACGCGCCCGCCCCGGTCGTCCCGGTCCTCGTCGCCCAGCTCCAGCAGGCCCTCGACCGGACCCCGGCAGAGCGCCGCCGCCTCACCGCGCTGTCCGCGACCCCGTACGCCGCCGAGATCGAAGTGAGCGTGCCGGGCCGCGTCCAGCTCACCGCGTACCGCGTCGACCGGCTCCGCCGCACCCACGTGCGGACCGTGCTGGACGCCGTGCTCGGCCCCGGTCGCCATCGGCTGCCGCTCGACCCGAGGACGGTCAGGGGCGAGGCGTACCTGGTGGCCCGCACCTCCGGCGGGGTGCTGGTGGCGGCGGTCAGAGGGGCGTCGGCCCGCGACTAAAATCGGCGTCCTGATGACTGCCACCCTCGTCGCCAAGAATCTCGCCGCCGGCCACGGCGACCGCTCCCTCTTCACCGGGCTCGACCTCGTCGTCGCGCCCGGAGACGTGATCGGGCTGGTCGGCGCCAACGGCGCGGGCAAGTCCACCCTGCTCAAGATCCTCGCCGGGCTCACCGCGCCCGAGGAGGGCGAGCTGCGGCTCTCCCCGCCGACCGCGACCATCGGCCACCTCCCGCAGGAGCCGGAGCGCAGGGAGGGCGAGACGGTGGGCGAGTTCCTGGCCCGCCGCACCGGCGTAGCCGAGGCCCAGCGGGTCATGGACGAGGCCACCCAGGCCCTGGTCGACGGCGCGCCCGGCGCCGACGACGCGTACGCCACCGCGCTGGACCGCTGGCTGGGCCTCGGCGGCGCCGACCTGGAAGAACGCGCCGAGGACGTGACCGGCACCCTGGGCCTCGCCGTCGGCCTCGACCGGCCGATGACCTCGCTGTCCGGCGGCCAGGCGGCCCGCGCCGGACTCGCCTCCCTGCTGCTCTCCCGCTACGACGTCTTCCTGCTGGACGAGCCCACCAACGACCTCGACCTCGACGGTCTGGAGCGGCTGGAACGCTTCGTCACCGGCCTGCGCGCGGGCACCGTCGTCGTCAGCCACGACCGGGAGTTCCTCACCCGCACCGTCACCAAGGTCCTCGAACTCGACCTGGCCCAGGGGCAGATCAACCTGTTCGGCGGCGGCTACGCGGCCTATCTGGAGGAGCGGGACGTGGCCCGCAGGCACGCCCGCGACGACTACGAGGAGTACGCCGACAAGCGCGCCGCCCTCCAGGACCGGGCGCAGACGCAGCGCTCCTGGATGGACAAGGGCGTGAAGAACGCCCGGCGCAAGGCGGGCGGCGACAACGACAAGATCGGCCGCAAGTTCCGCAGCGAGGCCAGCGAGAAGCAGGCCGCCAAGGCCCGCCAGACCCAGCGGATGATCGAGCGCCTGGACGTGGTGGAGGAGCCGCGCAAGGAGTGGGAGCTGCGCATGGAGATCGCCGCCGCCCCGCGCTCCGGCGCCGTGGTGGCCACGCTCCGGGACGCCGAGGTCCGGCGCGGTGACTTCACCTTCGGCCCGGTCTCGCTGCAGATCGACTGGGCCGACCGGATCGCGGTCACCGGAGCCAACGGCGCGGGCAAGTCCACCCTACTCGGCGCGCTGCTCGGCCGGGTCCCGCTGGACGCCGGCGACGCCACGCTCGGCTCCGGGGTGCTGGTCGGCGAGGTCGACCAGGCCCGCAAGCTGTTCCACGGCTCCGAGTCGCTGCTCGACGCCTTCCAGGCCGCCGTCCCGGACACCGAGCCGGTCGAGGTGCGCACCCTGCTCGCCAAGTTCGGCCTGAAGTCCGACCACGTACTGCGTCCGGCCGCGTCCCTCTCGCCCGGCGAGCGCACCCGCGCCGCCCTCGCGCTGCTCCAGGGCCGGGGCGTCAACCTGCTGGTGCTGGACGAGCCGACCAACCACCTCGACCTGCCCGCCATCGAGCAGCTGGAGTCGGCGCTCGACGCCTACGAGGGCACGCTCCTGCTCGTCACCCACGACCGGCGCATGCTGGACGCGATCAAGGTGACCCGCCGCCTGGAGGTCGCGGACGGCAAGGTGACCGAACGCTGACCCCCGCCCCCGGCCCGGCTGCGAGGCCGGGCCGGGGGCGGGGCAGTGGTCAGCGGCGGCCCTTGTTCGGGTCGACCAGACCGGCGCGGCGCAGTGCGTCCGCCATGGCGCTGTTGGCCGGCGCGGGCGCGGGACGGCCGCCCCGGTCCTTGCCGCCACCGTTCCCCCGGCCCTGACCGCCCTGGCCGCCGCCCTGACGCCGGCCCTGCCCGTCCTGGCCCTGTCGCTGCTGGGGCGGGCGGGCGCCGCCGCCCCGGGGCTGGCGGGCACCCCGCTCCTGCGGCGCCGCCTCGTCGTCCAGCCGCAGCGTCAGCGCGATCCGCTTGCGCGGGATGTCCACGTCCAGGACCTTCACCTTGACGATGTCACCCGGCTTGGCGACGTCCCGGGGGTCCTTGACGAACGTCTTGGACATCGCGGACACGTGCACCAGGCCGTCCTGGTGGACGCCGATGTCGACGAACGCGCCGAAGGCGGCCACGTTCGTCACCACGCCCTCCAGCACCATCCCGGCGGACAGGTCGGAGATCTTCTCCACGCCCTCCTTGAAGGTGGCCGTCCTGAACGCCGGACGGGGGTCGCGCCCCGGCTTCTCCAGCTCCTTGAGGATGTCGGACACGGTCGGCAGACCGAAGGTGTCGTCCACGAAGTCGGCGGCCCGCAGCGAGCGCAGCACCCCGGTGTTGCCGACCAGCGAGGCCACCTCCTGCCCCGTCGTCTTCACCATCCGCCGCACCACCGGGTACGCCTCCGGGTGGACGCTGGAGGAGTCCAGCGGGTCGCTGCCGCCCCGGATGCGCAGGAAGCCCGCGCACTGCTCGTACGCCTTCGGGCCCAGCCGGGACACCTTCTTCAGCTGCGCGCGCGAGGTGAAGGGGCCGTTCTCGTCGCGGTGCGTCACGATGTTCTCGGCCAGCGTGGCGGAGATGCCGGACACCCGGGAAAGCAGCGGCACGGACGCGGTGTTGACGTCCACACCGACGCCGTTCACACAGTCCTCCACCACCGCGTCCAGCGAACGGGACAGCTTCAGCTCGGAGAGGTCGTGCTGGTACTGGCCGACGCCGATCGACTTCGGGTCGATCTTCACCAGCTCGGCCAGCGGGTCCTGCAGACGCCGGGCGATGGAGACCGCGCCGCGCAACGACACGTCCATGCCGGGCAGTTCACGGGAGGCGTACTCCGACGCCGAGTACACCGACGCGCCCGCCTCGGAGACCATCACCTTGGTGAGGTTCAACTCCGGGTGTTTGGCGATCAGTTCCGTCGCCAGCTTGTCCGTCTCGCGGGAGGCGGTGCCGTTGCCGATGGCGACCAGGTCGACCTTGTGCTCCTTGGCCAGCCGGGCCAGCTTGGCGATCGCCTCGTCCCACCTGTTGGCGGGCACGTGCGGGTAGATCACATCGGTGGCGACGGCCTTGCCGGTCTCGTCCACCACGGCCACCTTCACCCCGGTGCGGAAACCGGGGTCCAGGCCCAGCGTGGTGCGGGTGCCGGCGGGGGCCGCCAGCAGCAGGTCGCGCAGGTTTGCGGCGAACACCTCGACCGCCTCGTCCTCGGCGGCGGTACGCAGCCGCAGCCTGAGGTCGATGCCGAGGTGCACCAGCACCCGGGTGCGCCAGGCCCAGCGGACCGTGTCGGCGAGCCACTTGTCACCGGGACGGCCCCGGTCCGCGATGCCGAACCGGTTCGCGATGATGCCCTCGTACGAGGACCGGCCCTCCGTCGGCTCCTCCGGCTCCAGGACGAGGTCGAGGACCTCCTCCTTCTCGCCGCGCAGCATCGCCAGAACGCGGTGCGAGGGGAGTGCGGTGAACGGCTCGGTGAAGTCGAAGTAGTCGGCGAACTTGGCGCCCGCCTCCTCCTTGCCGTCCCGTACCCGGGCGGCCAGCCGGCCGCGCGTCCACATCCGCTCGCGCAGCTCACCGATCAGGTCGGCGTCCTCGGAGAACCGCTCCGCCAGGATCGCCCGCGCGCCCTCCAGCGCGGCCTGCGCGTCCGCTACACCCTTGTCCGCGTCCACGAACGCGGCCGCGGCGGCCGCCGGTTCCACCGACGGGTCGCTCAACAGCCCCTCGGCCAGCGGCTCGAGACCGGCCTCCCGCGCGATCTGCGCCTTGGTGCGCCGCTTCGGCTTGTACGGGAGGTAGATGTCCTCCAGGCGCGCCTTGGTCTCGGCGCCCCGAATCCGCTCCTCGAGGTCGCCGGTGAGCTTGCCCTGCTCGCGCACCGACTCCAGGATCGCGCTCCGGCGCTCCTCCAGCTCACGCAAGTAGCGCAGCCGCTCCTCGATGGTGCGAAGCTGCGCGTCGTCCAGGAGTTCGGTCGCCTCCTTGCGGTAGCGGGCGATGAAGGGCACGGTCGAACCGCCGTCCAGCAGTTCCACCGCGGCCTTCACCTGCCGCTCCCGTACGCCGAGTTCCCCGGCGATCCTGCTTTCGATGGACCCTGTGAGGGGTGTCGTCACGATCCCGTACCGCCTTCTGACGCCGAACGTTGCGCGGCAATTGTGGCAGGTGGCACGGGGCCGGCGACGACAGGGCGCACCGGGCGCCCGCGTCAGGCCCGACCGCTGGAGGCCCCGCCGAACAGCCGGGCGAGCGCCCGGAACGGCAGGGTGACGACGGTGGCGATGGCTCCGCCTATCTGACGCAGCACATCGGCGATGGCACGGAACATGAGACAAACTCCAATCCACCCGGCGGGTTGCCCGGTCCGCACCGGGTACCCCGCGTGTGGCTCGCCACGCCCCCGGGCGGATCACCCGCTCGTGGGCGCGCTCCAGGTGAAGCGGGGTTCGCGGCGTTCCAGGAAGGCGGTCACGCCCTCCTCGGTGTCGGTGGAGGCGAGGGCCTCGGCGGTCCAGTGGGCGGTGCGGTCGGTGCGGCCGTCGGCGTAGTCCTTGGCGGCGGCCTGGGTGAGCAGGGAACGGGAGGCCAGGGTGGCGGTGAGGGCGGCGACACGCTTGTCCAGCTCACCTTCCGGGAGCACCTCGTCTACCAGCCCGGCGCGCAGCGCGCGGTCGGTGCCGATCAGCTCGGCCGAGAAGAGGAGGTACTTGGCGGTGGCCGGGCCGACCAGCGACACCAGACGCCGGGTGGAGGAGGCCGGGTAGACGATGCCGAGCCGGGCCGGGGTCACGCCGAACAGCGCGCCCTCCTGCGCCAGCCGGAGATCGCAGGCGGCCGCGAGCTGGGACCCGCCGCCCACGCAGTGGCCCCTGACCGCGGCGAGCGTCGGCTTGGGGAACGCGGCCAGCGCCTCCTCGGCGGCCACCGCGAGCCCCTGCGCCTCGGCGGGCGAGCCCCGCAGCGTGGAGATGTCGGCGCCCGCGCAGAACGTCCCGCCCTCCCCGGTGAGCACCAGCACGCGCACCTCGGGATCGCCGGCCAGCTCGGCCAGCAGCGGGGGCAGCGCCCGCCACATCGCGGCCGTCATGGCGTTGCGCTTGGCCGGGTGGCGGATGACGACGGTGGCGACGCGGTCGGCGACGGCGTGCGACAGATCGGGCTCCATGCGGCGGATGCTATCCGCGGGCACCGGACACGGCCGGGTGAGATGGCTCGCAGCGGAGGCGGTCGGAAAGACCCCGCCGCCCCGCGCCCCCGTACAGACCCGACCAACCCGTACAACCTGAATAGTTCTCGAACCGGACGTAGCGGCGACAGATGCGGTCATCTGCGCGAGCACACCGTGCGGATGCGGTCGGAACCGTTCGATACCCGCTGACTTGTGTTCAGTCATCCGGAGCTGACCCCCGCGTTACCAACACTCGACGTGTGGTGACAATCGAGCGCGAGGGTGGCGACCGGACGATGGACAACCACGGGCGCGGGGGTGTGCCGCGCCCCGCGGAGGGCGCCGAACGCCCGCCCGAACCCCTGCCGTACGAAGGAGTGTGGCGGTTCACCGCCCCCGCCGTGGACGCCTCGGTCCCGCAGGCCCGGCACGCCGTACGGGATCTGCTGCTGCGCCAGGGCGTACCCGTCGCGGACGAAGTGGTGGACGGGCTGCTGCTGATCGTCTCCGAGCTGGTCACGAACGCGGTCAAGCACGCCGCGCTGCTCTCCCCGACGCTCGGGGTGGAGGTGGCCGTCGGCGCCGAGTGGATCCGGGTCTCGGTCGAGGACAACCACCCCTACCGTCCGACCGCGCTGGAGGCCGACCACGGCCAGACCGGCGGCCGGGGGCTGCTGCTGGTGCGCGAGGTGGCGCGCGAGGCGGGCGGCGCGGTCGACGTGGAGCACACGGCGAGCGGCGGCAAGGTGATCTGGGCCGCCCTGCCGCTCAAACCCGCGCTGCCCGGATGAGGGTCCCGCGGGCCTACCAGCCCGCGGCCGACCCCGTCAGCTCCTTGATCGCCGGACGCGCCGCGTCCAGCACCGTCATGAACCACGCGGAGAACGGCTCCCGCGCGTGCCGCTCCGCCAGCTCGGCCGCCGTGACGAAGGCGGTCCCGCCTACCTCCTCCGGGTCCGGCGCCGGCGTCTGCTGCACCAGCCCGACGAAGAGGTGGTTGTACTCCTGCTCCACCAGGCCCGACGCCGGGTCCGGGTGGTTGTAGCGCACGGTGCCCGCCTGGGCCAGCAGCGAGGGCGAGACCCCCAGCTCCTCGTGGGTACGCCGGGCCGCCGCCGCGAACGGCGACTCGCCGGGGTAGGGGTGACCACAGCAGGTGTTGGACCAGACCCCGGGGGAGTGGTACTTGCCGAGCGCCCGCT
The DNA here is from genome assembly GCF_004217355.1 of Streptomyces sp. BK022. Classification (NCBI taxonomy): domain Bacteria; kingdom Bacillati; phylum Actinomycetota; class Actinomycetes; order Kitasatosporales; family Streptomycetaceae; genus Streptomyces; species Streptomyces sp. BK022. The sequence continues at coordinate 71,333 of NZ_SHKU01000001.1, forward strand.
GCTGGAGCAGCAGCCGCCCCCGCTCGTCGAAGAGGAACACCGAGAACGCCCGGTGGAGCCGGCCCGGCGGCTGGTGGGCGGCCAGCTTCTCCGCGGTGCCGGTCGTCACGCCGTTCTCGTCCACGAGTTCCAGCAAGATCGGCTCCGCGGTGCCGTTCGACGAGCTGTGCGTCTCGGTGGCTGGTGTGATCGGCATACCCATCCTTCGCGTCGGTCTTCGCACCCCCAAGTCTGCCGTACGAAACCGGCACTCCCGGCACTTCCCGGCACGTCCGCATGTCCTCGACCCGTACGAGTACCTCAGTGGCAGAGCCGCGCCTCGTGCTCCGCGTGCCCGCCCGGCTCCAGCTGGAAGGTGCAGTGCTCCACGTCGAAGTGGTCGCCCAGACAGCCCTGCAACTCGTGCAGTATCTTCTCGTGGCCGATGGCGTTCAGCACATCCGTGCTTACCACCACATGTGCGGAGAGCACAGGCATGCCCGAGGTGATCGTCCAGGCGTGCAGATCGTGTACGTCCTCCACACCGTCCAGCGCCAGGATGTGTGCCCTTACCTCGGTCATGTCGACGTCCTTGGGCGCCGCCTCCAGCAGCACGTCCAGCGTCTCGCGCAGCAGCCGAAGCGTCCTCGGCACGATCATGAGCCCGATGAGCAGCGAGGCGATCGGGTCGGCGGCCTGCCAGCCGGTGGTCAGGATCACGGCCGCCGAAATGATCACCGCCACCGAGCCCAGCGCGTCCGCGGCGACCTCCAGGAAGGCACCGCGCACATTGAGGCTCTCCTTCTGCCCGCGCATCAGCAGCAGGAGCGAGACGGAGTTCGCCACCAGGCCGATCGCGCCGAACACCACCATCAGCCCGCCGTGCGTCTCGGCCGGCCGCAGGAACCGCTCCACCGCCTCGACCAGCACATAGCCGCCCACCCCGAGCAGCAGCACACAGTTGGCGAGCGCGGCCAGGATCTCGGCGCGGGCGAAGCCGAAGGTGCGGTGGGTGCTGGGCGGCCGGGCCGCGAAGTGGATCGCCAGGAGCGCCATGACCAGCCCCACCGCGTCGGTCGCCATGTGGGCGGCGTCCGCGATCAGCGCCAGGGAGTCCGCGACCAGACCGCCGACGATCTCGACCACCATGATGCTGAGCGTGATGCCCAGCGCCGCGCGCAGTCTGCCCCGGTACGCGGCCGCGGCCGTACCGGTGGACGGCACATGGCTGTGCGCATGCCCGTGGTCGTGCCCTGCCCCCATGAGAGAACCGCCCTTCAGCGCCGCGCGCCGGCTCGCAAAACGAACGCACCGGCTCACAGTGAACTACGGTCGGCGGCCACCGGGCAACGCGGCACTGAACACCGTTGTCATATGCTCTGACCTGCGGAAACGATCCGCAGGTCAGAGCCGTGTCGGCTGCCTCTACCGGCCGCCGTGGTGCTGCCAGCCCGCCCACGCCGAGGCGACCATCTCCGGCATCCCGAGCCGGGCCCGCCAGCCCAGTTCGGCCGCCGCCCGCTCGGCGGAGGCGACCGCGCGCGGCGCGTCCCCCGGCCGCCGGTCCTCGATCACCGGCTCCCGCCGGTCCCCGGTGACCTCGCCGATCAGCGTGATCAGCTCGCGCACCGACACCCCCTCGCCCCGGCCGACGTTCAGCGTCAGATCACCGGCCGGCGCGTCCTCGGACAGGCGCCGGGCCGCCGCGAGGTGGGCCTCGGCGAGATCGGCGACGTGGATGTAGTCGCGGACACAGGTGCCGTCCGGCGTCGGGTAGTCGGCGCCGAAGATCCGGGGCGCCTCGTCGCGGGTCAGCCGGTCGAAGACCATCGGGACGATGTTGAACACCCCGGTGTCGGCCAGCTCCGGCGCGGCCGCGCCCGCCACGTTGAAGTAGCGCAGGCACACCGTGGAGATGCCGTGCGCCTGTCCGGCGGCGCGGACCAGCCACTCACCGGCGAGCTTGGTCTCGCCGTACGGGTTCACCGGGGCACAGGGGGTGTCCTCGGTGATCAGGCCCACGTCCGGGTTGCCGTACACGGCCGCCGAGGAGGAGAAGACCAGCCGGCGGACGCCCGCGTCCGCGATCGCGTCCAGCAGGGTCGCCAGGCCGCCGATGTTCTCCCGGTAGTAGCGGACGGGCTCCGCCACCGACTCCCCGACCTGCTTGCGGGCCGCGAGATGCACCACACCGGTCACCCCGTGCTCGGCGAACACCCGCTTCAGCAGGTCCCCGTCCAGCGTCGAACCCGCGACCAGCGGGATGCCCTCGGGCAGCCGCTCGGGCACCGCCGCCGACAGGTCGTCCAGGACGACCACGTCCTCCCCGGCGCCGTGCATGGCCCGCGCCACGTGGGCCCCGATGTATCCGGCTCCGCCGGTGATCAACCACGTCATGTCCGCAGACCCTACGCCGAGCCCGCGCCGGACGTCCCCGATGCCCGGATTGCGCGCCGCCCGCCGGGGCGCGGTTTGTGGGCCGGCCCTCCCATCCCCGATGATGATCGCGGCACAGGCGGGCGCGGCCCCGGTGGACCGGGCCTGAACGCCCGGTGAACGGGCGCACCGGCCCATCCGATAGCCTCTGCCGACATGCCGCCCCGGCGAGCCGCAGGCGAGGGGCGCCCCCAATCTCGGAGCAGACCGGCGCCGACGCGCCGGACCCAGGGAGTGAATTCGGTTGCCGACCGCCATCGTCACCGGTCAGCCGGTCCCCGGATCGTCCCTCGAAGGCGATCTGCGGTCCCTCGGCTTCGACGTACGCATGGCCGCCGACACAGCCGAGGCCCGGAACCTGATCGCCGCCGCCCCCGCCGACGGACGCGTGGCCCTCGTCGACGCCCGCTTCGTCGGCCACCCGCACGCCCTGCGCCTCGGCCTCACGGACCCCCGCTTCCCGCTCGCCGCCGTCCCCGGCGCCGTCACCGCCCAGGGCACCGCCCGGCAGACGCTGAGCCGGGCCCTGGACGGGCAGGACCAGATACAGGACGAGACCGGCGGCGGCACGGCGGTCGCCGTCGACAGCCTGCCCGACCGCCTGGTCACCGCCCTCGACGCCGACGGCACCGCGGTGCACCGCCCCGAGCTGGGCAGCCTGGTCGCCGCCGTCCCCGCCGACCCGCAGGCCCGCAACGAGGCCCGGCAGGCCGTCCTGGCCGTCGACGAGGAGGACGTCCGCCTGAAGTCGGCGGTGAAGTCCCGCGACGGCTTCTTCACCACCTTCTGCATCAGCCCGTACTCGCGCTACCTCGCGCGCTGGTGCGCCCGCCGGGGCCTGACCCCGAACCAGGTCACCACCGCCTCCCTGCTCACCGCGCTGATAGCGGCGGGCTGCGCCGCCACCGGTACGCGCCCCGGCTTCATCGCGGCCGGCGTGCTGCTGATCGCCTCCTTCGTGCTGGACTGCACCGACGGCCAGCTCGCCCGCTACTCCCTCCAGTACTCCACGCTCGGCGCCTGGCTGGACGCCACCTTCGACCGGGCCAAGGAGTACGCCTACTACGCCGGCCTCGCGCTGGGGGCGGCCCGGGGCGGCGACGACGTCTGGGCGCTCGCGCTCGGCGCGATGATCCTCCAGACCTGCCGGCACGTCGTGGACTTCTCCTTCAACGAGGCCAACCACGACGCCACCGCCAACACCAGCCCCACCGCCGCCCTCTCCGACAAGCTGGACAGCGTCGGCTGGACGGTCTGGGTCCGCCGGATGATCGTCCTGCCGATCGGCGAACGCTGGGCCATGATCGCCGTCCTCACCGCGGTCACCACCCCCCGCATCACCTTCCTTGTGCTGCTGATCGGCTGCGCCCTCGCCGCGACGTACACGACGGCCGGGCGCGTGCTGCGCTCGCTGACCCGCAAGGCCAGGCGCACGGACCGGGCCGCGCGGGCGCTGGCCGACCTCGCGGACACCGGCCCGCTCGGCGGGGCCCTGGGCCGCGTGCTCAGGAGGGGCCTGCCCGGCCTCGCCGTCCCGGCCGTCGCCTTCCTCGGGGGCGCCGCCGTGGTCGCCTGCTCGGCGCTGACCGGCTTCGGCGGGTGGCTGCCGGTCGTGGGCGCGGTGGTGTACGTCATCGCGTCGGCGCTCGCCACGGCCCGCCCGCTCAAGGGCTCGCTGGACTGGCTCGTCCCGCCGTTCTTCCGCGCCGCGGAGTACGGCACCGTGCTCGCGCTGGCCGCCCGTGCCGACGTCCACGGTGCCGTCCCGGCGGCGTTCGGGCTGGTCGCGGCGGTCGCCTACCATCACTACGACACGGTGTACCGCATCCGCGGCGACGCCGGAGCGCCGCCGGCCTGGCTGGTGCGCGCCATCGGGGGGCAGGAGGGGCGCACGCTGCTCGTCACCGTGCTTGCCGCGCTGCTGACCGCCCCCCGGTTCACCGTCGCGCTCACGGTCATCGCCGTGTGCGTCGCTCTGCTGGTGCTCGTGGAGAGCATCCGCTTCTGGGTGTCCGCTGGGGCGCCCGCCGTCCACGACGAAGGAGAAACCGCATGATCGGCCTCGTGCTGGCGGCCGGCGCCGGACGGCGTCTGCGCCCCTACACCGACACCCTGCCCAAGGCCCTGGTGCCGGTGGGCCCGGAGGGCGACGAGGAGTCGCTCACCGTTCTCGACCTCACCCTCGGCAACTTCGCGGAAGTCGGCCTGACCGAGGTCGGTGTGATCGTCGGCTACCGCAAGGAGGCCGTGTACGAGCGCCGGGCGGCCCTGGAGGCGAAGTACGGCCTGAAGATCACCCTGATCGACAACGACAAGGCCGAGGAGTGGAACAACGCCTACTCCCTGTGGTGCGGCCGGGACGCGCTGAAGGACGGCGTGATCCTCGCCAACGGCGACACCGTGCACCCGGTCTCGGTCGAGAAGACGCTGCTCGCGGCCCGTGGTGACGGCAAGAAGATCATCCTCGCGCTGGACACGGTGAAGTCCCTGGCGGACGAGGAGATGAAGGTCGTCGTCGACCCCGCCAAGGGCGTCCAGCGGATCACCAAGCTGATGGACCCCGCCGAGGCCACCGGTGAGTACATCGGTGTCACCCTCATCGAGGGCGACGCGGCCGCCGACCTCGCGGACGCCCTGCGCGCGACCTTCGAGCGCGACCCGCAGCTCTACTACGAGGACGGTTACCAGGAGCTGGTGAACCGGGGCTTCCAGATCGACGTCCAGCCCATCGGCGACGTCTCCTGGGTCGAGATCGACAACCACGACGACCTCGCCAAGGGACGGAAGATCGCGTGCCAGTACTGACGAGGCTCATCCCCTCGCCGGTCGTCGTCGACATCCGCCCGGGTGCCCTCGCCGACCTGGCCACCGTGCTCGCCGACGAGCGCATCTCGCACTCCGGCCGCCTGGCCGTCGCCGTCAGCGGCGGCTCCGGCGCCCGGCTGCGCGAGCGGGTCGCCCCGCAGCTGCCGGGCGCGACCTGGTACGAGGTCGGCGGCGGCACGCTGGACGACGCCGTACGCCTCGCGGACGACATCCGCGCGGGGCACTTCGACGCGCTGGTCGGCCTCGGCGGCGGCAAGATCATCGACTGCGCCAAGTACGCCGCCGCGCGGGTCGGCCTGCCGCTGGTCGCCGTGCCGACGAACCTCGCGCACGACGGCCTGTGCTCGCCGGTCGCCACCCTGGACAACGACGCGGGCCGGGGCTCCTACGGGGTGCCGAACCCGATCGCGGTCCTGATCGACCTGGACGTGATCCGGGCCGCCCCGGCGCGCTTCGTGCGCGCGGGCATCGGCGACGCGGTGTCGAACGTGTCCGCCATCGCGGACTGGGAGCTGGCCAACCGGGTCAACGGCGAGAAGATCGACGGTCTCGCCGCCGCCATGGCCCGCCAGGCCGGCGAGGCCGTGCTCCGGCACCCCGGCGGGATCGAGGACAACGACTTCCTCCAGGTCCTGGCCGAGGCGCTGGTGCTGTCCGGCATCGCCATGTCGGTCTCCGGCGACTCGCGGCCGTCCTCGGGCGCCTGCCACGAGATCAACCACGCCTTCGACCTGCTCTTCCCCCAGCGGGCCGCCAGCCACGGCGAGCAGTGCGGCCTCGGCGCCGCCTTCGCCATGTACCTGCGCGGGGCGCACGAGGAGTCGGCGCACATGGCCGGCGTCCTGCGCCGCCACGGGCTGCCGGTACTGGCCGAGGACATCGGCTTCACCGCGGACGAGTTCGTCCGCGTCGTGGAGTTCGCCCCCGAGACCCGGCCCGGCCGCTACACGATCCTCGAACACCTCGACCTCAAGACTGAGCAGATCAAGGACATCTACGCCGACTATGTCAAGGCCATCGGTAGCTGAACTCCGCCCGGTCGTCCACCCCGCGGGGGTGAAGGACCGGCGCAGCGGTGAGCACTGGGCGGGACGCCTCTACATGCGTGAGGTGTCCCTGCGCATCGACCGCTACCTGGTGAACACCAGGATCTCGCCCAACCAGCTCACGTACCTGATGACCGTCTGCGGTGTGCTCGCGGCCCCGGCCCTGCTGGTGCCCGGGATCACGGGCGCCGTGCTCGGCATCGTCGCCACGCAGCTCTACCTGCTGCTGGACTGCGTCGACGGCGAGATCGCCCGCTGGCGCAAGCAGTACTCGCTCGCCGGGGTCTACCTCGACCGGGTCGGGGCCTACCTGACCGACGCGGCCGTGCTGGTCGGCCTCGGGCTGCGCGCCGCCGACCTGTTCGGCAGCGGCCGTATCGACTGGCTGTGGGCGTTCCTCGGGACGCTGGCGGCGCTCGGCGCGATCCTGATCAAGGCGGAGACCGACCTCGTCGGGGTCGCCCGGCACCAGAGCGGACTGCCTCCGGTCAAGGAGTCGGCCGCCGAGCCGCGTTCCTCCGGGATGGCGCTGGCCCGGCGTGCCGCCGCGGCCCTCAAGTTCCACCGGCTGATCCTCGGCATCGAGGCGTCGCTGCTGATCCTGGTGCTGGCCATCGTGGACCAGGTACGCGGCGACCTGTTCTTCACCCGGCTCGGCACCGCCGTGCTGGCGGGCATCGCGCTGCTCCAGACCCTGCTGCACCTGGTGTCCATTCTCGCGTCGAGCAGGCTGAGGTGAACGGCATGAAGGTCGGCGCGGTCATCATCACCATGGGCAACCGCCCCGAGGAGCTGCGGGCGCTCATCGACTCCGTCGCCAAGCAGGACGGCGACAAGGTCTCCGTGGTCGTCGTCGGCAACGGCTCGCCGGTGCCCGACGTGCCCGAGGGCGTGCGCACCGTCGAACTGCCCGAGAACCTCGGCATCCCCGGCGGCCGCAACGTCGGCATCGAGGCGTTCGGCCCCGGTGGCGGTGACGTCGACATCCTGCTGTTCCTGGACGACGACGGTCTGCTCGCCCGCCAGGACACCGCCGAGCTGTGCCGGGCCGCGTTCGCCGCCGACCCGGAGCTGGGCATCATCAGCTTCCGCATCGCGGACCCGGAGACCGGTGAGACCCAGCGCCGGCACGTGCCCCGGCTGCGTGCCGCGGACCCGATGCGCTCCTCCCGCGTGACCACCTTCCTCGGCGGCGCCAACGCCGTCCGTACCAAGGTGCTCGGCGAGGTGGGCGGACTGCCGGACGAGTTCTTCTACGCCCACGAGGAGACCGACCTCGCCTGGCGGGCGCTGGACGCCGGCTGGATGATCGACTACCGGTCGGACATGGTGCTGTACCACCCGACGACCGCGCCCTCGCGGCACGCGGTGTACCACCGCATGGTGGCCCGGAACCGCGTCTGGCTGGCCCGCCGCAACCTTCCCCTGCCGCTCGTCCCCGTCTACCTTGGCGTCTGGCTGCTGCTCACGCTGGCCCGCCGTCCCTCCGGACCGGCGCTGAAGGCGTGGTTCGGCGGGTTCAAGGAGGGCTGGGCCACCCCCTGCGGTCCCCGCCGCCCGATGCGCTGGCGTACGGTGTGGCGGCTGACCCGGCTGGGCCGTCCCCCGGTGATCTGAGAAGCTCGGGTGGGGCGGGCCAGTGGCCCCGCCGAGGCGAACCGGACGATGTACTCGAAGACGAAAGTTTCCCCCAGTGAGTGAGACAACCCATGACGGCGGTGTCGCGGTGACCGCGGCCCCGTCGCCCGACGAGAGCCTGCCGGCGGCAGACCTCGCCGCCAAGTACGGGCTCGCGGTGAGCGGTGCCCGCCCCTCGCTCGTCGAGTACGTCCGGCAGCTGTGGAGCCGCCGCCACTTCATCCTCGCCTTCTCCCAGGCGAAGCTGACCGCCCAGTACAGCCAGGCCAAGCTGGGCCAGCTCTGGCAGGTGGCCACCCCGCTGCTGAACGCGGCCGTGTACTACGCGATCTTCGGCCTGATCCTCAAGGCCAGCCGGGGTATGTCGCAGGACGTCTACGTGCCCTTCCTGGTCACCGGCGTGTTCGTGTTCACCTTCACGCAGAGCTCGCTGATGTCGGGCGTCCGCGCGATCTCCGGCAACCTCGGCCTGGTGCGCGCCCTGCACTTCCCGCGCGCCGCGCTGCCGATCTCGTTCTCGCTGCAGCAGCTCCAGCAGCTGCTGTTCTCGATGATCGTCGTGTTCCTGGTGGCGATCGGGTTCGGCAACTATCCGCAGCCGTCCTGGCTGCTGATCCTTCCGGCGCTGGTGCTGCAGTTCCTGTTCAACACCGGGCTCGCGATGATCGTGGCCCGCATGGGCGCCAAGACGCCGGACCTCGCCCAGCTGATGCCGTTCATACTGCGGACCTGGATGTACGCGTCCGGCGTGATGTTCTCCATCAACCACATGCTGGCGGGCAAGCCCGAGTGGATCGTCCGGGTGCTCCAGGCCAACCCGGCGGCCGTCTACATGGACCTGATGCGCTACGCCCTGATCGACGGCTACGGCGCCTCGAACCTGCCCCCGCACGTGTGGGCCCTGGCCCTCGGCTGGGCCGTGGTCGTCTTCTGCGGCGGCTTCGTGTACTTCTGGAAGGCTGAGGAGCGGTACGGCCGTGGCTGAGCAGAACACCGGCGATCGCCGGCCCACCGTCATCGCGGACGAGCTGCACATCGTCTACCGGGTCAACGGGGCCAAGACCGGCAAGGGCAGCGCCACCGCCGCCCTGAGCCGCATCATCAAGCGGGGTGAGCCGCGCGGGGTGCGCAAGGTGCACGCCGTGCGCGGGGTGTCCTTCACCGCCTACCGGGGCGAGGCCATCGGCCTCATCGGCTCCAACGGCTCCGGCAAGTCGACCTTGCTGCGGGCCATCGCCGGCCTGCTCCCGGCGGAGAAGGGCAAGGTCTACACCGACGGCCAGCCCTCGCTGCTGGGCGTCAACGCGGCGCTGATGAGCGACCTGACCGGTGAGCGGAACGTCATCCTGGGCGGTCTCGCCATGGGCATGTCCCGTGAGCAGATCAAGGAGCGCTACCAGCGGATCGTCGACTTCTCCGGGATCAACGAGAAGGGCGACTTCATCACGCTGCCGATGCGCACGTACTCCTCCGGCATGGCGGCGCGGCTGCGGTTCTCCATCGCCGCCGCCAAGGACCACGACGTCCTCATGATCGACGAGGCGCTGGCGACCGGCGACCGGGCCTTCCAGAAGCGCTCCGAGGAACGCATCCGGGAACTGCGCAAGGAGGCCGGCACGGTCTTCCTGGTGAGCCACAACAACAAGTCCATCCGCGACACCTGCGACCGCGTCCTGTGGCTGGAACGCGGCGAACTCCGCATGGACGGGCCCACCGAAGAGGTCCTCAAGGAGTACGAGAAGTTCACGGGCAAGTAGCCCGTGTCTCCGTCAGGGCCCTGCCGGACATTCCCCGGCGGGGCCCGGCGTCTGCAAAGGATGCGTCAACTCCGGTGGTGCGCAGGAATCTTGGCGTCCATCGGTGTGTTGTCGTGATGCGCCGGACACCCCGAGGGACCGTGGCGCGTTGTACAACGTAAGCTGTACCGGTGCCGGAAACCGGCAATCGGGGCGATAATGCGCGACACCCTCCGCCGGGACGCCCCCCGGAGGGTCGGCGGCGTGTCCGAAATAGTGTGTATCGGGTCGGCAGTGTAGAACGGGAGATGTGACGGCAATGGCTACGGAAACTCCCCTGCTCGACGTGAGCCCCGCCGTCCTTGCGCCGGGCAGCGCGCAGTGACGGGAACCGACACGGCGACGGCACTGGAACGCGCCACGCTGGACAAGGCCGCGCGCGAGAACTTCCCCGTGGCCCCCTTCTTCCTGCCCCGCGCCTGGCGCACCGACCTCATGGCCGTCTACGGCTTCGCCCGCCTGGTCGACGACATCGGCGACGGCGACCTGGCCCCCGGCGGTGCCGACGCCCGCGTCCTCGGCGTCCCGCCGGAGCGGGCCGACGACCGGCTCGCCCTGCTCGACGCCTTCGAGGCCGACCTCGGCCGCGTCTTCGAGGGCACCCCGCACCACCCGCTGCTGCGCCGCCTCCAGCCCACCGTGCGCCGCCGCCGCCTCACCCCCGAGCCCTTCCTCGGCCTGATCGCCGCCAACCGCCAGGACCAGCTCGTCGCCCGGTACGAGACCTACGACGACCTGCGCGCCTACTGCGAACTCTCCGCCAACCCGATCGGCCGCCTGGTGCTCGCCGTCACCGGCACCGCGACCCCCGAGCGCATCCGCCGCTCCGACGCCGTGTGCACGGGGCTGCAGATCGTCGAGCACCTCCAGGACGTCGCCGAGGACCTCGGCCGCGACCGCGTCTACCTGCCCGCCCAGGACATGAAGCGTTTCCATGTCCAGGAGAGCGATCTCGCCGCCCCGAGTGCCGGCGCGTCCGTACGCGCCCTGGTCGCGTTCGAAGCCCGACGCGCACATGATCTGCTGAATGAAGGCGCCCCCCTCGTGGGTAGCGTCCACGGCAGACTGAAGCTGCTGCTCGCGGGATTCGTGGCGGGAGGAAAGGCGGCGGTCCGGGCGATCGCCGCCGCCGATTTCGACGTACTTCCCGGCCCGCCCAAGCCCGGCAAGCTCCAGCTGCTGCGTGAGGCGGGCACGACCCTGCGAGGAGAGGGGTGATCCGGGCAGTGGAGGCTTCGCAAGCCGTGTCCGCACCGGTACTCGCCGCCTATCGCTACTGCGAGACGGTCACCGGCCAGCAGGCCCGCAACTTCGCCTACGGCATCCGGCTGCTGCCGACGCCCGAGCGCCGCGCGATGTCGGCGCTCTACGCCTTCTCACGGCGCGTCGACGACATCGGCGACGGCGAGCTGCCCGGCGCGGTCAAGGTGGAGCGTCTGGAGGACACCCGGGCGCTGCTCGGCCGGGTCCGGGCGGGCGCGGTCGAGGAGGACGACACCGACCCGGTGGCCGTCGCCCTCGCCCACGCCGCCGGGGTCTTCCCGATCCCGCTCGGCGGCCTGGACGAGCTGATCGACGGCGTCCAGATGGACGTGCGCGGCGCGACCTACGAGACCTGGGACGACCTCAAGGTCTACTGCCGCTGCGTGGCCGGTGCCATCGGACGCCTCTCGCTGGGCGTCTTCGGCACCGAACCCGGCGCACGCGGCGTCGAGCGCGCCCCCGAGTACGCCGACACGCTGGGGCTCGCCCTGCAGCTCACCAACATCCTCCGCGACGTCCGCGAGGACGCCGAGGGCGGCCGCACCTACCTGCCCGCCGACGACCTGGCCAAGTTCGGCTGCTCGGCCGGGTTCGCCGGACCCACCCCGCCCGAGGGCTCCGACTTCGCGGGCCTGGTGCACTTCGAGGTCCGCCGCGCCCGCGCTCTGTTCGCCGAGGGCTACCGGCTGCTGCCCATGCTGGACCGCCGCAGCGGCGCCTGCGTCGCCGCCATGGCCGGGATCTACCGCCGTCTGCTGGACCGGATCGAGCGCGACCCGGAGGCCGTGCTGCGCGGCCGCGTCTCGCTGCCCGGCCGCGAGAAGGCGTACGTCGCCGTGCGCGGCCTGTCCGGCTTCGACACCCGGCACGTCTCGCGGCACACGCTCAGAGGGCGCGCCTGATGGCGGCCGGGACCCGGGAGGCGGTCGAGGCGGCCCGGCCGCCGCGGGCAACCCCCGCCCGCGGCGCGGCGTCCCTGACTGCGACGGCCGGACGGGCGCGGTGCGGCCGGCCCGCGCGGCACGCACGGAAGGACGCGGCATGAGGGAGACCCCCCGCCCGGCACGGGCGCAGACCGGCGGCACCGGCCGGGACGCCGTCGTGGTCGGCGGCGGTCTCGCCGGGGTCACCGCGGCCCTCGCCCTCGCCGACGCGGGCGTGCGCGTCACCCTGCTCGAAGGCAGGCCCCGGCTCGGCGGGCTCGCCTTCTCCTTCCAGCGCGGCGACCTGACCGTGGACAACGGCCAGCACGTGTACCTGCGCTGCTGCACCGCCTACCGCTGGTTCCTCGACCGGATCGAGGGCACCGCGCTGGCCCCGCTGCAGCACCGGCTCGACGTTCCCGTGGTCGACGTCGACAAGCCCGAGGGGCGGCGGCTCGGCCGGCTGCGGCGCGACCCGCTGCCCGTACCGCTGCACCTGGGGCGGAGCCTGGCCGCGTACCCGCACCTCTCGCTCGCCGAGCGGGCCTCGGTGGGTCGGGCCGCGCTCGCGCTCAAGGGGCTCGACCCGGCCGACCCGGCGCTGGACGACCAGGACTTCGGCTCCTGGCTGGCCCGGCACGGCCAGTCGGCACGCGCCATCGAGGCGCTGTGGGACCTGGTCGGGGTCGCCACCCTCAACGCGGTCGCGGGCGACGCCTCGCTCGGACTGGCCGCGATGGTGTTCAAGACCGGGCTGCTGTCCGAGCCGGGCGCGGCCGACATCGGCTGGGCGCACGTCCCGCTGGGCGATCTGCACGACCGGCTGGCCCGCAAGGCCCTGGACGCCGCGGGTGTCCGCACCGAGCTGCGCACCCGCGTCACCTCCCTCTCCCGGAACACGGACGGGCGCTGGAGCGTGCGGACCGCCGACGAGACGATCGACACCGACGCGGTCGTCCTCGCCGTACCCCAGCGCGAGACCCACGACCTGCTCCCCGCCGGTGCGCTCGACGACCCCGGGCGGCTGCTGCGCATCGGCACCGCGCCGATCCTCAACGTGCACGTGGTGTACGACCGTCCGGTGCTCGCCCGGCCCTTCCTGACCGCGCTCGGCACGCCCGTGCAGTGGGTTTTCGACCGCACCGCCGCCTCCGGGCTGCGCGAGGGCCAGTACCTGGCGCTCTCCCAGTCGGCCGCGCACGACGACATCGACGCCCCCGTGGCCGACCTGCGCGAGCGCTATCTGCCCGAGCTGGAGCGGCTGATTCCCGGTACCCGTACCGCACGGGTACGGGACTTCTTCGTCACCCGCGAGCGCACCGCGACGTTCGCCCCCACCCCCGGCGTCGGGCGGCTGCGCCCCGGCGCCCGCACCAAGGCTCCCGGCCTCTGCCTGGCCGGCGCGTGGACCGCCACCGGCTGGCCCGCGACCATGGAGAGCGCGGTCCGCAGCGGTGTGAGCGCGGCCGACGCCGCGCTGGACGCCCTGGGCCGGCCCCGCCCCCGCCGCCTCTTCCAGTTCGAGGAGGCGGCCTGATGCTCGATCAGCACAGCCCGGAGGGGCCCCGCACCCCCGGTACCGCAACAAGAGGAGAGACTGTGCCCACTGTGCCGCCCCCGGCCTCGACAGCCGCCGACGCCGTGGACGTGACCGCACTGCTGGAGCGCGGCCGGACCCTGGCCACCCCGGTGCTGCGCGCCGCCGTCGACCGGCTGGCGCCCCCGATGGACACCGTCGCCGCCTACCACTTCGGCTGGATCGACGCCGCCGGGAACCCGGCCGCCGGTGACGGCGGCAAGGCCGTGCGTCCCGCCCTCGCCGTGCTCTCCGCCGAGGTCACCGGCGCCGCCCCCGAGGTGGGGGTGCCCGGTGCGGTCGCCGTCGAGCTGGTGCACAACTTCTCCCTGCTGCACGACGACCTGATGGACGGCGACGAGCAGCGCCGCCACCGCGACACCGTCTGGAAGGTGCACGGCCCCGCCCAGGCCATCCTGGTCGGCGACGCCCTGTTCGCCCTCGGCAACGAGGTCCTGCTGGAGCTGGGCACCGTCGAGGCCGGCCGCGCCACCCGACGGCTGACCGCGGCCACCCGCGCCCTGATCGACGGCCAGGCCCAGGACATCTCCTACGAGCACCGCGACCGCGTCAGCGTCGAGGAGTGCCTGGAGATGGAGGGCAACAAGACCGGTGCCCTGCTGGCCTGCGCCTCCTCCATCGGCGCGGTCCTCGGCGGCGCCGACGACCGCACGGCCGACGCCCTGGAGCGCTACGGCTACCACCTCGGCCTGGCCTTCCAGGCCGTCGACGACCTCCTCGGGATCTGGGGCGACCCGGAGTCCACCGGCAAGCAGACCTGGAGCGATCTGCGCCAGCGCAAGAAGTCCCTGCCCGTGGTGGCGGCCCTGGCCGCCGGGGGCCCCGCCTCCGAGCGGCTCGGCGAGATCCTCGCCGCCGACGCCAAGAGCAGCGACTTCGCCGCGTTCTCCGAGGAGGAGTTCGCGGCCCGCGCCGCCCTCATCGAGGAGGCGGGCGGCCGCGAGTGGACGGCGGACGAGGCGCGGCGTCAGCACACCGTCGCCGTCGAGGCCCTGCACGCCGTCGACATGCCCGACCGGGTGCGGGACGCCTTCACGGCGCTCGCCGACTTCGTCGTCGTCAGGAAGAGATGATCACTATCGGCCGAATAACCCTCGCGTAGTCGCCGGCCGGTGCGACGCGATCAGCGGCACACCGGCCGACGGCGGACCCACAGCAGCACGACTCGAACGACTGCCAAAAGGGGAAGCCATGACAGCGACGACCGACGGAAGCACCGGGGCCACCATCCCGCCCCGCGCTGCCGCGGCCAGCGACACCGACAGCACCGACCCCCTGGCGGCCGGGGTACCCGAGGCCGCCGAACGCGCCGCCGCGCGCGCCACCGAGTTCCTGCTGGCCCGGCAGGACCCCGAGGGCTGGTGGAAGGGCGACCTGGAGACCAACGTCACCATGGACGCCGAGGACCTCCTGCTGCGCCAGTTCCTCGGCATCCTCGACGCGGCGACCACCCGCGCCGCCGCCCTGTTCATCCGGGGCGAGCAGCGCGAGGACGGCGCCTGGGCCACCTTCTACGGCGGCCCCGGCGACCTGTCCGCCACCGTCGAGGCGTACGTCGCCCTGCGGCTGGCCGGGGACGCGCCGGACGCGCCGCACATGGCACGCGCCTCGGCCTGGGTGCGGGAGCGGGGCGGCATCGCCTCCGCCCGCGTCTTCACCCGGATCTGGCTCGCCCTGTTCGGCTGGTGGAAGTGGGAGGACCTGCCCGAACTCCCCCCGGAGCTCATCTGGTTCCCCACCTGGCTGCCGCTCAACATCTACGACTTCGGCTGCTGGGCCCGGCAGACCATCGTGCCGCTGACCATCGTCTCGGCCAAGCGTCCGGTCCGCCCCGCGCCCTTCCCGCTCGACGAGCTGCACACCGACCCGGCCAACCCCAACCCGCCCAAGCCCCTCGCTCCGCTGGCCAGTTGGGACGGCGCCTTCGAACGGCTCGACCGGGTGGTGCACCGGCTGCGGGGGGCCGTACCGCGCCGGGTGCGCCGGGCCGCGGTGAACGCCGCCGCCCGGTGGATCGTCGAGCGACAGGAGAACGACGGCTGCTGGGGCGGCATCCAGCCGCCGGCCGTGTACTCGGTCATCGCGCTGCACCTGATGGGCTACGACCTCAGGCACCCGGTGATGCGGGCCGGGCTGGAGTCGCTGGACCGGTTCGCCGTCTGGCGCGAGGACGGCTCCCGGATGATCGAGGCGTGCCAGTCCCCGGTGTGGGACACCTGCCTCGCCGTCATCGCGCTGGCCGACGCCGGAGTCCCCGCCGATCACCCCCAGTTGCTCAAGGCGGCCGACTGGATGCTGGCCGAGGAGATCCGCCGGCCCGGCGACTGGTCCGTCAAGCGCCCTGAACTTCCGCCGGGTGGCTGGGCGTTCGAGTTCCACAACGACAACTACCCCGACATCGACGACACCGCCGAAGTCGCCCTCGCCCTGCGCCGGGTCCACCACCCCCAGCCCGACCGGGTGGACGGGGCCATCGCGCGGGCGGTGCGCTGGAACTTCGGGATGCAGTCGAAGAACGGCGCCTGGGGCGCCTTCGACGTGGACAACACCAGCCCGTTCCCCAACCGGCTGCCGTTCTGCGACTTCGGCGAGGTGATCGACCCGCCGTCCGCCGATGTCACCGCGCACGTCGTGGAGATGATGGCGGCCGAGGGGCTGGCCCACGATCCGCGTACCCGGCGCGGCATCGCCTGGCTGCTCGCCGAACAGGAGGCGGACGGTTCCTGGTTCGGCCGCTGGGGCGTCAACTACGTGTACGGCACCGGCTCGGTGGTGCCCGCCCTGACCGCGGCCGGACTGCCCGTCTCCCATCCGGCGATCCGTCGCGCGGTGCACTGGCTCCAGCAGGCGCAGAACGACGACGGCGGCTGGGGCGAGGACCTGCGCTCGTACAAGTACGCCAGGGAATGGAGCGGCCGGGGTGCCTCCACCGCCTCCCAGACCGCCTGGGCGCTGATGGCGCTGCTCGCGGCGGGGGAGCGGGACTCCGAGGCCGTCGAGCGCGGAGTGCGGTGGCTGGCCGACACCCAGCGGGACGACGGCTCCTGGGACGAGCCGTACTTCACCGGCACCGGCTTCCCCTGGGACTTCTCCATCAACTACCACCTCTACCGGCAGGTGTTCCCGCTCACCGCGCTCGGCCGGTACCTGCACGGCGACCCCTTCGACAAGGCGCCCCTGGCCGCCCGCAGAGGCCCGCGCGCCACAGCCGGAGGGAGCTGAATGAGACCCCGGCCCGCCTCGGCACCCCTGCTGATCGTCTGCGCGCTCGGCATCGAGCGGTTCGCCCTGCGCACCGGCGACCGGGGTGGGGCCGGGGGGCGGTTCACCGTCCTGCGTACCGGCATGGGCCCCAGGGCGGCGGAGCGGTCCGTCGCCGAGCGGCTCGCCGGGCCGGGGACGGCCGGCACCGCCGTGCTGGCCACCGGCTTCTGCGCCGGGCTGGCACCGGGCATGCACCCCGGCGACCTGGTGGTCGCCGAGGAGACCCGTGACCCGCGGGGGGCCGTCCCCTGCGTGGGCACCGACCTGCTGGTGAAGGAGCTGAGGCGCGCCGTACCCGGCCGCACCGTCCACACCGGCCCCCTGACCGGCTCCGACCACGTGGTCCGGGGCCCGGAACGCTCCGCCCTGCTGGCGACCAGCGCGATCGCGGTCGACATGGAATCGGCGGCCACCCTGCGCACCGCCGTCGGCACGGGCGACCGCCCGGTTGCGGCCGTACGGGTGGTCGTGGACGCTCCTGAACATGAACTTGTCCGGATCGGAACGGTACGCGGTGGAATATCAGCCTTCCGCGTTCTCCGTTCCGTCCTTCCCGCGTTTTTCGAATGGCACCGTTCCTTGCCGCTCCCCCGGAGGTGAGCCAGATGGCCATGCCGTTGCGTCAGTCCATCAAGGTCGCTACATACCTGGCCGAACAGAAGCTCCGCAAGCGGGACAAGTTCCCGCTGATCGTCGAGCTGGAACCGCTGTTCGCCTGCAACCTCAAGTGCGAGGGCTGCGGGAAGATCCAGCACCCGGCCGGGGTGCTCAAGCAGCGGATGCCGGTCGCCCAGGCGGTGGGCGCGGTGCTGGAGTCCGGTGCGCCGATGGTGTCCATCGCGGGCGGTGAGCCGCTGATGCACCCGCAGATCGACGAGATCGTGCGCCAGCTCGTCGCCCGGCGCAAATACGTCTTCCTGTGCACCAACGCCATGTTGCTGCGCAAGAAGATGGACAAGTTCACCCCGTCCCCGTACTTCGCGTTCGCCGTGCACATCGACGGGCTGCGCGAGCGGCACGACGAGTCGGTGGCCAAGGAGGGCGTGTTCGACGAGGCGGTGGCGGCGATCAAGGAGGCCAAGCAGCGCGGCTTCCGGGTCACCACCAACTCGACCTTCTTCAACACCGACACCCCGCAGACCATCGTCGAGGTGCTGAACTTCCTCAACGACGACCTGGAGGTGGACGAGATGATGATCTCGCCCGCCTACGCCTACGAGAAGGCGCCCGACCAGGAGCACTTCCTCGGCGTCGAGCAGACCCGCGAGCTGTTCAAGAAGGCGTTCTCCGGCGGCAACCGCAGGCGGTGGCGGCTCAACCACTCCCCGCTGTTCCTCGACTTCCTCGAGGGCAAGGTCGACTTCCCCTGCACCGCCTGGGCCATCCCGAACTACTCCCTCTTCGGCTGGCAGCGCCCCTGCTACCTGATGAGCGACGGGTACGTGCCGACCTACCGCGAGCTGGTCGAGGACACCGACTGGGACAAGTACGGCCGGGGCAAGGACCCGCGCTGCGCCAACTGCATGGCGCACTGTGGTTACGAGCCGACCGCCGTCCTCGCCACCATGGGCTCGCTGAAGGAGTCGCTGCGGGCCATGCGTGAGACCGTCTCCGGAAACCGGGAGTGAGGCCGTGAGCGCCGTCTCCCTGGGCGTCCCCGGGGTACCGGCCCGCCCTGTCGCCACCCGCAGGGTGTCGCGGCAGATCCAGGTGGGGCCGGTGGCGGTCGGGGGCGGGGCGCCCGTGTCGGTGCAGTCGATGACGACGACCCGTACGTCGGACATCGGGTCGACGTTGCAGCAGATCGCGGAGCTGACGGCGTCCGGCTGCCAGATCGTGCGGGTGGCGTGTCCGACGCAGGACGACGCGGACGCGTTGGCCACCATCGCGGGTAAGTCGCAGATCCCGGTGATCGCGGACATCCACTTCCAGCCGAAGTACGTGTTCGCGGCGATCGAGGCGGGCTGCGCGGCGGTCCGTGTGAACCCGGGCAACATCAAGCAGTTCGACGACAAGGTCCGTGAGATCGCCAGGGCGGCCAGGGACCACGGCACCCCGATCCGGATCGGCGTGAACGCGGGTTCGCTGGACCGCCGTCTGCTGCAGAAGTACGGCAAGGCCACCCCGGAGGCCCTGGTGGAGTCGGCGCTGTGGGAGGCGTCCCTCTTCGAGGAGCACGACTTCCGGGACATCAAGATCTCGGTGAAGCACAACGACCCGGTCGTGATGATCGAGGCGTACCGCCAGCTCGCCGCGCAGTGCGACTACCCGCTCCACCTGGGTGTGACGGAGGCGGGTCCGGCGTTCCAGGGCACGATCAAGTCGGCGGTGGCCTTCGGGGCGCTGCTCTCCGAGGGCATCGGTGACACCATCCGGGTCTCCCTGTCGGCTCCGCCGGTGGAGGAGGTCAAGGTCGGCAACCAGATCCTGGAGTCCCTGAACCTCAAGCAGCGCGGCCTGGAGATCGTCTCCTGCCCCTCCTGCGGCCGCGCCCAGGTGGACGTCTACAAGCTGGCCGAGGAGGTCACCGCCGGTCTGACCGGCATGGAGGTCCCGCTCCGCGTCGCGGTCATGGGCTGCGTGGTGAACGGACCCGGCGAGGCCCGCGAGGCGGACCTGGGAGTCGCCTCCGGCAACGGCAAGGGGCAGATCTTCGTCAAGGGCGAGGTCATCAAGACCGTCCCGGAGTCGAAGATCGTGGAGACCCTCATCGAAGAGGCCATGCGGCTGGCCGAGGAGAACGGCGCGACGGATCAGGTGAGTTGAGGCAGAGCACGGCACGGACCGAGAGGGGGCCGGCGTGACGATTCTGGAGAGCATCCGGGGACCACGCGACCTGAAGGCGCTGTCGCAGGACGACCTGGGCGAACTGTCCGCCGAGGTACGGGCGTTCCTGGTGGAGGCGGTGTCGAGGACGGGGGGGCACCTCGGCCCCAACCTGGGCGTGGTGGAACTGACCATCGCCCTGCACCGGGTCTTCGAGTCGCCGGTCGACCGCATCGTGTGGGACACCGGACACCAGAGCTATGTGCACAAGCTGCTGACGGGCCGTCAGGACTTCTCCAAGCTGCGCGGCAAGGGCGGCCTGTCCGGCTATCCCTCACGGGAGGAGTCCGAGCACGACATCGTCGAGAACAGCCACGCCTCCACCTCCCTCGGCTGGGCCGACGGCCTCGCCAAGGCGCACCAGGTGCTCGGGGAGGACGGGCACGTCGTCGCGGTCATCGGGGACGGCGCGCTGACCGGCGGCATGGCCTGGGAGGCGCTCAACAACATCGCGGCCGCCAAGGACCGCCCGCTGATCATCGTCGTCAACGACAACGAGCGCTCCTACGCGCCCACGATCGGCGGCCTCGCCAACCACCTCGCCACGCTGCGCACCACCGACGGCTACGAGCAGGTGCTGGCCTGGGGCAAGGAGGCGCTCCAGCGCACCCCGGTCGTCGGCGGGCTGCTGTACGAGGCCGCGCACGGCGCCAAGAAGGGGTTCAAGGACGCCTTCGCCCCGCAGGGCATGTTCGAGGACCTGGGGCTGAAGTACGTGGGCCCCATCGACGGGCACGACATCGGCGCCGTCGAGTCCGCGCTGCGCCGGGCCAAGCGGTTCCACGGGCCGGTGCTCGTGCACTGTCTCACCGAG
This sequence comes from Streptomyces sp. BK022, assembly GCF_004217355.1. Lineage (NCBI taxonomy): Bacteria > Bacillati > Actinomycetota > Actinomycetes > Kitasatosporales > Streptomycetaceae > Streptomyces > Streptomyces sp. BK022. The sequence goes on from NZ_SHKU01000001.1 coordinate 91,741, forward strand.
AAGGGGCGCGGGTATCCGCCCGCCCTGGCGCACGAGGAGGACCACTTCCACACCGTGGGCGTGATGGACCCGCTGACCTGCGCTCCGCTCACCCCCGTCGGCGGGCCCTCGTGGACCTCGGTGTTCGGCGAGGAGATCGTCCGGATCGGGGAGGAGCGCGAGGACGTCGTCGCCATCACGGCGGCCATGCTGCACCCGGTCGGCCTCGGACCGTTCGCCGCGCGGTTCCCCGACCGGGTCTGGGACGTCGGGATCGCCGAGCAGCACGCGGCCGTCTCCGCGGCGGGCCTCGCCACCGGGGGAGTGCACCCGGTGGTCGCCGTCTACGCGACCTTCCTCAACCGCGCCTTCGACCAACTGCTGATGGACGTGGCCCTGCACCGCTGCGGGGTGACCTTCGTGCTGGACCGGGCCGGGATCACCGGCGTCGACGGCGCCTCGCACAACGGCATGTGGGACATGTCCATCCTCCAGGTCGTCCCCGACCTCAGGATCGCCGCCCCGCGCGACGCCGCCCAGCTCCGCGCCCAGTTGCGCGAGGCGGTCGGCGTGGACGACGCGCCCACCCTGGTGCGCTTCCCCAAGGAGTCCGTCGGCCCCGAGATCCCGGCCCTCGGTCACGTCGGCGGCATGGACGTGCTCCACCGGGACGACGAGCCGGACGTACTCCTCGTCGCCGTCGGTGTGATGGCGCCGGTCTGCCTCCAGGCCGCCTCGCTGCTCGCGGCGCGGGGACTCAACTGCACGGTGGTGGACCCGCGTTGGGTCAAGCCCGTCGATCCCGCGCTGCCCGGACTCGCCGCCGGACATCGGCTGGTGGCCGTCGTGGAGGACAACAGCCGGGCAGGAGGCGTGGGTTCGGCCGTGGCGCTGGCCCTCGGGGACGCCGACGTGGACGTGCCCGTACGGCGGTTCGGCATCCCGGACCAGTTCCTCGCGCACGCCAAACGGAGCGAGGTGCTGGCCGACATCGGCCTCACACCCGTGGAGATCGCCGGGCGGATCAGCGCGAGCCTCGCAGTCAAGGACGCCGGCGCACGACAGAACCAGGAGAGCTGAATGAGCACGGAGTTCGACCTCGAAGCCCTCCTCGCCGCGCGGGGGGAGGAGCGCTACGACCTGCACACGCGCCATCTCAACCCCCAACTCCCGCGCATGCTGCACACCATCGGCTTCGACAAGGTCTACGAGCGTGCCGAGGGTGCCCACTTCTGGGACGCCGAGGGCAACGACTACCTCGACATGCTCGCCGGGTTCGGCGTGATGGGCCTCGGCCGCCACCACCCGGTGGTCCGCAAGGCCCTGCACGACGTGCTCGACCTGAGTCTCGCCGACCTGACCCGCTTCGACTGCCAGCCGCTGCCCGGCCTGCTCGCCGAACGCCTGCTGGCCCACAGCCCGCACCTGGACCGGGTGTTCTTCGGCAACAGCGGCACCGAGGCCGTCGAGACCGCGCTGAAGTTCGCCCGCTTCGCCACCGGCCGCCCCCGCGTCCTCTACTGCGACCACGCCTTCCACGGCCTCACCACCGGCTCCCTGTCGGTCAACGGCGAGAACGGCTTCCGCGACGGCTTCGCCCCGCTGCTCCCCGACACCCCCGTGCCCCTCGGTGATCTCGACGCCCTGGCGCGGGAGTTGAAGAAGGGCGACGTCGCCGCCCTCATCGTCGAGCCCATCCAGGGCAAGGGCGTGCACGAGAGTCCGACCGGCTATCTCCGCGCCGCGCAGGAGCTGTTGCACCGGCACAAGGCGCTGCTCATCGCCGACGAGGTGCAGACCGGGCTCGGCCGCACCGGCGACTTCTACGCCTACCAGCACGAGGACGGCGTCGAGCCCGACCTGGTGTGCGTCGCCAAGGCGCTCTCCGGCGGCTATGTCCCGGTCAGCGCCACGCTCGGCAAGGACTGGATCTTCAAGAAGGTCTACTCGTCCATGGACCGGGTCCTGGTGCACTCCGCGAGCTTCGGCTCCAACGCCCAGGCCATGGCCGCCGGGCTCGCGGTGCTCTCCGTGATGGAGGACGAGCAGATCGTCGCCCGGGCGCGGACCACGGGGGAGCTGCTGAAGTCCCGGCTCGCCGCGCTCGTCGGCGAGTACGAGCTGCTGGCCGACGTGCGCGGGCGGGGGCTGATGATCGGCATCGAGTTCGGCCGCCCCGACTCCCTGAAGCTGCGCGGCCGGTGGACCATGCTCCAGGCCGCCCGCAAGGGGCTGTTCGCGCAGATGGTCGTCGTCCCGCTGCTCCAGCGGCACCGGATTCTCACCCAGGTCTCCGGCGACCACCTGGAGGTGATCAAGCTGATCCCGCCGCTGGTCATCGACGAGGCGGACGTGGAGCGGTTCCTGGACGCCTTCACCGCGGTCATGGACGACGCGCACAGCGGGGGCGGGCTGATGTGGGACTTCGGGCGGACGCTGATCAAGCAGGCGGTCGCCGGCCGCTGAGGCTCTCCACCGGGGCTTAGGACGGTTTTTTTGCCTCTGAGGCAACAAAATTGCCTGACAGGCAAAAGTGCGGCTCAATGGAGGTATGAACGCCTCCGAAGCGCCCTCCCCGGCGGGCCAGGGCGACGACCTGCCCGCCGTGGCGCCGCAACTGCGCGCCCTGCGCCGTCGGGCCGGCCTCACCCTGGAGGCCGCGGCCGGGGCCGCCGGACTCTCACCGGCCCACCTCTCCCGGCTGGAGACCGGACACCGCCAGCCTTCGCTGCCGATGCTCCTGGCTCTCGCCCGTATCTACGGTACGACGGTCTCCGACCTGCTCGGTGAGACGGCCGCCGACCGGGACGCCATCGTGCGCGCCGCCGACATGGAACCCACCCGCGCCGCCGGCTGGACCTACTTCCAGGCCGGTGCCCCCGGCCGCGGCATGCAGGCCCTACGGGTCCGGGTGCCGTACCGCGCCGAGGGCGACATCGTGCGCGTCCACCCCGGCGAGGAGTGGCTGTACGTGCTCAGCGGCCGGCTGCGGCTGCGCCTCGGGGACAGCGCGCACGTGCTCGCGCCCGGGGACAGCGCCCACTTCGACTCGCTGACCCCGCACCGCCTCAACGCCGACGACCATGACGGCGTCGAGCTGCTGTTCGTCCACACCCTGCTGCAGAGCCCCACGGCCACCCTGTGCCTGGGCCACCCGACCGGAGACCCGTCATGAGTGACATGGAAGACAAGCTGCCGCCCTCCCTGTGGGTCCGGCTCGTCGTGTACGTCGCCCTCGGCCATGTGCTGGCCGCCTTCCTCTTCCTGCTGTTCTCGCTCGGCGCCAAGGGCTGAGCGAGACGCGGGAGCCCCGGGACGGCGGGTTCAGTCCACCAGGCGCTCGCGCAGCCGCTCCCGCGCGGAGTCCGAGAGCTTCAGCCCCCGCTCCAGGTACGCGTCCACGCCGCCCCAGGTGTCGTCGATGCTGTCGAAGGCCGCCGCCAGGTACTCCGCGCGCGCGTCGAAGAGGGGGCTGAGCAGCTCCATCACCTCGGGCGTGTACGCGCTGGCCTGGTCGCCGTTGCGCCGGACCTTGTAACGGCGGTGCTTGGCGTTGGACTCCAGGTAGTCGGCGGTGATCGCGTCCCGCTCCACGCCCACCGCGAGCAGCGTCACCGCCACCGAGATGCCCGCGCGGTCCTTGCCCGCCGCGCAGTGCATCAGCGCGGGCACGCTGTCCTCGGCCAGCGCGTGCAGTACACGGGAGTGCTCGGCGGTGCGCTCCGTGACGATCCTCCGGTACGAGTCGATCATGCGGCCCGCGCCCTTGCCGTCGGCCAGGATCTCCCGCAGCTGGTCCAGGTCGCCGTCGCGGACCATCCGCCAGAACTCGGCGCCGTCGGCCGGGTCGCTCAGCGGCACGTTCACGTTCCGCACCCCGGGCAGCTCGACATCGGGGCCTTCGAGGCGCTGGTCGGCCGAGTTCCGGAAGTCGAAGACCGTGTGCAGGCCGAGCGAGGAGAGGTAGGCCGCGTCCTCCTCGGTCGCGTGCGCGAGGTGCCCGCTGCGGAACAGCACCCCGTGCCGCACCCGGCGCCCGTCCACCGTCGGAAGGCCGCCCACGTCGCGGAAGTTGCGGACGGCGGACAGCTCGGGTTCGGTCGACGGGACCTGCTGCGTCACGGGTGCTCCTTCAAGGCTCCGCCCCGCCGCGGCTCGTCGGCGGGCGCACCGCCGACGATACGACATCGCCTTTGCCCCGCTCCGGCCCCGTGATCGCCCGGTCGGCAGGACGGCCGGAAGCCCTATTCCGTGATTGGCAAATTCTTTAAGCGTGGCTTATCTCACCGTCCGTCAACCCCTGCTTACGGTCGCGTAGGTCACATCCGAAGGTGAATCATGGTCCGATGTGGCAGACGATATGGAGAACGACAACAGGACAGTGATCGGGTCGTACGTGGCGGTGGGGGACAGCTTCACCGAGGGCGTCGGCGACCCCGGCCCCGACGGGGCGTTCGTCGGCTGGGCCGACCGGCTCGCGGTACTCCTCGCCGACCGGCGGCCCGAAGGCGACTTCAGGTACACCAACCTCGCCGTGCGGGGGAAGCTGCTCGACCAGATCGCGGCGGACCAGGTGCCCAGGGCGGCGGCGCTCGCCCCGGACCTCGTCTCCATCTGCGCCGGGGGCAACGACATCATCCGCCCCGGCACCGACCCGGACGAGACGGCCGAGCGCTTCGAGCGCGCCGTGGCCCAGCTCGCCGCGGGCGCCGGCACCGTGCTGGTGGCGACCGGCTTCGACACCCGCGGCGTTCCGCTGCTCAAGCACCTGCGCGGCAAGATCGCCACGTACAACGGTCATGTACGGGCCATCGCCGACCGGTACGACTGCCCCGTGCTCGACCTGTGGTCCCTGAAGTCCGTGCAGGACCGCCGGGCGTGGGACGGGGACCGGCTGCATCTCTCGCCCGAGGGCCACACCCGCGTCGCGCTGCGCGCGGGCCAGGCGCTCGGCCTGGAGATCCCGGCCGACCCCGAGCAGGAGTGGCCGGTGCTGCCGCCGCGCGGCACGCTGGAGATCCGGCGCGACGACGTGCACTGGGCGCGTACGCATCTGGTGCCGTGGATCGGGCGCCGGCTGCGCGGCGAGTCCTCCGGGGACCACGTGGTGGCCAAGGGCGCGCTGTCGCCGAGCGACATCAGGATGCGGATCGCCTCGGTGGCGTGAGGTCCGCGGGCTGCCGCCGCCCCCACGGCCGTGGGGGCGGCGGGTGCCGAACACTGTCCGGGAACAGTGAGGGCCGCGTGGGCGTTGGGACTTGTGGCCGGGCCGACCGGCCCGCGGCGGCCTCCGGTCCGTCGCAGCCGCCGTCGACCATGGAGCCCTTGTGCGACTCCACCTGGAGGTACCGTGTCCGGTCTGCGTTCCCTGAGCTCCGGGCTCCGCGCGCTACAGCCCGAAGCCTTCGGCGTGGAACCGAGCGGTGAGCGCCTGGCCCGCATCCAGCGCTCCCCGCACTTCAAGGACGGCGTCTTCGTCAACCCCGGCGGCACGGCCCGTACCCGGCCCTCCGGCTCCACGCTGGAGCTGGCCAAGGCGTACTTCGACAAGGACACGCGTCCCGTCCGCGCACCGCGGGGCACGATCCCGGTGCACCCGACCACGGTGGCCGACCTGGCCAAGCCGCCGGCGAGCGGCCTGCGGGTGACCTGGCTGGGACACTCCAGCGCGCTGGTGGAGATCGACGGCCACCGGGTGCTGTTCGACCCGGTCTGGGGTGAGCGCTGTTCCCCGTTCCCGTTCGCCGGGCCCAAGCGGCTGCACCCCGTCCCGCTGCCGTTGGCCGCACTCGGCCCGGTCGACGTGGTGGTCATCTCCCACGACCACTACGACCACCTGGACCTGCCCACCATCAAGGCACTGGCCGGCACCGACACCCTGTTCGCCGTCCCGCTGGGCGTGGGCGCGCACCTCGAACACTGGGGGGTCTCCCCGGACCGGCTGCGCGAGCTGGACTGGCACGAGTCGACCGAGGTCGGCGGGGTGACGCTCACCGCGACCCCGGCCCGCCACTTCTGCGGCCGCGGCCTGCGCAACACCCAGCACACCCTCTGGGCCTCCTGGGTCGTCGCGGGCGAGCGGCACCGCGTCTACCACAGCGGCGACACCGGCTACTTCGACGGCTTCAAGGACATCGGCGCGGCCCACGGCCCGTTCGACGTCACGATGATCCAGATCGGCGCCTACAGCCCCTACTGGCCCGACATCCACATGACCCCCGAGGAAGGCGTCCGCGCCCACCTCGACCTCCAGTCCGGCACCCCGCACGGCGTCCTCCTCCCCATCCACTGGGGCACCTTCAACCTGGCGATGCACGCCTGGGCGGAACCGGGGGAGTGGACGAAGGAGGCGGGCGAGGCCGCGGGCCAGACGGTGGCCTCCCCCCGCCCCGGCGAGCCCTTCGAGCCGGGCGGGCGGGTGCCGTCCGACGCGTGGTGGCGGTCCGTGTCGGGCCCGATCGCGCAGACGTGGCGCCGCCCGCGGGTGGTCGCGTCGGCTGCCGCGCGGGAGCAGAGCGGTGATCTCGACTTCGCGGGTGACCTGTGACGCCGTCCGCCGACCCGGCATAGAGCCTGCCGGCCGGCCTCGACGGTCCGCGTCCTCTCGTCCGTGCCGGACTGGCGAACCAGCAGTTGTCGGAATCCGGCGTGGCGTTGGGAGGGGGCTTTCCCCTGCTGGCCTGATCGTCGCCTTTGCGTGCCGGCGTTGTCGGCAGGGTTGCCGTCACTGACAGATCACCGACAGCCGGACCGCCGGCCAAGCGGACGTGCTCACACAACCCTTGGCCACGGGTACTCTCTGGCAATGTCGAATCAGTCAGTGGCAGCGGGGGTCAGTCTCGCTGGTGTGATGGCGCACTGCGGCGGAAGCCCGGTGGGCGCCGTGAAGCTTCTGGTGGGGGCGATAGCTTCGGCTCCGGCGGCTCCGGAACCCTATGCGGCCCTCGCCGAGTTGTGGCAGGACCGACGCCCGGAACTGAAGGAGGGCCTCGGCGGGGACGGTTCCTTGAGTGCCGTGGCGGCCCAGGCGTACTTCTTCTTCCTCGACGGCGACATGGACGACGCGGTGATGACTCTCGGCTCGGTCACGGGTGTGCGACCCGACGTGGCATGGGGCGCCGCACCCTGGTTCGGCGACGCGCGCTTTCTTGGCGCGGTGAGTGCTGCGGCGCTGGCCGAGGCATGTCTGCGGACGCTGGACTACGGTCACGACCTGGACACCGACGAGATGCGGGAGCATTTCGTGCCCTGGTTCCATGCCCTCGACGTGGTGTCCGAACGGAATCCCGTGCCGGAGTCCCTGGCCGCCATGGCCCGGCTGCCCCGAGCCTGCGGACGACACGAACTGTCCTTCGCTCTGTGTGACCGCGCCGATGCCGTCGAACGGGTCGTGTGGACGGCAGTCGCACGAGCGGCCACCTGGCGTGTGCTGGGAGACCTGGATCAGGCGGCTACGGCCCTCGAACGCGCCCTGCGCCTGGACTCCGCCAACTGGTCCCTCTACCTGGACCTGGCGGACGTGCGTGCCGAGCAGGGCGACTTCGCGGCAGCAGCGAGCCTCGTCGAACAGGGCTTGGTGTACAACCCTCACGAAGTCCTCCTGCGCGCGGCGGGCGCCGCCTACCGCACGCGTCTTTCCGGCTCGTCCGAGGACCTGAGTACCCTGATCGCCCTGTCGCCGGAGCTGGCGGACACCACCTACCGGAACCTGCTGATCGACTACGCGTGTGCGGGTCCGAAGCTGCCCCACGGACTCGTTGCCGAGGCTCACCGCATCCGTGAGAACTGATGTTCTGCACCTGGGGCCGACCGAGGCCGTGTTCGCGGCACCTCCGTAAGGCGGCGACCGACCCCCACCGCGGCGGGTCGTAGCCGCTACCGGCACTCCTCCTCGAACTTCACCGCGTTCAGGGTGACCGGCTGTCCAGTCACCTTGGCCCCGGCGGCCGGCTCCTGCGAGCACACCTTCCAGTTGGACTCGACCAGGATGAACCGGTCCTGCCCGGAGACGTCCTCGACGGTGAACGAGGTGCCCGGGTCCAGTGCGTCCCGCGCCGCGGAGACGCTCTTCCCGGTGAACGACGGCATGATCCCGCCCGCCGCCGACGGGGCGGTCTCGTCGTGGGCCGGGCACGTCTCTTTCAGCTTGACCGCGCCGAAGTCCAGCACCTTGTCGGTGGAAGCGCTGCTGTTCGCCCGCACGTTCTGGGAGCAGACCTTCCAGTCGCGGTCGAGGATCTGGTGACGGGCGCGGCCGAGGGAGTCGTGGGACTTCAGCCCGTAGAACCCGGCGGCCTGCGCGGTGTCCTGAGCGGACTGAAGGCCCATGCCCACGAACTGAGGAACGGTCTTCGTCTCCGCCTCGACCTTCTCGGGCTTGTCGTCGGCCCCGGCGGGTGCGGGCGTCGCCGCCGCGGTGGTGGCGTACGACGGCGTCGGCGCGGCGGTGTCGGTGCCGTCACCGTTGACGGCGTTGCCGATGGCCCCCACGACGATGAGACCGCCTGCGATTCCGCCGATGAGCTTCCAGTTAGCCATGGTTCCCCCCTGGTTGGTGCGGGTTGTGGTGCAAGGGGGAGCGTAAACGGAAGGTAAGCGATGTGTGGAATCGGTGAGGGGGTTGTGGCTGGGTCGCGTGAAGTCGGATGTGCCGCGCGGGGGTTGTCCAGCGTGCGGGCGACCCCCGCGCGCGCCTGCCTCAACTCGGGCGCACCGCCGACTCGATGGCCCTCGGCATGGTGTGGGTGATCTCGTCGCCGAGGCGTTCGAACTCGCTTCGGAGGAAGGGGTCGGCCAGGCGGGCCAGGCCGTGGAACCGGATGGTGGCGTCGTAGGTGATCTCGGTGCCGTCGCGGGTGGGGCGGAGGGTGATGTCGTCGGTGGAGGTGGCGGTCTTGTTGGTGCCGGTGAAGGTGAGGCGGTCTTCGGAGCGGTGGTCGAGGCGGTACTCGAGTTCGGTGCTGCGGCCCCGGAACTCGGAGACGTTGTGCCAGGTGGCGCCCTCGGCGAGGGTGCCGGTGCCGCTCGTCCGGTCGCACTCCTGGGTGCCGGGGTCCCAGTCCACGGCGTTCGCGAAGTCGGCCAGGTAGGCGTTCACGGCGGGCAGGGGGCGGGGGACGGTGAAGGATCGTCGGACGTGGACCATGGTCGATCTCCTGGGGTCGGGCAGCGGGTTCGCCGTCAGGACCGGGTACCCCCGGAAGGCGCGGAACCGACCTCCGGCAGCCTCTCGCCCGAGGCCAGGTGGGCCCTGACCTTCGTGGAGGCGTCCTTGGGGGCCCGCACCGCCAGGGTGTGCCCGTTCCGGGTGGCGCGCACGTCACCGGTGAGGGTGAGCGAGGTGACGGCGCGGCTGCCCGCCGCCAGGACGTACCAGTGCCCGTGCGGGGACTTCCAGTGCGTCCGCGCCACCACGTGCCTGCCGAACCTGCTGCACGTGGCCGTCGACCGCACCCGAGCCACCACCCGCGCGTCCTCGCCCGGCCTGCGCAGGGAGACGGTGATGTTCCCCGGGCCCTGCCAGGTGTCCGCCCGCGCGCAGGTCCATACGGCGTGCCCCCCGCCGTCCGGGAGGTCCTGCCCGGCGAAGTCCCAGGCGTTGACCGCCCGCACCCCCGCGCCGCCCGCCGGGTCCAGATCACAGCCCGCATGTCCCCAGGCCACCAGCGCGGCCGGGCCGGTCGCCTCGCCCGGCTCCCGGGCGGGCGGGGAGCCGTGACCCGGCAGCGGGGTGTACGTCAGATGCGCGGGCGTGAGCCCGCCCAGGTCGGCCAGCAGGAACGCGTGGTGCTCCGCGATCGCCGGGGACGACCGCAGCTGCAGCGCCGGGCGATGCCCGCAGCCGCCGCCCGTCCACCGGGGCACCGGCGCGGTCACCCCGTCCCGCGCCACCGGGAGCGGCCGCGCGGGCGCGTCGGGACGGAGCAGATCGCGCACCGAGGACTCCGCCACCCACGGCGCCAGCAGATACCGCACCGCACCGCCCCGCTCCTCCAGCACCACGGCCGCGGCCGTCGTCACGTCGGCGTCGTCCACGCGGGCCAGCGCGAGACGCTCGCCGGTGCCCGACTCGCCGTACCGCACCAGGCGTTGGCCGTCGTGGAACACCACCACCGCGTGCCCGTCCACCGACCCGGCGTACAGCAGCCGCGGAGCGCGCGGCGGGGGATCGGCCGGGGTGCCGGGGGCGCGGTCGACCGGTACCCCGGACGGCGGATCGGCCCAGACCGCCAGGGCCCGGTCCAGCAGCGCGCGGTCGCGCACCCGGTCCCCGCGCGCGGGCCAGGCGGTGAAGTCCACCCGCGAGGTGTCCGCCCAGGCACCGGGATCGACCCGGACCAGATGGGCGGACCGCGGCTCGGGCGCGTCCGGTGTGCCCGGCCCCGAGTGGGTGACGGCGGCCAGCCCGCCGGTGGCGAGGGCGCCCGCGAGGACGGAGAGCGCCGCCAGGCGTACCCGGCGCCGGCGGCGGACCAGGTCGGTGGGGCGGGCGCGCAGGGTGCACGCGTCGAACTCGTCCGAGGTGAGCACCGCCGCGGCGGCCGTACCGAGCGAGGTGTCGAGCCGTGCCGCCTCCCGTACCGCCGACCGGGCATCCGCCACCCCGGCCGCCTCCAACACCCCGCGCGCGTGGTCGGCGGTGAGGCCCTCCACGCGGAGGAGGACGAAGGCGGCACGGGCCGGTGCGGAGAGGTCGGAGAGAGCCTGGCCGAGCGCCATCTCCTCGGCCCCGCCCGAGCGCGGTGCCAGCCGCAGCCCGAACACCACGGGCAGCCGGGGCACCAGCAGCAGCGGTGGCCGGGCCCCCTCCGGCCACAGCCGGGGGCGCCGGCACTGGGCGAGCGCCCCGCGCACCACCGCCAACCGGAGCGGGCGGTCGGGGTCGGCGCCCGGGGACCGGGGCGCCGGTACGGCGGCCGTGGCGTCGGGCAGGCTGCGCTGCACCAGCGAGTGCGCGGCGAGGACCCGGCGGTGCCGGCCGAGGGACGCCGGGAGGACGAGGTAGGCGAGGCGGACCAGCTCGGCGTACCGCTCGGCGATTCTGTGCTCGGCGTGCAGCAGGCGGTCGCGCGAACCGTGCGGGGAACGACTGAGCGAGGACAGGACCATCGGGCGACTGCCTTCCACGACCGGGGGCGTTCGGAGCTGGTGCTACGGCAAACGAGTGAACGCCGCTCGGGTCACCGCGCCCTCCGGCGCCCTCTCCAGGCGGCCCTGTCCAGGCAGAACGTTTCTCTCGGTCCCGCTTCTCACCCTGTGGTCCACTTCGTGGACACCTCTTGGTGGTGAGCCCCCGCTGAGGTAGAAAAGGGCCCCATGAATCCCATGCCGCTGGTGCGACGCCTGGTCATCGACCTGTGCCGACGCCCGGCCGCGTGTTGTCGCTGACCTCCGCTGTCCGCGCGTTCCTGACGGTCCGCTCCGCCCGGTGAGGCAACCCGGCGCGGTGCCAGGCGAGGTGTCTCGCAGGGCCGGTATCTCCCGCTGCGCAGGCGGCACTTCGCCGTACCCGCGCAATCGACCACGCCGCTGTTACGAGGCCCCCATGGAGGCCGTCCGTGTCCCTTTCCCTGCGCCCGGAGAAGGCCGACCCGCTCCCGGCCGCCGCCGCACCCCGTCCCGCCCGGTCGTCAAGTGCCGTGCGGCGTGGCGCACTTCCGCTCGGCTCGCTCGTCCTGTTCCTGCTCCTGTGGCAACTCCTCGCGGTGAGCGGCACATGGAGCGAGACCCTGGTGCCGCCGCCGGCCAAGGTGTGGCGGGCCTTCATCGACGTGTCGACCACACACGACGGGGTCCGCGGCTACAACGGCACCTATCTCATCGAGCACCTGGGCATCAGCCTGCGCCGCATCGCGTTCGGCGCCGGTATCGGCATCGCCGCCGGAGTGGTGTTCGGGCTCCTGATGGGCACCGTCGGCTGGGTGCGCTCGCTGTTCGAGCCATGGATCACCTTCCTGCGCACGCTGCCCCCGCTGGCGTACTTCTCCCTGCTGATCATCTGGCTCGGCATCAACGAGGAGCCGAAGATCACCCTGCTGGCCGTGGCCGCGTTCCCGCCGGTCGCCGTCTCCACCACCACGGCCGTGGCCGCGGTGCCCAAGGCGCTCACCGAGGCCGCCCGCGCGCTCGGCGCCTCGCGCTGGGACGTCGTACGGGACGTAGTGATCCCCTCCGCCCTGCCGGAGACGCTGACCGGCGTCCGGCTGGCCGTCGGCGTCGCCTACTCCTCCCTGGTGGCGGCGGAGTTGGTCAACGGGCTGCCCGGCATCGGCGGCATGGTCAAGGACGCCGCCAACTACAACAACACCCCGGTCGTGCTCGTCGGCATCATCGCCATCGGCATCTCCGGCCTGATCATCGACGGCCTGCTGCTGCGCCTGGAGCGGGCCGTCGTGCCCTGGCGCGGCCGCTCCTGAGAAGCGCACCTACTCCCGCGAGAAGAAACGGCACTCCCATGTCCCACGCCCCGCACCGCCCGTCCCGCCGCCAGTTGCTCGCGGGTGCGCTCGCCGTCGCCGCCACCGCCGCGGTCACCGGCTGCTCCACGGCCGGCTCCGCCTCGGCCTCGGGCTCCGGCAAACGGCTGCGCATCGGCTACTTCGCCTTCCCCAGCGGCGACTTGATCGTGAAGAACAGAAAGCTGCTGGAGAAGGCGCTGCCGGACCACGACATCACCTGGATCAAGTTCGACTCCGGGGCCAGTGTCAACCAGGCCTTCCTCGGCAAGTCCCTCGACATCGCCGCGCTCGGGTCGAGCCCGTTCGCGCGCGGCATATCCGGGCCGTCGCCGATCCCGTACAAGGTCGCCTGGATTCTCGACGTGGCGGGGGAGAACGAGGCGCTGGTGGCGCGGAAGAGCACCGGGGTCTCGGACGTGGCCGGGCTGAAGGGGCGTACGGTCGCCACGCCGTTCGCGTCGACCTCGCACTACAGCCTGCTGGCCGCGCTGGACAAGGCCGGGCTGAAGCCGTCCGACGTCAAGCTGATCGACCTCCAGCCGCAGGCGATCCTCGCCGCCTGGCAGCGGGGCGACATCGACGCCGCGTACGTCTGGCTGCCCACGCTGGACGAGCTGCGCAAGACGGGCAGGCAGCTCACCAGCAGCAAGCAGGTGGCCGGTTCCGGCAAGCCGACCCTGGACCTCGCCGTCGTCTCGGACGAGCTGATCGCCCGCGACCCGAAGGCGATCGACGCCTGGCGCAAGGCCGAGGCGGAGGCGCTGCGGCTGCTGAGGTCCGACCACGAGGGCTCGGTGAAGGCGGTCGCGGCCGAGCTGAACATCAGCGCCGCCGACGCCCGGGCCCAGCTCGCGCAGGGCGTGTTCCTCACCCCGGAGCAGGTGACCTCGGCCGAGTGGCTGGGCGCCGACGGCAAGCCCGGCAAGCTGCTGACCTACGTCGGGGACACCGGCCGCTTCCTGGCCGGCCAGAAGCAGATCGATGCCGCGCCCTCCGCGGCCTCCGTCGAGAAGGCGTTCTACCTCAAGGGGCTGCCCGATGTCCTCAAGTGAGCTGGCGGAAGCGCAGGTCGAGCCCGGCGGAGCCGAGGCCGGTGCCGTCCGGCTCGACCACGTCACCCACCGGTACGGTGCCGTGACCGCCGTCGGCCCGGTCGATCTCACCGTGCCCACGGGAGAGTTCCTCGTCCTGGTCGGCGCCTCCGGCTGCGGCAAGAGCACCCTGCTGCGCCTGATCGCCGGGTTCGAGCGGCCCAGCGAGGGCACCGTGCGGGTCTCCGGCATCGATCCCCGCCCCGGTGACACGGCGGGCGTGGTGTTCCAGACGCCGAGGCTCTTCCCGTGGCGCACCGTGCGCGGAAACCTCGACCTGGCCCTCAGGTACGCGGGTGTCGAGCGCGCCCGATGGCCCGAGCGGCGGGCGGAGCTGCTGGCGCGGGTCGGGCTGGAGGGCACCGAGGTGCGCCGGGTCTGGGAGATCTCCGGCGGCCAGCAGCAGCGCGTCGCCATCGCCCGCGCGCTCGCCGCCGAGAACCCGCTGCTGCTGCTCGACGAACCCTTCGCGGCGCTGGACGCGCTCACCCGTGAACGGCTCCAGGAGGACGTGCGCCGGATGGCCGCGCAGGCAGGGCGCACCACGGTGTTCGTGACGCACTCGGCCGAGGAGGCCGTGTTCCTCGGCTCCCGCATCGTGGTGCTGACCAAGAGCCCGGGGACCGTCGCGCTCGACCTGCCGATCACCCTGCCGCGCGGTGAGGTGGACGCCGAAGAGCTGCGCGGATCACCGGAGTTCGGGGAACTGCGCGCCGAGGTCGCGCACGCCGTGAAGAGCGCCGCCGCGGCCTGACCGCCGTACCGCGACAAGAAACCCAGGTCCCCGACGGGGCCGCACCGGAAAGGACACCCGTATGAGCATCCTCAGCGACCGGCCCCTGGCGACGCGGCTGCCGCTCACCGAACTGGGCCCGAACATCGGCGCCGAGATCGACGGCATCGAGCTGGCGCACCTGGACGACGACGGCGTGCTGGCGCTGCGCGAGGCCCTGGTGCGCCACAAGGTCCTCTTCGTACGGGGACAGCACCTGCTCGACGACGCCGGTCAGATCGAGCTCGGCCGCCGGCTCGGCGAGGTCACGGTCGGGCACCCGGTGCACGACTCCGGCGACGTGGCGCCCGAGGTGTACTCGCTGGACAGCCAGGACAACGGCTTCGCCGACGTGTGGCACACCGACGTCACCTTCGTGGCCCGCCCGCCCGCCGTCTCGGTGCTGCGCGCGGTGGTGCTGCCGCCCACCGGGGGCGACACCAACTGGGCCGACAGCCAGGCCGCGTACGAGTCGCTGTCGCCGGGGCTGCGGGCGCACATCGACACCCTCACCGCCGTGCACGACGGCTCCCGCGAGTTCGGCTACTACCTCGCCCAGCGCCGGCAGGGCAAGGGCAACCTGTGGGAGGGCGAGGTGTTCACGCAGCTCACGCCGGTGGAGCATCCGGTGGTCCGGGTGCACCCGGAGAGCGGGCGCAAGGGGCTGTTCGTGAACCCCGGCTTCACCTCGCACATCGTCGGCGTCTCCGAGCACGAGAGCCGGGG
The DNA here is from genome assembly GCF_004217355.1 of Streptomyces sp. BK022. NCBI lineage: Bacteria > Bacillati > Actinomycetota > Actinomycetes > Kitasatosporales > Streptomycetaceae > Streptomyces > Streptomyces sp. BK022. Next base: position 106,767 of record NZ_SHKU01000001.1, read on the forward strand.
TCTGCTCGACATTCTCTACGCACACCTCACCAAGCCCGAACATGTGGTGCGGCACCGCTGGCAGCCGGGTGACGTGGCCCTGTGGGACAACCGCAGCACCTCGCACTACGCCAACCGCGACTACGGCGACCAGCACCGGGTGATGCACCGGATCACCCTGCGCGGCGACATCCCGGTGGGGCCGCGGGGGTAGGTACGAGGGGGCTGCCCGGTCGTCGTCCGGACAGCCCCCTCGTACATCAGCCTCCGACCCGCGCGCAGTCGGCCGGACCCGGCACGTACGGCTCCGAAGGGCCGGCGTCCAGCGCCCGCAGCACCGCCCTGGCCACCGTGTCGTTCTGCCGGAAGGCGGGCGCGTCGGTGCGGGGGCGGGCGAAGGCGGCTATGGCCCTGCTGTCCGTCGGGGCGCCCAGGGCGATCCGGCGCGGGTGCGGCCGGCCCAGCCCGGGGTCGATCAGATGGCCGTCGGCGAGGGAGACGGTGATCCGGCCGGACCGGTGCCGGTGCGTGCCGTCGGCCACCACCTCCTCCGCCAGCGCGCCCGTGCGGTGCAGCTGCCGCAGCAGCGGGTCCTCGGTGCGGTCCAGGTTCGGACCCGGCAGATACGCCTCGATCAGGGCGGTCGCGTGCACCGTGTGACCCGGCACCGTCGGGCTCGTGGCCGTGAAGGTGCCGGTGGCCTCGTCCGTGCCGACCCTGATGTCGGCACCGAGGAAGCGCACCACGCCGGCGCGGGACAGTGCGTCCAGCTCCCGCAGCCGGAAGCCGGGCGGGCCGGAGGCGAGGAAGCTGAAGAACCCGTGCCACCAGCCGTCCAGCCCGTCCGCCAGCGAGCGTGCCGTCAGCCGTCCGGAGGCCACCAGACCGGGCAGCTGGCCGTATATGGAGAGCAGTGCGAGGAACGCGCCGAGGTCGGCGCTGTGCTCCGGGTTCTCGCGGCGGGCCACGTCCTCGCGGGCGTAGGCGCGCAGGTGCTCCTGGAAGGCGTCCGGGGTGCCGAAGACGAGACCGTCCAGCGGGCGGTCCAGCGCCTCGAAGTCCAGCCGGTCGGCCGGGTCGGGCACGGCGGTGGCGACCAGCCCGGCCAACCGGGCCGAGTACCAGCCGAACCGGTCGTAGGCGGCCAGGAACTCCGGCCAGGGCATGGCCGTCCGCTCGGGATGGGCGTGGAACAGCTCGTGGTAGTGGCCGAACCCGATCTCCTTGGCCATCAGCGGCCACACGTCGCGCCGCAGGTCCAGCGGGCCACCCCCCTCGGCCAGCGCGCCGACCGCCTCCGGGCCGAAGTACCGGGGGAGCGGCGGCCGGGGTCCCCGCAGCCGGTAGCCGGTCTTGGCGTGGTAGGGCACCCCGCGCCGCGAGCCGACGTGCAGTACGGGTTCGCGGCCGGAGGGCAGGTAGGTCAGCGTGCCGTCCGGCTCGGTCCGGTAGGCGCCTCCCCGGCCCTCGGTGAGCAGCACCGTCAGGTCGACGAAAGCGAGCCCGAAGCCGCGCAGCACGACGTCCTCGCCCGGCCGCAGTCCCGACAGGTCGGCGTCGGCGGAGAAGACGGGCGGCAGATGGAAGAGCCCGTGCCGCCGCGCGAAGTCCGCGTGCACCCGGTGCGCCGGGGCGGGGGTCGAGCCGAGGTGCCCCTGGGTCAGTATCACCAGGTCCGCCCGGAGCGGGTCGCCGCGGCCGGCCAGCCGCACCTCCTGGGGGCCGTCGGCCGGACCGGTGACCGAGGTCGCGGTGGTGCGGTGCCACTCGACGGTCACCGAGGGCGGCAGATCGGCCAGCGCCCGGCGGAAGACCCAGTCCAGATAGGCGCTCTGGGCACGCCGGGTCGGGAAGTCGGCCGGGCCCAGGGTGCGGAGCTCGGCGAGCACCTCCGGGTCGGCCGGTTCCGCGTACGGGAGGAAGCGCGGGGCGTCCGGCGAGGCGAACTGGGCCGCCCACTCGGCCAGCGAGGGGCCGGGGCGCACCGGGCCGGCCACGGTGGAGATCTCGTCGGTGAACATGGTGACGTCCTCGGCCATCGAGTTCATCCGCAGCAGCGGCGACTGCTCGTGCCGCCAGACCCGGCCCGGACCGGGCGGATGCGGGTCCACCAGATGGATGCGCAACTCATGTTCCCCCGACCAGAGTTCGGGCGCGCCGGCGCCGATGCGCTCCAGCAGCCCGGTGGCGCGCGGTCCCGCGCCGACGATCACCAGGGTGCGCGTGCTCATCGGTCACCGCCGGGGGAGACGCGGCGCGTCCGGGCGCGCAGCACGGTCAGCCAGGGGCCGAGCCGGGCGAGCGGACTGGGCGCCAGGGTGCGGGCGGCGCCCCGGCCGTAGTACCGCTCCACGTGGTACTGGCCCACACTGAGCACCGACGTCACCGCGATGTACCAGACGGTGGCCACCAGCAGCAGCGGGATGACCTGGTAGGTCCGGTTGTAGATCAACTGGACGGAGAACAGCAGGTCGTGCACCGCCAGCACACTGACGATGCTGGTGCCCTTCAAGGTGCCGATCAGCATGTTCCCGGCCGTCGGCACGATGGAGCGCATCGCCTGCGGGACGACGATCCGGCGCAGGGTGCGCCATCTGCCGAGGCCCAGCGCCTGCGCCGCCTCGGTCTGCCCGGCGTCCACGGAGAGGATGCCGCCCCGGATCACCTCCGCCGCGTACGCCGTCTCGTGCAGCGTGAGACCGATCAGCGCGGTCAGGGTCGGCCCGAGCAGGTTCACCGTCTTGACCGTGACGAACTCGGGGCCGAACGGGATGCCGACGCCGAGCGTCGGGTACAGGGCGCCGATGTTGAACCAGAACAGCAACTGCACCAGCAGCGGCGTCGAGCGGAAGATCCAGACATAGCCCCAGCTCAGGGTGCGCAGCACGGGGTTCGCGGAGAGGCGGAGCACCGCGATGCCGGTGCCGAGCAGGAACGCCAGCACCATCACGGCGGCCGTCAGCCACAGGGTGAGCAGCAGCCCGTCGAGCACGGCGGCGGTGGTGAAGTACTGCCCCACCACCTGCCACTGGAAGGCGTCGTTGCGCACCACGGAGTTGAGCACCATGGCCAGGACCAGCAGGGCGACGGCCGCGGCGACCCAGCGCCCGAGGTGCCGGCGGGGCACGATCCGGGGCAGCTCGGTGTCGTCGGAGGGCGGCGCGGCCGCGGGGGGCTTCAGCAGGGAAGGGGAGGTGACATCGGAAGGCGTGGCCATCGGTAGACGCTCCGGGGAGGGAGGTGCGGACGTGGGAGACCGTCCGGTGGCACACGTACTCGCGTACGGTGCGGCCGGTGGCCTGCGTCGTCACGTGCCGCGTCCCTCAACGCGACCGGATGAGCCCGCCGCGTGGCAGGCCCGTCCGCCGTCGATCGTATGTGTGTGCCACACATGTCTGTCAACCACACCTTCGGGAACCGCCCCGGACGGGGCGCCGGTTGCGGTCCGGCATGCGGTCATGGGTTGACGAATGGCGAGATGCGCTGCTCAATTGACCGCATGGATGCCCAGCAGCGCTTGGTCACGCGCGATCACATCGACTTCGGTCGAGTGTGGTCGTCCTCGTGTTGCGCCTGACTCGGCAGCGGGCCGTCTGACCGGCCCTTTCCCTCCGCCGGCTTGAGTCCCGGCGCGGGCCGATGCCCACCCTTCCGCGCGCTGCCGCCGCACCGTCCCACGTTCACCCGACGCCCGTCGTCGTCACGCCGCATTTCTGACGTCATTGTTCTGACGATCCATCAATTTGTTTGCTGCGCACGGCAGTTCGTCTCCGCATGCCTGCGCTTCCTCGCCGGAAAGGCTCACTCATGCCAGTGGAGTTCCTCGGCATAGCCGCGACCAACGACGGCTCCGAAACCACCCCGCGCTCGGGCGCGGCCTTCGACCGGGACTACACCCTCCGCCTGGCCCGGGCCCACGAGGACCACGGCTGGGACCGGGTGCTGTTCGCCTACGGTTCCGGCTCCCCGGACCCCGCGCCCGCCGCCGCGTACATCGCCGCCCGCACCGACCGGCTGCAGCTCCTGCTCGCCCACCGGCCCAACGTCTCCTACCCCACCTTCGCCGCCAAGACCTTCGCCACCCTGGACCAGATCAGCGACGGCCGGCTCACCGTCCACTTCATCACCGGCGGCAACGACCACGAACAGGGCCGCGAGGGCGACACCCTGACCAAGGACGAGCGGTACGCCCGCACCCGCGAGTACATCGGGATCGTCAAGAAGATCTGGACCACCCACGAGGCGTTCGACCACGAGGGCGAGCACTACCGGTTCCACGACTTCGTCAGCGACGTCTTCCCCGTCCAGCAGCCGCGCCCCGGCGTCTCGTTCGGCGGCTCCTCGCCCGCCGCGTACGCCGCCGGAGGCGCGGAGGCCGACATCTACTGCCTGTGGGGCGAGCCCCTGGCCGAGACCGCCGCGCAGATCGAGAAGGTCAAGGCCGCCGCCCGAGAGGCCGGCCGCGCCGACGTGCCCCGCATCCAGGTCGCCTTCCGCCCGATCATCGCCCCCACCGAGGAGCTGGCCTGGGAGAAGGCGCACCGCACGGTCGGCGCGATCAAGCAGCGCCGCGAGGCGGGCCTGGTCCGCCACCACCACGGCGGCGCCCCCGAGAACGCCGGCTCGCAGCGCCTGATCGCCATCGCCGAGGCGGGCGAGCGCTACGACCGTGCCCTGTGGACCCCGACCGCCGCCGCGACCGGCGGCGCGGGCAACTCCAACGCCCTGGTCGGCACCCCGGAGACGGTCGCCCAGGCCCTCCTCGACTACTACGACCTCGGCGTCGACATCCTCTCCGCGCGCGGCTACGACCTGCTCGGCGACGCCATCGACTTCGGCCGCCACGTCATCCCGATCGTCCGCGAGGAGGTCGCCAAGCGGGACGCCGCCCGCACGGCCGGCACCGGCCCGCTCACGGCGGTGGGCGAGTGACCCTGCCCGCCCTCTCCGCACGGTCGGTCGTCCAGGTGGCCGTCTCCGACCCGCGCGTACGGCCGCTGCTGCGCGAACTCGGCGAGGAGTACTCCACCCGCTACGGCAAGGACGCGCACGCCGAACTCGCCCGCTACCCCGACGAGGAGTTCACCGCGCCGCACGGCGGGGTCCTCCTGCTGATCCTCGAGGGCGGCGAACCCGTCGCGGGCGGCGCCTTCCGCCGGTACGACGAGGCCACCGCCGAGCTGAAGCGGATCTGGACCCACTCCGGCCACCGCCGCCGGGGCCTGGCCCGGGAGGTCGTCGCCGAGCTGGAACGCGAGGCGCGCGCCCGCGGCTACCGGCGGATCTACCTGACCACCGGACCCCGCCAGCCCGAGGCCCGCGCCCTGTACCTGAACACCGGCTACCGCCCGCTCTTCGACACCGAGGCCGACCCCGAGTCCATCGGCCCGCTGCCCTTCGAAAAACACCTCCGCACCGGAAAGGCCACCGCCCAGTGAAGCTCCCCGGCATCCCCGGCCGCACGCGCCCGCTCGTGGCCGCCGCCGCGCTCCTGCCCCTGCTGGCCCTGACCGGGTGCGGCTCCGGCGACCCCGCCGAGGCGACCGCCGCCGGGGGCTCGCCCGCACCGACCGCCGATCCCGTGGCCGCCGTCCGCAAGGTCGACTCCGCCGCCGCCCTGCTGCCCGCCGACGTACGCTCCGCGGGCACCCTGCGCATCGGCAACTCGGTCGGCGCGCCACCCTCCGCGTACTACCCGAACGGCTCCCGCACGCCCCAGGGCCAGGACATCGACATCGCCTCGGCCGTCGCCAAGGTGCTCGGAATCCGACTGGAGCGGCAGGACGCCTCCTTCGAGACCATCCTCCCCGCTCTCGGCAGCGGCAAGTACGACGTGGGCACCGGCAACTTCGGCGTCACCACCGAGCGGCTGAAGACCATCGACTTCGTCACCTACATCGACGACGGCCAGGGCTTCGCCGTGAAGCAGGGCGACACCTCCTTCGGAAGGAAGATCACCGACCTGACCCAGCTCTGCGGCCGCACCGTCGGCATCAACGCGGGCACCACCTTCGAGGCCACCCTCGCCGCGCAGAAGGGGGTGTGCGCCAAGGCCGGCAAGAAGCCGTACGAGGTGAAGGTGTACTCGGAGAACGGGGCGACGATCACCGCCCTCCAGCAGGGCCGTATCGACGTGATCATGTCGACCATCAACGGCCTGCGCTACCAGGCCGCCCAGCCCGCCGCGCACACCGCGTTCCTCGGCGAGTACCACCGCCTCGACGTCGGCTTCGCCTTCAAGAAGGGCTCGAAGCTGACCAAGGCGTTCCAGGCGGCCGTCAACGAGCTGATCGAGAACGGCACTTACGAACGCATCCTCAAGAAGTGGGGCACCACCGGCTCCGCCATCGACAGCTCGCGGATCAGCCCGCCCGAGCACGCCTGAGAAGCGACGGAACCCACCATGACCACCGCCGCCCCCGACACCGCCCCGGCCGCGCCCCGCGTGCCGCCGGCCACCGCGGACCCGGCCGCCTTCAGGGTCGTCCCCGCCCGGCACCCCGCCCGCTGGGCCGGGGCCGCCGCCGTCCTCGTGCTGGTCGCCCAGTTCACGCACGGGCTCGCCACCAACCCGGTCTGGGAGTGGGGGGTCTTCGGCGACTACGTACTGTCCGAGACGATCGTCCAGGCCGTCTGGGTCACCCTCCAGCTCACCGCCTACGCGACCGTGCTGGGCTTCCTCCTCGGCACCGTGCTGGCCTTCATGCGGCTCTCGTACAGCCCGGTGCTGCAGACCGTCGCCTGGACCTACATCTGGGTGTTCCGGTCCATCCCGATGATCGTGCAGCTCGTGTTCTGGTTCAACCTGAGCGCCCTGTACGAACGCCTCGGCATCGGCATCCCCTTCGGTCCCGTCTTCTGGTCCGTCGACAGCGACAGCCTGATCGGCACCATCGGCGCCGCCGTCATCGGCCTCACCCTCCACCAGGCCGCCTACGCCGCCGAGATCGTCCGGGGCGGAGTCCTCTCCGTCGACTCCGGACAGCGCGAGGCCGCCGCCGCGCTCGGCATACCCCGGCTGCGGCAGATCCGCCGGATCGTGCTGCCCCAGGCCATGCGCGCGATCCTGCCCACCGCCGGCAACGAGATCATCGGCCTGCTCAAGGGCACCTCGGTGGTCTACGTGATGGCCATCGGCGAGCTGTTCTACCAGGTCCAGGTCGTCTACGGCCGCAACGGCCGGGTCATCCCGCTGCTGCTCGTCGCCACCGCCTGGTACGTCCTGCTGACCTCGCTGCTGTCCATCGCCCAGTACTACGTGGAGCGCCGCTACGCCCGCGGTGCCGACCGCACCCCGCCGCCCACCCCGCTCCAGCGGGCCCGCCGCCTCCTGCGGGAGCTCCGCGCGGCCGCCGCCCGGCGCGAGGCACCCGTCACCGCACTTCACCTCGGGGGAGAGAGCCGATGAACGACGTCATGGTGGACGTGCGCGGCGTCCACAAGAGCTTCGGCCCGCTGGAAGTCCTGCGGGGCGTCGACCTGACCGTACGGGCGGGCGAGGTCACCGTGATCCTCGGTCCCTCCGGCTCCGGCAAGTCCACCCTGCTGCGGACCATCAACCATCTGGAGAAGGTCGACAGCGGCTGGATCAGCATCGACGGCGAACTCGTCGGCTACCGCCGCGCCGGGAACAAGCTGCACGAACTGAAGGAACGTGACGTCCTCAAGCAGCGCACCCACATCGGGTTCGTGTTCCAGAACTTCAACCTGTTCCCGCACCTCACCGTCCTGGACAACCTCCTCGAAGCCCCCGTCTCCGCGCTGCGCCGCCCCAGGAAGGAGGCCGAGGCCACCGCGCGCCGCCTGCTGGACCGGGTCGGCCTCGCCGACAAGGCCGACGCCTACCCGCGCCAGCTCTCCGGCGGCCAGCAGCAGCGCGTCGCCATCGCCCGCGCCCTCGCCCTGGAGCCCAAGGTGCTCCTCTTCGACGAACCCACCTCCGCGCTCGACCCCGAGCTGGTCGGCGAGGTCCTGGACGTCATCAAGGACCTGGCCCGCACCGGCACCACCATGATCGTCGTCACTCACGAGATCGGCTTCGCCCGCGAGGTCGCCGACACCGTGGTCTTCATGGACGACGGCACCGTGGTCGAACAGGGGCCGCCCGCGGCCGTCCTGGACGACCCGCGGCGCGAACGCACCCGCGCCTTCCTCGCCAAGGTGCTCTGACCCTCCCGACTCCGCACCACCCCTAGGAGACTTCCGCGTGTCCACCACCGCCCGCCGTATCGCCGTCCCCGCACTCGGCCTCGCCTCCGCCCTCGTCCTGGCCGCCTGCGCCAACCCCACCGACGGCGGCACGGCCGAGGTCGCGGCCGGCAAGGGCACCACCACGAAGATCAACCTCGGCCCGGACCAGCACCGGATCACCACCGGCCGGGTCGCCTCCATCGCCGCCGAGGTCCCGGAGAAGATCCGCAAGAGAGGCACCCTGGAGATCGTCGACTCCTCCAACTCGGCCGCGCCCCTGGGCTTCCACGCCACCGACAACAAGACCGTCATCGGCGTCGAACCCGACATCGCCTACCTGGTCGCCGGGGTGCTCGGGCTCAAGCCGCACCTCAACACCGTCTCCTGGGAGAACATCTTCGTCGGCCTGGACAGCGCCAAGTACGACGTGGGCTTCAGCAACATCACGGTCACCGAGGAGCGCAAGGAGAAGTACGACTTCGCCACCTACCGCGAGGACAACCTCGGGTTCGCGGCGAAGAAGGGCAGCGGCCTGAAGGTCACCGGCCCCGCCGACCTCGCCGGGCGGAACGTCGCCGTCTCCAGCGGCACCAACCAGGAGAAGCTCCTGGTCGAGTGGAGCAAGGAGAACGAGAAGGCGGGCCGCGAGCCGATCCACATCAAGTACTACCAGGACGAGAGCGACACCTACCTCGCGCTCCGCTCCGGGCGCATCGACCTCTACGTCGGCCCCAACCCGACCGCCGCCTACCACGCGGCGACCACCGGCCAGACCGAGGTCGTCGGCACCTACTCCGGCGCCGGCGCCACCCTCCAGGGCCTCATCGCGGCCACCACCAAGAAGGACAGCGGCCTCGCCAAGCCGCTCGCCGACGCCCTCGACCACGTCATCGAGAACGGCACCTACGCGAAGGTGCTGAAGCGCTGGGGGCTGTCCGACGAGGCCGTGACCACGTCCGAGATCAACCCGCCCGGCCTGCCCAAGGCCGGGAAGTAGGCGAGGACAGCATGACCCGCGAACTCCATCTCTCCGTCGCCCTCGGCAGCGCCGGGCCGCGCTCCGCCGCCCACTGGACCGGCCTGGTCCAGCTCGCCGAACTCGGCGCCCTCGACTTCGTCACCCTCGACGACTCCCTGGACCCCGCCGACGGGGACGGCCGCCTCGACGCCGTCGCCGTACTGGCCCACGCCGCCGCCCGCACCAGCCGCATCGGCCTGGTCCCCACGGTCACCACCACCCACACCGAGCCCTTCCACACCTCCAGCGCCCTCGCCACCCTGGACTTCGTCAGCGAGGGCCGGGCCGGCTGGCTGGTCGACGTCTCCACCACCGGGGAGGCGGCCCGCGCCGTCGGCCGGCGTGATCCCGCGCCCGACGCCGAGCTGTGGGCGGAGGCGGCCGACGCCGCCGAGGTCGCCGCCCGGCTCTGGGACAGCTGGGAGGACGACGCCGAGATACGGGACGCCGGTACCGGCCGCTTCATCGACCGCGACAAGCTGCACCACATCGACTTCGACGGGCCGCACTTCTCGGTCCGGGGCCCGTCCATCGTGCCCAGGCCACCGCAGGGGCGGCCACCTGTCGCGGTCGCACTCGACGCCCAAGGCCGTGACGCCCGCTGGGAGTTGGCCGCACAGCACGCCGAGATCGTCCTGCTGGACGCGGGCGGCCCGGCCACCGCCCGCGAGGCCCGCACCGAACTGCTGGCCCGGGCCGGCCGGGACGACCTGCGCGTACTGATACGCGTCGGCGTCTCCGAGACCCCGGGCTCCCTGCCCGAGTTGCTCGCCGACTGGCACGCCGAGGCCGGCACGGACGGCTTCCACCTCGTCACCACCGACCCCACGGAGGAACTGCCCGCCGTGATCCACGACGTCGTACCCGCCCTGCGCGCCCGCGGCCTCTTCCGCGCCACCCACACCGGCCGCACCCTGCGCGACCATCTCGGCCTGACCCGGCCCGGCAGCCGCTACGCCGTACGGACGGAGGCCGCGCGGTGAGCGCCCCGACTCCGCGAGGACGCAAGCAGGTCCACCTCGCCGCACACTTCCCCGGCGTCAACAGCACCACCGTGTGGCGCGACCCCGACTCCCGCAGCCAGATCGACTTCTCCTCCTTCAAGCACCTGGCCCGCACCGCGGAGCGCGGCCGGTTCGACTTCTTCTTCCTCGCCGAGGGCCTGCGGCTGCGCGAACGCAAGGGCCGCATCCACGACTTGGACGTGGTGGGCCGTCCCGAGTCGCTGACGGTGCTCAACGCGCTCGCCGCCGTCACCGAGCATCTCGGACTGGCCGCCACCGTCAACGCCACCTTCAACGAGCCCTACGAACTCGCGCGCAGATTCGCCTCGCTGGACCACCTCTCCGGCGGCCGGGCGGCGTGGAACATCGTGACCTCCTCCGACGCGTTCACCGGCGAGAACTTCCGGCGCGGCGGCTACCTCGACCGGGCCGACCGCTACACGCGTGCCGCCGAGTTCGTGGAGGTCGCCCGCGCCCTCTGGGACTCCTGGCCCGGCGGCGGCACCCCGCGCACCGTCCGGCACAGCGGGCCCCAGTTCGACATCACCGCCCGCGCCACGCTGCCCCACTCGCCCCAGGTGCACCCCGTCCTCATCCAGGCCGGTGACTCCGACGAGGGCCGGGAGTTCGCCGCGCGCACCGCCGACATCGTCTTCAGCCGGCACGGCACCCTGGAAGCGGGCCGCGCCTTCCACGCCGACGTCAAGGGCCGCCTGGCCCGGTACGGGCGCACCCCGGACCAGCTCAAGATCCTGCCCGCCGCGACCGTCGTCCTCGGGGACAGCGAGGCAGACGCACAGGAGCGCGCCGCGCACATCCGGCGCCAGCAGGTCAGCCCGCAGACCGCCATCGCCACCCTGGAGAACGTCTGGGGCCGCGACCTCACCGGCTACGACCCCGACGGACCGCTCCCGGACGTCGACCCGGTACCGGACGGCGAACTCGCCCAGGGCTGGGCGCACATGAGCGACCGATTCGGCGTCGCGGCCCGCTGGCGCGCCCTCGCCGAGGAGAAGCACCTCTCCATCCGCGAACTGGCCATCGAACTCACCGCCCGCCAGTCCTTCATCGGCACCCCCGGCTCGGTCGCCGCCGCCATGGACGAACACGTGCGGACCGACGCGGCCGACGGCTTCATCCTCGTGCCCCACCTCACCCCCGGCGGGCTCGACGAGTTCGTCGACCGGGTCGTGCCGCTGCTCCAGGAACGCGGCGTCCTGCGCACCGAGTACGAAGGGCGCACCCTGCGCGACCACCTCGGCCTCGGCCGCCCCGCACCGCGCCAGGGGGAGTTTGCATGAGGTTCCAGGTCCTCACCATCGGCGGCCACGCCCCGCACCCCCTCACCGGCGAACAGGTGCCCGCGGCCGACCGGTTGACCGAGATCGTGGAGACCGGGGTGGCCGCCGAGGAGCTGGGCTTCGACGCGTACGCGATCGGGGAGCGGCACGCCGGGCCCTTCCTCTCCTCCAGCCCCACCGTGCTGCTCGGCGCGCTCGCCGCCCGCACCTTCCGCATCCGGCTGCTCACCGGCGTCACGGTCCTCGCCGTCCTCGACCCCGTCCGGGTCGCGGAGGACTACGCCACTCTCCACCAACTCTCCCGCGGCCGCCTCGAACTCGTCGTCGGCAAGGGCGCCGAGGCCGGCCACTTCGACCTCTTCGGCCTGGAAGAGGGCCTCCAGTGGGACTACCAGGCCGAGAAGTACGAGCTGCTGCGCCGGCTCTGGCGTGAGGAGGACGTCACCTGGCAGGGCAAGTTCCGCCCGCCCCTGACCGGCGTCACCACGCTGCCGCGCCCCTACGAGGGCCGCCCGCCCCGCGTCTGGCACGGCTCCGCCACCAGCCTCAACTCCCCGGAGCTGGCCGCCCGGCACGGCGACCCGCTGTTCAGCGCCAACGCCATCCAGCCCCGCGAGGCGTACACCCGGCTCATCGACCACTACCGGGAACGCTTCGCCGCCCACGGCCACGACCCGGACGGAGCCTACGTCGGGGCCGGCTCCGGCGGCCTGTTCATCGCCCGCACCAGCCAGCAGGCAGTCGCCGAGTTCAAGGACTTCTACGAGGCCCGCGTCCGCCAGTCGTACAAGCCGCACCTGGCCGGCAGGCCGGGCTACAACACACCGTTCCGCACGGTGGAGGAGGCCATCGCGGACGGGCCCCACCTGATCGGCAGCCCGCAGCAGGTCATCGACAAGATCCTCGGCTTCCACGCGGCCTACCGGCACGACCTGCAGTCCGTCACCGTCGACGGCTCCGGCCTCTCCCTGCCCCGGCAGATCGACCAGCTCCGCTGGTTCGCCGAGGAGATCGCACCCGTGGTGCGGACGGAAGCGCCCACCACCCTGTGGCAGCAGGCGTAAGGGGGGAATCGCCCAGACACCCCCCGGCTCCCGCCCATCGAACCCCGCCTGAAAGGTCCCCCCATGGCAACCGTCCTGTCCATCTCCGGCAGCCCCTCCGCCACCTCCCGCACCGGCCGTCTGCTGCGCCACCTGGACGAGCGGCTGAGCCGCCAGGGGCACCAGGTGGTCCCGCTGGACGTGCGCGGGCTGCCCGCCGACGCCCTGCTCGGCGCCGATGTCAGGCACCCGGCCATCGCGGCCGCCGCCGAACTGGTCGACCGGGCCGACGGCGTCGTGATCGGCACCCCCGTGTACAAGGCCGCGTACTCCGGGCTGCTCAAGTCCTTCCTCGACCTGCTCCCGCAGTACGCCCTCACGGGGAAGACGGTGCTGCCGCTCGCCACCGGCGGTACCACGGCACATGTCCTCGCCATCGACTACGCCCTGCGGCCGGTGCTCAGCTCCATGGGCGCGGCCCATATAGTCCAGGGCTGGTTCACCCTCGACAAGGACATAGTGGTGCGCGAGGACGGCACCCTGGCCGTCGCTCCCGGCACCGCAGAGGCGCTGGCCCAGATCACCGACCAGTTCTCCGTCGCCCTCGGCGGCCGCACCCTGCTGGCCGCGACCGGGTGAGGGGTCCGCGCCGGAGCGGGCCGGCGCGCGCTCAGCACCCTGCCCGCCGGCTCGCCGGTCAGGGTGCCGTGCGGGCGGGCGCCGCGCTCGTCCAGGCCGGTGACCCCGACCGTCGCGCCGTGCCCGGCGCACCGCGCCTCCACGGCGTCCCGCGCGGCCCCGGACGAGGTGGAGAACAGGCTGCCGGTCACCCGGTACACCACCTTCGAGCCGTCCGGGTGGCGGTCCTCCGGGCCCGGCCGGGCTGACCTGCGGATCCGCTCCGGCCGGGGCATCATGGGTGGACCGAGGCAGTCTCCGGACCCCGAAGGCGGTGCCGACATGCCCGCAGCCACCCTCGCCGAGGTCGTCCACCAGGCCGGCTGGAAGGTCATCCCGCTCGACCTCGCCGGCGTCACCGACCAGGCCGGATTCATGGACCGCGCCACCAAGGCCCTCGACCTGCCCGAGTTCGCCGGACGCAACTGGCAGGCGTTCCAGGACGCCTGCGGCGACATCGGCTGGGGCCCCGAGGTGCCGGGCCGCCTCCTGGTCGTCGTCGGCTGGCGGGACTACGCGAAGGCCCAGCCCGAGCAGTGGGAGAGCGCCCAGCAGGTCCTCGAATCGGTCGCGGGACGGCAGCAGAAGTACGACTCGACGCTCGCGGTGGTCCTGACCCTCCTCTGAGTCACTGGTCTTCGAGTCACTGGTCTTCGGCCGGCACGGGACCGGCCGTCAGCCGCAGCGTCACCGCGGCCAGCGCCCCCGCGACCAGCCCCCACAGCAGCGCGGCCGCGAGACCGGCGCCCAGATTGCCGACGATGTACCGCACGCCCCACTTCATGCCGCCCCCGACCGTCACCACCCGCAGCAGTTGCCCGGCCACCAGGCCGAGGACCGTGGCACACACCGCGCCGACCGCCATCGCCGGGACCGTGGCCCGGGTGAGCAGTCCGGGCAGCAGCCGGAGCGCCCACCACACCACCACGAGCACCAGCACGTCGGACAGCCGGGCGAGCAGCCAGTCGACGACCGGCGTGCCCGAGGGACCCGACCAGAAGCCGAGCAGCAGCAACTCGCGCAGCAGATCACCCGGCTCGGAGAAGAACCCACCGCCGTACGGCGCCGTCTGGATCGCGGCGGCGACCCGCTGGTACGACAGCACCACCAGCGACAGCGCGATCACCGCCGTGCCGGCCGTGGCCGCCAGCCGCGCGGGCCGCGCGGGCACCTCCCGCCGGGGCAGCGGGCCCGCGCCCTTGGCGGTGGCCCGTCCCACCAGCACCGTCGCGGCCGCCGCGACCAGTCCGACCACCACCACGAGCTGGCGTCCCCCGGCCATCACGCCCGCCAGATCGGGCAGGAAGCGATAGCTGCCGTGCCCGTACGCGGCGATCTGCCACGGCGCCGACACCGTCACCGCGAGCATGGCGGACACCAGCGCCCAGGCCCACGACGCGAGCAGCGCGGCGGTCACGCGCCCCGCGACCGGCGGCAGCCATCGCATGAGGAACAGCGCCCCGACGGTGAAGGACACGAAGAGTGCCCCGAACCGGATCTGCCTCCCGGTGTGGAACAGGTCCAGGTAGTGCGCGCTGTCACCGTCCGGCGCGAACTGCGGCGGGTCGTACGCCCACGGGCCGAGCCACTGCTGCAGATCGGACACCGCCTCGCCGCCCAGCAGATCGGTGCTCCCCGTCAGGTGCAGCGCGTCCGCACTCGCCCCCGCCCACCACAGCAACGCCGTGAGCAGCAGCCCGCCGACCAGCGCCGGTATCGCCGCACGTCCCCAAGTCATCCTGCGTCCCCCGTAGTTGTCGGGTGCTCGTGCACGCCCACCAGGCGGGAGCGTACGGGATGTCGATCACGTACGGATCACGGGAAATGATTTCTTCTGATCGTGGCGGACCGTTTTCTTTTCCCTATGGCGCGGAAATCCATCGGCTTTATCGATCGAATGTGCGACGCCTCATACCAGAGCGGGACGCAGGCCGGGAGAGTTTGTCAACTGCCCGCCGCACCTACCGCACAGGCAACTACCGTGAATTCCCGTCGGACAACTCAGGGCCCTTTTCTTTTCCCTTTTCTTTCCGACGTCAGGCCCGACGGACCAGTACGAGGACGCAGATGTCTCACCTCCGCGCACCGGTCGCCCGTGTCGACCGCCGAGAGGGCGGCAGGCACGGGCGACCGGTCGCCCGACCCGCTCCCGCACTGCCCGAGACGCTCATTCGGCCCCAGCTCATGCGGCTCGCCGTACTCCCACCCGTCGCGGTCGCCCTCGCCGCCACCGCGGCCGTCGTCTTCACCGTCCGCTCCAGCGGCGCGCACACCGGCCTCGCCCTGTGGGCGGTGCTCGCCCTCACCGTCGTGGTCGCCGGAGCCGCCGTCGCCATCGCCGCCGTCGCCGCCGACCGCGCCGCCCGCTCCGTCGGCGACCGCGTCGGCGCCCTGCGTCGCAACGCCGCCCGCGGCGAGGCCGATCTCCGCGCCCTGGTCGACGCGCTGCGCCGGGGCGAGCCGCCGCCCCGCGGCAAACCCCGTCGCCGGCCGCCCGAGGACGCCGACGACTTCGAACTTCTCGCCGCCGACCTGGCCCGCGCGCACGACGGCGCCGTCACCGCCGTCGTCCGCGCGGCCCAGCTCTCCAGCCAGGCCGCCAACGAACAGAAACTCGAGGTGTTCGTCAACCTCGCCCGGCGCCTCCAGTCCCTGGTGCACCGTGAGATCTCCATCCTCGACGAGCTGGAGAACGAGATCGAGGACCCCGATCTGCTCAAGGGGCTCTTCCACGTCGACCACCTCGCCACCCGCATCCGCCGCCACGCCGAGAACCTCGCCGTGCTCGGTGGTGCCGTCTCCCGGCGGCAGTGGAGCAACCCCGTCGACATGACCGAGGTGCTGCGCTCCGCCATCGCGGAGGTCGAACAGTACTCACGGGTCAAGCTCGTTCCGCCGGTCGAGGGCGAGCTGCGCGGGCACGCCGTCGCCGACGTCATCCATCTCCTTGCCGAACTCGTGGAGAACGCCACGGTGTTCTCCGCCCCGCAGACCCAAGTCCTGCTCCGCGCCAACCTGGTGACCTCCGGACTGGCCATCGAGGTCGAGGACCGGGGACTCGGGATGCCGGTCGAGGAACAGCACCGGATGAACGCCCTTCTCGCCGACCCCGACCAGGTCAACGTCGCCAGCCTGCTGGCCGACGGCCGCATCGGGCTGTACGTGGTCTCCCAACTGGCCCGTCGGCACGGGATCTCGGTACGCCTCCAGACCAACATCTACGGGGGCGTGCAGGCGGTGCTGGTGGTACCGCAAGGGTTGTTGGGGGCGTCGGCGGGAGTGGTGCCGGAGGTCGAGGGGGCTGCGGCTGGGCCCGGTCAGGAGGCTGCTGGTCAAGGGGCCGGGGCGGTGGGGGCAGCCGCTCCCGGTGCGTCGAGCGTTCCGGCCACCGGGCGGCATCGGCAGGTGGCTCGGCGGGGGAACGGTGCCACCGCGCCGCCTCCCTTGCCCCTGCGCGGGGCGCAGGAGCAGCGGGCCAACCCCGCCGAGGCGGTGCCCGGCATCGGCGCCGGGGAGCGGGCGTTGGCGGAGGCCGGTGCGGGGGTGCTGCCGGCCCCGCGAGTCGGTGCGGCGCCCCCGGCCGCGGAGCGGCCCTCGCTGCCCCGCCGCCGTGCCCAGGAGCACATCGTTCCGCAGCTCCGGGGCGGCCCCGTACCGCGTCAGGACAACGATGTTGTGGTGGGCCACGACCCCGGCCTGATGGCCGCCTTCCAGCGCGGGATCGGGCTGGCTGAGTCCCAGCAGAGCCTGGAGACGGCGGGGGAGGAGTTCGCGGAGGTGCCGCCCGGTGAGGGGGAGCCCTCGGAGACGGCGTACCCCTCGGAGACGGCGTACAGGGAGGGCGCGCATACGGAGCCCCGCCACATGGGCGACGAGGACATGGTTGCCGCGCACACGGGAGCCGGGCCACTGGAGGCGCCGCACGTGGAGGCGCCGCACCTGGAGGCGTCACACCTGGAGGTCCCGCCTATGGAGGCCGGCGACATGGAGCTTGGGCACATGGCGCTTGGACACATGGCGCCGTCCCCCATGGAGCCCGACCACACGGCACTGCCCTCCACGGCGCCGGACCACATGGCTCCCGCCCCCACGGAGCCCGACCACACCGTGCCGCCCCCTCAGGAGCCGAACCACCTGGAGCCGGACCACATGCCCCCCGGCCCCTTCGACAGGAGCGCGCCCCCCGCATGACGCACACCCCCACCGCCCCCACACCCCTCACCGCTCCCGCAGCCCCCCGTACCCCAAGGAGTCGATCCACCATGGCGAGCGATGCGCCGACCGCCCACGCATCCGACCTCGACTGGCTGCTGAGCGGCCTCGTGCAGCGCGTGCCGCACACCGGCAGCGCGGTGCTGCTGTCCTGCGACGGGCTGGTGAAGTCCGTGCACGGGCTGGACCCGGACAGCGCCGACCACATGGCCGCGCTCGCCTCCGGCCTGTACTCGCTGGGCCGCAGCGCGGGTGTCCGGTTCGGGGACGGCGGGGAGGTCCGGCAGGTCGTGGTCGAGCTGGACTCCACGCTGCTGTTCGTCACCACCGCCGGCTCCGGCACCTGTCTCGCCGTGCTCGCCGGGCGTGAGGCCGACGCCGCCGTGCTCGGCTACGAGATGGCGATGCTGGTCAAGAGCGTCCGCCCGTACCTCGTCACCGCGCCCCGCCAGGCCGCCGCCGACCCCACGGCGATGAGGCCGTGAGCGTGACCGCCGTGGGCGACGGGCCCTGGCTCGACGACGCGGCCGGACGGCTGGTGCGGCCGTTCACCGTCAGCAACGGCCGTACCGAACCCAGCGTGGCGCTGGACCTGATCTCCCAGGTGATGGCCACCGGGGTCTCCCCGCTCGGCTATCTCGGCCCCGAGCACGCGCAGGCGCTCGACCTGACCCGCGCGCCCGTGTCGGTGGCCGAGGTCGCCGCGCACCTGAGGCTGCCCGCCGTGGTCACCAAAGTGCTGCTCTCGGACCTCGTCGACTGCGGGGCGCTGACCACCAAGCCCCCCGCGTTCCACCACAACCCCACTGACCGGTCTCTGCTGGAGGCAGTGCTCGATGGACTACGACGACAGCTCTGACCCGTACAGCCCCGATCCGTTCCCCACCGCGCTCAAGATCCTGGTGGCGGGCGGATTCGGGGTGGGCAAGACGACCTTCGTGGGCGCGGTCAGCGAGATCGCGCCGCTCAGCACGGAGGAGCTGCTCACCACGGTCGGCGCGGCCACCGACAACCTGGACGGCGTCGAGAACAAGGTCGAGACGACCGTCGCCATGGACTTCGGCCGGATCACCCTCGACCCCCGGCACGTCCTGTACCTGTTCGGCACGCCCGGCCAGGAACGGTTCTGGTTCATGTGGGACGAGCTGTCCGAGGGCGCGCTCGGCGCGGTCATCCTCGCCGACACCCGCCGCCTGGAGGAGTGCTTCGCCGCCGTCGACTTCTTCGAGGAACGCGGCGTCGCCTTCATCGTGGCCGTCAACGAGTTCGACGGCGCCTTCCGCTACGCCCCCGACGAGGTACGCGCCGCCCTCGACCTGAGCCCCGCCGTCCCGGTCGTCCCCTGCGACGCCCGTATCTCCAGTTCAGGCGTGCAGACCCTGCTCACCCTCGTACGCCACCTCCTCGCCCACGTCCCGGCGGCCGCGCCCGTGCAGGGAGCCCCGGTCCAGGGAGCCCCCGTCCAGGGAGCGCGGTCATGATGTACGAACCGGTCCGCCGGGTCCGGGGCCTGCTGCTCACCCCGGAGGACAAGGAGGCACCGGCCCGCACCTCCCGGCTGCGCCGCCTCGGCCTCGGAGAGCGCGCCGAACCCGCACTGGACGCCTTCGCCGACCACCTCGCCCAGGTCACGGGCGCGCCGTACGCCATGGTCAACTTCATCGGCGAGCGGCGACAGTTCTTCGCCGGCCTCAGCGCTCCGCCCACCGCCCCGCTCACCCGCGAGGACGGCACCGGACGGGTACTGCCCCGCGAACACGGGTTCTGCCCCCATGTGGTCGTCCGCCACAAAGCCCTGGTGCTGGAGGACGTCCGGGACTACCCCCGCTTCGCCGGGAACCCGATCGTCGACGACCTCGGGATCCGCTCCTATATGGGCGCCCCACTCATCGACAGCTCCGGCATGGTGCTCGGCACCGTGTGCGCCGCCGACACCGAGCCGCGCACCTGGGGCAGGTCCGGGCTTGAGGCCATCAAGGGGATGGCCGCCGAACTCGCCGTACGCATCGAACGGGCCGCCGACGACGGTCTGCCCATCTGAACGAACGCCAATAGGACTGGAGTTGAGCCGAAGCCCCCGACGCGTGAAGGAAACCTGTGGCGCCGGTTAAGAAAAGCTCGATGGATTCCGGTCGGCGCATACGGCAGATTGCGGGGTGATTCCACCCCTCGGACCCGGTGCGGACGCCTCGGCGAGCCCGTACGGCCGGGCCTCACCCACAGGAGCCGTAGCGTTGAAGGCGCTGGTCAAGGAGAAGGCGGAGCCCGGTCTCCGGCTCACGGACGTGCCCGAGCCCGAAGTGGGTCCCGGTGACGTGCTCATCAAGGTCATGCGGACCGGTATCTGCGGCACCGACCTGCACATCCGGGCCTGGGACGGCTGGGCGCAGCAGGCCATCCGCACCCCGCTGATCGTGGGCCACGAGTTCGTCGGGCAGGTCGTGTCCACCGGCCGCGACGTCACCGACATCCGGGTGGGCGACCGGGTCAGCGGCGAGGGCCACCTGGTGTGCGGCAAGTGCCGCAACTGCCTCGCCGGCCGCCGCCACCTGTGCCGCTCCACCATCGGCCTGGGCGTGGGCCGTGACGGCGCGTTCGCCGAGTACGTGGCGCTGCCCGCGTCCAACGTGTGGGTGCACCGGGTCCCCGTGGACCTGGACATCGCCGCCGTGTTCGACCCGTTCGGCAACGCCGTGCACACCGCGCTGTCCTTCCCGCTGGTCGGCGAGGACGTGCTGATCACCGGCGCGGGCCCGATCGGCCTGATGGCCGCGGCCGTCGCCCGGCACGCGGGCGCCCGCAACGTCGTCGTCACCGACGTCAGCGAGGAGCGCCTCGAACTGGCCCGCAAGATAGGAGTGAGCCTGGCGCTGAACGTCTCGGACTCCACCATCGCGGACGGTCAGCGGGAGCTGGGCCTGCGTGAGGGCTTCGACATCGGCCTGGAGATGTCCGGCCGCCCCGAGGCCATGCGCGACATGATCGCCAACATGACGCACGGCGGCCGCATCGCCATGCTGGGCCTGCCGTCGCAGGAGTTCCCGGTGGACTGGTCCCGGATCGTCACCTCGATGATCACCATCAAGGGCATCTACGGCCGGGAGATGTTCGAGACCTGGTACGCCATGTCGGTCCTCCTGGAGGGCGGCCTCGACCTCGCCCCCGTGATCACCGGCCGGTACGACTACCGCGACTACGAGGCGGCCTTCGAGGACGCGGCCAGCGGCAAGGGCGGCAAAGTCATCCTGGACTGGACCGCGTAACCCCCGTCAGCACCTTCGAAGGAGCCCCCATGTTCGACACCGTCCGCGACGACCTCCGCGCCACCCTCGACGAGATCCGCGCCGCCGGACTGCACAAGCCCGAGCGCGTCATCAGCACCCCGCAGTCCGCGACCGTCGAGGTCACCCAGGGCGGCCGCCCCGGTGAGGTCCTCAACTTCTGCGCCAACAACTACCTGGGCCTGGCCGACCACCCCGAGGTGATCGCCGCCGCCCACGAGGCGCTCGACCGCTGGGGCTACGGCATGGCCTCCGTGCGCTTCATCTGCGGCACCCAGGAGGTCCACAAGGAGCTGGAGGCACGCCTCGCGGCGTTCCTCGGCCAGGAGGACACGATCCTCTACTCCTCCTGCTTCGACGCCAACGGCGGCGTCTTCGAGACCCTGCTCGGGGCGGAGGACGCGGTGATCTCCGACGCCCTCAACCACGCCTCCATCATCGACGGCATCCGCCTGTCCAAGGCCCGCCGCTTCAGGTACGCCAACCGTGACCTCGCCGACCTGGAGACCCAGCTCAAGGAGGCGAACGCGGGCGGCGCCCGGCGCAAGCTGATCGTCACCGACGGCGTCTTCTCCATGGACGGCTACGTCGCCCCGCTCGCCGAGATCTGCGACCTGGCCGACCGCTACGACGCGATGGTCATGGTCGACGACTCGCACGCCACCGGCTTCGTCGGCGCCGGCGGCCGCGGCACGGCCGAGCTGCACGGCGTCATGGACCGCGTCGACATCATCACCGGCACCCTCGGCAAGGCCCTCGGCGGCGCCTCCGGCGGCTTTGCCGCGGCCCGCGCCGAGATCGTCGCCCTGCTGCGCCAGCGCTCGCGCCCGTACCTGTTCTCCAACACCCTCGCGCCGGTGATCGCCGCCGCCTCCCTGAAGGTCCTCGACCTGCTGGAGTCCGCCGACGACCTGCGGGTGCGGCTCGCCGAGAACACCGCGCTGTTCCGCTCCCGCATGACCGAGGCCGGCTTCGACATCCTCCCCGGCGACCACGCCATCGCCCCGGTGATGATCGGCGACGCCTCCGAGGCGGCCCGGATGGCGGAACTGCTCCTGGAGCGCGGGGTGTACGTGATCGGCTTCTCGTACCCGGTGGTCCCGCAGGGCAAGGCGCGCATCCGCGTCCAGCTCTCCGCCGCGCACTCCACCGAGGACGTGAACCGCGCCGTGGACGCCTTCATCGCGGCCCGCGCCGAGCTGGCGGGCTGACCCGCACGGCCGCCTTGCGATAATGGCGGAATGATCGAGGCGCGGCGGCTCCACATCCTCCGTGCGGTGGCCGACCACCGCACGGTCACGGCGGCGGCCGCCGCGCTCTACCTCACCCCCTCCGCCGTCTCCCAGCAGCTCACCTCGCTGGAGCAGGAGACCGGCCACCGCCTGGTCGAGCGCGGCGCGAGGGGCGTACGGCTCACCCCGGCCGGCGAGATCCTGCTCAGCCACACCAACGCCGTCCTCGCCCAGCTGGAGCGGGCCGAGGCGGAGCTGGCGGCCTACGGCAAGGGCGAGGCCGGGACGGTCACCGTCGCCGCCTTCGCCACCGGCATCGCCCAGGTCGTGGCGCCCGCCCTGGCCCGGCTCGGCCGGTCGGCGCCCGGCATAGGAATCCGGGTCCAGGACGCGGAGGGCGACGCGAGCCTCAGGATGCTGCTGGACCGCCAGGTCGATGTGGCGGTGGCCGTCGAGTACCGGGGCGCGCCGCCCGCCGATGACCCCCGGCTGACCCATCTCCCGCTGTACGCCGAGCCGTTCGACGCCGTGGTCCCGCTCGGGCACCGGCTCGCCGGCGACGCCGAGGTGCCGCTCGCGGAGCTGTCCAAGGACCCGTGGATCGGCCCGTACCCCGGCAACCCCTGTCACGACGTGGTCGTGCTGGCCTGCGAGAGCGCGGGGTTCCAGCCGCGCCTGGAGCACTCCTCCGACGACTTCCGCGCGGTGGTCGCGCTGGCCTCGGCCGACGCGGGCGTGGCCCTCGTACCCCGCTCCGCGCTGCGCGGCATGGACCTGACGGGCGTGGTCGTGCGGCCGGTGGACGGGGTGGCCCCCACCCGGCGCGTGTTCGCGGCCGTGCGCCGGGGCGCGGAGGGGCATCCGCTCATCCGGCCGGTGCTGGAGGCGCTGGGCGAGGCCGCGGCCGAGGGCTGAGCCGGGGACGTTGTCAGTGCCGGGGGTTACGGTGCGTCGCATGCCGCACGCAGAAGACGTACGCCGTATCGCCCTGTCCCTGCCGGACACGACCGAGAAGACGGCCTGGAGCATGCCCACCTTCCGGGTGGCCGGGAAGATGTTCGCCACGCTCCCCGAGGAGGAGACCTCCCTCGCGGTGCGCTGCCCCAAGGAGGAGCGGGACGAACTGGTGCTGGCCGAGCCGGAGAAGTTCTGGATCGCGGACCACGAGGCGAACTTCGCCTGGGTGCGGGCGAGACTCGCGGCGCTGGACGGCGAGGACGAACTGCGGGACATCCTCGCCGACTCCTGGCGCCAGGCGGCCCCCGTACGGCTGCTGGAGGAGCATCCGGAGCTGGGGGTGCCGCAGGAGCGCTAGGCGCTGACCGCCCGGGCCCCGACGAAGGCGTCGATCCGTTCCCTCAGGCCGCGGGCGTCCAGCCCGTGTGCGGCGAGGTGCTCCTCCAGCGTGCCGTACCGGCGCAGCTCGCGGCGGCCCACGCCGAGACCGAGCACGCGGTGCGGCACGTCGGCAAGGGCCTTTGTGGCGGCGCGGGCCGAGGTGCCGGCGAGGTAGGGCTCGACGAGGACCACGTCGGTGCCGGCCGCCTCGGTGGCCCGGCGCAGGGCCGCCGCGTCGAAGGGGCGGACGGTCGTCGCGTAGAGCACCGTCACGTCCAGGCCCTCGGTCGCGGCGAGCACGGCGTCCAGCATCGGGCCGACCGCGACGACGACCCCGGCGCGGCCCTCGCGCACGGTGTGGAAGCGGGCGCCGTCGACCGGGAGCGGGAGCCGGTTGCGCTGGAGGGAGAGGCGTACGTACACCTTGTCGTCGCCGGCCGCGACGGCGTGCCGGAGCAGGGTCTCGGCCTCGTCGGGGTGGCCGGGGACGTGCACGGTCCAGCCGTCCAGGGTGTCCAGGAGAGCGACGTCACCGGGCGACATGTGGGTCTGCCCGCCGGCCGGCCAGTCGAAGGAGGCGCCCGCGCTGACCAGCACCGCGCCGGTGTCCTGGTGGCCGAGGTCCAGCTTGACCTGCTCGAAGGGGCGCTCCACGAGGAACGCGGCGAAGGTGTGCACGAGGGGCCGCATCCCGGTGAGCGACAGCCCGGCGGCGGCGCCGACGAGGAGCTGCTCGCGGATGCCGACGTTGATCAGCCGGTCGGGGTGGCGGCGGGCGGCGTCCGTGAACGCGTCCCGGCCGATCTCGGCGAGGACGACCGCGACCCGCGGGTCCTCGTCCAGCAGCCGGGAGGCGACGGCGCCGAACCGGTCACGCATGGTTTCCATGATTTCCACGAAGGTGGGCCTTTCTGATCCGGTCAGCGGGCGTTCTTGGGTTCCACCCGGGCGACGACCGCGTGCGGGCGGCCGGGGTGCGGGGCGGTGAAGGCTTCGTACAGCGCGGCGTGGTCGCGTCCGTCGACGGTGGCGGTGGACCAGTTCGCGGCCTCGAACCGGGCGGCGATGCCGCCGGGCAGCGCGTGGCTTGCGGAGGCGTTGTCCACGACGACGGTGTGCAGCCGGTCCAGGCCGGCCGCCCCGGCGTAGGCGATGGCCTCGTGGTTGCTGCCCTCGTCCAGCTCGGCGTCCCCGATCAGCACCCACACGGCCGGCTCGGTGAGCCCCTGCGCCCGCAGCCCGAGCGCGCTGCCGACGGCGAGCGGCAGCCCGTGCCCGAGCGACCCGCTGCCGATCTCGGCTCCCGGCACGAGCACCCGGTCCGGGTGGTGCCCGAGCGGCGAGTCGTACGACCCGAAGCCCGGCAGCCACTCCTCGGGCACGAACCCCTTCGCCGCGAGCACGGCGTAGTACGCCATCGGCCCGTGCCCCTTGCTCAGCAGGAACCGGTCCCGGTCCGGCGCCTCCGCCCGCCCGGGGGTGACATCGAGCACCCGGTCGTAGAGCACCCACAGCACGTCGAGCGTGGAGGTCGCGGCGAAGTCGTGCTTCTCGTCGCCGGTCATCAGGCTCATCAGCCGGGGCAGATCGTCGTAGCCGTGGTCCGCTGTGATCGTCATGTCGACGATCCTGCAACCTCAAGCCCGGTTGAGGTCAACAACCGAGCGGTGCGCGAGCACCGACCTGAGTGCGGTAGAGTTTCCCTGCGCGTTTCGACCAGGGAAACCCCAGGTCAAACAGCATCGGGACGTGGCGCAGCTTGGTAGCGCACTTGACTGGGGGTCAAGGGGTCGCAGGTTCAAATCCTGTCGTCCCGACTGGAGACAGTCGCAGATCAGGGCCGGTTTCGGAGCTATCCGAAACCGGCCCTGATCTTGTTCTGTCCTGTGCCGACCGCTCACGTCTGCTTCGGGTCGTAGAGCAGGACGTAGTCGTAGTAGAGCGGGTCGCCCTCTTCGTCGGTGGGATATTCGAAGCTGCTGTTGTTGGCGAAGCGAAGGCCGAGGGCGGGGACCTCGTCGAAGCCGTAGTCGCTCTCCACGACCTCGTGCCCCCGCGACTCCAGGAGCTGGGCGAGCTCCTCCGACGGTGTGCGGAAGACGTCGACGCCGTCGAGGAGGACCCGGAGGTCCGCGCTCTCCTCGCGGAAGCGCCACACCTCGATGCCGGTCAGCTCCTCATGCCGCTCGGACTCGAAGAGGAGGACGAACTCGAAGTCGTAGGGCTCGTTGACCACGACCCATTTGCCCGGTGGGCGTCCTCCGGCGGGCGCGTGTTCGACGTGTCCCCAGGCGGCTGCCTCGGTCATCGCCTGGTCGAACGGCATTCCGAGCCGGAACGAGGCGGTGCCGACGTGGGGGATCAGCTCGACGTCCATTCCGTCTTCCTCTCTGTCCTCAGTGGGTGCGGTGGTGTGGCCGGCATCATGCCAGCAGCGCGGCCTTGTCGATGGTCCAGCCGCGCTTCTTCAGCATCGCCTGGAGCGGCTTGTTGTGCTCCAGACTCTCCACCATGTCCTTGATGTGCTGGTCGTAGGTGCCGGGGAACTTGGCCTTGATGTCGTCGATGTCCATGCGCATCGCCTCGGTGATCCGGCCCTGGTTGATCAGCGCACGCTGGGTGGCGTGCCAGTTGATGGCCGTGTTGCTCGACCCCGTGCTGTTGAGCTGGGCGTGATGGGCCTTCTCCATGCGGATTGCCGGGCCGTTGTTGACCTTCTGCTTCTTGTGCGGCCGGTTGGCGATGTAGAGCCCCGGTTCCACGATGTCCTTCCAGGACGCCTTGGCCGGGATGTGGTTGACCTCCATCTTCTGGGGATACGGCCTGCCGTTGGCCATCTCGTTCGCCGGCAGCAGGCCGCCGTACCAGCCGCCGATCTGGGTACAGCCCTTGGCTATGAGGCCCTCGGGGTCCATCCACGTGAGCGGGTTGACGACGTACGCGGCAGGGTTCGGGGCCGGGACCAGCCCGTAGGGGTCCTGCGTGATGTAGCGGGCGGAACCAGGGTCGTAGTGCCGGAACAGGTTGTAGTTCAGGTCCGTCTCCTGGTCGGCGTACTGGCCGGGGAAGCGCAGTGGGGTGTACGCCTGCGCGTCGCGGTTCCAGGCAGTCAGGCCCCAGATCGTGGACCGGGCGTACCAGGCGGTCGCCCCGTCCTCGCCGACCAGCTCGACCGGGGTGCCGATGACGTCCGTCACAATCGCGAAGAAACGGCTGGCCGCCTCGTGGGGGCCGACTTCTCCGGTGAGCCTGCGTTCGAGCTGGCAGACCGGCCGCGTCCCCTCGTACTCCCAGGTCAGGGTGACGCCGGTCGTCGAGTCGGACTCCTCGGCGAGCAGCGTGCCGTCCCAGGCGAAGCGGACCGTGCCGGCGATCGTACGGCCGTCCTCACTCATCCGATGCTTGGCGGTACGGCGTCCCAGCGCGTCGTAGGTGTAGCGCCATACGGTGCCGTCCGGGGTGGTGCATGACTTCAGGCGGTCCTCGGCGTCCCAGACATAGCGCCAGGTGTCGGTGGCGCCGGACAGGCGTCGCTTCCGGCGCAGCACTACGCGTCCGGCCGCGTCGTAGTCGTACCGCATGCCGTCCCCGCCCGTCAGGCGGGTGCCGTCGTAACTGCGCTCGCCCCGGCTGTCCGTGTGCCCGGCCTGGTCGGGCCACCAAGCGCCGGTCTGGTTTCCGGCCGGGTCGTAGGTGTACCGCTCGCTCCAAGAGCCGGCGGTGACACCCCGAGGGCGGCCGACGGGGTCGAGGTCGAAGCGGCGCTCCTGTCCGGGCCCGTCCGCGACGGCGGACAGGAAGCCGTCGGCGCGGTAGGTGTAGCTCCGGGACCGCGACGCGCCGCAGGGTCCCGCCACCGACTGCCCGGAGAGACGGCCGTTCGCGTCCCACTGCGACGCGACGGTTACCGGCCCCCAGGCGCGGCGGGTCTCCCTGCCGAGCACGTCGCGGTCGAAGTCGATGGCCCGGCCGCCGCACTCGACCCGCGTCCGGTTGCCCGCGCCGTCGTGGGTGTACGACGTGAGGGCCGCCGTCGGTGTGGTGCGCGAGATCAGCTCGCCGCTCGGGTCGTAGCCGTAGCGCATAGTGCGGCCGTCGACCGTCTCCGCCAACAGCCGTCCCGTCGCGTCCCGTTCGACGGTGAGGGAGGAGGCAGGCGACACGGCCGAGACGAGCCGGTCGGCGTGGTCGTAGGAGTACCGGGTGAGCACACCGGCCGCGTCCTTCTCCAGGACGTTGCCGACGGGGTCGTAGGCGAAGCGGATGTGTTGTCCCAGGGGGGTCGTCCGCGCGACGAGCCGGCCCGCCGCGTCGTACGCGTACGACGCGGTGCGGCCGTCGAAGTCGGTCTGCGACTCGGTGAGGCCGGACGGGCCATACCGGTAAGTCCACTGCCTGCCCTGTGGGTTGCCCACCGAACTGAGGCGCAGCTCGGTGTCGTAGGCGAACGTGTGGCGGGCGCCGTCGGGGTCGGTGCGTGCTGCCAGCTCGTCGAACCACGTGTACGCGAAGCGGGTGACACCGCCCAACTCGTCGGTGTGAGTGAGGCAGTTACCCTCGTCGTCGTACGTCCACCGCTCGCCGGTGCCGTCGGGGGCACCGCGGCGGGTGAGCAGGCCGTCCGGCGTCCAGTCCAGGCGGATGACCGCACCGGCGGGGTCGACGGTCTCGCGGGGCCGACCGAAAGCATCGCGGCGCACCGTGTACACCGCGCCGTGTCCGTCCGCGACCGACAAGGGAAGCCCCAGGGGGTCGTTGACGCGGAACTCCGTCTCACCACCGGGGAAGACGACAGTGACCAGGGCGCCGGCGGCGTCGTGGGTGAACGTGGTGGTCGTGCCGTCGGGGGCCTCGACGCCGGTGCGGTTGCCGCGCTCGTCGAAGGTCTGCCGCCAGACCGTGCCGTCCGGGCCGGTCAGCGCGATGGGCTGGCGCATGGCGTTGTACTCGGTGGAGGCGTGGCGGCCGTCCGGGTAGTGGACACGTACCAGGTCGCCCGCGTGGTCGTAGTCGAATCTGGACACGTGGCCCAGCTCGTCCGTGCGGGCGAGGAGACGGTCGTGGCGGTCCCACTCGAAACGCACCGTGTGGCCGAGGGGATCGGTCTCGGCGACCGTTTGACCGAGCGAGTTGAGCCGGATGACCGTGACGGCGCCCGCGGAGTCGGTGAAGCGGGTCTCGAGCGCGGCCGTGTCGTAGGCGAACCGCGAGGACAGGGCGCCGTCCGGGCCGACCGTCCGCACGACGCGGCCCGCGCTGTCGTAGGCGTAGTGGTAGGCGTGGCCGTTGCGGTCGGTCCAAGAGGTGACGCGGTGCTCGGCGTCGTAGGTGAAGCGCAGCGGTACGCCCGCCGCGCCCGACACTGCGTCCAGGTCGTGGGTGGTGTCGTAGCCGAAGGAGGCGACACGGACGGGGCCTTCGGGTGTGGCCAGGTCGTAGGCGGTTATCCGGCCCAGGTCCGGGTCCCCAGTGATCTGCACCCGGTAGCCACCCTCGTGCACTACCGAGACGGGGAAGCCGTGCTCGTCCCGGTTGAACCGCAAGGCGTTGCCGTTGCGGTCCTCGATCTCGTCGAGCCAGTACAGGCTGCTGGAGGCGTACGGGCTGCCGGTGAACCGCCGGGTCAACCCCGCGGCCACGTCAGTCGTCGCGTACGTGACGGCGCCGAGGTCTGTGCGCTCCACGAAGCTGAGGGCGATCTGCTCACCCTCCAGGGGCAGCACCTCCTCGGCGGGCTCGTGCGGCAGTTGGGGGTAGACCAGCAGGGAGCCGTCCTCCCGGGCCCAGACCGCGCCGTTGCCGATCAGTTCCAGGCGCTCGTCCAGGGGCGACGCCCAACTCGGTCCGAAGCAGCCGCCGTAGTGGTAGCCGGATACATGGCAGCGCCCCAGCACCAGAGCGAGCGCGCCGGGCAGCGCCAGGTCAGTCTGGGTGAGCACCATCTCCCCGCTGGCGACGTCCACCGGGTCGGACTTGCACCGACGTGACTCCATGGCGACGGCCTTCGCGCGGGCGTCGCCGAGGACGTCCTTCATCGAGCCCGGCGGTCGCCGCACGCTGTCGGTACGGGTCCGGGCGCCAGAGCCGTCACGGTCCTCATGGCCCTTGCCGAGAGCCTTGAGCCGGTCTCGGACACCGAGATCCGTCTCCTTCTGTAGCCGAGAGGTCGCTTTGACCCCTTCGGGCAGGGTCTCGGTGATGTGCTTGGCCACCTTGCCGAGCGCCTTCTCCGAGCCTTTCAGCGCGCCGTGCAGAACGCTGTCGAAGGCTCTCGTGAACGGGTCGCGGCCCTTGCTGCGACCGAACGCGCCCTTGGCCCTGCCCAGCGGCGAGGAGGACGCGAGGTGCAACTCGCTGCCGTGCCGGGAGACTTTGCCCGCGCCGCCCTCGAACTCGGTGTGGTCGATGCTCGTGACGCGGGGAGCGCCGTCGGCGGAACCGCCCGCCGAGGCCAGCCGCATGCCCCCGGCATCGCCGTGCCGACCGACTGAGCCGCCGCCCTTGCCGTCGGCGGGCATCGAGAACGCGTCCTCGGCCAGGTCGAACACCATGTCCTCGACCATTGCCTCCAGCTTGGCGTTGATCGGCTCGGTGATCTTCGCCAGCACCTCGTCCACGATGCGGTCGACGGCCTCGTCGATGATCCGCTTGACGACCTGCCGCATCGCCGCGACCTCGGCGGCGCCGATCAGGGCGGACAGACCGCCGGTGACCACGGCCAGACCGGCGGTGATGCCCAACGACCCCGCCATGACGGCGAGCTCGATCTCGGCCTTGGTCTTCATCCCCCAGATGATCTCCGCGAGGACATCACAGGCATCGGCGAACAGCCTTGCCAGTTGCGGCAGTTTCTCGAGCTGACCGGCCTTGACCCGGTCCCAGTGCTTTTCGATGGCCTCGACCGCCAGGCCCTCGGACGAGGCCAGGATGCGGGAGACGGCCTTGTGCGCGTCCGCACCGTGTCCCTCAAAGGCGTCGGCGAAATCCCGCATGGCGTTCGCCATTTCGCGGTAGTCGTCCTCGTCCACATTGGGGAAGTTGATCCCGATGAAATCGAGGACCTCGTCCAGCCAGCCCGGGATCGTGTACCCCATCCGCGCCTCTCCCCGTGAGCGTCGCCCCTGCGATCAAATGCGATGCACGTGCGAGCAAGAACTCTAACGGGTGGGGCTGACAGCAGTGGTCACGTGAGAGCGAGCGTGGCTTCGGCCTCCGCCGGTCGGTCCGTGCGAGGGGCGCGGCGGTGACTCCGCCGCGTCCGCTTCCTATCGGTGACGAGTGAGAGCAGGGGCTTGCCCGGTTCGCAGATCAGGGTGGCCAGGAAGCGTAGCGGGGTGCGGGGTTGCCGGGAGCGTGGTCGGCTCGGGCGGTGACGACTTGGGCAGCCCTCGGGGAATATGGGGGGAGTGGCTTCGCCGAGTACGGTTACGGCCGCTTCCATGCCTCGGAAATGGGCTCAGGCATGGTGCCCCCGCCGGAGCCACTGCGCGTACGACGTAGTCCCCACGCGGGCGTCCGGGGGCGCGATGATGGCGTCGTGGGGGACCTGGCCGAAGAGGCCCGCGTTCTCGTCGACGGTCACCTCGCGGCCGTCGGGGTGGGCGCGGAGGGTGAGGCGGCCCAGGTCGGCCAGGGAGAAGACGTCCGGGCCCGCGACGTTGACGATGCCGTCGCGGGGAGGGGTGGTGGCGGCCTCGGCGAGGGTGTCGACCACGTCTTCGACGGCGACCGGCTGGAGGCGCGTGGTGGGGAGGCGCACGGTGTCGCCCGATGTCGTCCAGGACATGATCGGCTGGACGAAGTCCATGAACTGGGTCGCCCGCACGATCGTGTACGGGACGGGGCCCGCCTCCACCAGACGCTCCTGCTCCAGCTTCGCCCGGTAGTATGCGACGTCCGGCACCTGGTCGATGCCGACGATGGACAGGAGCACCACGTTCCCCACCCCGGCCTGTTCCGCCGCGGTCAGCAGCGTCTCGGTGGTGGTGCGGAAGAACGGGACGGCGGTCTCGTCGAAGCCGGGGGCGTTGATGGTGTTGACGACGGTGTCGGCCCCGGCCAGCGCCTCCGGGACGCCCTCGCCCGTCAGCAGGTCGACCCCGGTGGAACGGTCGTGCGCGGTGACCTCGTGGCCCTCCGACCGCAGCTTCCTCACCAGGCGTGATCCGACGAATCCGCCCGCTCCGACGACGGCGATCTTCATACGAGGGTCCTCTCCGGTCGGTGAAGAAGCGGCAAGAGCCTCAGCGGCAGGCGCTCAGCGGCTCGGCGCGCTCAGCAACTCGGCGCGCTCAGCGGCTCAGCGCCAGCGCGGCGGCCGCCGCCGAGGTGAGACCGGCCGCCGCGCCCAGCGTGTATCCGACACAGCGCAGCCGCAACACGCGATAGCGCTCCTCGTACTCGCTCCGCAGCGACCGGCAGCGGGCCGCGACGCGCTCCAGGTCCTGCTTGGCGCGGCGCAGGCTGTCGGAGACGTAGAGCTGCTCGATCTCCTCGCGCTGCGCCGTGGTGAGCCACTCCATGCGCTCGGCGAAGTCCCGTGCCCGCTGCTCGGCCACCGCGATCGTGGCCTGCCACAGCAGGTACCCCTCGACCTCGTTGCCGAGGCCGGCGCCTTCGGCTTCCTGCCCCGGCAGTCTGGTCATGGTGGTCTCCGGACTCAGTGCCCGATGGCGTACGCCTCGCGCTCCGCCCGGGCGATGTCCGGGTGGTGGAGGTCGAACGCCGGGGACTCGCTGCGGATACGGGGCAGGGTGACGAAGTTGTGCCGCGGCGGCGGGCAGGAGGTCGCCCACTCCAGCGAACGGCCGTAGCCCCACGGGTCGTCCACCTCGATCGGCTTGCCGTACTTCGCCGTCTTCCAGACGTTGTAGAAGAACGGGAGCATCGACAGGCCGAGCAGGAACGAGGCGATCGAGGAGACCGTGTTCAGGGCCGTGAAGCCGTCGGCCGCCAGGTAGTCGGCGTAGCGGCGGGGCATGCCCTCGGCGCCCAGCCAGTGCTGGACCAGGAAGGTGCCGTGGAAGCCGATGAACAGCGTCCAGAAGGTGATCTTGCCGAGCCGCTCGTCCAGCATCTTGCCGGTGAACTTGGGCCACCAGAAGTGGAAGCCGGCGAACATCGCGAAGACGACCGTGCCGAACACCACGTAGTGGAAGTGCGCCACCACGAAGTACGAGTCGGAGACGTGGAAGTCCATCGGGGGCGAGGCGAGGATGACACCGGTCAGGCCGCCGAAGAGGAACGTCACGAGGAAGCCGGTCGTCCAGAGCATCGGTGTCTCGAAGGAGACCGAGCCCTTCCACATCGTGCCGATCCAGTTGAAGAACTTGACGCCTGTGGGGACCGCGATGAGGAACGTCATGAAGGAGAAGAACGGCAGCAGCACACCGCCGGTGACGTACATGTGGTGCGCCCACACGGTCACGGACAGACCGGCGATGCCGATCGTGGCCGCGATGAGGCCCATGTAGCCGAAGATCGGCTTGCGCGAGAACACCGGGATGATCTCGGTGACGATGCCGAAGAACGGCAGCGCGATGATGTACACCTCGGGATGGCCGAAGAACCAGAAGAGGTGCTGCCACAGCAGGGGCCCGCCGTTGGCCGCTTCGAAGACGTGGGCGCCGAACTTGCGGTCCGCCTCCAGCGCCAGCAGCGCCGCCGCGAGCACGGGGAAGGCGAACAGCACCAGCACGCTGGTCAGCAGCACGTTCCACACGAAGATCGGCATCCGGAACATCGTCATGCCCGGCGCGCGCATGCAGATGATCGTGGTGATGAAGTTGACCGAGCCGAGGATCGTGCCGAAGCCGGAGAAGGCCAGGCCCATGATCCACAGGTCACCGCCGACCCCGGGGGAGCGGACCGCGTCCGTCAGCGGGGAGTAGGCGAACCAGCCGAAGTCGGCCGCGCCCTGCGGAGTGATGAAGCCGCTGACCGCGATGAGGGAGCCGAACAGGTACAGCCAGTAGGCCAGCATGTTCAGCCGGGGGAACGCCACGTCGGGCGCGCCGATCTGCAGCGGCATGATCCAGTTCGTGAATCCCGCGAACAGCGGGGTGGCGAACATCAGCAGCATCACGGTGCCGTGCATCGTGAACGCCTGGTTGAACTGCTCGTTGGACACGATCTGCATGCCCGGCCGCGCCAGCTCCGCCCGCATGACCAGCGCCATCACGCCGCCGAACAGGAAGAACGCGAAGGACGTCGTCAGATACAACGAGCCGATCGTCTTGTGGTCGGTGGTCGTCAGCCATTTGACGACGACATTGCCGGGCTGCCTGCGGTGGATGAGAAGCTCGTTCTCGCTCGAGTCCTCAGCCGCCGGCTCGGGCTGATTGATGATTGTCACAGGTCCCGCTTCTCCTGGTGCTCGAGTTCCACCCGCGCCGTGGCGTCAGTGACGGCCATCCTCGCGGCTCGGGCCCGACCCCGGCTCCCAGAGCGGCCGACACGCCGCCGATCGGGGGGTTTTGACACCCGCATGGAGTAGTGGGGGCGCCCGGTGCTGCCGACACGGCCGCGCGGCACGCCGGCCGGCGGTCACGGCCCGCCCCGGAGGGGGACTGTCGGCCCCGGTTCCTCGTTGACTACCGTACGGTCCGCCCCGCCCGCACCGGCCGGGGCGGGACGGAGGACATCTTGCCGAGCCTGATCCTGGGCCCACTGCTGCGTTACGTCGACGGCTCGTCCGCGACCGTCTGGGTCGAGACGAGCGGCCCCTGCACCGCGGAGGTGCGGTGCTCCGACGGCGCCAAGGGCGCCGCGCGCACCTTCCGGATAGCGGGCCACCACTACGCCCTGATACCGGTCACCGGCCTCACCCCCGGCACCGACGCGGAGTACGAGGTGCTGCTGGAGAGCGAGTCCGTGTGGCCGCCGGCCGACTCGCCCTTCCCCCCGTCCCGCATCCGGGTACCCGGTCCCGACGACGGTCTGAAGGTCGCCTTCGGCTCCTGCCGCTGGGCCGCGCCGCCCGCCGACGGCGGCCACGACCCGGCCGGCCCGGACGCCCTGGACACTCTCGCCACCCGGCTCGTCGCGGGTGGCGAGCGCCCCGACGTCCTCCTGCTGCTCGGTGACCAGGTCTACGCCGACGAGACCTCCGAGGCCACCCAGAAGCGGATCGCCGCCCGCCGTGACCTGGACGAGCCGCCCGGTTCGCAGGTGGCGGACTACGAGGAGTACTCCGGGCTGTACCGCGAGTCCTGGCTCGACCCCGAGGTGCGGTGGCTGCTGTCCACCGTGCCGAGCTGCATGATCTTCGACGACCACGACGTCATCGACGACTGGAACACCTCCGCCTCCTGGCTGGCCGACATGCGGTCCACCCCCTGGTGGCGCGAGCGGCTGCTGAGCGGCCTGATGTCCTACTGGGTCTACCAGCACATCGGCAACCTCGCCCCGGACGACCTGGCCGCCGACCCGCTGTACACCGCCGTCACCCAGGCCGCCGACGGCACCGACGCGCTGCGCGCCTTCGCCGCCGAGGCCGACGCCGACCCCGCCTCGACCCGCTGGAGCTACCGCCGCGACTTCGGCCGGGTACGCGTGCTGATCGTGGACTCACGGGCGGCGCGGGTGCTGGCCGAGGACGAGCGGGCGATGCTCGACCCGGACGAGGAGCGCTGGCTGCGCGACCAGGCGCTCGCCGACCGGGAGACGGTGGACCACCTGCTGATCGGGACCTCGCTGCCCTGGCTGATGCCCCACCTCGTGCACGACGCCGAGGCGTGGGACGCGGCGCTGTGCCGGGGCGAGCGGGGCCCGCGCTGGGCCAGGTTCGGGGAGTGGCTGCGCCGGGCGGCCGACCTGGAGCACTGGGCGGCGTTCCCGGCGTCGTTCACCGCGCTCGCGGACCTGATCGCCGAGGCCGGCTCGGGCCCCCAGGCACCGGCGACGATCAGCGTCCTGTCCGGCGACGTCCATCACGCCTATGTCGCCGAGCCGGCCTGGCGGTCCGCGAAGGTCGACTCCCGCGTCACTCAGCTCACCTGCTCGCCCGTGCACAACTCGGTACCCCGGTCGATGCGGTTCGGCTTCCGCTTCGGCTGGAGCCGGACGGCACGCGCGCTGGGACGCCTGCTCGCCCGGCACGGACGCTGCGCTCAACTCCCCGTCGTCTGGCGGCACACGGGTGGCCCCTGGTTCGGCAACCAGCTCATGACCCTGAACCTGCACGGCCGTTCCGCCCGGCTGCTGCTGGAGCAGGCGCAGTCGGCCAAGGGGGAGCGGGCCCGCCTGGAGAAAGTGGCGGAGCGGCAACTGTCATAGTGCGGGCCCGGAGCCGCTCCAGCGGAGCGTGACGTCCAGGTGGGCGCTGGTGCCCGCGCTGGTCAGGACCGCGCCGAGCTTGGCGTCCAGGGTGACACCGAAGGTGACCTCCACCTCGTCGGGCCGCTGCGCGACCTCACGGAACTGGCCGATCACCTCGGAGGCGGCGGCGGTGATCGGCCGCAGGGCCTCCCGCAGGCTCTCGCCCGCGCTCTCCAGCCGGGTGCCCAGGCCCACGGCCCCGGTTCCGGTGCGGGTGGGCGGGGCGACGAGAACGCGGGTTCCGTCGTCGAGGGTGAACTGGATGGCGTCCGCCACGGGGTCTCCTGGAGGTCAGCGGGGTTTCGGTGTGCTGCACAGCGGTGCGGGCGCGGACCCCGGCGAGGGATAACCGAGTTGCTGCTGGACCTTGTCGAGGGCGGCCAGCAGCGGCCCCGGCTCCTTGCCGTTCGCGTAGTCCAGCACCGCCCGGTAGAACGCGGCGGACACATCGGGGTCCATCGCGTCGGCGGCGCTGAAGCAGAGCGCGAAGTCGGGGGAGCGGAGTATCCCGGCGATCCGGCCCTGGACCGCGTTGTCGTACTCCGTCACCCTCCGGTCGGCGGAGACCGCGAAGCCGGGTTCGTTCACCCAGGTCCGCTGGGCCTCGGTGCTCGCCAGGTAGGTGATGAAGGCGTCGGCACCTTCGTTCCGGGTGAACTTGCCGACGAAGTCCGCCGAGACCTCCAGCGCGTCGCGCGAGGACGGTACGTAGGTGTACTGGTCGTCGCTCACCCGGGCCGAGTCGAACGGCATCGCGGAGAGGGAGCCGTGGCTCAGCGCACACCCCCGCGCGTCCTTGCCGCCCGCGGCCTGGCGGAAGTTCCGCGCGGTCGCGCCCTTCAGGGCGGCGCCCACCATGTGCCCCCACGCGGTCCACGCGTCCCTGACCGGTCCCTCGGCCCACGCCGCGTTGCCCGAGGCCCAGTCGGTGTAGGTGTCGACGCCCGCGTCGGAGAGCAGCAGGTCCGCGATCCAGTCGGCGCCCGGCCAGCCGGAGGTCGGCCCTGACTCCAGCCCGAGGCACCAGCGGTACCGGCCCGGCCGACCGGGTGAAGGCGGTTCGGTGGAGCGGGCGTCGTACCAGATCAGGCTCTTGAGGTCGGCCTTCACCGGGACCGCGTACACATCGCGGCCGTGCATGCCGAGCGCGCGGAAGGGCTCGGCGTACGCACCCGTGTCGACGTCCAGTTTCCGGAGCGCGCCCGCGGTCCGGTACTTGGTGATCGCGCCGACGCTGGGCAGCACGGCCAGATCGGGCTCGGCGCCGGCCCCCACCGCCGCGTCGAGCTGCTGGGTGAGAGCGCGGGTGATCTGGGGTTCGACGTCGATGCCGGGGTGGCCGCGCTCGAAGTCCTTGACGACCGCGTAGAACGCCTGGAACTCGGTGCCGGACCAGGGCACCATGATCGTCACCTTGCTGTGCTCCGGTCCGCCGCACGAGACGGACGCCAGGAGCAGCCCGAGGATCAGGGCGCAGCGCAGGAGGGGTGCCGTGGGCCGCCTCATGGGCGCGGGAACCTGTACTCGGCGAGTCGGGGACGGTAGGCCAGGTAGCCGAGCGCACCGGCCGCGGCGAGCACGGGCAGCGCGATCGCCACGTCCGGCGGATTGATCGTGCACATGGGAATGCCGATCGCCGCGGTGGCCAGCGGCGCCAGTACGAGGGCCGGGCCGGGGTAGCGCCGGAAGCGGTGGACCACGAGGCGGCCGGTGACGCCGGCCAGCAGCAGCATGACCGCCAGCGGGCCGAGGAACAGCGGCCGGAGGAGGGCGGGGTCCCGCCAGCCCGAGTGGCGCTGGCGGTCGCGGGCGTCGGCCTCCAGTGCCTTCAGGTCCATGAGCGACTGCTTGAGGCCGCCCGTGAAGGGGACCGGGTCCCCGTCGTCGTACTCCGGCTCGTCGTCCAGGGCGTCGCGGGCCCGGTCCAGCCCCGGTCTGCCGTCCAGGACCGCCGTGTTGGCCGACTGTACGCAGGTGGTCAACTGGCCCTGGACGAACTGGATGTGGCTGAGCCCCTGTTCCCCGGCCGCGTTGCCCTCGGTGGCCGAGGTGAGGTGGGAGCTGACGCGGGCGGTGGCGTTGGCGAAGTCGCCGCTGGTGCCGATCAGGTCGATCGCGCCGGTCCGGGAGACGGCCTTCAGCGCGGTGTCGGCGGCCCCGGCCTGGTCGTACGCCGCGCCGATGTGCCAGATGGCCGTCGTCGTACGGTCGGCGGCGGCGATCTGCTCCTCGGCCCCGTTCGCCACCACCAGGTACAGCAGCGCCGTCACCGCCACCATGGTCAGCAGGCCCGCGCGCAGCCACCGCAGCAGCACGACCGTATGGGGCACGCGCGGCCCTCCGCCGGTCACCACGCGTCCACCGGGCCCCCGGCCCCGAACGGGTGGCCGCACTCCTCGCAGAACCTGGCGGTGGGGGAGGCCGCCGTCGTGTCGCACCTGGGGCACACCCGGGGCAGACCGGTGTCCCGCAAGGGGAGTTCCCGCGACTCGGCCGGGTGGCTCACGGTCTTGGTGGAGTCGACACCGATGCGGAGCATCTGTCCACGGGAGGCGTCCCGCCGCAGCCGCGGCCGGCCGTCGGGGCCGGTGGTCGCCACCGCGCGCAGCAGCCGCAGGCGTGCCGTGTCCCCTAGGGACTCCGCGAGGCCCGTCGCCAGGCGCAGTTCACGGTCCGCGCGGTCGAGGTCGCCGCGCAACCCGGCGTCCGCGCAGGCGCGCATGGCCATGCCGAGTTCGCGCTCGTTCTCGACGCGGGTCAGGTCGGGGGAGCGGACGACGCCGAAACCGGGGGTCGCCCGGCGGCGGACGGCCATGGCCTCGGTCCCGGAGCACGGGCGGCGGGTGCCGTCGGGGAACTCGGCGTGCAGGGTGACACGGGCGGCGCGCATCAGCTCGTCGACGGTCAGGCTCTCGGGATCGAAGCGGAGGGAGACCTGGTACTGGCGGGATTCGGCGGGCCACGAGCCCAGCGGGACATGGGTTTCGCCGTCCAGAACCTGACGTACCGTCAAGTCGGCCTCGGTCGGGCGGGTCTGCCGTACGAACGCGAGCCGGAAGCGGCTGTTGAGGCGCAGGCCCAGATACAGCCGGGGGACCACGATGCGCCGGGCCTCCCGCATCAGGTGGGTGAAGTCCTCGGTGAGGTCCGCGATGGTGACGACCGCCTCGGCGGTGCCGTGCAACGCCTGCGTGATGCGCAGGAGTTCGTCGTGATGCCAGTCCTCGCCCAGGCCCCGCGCGTGGCAGATGAACCGGTCGGCGCACGAGGCGAGGATCTCCGCGAGCTGCTCGGGTGTCTCGTGCTCGTCCTTGCCGTCCGTGTAGAGCACGGCGTGGCGCACCGTGCCGGGGGAGTGGACCGAGGCGAAGAGATCACGGGCGCGGGCGAGCCACTGGCCGATCGCCGTGCCGCCCTCGGCGAGCTGACCTGCCACCCGGAGTTTGGCGTCCTCGCGGGACCGGGCGTCCACGACGGCCAGACCCTCCGTCGGCGGGAAGATCACCTCGGCCTGATGGTTGCCCGCGACGACGCCCAGCAGGGTGCCGTCGCGCAGGGTGTCGATGGCCGCGCACATCGCGCGCTTCGCCTCGTCGAGTTTGTGCCGGGACATCGACAGCGAACGGTCCATGATGAGCACTTGAGCGCTCTGGACCTGCGGTGACGGGCCGGCGGCGGAGTGTGCGGTGACGGTGATCAGCGCGTCCGCGCGCTGCTCGTCGTAGGCCAGGTCCGCGGGCGAGTCCACTTCCAGGGCAAAGCTGAGCCCCAAGGGTGTCCTGTCCCCCACCGGCACCACCCGATCTGTCGCTGCGCTTCGTTGCGGAGCGTGCTCCCGTCATCGACGGAACGTCTTACAAGCTTAACGGTCCGGGTGCGGCTCCGGAACGGGTGTGACCCGATCTGTCGCGCTTTCCCCACCACCCCCAACTCAGTCCAGGGCGGAGCTTGTTCGCCAGATCCACCAGGGCGACGTACTCACGTTCGGCGGGGGCGTGCGGGCCGAGGGCGCGGACGGCGCCGGACAGCTCCAGCCGGTCGCGGGTGCGCAGGAACTCCGCGTACTGGATCTCGGCGCGGAGCGCGGCGGCCGCCGCGTCGGTCACGTCGAGGCCGGGCAGTGCCGCCCGGGCCCGTTCCACGTCGTCCTCGGTGGGAGGCGGAAGGTCCGGGCGGACCATGACGCGCAGCCGCACGGCGGCCACGCGCGCCTCCCGCTCGTAGCGGAACTCCCCGGCCAGCTTCTCGGCGACCTCGACCGCCTTGGCGCGCTCACCGGCCAGCAGCAGTACGCGGGCCAGCCCGAACCCGGCCGCGCCGAGGGCGGGGGAGGTGTCGAAGACGGTGCCGTAGTGCGACCGGGCCGCGGTGCGGTCGCCGCGGAGTTCGGCGCACAGGCCGAGGGCGAGGCCCGGTATCAGCTCACCCGGCAGCGCCCTGCGCACCTCGGTGAAGGCGACGGCGGCCCGCCGCGGGTCCCCGTCGGCCAGGGCGATCAGGCCGCGGTACCAGCCGGTGAGCCAGTGCCAGTCGGGCAGGCCCGCCGCCGCGAGCCGCTCGGCCGCGCCCTCGGCGTCCCTGCGGCGCAGGGCCAGCCGGCTCTCGGTGAGCGCGCCTCCGGCGTCCGGGTCGTCGGGGTCGGACAGCGGGGCCGGGAGGGCGGCCGCCACATCGCGGGGGTCCGGTGTGCGGAACGGGGCGGCCATCTCCAGCAGCGCCTCCCGGTCCGGCCGCGCCTCGGCCCAGTGGGCGAGGGGGCGGGCGGTGCCCAGGCCGCCGTGCAGGGGCTCGGGTGCGGGGCCGAACAGGGCCGAGAGCCGCGTGACTTGGCGGCAGGTGGGAGGGGCGGCCACCACTTGCCGTACGACACCGCTGAGCTGCTCCGCGAACTGGCGGGCCGATCCGAACCGCCGCCACGGCTCGGGGTGGGTGGCGCGCTCCAGCAGCAGATGGAGGGAGTCGACGCCGGGAGCGGAGCGGTCGGTCCCGTAGGAGCGGCAGACCTCGCGGAGGGTCATGCCGAGTCCGTAGAGGTCGAAGCCCGGAGTCGGGCGCTGATGCTCGGGGTCGGACTCCGGGGGAGCGTACGCCCTGGTGAACGCCACCACCGGGCCGGTGTCCGTGGTCTGGCTGCGCACCGCGCCGAAGTCGATGAGCCGCACCCGGTCGAGCGCGCCCGCCGGGTTCTCCTCGCGGAAGCGGATGATGTTCAGCGGTTTGACGTCACAGTGCAACAGGCCGCGAGCGTGCAGGTAGTCGAGCGCCTGGAGGACGCGCACGCCGTGCGCCAGCAGGGTTTCGAGACGGTCACCCGGGCGGGCCGCGAGCGGTTCGCCCGGGACGTACTCGAGGACCAGGTGCGGGCCTTCGGCCTCGTAGCCGAGGATGCGGACGATGCTGTCGTGCCGCAGCTCGACCAGGATGTCCCGCTCGTGCAGCGCGGTCTTGGCCACCGACTTGTGCAGCGCCTTGAGGACGACGTCGGTCGCCAGGTTGCGGTCGTGGGCGAGGTAGGCGGCGCCGTACGCCCCCGAACCGAGGGTGCGCCGCACCTCGTAGCGGTCGGCGATGGTGAAGCCGCCCGGCTGGGTGAAGTCGAAGCCCGTGCCGCACTGCGGGCAGAACCCGGCGGTCCGGCCCGGCCCGCCGTCATGGCCGCGGCCGACCGGCTGCCCGCACACCGGGTTGGGGCAGAAGCGGTGCTGCTCGGCCACCGGCTCCAACGGCACGTCCGGGGGCGCGAGCGCCTCGGGTGCCTGGACGGGGTCGACCAGGCCGAGGCCGTACCAGGGGTCCGGGCGGACCTGCGCCACGCCCGCGCCCGCGCCGGTCCGCGCCGGGGGCTCGGGCACCGTGCCGTCAGCCGGCAGGGGCAGCCGGTCGCACCGGTCGCAGAACCCCTGTTCGTCGATGGCGCCGCGCCCGCAGTCGGGGCGGTTGCACTGTCGGCGGCTCGTCGTCACCCGTCACCTCTCCTCGAACCGGCGGTTCACCTCGTCGGCGTAGCGCCGCACCAGTTCGCGGGCGGCCGCCAGGTCGATCGGCTCGGTCTGGAGGGCGCGGGCGGCCGGGGCGTGGCGCTCGGCGAGCGGGCGGTCCTCGTCGCCGAAGTGCCGGGCGGCCCGGACGCGGTGCAGTTCCAGGGAGACGGTGAGGTCCTCGTGGGCCGTGACCATGCGGCGCAGGCCGTGCTCGAACCGGGTCAGGGCGGCGCGGGCGTCGGCGGCCCGGTCGAGGATCGCGCCGAGTTCGGGGTTGAGCTCGGTCGCCCGGGCCACGGCCAGCCGGACCCGTAGACGGGGCGCGACCAGCGGCGGCAGCCGGGGCGGGGCGAAGAACCTCAATCCCCAGTCCAGCTGGAGCGCCGAGGCGGCCTCCTCCTGGGCGGCGAGCCGGCCGACGGCCGCCTGGACCTCGGCCGCGCTCACACTGCGAGCGGGGTCTCCGCGCAGCGGTTCGGGGTCCAGGGAGACGTCGTAGGCCAGGCCGGGCGGGGGTGTGCCCTCGAAGCCGAGGACGAGGCGGAGGCCGCGCGGGCGGGCGCGGGCGGCCAGCCGCCCCAGCAACCGGTCCATGAGGGCCTCGGGGTCCTGGGCCCGGTCGACGCCGCCCACCACCAGGCACGCCGGTGGCCTGCGGCGCAGCAGCTGCCCCCGTACCTCGTGCGGGTCGCCGCCGGGGAGCCCGAAGCGGCGGGTGAGGTAGCCGGCGAAGTCGCCGACCGACCTGCCGCGGGCGTCGTAGGCCGCGTCGATGGTGCCGAGCCCGAGGACCGTGTCGCCGGGGGAGCCGGTCAGTTCGGCGTCCGTGACACCGACGCGGGCCGCCGGGTCGGCCGTGCGCACCAGCCGGACGAGCCAGGAGTCGCCCACGGCGGTCGTGCCGCCGGTGCCGACGACGGCGGTGCCCGACCAGCCGCTGTCGAGCAGCCGGGTGAGCTCCTGGGTCAGTGCGAGCCGCAGCGGGTCGCCGAGTACGTCCGCGGGCAACTCGCCGCGTGCGGGACCCAGTTCGTCGTTGCGGTCGCCGCCGGTGAATTCCTCGATCGCGGGGAGGTACCGGAGAATCGTCTCGGTCGGCAGCATCCATGCCGCCTTCTCGTCGCCGTTGACGTAGTCGGCCACCACGATGCCGATCACATGGCCGTCGAACTCCCCGCCCACCGCCATCGCACCGGCGCCCGAATACCCCGGCTCGATCCACGGAACGCCCTCGCGCATCCGGCTCAGCAGGCCCCACTCGCCCTGCCGGTGCCCCGACCCCGCCAGCCGGGCGTCGGCGCCCATGCCGTACCGCGCGTGCCGCGGGAAGCCGTACACCTGGACCGTGCCGCCGGAGATGGGCGCCTTCCACAGCCTGGTCCGGATGCCGCACCCGGCCGGCTCGTCGAGTACGAGCAGGGCCACGTCCCCGCGCTGCGTGCCCTCCTCGTGCACCCAGGTGCCCGGCGCCACGTGCGCGGTACGGCTCCACTCCGGGCGGCACGCCACGCTGGTGATCCGCAGGCGGGACGTGGTGCCGCCGGGTGCCGCCCCGGCGTCGCGCACCACATGGGCGCAGGTCAGCACGTGCCGGTCGTCCAGCAGCACGCCGGCGCCACAGGGCGTGCGCTCCTCGTCGTCCACTCGCACACGCCACGGCCGGTCACTGTGGTGATGCAGCGCCATGCGCCAACGGTATGGCAACCGGCGGGAGTTTGACCCCGGGCCGTCGGGAGGAGGGGGCGCGCTACCGGCGTGCGCGGCGGATGCGGACGGGTCCGCGCGCCTCGGACTCCTCGACCGGCCGCCCGGCCCGGGTCACCTCGACCTCGCCGGCCGCGACCAGCCGCCAGGCCGCCCGGCGGGCCGGTTCCATCAGGTCCCGCCAGCCGTCGTCGTCACCCTCGTAGGCCGCGCGGGCCGCGTCGGAGGGGCAGATCGAGGACGTGTCCGCACGCTGTTCCAGCAGGCGCATGATGGTCTGCTCGAGCCGCTGGTCCGGGTCCGTCACCCGACCAGTCTGGCACCGTCAGAGCCGGATCGCCGTACGGACCAGACCGGCCAGGGCGGCCGAGCGGCTGTGCGCGGGCCACGCGATGTGGGTGACGACCGGGGGCGCGTCGGTGAGGGGTACGGCGGCGTGCTCGGACCACAGCCAGGCGCGGGCGGACTCCGGGAAGACGGCCATCGTGCGGCCCAGCGCGATCAGTTGGGCCAACTGGGTCTGGTCGTGGATCTCGGGGCCCGGCCCCGGCGGATACGAGCCGTCGCGGGGCCAGCGGGCGTGCGGCAGGCCGGGCACACCGGTGATGTCGGCCAGGGTGAGGGTGTCGCGGGCGGCGAGCGGGTGCCCGGCGGGCAGCACGGCGATCTGGCCCTCGCTCATCAGCTCCTCGTGGTCGAACCCGGCGAGGGAGTTGAAGGGGGCGTGCATCAGCGCCACGTCGGCGCGGCCGTCGCGCAGCATCTCCTCCTGCTCGCACATCCCGCTGGGCAGCACCTCGATCTCGGCGGCGCCGGGCTCGGCCGCGTAGGCGGCGAGGAGCTTCTGCAGCAGGTCGTGGGAGGCCGCGGCCTTCACGGCCAGCACCAGGCGGTCACGGGCGCCGCCCGCACCGTCCGCGTCGCCCGCGCGGCGGGTGCGGCGGGCGGCGGCGGTGGCCGCGTCGAGCGCCACCCGGCCCTCGTGCAGCAGCACCTCACCGGCGCCGGTCAGGGAGACGCCCC
The DNA here is from genome assembly GCF_004217355.1 of Streptomyces sp. BK022. Lineage (NCBI taxonomy): Bacteria > Bacillati > Actinomycetota > Actinomycetes > Kitasatosporales > Streptomycetaceae > Streptomyces > Streptomyces sp. BK022. Next base: position 151,069 of record NZ_SHKU01000001.1, read on the forward strand.
GCCGGTCGCGGGCCAGCAGCAGCACCCCGAGGCGCCGCTCCAGCCGCTGGATCGCCCGCGACAGCGGCGGCTGGGCCATGCCGAGCCGCTCCGCGGCGCGGCCGAAGTGCAGCTCCTCCGCGACGGCCACGAAGTACCGCAGTTCACGCGTCTCCAATGCCTCCATGTCCTGAGCGTAGCCCCGGTGATACCCACCGGGTATCACAGGTCACCGAGTCGGTGTTGGCACCACCCCCGCCCGGCGAGCGAGCATCGGTACATGAGCGAAGCGAAGACCGCGCTGGTCACCGGCGCGAACAAGGGAATCGGGTACGAGATCGCGGCCGGCCTCGGCGGCCTCGGCTTCCGGGTGGGCGTCGGCGCCCGCGACGACGCGCGGCGCGAGGCGGCCGTGGAGAAGCTGCGCGCCGCCGGGGTGGACGCCTTCGGGGTGCCGCTGGACGTGACCGACGACCGGAGCGTGGCCGAGGCGGCGGCGCTGATCGAGCGGCAGGCGGGAGGCCTGGACGTCCTGGTCAACAACGCGGGCATCTCCGGCGACATGGGACCGGACTGGACCCAGGACCCGACCACGATCGACCTCGACCAGATCCGCACCGTCGTGGACACCAACGTCCTCGGCGTCGTCCGGGTCACCAACGCGATGCTGCCCCTGCTGCGCCGCTCGTCCGCGCCGCGCGTCGTCAACGTCTCCAGTTCCGTCGGCTCCCTGACCCGGCAGGCGGACCCGGACATCGAGGTCGGGCCGGTCATGGCGGCGTACGCCCCGTCGAAGACGTTCCTCAACGGCATGACCGTGCAGTACGCCCGGCAACTCGCCGGTACCGGCGTCCTGATCAACGCCATGTGCCCCGGCCTCGTGGCCACCGACTTCAACGGCCACGCGGGCTCGCGCACTCCCGAGCAGGGCGCGGCCACGGCGATCCGGCTCGCCACCCTGCCCGACGACGGGCCGAGCGGGTCGTTCTTCGAGGACGCGGGCGTCGTCCCCTGGTGACCCGAGGCCCCAACCCGCCCAGCGTGGTGGCTCACTCCCGCTCGGGTGCACCCGGCGGCCCCGACCGCCCTCGGATTCGGCCATTCCGTATCCGCCCCTGCCTCGCACGGCGTCATGACACGGACAGCCCGTGGCGCGCCCTCGGCCCCGGCGGAGGACGCGACCGCACGGGCGGTCAGCAGCCCTGACACGTGTCTCACGGGCCGGTGCGCCCCGTCCTCTCCCGCCGATCCGAACGCGTGGCCGAATCGCTGCGCCGGCCGGAGGACGGCAGTGGCCGCGGACCTTCTCCGGGTACTCGTGCCGCATCCCAAGTCCCTTACAAGACAAGGGACTTGACGTTCTACGAGAGGGAGTCGAACGATGAACCGCAAGCTCTTCGGGACCGCGCTGCCGCTGATGGGCGCCGTCGCGCTCGCCGCCGTTCCGGCGGTGACCGCGCAGGCCGCGCCCGCGCAGGCGGAGTCCTGTGTCCAGAAGGTCGCGGTGGTGAACAACTCGGGGTTCGTGCTCTCCTGGGCCGCGACCACCCGCACCGGCGAGCAGTCGCCGTCGACGGACGCGTACCCCGTGAACCAGACCCGGACCATCGACCTGACGACCACCTCGTTCCCCGAGGGCACCGACCTGCGCCCGTACGTCGACGCCGTCGCCGGCACCAAGAACTACGGCAACCGGTACGTGTCGTACTGCGACAACGGCCAGACGGCGACGTACTCCGTCACCGGGACCACGCTGGACTACTCGGTCACGCTGCTCGACTAGCAGGGCCGTACCGACCAGGGGGCCGCGTCCGACGGGCGCGGCCCCCTCGCCGCATCCGGGGGTGCGCCGGGGGCGGAAGCACAGGTGACGGCTCCCGGCAGGAGGTGCTCGCCATGAAGGACGTCCGGCTGTCTTCGCGCGAGAGGCGTGTACTGGCCGAGATGGAACGCACGCTCGGCCGCGATCCGGCGCTCGTCCGGCGGCTCCAGGAGATGCGTGCCCCGCTCGCCGTCCCGGCCGGGCGGCGGTCGCGCGCGCTCACCACCGCCGTGATCGCCTTCGCCGCGGTCTCGCTCACCCTGCTCGCCGTGGCGGTCGCCTACGCGCACCCCGCCCTGCTCTGGGTCTTCGCGGGTACCTGGCTGCTCACGCTGGCGGGGCTGATCCGGCTGACGCTGCGCTGGAGCCGGGGTGTGCGGTCGACACCGCCGGCCGTCGAGTGAGGGGGCCCACATGGGCCATGCTCGTGTGCCGGTCCGGCCGACGGGAAGGAGAATGGTCGACCAAGGGAGGCTCATGTGAGGCGCGACAGGATCGGACTGGCCGAGGTGCTGGAGGCGGCGGAGGCCGCTGCACCGGTGGCCTCACTCGACGTGGTCGCAGGCATCCTGCGCGAGCGGTTCGGCGCGCAGTACGTCTCGTTCCTGTTCGTCGACGTCGTCGGGCGCCGCGTGGTGCGGGTCACCGAGGGGACGTCCGCCCAGGAGGGGCGCCGCGCCGACCACATCCCGCTGGCCGGCAGCATCTACGACGAGGTCCTGCGCACCCAGAAGCTGGTGCGGGCGGCGGACGGCGGCGAGGGGCAGCGCGTCCTCGCCCCGGTCACCAACCGCGGCGACACCATCGGGGTGCTCGAACTGTGGCTGCCCGAGGTCACCGAAGAGGTGCTGGAGCAGGTCGAGGAGGCCGCGCACGCCCTGGCGTACATCGTGGTCACCGACCGCCGCTTCACCGACCTCTACCACTGGGGGCAGCGCACCACCCCGGTGAGCCTCGCCGCGGAGATCCAGCGTCAGCTCCTGCCCTCCGCCCCCTCCTGCGAGGCAGCCGAGTTCGCCCTCGCCGGTGCCCTGGTCCTGGCGGACAGCAGCGCCGGTGACACCTACGACTACGCCCTCGACCACGACACCCTGCACCTGTCCATCACGGACGCGATGGGCCACGACGTCGACGCCGCCCTCATGGCCACCCTGCTGGTCAACGCCTCGCGCGGCGCCCGCCGGGCCGGGGCCGCTCTCGGGGAGCAGGCCCACCACGTCCACCAGGCCCTGCTCGACCACGGGCGGCGCACCTTCGCCACCGGCCAACTGCTGCGCATCGCCCTCGACGGGAGCAGCGCCCAGTTCGTCAACGCCGGACACCTCTGGCCGCTGCGGCTGCGCGACGGCGTGGTCGAACAGATCCCGCTGGACATCAACCTGCCCTTCGGCGTGGCCGGACAGCGGGGCCCGTACGAGGTGCAGGACCTCGACCTGCGGCCCGGCGACCGCCTGCTGCTCTACACCGACGGCATGCAGGAACGCCGGGCGGAGTCCGTGGACCTCCCCGGGCTGCTGCGCGCCACCGCCACGGAGCACCCACGCGAGGTCGTGCGCACCATGGTCGCCGCGGTCGTCGCGGCCTGCGGCGACCGCGTCGACGACGACGCCACCGTGCTCTGCCTGGACTGGTACGGCCCCAACCCCGGCGGTGGCGCGCACCTCTGACCCTCCTCGGTCAGGACGGAGGCGCGGGTACGGGGTGCGCGGGCAGCGCCTGTGCCGTGGGGAACGGGCTGGCTCTGGCTGACGCCGGGCGTTGACCCACCTCCGTGCACCCTGTTGCGGGCATGTCAATTCACGCTACGGTCTACCCGCGTCAACCCACACCTCCCCCACGAGGAGTCGATGCGCCGTGCCCCTGCTCCGACGAGCCCTCGCTCTCGCCGCCCCCGCGCTGGCCACCGCCGCGCTGCTCCAGATGCCGGCCCCGGCCCAGGCGGCCGTCGTCCCGGACCATGCGGTGATCATCTGCCAGAGCGCCAGCTTCTACGCCAACTACAACAGCTCCTCCGGCCCCACCGGCCTGGTCCGCACGCTGTACTACGGCGACAAGGTCGGTCACACCCGAGGCGCGCACCCCGTCTACAACGGCTGGGCCGCCACCTTCGACTTCGGCCCCAACGACTGGGGCTATGTGCGCGACGAATGCATCGGCGGCTACGGCTCATGGTGAGCCGGGACCCGGGAGGCAAAGGCATGTCCACACCCCGTACCGTCCGCTTCGCGGCGTTCGCGGCCGCCGTCGGCGCCGTCCTGCTGCTGGGTTCCGGACCCGCGCGGGCCGCCGACGGCACCGTCGGCACCCGCGAGACCGTCTGCGCGCAGGACCTGTTCGTGCGGACCGAGCCGGTGGGCGCCTGGATGGGCACGCTCTACAAGGGACAGACGTTCCTGGTGGAGAGCAAGCGGTCCGGCTGGGCGTACGGCTTCGCCTACGGCGACATCAACCGCCGGGGCTGGGTCCAGGACGGCTGGTTCTGCTAGGTCCTGTCGTCGCATTCCCGTCGCCGCCCTGAGGACCGCCCCGCCGCGGCCGGTCCTCAGGGGAGTTTGTGGGCGAGGACGTCGAGTCGCTCGACAGAAGGCGGCTCTGAGAACAGATCGCTGGCTCGTTCCATCAGGGCGCTGCCCAGCCGGCCGCTGAGATGGGTCTGACGTGCGGAGTCGGTGGGGAAGGCGTCGAAGATCGCGAAGGTGGTCGCGCTCAGCCGCACGGCGAACCACGCCACGGTGTCGGGTTCCTCCCGCACGAGGTCAAGGCCGCCGCGGAGGAAGTCGGCGACCTCGTCCTCCTTGCCGGGCCTGGCCTCCATGCGCACGTACAGCCCGACCTTGACGTCTGCCATGAGGGGACTCCTATCGGTGCTCGGCCGCCGGTGAGCGCCCGCGCGCGTCCGTGACCGGTTTGGGCTGGAACGCGCTCATTATGGCTGGAATGCCACGCCTTCGCGTGCATTCGCCTCCCGCTGGCAGGTCGAACCACCGGGACGCTCCGCAGGGAAGGCCGCCGGGTCCCGGTCGCCGTGCGCGGTCCCCGACACCTCGTCACGGCCATGCCGGTGCGCACTCGCTCGCCGCCCGGTCGGCCGCCAGGGGATCTCCCCGGCTCGTGAACCGTGATCACGCACGGTCCGGGACCCGTCAGGGCGACATGCGCGCCGCGACCTCCTCCGCGCACTCCCGCAACGCGGGTGCGTGTGCGCGGAGTTGGTCCGCGTCCGTCAGGATGACCGTCGCCGCCAGGGACAGCGCCAGTGGCGGGGTGCCCTCCGGGGCGTCGGGCAGTGCCACCGCGATCGAACGGACGCCGATCTCGTTCTCCTCGTCGACCTCCGCCCAGCCCCGCTCCCGCACGAGCGCCAACTCCTCGCGCAGCACGGCGGGATCGGTGATCGTGCGGGGAGTCACCGCCGGGAGCGGGCCGGTGAGCAGGCGTTCGCGTTCCGCCTCGGGCAGCCAGGCGGCCAGCGCCTTGCCCAGCGAGGTGGCGTGCCAGGGGTTCCGGGTGCCCTCGGCGTTGCGCAGCTGGAGATGCTGGGTGCCCTGCACGGAGAGGACGAGCAGTACCTCGCTGTCGTTCAGGATGCCCGCGATGACCGGCAGTCCGGTGCGCGCGCCGAGCCTGCGCATCGGCGCGGCCGCCGCCGAGTAGCCCGCCGGGGAGCGCTGGAAGCCGCGGGACAGTTCCAGCACGCGGGAGCCCAGCGCGTACCGCCGGGCCTCCTCGTCGTACGTCGCGAACCGTTCCTCGACCAGGCGGCCGAGGATGCGGTGGGCGCTGCTCACCGGCAGCTTCGCCGCGCGGGCGGCGGCGCTGACGCCGAGGCCGGCGGGGTGCTCGGCCAGTACGGTGAGCAGCCGCAGCCCCCGGCCCAGCATGTCGTCGCCGGATGGTGTCGTCACCGTGCGCGCCTTTCGTCGTTCGCCGCCGCTTGTCGTGGCCGGGGAGGGGGTGCGGCGGCCGTTCCCGGGCATGCCGGGGCGGCCGCCGCCTCGACGGTCACCGTACCGGGACCGGTCCGGCGCTCCTCGCGGGCTCGGGTGCCGCCAGGGTCAGCGCGGCGGCGACCAGGGTGCACACCGCCATCAGGCCGAAGGCGCCCGCGTCGCCCAGCTCGGTGCCGCGCACCCAGCCGACCAGGTAGGTCCCGGCGAACGAGCCGAGCGCGCCGAAGGAGTTGACCAGCGCGACGGCCGCGCCCGCGATCCCCGGCGGCGCGAGGGTGGTGACGAGCGCGAAGTACGGGCCGTACGGCGCGTACAGGCACACGCCGGCCACGACCAGCAGGGTGAGGGCGAGCGGGAAGTCGTCACCGGCCGCGTACGAGCCGAGCAGGGCGAGACCGCCGCAGGCCAGCCAGGGCCAGACGGCCGCCCGCCGGCGCCCGCTGCGGTCGGAGAGGCGGGAGTTGACCAGCATCGCCACGGCCGCGCACGCGTACGGGATCGCGGTGAGCGCGCCGGTGGCGCCGATGCCCTCGCCGGAGCCCTTCTTGATGATGGCCGGGAGCCAGAAGACGAAGCCGTACATGCCGAAGGACCAGAAGAAATACTGCGCGGCCATGGTGAGCACGGCGGGGGAGCGCAGCACCCGGCCGTACCGCTCGCGCAGGGTGCCGGTCACCGGCGGCGCGGCGGCCTTCTCCGCCGCCAAGTCAGCCTTGAGCAGCGCGAGTTCGGGCTCGGGGAGGTTGCGGGCCTGTTCCGGGTGGTCCTTGACGAGCCAGAGGCAGCACACCCCCCACAGCACCGACGGCACGCCTTCGGCGACGAACATCACCCGCCAGTCGGAGGCCGACACCAGCCAGCCGGAGACCGCCGACAGCCACATCACCGTGACCGGGTTGCCCAGGATGAGGAAGGTGTTGGCGCGCCCGCGCTCGCCGCGCGTGAACCACCGGCCGAGCAGCATCACCATCGACGGCAGCACCGCGCCCTCCACCACGCCGAGCGCGAAGCGCACCGCGATGAGCTGGGCGGGGCTGCTGAGCATGCCCTGGAGCACGGCGAGCAGCCCCCAGGCCACGGTCGACCAGGCCACCAGGCGGCGGGCGCTGCGCTGTTCGGCGTAGATCGTGCCGGGGATCTGGAAGAAGAAGTAGCCGAGGAAGAACGAGGCGGCGATCAGGGAGTCCGCCCCCGCCGACAGTCTCAGGTCCTCGGCCATGCCGCCGGCCGAGGCGATCGCGTAGTTGGACTTGTCGAGATAGGCGAGCGAGTACGTGACGAACGCGACCGGCATCAGATACCGGGCGCGGGAGGACCGCCAGAAGCCTGTCTGCGTGGGTGCCGCCGCTGTGGTGTCGGTGGCGGGTGACGTCGCTGTCATCCCGGACCCCCTGTTTTCCGTGTGGTGGAAAGTGTTTCACTGGACGGAAAGCACCGTACGAGACGGAGGGTCCGATGACCAGAGATCCGCACCACACCGCGACCGGCGTCCTGCTGCCCTGGGCCGGTCTGGACCGGCAGCACGGCCCCTGGCCCGAGGGTGTCGAGGTCCAGGTGTGGGACGGCGTCACCCCCGGCGGCGAGCCGGCCGGCGACGCGCTCGCCCGCGTCGGCCTGTGGGTGATGCCCTACGCCGTGCCGGACGCCGTGCGCCTGCTGCCGAAGCTGACCGGCCTGCGCGCGGTTCAGTCACTCAGCGCCGGGGTCGAGAAGCTTCTCCCGCTCATGCCCGCCGGGGTCACCCTGCACAACGGGCGCGGCCTGCACGACGCCTCCACCGCCGAGCACGCCCTCGGGCTGATCCTCGCCGCCCAGCGGGACCTGCCGCGGTGGGTCGCCGACCAGGGCGCCGGACGCTGGGAGCCGCACTTCACCCGCTCCCTCGCCGACGCCCGCGTCACCATCGTCGGCTACGGCTCCATCGGCGCCGCGCTGGAGCGGCGGCTGCTCGCCTGCGAGGCGGACGTCGTCCGGGTGGCGCGGCGGGCCCGGCCGAAGGAGGGCGTCCACGCGGTGGCCGACCTGCCCGCGCTGCTGCCGGAGACGGACATCGTGGTGCTCGTCCTGCCCGAGAACCCGCACACCGTCGGCATGTTCGGCGCCGAGGAGCTCGCCGCGCTGCCCGACGGCGCGCTGGTCGTCAACGTCGGCCGGGGCCGCACGCTGGACACCGGCGCGCTGCTCGCCGAGACCCGGTCGGGCAGGCTGCGGGCCGCCCTGGACGTCACCGACCCCGAGCCGCTGCCCGCCGGCCACCCGCTGCGGCACGCGCCCGGGGTGCTGATCACCCCGCACGTCGCGGGCGGCTCGGCCACGTTCCGGCCGCGCGCGGAACGCCTCGTCGTCGAGCAGGTACGCCGGTTCGCCGCCGGGGAGCCGCTGCACCACCTCTTCCCGCGCGACTGAGCTCCTGACGGCCCCGACGTGTCGTCAGGCCCCGCCCCGCTCGCGGGGAATCCTCAGCCCCGCCTCGATCGCCACCGGCAGCCGGTTCTCCGCCGGGGGCAGCGGGCAGGTGGCGAGGTCGGTGTAGGCACAGGGCAGGTTCGCCGCCCGGTTGAAGTCCAGCACCACCGTGCCGTCGGCGGCGGGCGGGGCCAGGGAGAGCACCCGGTTCGCGGCGTACGTGGTGCGGCCGGAGGTCTCGTCGGTGAACAGCACCATCAGGCCGCCGGGGCCCTTGCCGGGGAACGCGGTCAGGGCCAGCGGGCGGCCCTCCAGCTCGAAGGTGATCCGGCCGGGCGCGTCGTACACGTGCCGCAGGTCCTCCACGGCCGCGCCCACGGTGGTCGGGCGGGGCTCGGGGAAGGGCTCGTAGCGGCCCGTCACCACCCAGCGCGGGTCCGGCGCGTAGGACGGCGTGCCCGCGAAGGCGGTGCGCAGCGGAGCGTCCGGGTGCCGGGGCCGGACGATGTCGTGGCCGCCGCGCCTGGCCACCTCGATCACCGCGTCCCCCCACACCGCCTCGACGCCGCCGCGTTCGGGGAGCACGCCGAAGTGGTGCTCACCGCGCACCGGTACTCCGGCCAGGGTGAGTTCCTCACCCTCGTCCAGGGTCACCGTGACGCCCTCGGGACCGGTGCGCCAGGCGCCGGGGGCGTCGGGGAAGCGCCGGGGGTGCTCGTCCAGCCAGTTCAGGCTGGTCACGGCGAGGAAGCCGTGCGGGTCGGCGAGGTTCTCCTCGTGCGCCCGGTACCAGTCCAGCCAGGACTCGGTGAAGGCGTGGAGGTCCGTCTCGGCGGCTCGGGTGGTCATCGGTGCTCCTTCGTCGTCGTGCCTGAGGGCCGTCGTGCCTTGAGGGGGTGTCAGTCGGCCAGTTCGCCGAGGAGGGCGTAGGTGCGCAGCCGGGACGCGTCTCCGGCGAGCTCGGTACCGGTCAGGACCACCTCCGTCGCCCCCGCGTCGCGGTAGCGGCGCACCTCGGCGGCGACCGTCTTCTCGTCACCGATCACCGCCAGGTCGGCGGCCCGGCGGGCGCCGGAGAGTTCCAGTACCCTCGCGTAGGACGGGATCTGCTCGTAGAAGGCGAGCTGCTCGGTCGCGGTCTCCCGCACGGCGTCCACGTCGTCGGTGACCACGCCGGGCACCAGGGCCACGATCCGGGGCGCGGGCCGTCCGGCGGCCTCGGCGGCCGCGTTCACCGCCGGGACGATGTCCCGCTCCAGCGCCCGAGGCCCGGCCAGGTACGGCAGGATGCCGTCGGCGAGTTCGCCGCTGACCCGGAGTGCCTGCGGTCCCATCGCGGCGACCAGTACGGGCACGCCGTCCTCGGCGCCCGGGACGCGGGCCGGGACCGGGGTGACGGCGGTGAGCAGTTCGCCGTGGAAGTCGGCCTCGCCGTGCTCGGTGAGCTGGCGCAGCGCGGTGAGGAACTCGCGCAGCCGCGCGATGGGCCGTTCGAAGGGCAGACCGAAGCCGCCCTCGGTCAGCAGCTTGGTGCCGAGCGCCAGGCCCAGGTGGTAGCGGCCGTGGGTGGCCGCCTGGGCGGTCTGGGCCTGGCTGGAGACGAGCAGGGGGTGGCGGCCGAAGACCGGGATCGCGGAGGTGCCCACCTGGAGACCGGGCACCTCGCGGCCGACGATCGCGGCGAGCTGGGGCGAGTCCGCGCCGAAGGTCTGTCCGAACCAGGCGGACCGCACTCCCGCCGCCGCGGCCTCGCGGGCCTGGAGCACGGAGGCGTCGACCTGGTTCACGGCGCCAAGCGTGTTGAGCGCTACTCCAACAGTCATGACAAGGAGAACGGCCCGCCCCCGAGGCCGCATTCCGGTCCTTGTGTGACAGGTTCTTTGCGGGTGTGTGGAGGCCCGTCACCCGTACGGCGGTGCGGCACGGTTCGCCGAGGGGGTTCAGGGAACTCGGGGGCGCATGATTCACAGCATCCTGCGCGGCGGCGCGGCGGGCGCCGCCGGGACCACCGCCCTCAACGCCACCACCTACGCCGACATGGCCCTGCGGGGCAGGTCCGCCAGTGACGTGCCCGCAGAGGCCGCCGACAGGCTCGCCGAGGACGTGGGCCTGCACGTGGGCGGGACCGGGGAGCAGCGGTCGAACCGGCTGTCCGCGCTCGGGGCGCTGAGCGGCATCGGCGTGGGCGTCGCGACCGGCGTGGTCGTCTCCCTGGCGCACCGCGCCGGTGCCCGGGTGCCGTGGTGGCTGGGCAGCCTGGCGACCGGCGTCCTCGCCATGGCGGCCACGGACGCCTCCATGACGCGGCTCGGTGTCACCGACCCCCGGACGTGGTCCCCCACGGACTGGGTGTCCGACCTGGTGCCCCACCTGGTCTTCGGCGCCGTCACCTACGGGGTCGTGGCGGGCGACGGCCGCCGCTGACGCGCGTCACGTCCCGTGCCGGCCGTGTCCGGTCGTTCGCGCATGTGCAGAACGGCCGTGCGGCAGGCATGACCCGCAACCTCTCCCCAGGGCCTCGCTGTTAGGTGAGCCAAAGGCCCAAGGTTTCGCAACCATGACGCGGTCGCCACCGCGCTCACGGAGTGACATGAGAGACGACCGGGACGACAGGGACGACAGGGACGCGCGCGGCAACCGCCGCCCACCCCCGCGCGGCGTGGTCCACTGGCTGCCGCCGCACCGGCCCGACGACGAGTGCCCCTGGTGCCGGCTGCTCCTGCCGGCCGACGAGCCCGCCCAGCCCCCGCCCGACCGGGCCCCGCACCTCGCCGCCCGCCTCCGCACCGTGATGGTGGCCTTCTCCGCCCTGGTCACCCTCGTGGCCGCCCTGGTCACCGTCTGGCGCACCTGACCCCCGGCCCACGCCCCCTCGGGCAGCGGCACCGACCCGCACCGGCACCGCGCCGCCGCCTCCACGACCGATGCCGGGACGGCGCCCCGCCGGACGACCGAGGGGGTCGTTCACGACATCGGCACGGCCACCTCGTGCCGGTCCGCGCCCAGCACCACCTTCAACGCGCCGGTCTCGGCGGCGTGGGCGAACACCTCGTACGCCTCCGCCATGTGGTTCAGCGGGAAGGTGTGCGTGACCAGCTCCGCCGTCGGCAGCCGGCCCGCGGCCGCCATCCGCAGCAGGGTGGGGGTGGAGTACGTGTCCACCAGGCCCGTCGTGATGGTGACGTCCCTGATCCACAGGTTCTCCAGGTGCAGCATCGCCGGGGAACCGTGGACGCCGACGTTGGCCACGTGCCCGCAGGGCCGCACCACCTGGGTGCAGAGCTCGAAGCTGTCCGGCAGGCCGACCGCCTCCACGGCCACGTCCGCGCCGAGGCCGCCCGTGAGGTCGTCCACCAGCGCCCGGGGGTCCTCCCCGGCGAAGGCGACGACGTCCGCGCCCAGCCGCCGGGCCGCCTGCAGCCGGGCCCGGGCCAGGTCCACCACGATGATCCGCTCCGGGGCGTACAGCCGGGCCGCGACCACGGCCGCCAGCCCGATGGGCCCCGCGCCCACGATCACCACCGTGTCGCCCGCCCGGACCTGGCCGTTGAGCACGCCCACCTCGTACGCGGTCGGGAAGATGTCCGCCAGCAGCACCGCGACCTCGCTCGGCACGGCGGCCGGCAGCGGGTGCACGGAGAGGTCGGCGAACGGGACCCGGACGTACTCGGCCTGCGTGCCGTCCACGAGGTGGCCGAGGGTCCAGCCGCCCCCGCCGAGGCACTGCCCGTACCGGCCCTCCCGGCAGAAGCGGCACCGGCCGCACGACGTGATGCAGGAGACCAGCACCCGGTCACCCGGCCGGACCGTGCGCACGTCGCTGCCCACGTCGACGATCTCGCCGACCGCCTCGTGACCCAGCACGGTGCCGGGCGGCACCTCGGGCACGTCGCCCCTGAGGATGTGCAGGTCGGTTCCGCAGATGGACACCATGCCGACCTTGACGATCACGTCGGTCGGTTCCTTGATGCCGGGATCCGGTAGGTCCTCCCAGGACGCCTGGCCCGGTCCGTGAAAGACGAAGCCCTTCATGACGCTCCTCATCTCCTCGGCCGGCCCGCTGCTGGCCCCGCGCCTGCCGTCACGGTCAGGAACCGGCCCCTGCTTCCAGCTTCGCCGCCCCGGCGCCTTCGCGCATGGGCCGCCCGGCCCACGTCCGGGGGCCGGACCGCACGGGTACCCAGGGCGGGGCGGGTCGCCCCTGCCCGGTACGGCGCCCTGCGGGCCCGACGGCTGACGGGCGGTTACGCCGGTTCCGGTACCACCGCGACCGGGCACGGGGCGCGGTGGAGCACGCCGTGAGCGACCCGGCCGAGCTGGAGGCCGAAGCCACCGCGCCGGGGATGGCCGCCGACCACCAGGAGGGTGGCGCCCCGCGCGGCCTCGACCAGGGCGTCCCTGGTGGGTCCCTCCGGGGTACGGACGACCGTCGCCACCCCCTCCGGCACGTCCCGCAGAGCCTCGGCCACCACCTCCCGCGCGGCCTCCTCCGGGTCGCCCTCGCCCGCGTCGTGGCCGGTGAAGGGGCCCGAGGGTCGCCGCCAGGCGCGTACCGCCTCCAGCGGAAGCCCGCGCAGCTCGGCCTCCTGGACCGCGAACCGGACGGCGGTCGCGTCCCGGGGCTTGTCGCCGACCGCCAGCACGATCCGCGGTGAACCGGCGCCCACCTCGTCCTCCGGGCCGTCGCGCAGCACGAACACCGGGCAGTGCGCGTGCCCGGCGACCGTCAGACTGACCGAACCCAGCAGCGCCTCGGTGAATCCGCTGCGGCCCCGGCTGCCCAGCACCACCGCGCGGGCGGTACGGCTCTCCCGGACGAGGGCGTACTCCGGTTCGCCGGCCAGTACGTCCGTCGTCACCTCCACGCCGGGGCGGCGCGACCGGGCCCGCGCCTCGGCGGTGCCCACCACGTCCCGCGCCATGACCTCCTCGACGGGGCGGTTCAGCTCCTGGGCGATCAGCTCGCCCTCGTAGCGCTCCCAGAGCGAGGCGTACACCAGGCGCAGCGGCGCCCCGCGCAGGGCGGCCTCCTCCACGCCCCAGTCCACGGCGCGCAGGCTGGGCGCGGAACCGTCCACACCGACCACGATCGGCTCGTCCATCGGGTTCTCCACTTCGGTCAGGCGTGCGGGACGACGGCGACGGGGGCGGGGGAGTGGTGCAGCACGGCGTGCGCGACATGTCCGAGGCGGGTGCCGAGCCGGCCCGTGCGCACCCGGCGCCCGACCACGACCAGGCAGGCGTCGCGGGAGGCGTCCACCAGCACCGACCCGGCGCTGCCCTCCACCGCCGCCTCGGTCACGTCGACGTCCGGGAACGACTTCCGCCAGGGCTCGACCGCCCGGCCGAGCATGAACGCGTTGCGCGGCTCCAGCGCCTCCTCGGCGACCGGGGGCGCCTCCGCCTCGTAGGCGTAACCCGGACTGCCGTACGAGGGCGTGGGCTGCGGCGCCCAGGCGTACACCACCCGCAGCGGGGCGCCGCGCAGCGCGGCCGTGCCGAAGGCGAACTCCAGCAGGGCCGCGTCGGGCGCGGTGATGTCCAGGCCCAGCACCACCGGCCGGAACGAGGTCGCGGCCGAAGGGATGCCCGCGGGGTCCGCCCGGTGCTCGTCGGCGGCCTGCTCACCCGCCCGGACCAGCACCACCGGGCAGTCGGCGTGGCCGGAGACCGCCAGGCCGACCGAGCCCACCACGAACCCGTGCAGCCCACCCAGGCCGCGCGAGCCGAGCGCCAGCAGCTCACCGGTCCCGGCGGCCTCGCACAGCACGTCCACCGGGTCGCCGGTGCGCCGTTCGGGGATCACCTCCAGGCCGGGATGGCGCAGCCGCAGCCCCTCCGCGCTCTCGTCCGGGGCCCGCTCGATCCAGTCCTGCTCCGCCTCGGCACCCAGCAGCGGGGCCTGCGCCAGCGGGTCCGGCAGCGGCTCCCACACCTGCACGAGCCGCAGCGGCAGCCCGCGCAGCACCGCCTCGCGGGCCGCCCATTCGACGGCGGCCCGGCTCTCGGCGGAGCCGTCCAGTCCCGCGGTCACGGTTCGGGGCATCGCCTGCACCTCCCTGGCTCCTTGCGGGGCTCTCCCGGCCCGGCCCTTCGGGGGGCCGTACGGGGCCCACCCACCAGCCTGACCGCAACCGGCCCTGCGGGCCACGGCCACAGGTCCCTCCGGGGGACCTCGGGATGTCCTCGCCCTGATCGGGGACGGCCTGACCAACCGGGAGACCGGCAAGCGGCTCTACCGCTGAGAGAAGCAAGCGGCTCCACCTCTGCGAGAAGACGGTCGCACCGGCTCCCTTCGAGGCGTCCGCCCCAAGGGCCGTACCGATCCCGCCCGATACGCCACGGGCCGTTCGGCCCCGGCCGGGGACCCTTCGGCGCCCGGCCGGGCCGCCGCTAGAAGACGATGCCCACGTGGGCCAGCGCCTGCTTCAGCAGGGCGCCGTGGCCGCCGGGCATCTCGCCGTGCAGGGCAGCCGAGGCGGCCTCCTGCGGGGTGAACCAGACCAGGTCCAGCGCGTCCTGCCGGGGACGGCAGTCGCCGCTCACCGGCACGATGTAGGCCAGCGACACCGCGTGCTGGCGCGGGTCGTGGTACGGGGTGACGCCGGCCGTGGGGAAGTACTCCGCGACCGTGAACGGCTGGGTGGAGACGGGGACGCGGGGCAGCGCGACCGGGCCGAGGTCCTTCTCCAGGTGCCGCAGCAGCGCGTCGCGCACCCGCTCGTGGTGCAGGACGCGGCCGGAGACCAGGGTGCGGCTGACCGTGCCGTCCGGGCCGATGCGCAACAGCAGCCCGATACTGGTGACTTCACCGCTGTCGTCCACCCGCACGGGCACGGCCTCGACGTACAGGATCGGCATCCGGGCCCTGGCCATCTCCAGCTCGTCCGTGGTCAGCCAGCCGGGCGTGGTCTCGGTCATGTCAGACATTGCTTGATCATACTTTCCGGGTGGGTACCCGCCGCGGGCGCGGGCGGGCTCGGACACATGCGGCTTGTGTGGCTCGGGGAAGCTCACGGTTTCACGGCGACGGCCCCGAACTGCGGTACCGGGGGCGCGTCCGCCGCGTCCGGACGCCACTGCGAGCAGGGCACGAGGCCCGGCTCGACCGGCTCCAGACCGTCGAGGAAGGACGCGATCTCGGCGCGGCCCCGGCCGGTGATCGGCGGGGTGGCGTGGGCGTTCCAGAACTCCATGGCGGTCACGTTCCCCGCGCCGCCCACTTCAGCGTCGAAGGTCGGGTGGGTGAGCACCAGCACACTGCCGGACGGGACGGCGGCCATGATCCGGCGGACGATCTCCCGTGCCTCGGCGCCGTCCAGGACGAAGTTGAGGACGCCGAGCATCAGCACCGCGACCGGCCGGCCCAGGTCCAGCGTCTTCGCGGCGTGCCGCACGACGGCGTCCGGGTCCCGGACGTCGGCGTCGACGTATTCCGCGACGCCGTCGGGGGAGGAGGTGAGCAGGGCGCGGGCGTGGGTCCGCACCACCGGGTCGTTGTCGACATAGACGATCCGCGACTCGGGGGCCACCCGCTGGGCGATCTCGTGGGTGTTGTCCGCGGCGGGCAGCCCGGCGCCCAGATCGAGGAACTGCCGGATGCCGCGCTCGGCCGCCAGATGACGCACCGCGCGCACCAGGAAGTCCCGGTCCGCGCGGGCCACGTCCCGGATCACCGGGAACATCCCCGCGACCTGCCCACCCACGCGCCGGTCCACCTCGTGGTGGGCGTCGCCGCCGATCCAGAAGTTCCAGACCCGCGCGTTGTGCGCCACGGGGGTGTCCGGCCGTGCCGTCCCGGCCGTGGCGGAGTCCTGGTCGCTCAACGTGCCGCCCTTCCGCCGCCCCTTGATCACGCCGTCCCGCGTCATTGTGCCGTCCGGCGTTCCCGGTGTCCCGAAAATCGCGCACGGTACGCGAACGGGCACCGAACGGGCATCCCCGGACCGGCCGCCCCGCCCGGCGAAGGGCACGTCCGGGCCATGAGGAACACTGAGGGCGTCCCGCGACCCGACCCGGAAGCAGCACATGTCAGCGACGCCCGCCCCCCTCCTCGACGTCCCCGGCGAGCCCTCGGGACCCGCCGACATCCGCCTGGTGGTGACCGACATGGACGGCACCCTGCTGGACGACGACAAGCGGCCCCCCGCCACCCTGCGGCCCCTGCTCGCCGAACTCCGGCGCCGGGGCGTGCTGTTCAGCCCCGCGAGCGGCAGGCAGTACGCCACGCTGGCCGAGGAGTTCGCCGACGTGGCCGAGGGCATGGTGTTCATCGCGGAGAACGGCACCTACGTCGTCCGCGACGGCGTCGAACTCAGCTCCGACCCGCTGGACCACGCGACCGCCGCCGAGCTGGCCCGCACGGTCCGGGGACTGGCCGCCCGGGGTGTGGACGCGGGCGCCGTGGTCTGCGGAAAGCGGGCCGCGTACGTGGAGCGGACCGACGAGGCGTTCCTCGCGGAGGTACGCAAGTACTACCTCTCGCACCGCGTGGTCGAGGACGTGACCGCGGTGGACGACGAGATCATCAAGGTCGCGGTGTACGACTTCGGCTCCGCCGAGCAGGGTGCCGCCCCCGCCCTCGCGCCCTTCGCCGGCAGCCATCAGGTCGTGGTGTCCGGCGAGCACTGGGTGGACGTGATGAACCGCACCGCCAACAAGGGTGCCGCCCTGCGCGGCCTCCAGCGCGAGCTGGGCATCACCCCGGCCCAGACCATGGTCTTCGGCGACTACCTCAACGACCTGGAGATGCTGGACGCCGCCGACTGGTCCTTCGCCATGGCCAACGCCCACCCGGACGTCATCAGCCGCGCCCGCCACCTGGCCCCCTCCAACAACGACCACGGGGTGCCCCGGACGATCGCGCGGATACTCGGCATAACGCTCTAGCCGAGCACCGAGTCCAGGAAGCCCGTCAGCTCCGCGAAGACCTTCGCGCGGTCGATCTCGTGGAAGACCTCGTGGCGGGCGCCGGGGAAGACGCGCTCGGTGGCGCGGCCGGAGCCGAGGCGCTCCACGCCGGTACGGCTGCCCTCGATCGGCACCAGCCGGTCGTCGTCGCCGTGCAGCCAGAGCAACGGCAGGTCGCCGAGGTCGCCGCCCTCGGCCACGGCCGCCAGCCCCCGCTCGAACGCCAGGAGCGTCGGCCGTTTCATGGGGCCGTGCCACACCAGCGGGTCGGCGGCGTAGGCCGCGCCCACCGCCGGGTCGCGGGAGAGGGCGGCCGGGCCGACCGGTACGTCCGGGATCTCGTCCAGCGCGAGCAGCCGCCCGGGCAGCGCCCAGGTGCCGACCACCGGCCCGGACAGCACCAGCGCGCTCAGCTCGGACCCGTACCGCTGGGCATAACGGGCCGCGATCAGGCCGCCCATGGAGTGGCCCACCATGACCAGGGGCAGACCTGTGTGCTCGGCGCGGGCCAGGTCCGCCGCCGCGTGGAGGTCGGTCACCACGTCCTCGAAGTCCCCGATCACCGCCCGCTCGCCGGCCGACCTGCCGTGCCCGAGGTGGTCGGGGGCGTACACCGCCGCGCCGTGGCCGGTGAGCACCCCGGCGACCTCGTCGTACCGGCCCGCGTGCTCGCCGTACCCGTGCACCAGCAGGGCGAGGCAGCGGGGTGCCGGGTGCGGCCAGGCGCGTATGTGCAGCGCGCCGTGGACGCCCTGGCGGACATGGGCGCGGACGTCGGTCATGGGCCTCTCCTCCGGCGTGGTCGCGTGGGTCACTCCGGGAGGATCTTCCCAGGGGGCCGGTGCGCGGTCTATAGTCCGGTAGAGCCAAAAACTAGCAGTGCTAATTAACTCGCTCCGTCCCGGCGGGGCGTAGGTTCACGCTGATCCACAACGTCGTCGGTCAGGAGTCCCGAGTTGCGTTCCGTCCACTTCGCGGCCGCCCGCCGCACGCCCATCGGCAAGCTGCGCGGCGCCCTGTCCGCCGTGCGGCCCGACGACCTCGCGGCGGCCGTCGTCCGCGACCTGGTGAGCGGTGTGCCCGCCCTCGACCCGGCCCGGATCGACGACGTGTACTGGGGCGCCGCCAACCAGGCCGGCGAGGACAACCGCAACATCGCCCGCATGGCCGTCCTGCTCGCCGGGCTCCCCGACTCCGTGCCCGGCGCCACCGTCAACCGGCTCTGCGCCTCCGGCCTGGAGGCCGTCACCGCCGCCGCCCGCACCATCGCGGCCGGTGAGGCGGACATCGTCGTCGCGGGCGGCTCCGAGTCCATGAGCCGCGCCCCCTTCGTGCTGCCCCGCCCCGACGAGGCCCTCCCGCACCGCATGGAGACCTACGACACCCGCCTCGGCTGGCGCCTCACCAACCCGGCGATGAAGGACCTGCACGGCGTCCTGGCCATGGGCGAGACCGCCGAGGAGGTTGCCCAGCGGTACGGCATCTCCCGCGAACGACAGGACGAGTTCGCCCTGCGCAGCCACCAACTCGCGGCCACCGCACGGAAGAACGGCCACTTCGACGCCGAACTCCTGCCCGTGGAGCGCCCGGACGGAGTCACCGTCGACCGCGACGAATGCGTACGCGAGGACACCTCCCTGGAGAAGCTCGCCCGCCTCAAGCCGGTCTTCCGCGAGGACGGCACCGTCACCGCGGGCAACGCCTCCCCCATGAACGACGGCGCCGCCGGACTCCTCCTGGTCAGCGAGGACGCGCTCGAGGAGCTCGGTCTCGAATCCCTCGGCCGGTACGTCGCCGGCGCCTCCGCCGGCGTCCACCCCGACGTGATGGGCATCGGCCCGGTACCTGCCACCCGCAAGGCGCTCGCCCGCGTCGGCTGGAGCGTCGAGGACCTTCAAGAGGCCGAGTTCAACGAGGCGTTCGCCGCCCAGGCACTCGCCTCGGTCGACCAACTGGGCATCGATCCCGGCCTGGTGAACCCCACCGGCGGCGCCATCGCGCTGGGCCACCCCCTCGGCTGCTCCGGCGCCCGCATCCTCACCACCCTGCTGCACCGCATGCGCCGCACCGGCGCCGGACGCGGCCTCGCCACCATGTGCGTCGGCGTCGGGCAGGGCAGCGCGGTCCTGGTGGAGCGCCCCTGAACCACCCCGACGGACCTTCCCGGCAAGGGAGTTCCGCAGCACGAGTCGCACCGCAGGAAACGGAGCCGCACCTCATGGCAACCCTGTCCGTCGCCGCCATCCTGGCCGAGAACGCCCGACGCCGCCCCGACCGGACGGCCCTCGTCGAGGGCGACCTGCGCCTCACCTTCGCCGAAGCCTGGCGGCGCTCCCTCGCCCAGGCCGGCGCGCTCACCGGCCTCGGCGTACGGCCGGGTGACCGGGTCGCCCTGATGGCCCCCAACACCGCCGAGTTCCCGCTCGCCTACTACGCGGCCATGGCGGTGGGCGGTGTCGTCGTCCCCGTCCACCTGCTGCTCTCGGCCACCGAGGTCGAGCACGTCCTCAGGGACAGCGGTGCCACCCTGCTGCTCGCCCACCCCGCCCAGGAGACCACCGCACGCGCGGCCGCCGAGCCCCTCGGCATCCGCGTGGTCCTGCTCGGCGAGGAACTGGAGAAGCTCGCGGTCGACGCCGAGCCGCCGCACTCCTACGTCACCCGGTCCGCCGACGACCCGGCCGTCGTCTTCTACACCAGCGGTACCACGGGCGTCCCGAAGGGGGCCGTGCTCAGTCACTTCAACATCGTGATGAACGCGACCGTCAACGCCTTCGACGCCAACGACATCCGCCCCGACGACATCGCCCTCGGCGCGCTCCCGCTCTTCCACGCCTTCGGACAGACGGTCTCCCTCAACTCCACCTGGCGCGCGGGCGCGACGCTCGTCCTGCTGCCCCGCTTCGACGCCGCCCGCGCGATCGAGATCATGGTCGCCGAGCGCGTCAACACCTTCCACGGCGTCCCCACCATGTTCGTCTCCCTCGCCGCCGTCGCGGCCGACGCCGCCGCCCTGCCCGAGCTGCGGCTGTGCATCTCCGGCGGCGCCTCGCTGCCGGTGGCCGTGCTGGAGAGGTTCGAGTCGGCGTTCGGCGCCCGGATCTACGAGGGATACGGCCTCTCGGAGACCTCCCCGGCCGCCACCGTCAACCAGCCCGTCTTCGGCACCCGCGCCGGCACCATCGGCCACCCGCTGTGGGGCGTGGACGCCGAGATCGCCCGGGCGGACGTCGAGGACCGGGTCGAACTCCTCGGCCCCGGCGAGCTGGGCGAGGTCGTCATCCGGGGCCACAACGTCTTCTCCGGCTACCTCGGCCGCCCGGAGGCCACCGCCGAGGCGCTGGTCGACGGCTGGTTCCGCACCGGCGACCTCGGCACCAGGGACGAGGACGGGTTCCTGCGGATCGTCGACCGCAAGAAGGACGTCATCATCCGCGGCGGCTACAACGTCTACCCCCGCGAGGTCGAGGAGGTGCTCGCCCGGCACCCGGAGGTCGCCCAGGTCGCCGTCATCGGGCTCCCCGACGAACTGCACGGTGAGGAGATCTGCGCGGTCGTCGTCCCCGCGCCGGGCACCGCGCCCGACGCCGCGGCGATCACCGCGTGGTCCAGGGAGCGCCTCGGCAAGCACAAGTACCCCCGCCGGGTGGAGTTCACGGACGTCCTCCCGCTCGGCCCCAGCATGAAGGTGCTCAAGCGGGAACTGCGTACGCGGTACACCGCCCGCTGAGCCCCCGGCGCCCGGCCGGACACGTGCACATAGCATCGGTCTCCGCATGAACACGATGACGCTCTGGCACATATCCGGCTGGGAGTTCGCCGCCCTCGCCCTCGCCGCCCTCCTGGTCGGCTTCTCCAAGACCGCGGTCAGCGGGGCCAACACGGTCAGCCTCGCCGTCTTCGCGGCCGTCCTGCCCGCCCGCGCCTCCACCGGCGTCCTCCTCCCGCTCCTCATCGCGGGCGACACCCTCGCCGTCCTCACCTACCGGCGCCACGCCCACTGGCCGACCCTCTGGCGGCTGTTCCCCGCCGTCGCCGCGGGAGTGGTGGCGGGCACCCTGTTCCTCGCCCGCGTCGGCGACGGGACCGTACGGATCTCCATCGGCGCGATCCTGCTGATGATGACCGGCATCACCCTGTGGCGACGGCGTCAGGAGGCGACGGAGGACGTCAGCACCCGGACCGGCCGGGTGACGGCGGGGGCGTACGGCGTGACGGGCGGCTTCACCACGATGGTCGCCAACGCGGGCGGACCGGTGATGTCGATGTATCTCCTCTCCGCGGGCTTCCGCAAGATGGGCTTCCTCGGGACCTCCGCCTTCTTCTTCCTCATCGTCAACGTCGCCAAGATCCCCTTCAGTGCCGCCCTCGGCCTGATCGACGGCAACTCGCTGCTGCTGGACGCGGCCCTGCTGGTCTTCGTCGTGCCCGGCGCGTTCCTCGGGCGGTGGGCCGTCCACAAGATCAACCAGCGGCTCTTCGACCGCATCGTCATCGCGGCGACCGTCGTCGGGGCGGTCGAACTCCTGCTGACCTGACCGGATGCGTACGCTCACCCCATGCCCGCGCACGTCCTGATCCTCGGCGGCACCACCGAGTCCCGCCGCCTCGCCACCGCCCTCGCCGCCCGCCCCGGGCTCCGGGTCACCTCCTCGCTCGCCGGGCGCGTGAGCCGGCCGGGGGCGGTCGACGGCGAGGTGCGGGTCGGCGGGTTCGGGGGAGCGGCGGGGCTGGCCGACTGGCTGCGCGCCCACCGGGTGACCGCGCTGGTGGACGCCACCCATCCCTTCGCGGAGCGCATCACGGCGAACGCGGCGGAGGCGGCACGCGCGGCCGGAGTCCCGCACGCGGTCCTGCGCCGCCTCGGCTGGAACCTCGACGACGACTGGTTCCCGGTGGCGTCCCTGGAGGAGGCGGCGCGGCTCCTGCCCCGCCTGGGGCGACGGGTGTTCCTCAGCACGGGTCGGCTCGGACTGGCCGCGTTCGCGCACGTGACGGCTGTCCAGTTCGTGGTCCGCTCGGTGGAACCGCCGGAGCCGCCGCTGCCCCCGCAGTGCGAACTGGTCCTCGCCAAAGGCCCGTTCAGCCTCTCCGACGAGCTCGGCCTGCTCCGCGCGCACCGCATCGACGTCCTGGTGACGAAGGACAGCGGGGGAGCGGCGACGGCACCGAAACTGGCCGCCGCCCGCTCGCTCTCGCTGCCGGTGGTCGTCGTACGCCGGCCTGAACTCCCCTTCGGAGTACGGACGTTGCCGGACGTCGAGGATGTACTGGGGTGGCTGGCCGGGGTCATTCCCCCCGAGGGTGCCTGCGCAGCAGATACGTGTCCATGATCCAGCCCTTGCGCTCCCGCGCCTCCGCCCGCACCCGCTCGATCTCCGGACCGGCCTCCGCGAGCGGACCGGAGACCAGGATCTCGTCCGGGGTGCCGATGTACGCGCCCCAGTAGATGTCGATGTCCTCCCCGGTGTACTCCCGGAACGCCTGGTGGGCGTCGAGCATCACCACCACGTCGTCCACGCCCTCCGGGAGCCCCTCCGCCAGCCGCCTCCCGGTGGTGATCTGCACCGGCCGCGCCACCCGGTTCAGGCCGGTCCGGTGCCGGGCGACCAGCGCGGAGACACTGCTGATACCGGGCACCACGTCGTAGGTGAACTGCACCGCGCCCCCCGCCAGCACCTCCTGGAGGATGCCGAGCGTGCTGTCGTACAGCGAGGGGTCGCCCCACACCAGGAACGCGCCCGTGCCGTCCTCCGTGACCTCCTCCGCGATGAGCCGCTCGTAGATCCCCGCACGGGCGGTCCGCCAGTCCCCGACGGCCGGCGAGTAGGCCGCACCGCCGGCCTTCCGGTCCCGCTCCGGGTCCCTGGCCGCCACCACCCGGTACGACCCCTCGGGCAGATGCGCGTCCAGGATGTCCTGGCGCAGCCGCGTCAGATCACTCTTCACCTCGCCCTTGTCGAGCAGGAAGAACACGTCGGTGCCGCGCATCGCCTTGACCGCCTGCAACGTGAGCTGGTCGGGGTCGCCCGCACCGATACCGATGACATGAATCTTTCGCACCCGCCGAGTCTGCCGCACGGGGTAGAGGGGGCCGGATACGGGGGCGGCCGGCGACCGGAACCGGGAGGCCCACCCGGGCGTGGTAATGATCACGGCGGGATCGACAGCGAGCTACCGCCCACTTGATGACGGAGGCTCAGCATGACGAGAACGACCCGTGCGGCACTGCTCCTCGCGGCCACGGCCCTCACCCCGGCCCTCCTCCTCTCCACCCCCGCGTCCGCCGCCGTCGCGGCCACGACGGCCTCGGTCACGGCGTCCACGCCGGTGGACCAGATGTCCGACGACGACGTCCGGGTCGCCATCTCGCGCATACTCGCGGACCCGGCGAGCGGCGAGGCGGTCCTCCGCGAGGCCAACGAGGCGCTGGACGGCACGATCGCGGACCAGCGGGCGTTCCTGGAGACCGGTTACCGGCTGGCGCAGGCCGAGGACGACCGGGTGGCCATCACTCGCATCCTCGCGGACCCCACGAGCGGGAAGGCGGTGATCCGGGAGGCGAGCAAGGCGCTCGACGGGACGATGGACGACCAGCGGGCGTTCCTGGAGACCGGTTACCGGCTGGCGCAGGGCGAGGACGACCGGGTGGCCGCCCTCCGCATCCTCGCCGACCCCAAGTCCAGTCCGGCCCTCCGCGCCGCCGCTTCCGCCGCCCTGGACGGCACGCTGGAGGAGCTGCGGTACTTCATCGCCGTGGGGCAGTACCAGGTGCACTAGCGCCCCGGCAGGGAGTCGCTTCGTGTCGCAGGTGGGTACTCGGCCCTTCCGGTGAGCCCGGACGTGCCGGGTTCCGAGGACGGAGGCAGCCGCCATGTACGACAGCCCCCTCGCAGGCCGTACCGTCGTCGTGACCGGGGCCGCGCGCGGCCTGGGCGCGGCCCTGGCCCACGCGTTCGCCGAGCGCGGTGCGCGGCTCGCGCTGCTCGGTCTGGAGGGGCCGCGACTGGAGGGGGTGGCGGCATCCCTCCCACCGCCGGTGATCGCCGTGGAGGTCGACATCACCGACTTCGGTGCCCTGGAGCGCGCGGCGGCGGAGGTACGGGAGCGCCTGGGCCGTCCGTCCGTCGTCGTGGCCAACGCGGGGATCGCCGAGGGCGGCCCCTTCGCGGGGTCCACCCCCGAGTCCTGGCGGCGGGTGATCGACGTCAACCTGGTCGGCAGCGCCCTGACCGCGCGGGCGTTCCTCGCCGATCTGCTGGTCACCTCCGGCTACTTCCTCCAGGTGGCGTCGCTCGCCGCGTTCGGCACCTCGCCGATGATGAGCGCCTACTGCGCGTCCAAGGCGGGCGTCGAGTCGTTCGCCCGCTCCCTCCAGGCCGAGGTCGCCCACGAGTCCGTCGGCGTGGGCATCGCCTACATCAACTGGACCGACACCGACATGACCCGGGACGCCGACCACTACCCCGTCCTCCGCGAACTGCGCGCCCACATGCCGGCCCCGGCCCGCAGGGTGTACCCGGCGGAGGTGGTCGCGGAACGCCTGGTCAGCGCGGTGGAGCACCGGCGGACGTCGGTGTACGTACCGGCCTGGCTGCGGCTCGCCCAGTGGGGGCGCGCGGTCCTTCCGCCGGTCGTGCGGCACGTCTCCCGCCGGACGCTGCCCCGCTTGCAGGCCGAGCGGGCGCTGCCGCCCACGGGGTTGCTGGGGGCGGGGGGAGCGGCGGACGAGGAACGGCGGGAAGGACGGGCCTGAGGAGACGGGCCGCGGTCGGGAAGGCGGTCGTGTCCGCAGCCCGCCGCGGTCCGCGGGTCCCTCAGCCCCGGTGGCCGTTCCCCCGTCCGTCCGGATGCAGGACGACCTTGGTCCAGCCGTCGTCACGGGCGTCGAAGTGCTCGTAGCCCGTGGGGGCCTGGTCCAGGCCGAGTTCGTGGCTGACGACGAAGCTCGGCTTCGCCTTCCCGCCGGCGATCAGGTCGCGCAGCGCCCGGTTGTACCTCTTGACCGGCGCCTGCCCGGTGCCGACGTGCTGGCCCTTGAACCACATCATGCCGAAGTCGATCGGCACCTTGCCGTGCGCCTCCAGCTCGTTCTGGGCCTGCTCGCCGCCGGGGTCCTCGGGCAGGAACACGCCCACCACGCCGATGTCGCCCGTGAACCTGACCGAGTCGATCAGCCCGTTGAGCGTGAGGCTGGCGTCCTCGTGTCCCTGGGCGTCATGGGCCTGGTAGCCGACGCACTCACAGCCGTTGTCGGCGCCCAGACCGAGAGTGGCGTCCTTGACGACCTCCGCCGGGTCCTGCTCGGCGGTGTTGACCGGGATGGCCCCGATCTCCTCCGCCTTGTGCAGCCGGTCGGGCTGGTGGTCGACCACCCAGACGCGCCCGGCGCCCTTGAGGAGGGCGGAGTAGGCCGCCATCAGCCCGACGGGACCGGCCCCGAAGACGATGGTCTGGTCGCCCGGTTTGACGTGGGCCATCTCGGTGGCGTGATAGCCGGTGGGGAAGATGTCCGCGAGCATCACGTAGTCGGTCTGCCGCTCGGCCGCGTCCTCGCCGAGGCGCAGGGCGTTGAAGTCGCCGTAGGGCACGCGCAGCAGCTCCGCCTGGCCGCCCTGGTAGGGGCCCATGTCGGCGAATCCGTAGGCGGCTCCGGCGAGAGCCGGTTCCGGCTGCATGGTCAGGCAGTAGTTGGTGAGCCCGCGCTCGCACTGCTTGCAGAAGCCGCAGGCGATGTTGAAGGGCAGCACCACGTACTCGCCGACCTGGACCTTGCGCACCGCCGGGCCGACCTCCACGACCTGGCCCATGTTCTCGTGTCCGAAGGTGCGACCGGGCTCGAACGAGGTGCGGCCCTCGTACATGTGGAGGTCCGAACCGCAGATGTTGGTGGTGGTGATCTTGACGATGATGTCGCAGGGGTGTTCGATCTTCGCGTCCGGTACGTCCTTCACCGCTACCGTGCGCGGTCCTTCATATACCGCTGCTTTCATGATGACTTCTCTCGGCCGCGGCTCGGCCGCGGCACGTCGATGCCGGCCGTCCACCCGGATCGGGTGGAGCGGCGGTGCCGCCGCGGTGCCGTCGCAGGGGGCTTCGGCATCCCGGGCGGCGTGCCGTCCGGGTCCCCGTCGGCCTCCGGCGCGAAACAGCCACTCACCGCCCGATCAGCGAGACGTCCGGGCCTTCCGACCCGCCGGCCGCCGACGGATCTCCGCCTCAAGTCTCCGACCGGTCCCGGTCGTCGTCGTCCTCCTGGAGCATGTCCCGACGCTCCTGTTCGCGCTTGGAGAAGGCGGCTGCCCGGATCGCCTCGTCGCTCTCCAGGCCCGACCCCAGCGCGCCGCCCACCGTGGCGACCGAAGCGACGAACCAGGCCAACGTCCAGTAGTCGGTGGTGTGCAGCTGGTTCTGGGTCGTGGTGGCGAAGACCTTGTCGTTGAGGATGAACAGCGCCCAGACCAAGCTGACGGCCAGCAACCCGACATAACACACGATCACCCCGATGCCCACGGTCAAGACGGTCGAGGTGTTGTAGAGGCTCGTCCTCCTCTTCTCCTCCGGCAGCGCGTTCGCTGGTCGATGCCACAGCTGCGCGTCCACGATCAGCCAGCCGATCATGATGGCGACGGACCCGACCGTGGAGATCACGAGGCGGGGGGTGCTCAGGGCTTGCGACAGGCTCCAGACGGTGGAGTTCACGGTGGCCACGGCCCCGGTGGCGAGTGCGGCCGCCAGGGCCTTGGACAGACCCGGCACCAGGCGCCACGGCCGGTTGGCGCGGACCATGCCGACGAGCACTCTCAGGTAGCCGCGCGGCCCGCCGACGACGTACCGGAGATCCGCGGCCTCGTCCTCGTCGACCGGGCCGGGGTGGATGGGGGCGAAACGGCTGACGAAGTGTCCCAGCGGCCGGCTCTGCGGATGCCCATCGGTTCCGGGGGTCTGCGGGGCGGCCAGGGTGAGGACCACTTGTTCGACGGCCCGTGCCGCTCTGGTCTGCAGGCGCAGGCCGCCCAGCGTGGGCAGGGAGAGCAGCGCGAGGCCGTGTTCGTGGCTGAGTTCCACGACGAGTTTGCGCCCGTGGACGTGGAGCGGAAGGTCGGTGATGGCCACGACGATGTCCCAGTCCTCCGTCCTGGCACGGTCCATGATCCGGCGCACCAGGGTGGGCGGGTCCTCCGTCCCCGCGGTGAAGGGCTCGCTGACCACGCGGAACTCGAACCGCCGTCCGTCGCCCGCTTTTTTGGCGAGGGGGTCGGGGAGGGTCCGGGCCAGGCGCCGCGCGATCTCCGTCGGCGCGTCGGGGTCCGCCAGGAGAGCCACGACCGTAACGTCCTCGGACGACACCAGCGTGACTCCTTCTCAGTCGGCTGCCCCGCGATCGCGGGTGCCCCACAGCATGCCCCCGGGGCCACCTGGGCACCACGTGACACGCGGGCCCCGCCCGCGGCGCGCCGGGCGGCCGGGTCGCGAGGGCGCCGGGTGCTTCCCGCCGGGCCGGCCGCGCGCGTCAGCCCCGCCGCAGACGGGGTCCCTCGGCGCCGGCGTCGACGGGGGCGGAGGCCGCCTCCACCCGCCCGGCGAGGTCCACGGCCCAGGTCGCGAGGCCGGGCAGGTCGAGGTCGTAGGGGTGGGGCTGGTTCTGGCCGGACCAGGCCGTCACCGCCGCGGCGCCCCGGCGCAGGAGGCGGGGGCCGCCCGTGATGTTGCCGCGGGCGGAGTGGGTGAGGCCCACGGCGATCTGGGCGAGGCCGCGCCACAGCTCGCGCTCGGTGTCGGGGCCGGACTTCCAGGCGTCCTCGAACACCTCGTGCGCGTGGAACGGCTTCCCCTCGTCCAGCAGCGCCTGTGCCTCCGCGACCGTCTCGTCGGGGCTCCGTACGACCCCCTCGGGCTGCCGCTCGACCCCGGCGGACCCGTAGGGCAACGGCCGCCCCAGCCCGTCGCGGGGGCGGGCGTTCCGGGCCCGCCCGTCGGTGTCCCGGTCGCGTCCGCCGCTGTCTCCGCCCGTCTCCGCGTCTGTCATGCGGCCGATTCTGCCCCGTCCCACCGACAACCCGCTTCGGAGGAGTCCCGTACGTGGGGTAAAGTGCTGTTCGCGCGATCACGCGGGTCACCGCGAGTGAGCGCATCGGGACGTGGCGCAGCTTGGTAGCGCACTTGACTGGGGGTCAAGGGGTCGCAGGTTCAAATCCTGTCGTCCCGACTTTACGAAGTCGCAGGTGAGGGCCGGTTACGGAGAAATCCGCAACCGGCCCTCGATCGTTCTTGGGGACCAGTGGGGGACGAGTGCCCTTGACCGGGGTCAGCGGGTCACGACGATCGGGCCCGGCAGCGAGCGCGCGCACGGCGCCTCTCCGGCAACCGGCCCTGACCAGCCGCCATGGTCGGTGTCAGCGCAGTGAGCGCTGGTACTGAAGGTCCTCGGTGGTGAAGGAGAAGATCAGGCAGTAGCGCAGCCCGCCGCGGAGTGCTCCGACCGCGTGGAACGACGACTCGCTCATCGCCATGCCTGCGGCCGTGTTGTGCAACGGGGGGTACTGGACGGCCGGCGAGGTGGACTCCTGGCTGTCGAACAGGCCAAGGATG
The DNA here is from genome assembly GCF_004217355.1 of Streptomyces sp. BK022. Taxonomy (NCBI): domain Bacteria; kingdom Bacillati; phylum Actinomycetota; class Actinomycetes; order Kitasatosporales; family Streptomycetaceae; genus Streptomyces; species Streptomyces sp. BK022. Next base: position 179,728 of record NZ_SHKU01000001.1, read on the forward strand.
CCGCCGTCGGCCTCTTCCCAGGACCGGTTGAAGTACGCGATCAGACGATGCGTGAAGAAGTACTTGTGACCGGTGTCCGGATTGAAGTCGGAGTGCACGGCGGTACCGTCGCCCGGCACGTACCGGTTGGCGAGCAGGAAGTGGTCGGGGCGGAAGCGAACCTTGAAGGACGACTCCATCAGCTCGCGGACACGGGAGAGCTTGTCCTCGGTCAGGACGGCCGCCAGGTCCTCCGGGAGGCTGTCGGCGGCGAAGTGGTGGACGTCGGACTTGTAGTGCTGCTCGCTCTTGCTCGTCCAGCCGTCGAATCGTTCCAGCCACCCGAGCACGGCTTCGGCGTCTTCGGAGCCGAACAGGTCTGTGACGGTCAGGTGCGGGAACGGGGCGGTTCGTACGTCGATCTTCATGGTGTCCGTGAGCGGCGTGGCGGGGTTCGGCATGTCATCCTCCGTGGTGACTGAAGGCGTTCTCAAGCGCCTCGCTGGTGTTGTCGGGTCCCATGACGAGCACAGCGCGTCGGGCGAGCAGGCGTTCTGCCGCGGCGTCGACCTCGTGCGGAGACGTGTCCGCGACAGTCATGTAGTGGTCGCGCAAAGATTCCGGGCCGGATCCGTGGGGCGGGTGTCCGACGAGCAGGTTCGCCAGGGCGCGGGGTTCGCACAGGGCGCGTTCCAGCTTTCCGGCCAGGTGGCTCTTGGCCCGGTCGAGGCGGTCCTCGTCGCACCGGCGGGGGCGGCTGGTGGCGAGTGCGACTGTTCTGGTCAGGAGCCGGAAGTGCTGCGGAGCGACCGGCAGCCATGTCCACAGGTGTGGCAGTCCGGCGCGGCGGTGGACGACCATGTCGGGTGCGTAGGCTATGCCCAGCCGTTCCCTGAGGATTTCCACGAGGTCAGCCGCATGACTGCCGCCGACCACCGTGGCGGCCAGTTCCTCGGCCGCCGGTGCGCCGGAGAGTGGGCACACGATGCCCACCGCGGACACGTCGTGCGTATGCCGGCCCTCGTGAGGTCCGCTGGGCGAATCCGGAGCGTTCACGGCGGGGGAGACGGACGGGGTGTGGGAGGCCGCCCAGGTCGGTATGTCCGCGCGGTGGTCCACGGGACCGACGACCACCAGATGGGCACGCCCCCAGTCCGGACGGGTGTGGTCCTCAGCCGGCGTCCTGTCGGGTCCCGCCGGGAGGAGCCTCAGCGCCTGTCGACGAGCGACGTCCTCGATGGATTCGTCGGGAGACCCCGACGCGACCGGCTCTCCCGGTGGCAGTGGTACAGCCATGTCGGGCATCAGTTCCGGGAGGCGGGCCAGCGCCGTGAGAAAGGCCAGGGAACGCTCGGGTGCCACGTAGGCGCTGACGCTCAGGCCACCGATGGCATCCACCGCTTTCACGCGCGCACCGTGGCGGAAGGGAGCGGCCAGGAGTTCCCGCAGGCGTGCGTTCACGGGACGGGTGTGGCCGGCCGCGGGCCATGCGGGACGCGTCCAGGGCAGGAAGAGCCGGATCTCCACCGTTGTTCCGGACATCGGCACGACGTGGTTGCCCGGTGTGCGGCGGGTGTCGTGGCCGAGTTGTGCGGCCGTCCGATGTGCCGCGGCGCGCAGGGCGGCGGCACCGGGGGACTCACTCATGGGGGAGCACCACCCAGCCCGCTTCCAGGACGAGCGCGGCAGCCTCGGCCACGTCCGCGGCGCTGACCGATGTCAGTTCGTCGCAGCGTGCCTGGGTGAAGGCGGGGTCGTCGTGCAACAGGGTGTCCACAGCCCGCCGCACGGTGTACTCGACGGGGTCGGCCTCCGGCCTGCGCAGGGTGAGCAGTCTGCTCGCCGCCCAGCCTTCCACCGTCGCGGCGGCGGGCGGGGTCCGGACAAGGCCGGACAGCAGGTCCCGTACGGCTGTGCGCAGACGGTCAGGGCTGCCCGGTGCTTCCACCGTGACGTACCAGGGATCGGACATCTGGCAGGGCTCGTCGAACATGCCCCAGTAGGCGGTGGCTCCGAGAGTGGGGGCGAGGATGTCGTTCATGGCCTCGACCAGGACGAGCAGAGCGGTGAACTGCTTGTGGACCGAGGGACCGGACAACGCCCAGGCGAGGGCGCTGCCCGTCGGGTGTGAAGGCACGGCCGGAGACGGCATGCGGTGGGTCCTCGCCGCCCCCCGGCCGGGCCTCGCCTCCATCCGCGGGGGTGCGAAGGACTCCTCCACCACCGCTACGGCCTCACGCTCTTCGAAGGGACCGCGCAGCCACAGCACCGGACGTGCTTGCTCGTAGGCCGACCGGTAGAACGCGGCAACGGTCGCGGGTGTGGGCGCGGGTGCCAGGGCAGGCGCCGCGTATCCGTCGTGTGCGTGGGCCGGGTCGGTGAACAGGGCGCGGGGGACATCGACCCACGGATAGGTCCCGCGCGGGTTGCCGAGGAGCTTCTCCTGGACCTCTGCGGCCACCACGGCCTGCTGGTTGGCGATGACGTCGGCCGAGGCGAGGGTGCCGTGGAACCGGTCGCCCTCCAGACGGAGGATCTCCTGCCAGTGCGTGGCGCGGGCGCCGCCGAAGTGCACGGTGAAGTCCGGGCGCGTGCGGGCGTTCGCGATGCCGCCGGCCGCCTCCACGCGCCGGAAGTAGTCGAGTTTGGGATGGGCGTCGGTGCCCTGGAACAGCAGGTGCTCGCACAGATGCGCCAGCCCGTGCTCGCCGGGGCCCTCGCTACGGAACCCGACCGGCCAGGCAGAGGCCCAGGTGAACTGGGGGCCCGGGGCCCGTTCGACGTGGACGGACAGGCCCCAGGGCGCAGTTGGGGCAGGTATCACGAGACGACCGCGCTGTAGAGAACGTACTCCTCGGTGGGACCGAGCCCGAGGTACCGGTGCATGCGGTCGTCGGCGAACCCGCCTATGGGTGTCACCGCCGATCCGAGGTCGGTGCCCACCAGAAGCAGGTTGTGCATCAGGTGTCCGGCCTCGATCAGGGAGAAGCGGTAGGCGCGGTCGCCGTACTTGACGGCGGACCGGGACAGTTCGGCGCTGAGCAGAACGACGCAGCGGGCGTCGGCGATCCAGTCGTGCCCGAAGACCCGGCGCAGTCGGTCCCGCTGGGGGCCGGCGGCCAGCTGCTCCAGAGCGTGATCGAGGGGCCGGTAGTGGTAGAGCCCGCTGGCGACGCCCTCGCAGCGGCTGACGGCTACATACACTTCGACCGGGAAGCGGGCCCCCGCGGAGGGGTATACGCGGCGCGAGCCGTGGTCGACGGCGGTCGGCTTGATCCGGGTCGATTCGCGCAGCAGCACCGACAGTGTGTCCAGTGCGAGTGGTTCAGCGACATTGGCCCGGTCGGAGGAGCGCTGGACGAGAGCCTCGGACAGCGAGAGCTGGGATTCCCACGGCACGTCGGGCAAGGGCAGCAGCGGCATGCGGGGGTAGGTCTTGAACACGATGTCCAGCCAGGCGCGGGGCCAGTGCGCCACGGAGGTCCAGTTCTCGCTCTCCATGTACCGGCCCTCGGTGGAGCTGGCGGCGTGAAAGTCGGGATAGGCGAAGGAGTGTGTCGACACGGGGAACCTCACAACTACAGGAAGGGGTGCGGGACGTCGTTGAGTTCCGGTGTTTCCTGCCCGTGGCGGGCACCGAGGGAGAGCAGCCTGCGCGTGAAGATCCGCAGTGGTTCGGCCAGATGCATCGGTTGCAGTTCGGGTACGACGGCCTTCATCACCGAGACACCCAGTTCGCGCACGTCGTCCGTGGTCACGTCCACCAGCACGATGTCTCCGACACGGTCGAGCAACTCCTCGACCAGCCCGCGCATGGAACCGGCACGGTCGGCGAAGGCGCCCGGATCGGCCGGGGCGCCCGCGTCTTCCAGGTAGCTCAACCGGGACGACCGGCCCGGCTGCATCCAGTAGTAGGTGCGCTCCTCCAGACAGTTGATGTCGAAGCCGGTGTGCAGATGCTGTTCGGCGTACTGACGGGCGTGGTCCAGCCGGTCGCGCAGTCCGCGCCGGAAGCAGATCGCCTCGAGCACGGCGCCGACCATGGCGTCGGACAGGGACAAGGACGCCTTGGAACCGACTGTCATCTCCGGGCCCACTCCGGAGCGATCGAGGACCTGGGCGACCACGACATGCACGGGCAGGTCGGTGGGTACACGGAAGAGACGTATCTCCAGGTGGTGCCGGCGGGCGTCGCGGAGCAGCTCAAGCAGGCGGTCATCATTGACGGCGCCGGCGTCCAGGGCGTCGGGCACCAGGTTCAGATAGTGCATCAGCATGACGGCATCGCGTTCGACAGCTTCGAGCAGTCCGCGCCGTGCGGCCGCGGCCGGCGCGAGACCCGCGGCCGCCCCCGTGGTCAGCGGATCTCGCAGATAGCCTTCGTCCTCGGAGACGTAGTACGGCAGAAACACCGTCTGCGCCGGCACGAGGACGACGGCTCCGGTCGCCACGGACGTGCCCCGGACCCAGGCGCGCTCGGTGCCGTCGACCCGACGCCGCTCGTTCTCGGTCGCGGTCCGTGCGCACAGGAAGCGTGAGGGGGCGACGGCCTGCGCGCCCTGGGCGGTCAGCGCCTCATGGCTGCCGCGCAGGAGGTGCTCCTCGCGGTAGACGGACAGGCTGTACCGCTCGAACGCTTCGAACAGTGCGCCGACCGTGGTCGTACCGGCGTCGAAGCCGCGCCCGCCTTCGGCGGCGCGCTTGGTGTAGCCGCTGGAGGACAGACGATGGGTCGGCACGACCTCGGCGCGGTGGAGCAGGGTGGCCGGTTCGTCGTTGTAGTAGTCGCGCTCCTCGGCGAGGAGCCGCACGATGCCGACGTCAGAACTGACAGCGGTGGTGAAGCGGGGCAGCAGGGCGCGGGCGTCCGGCTCGCCGCCGTCGACGAGACGGTCGAAGCTGAGACGCGGTGCCGTGTCGTGGCGGGAGCCCGGCATCGTGCCGCGGGTGTCTTCGGGCGCCGCCCATCCGGGTGCGGAGAGTGTCATCGGCTGTGCGTACCTTCCCGGACGACTTCCTCGGTCAGCGCGCAGGCCCTGCAGGACGGCACCGGGAAGACAGCGTGGACGTCACCGGAGAAGGTGGCCTCGTCGAGCACCGAGACCTTGCTGACCAGAGCGGGCCCGAAGGCGCCGTGGCGCAGGCGGGAGATCTCACGGGCCAGCAGCGCGGTGGCCATGTGCAGTCCGGTGCTGTTCGCCCCGGGCTTACCGGCCGAGCCGGGGATACGGGGCCGCGACCGGGTGATCCATTGCGGGGTCGCGGCGTCGTCCTCCATGGTGCGCCGGGTCCAGTAGCACTCGAAGCAGGCCGAGCCGCCGGGAATCACGGTGGGGCCGAGGGTGACAGTTCCGGCGCCGAGCATCGCGGTGAGGAAGGGCGAGCCCGAGCGCAGGGCGTCCCGGTTCGCCTCCCGGAACAGTCCGATCTCGGTGGCGTCGGCGACAACGACCACGGCCCGGCTGCCGGGGGCCGCGACCTCACCGGGGACCCAGTCGACGATCTCGGGGGTGGGATCTTCCCCGTCGGCCTGCTCGGAGAGCAGACCGGTGAGGAGCGACGCCGCGCGCGGCAGTCCCGCCACGGAGATCCGCTCCAGCGGCCGGCTGAGCGGGGCGGGTTCGGCCGGGTCCGTGAACACGCCGCGTCGGGTCAGCTCGGCAAGGAAGTCCGTAGCCTCCTCACGGTCGACGCCGCGCTCGGCCAACAGGGCCACGAGTTCGCCGGAGTCGGCGCCACCGTCGATGACGCGGTGCCAGACCACGCCCAGAAGGTCACCCCACAGGCCGCGCAGGGCAAAGCCGGAGCGAGTGGTGCTGCGGTAGACGACGACCTCTTTCCCGTCGTCGAAGAGGGCCGCGTCCGCGGCGATTTCGAAGGTGCTCATCGGTTTTCCGCTCCCCACGCCAGGAGGCGGCCCAGACCAGGGCCGTCCAGTTGTCCGAACCCACGAAGTCCGGTGATGATGCCGTCGGCTGTGGCACTGTCCGCCCTGGGCAGGCTGCCCGCCAGTTTCGCCCGGGCCCGTGTCCAGTCCGTCGTCGGGGGCACCACCTCGTAGACGACGGTGAGGCTCTCCTCACTACCGTCGCGGCGCCTCACCCGCACGAAGCCGGGAAGGGTGTCCCCGAGCGGTCCGAGCTCACCGGGAACCTCCTCGACGGTCACGTCGTAGGCCTGGTGTGCCAGTACGGCGTCAGCCACAGCGGCCTCGGTGAAGAGAGCGGGTGTGACGGCGCCGCGTGTCAGCAGGCCGGCCACCGCGTACGGGAGGGAGAAACGGGCTTCCTCCACTGTGCGCGGCCGCTGGTACTTGCTCGCCGTGGCCACGTACTCGGGTACCCCCAGCGTCACGCCCAGCGCGTCACGCAAGAAGCCGTTCCCTCGGAGCGACTCCAGGTGGTCCAGGGGTGCGTCGAAGTAGCCACACAGCGGGTACTTCTTGTAATGGGTCGGCAGGACGTCCAGAGCCCAGGGATCGCCGAACCCATGGACAGGCAAGGAGAGCTTCTCCTGGAGCAGCGCTTCCAGCGGCGCGTACCAGGCGTCGACTCGTTCGCTCTCGCGCAGGGACGCCGCGCGCAGGCCCGCTTCCAAGCCTCCCCGGCTTGCGGCCGCGACCTGATGAGCCTTGCCGACCGTGCCGTGCGCGCACGCGTAGCCGGACTGCGAGGTGAGGGCCAGGAACATGGCCGTGCTCAGAGCCGGCGGGCCGAGGCCGAGAGAACCCGCGACCGCGGCGGCAGTGGCCGGCGCACCGAGGACCGGTGTCGCGTGGAAGCCACGCTTGCGCAGCTGATCACCCACGGACTCACCCAGGGTCACCATGGTCTCCAGGCCGGCCAGGTAACCCCTGATCACCTGCTGTGCGGTGACCAGTCCGCACTCCAGCAGCGCGAGGAGCGCGGGCAGCAGAACCGCTCCCGGGTGCCCGACGGCCATGTAGTGGATGCAGTCGAACTCGCTCGCGTGCGTGGCGTGGGCGTTGTCGTAACAGGCGGTGGAAGGGGAGAGGAGACCTCCCGTCGTCCAAGAAGTCGCCTGGTCTCCCTCACGGACGACCGGCCTCAGCGGGACGGCCGGCAAGGGCTGCGCGGACCAGGCACTCGCGAGGGTGTCGACCAGAGTGAAGGTGAACTCCTCCACATGACAGGGTGCCGGGGGCCGGGACATGGCGCCGGCCACGCCCTCGGGCAACTCGTTCCAGTTCATCTCAGGCTTTCTCCGCACGGACGGCGGACGAAGGCGGGCCACAGGGCCGCGAGGGACAACGGCGGTGGGCCGACAGCTGTCAGCAAGGCGGCGCTGGGGGCAGACGGTTCGGAATCAGCGCTTGATCGGTTCTGGAGAAGGCTGTTCTGTATGCGGACGGGGGCGGTCGCCGGCCGACGTAGTGGCCGTGACCACCAGAGATCCCCCGAGCAACAGCGACGTCAGCAGCACTCCGGTGGTGGGCGAGCAGAAGGAGACGGCGAATCCGGCAAGCGTCGGGCCCAGGGCCTGCCCGAGTTGCATGACCGTGTTGTTGAGCCCGAACACCGTGCCACGCGTCTCGGCCGACTCCCGCCGCGCCAGGGCGACCGTGAGCAAGGTGAAAACCTCGCACAACACCACGCAGTACAACGCGTATGCCGCGAGCACCGTCCACGTCGTGCGGGCGGCGAACAGCAGCACGCTGGCGGCCGCTCCACCCGTGAACACACCGAGAAGAAGGACACGCGTACCCAGCCGGTCCGTCAGCCGTCCCCAGCCGTAGGCGGTGAGGAGCGACGCCACACCCCCGACCGAGAAGGCCAGACCAGCCAGCCGACGTCCGGAGGCACCGCCGACCTCGGCGAGCTGGAGCGGCAGCAACACCTGCACAACGGCCGCGGCCATGCTGGTGAGCAGCACCACCGCCAGGACGGGGCGCAGACCCGACGTGCCGCGCGCACCGAGGCTGCGCAACGGTTGGAGCCACAGATGCCGGTCCCACAGCGGTGGTCGCTCCGCACCGGGCGCCCCGCGTTCACGGGGTACGAAGAGGGCGAGCAGGAAGCACAGCGCCATGAGCGCGGCGGCCACCGCATAGACCAGGACGAAGGAGTCGCCGGTCGTCAGCAAAGTACCGACGGCCGGACCGAGCAGGGCTCCCGCATTGCGGGCCACCGACAGCAGACTCATGGTGCGCCCGAGACGTTCCTCGGGGACATGACGGCTCAACAGGGCTGTCGCGGCGGGGATGAACCCGGAGGCGAGGCCCGCCAGGACGCGCAGCGCGAAGAGACTACTGGGTGTGACGGCCAGCGGGGTGAGTGCGTACACCACGGTCACCGCGGCCGCCGCGCGAAGCATCATCGCGCGCTGGCCGAACCGGTCCGCGAGCGCGCCCCAGAAGGGGTTGACGATCGCGCTGACCAGAAACGTCACGCCCACGATGGGCCCCAGCCAGGCTCCGACATGCCCGTGCCCCAGGTGCGCGACGTAGAGCGGCAGAATCGGGAAGTTCAGATAGAAGGCCGCCGAAGACAGGAAGGTGGCGAAGGTGACTGCCAGGACTGCCGGTCTGCTCCATGGCGTCGACCCGCCGGCACTGGGCTCTGTCACGTGATGCTCCTTCATGCTCCCCGGACGCGCGTACCCTGGTCAACGTGGTGGCGGCGCGATGCGAGCGCGCCGCCACCACATCTCAGGACCGCGAGGGTCAGAGGGCGGTACGGCCGTTGTCGGACGAGGCGTTGATGAGCGCGCGGCCGTTGTCGGACGAGGCGTTGATGAGCGCGCGGCCGTTGTCGGACGAGGCGTTGATGAGCGCGCGGCCGTTGTCGGACGAGGCGTTGATCAGGGCGCGGCCGTTGTCGGACGACGCGTTGATCAGCTCGGCGGTCTCAGCGGTGCGCTCGGTACCGAACTCGGCGAATTCGAAAGACATGTTCGATCCTCTCGTGGTGACTCTCTGTGCAGCCGAAGGTGGCTTGCGGCGTGATCGTGGCATCACGCCGACGAGGCGATCAATAGGGGAACGCTTTCCGGTCAGGCGTCCAAAATCCCTCCCTTGACACCCACGGGCCTGCTCGTTCAACAAGACGTTGATCCACGGGAAAGTAAAGAGCTCAGTATCGATGGGCCATACATTCAAGATCCCGCAAAAGCCCGACCTTGACCCTGAGGTAATGGAATGTCACTCCAGGTGATCTCGCTGGCGATCATTCACTCTCCGCCATCATCGCCCTGTGTTGTGACTTGAATCACTCGTGAAAATTGCTCGGGCGAATGACGATGCATGTCCGGAGCCGTCGCCCGGGCTCCCGGCTACCAGCCGATCGCCGGAAGCGGGTTGAGCGTGCGGGGCGGCCGGAGGCGCTCGAGCGGAACGCGGCAGTCGCGGGCCGGCGCGGCGTCGATCGCTGGGGCCTCGTCGAACGGCAGCGCCGTCCCCTGGCCGCTCACCGAGTACGGGTGAGGGCCGGTCGCGGAGGCAGGCCGAGGGCCTCTCGCCCAGGGTTCCCCGGTGCTGCGGACCTCGGGCAGGTCAGATCGGCGCGAGGGTGGACGGTCCGGTGGTTCGTTTGCAGGAGCTGACCGGCGAAGGGCACGTCTCGCTTCTCCGGGAATCGTCAGCCCAGGGCCAGTTCGCGCAGCGTGCGGACGCCCTGCTTCCCCCATCGGGCACGATCATCGTGGTCCGGTCGGTGTCCGCCGCCACCCGCGGGACATCACGTCGGACCTTCTGGGCCGGTGACCCGGTCACGGATGGAACCGCCACCGGCCCTCCGAGACGACGTCCACCTTGTCGCCGCGCACCCGGACCGCCGTGTCGTCGTCGATGAAGTGGATCGGGAAGTCCGCCCGCGCGACGATGCGATCGGCCCAGGCGTCGTCGCGTTCCGGGAAGTCCGGTGAGTACAGATGGGGCTTCAGGTACGAGTCGAGCAGGCCGAAGGGCGGGGTCACGGTGGACGCGCCGAGCAGGCGGAGGTCCGCCGTGTCCCCGATGACGTCGGCGGAGTGCTCGGTGAGATGCCGGCTGAGGATCATCGAGCCGGCGCTCAGCCCCACGTAGACCCGGTCGGCAAGGGCTTTCAGGAAGCCGTCGGCCAGGCCGTTGCCGGTGATGCTGCGGGCGAGGTGGTAGTGGTTGCCGCCGCCGACGTAGATGACGTCGGCGCGCAGCAGCCGGTCGAGCACCAGTTGCCGGGGCAGGCCGTTCAGCTCCAGGATGTCGAACTCCCGCCAGCCGAGACCGTGTACGCGGGTCATGTCGGCGAGGAGCCAGCCGTGGTCGCCGGACTCGGCCATGGACGCGGTGGGGACGTATACGAGGTTCGCCGAGCCGAACGGCCTGCCCAGCATGTCCCGCAGGGCGTCCTTCAGGGACTCGTTGCGCAGGCCGGCCGACGTCAGCAGAAGATTCATCGGCCGAGCCAATCACGGGTGCCGGCCGTGGGCAACGCCGTGCGGTACGGGTCGGCAGGCCCGGCGGAGTCCGGAGCCGACGGCGCGGGGACGAGTCGTGCGCGTCGCTCAGGCACCGGGGAGGAAGAGGCAGAACAGATGGCCGTGCGGATCGCGCAGCACGCGGACGTCGTTCTGCGGCTGGTGTTCCTCCACCGTCGCACCCAGGGCGCACGCACGCTCGGTCTCGGCGGCGAGATCGTCCACCTGGATGTCGAGGTGGGCCTGCATCTGCTGCTCGCCGGGGCCGGACGGCCAGGCCGGCGCGCGGTGGTCCTTCTCCAGCTGGAAGCTGAGACCGGGGCGTTCATGCTCCGGAGCCTTGAGCCGGACCCAGTCGGGCTCACGGTCGACCTCGTCCCAGCCCAACAGGGCGCGATAGAAATCGGCCAGCGCGGGGGGATCGGGGGTGCCGAGCACGAAGGCCGCGAGCAGTGTCGTCATGGTTCATCACTGCCCGCAGCCCATGGTCGTACGCGTCTGTCGTACGCGCCCGGAATTCGATTTCGGCGTCAGTTTCCGACGTACCAGTGGAATCCGCCGGTGTTCGCCGCCACGATCATGAGAATGGCGAAGACCACGAGGTCGACGATGCCGAGAACGACCGCCGCCTTCGCCATTCCCCGACCGCCCCGTGCGCCCGGCTGCCGTGTGGCGACCATGCCGAGGATGATCGCCAGGGGGCCGAGAACGACATTGAGGAAGAAAAAGCCGACAATGCCGCACACCAGGCCCGCGATAGCGAGACCGTTGGCCCGCGAACCGGATCGAGCGGTCGGCTGGCCACCGTAACTGGTCATGAGAACTCCCGTTCCATGAAAGGGGGAATGCCGTTACTTTGTGTCTCTGGGCTCCGGGTGCCCAGGGGGAGTTGCGGCATTCCCCAGGAATCCCGGGGTTAAGCGGAACCCCGGATTCACGACTCTCGTGCCGAAAGCGGGATCTTGGTCCCTTCCCTCGCTGCCCCGCGCCGAGCTTCGGAGGCACTCGCGTCGTTCCTCGTGCAACCTCGGGGTGTCGCGCCTGCCCGAGGTCCGATTCCGGGGCCAGGGCGCTACTCCGGCCACCCCGGGGTACCGGGTGCTCACCCAGGCGCCGATTCCGGTGATCTGAGCAAGGCCCGGAACACAGGGGGAGCATGATGACTACCGCCTCGGCGAAGCGGCTGCGGAAGAGCGCGGCGGACGTGTTCGGATGGGAGGAGCTGCGGCCGGAGCAACTCCTGGCGATGGAAGCGGTGATGGAGCGGCGGGACACGCTGGTCGTGATGCCCACGGGAGCCGGGAAGTCGGCCGTCTACCAGGTGCCGGGGCTGCTGCTGCCGGGGCCGACCGTCGTGGTGTCGCCGCTCGTCGCGCTCCAACGGGATCAGGTACGCGGGCTGCTGAACCGGGAGGGCGCGGAGGCGGCCGCCGTGAACTCCTCCCAGAGCGGCAGCGAGAACGCGGCGGTCTGGGACCGGATCAGCGAGGGTGACGTCGACTTCCTCTTCCTGGCGCCCGAGCAGCTCGCCAAGGACGAGGTGGTGGAGCAGCTCGCCGCCGCCGAGCCCGCGCTGTTCGTCGTGGACGAGGCCCAGTGCGTGTCGTCCTGGGGGCACGACTTCCGCCCCGACTACCTGCGGCTCGGCCAGGTCATCGACCGGCTCGGCCGGCCTCCCGTACTGGCCCTGACCGCGAGCGCCGCCGCACCCGTACGGGCCGACATCGTCAGTCAGCTCGGCATGCGGGACGTGCGCGAGGTGGTCACCGGCTTCGACCGGCCCAACATCCACCTGGAGGTCATCCCCTTCCAGGACGCCACCGCCAAGAAGCGAGCCGTCGTCGAACGCGCCGCCGCGGAGGCCAAGCCCGGCCTCGTGTACGCCGGTACGCGCCGGGAGGCCGAGGAGTACGCCGAGGAACTGAGCCTGCTCGGGCTGGACGCGGCCGCGTACCACGCGGGGCTGCCCGCGCGGGAGCGGGGCGAGGTGCACGACCGGTTCATGGCGGGCGAACTGGACGTGGTCGTGGCGACCTCCGCCTTCGGGATGGGCATCGACAAGCCCGACGTCCGTTTCGTGCTGCACGCCTCCGTCCCCGGCTCCCTGGACGCCTACTACCAGGAGATCGGCCGCGCCGGACGCGACGGCGAGAAGGCCCGCGCGATACTCGCGTACCGGCCCCAAGACCTCGGCATGCAGCGCTTCTTCGCAGCCGGGCGGCCGGACCCGGACACCGTCACCCAGGTCGTGAGCACGCTGGAGGAACACGACGGGCCCGTCCCGCCGACCGAGCTGCGCGAGCAGACCAACCTGACGTCGAGCCGCCTCACAGCCGTGGTCAACCTCCTGGAGCAGGTCGACGCCGTGCACACCACCGAGGACGGCGAACTGGAGGCGACCGGTACGGCCGGACCGGCCGACGCCGCCCAGCAGGCGATCGAACTGGGCGACGCCCATCAGCAGTTGGAGCGTTCCCGTGTCGACATGATGCGGGGCTACGCGGAGGCCACCGGCTGCCGGCGGCGCTTCTTGCTGGGCTACTTCGGACAGGGAGGCGAGCAGGACGAGTCCTGCGGCGCCTGTGACCGGTGTGAGGCGGCGGAACTGGCGGAGGAGGGCGGCGCGGAGTGCGGACCCGCCGTGCTCGCCGGCACGGGCGGGCCGATACCCGAGTCGACATCTCCGGCGCCCGCCGGGGACCCGCATCCCTTCCCGCCCGGCACTCTCGTACGGCACGAGCAGTGGGGGCAGGGGTCGGTCATGAGCGAGGAGAACGAGCGGCTGACGGTGCTGTTCGAGACGGTGGGGTACCGGACGTTGTCGCTCGAGGTGATCAACAGGAACCAGCTGCTGACCGTGTGCTGAGGGGGTGGGGGCGCACATGTGGGTTCCGGACATGTGCGTCCCCCACGTGTGGGCCCCGGACATGTGCCGTCCCCACACGTGGCTTCCCCACAGGTGGGAGGCGCACATGTGGGCCGACCCCGCCCCTCAGCCCAGCTTCCGCACCACGGCCAGTGACACCGCCGCCGCCGCGAACCCCAGCACCGCGCCCGCCGCGACATCCCCCGGATAGTGCACCCCGGTGTGGACGCGGGAGTACCCGACGGCGACCGCCAGGGACCCCAAGGGGACCGCGGCCGGAGGCAGGACGACGCCCACGGCAGTGGCGAAGGCGGTGGCCGAGGCCGTGTGCCCGGAGGGGAAGGACGCCGACTCGGGCATGCGCACGTGCCGGGCCACCGCCACCTGCGCCTGCTCCCGGTCGGGCCGGTGGCGGCGCACCATCCGCTTGCCGAGCAGGTTCGCCGCCGCCGATGCCAGCGTGACCGAAACGACCCCGGCCAGTGCCGCCCGGCGCGGCCGGCCCGGCAGCAGGGCGAGCCCCGCCGCGACGCCGAACGAGATCTTCGAGTGGTCGGCCGCGTGCGACAGCAGCCGCAGTGCCCGGTCCAGCGCGGGCGTCGGCGTGGCGGCCACGGCGGCGTACAGCGCGCCGTCGACCGCGCGGAGGTCACCGAGGACGGCGGAGGCGATGTCGCGGTCAGCCATGGTTCTCTCCTGGTGCCGTGCGCTCGGCGGGGCCGAACGCGAGGTCGAGCAGTTTCCGCCAGTCGACGGGCGGCGCGGGCGGCGGCACGCCGGGACGGTCGCGCGGCAGCAGCACCCGCAGGGCGCGTGGCCGTACCACGCAGGTGACGGGAGTGCGCAGCCACAGCGCCTCGCCGTCCACCGCCACCGGGATCTGCTCCTCCCCGGCCGTCACCTCGACCCGGTGCGCGGTCGTCACGGTGAGCCCCGGCGCCTGCGTACCCCGTACGGCCAGGTCCGCCGCCTGGGCCGCGTTCTCCACCCTGATCCCGATCACGCCCAGCTCACCGGTGTCGAGCCGCGGCCGGCGCCCGCCGCCGCTCAGCTCGTCGGGGGAGACGTACGGGTTGTTGCTGATCAGCAGCGCCTGCTGTTCGACGAGGCGGTCGCCGTCCACGTTCGCGGCGAGCCGTCGTACGCCTTCCCTGGCCAGCAGGTCCGGCATCAGGTTCAGGGCGGTGCCGGTCTTGTTGTCGCGGTACTCGGGGCTCTGCACGATGTCCGCGTAGACGCCGAAGGACACCGTGTTGACGAAGGGGCGGCCGGAGACGTCGCCGAGGTCGACACGGATCTCCTCACCGTCGGCCAGGGCGTCGAGGCAGCGGGCCGGGTCGGTGCGGTCGAGGCCGAGGTCCATCGCGAAGTGGTTGCGGGTGCCCGCGGAGATCACGAGGAACGGCAGGCGGTGCTCGGCGGCGACCGCCGCGACCAGCGCCTGCGTACCGTCGCCGCCCGCCACCCCCAGCAGATCGGCCCCCTTGGCCACGGCTTCCTCGGCCAGCTTGGTCACGTCGGCGGGTTGCGAGGGGTCCAGCAGGATCACTCGCGCGCCCAGATCCTCCGCCCGTCTCACCAGGTCGAAGCGGCCGACCTTGCCGTCGCCGGACTTCGGGTTCATGATCAGCACCGGATGTCTCGGCCGGCGCGCTCGGCTGGGCCGCTGGGTCCGGTGCGGTCGTGCCCTGCGCAGCGCCGCACGGCCGGTGAAGCCCGCGACCGACCAGCACGCGGCGGAGATGAGCGCGACCAGCCAGAGGCCGCTCCGCGTGATGAACACCAGGAAGCCGACCGGGGCGGCGACGGCGACGAGCGCGCCCAGCAGCCGCACCACGCCTCGCCGGGCCACGAACCACCAGACGCCGGCGGCGAAGAGCACCAGCCCGACCACCGCCGCGAGGGCCACGAACAGCCCGCCTCCGCCGACCGCGAGCAGCAGCACCACCACGCCGCCGATCGCAGTCACCACGGCGCACCGCGCGAGCAGCCGGGCGACCAGCCCCGCCCGGAACCGCACCGCTCGTGCCCCACCCATGACGTCCTCCCAGTGGATCTCGGCCCGCCCCGCACCCCCAGCCTGACGCAGCGCCGCGGCCGGGAGGTGCCCCGGTCGGCCGTATGGGCCCACGGGGTCATCCAAAGGTTGCCAAACACCGCGGTCGGGGATTCGAGAGGGGCATCAGCAAGGGGGCGACCCCGCCGCTCCCGGGCGCCTTTGTGCGGATAACTGTTCGCCATCTCGCCAGCCCTGACCGAGACTGGGGCGTTGACCACCGTGCGCAGAGAAAGCGGCCCGACGCTGACGTACAACCGGGACACCCTGCCCTTCCCCGACAACCTGGTACCGCGCCCCACGAGTATGCGGCACTGGGCCGACGTCGACCCGGCGCGCCATCCGTTCGCCTGGGACGGCGACGAGGAGGCGCGACTCCGCGCGCTGGTGATGGAGTGGGTGCCACCCGTGCTCTCCGGGATGGCGGGGCACTGGCAGGCGGAATACTGGTGCGCGGACCAGATCGACGCCATCGTCCGGGACCGCTACGGGAATTGGGCTCAGGGGTGGAACTGGTGCCATCGGCACGGCGGGCCCGTCGGCAGCTGGGTTTGCGGGACCAGCTCGGTGACGACCCCGGACGAGACCGCGACCGGTGTCGTGGGCGCGCTGCTGGAGTGGCGCCGCTGGCTGGAAGCGCTGGCCCGGCGGTTCGTGGAGCTGGCTCCGCCGCCGGACGCCTCGCCCGAGGAGAGCAGTTGGCACCTGGAGCGGGCGAGTGTCCGGCTGGTGACCATGGCACTGGACTCAGGCGCGGAGGGCGGTTGGCACGCGCTGGCCGCGCGAAGCCTGGGCTGGTTCCTCACCTCCACGGGCATGGACTGGGCCGAGGCCGACCAAGCGGTGGAACGGGCGATCGGGGGCCGGTTCGAGAGCTGGGTCGATCCCGGACGGGCGGTGATCGAATCCGTCGGCGAGGACCTGGCCGTCGACCTGACCGGCCATGCGCCCTATCGGGATCACCGGGAGCGGGAGGGGCTGGAGAACCTCCATGACCGGGGCTGACAGCCTGGCGGTGTGGCTGCGGGTGCGGGGGGAGGCGGCTTGGCATCGAGCGCCGCGCCTGGCGGCGCGGTCTCCCGTGGCCGACGGCTTCCGGGCGTGGTGTGAAGGCCCGGTCCGGCTGCGGGATTCCGGCCGGGCGGAGCGTCTGCTGGCCGCGTACGCCCTGGCGCGGGCCGATGCCGCGCGGGGTGCTCCGCTCGACTTCGGGCTGCTGTCGGGTTGGCAGCGTGCGGTTCTGGGCGGGGAGGCGCCGTTCCGCTCGGGGGACGCCTACGCGAAGGGCGGCCGTGAGCGTTACGCGCTGACCGTGCGCACCGAGGCCGATTTCGCCGCTTGCCTGCGCGAGGCGACCTCTTCGGATCTCCCGCTGTCGGGGCGTGCGGCTCGGGCCTACCTCGATGTGGCGTTCTTCCATCCCTTCGTGGACGGCAACGCCCGCGCGGCCCTGCTGGCCTTGGTGCACGTCCTGGCCCGCGAGGGTGTCGTCCTCCCGGAGGTGGGGCCGCTGCAGGTCACCCGGTACGCGGACGACGCCGAGGGGGCGGCGGATCTGGCGACGCTGGTCGGGGTGCTGAACCGGCGCCGTCAGGAAGCCACTTGAACAGGAGAAACGCAACTTCGACAGGGCTCGCGGCGGCCATTACCTTCACCCTGGTCCTCGGTCAAGGGAGACCCGCATGCCCCAGACAGCCCTGTACACGTTCGGCGTCCTGAAGGCGCCTCTCGCCGACGCCACCCCGCTCACGCGCGAGTTCTACGAGACAGGCGCGGCCGTGTACCGGGAGATCAGCCGGCGCCCCGGATACCTCGCGCATGCCGAACCGGCGGACGGTGAGCAGGGCGAGCTGTTCGGGGCCGACTGGGGCGCGTGGGGGGACTTCGCCGTCCCGGGCTGGTACGACAAGGGCCGTACGGCTGAGAGCACCGCCCTCGCTGCCACCCTCTCCCTCTGGACCGGCCTGCGCCCCGCCTTCGATGCCGTTTACACCGGTCTGCACCGCCAGGCGTTGGGCAGGCGTGACGACTGGTTCGACAGGTCAGGGCACCCCAATCACGTCCTCTGGTGGGTCTCCGACGGCGTGACACCCACCTGGCGGGACGGGGTCTCGCGACTGGAACACCTCCGGGACCACGGGCCCACGCCGCGCGCCTTCACCTTCTCTCGGGCGTTCACCCCGGACAAAGCCCCGGTCGTGGTGTCGCGACGGTGAGGTCCGGGTCCGGCGCGCCGAGGTGGCCGAACAGCTCGGGCGGCTCGCCGGTGATCCCCCACCGGGGGCGCCTTGACGTGTCCGGAACCCTCAATGCATCATTCCATTAGTTCATTGGTTGAAAGCGGGGTTCATTCGTGGCGTTCGCCTTCCGGATCGACCGGTCCAGTGGGGTACCCAGCTACGTCCAGATCGTCCAGCAGGTCCAACAGGCCCTTCGGCTGGGCCAGTTGGAACCCGGTGACCGTCTGCCGACCGCCCGTGCGGTCGTGGAGGCGACCGCGCTCAACCCCAACACCGTGCTCAAGGCGTACCGCGAGCTGGAGTCCCAGGGCCTGGTCGAGACCCGGCGCAGGCACGGGACGTTCATCACCGGCACGCTCGGCTCGTCCTCCGGCGACTCGCCCTGGCGGGCGGAACTGGCGGACGTGGCGGCGCGGGCCCGTACGGCGGGCCTGGAGCGCGAGGACCTCGCCGCGCTGTTCACCGCCGTCCTCGAAGACCTCTACCCGTCGAAGCACTCATCGAAGGAACCCGATGTCGTTCCCCACCAGCAGTCCTGAAGCGGCGCTCGCCGCGGACGGCGTCACCAGGAGATACCGGCGCAGCGGTCCGGACGCGCTCGGCGGCTGCACCTTCGCCGTCCCCGCCGGGGTCGTGTGCGCGCTCGTCGGACCGAACGGCGCCGGCAAGTCCACTTTGCTGGAGCTGGCTGCCGGGCTCCAGCGGCCCGCCTCCGGCACCCTGGAGGTCTTCGGCCGGCCCACGCGCGTCGGCAATCCGCGGGTCGCCTACCTGGCGCAGGACCGGCCCCTGTTCCCCCGGTTCACCGTCGCCGAGACGCTGCGCCTGGGCGCGCGGCTCAACGAGGGCCACTGGGACGCGGGGCTGGCCGGGCGGTTCGCCGACCCCTCCCGCTTCGGCAAGGGCGACCGTGTCGGCAGCCTGTCCGGCGGCGAGCGCACCCGGATCGCCCTGGCCCTCGCCCTCGGCAAGCGGGCCGATCTGCTGCTGCTCGACGAGCCCATGGCGGACCTGGACGTCCTCGCCCGCCAGGAACTGATGGGCCTGCTCATGGCGCACGTCGCCGACACCGGCGCGACGGTAGTCATGTCGTCGCACATCCTGTCCGAGCTGACCGACGTCTGCGATCATCTGCTGCTCCTCGACGCGGGTACCACCCGGCTGTGCGGCGACATGGACGAACTGACCGGCGCCCATGCCGTGGTGGCCTTCGCCGGGGGTGCCGAGCAGCTCGCCGGTCATGCCGTAGTCGAGTCCCGCCCCGCCGGGCGCGGCACCACCGCCCTGATCCGCCGCGCGGGTCCGCTCCCCGCCGACTGGGAGGTGCGGCCGCCCTCCGTGGAGGAGCTGGTGCTCGCGCACCTCACCGGATCGTCCCTTCCCGCCTCCATATCGCCTCGCAAGGACACCGCCGCATGAGCGCCGCCACAGCCGCCGCCCCGACGACTCCCCGGCCCGGCCGTCTCCGGCCCCTGGCGGGGATCGCCCTGCGCCAGTACTGGGTCCCCGGCGTGATCCTCCTGCTGCCGGCCCTGCTCATCGGCGTCCGGACCGTGTACCACTACTACGGCTGGGCCGACGCCGTCGCGCTGCGGAACCACGTCGGCAGCCAGGCGTACCACTTCGGGCGCTACGCGGCTGACGCCCATGTGATGACGGCGAAACTCATGGATGACGGCGCCATGCTCGCCTTCCAGCCGGCCCTGCTCGCCGCGCTGCTCACCGGTGTGCTGACCGCACGTGAATGGGAGAGCCGGCGTGTGGTCCTCGCCCTCACCCAGACGGTGACCCCCCGGCGCTGGTTCGGTGTCCGCTGGGCGACGCTGGCGGGGATCGTCGTGCTGCTGACCATCCCGCTGGTGGCGCTGTACCGGATGAGCGCCGTGCACGCCCTCGACCTCGACCTGCTCACCTACGGTGCCGAGCGGCAGAACGCGTACTACACGATCGGCCCGGTCACCGTCGCGTACGTCCTCCTCGGCGTCGCGGCCGGCGCGCTGACCGGCACGTACCTGCGCCGCGTGTGGCCGACCCTCATCGCCGCCCCGCTGCTGACCTGGCTGGTGGCCGCCGTGCTCGTCCGGTCCCGCGCGATGCTGCTGCTCGACCTCCCGGTCCTCTCCAAGGTGCACGGATTCCACCCCGGTGGCGTGTTCGGCCTGATGTTCTTCGACGCCCTGCCCCAGGACGCCTACCTCACCAACGCCCTCACCCCCGGCGACTACTGGCCGTACCAGCTCGCCTCCAGCGCCCTGGTCCTCGTGGCAGCGGCCCTGCTGACCCTGACCGCCTTCCGCGTCATCCGGCGCCGCACGGCCTGACCCCGACATGGTTCCGCCCCGGCGAAGGTAATCGCCGGGGCGGGGTGTCGAACCCACCCAGTGGCTCAGGCCGCGGCAGACCCGCTCTCCGCACCCCCCGGAATGCGTCCCGCCAGCGTGTTGCGCATGCTGGTTGGGGAGGTGCCATGGAAGGCGACGCCCGACGCGAGCGGACCCTTGAGACCTGCCCGCAGGCCATGCGCGTGGCCTGTGAGGCGCTGGCGGCCTCGCCGCTCGCGGTCCTCGTCCTCGACGACGAACTGCGGGTCACCGAGTGCAACGAGGCCGCGCACCACCTGCTGGCCGGCACCGACCCGACCGGCAAGGTGATCACCGACGTACTCCCGCTGCGCGATCCCGCGACCGAGACGGCCGACGCGCGCGACGTACGGACCAGCGGTGTGGCCTCGCTGAACCGGCTGATCCGCACCCGGAAGACTCCCCGGCAAGACCCCCGTACCCTCTGCCTCTCGCTCTTCCCGCTGCCGCCCGGAGAGGACGGTTCCGGGCTGCTCTGCACCATCGCGGACACCACCCCGGGGGAGGCGGACCCCGGCACCGACCCGCTGCGGCGGCTGGCGGCCATCCAGGGCGAGGTCGGAGAGACCCTCGACCACGACACCACCTGCGCCGAACTCGCCGAGGCGCTCGTTCCCGGCGCCGCCGACACCGTCGTCATCGCCCTCGCCGAGCACATGACCCAGGGCGAACCCCCGCCGCTGACCCGGGACCACCCCGAACCGCTGTGCCCGATCGCGTGCAGCGGTGCCCCCGAGGGCAGCCACGTGTGGCCCGCCGACCAGCGTCCCTTCGCCCCGCTCCTGGCCGCCCGCACTCCGCGCGCCGCCGACATCGAGGCCGACCCCGGCTGGCTGGACGCCGAACCCGCGCTGAAGCGCCTGCTGCGCGCGGCCGGGGCGCACGCGCTGCTCGCGGCACCGATCATGCGCGAGGGGACGGTGCTCGGTCTGCTTCTGCTCTACCGGGGCGAGACGCCGGCCCCGTTCTCCCGCGAGGACGTCGCCCTCGTGGAGAAGGTCTGCGCGCACACCGCGCGATGCCTGGACCACGCCAGCCGCTTCCACCGCGAGCACACCATCGCGCTCGCCATCCAGAACTCCCTGCTGCCGAGGCAGCCCCCGACCGGGGCCGCGCTCGACATCGCCGACCTGCGGCTGCCCGGCGAAGAGAGCGGGGGCGGCTGGTTCGACGTGATGCCGCTGTCGGGGGCGCGCACGGGGCTCGCCGTCGGCCAGGTCACCGGGTTCGGCGTACGGACCGCCACCACGATGGGCGAGCTGCGGACCGCCGGACGTTCCCTCGCCACGCTCGACCTCCAGCCGGGGGAGCTGCTGGCGCGGCTGAGCCGTACGACCGCCACGCTGGCCCGCGACCGGAGCGTGGCCCCGCTGGAGTCCGGGCGCCTGTGTGCCGGGTGCACCTACGCGGAGTGGGACCCGTTGTCGTGCGAGGTCACGGTCGCGCGGGCGGGCGGGCCCGAGGTCCTGCTCGTGCGTCCCGACGGCACGATCGACCCCATCACCACGCCCGAGGGGCCGTCCCTGGGCGGCCCGGCCGCGCCGATCCCGTCCGTCACAGCGGCCGTCCCGCCCGAGTCGCTGCTGATCCTGCACACCCCCGGCCTCACCGACGACCCGGCCGACGTACCCGGCCTCCTGCGCCGGGCCCTGGACCGGCTCCCCGACTCCGACGGCGTGGACCCGCGGGCTCTCTGCGACGAACTGTCCGACCTCCTCACCTCACGTCCGCGCGCGAGCGAGGCGCAGGTGCTCGTCTGCCGGGTCATGGCCTTCCCCCGTGACCGCGTCGCCACCCTCGCCCTGCCCGACGGCCCGCAGGCCGCGGAGGCGGCCCGCGCCTGCTGCGAGCAACACCTGCGGGAATGGGGGCTGGGCGAGGACATCCGCTTCAACGGCCAGCTGATCGTCAGTGAGTTCGCCGGCAACGCCGTCCGCCACGGCTCCCCGCCGGCCCGCCTCCGCCTCATCTTCGACCAGGCCCTGACGATCGAGGTCTCGGACACGGGCGGCAACGCGCCACTGCTGCGGCACGCGCAGGAAGGGGACGAGGGCGGGCGGGGGCTGTTCATCGTCTCGCAGCTCGCGGACCGGTGGGGGACCCGGTACGAGAGCGGGGGCGGGAAGACGATCTGGGCGGAGGTGGACACGCCGGAGAAGCGGGACGGGGGCGGGGGCTGACCCGCGGACACACCGGCATGCGGGCGGACACCGGCGCGAGCGGAGTCCCCGGGACCGAGAGGCCCCCCTCACGCACGGCGCGGGGCCGTCCGGCAGAACCTGGCACGTCAGCGTGGCGTGGCGGCTTCGGAGTTGCCCGGCACCCGGCCACACTCTGATCGCGCCTACTCTGCGTAATCAACGGTCCTCGGGTGACTGCGCGTGTCGCCCCTGGCCCCGTCACGCGGTGGGCGCCACCGTTTCCCCACCCGTTCCGAACTCGGAGGAGCCCCCTGGTGCCCAGCGACAATAGGGCCGTCGAGTGCCCGTTCGATTTCAGCGAGGCGCTTGAGTTCGACCCCGCGCTCGCCGACCTGATGCGGCGGGACACCCCTGCCCGCATCAGGCTTCCCTACGGCGACGCCGACGCCTGGCTCGTCACCGGGTTCGACGCCGTGAAGAGGGTGACCACGGACCCCCGGCTGAGCCGCGCGGGCATCATCCCCCACGACTACCCCCGGCTGACGCCGGAGCCCATCGTCTCGCCCGAGTCGATCAACGTCATGGACCCGCCGCACAGCAGCCGTGTCCGCCAACTGGCCTCGCAGGCGTTCACCCAGCAGCGCGCGGATGAGATGCGGCCCCGGATCGTCCGGCTCGCGGACAGCCTGCTGGACGCGATGGAGGAGCACGGGCCGCCGGCGGACGTGGTGGAGATGCTGGCCGACACGCTTCCCCAGCACACCGTCATGGACCTTCTCGGCGTCCCGCGCGAGGACTGGGCACCCCTGCAGGACACCGTGCGCCGGCTGCTGGCCGTCGGCGCCGGCACCAAGGAGGCCGCTGTGGCGGCCAAGGCCGACCTCACGTCGTACTTCGGTGAACTCGTCCAACAGCGGCGGAAGTCACCGGGCGAGGACCTCATCAGCCTGATGGCCGAGGCCCGGGACGGCGAGGACTGCCTCAGTGACCGGGAACTGGCGGTCACCGCCCTGACCCTGGCACTCAGCGGGCAGGACACGGCGACCTGCCAGATCAGCGACATCGTCTACCTGCTCCTCACCCGCCCCGAACTGGCCGACCACCTCAGGCACCGGCCCGGGGACCTGACCGACGTACTGAACGAGTTGCTGCGCTACATCCCGTTCCGCAACGGCGTCGGCATCCCCCGGCTGGCTCTCGAGGACCTGGAACTGGGCGGCGCCCAGATCCGGGCGGGCGACTTCGTCCACGTGTCGTACCTCGCGGCCAACCGCGATCCGGAGCGCTATCCGGACCCGGACGTCATCGACATCCACCGGCCCAGCCGTCCGCACATGACGTTCGGCTGGGGCGGACACCGCTGCATCGCCGTGCCCCTGGCGATGGCAGAACTCGAAGTGGCCATCGGGCGGCTCCTGGAGCGCTTCCCCGGACTGCGACTGGCCGTACCACCGGAGGAAGTGCGCTGGGACACCGAGACCATCCGGCGCTTTCCCCTGGAGCTGCCCGTGACCTGGTGAACCGGCCGTGGGCGGCGACCTTCGTCATGCGTGACCGTGATGCGACACTTCCGTCATGGACAAGGGGCGGGAGTCGCGGTGGGAGAAGGACGCGATGACGGTGGAGATCGGCTTTGCCGTGGTCTCTGCCGGTGTCCTTGCCGCGGTGGTCTTCGCCGCCGCTCTGGTCGTCACTCGCCTCTTCGGCCTCTCAGGCCAGGCGTCCGCGGGCGTGCTGACGGGAGGAGCCCTGGCCGGAGGGGCGGCCGGACTGTGGCGTCTGGTACATGTCCTGTACCGCTTCGACGTGGAGCGCCGTAGAGGCCGCTGACGCCGTGTTGCTCTCAGAGGCGGACCTCGGGTTTGTTCACCCTGAGGCCGGACATTCGCCCGTTGAGCCCCTGGTGGGAGAACGGATGTGGACCGCATCCACCTCCTGGGGCTGGAGTATGGAGGTGTCGTCTATGACCGCCGAGAACATCTGGAGCTACGGCCCGACCGCTGGGCACACGCCGGACGCCGATCTGAGCGGGTACAAGGTCGAGGCGCTCGACGGGCACATCGGCAAGGTGGACAAGCACTCGAACGACGTGGGGGAGCAGTACATCGTCGTGGACACCGGAGTGTGGATCTTCGGCAAGGAGGTGCTGCTCCCGGCCGGGACGATCACCGGGATCGACCACGAGGAGCGGACGCTGCACGTGGCGCGGACCAAGGAGCAGATCAAGGACGCGCCCGAGTTCGACAAGGACAAGCACCTCGGCGACCCGGCGTACCGGGACCAGATCAGCGGGCACTACGGCGGCCACGGCTCGGGGCACTGAGCGGGGCCTTCGTACGGAGGCGCGGGAGCAGGGCCCGGTGGTCCGGGGGAGCGGCCGCCGGGCCCTGGTGCCGTTCCCGGCGGGACACTGGACGAGACTTCTACAGCAATGTAGACAATGATGGTGAGCGGGACCGACCGGCCCCCGCCACCACCCCCGCTGGGAGGAACCGCCCCCGATGTTCGGCCTGAGTGAAGTCGCCCTGCTCCTCATCGTGTTGATCGTCCTCCTCGGCGTACGGAAGCTGCCCGGACTCGTCCGCTCGGCCGGCCAGGCCACCCGCATCTTCAAGAGCGAGGCCCGTGCCCTGCGCACCCAGGACGCCCCGCCCACCACGGGACCCGTCATCGAGGGCGCCGTCCTGCCCCGTGACGAACGGAGCTGAGGCGGCCCGGGGGCGGCCTACGATCTACCCGCGGCGGAAGGGGAAGGAGAGGGCGTGAACGACCAGCGGCGTACCCGGCGACGGGGACAGGGCGAGCTGGAGGGGCTGGTGCTCTCCGCCCTGCGCGAGGCCCGCGTGCCCGCGTCCGCCGGACGGGTGCAGGAGCACCTCGGCGGCGATCTCGCCTACACCACCGTCATCACCATCCTCACCCGCCTCCTGGCCAAGGGCGCCGTCACCCGGGAACGCGCGGGCCGCTCCTTCGTGTGGACCCCGGTCTCCGACCAGGCCGGCCTCGCCGCGCACCGGATGCGCAAGGTGCTGGACGGCGAGAGCGACCGCGAGGCGGTGCTGTCCCGCTTCGTCACCTCCCTCGAACCGGACGACGAGCGTCTCCTGCGGCACCTGCTGGGCGAGTCGGGCCCGGACGGAGAAGGCTGAGAGACCGATGGGCGTGTTCGTCCTGCTGCCGCTGGTGCTTCCCCTGACGGCGTGGCCGGTCGCCCGGCTTGCCGAACAGCGGCTGCACCCCCGCGCCGCGACATGGCTGCTGACCGTCACCGCCTGCGCGCTGGCCCTGTGCAGCACGCTCTGCCTGACCCTGCTCATGGTGGTCGGCACCGCCCAACTCCCCGGCAACCCGCTGCCGGACGCCTGGTCGGACGACGAGGTGCGGGAGGCCGTCCCGTACGACGAGGTGGCGGGCCAGGCCGCGATCCCCGCCCTGCTCGCCGTGCTCGCGGGCTGCTCGCGCGTGCTCTGGCGGCATCTGCGGGTACGGCGACGCGCCGAGCGGAGCCTCGCGGGTCTGCCCCGGCGCACGGTCGCCGTACTGCCCGACCCGGAGCCCTACGCGTACGCCCTGCCCGGCCGGGACGGGGGGCGGGTGGTGGTGTCGGCCGGCCTGCTGAACCGGCTGGCCGCCCGCGAGCGCCGGGCGCTGTTCGCGCACGAGAGAGCGCATCTCGCGGGCGCCCACCACCGGTTCCTGCTGCTGGTCCAACTGGCCGCGCGGGCCAATCCGTTCCTGCGTCCCCTGCGCACCGCCGTGTCGTACACCGTGGAGCGGTGGGCTGACGAGGAGGCGGCCGGGGTGGTGCGCAGCCGGCAGGCGGTGGCCCGCGCCATCGGCAGGGCGGCGCTGGTCTCGCGGCCGCACGCCGTCCTGGCCGGGTTCGCGGCGCCGGGACCCGTACCGCGCCGGGTGGCCGCGCTGTTGGGCCCCGCCCCCGTCGTACACGTCTGGCCCTCGCTGTTCACCGCCGTGGGAGTGGCCGCCTGGACAGCCGCGGCCGGGACGATGATCTCGGCGCTGTCCTCGGCCAATTCGGCGGTGACGCTCTTCCTCGTGCTGAAGGCGGCCACCCCGTTGTAGAGGTGGCCGCCCCGGAGCCCCGGACGCGTCTCAGAGGTCGAACTCGTGCGGCGGCAGGTCGAGGGCGAAGCACGCCTCGCGGACCACCGCCTGCTCGCCCTTGTCGAAGTCGCCGTCCGCGCCGCCGATCACGATGCCGATCTGGATGACGGCACGCGCCTCGGCGGGCTTCTTCTTCGCCTTGGCGATCTCCTGGAGGACGCTGACCTTGCCGAAGTCGTAGTCGGCGGTCAGCTTGCCGAGGTTGTCCTCGAACCGGCGCTGGAGGTCCATCGCGTCGAAGTTCTGCAGCACCTCGTTGCCGGCGATGAGTTGGGCGACCCGGCGCCGCTCGGACGGGTCCACCGTGCCGTCGGCCGCCGCCACCAGCGCGCACATCGCCATCGACGCGTCACGGAAGGCGCCGCTCTTGAGGTCGTTCTTCCGCGCCACCAACTGCGTCTGCATGGTGGCGGCGGAATCCTTGATGCGGTCCCACAGGGCCATGAGTACTCCAGATCTCGAATCGGAAGGAGCCGCGCCGCTGCCCGGCTCCCATGTGTCCTTCGCGGGGAAGGGGTTCCTCAGTCCTCTTCTTCGTCGTCCTCGAAGAAGTCACCCACCTCGTCCACGACTTCGGCCGCGACCATGCCGCCGACCACGCCGACGGCCAGCCCGGCCGCGCCCGCCGCGACGGCGGTGCCCATGCCCATGCCGGGACGTGAGCCGTGGTGCGGCTCGGCGTACACCGCTGCCGTACGACTTTCCAGCAGCTGCCGGAACCAGCCGTCGACCAGCGAGTTCCAGTCCACGCCGGTCACGTCGTGGGACACGGTGAACCGGCCGAGCGCGTCATGCCCGCCGCCCGGGAAAGCGCCCCGCTTGTCGGCCTCCACCACGACCTCCACGCCACCGGGGTGGGCGAGGAAGGTCAGCTCGAACTCGTTTGCCCCGTAGGCGTACTGCGGAGCCGGGGTCAGCTCGATCTCCTGGTAGAAGGGGAGTCGCTGACCCGTACCGCCGATACGCCCGTACTCCAGGTCGGCCGACCGGAAGCCGAAGCCCAGTTGGCCCAGCGCCTCCAGCACGGCCTCCTGAACCGGCAGCGGGCGTACGGCCAGGGGGTCGAGGTCGCCCTTGTCCCGCGACCCCGTGACGGCCAGCTCGGTCCGTACCCCCAGCACGATGCCGAGCGGCTGCCCGTACAGCTCGGTGACCGGGGTCTCCCACGGCAGTGGCACGTCGAACCGCACCGCGCGCTGTTCGCCCTCGCCGAGCCGGAACCCGCCGCCCACGGTGAAGCGTTCGAAGACGGCCGAGCCCTCGCTCTCCCCGTCCTCGTGCTCCGCCTCCACCCGGGCGACCAGCTCCAGCGTGATGTGGTCGACGTCGACCGCGGCGGAACCGCCCGCGAGGCGGACCTCTCCCGACAGCGTGCCGCCGGGCAGCGCGGCACCGGGGTCCAGGACGGTGTCCACCGTGGGCCCTCCCACACCGAGCGAGCCGAGCAGCCTCTTGAACACCATGCGGCGTCCACTCCCTTTCCTGCTTCTACACGTGTGTAGAAGCATAGGCGGGGTCGGAGCCCCGGTCCACCAACGAGCCGGAGTGGCGCCGACGTTCCAGCGATCCGGCGGATCAGGCCCGGCCTCGCCGACGATCCCCGGCGCCGCCGAGGGTGCGCTCGGCCGGGTGCCCGCCGGCGGACCGGGCGCCGCACCGCTGCCGGGCATCCACGATCTGTACGCCTCCGACCCGTCCATGAGGCTGTAACTCGCCTACGAGACAACAGAGTTGGAGCACAACTCTGGTCGCCCCGCACCCCCTGGGCTACCGTCGGTAACACCTGCCGACGGCGACCGTCAGCACATCCCCCCTGCCTCGGCAGCCTTCGTCCGTCACCCCGCACCGCCGGTACCCCTTTGACGAAAGGCAGCCATGGACCACCCCATCGCTCCCGCAGGGATCACCCGTCGCCGCGCCCTCACCGTCACCGGTGGGATGCTCGCCGGGGCGGCACTGGCCGGCCATGCCTTCCCGGCCTTCGCCGGGGAGTCGCAGGACGCGGACGCCATCGTCGTCGGGCACGGCCTCGCCGGGCTGGTCGCCACCGCCGAACTGGCCGCCGCCGGACGGAAGGTGCTGCTGCTGGACCAGGAACCGGAGGCGAGTCTCGGCGGGCAGGCGTTCTGGTCGTTCGGCGGCCTGTTCTTCGTCAACTCCGAGGAACAGCGGCTGATGGGCGTCAAGGACACCCATGACCTCGCCTGGCAGGACTGGCTGGGCAGCGCCGGGTTCGACCGGGGCGTGGCCGACCCGGCGGGTCAGGACCACTGGGCGTACAAGTGGGCCGAGGCGTACGTCGACTTCGCGTCCGGGGAGAAGCGGTCCTGGCTCGCCGGGCTGGGTGTGCAGTGGTTCCCGATCGTCGGCTGGGCCGAGCGCGGCGGGGGCCTCGCGGACGGGCACGGCAACTCGGTACCGCGCTTCCATGTCACCTGGGGCACCGGTCCGGCCGTGGTCGAGCCGTTCGAGAAGAAGGTGCGGGCGGCGGTGGCGGCCGGGAAGGCCGCCTTCAGATTCCGGCACCGCGTCGACGGCATCGTCACCACGGGCGGCGCCGTGACCGGCGTACGGGGTGCCGTCCTCGAACCCAGCACCGCCGCCCGCGGCAAGCCCAGCTCCCGTACGGTGATCGGCGAGTTCGAGCTGCGCGCGCCGGTCGTGGTCGTCACCTCCGGCGGCATCGGCGCCAACCACGACCTCGTACGCCAGAACTGGCCCGCGCGGCTCGGCACACCGCCCAAGAACATGGTCACCGGAGTGCCCGCGCACGTCGACGGACGCATGCTCGCCATCACCGAGCGGGCGGGCGGCCGCATCGTCAACCCGGACCGGATGTGGCACTACACCGAGGGCCTGCGCAACTACGACCCGATCTGGCCCGGCCATGGCATCCGCATCCTGCCCGGACCGTCCTCCATGTGGTTCGACGCCACCGGCAAACGCTTCGGTACCCCCGACATCCCCGGTTACGACACCCTGCACACCCTCGGCTCGATCACCGCGTCCGGCTACGACTACTCGTGGTTCGTGACCACACAGAAGATCATCGCCAAGGAGTTCGCGCTCTCCGGCTCGGAGCAGAACCCGGACCTCACCGACAAGAACGTCTGGCAGCTGCTGTCCCGGATCTGGCAGACGCCCGAGCCGATCGAGAAGTTCAAGAAGAACGGCGCCGACTTCGTGGTCGCCTCGTCGCTGTCCGAGCTGGTGGCCGGGATGAACAAGCTGACCGGCGACAACCTGATCGACCTGGCCCGGCTGAAGGGGCAGATCGAGGCACGCGACCGGGAGATGGACAACCCCTACACCAAGGACGCGCAGGTCATGGGCATTCGCAACGCCCTCTCCTACATCGGGGACTCGCTCAGCCGGACCGCCCCCGCGCACAAGATCCTCGACCCGTCGGCAGGCCCGCTGATCGCCGTACGGCTCAACGTGCTCACCCGCAAGACCCTCGGCGGGCTCCAGACGGACCTGACCGGGCGCGTGCTCGGCGCCTCCGGGGAACCGGTGCCGGGGCTGTACGCGGCCGGGGAGGTCGCGGGCTTCGGCGGCGGCGGAGTGCACGGTTACCGCTCGCTGGAGGGCACCTTCCTCGGCGGCTGCCTCTTCTCCGGACGCCAGGCGGGCCGGGCAGCGGCCGCGGCGACGGCGACCTGAGCAGGGGGTCGGGGCAGGCCTGCTGCGGGCTGCGGGGGTCACCGGTATGGGTGAACATCTGTCGGTGTCAAGCCCCCGTAAGCGCGGTTTTTTCGTGATCGCAGGGACGGGACGGGACAAGAAGCGGTGATTTGGCGGCGACTCGGGGCATCACCGACCATTGGGTCTGGCCCGGTGCCCCGGGAAGGCCGTTCACCTGGCCTTTTCTCGTGAGCCAGGTCACCGCCCGTCCCCCCTCTGTGCCGGTCACGGCCAGTTCCGCGAGAGGTGAACCCCCCATGCAGGTCACCGGGACCGCTCCGCCGCCGGCTCCGGCGACGGGCCCGCTCGGCGCCCCGGCCGAGGAACCGGGCGGCAGCGCGACCAAGCACGCCCGCCGCTTCGGGCTGCCCGTCGCGACCGCCCTGGTCATGGGCAACATCATCGGCGGAGGCATCTTCCTGCTCCCCGCCTCCGTCGCCCCCTACGGCACGGTCAGCCTGGTCGCCCTCGGCATCCTCACGGTCGGCGCCATCACGCTCGCCCTGGTCTTCGGCCGGCTCGCCCAGCGCGACCCGCGCACCGGCGGGCCGTACGTCTACGCACGCGAGGCGTTCGGTGACTTCGCCGGTTTCCTCGCGGCCTGGGCCTACTGGATCACCACCTGGGTGTCCAACGCCGCGCTCGCCGTCGCCGCCGTGGGCTACCTCGACGTACTGGTCCCGGTCAGCCACCACCGCTGGACCGCGTGCCTCGCGGCCCTGGTCATCCAGTGGCTCCCCGCCCTCGCCAACTTCGCCGGCACCCGCTGGGTGGGCGCGGTGCAGCTTGTCTCCACGGTGCTGAAGTTCGTACCGCTGCTGCTCGTGGCGGTCGGCGGGCTGTTCTTCTTCGACCCGGACAAGCTGGGCCCGTTCAACGCGGGCGGGGGCAGCCCGATCGGCGCGGTCTCCGCGTCCGCCGCCCTGCTGCTGTACTCCTACCTCGGCGTGGAGTCCGCCGCCGTCAGCGCGGGCGAGGTCCGCGACGCCCGTCGCAACGTCGGCCGGGCCACCGTGATCGGCACCGCGGGCGCCGCGCTCGTCTACCTGCTCGGCACGGTCTCCGTCTTCGGCACCGTCGCCCACGACAGCCTGGTCAAGTCGACCGCGCCCTTCTCCGACGCCGTGAACGCCATGTTCGGCGGCACCTGGGGCGGCTGGGCCGTGGCGCTGGCCGCGCTGGTCTCCATGACCGGCTGCCTCAACGGCTGGACCCTGCTCAGCGCCCAGACCCCGTACGCCGCCGCGCGCGACGGGCTCTTCCCGGCCGCCTTCACCCGGCGCCGGCGCGGGGTGCCGACCGTGGGCGTCGGCGTGACGGTCGTCCTCTCCTCGCTGCTGACCGTCTACAACTTCATGGCGGGCTCGGCCCACGTCTTCGAGGTCCTGGTGCTGGTCACCACCTTCACCGCGACCGTGCCGTACCTGCTGGCCACGGCCGCGCAGCTCCACCACCTCGCCTCCGGCCGCCGTGACGAGGTCGACGGCCGGCGGCTGGTGCGCGACGCGGTGATCGCCGCCGTCGCCGCGGGCTTCTCCATCTGGCTGGTCGCGGGCGCGGGATACGCGGCGGTCTACCAGGGGGTGCTGTTCCTCTTCGTGGGCATCCTGGTCTACGCCGTGATGGCCGGACGGCGGCGCCGCGCCGAAGGCTGATCCACCCCAGGCCCGGCGGCCACTCCCTCGAAGGGGGCCGCCGGGCCTCGGCGTACCCGCCACCCGCACCAGGCCGAGCGCAGGCGTCCGAAGTGGCCGCGGCCGGACCGGCACCGGCGGCCCGTGTCCCCGGTGAACTCGCCGCTCTCACCGGCTGACCGGGGAAATACCCCTTTGTGCCGACGCCCGGACCGGCCCCGGCCGTCATGTCTGGACAAACCATTGACACCGGGCCCGGCAGGGACTTGTATCCCGTCCCGACGCAACAGCGCTCACCCTCCCCAGCACAGTGAGGTGCAGGACAGATGGACCGCTCTTCTCGCTCGCGCTCGCGCCGACTGGCCCCCGTCGCCGCGGTGGCCGTCGCCGCGGCCCTCACCCTCGCCGGCTGCTCCAGCGACTCCGGCGGGAAGAAGGCGGCCGAGGGCGGGTCGGGCGCACCGGCCGGCAAGGCCGCCACTCCCCGGATGACGGTCGCCCTGGTCACCCACCAGGCGCCCGGCGACACCTTCTGGGACATCGTCCGCAAGGGCGCCGAGGCCGCCGCCGCCAAGGACAACATCAAGCTGATCTACTCCCACGACCCCAGTGCGGGCGTCCAGGCCAACCTGGTGCAGAACGCCGTCGACCAGAAAGTGGACGGCATCGCGCTCACCCTGGCCAAGCCCGGCGCGATGAAGGACGTCATCGCCAAGGCGAACCTGGCGAAGATACCCGTGGTCGGCCTCAACTCCGGGCTCAGCGACTGGAAGAAGCTCGGACTGCTCCAGTTCTTCGGGCAGGACGAGAGTGTCGCGGGCGAGGCGCTCGGCAAGAAGCTGAACGAGGTCGGCGCCAAGAGGATCGTCTGTGTGATCCACGAGCAGGGCAACGTCGGTCTCACCCAGCGCTGCGACGGGGTGAAGAAGACCTTCTCCGGCAAGACCGAGACGCTGTACGTCAACGGCACCGACCGGCCCTCCGTGCAGTCCACCATCACCGCCAAGCTGAAGCAGGACAGCTCCCTCGACCATGTCGTCACCCTCGGCGCCCCCTTCGCGCTGACCGCCGTGCAGTCCGTCGCCGACGCGGGCGGCAAGGCCAAGGTCGCCACCTTCGACCTCGACAAGAACCTCACCGGCGCCGTCAAGAAGGGCACCATCGAGTTCGCCGTCGACCAGCAGCCCTACCTCCAGGGCTACTTGGCTGTGGACTCGCTGTGGCTGTACAAGAACAACGGCAACTACAGCGGCGGCGGCGAGCAGCCGGTGCTCACCGGTCCGGCCTTCGTGGACAAGTCCAACGTGGACCGGGTCGCCGAGTTCGCGGCGAAGGGCACCCGCTGATGAGTACCGCCGAGCAGACGGCGCCGGCCTCCGGTCCGCCACAGGTGTCCGGCCCTCCGCCGAGCCCCGGGCGCCCGCTCGCGCTGCGTCTGCTGGCCCGGCCCGAAGTGGGCGTGTTCCTCGGCGCGTTGGCCGTCATGGTCTTCTTTCTCGTCGCGGCGCCCTCGCTGCGCCAGGGCGACTCCATGGCCACCGTGCTGTACCAGTGCTCCACCATCGGGCTGATGGCGCTGCCGGTCGCCCTGCTGATGATCGGCGGGGAGTTCGACCTGTCCTCCGGTGTCGCCGTCATCACCTCCGCGCTCACCGCGAGCATGCTCAGCTACCAGCTGACGGTGAACGTGTGGACCGGCGTCCTCGTCTCCCTCGTCCTCTGCCTGGCCGTCGGCGCGTTCAACGGCTGGATGGTGGTGCGCACCGGGCTGCCCAGCTTCCTGGTCACCCTCGGCACCTTCCTGATCCTCCAGGGCGTCAACCTCGCCGTCACCAAACTGGTCACCGGCAATGTCGCCACCGACGACATCAGCGACATGGACGGCTTCGGCGAGGCCAAGGCGGTCTTCGCGTCCTCGGTCGACATCGGGGGCGTCCAGGTGAAGATCACGGTCTTCTACTGGCTGGCCTTCGCCGCGCTCGCCACCTGGGTGCTGCTGCGCACCAGATACGGCAACTGGATCTTCGCCGTCGGCGGCAGCAAGGAGAGTGCCCGCGCGGTCGGTGTCCGGGTCGACTTCACCAAGATCACGCTGTTCATGCTGGTGAGCTTCGGTGCGTGGTTCGTCGGGATGCACAACCTGTTCGCGTTCAACACCGTGCAGTCCGGCGAGGGCGTGGGCCAGGAACTGATCTACATCGCGGCCGCGGTGATCGGTGGCTGCCTGCTCACCGGCGGCTCGGGCTCCGCGATCGGGCCCGTCTTCGGCGCCTTCATGTTCGGCATGGTCAACCAGGGCATCGTCTTCGCGGGCTGGAACCCCGACTGGTTCAAGGCGTTCCTCGGCGTGATGCTGCTCGGCGCCGTCCTGATCAATCTGTGGGTCCAGCGCACGGCGACCCGGAGGTGAGTGAGATGACCGACCAAAGCACCGACCCGCTGGTGGAGTTGCGTGACGCGGGCAAGTCGTACGGGAACGTACGCGCCCTGCACGGCGTCGACCTGACCGTGCACGCGGGCCGGGTCACCTGTGTGCTCGGCGACAACGGCGCGGGCAAGTCCACCCTGATCAAGATCATTTCGGGCCTGCACCGGCACACCGAGGGCGAGTTCCTGGTGGACGGCGAGCCGGTGCGCTTCGACAGTCCGCGCGACGCCCTCGCCAAGGGCATCGCCGCCGTCTACCAGGACCTCGCCACCATCCCGCTGATGCCGGTCTGGCGGAACTTCTTCCTCGGCTCCGAACTCACCAAGGGGCCGTGGCCGTTGCGCCGGCTGGACATCGCCCGGATGAAGGAGACCGCCGACCGCGAACTCCGGGAGATGGGCATCGCCCTGGACGACCTGGAACAGCCCATCGGCACCCTCTCCGGCGGTCAGCGGCAGTGCGTGGCCATCGCGCGCGCCGTCCACTTCGGCGCCCGCGTGCTGATCCTGGACGAGCCGACCGCCGCGCTCGGCGTCAAGCAGTCCGGGGTGGTCCTCAAGTACATCGCCGCCGCCCGCGACCGAGGTCTCGGCGTCATCTTCATCACCCACAACCCCCACCACGCCTACCTGGTCGGCGACCACTTCAGCGTCCTGCGCCTCGGCACGCTCGAACTCAGCGCGGCACGGGGGGACATCACACTGGAGGACCTCACCGACCACATGGCGGGCGGCGCGGAACTCGACGCGCTCAAACACGAGTTGGCGCAGGTGCGAGGGGTGGACGTGGCGGAGCTGCCGTGATGTCGGCCTACGGGCGGACGAGTGCGTCGCGTACCCGCCGCCGGGGCAGACTGAGGGCATGCCATCGACGAGCGTCGGCACCGAGGAGACCCGCCTCGTCGTGGTCCGGGGCAACAGCGCCTCGGGCAAGTCCTCGATCGCGGCCGGGCTCCGCGAGCGGTTCGGCCGCAACCTCGCCATCGTCGGCCAGGACACCCTCCGCCGCGACGTACTCCGCGAGCACGACCGCCCCGGCGCCGCCAACATCGGCCTGATCGGCGTGACGGCCCGCTACGCGCTGGACGCCGGGTTCCACACGGTCGTCGAGGGCATCATGTACGCCGACCGCTACGGCACCATGCTGGCGGACCTCGTACGCGACCACCGGGGCGTGTCCCGCTGCTACTACCTGGACGTCCCGCTGACCGAGACCTTCGCCCGGCACGCCACGAAGGGCGACGCGGCCCTGTTGTCCCAGGTCACCGACGATCACCTGCGCGACTGGTACCGGGAACGCGACCTGCTCCCCGGCGGACTGGAGAGCGTCGTCGACGCGACCAGCGCCCTGGCGGACACGGTGACGCGGATCATGCGGGAGTCCGGGCTGGACCGGGTACGGCCCGTCGACCGCTGAGCCGCTCAGCCGGCGCGGACCTCCGCCAGGGTCACCGGCCGGTGCTCGCGCAGCGAAAGCGTGCACGCCTCCGCGATCCAGCCCGCCTCCAGCGCCTCCTCGACCGTGCAGGGGGAGGGCCGGGTGCCGGCCACCACCTCGGTGAAGGCGGTGAGTTCGGCGCGGTAGGCGTCGGTGAAGCGGTCCATGAAGAAGTCGTGCGGGGTGCCCGAGGGGAAGGTGACGCCGGGCTCCGCCGAGCGGAGCGGCAGCCGGTCGTCCAGACCCACCGCGAGGGAGTCCGCGAACCCGAGCAGCTCCATCCGCACGTCGTGACCCCGCGCGTTGTGGCGGGAGTTGGAGACCACCGCGAGCGTGCCGTCGTCGAGTGTGAGGACCGCGCTCGTGGTGTCGGCGTCACCCGCCTCGCCGATGTACGCGGCCCCCCGGTTGCCGCCCACCGCGTACACCTCGGTCACCTCGCGGCCGGTCACCCAGCGGATCATGTCGAAGTCGTGCACGGAGCAGTCGCGGAAGATGCCGCCGGACGCGGCGACGTACGCGGCGGGCGGCGGCGCCGGGTCCAGCGTGGTGGAGCGCACCGTGTGCAGTGTGCCCAGCTCGCCGGAGCGGACGGCGGCACGGGCGGCCATGAAGCCGGCGTCGAAACGGCGGTTGAAGCCGATCTGGATCGGCACCCCGCTCTCCCGCACGGCGTCCAGCACCGCCACCCCCTCCGCGATGGTGCGGGCCACCGGCTTCTCGCAGAACACCGGCACCCCCGCCGCGACCCCGGCCCGGATCAGCGCCGGGTGGGCGTCGGTGGCCGCCGCGATCACCAGGCCGTCCACCCCGGCCGCGAGCAGCGCCTCGGGGGAGTCCGCGACCTGGGCCCCGTACCGTTCGGCGGCCGCCTTCGCCGCGCCCGCGACCGGGTCGGCGACGACGAGGGAGGTGACGGCGTCCAGCGCGGACAGGGTCTCGGCGTGGAAGGCGCCGATGCGGCCGAGGCCGAGAATTCCGATACGCATGTGCTCGAGTGCTCCTCGCGTGTGCTGGGACAGGGGCCGCGCTTCAGCTCACCGGCAGGTCGACCCACCCCCGGCTCTCGGCGGACACCGCCATCGCGTCCAGCACACCGGCCGCGCGCACCGCGTCCGCGAGCGTGGCGCCGTACGGCTTGTCCTCCGCGACCGAGCGGAGGAAGCGGTACGCCTCGACGACCTTGAGGTCGTCGTACCCCATCGCGTTGGCCGCGCCGGGCTGGAACGCGGCGAACTCGCCGTCGCCCGGGCCGACGTACACCGTGCTCACCGGCTGGTCCTGGTACGACCCGCCCCGGCCGACGCGGAGTTCGTTCATCCGGCGGAAGTCCCAGGACACCGCGCCCTCGGTGCCGTGCACCTCGAAGCCGTAGTTGTTCTGCTCGCCGACCGACACCCGGCACGCCTCCAGCACGCCACGGGCGCCCGAGGCGAAGCGCAGCAGACAGCTCACGTAGTCCTCGTTCTCCACCGGGCCCCGCTCGCCCCCCGCCGCGAGGGTGTGCCCGGCGGTCGCGCCGGTGGGCCGCGAGCGCTCCGGGACGAACACCGCCGTGTCGGCGGCCAGCGACGCGATGTCCCCGAGCAGGAAGTACGCGAGGTCGGCCCCGTGCGAGGCCAGGTCGCCCAGCACTCCGCTGCCGCCCCGACTCCGCTCGTACCGCCAGGTCAGGGCGCCGTCAGGGTGCGCGGCGTAGTCGCTGAGCAGCCGGACGCGGGCGTGGGTGATCCGGCCGAGCCCGCCGGAGGCGATCAGCTCGCGGGCGGACTCCACGGCGGGCGCGTTGCGGTAGTTGAACCCGACCGCGGCCTGGACACCGGCCGCGGCGACCGCGTCCGCGACCGCGCGGGCGTCCGCGCCGCTCAGCCCGACCGGCTTCTCGATCCAGAGGTGCTTGCCCGCCTCCGCCATCGTGACGCCGATCTCGCGGTGCAGGAAGTTGGGCGCCGTGACGCTGACGGCGCGCACGCGGGGGTCGGCGGCGACCTCGCGCCAGTCGCGGGTGGCGGTGGCGAAGCCGTACTGCGCGGCCGCCTCCTGCGCGAGACCCGGCACCTCCTCCGCGACCGTCACCAGCTCGGGGCGCAGGGGGAGGCGGGGGTAGTGGTGCGGGAGGCGGGCGTACGCCCGGGTGTGCACCCGGCCCATCCAGCCGAAACCGACTACGGCGACACCCAGCGCATCCACGATGACAGCCCTTCCCGGGACCGGACCCACATCTGCCGGGCCCACCTTTGTGCGGACAAATACCGGGTGTCAACCCCGGTGCGTGGCCCCGACCGGTGCACACCGGCGTGCGGGGGAGCGGGGAGCGGGTGATCGTGGGAGGCATGGCTGCTGACCCGACGGCCGAGACCGGCGCACCACGGCCGCGGCGCGACACCCGCGAGTCCGTCCTGTTCGGCGGGGTGTACGGCGCCGTCCTGGCCAGCTCTCTGGTCGCCGCGCTCACCCAGCACGGGCACAGCTCGGCTGCCAGCCGGCGCTACGACGCGCTGTGGGTGCTGGTCACCGCGTTCGCCTCCGCCTTCGCCCACGGATACGCCCACCACATCGCCGAACGCGGCCCCCGGCGCCGGGGCGAGGTGCTGCGCGCCCTCCGCGACGAGTGGCCGCTCGTCGCGGCCGTCCTGCCGACCGTGTTCCTGCTGGCCGGGGCGGGGTGGGGGTGGTGGCCGCCCGGGGAGGTGGAGTACCCCGCCCTCTACCTGAACATCGGCATCCTCTTCACCCTCGGCGTCCTCACCGCCCGCTGGGCCTCCCGCCGCTGGCCCTCCGCCCTCCTCATCGGCCTCGCCGACGCCCTCCTCGGCTTTGTCGTGGTCATCGCCAACGCCCTCATCAAGTGACCGGGCACCGGTGCGGGTGCGGTAGGGTTGACCTGCGTGATCACGCGGAACACTCCGCCGGATCACCTCGGGACGTGGCGCAGCTTGGTAGCGCACTTGACTGGGGGTCAAGGGGTCGCAGGTTCAAATCCTGTCGTCCCGACTGGAGACAGTCGCAGATCAGGGGCTGGTTTCGGAGAAATCCGAAATCGGCCCCTGATCCTTTTTGGGGACCGGTTGGGGACCAACTGGAGGTCCGACATCCTTGACCGTGTCAACGGGTCATGACGACGGGGCCCGGCAGCGCGCGTGGTGCGCGCAGCGCGCTGAAGTGGGCGGAGAGCGCCGCCCCGGCCGCCGTGATCTTGCGGACGTCCAGATGTTCGTAGCCGAGCTTGGTGACCGGGTGTGGTCTGACGGCGCACGGTCCAGATCCACTGGGCGGCGTCGACGCCTC
This sequence comes from Streptomyces sp. BK022, assembly GCF_004217355.1. Taxonomy (NCBI): domain Bacteria; kingdom Bacillati; phylum Actinomycetota; class Actinomycetes; order Kitasatosporales; family Streptomycetaceae; genus Streptomyces; species Streptomyces sp. BK022. The sequence goes on from NZ_SHKU01000001.1 coordinate 218,382, forward strand.
CGACGCGGCAGCCGGAGATCTCGCCGATCCACGCGGCGGTGGACGCCGCGAGGATGACCACGTCTCCCCCGTCGCGGTACTCGTCGTGGGAGGCGGCCACGAGGACCGACGCGCAGACGCCGGTCGCCGCCGCGAGGTACTGACGCAGAGGGACGGCCGCCCCGAAGCCCGCGTTGGGCCGCGACCTCTTCAATGGGTTCCCTATAAGAACGGGCCCCTCAGTCGGCCTCCCACCACCATCACCCTGACGGGCCGAAGTCGGTATGGCAATCATTGAGCGGAGGAATTGCCAACCTTCCGTCGCGAGCTGTGAGCCTGTCGCCGGCCATCGCCCTGTCAATCAATCGAGGCATTCGGCGCTCAGGAGTTCGAGGTATTCCGAACTTTCCAGCTTCGATAACGTGTGATCGGCCGGAGAGGTGACATACACGAGTGTCGAACAGTCCGGGAAGTCGGGTTCAGCGAGGTAACCCTCGTCGTCTCGCCAGTTGGCTTCGACGGTGATCTTCTCGAACCCTGAGGCCCGCGCGATGTAGTACCTACCCCCCTTAAAGTCGCTCTGACGGGCTTCAAAGGAGACTTCCAAGGAAAGCGACAGGGCATCGCATGTCTCTCGTAGCCCCATTTGGCCAGAACCGAACAGATAGTAGCGATGCCCCACGGCTCTTCTCCGTTACTTTCTAGGTACGATCATGCTCGGCGCGCGACCGACTGCGCTTTCTATGGAATCGTAGACCATGAAGTGAACGTCTCGGCCGGCTTTTTGCGAAAGCTTTTCAGCGAGTCCAGCCAGGCGCATTTTTTAGAAGGCTTCCACCAGCGGGGAGGTCGTTCCCTGCGGGCTGGATGATCCGTCAGAGCTGTTCAGGAAGATCCACGCGTAGTACTTCTTGCCGTCCTGGAGAGGGCCGCCCAGAGCGTTGCTGGCCCACCAGAAGCACTCGTCGGTGGGGTAGGAGTTGCTCGACCACCAGTCGTAGCACCACACCCCGGTAGGCGACGTGTCGCCGACGGGGTCGCCCGTCGACTTCTTGATCTCCTGCTGGATGACGAAGTTGCCCGCCTCGTCCAGGACGTAGAACCACATCCCGCTGTAGGTCGAGCCACGCTTGGGCAGCTTCACATGCCCGCCGATGGACAGCAGACCCGGAGAGGCCGTTGCCCAGGACGACACCCAGGTCGGGTTCTCCGGCGCGGCCGCTACGCCGGGACGAACGGCACTGGGTGACTGAGCGGCGGGACCGCGTGTGGCCTCGTGGCCATTGGGTCGGACTGGCTTGCCGGTCGGCTTCCTGCCCGGTGCCTTCATGTAGTCACTGGCGGCCGATGTGCCTAGCCGGTCTCTGGTGATCTGTTTGCGTCGTTCGGCCAGTGTCATGGCCTTGGGAGGCGTGGGTATGTCTCCAGCGGTACGAGCCCTGGGCTGAGGCACAGTCGTCGAGGACCGAGAGAGGGGACGATCCGGGAGCGCAGCCCAGGACGGGGTGACACCTGCCGCTGCCAATAAGGCCAGGGCCAGGACAGCTATGACAAATCTTCGCGCGTGTGCGCGCATGATGATCACCTGATGTGCCGGAGTGAAGAATGGACTCCGTGATGCTTGATCAATGCGGCCTGGGGATCAATGGGACGTGGAAAACAAGACCGAAACGCGCGGGGTTCGAAGGCCTCCTCGCCGCTCTTTACCTGGTCGCCCACTCGCAATGATCGCGGCGTCCATTCAGCTTGGCGTGATAGCACCCTCACGGCGCAGGGGGCTTCATTGAACGCTTTCTATACGACGAGTGAATGACGAGTAGCGCCCTTATGGCATGAGTGGACCGGGCGGCGGTGGACCGATTCCGCGGCTACTGAGCTTGAACTCGTGATGTCGGCCGGGGCATCGGGTGGATTGCTCGTCGTCTGTTGGAGGTGATCGGTAACCTCCCGACAGGACTTCACACAGACCGAGGACGGGGAGCATGGGAGCGAAGACCGCAGTGCTGGCCTATGCAGACGATGCGATTGCCAACCTGCTCCAAGACGTATCAACGAGTGAGATCGACGGGGCTATGGCACTGGTTGCTCGGGTTCGCCCCGGTCACCGCGTAGACGCGGACGACGAAGAGGCTTAGGAACTGGCGGACGCGCTCTACCCGCCCGAGGGGACCGTCTGTGCGCTGTCGGCGTCGGGCCTTGACCTGGTCTGCGACCAGGAGGTCATGCCCGACCGGCCCTCGGAACTTCCGCAGCACCTGGTCGCGGCCAGCCGGGGCCGACGCCTCTATCTCCACGCTATGCACAGCGTCGTCGACTGGCTGGCCTTCGCAGTCTGGGACGACGGCAAACTCGTACGCTCACTGAGCCTGTCCCCGGACAGTGGCGTCATCGAGGACATCGGCGAACGGCTCCCGTTCGAGCTGCCGTACTGGGAGGGCCGGCACCCGGTGGAGCCCTTTCCGCCCTTCGAGGACGAGGAGCCATACCCGCTGCCGTTCCATCCGCTGGAGCTGGGCGAGCGAGCGCTGCTGGAGTTCTTCGGCTTCTACGTCGAAGGCTTCTCGGACGAGGAGGACGCCCCCGAGCCGGTGGTGGACATCTGGAGCGTTGAGCTGCATGGCCTTCCGCGTGACGACGACGTCGCAGGACGAGGCCGCGGACTGAGCAAGGCACTCCTGGAAGCTCAACCCAGTGGCGCCCCGACGGCCGTCAGCCACCGTCAGCCGGTACTGGAGCGTCTTCAGTCGGCGCTTCACCGCCCGGGTGATCTCCGCGAGGTTGGCCGCGGCGAGGTTGCCGATGTCGCGCTTGACCAGTGACCAGATCCCTTCGGTGGGATTGAGATCATGGGGCATAGGCAGGCAACTGGAACACCGTGAGCCACTCGGAGTTCGCTTCGATGAGCTCGCGTAGGGGTTTCGTCAGGTGCAGCCGGACGTTGTCCCAGATCAGCACACTTGGCCCACCGAGCTGGATGCGGGCCCGGATGATCAAGTCCCGGAGGTCGCGCCAGCCGAAGCCCTTCGGCTGGTCTTTGCGCCAGGACCCCCGGCCGCGCACCTTCACGACCGGCGTGCAGCCCCGACGCCCCCAGGTCCTCGCTCGCGGCGGAGTCAGCGACTGCCCGGCCTCGTCTTCGAAGACCAGCCAAGCCTCGCGCTCAGCCGCGATGGTCTTACCCGCGGCCAGGTCTCCTTCTTCCACACCTCCACAGCCGCATCATCGCGCTCGACCGCCCGCCCGCAGGCTGCTGCCAGCTCCAACCGTGCCGCTTCAGCAGCCGCCAGGTGCCCTCGACCGTGTAGGAGACACGGAACAGCCGGCCGATCAGAGTCTTGATCCGTGCCAGCGTCCACCGCTGGTGCACACCGAAGGGGTTGTGGCGCACGTAGCGGGTTGCCGGGGTCGGGCAGGCGGTCGCGGGCGGCACGGATCCGCACCGCCGTGATCGAGGACGCCTACGGGCGTGCCACCCCGTGACGGTCGGCCCAGTCGTTGATCGCCGAGGCCAGCTCCTCGGGGCGGTCCTCCGAGGAGTGGTGGCCGGCCAGGCCGTGGCGGGAGACCTCCAGGCACGCGATGTTCTCCTCGCACCAGGCCACGGTCCGCTGGTCGGTCATCGAGCCCGGTCCCGGCTCGAACGCGGCGAGCAGTTTGGGGACCTCGGGGCTGGCGGCCAGCCAGGCGTCGTACCGCTCGATGCGGGCCACGACGTCGGCGGGCTCGGCGTCCAGCGGCATCATGCGCGTCCACGCCAGTACCGGGCGGCGGCTGTGCGGGGTCGGGAAGGGGTGGCGGTAGACCTCCATGTCGGCAGGGTCGAGCGGGGTGGCGAGTGTGTCCGGGAGCCCCTCGATGAACAGCGACTTCTCCAGGATCATCTCCTCGCCCACCCCGGGGGTGCGCAGGAGAGCAAACAACTTCCGCCCGGCTTCCGGGAATTCGTCACCGACCAGCGGCTTGATGATGGTCTCCGTGAAGGCGAGGCCGCGGACGGTGCCCGGGAGGCGGGCGGCGCGGTCGAAGGCGAGCGCGCCGCCCCAGTCATGGCCGACGAGGACGGCGTCGGTGAGGCCGAGGGCGTCGAACCACGCGTCGAGGTAACGGGCGTGGTCGTCGAAGGCGTAGGCGAGGTCGGGCTTGCCGGAGTCACCCATGCCGATGAGGTCGGGGGCCAGAAGGCGGCGGCCGGGCGCGGCCACCCCAGGCAGGACGTTCCGCCACAGGTGGGAGGAGGTGGGGTTGCCGTGAAGGAAGACGAAGGGCAGCCCGTCCGGGTCGCCGGACTCGCGGTACTGGAGGGTGGAATCGAGGACGGGGAGGGTGGGCATGGCGGTGTCACTCCGCTTTCGATACCGGTGATTCAGAGGTTGAGGTCCAGGACGCGGTCGACGGCGATCTCGACGACGACCAGGTCCCGCGGGGCGGGCGGCTCCGCGCGGTAGCGGACGGTATAGCGGCGGACCGCCTCGGCCAGGTGAGCTGGGGCGTGGGTGACGGCGGGCCGGCCCTCGAGCGTGATCCAGCGGAAGCCGTCCGCCTGGCAGAGCGCTGCACGGGCCGCCGGCCCGGCCGCCTCCACGTTCCGGGTCTTGCGGGCCCCCGCCCGGGTGGTCACCCGGACCAGGCCGGCGGCCGCGTCGAAGGTGAAGCGGACGGGGGTGACGTGCGGAGTGCCGTCGGGACGGAGGGTGGTGAGGGTGGCCGTGTGCGGGAGAGTGAGGAACGCTCGTGCGCCGGGCGAAAGTTGGAACGTGGGGCGGCTCACTTCTTCTTCACGCCCTCGTTCCAGATCAGCTTGGCGATGTTCGGCTTCACGGCCGTGGTGACGACGCCCATGGCCGTACGGACGTACCGCCGCTCCGTCATTTCGCGCAGCATGCTCGCGGCGAGGTCGGCACGGGCGGTGAAGACGCCGTCGGCGCTGGTCTCGGCGGTGTGGTAGTCCGTGACGACGGGGTGCTCGAACAGGCCCGAAGGCCGGACCAAGGTCCAGTCGAGGCCCGTCCGACGGATCACGGCCTCCATACGACGCATGTCCTCGTGGAGGGTACGGCCGAGACGTCGGTTCACCAGTGGGTCGAGCACATGGTTGAAGAAATGCGCGCCGGTAGGGCGCCAGTTCGGGTCGGCGATGCTGGAGCTGACGGCGAGCAGCCGCTTGATGCCGTGGCGGGCCATGGCCCCGGTGATGACGGTGGCGCTCGCGGAGTACGTGGTGACGGTCCCCTTGCTGAAGCGCGCGCCCAGCGCGGAGAGGACGGCGTCCGTGCCGTCGATCGCGGCGTCGACAGCCGCCGGGTCGGTGGCGTCGGCGACGGCCACGGAAAGGCCGGCCCGCGCGGACAGGGAGCCGGGTCTGCGGGTCACGGCGACGACCTCGTGGCCGGCGGCCAGGGCCTGTTCGATGAGGCGGCGGCCGGTCGGTCCGTTGGCGCCGAAGACTGCGATACGCACGGTGTCGGGTCATCCCTTCGTGTGGTGGCGGGAACGCCCTTGACTGTGCTGCTCACTCCACGCAGGCTCAACGCTGATGAATAACGCCGTCCCTGCCCCCGCCCGCACCCGGGGCCGCCCCCGCGGCAACCCGCCGACCCGTGAGTCGATCGTCTCGGCGGCCCGTTCGCTGTTCCTGGAGCACGGCTACCGGAGCACCACCCTGCGTGCGGTGGCGGGGGCCGTCGGAGTCGACCCGGCGCTGATCGTGTACCACTTCGGCTCGAAAAAGGGCCTGTTCGCGGACGTGATGCAGTTCCAGTGCGCCAATGCGCTGGCGAGGGACGAGGTCCTCGGCGGCGATCCGGCCACCCTCCCCGACCGCCTGATCGACGCGGTGACCGACCTCTGGGAGGACGCCGACTTCCAGCAGCTCACCATCCAGGGCGACGAAGCCACCGAGGTGATCCGCGAATACCTGGAACGCGAGCTGCTGGCCCGGCTTGTTGAATTTCTCGGCGGCCGGGACGCCACCGCCCGCGCCACGGCCGTGGTGACGATCCTCGGCGGCCTCATCTACACCCGCTACCTCAACCCCCTCCCCACCCCCGCCGCCCTCACCCCGTCCGAGATCCGTCACAGCCTGACCCCGGCGCTGCGCGCGGTACTGGCCCCGAGGCTACGCGCCGCGGCGCCCGCCACTGCCGGCCGACGGGGCAGGCCGACCCCGGGCGGAGGCGCCGTCCACCGGGGCGGCTTCACAGGCCGAAACAGCTATGTCACCGCCGAGAAGCAACAGGCCAACAAGGAAGCAGGGGCAGAGAACCACTGAGCCAGGCTCTGGTCACCGCCCTCTCCCAGAGCAGATCCGGCGAGTTGGCCCAGCCCGGCAGGCACGGATCTTCCGCTGCGGTGGTCAGCGAATTCGGCACTCGGTGATCACCGGGAGCCGTGCCTGCGCGGCTATCTGCCGATCCATCACCATGGCGACCGAGTTGGCATATCAGGCCCATGTCGCCGTCTGGCGGCGGACCTATGACCGCGAGTGGGGACCAGTTGGGGATCGCACGGAGAGGCCCTTCGGGTCCTCTCTTGATCGTTTCCAGAGGCGCCGTCTCACGATTTCTCCCAAACGCTATTGATCAAGGTCAGCCGAGCAGTTCGGCCAGCTGCTCCGAGCCCGAGACTGCGGGTCGCGGTGCACGTAGGTCCGCTTCGTGAATCCGAGATCCGAGTGACCGGCCCGAGCGGAGACCAGCGTGTCCGGCACTCCGTTGTTCGCCATCCACGACAGGCAGGCGTGACGCGCGTCGTACCACCGCACCTTCCGTACGCCCGTGGTGGCCGTCAGCTTGTGCGCCTCGCACCGGAGGTGATGGCCGGTCCCCTACGGGGCATGGCCGCCGAGGGGCGGCCGGAACTTCCGGCGGCCTGAATACCAGGAAGTCGCAGCCCGTGTGAGCTGCGGTTTCCTGTCGTGTAGACGGTCAGCCGGCCTGCTACCACCAATCCACAGTCCAACGTCGCGCGCCCTGGTTACCATCCCCCGATGGAATGGTGGAAAACGATCGCGCCACTGGTCGGTGTTGTCCTGGGAATTCTCGGCACGCTGGTCGGGCAGAAGTTGTCCGACTCACGCACCCTCCGGCGTGACCGGCTGCTCGCACAGGAAGAAGCGAAGATCCGTCTGGCCGCAGAGCGGGCGACTCTCCAGCGGGAAGCGATCATGGAGATACAGCACGCGCTCGAAGGCAGCATGGCCGCCAACCAGCTGCCGCCCGGGGCCAGGATGAGTGAGCAGTTCCGGACAGCGGCTACGGAATCCGCGCTGCATCTCCGTGCCCACATCGCCCGGCTTGAAGACCGCGAGCTTGCCGCCAGTGTGCTGGAGTGGCTGGAGCCGCACCGGAATGCGGCGGCAGCACGGGCGGCGCTCGATGCACTTCAGGACCGGCTGAGCCGCCATCTCCGAGGGCTCTACGCGGACGGCCCTGCTTAGCGCGCGAACGGTGGCATCATCAGCGCCCTGTCCCGCGCACGGCGGGCGTACCGTGGCAGCGTGGCAAACGAAGACCTGGGGAAGACTCTGCGCCGCCTGCGCCGTCTGGCCTCCCTCACACAAGAAGAGCTGGCCGAGCGCTCCGGCGTATCCGTTGACGTGATCCGTCAGCTCGAACAGGGACGGAAGCATTCGGCGCGTCTGCCCACGCTGCACGCCCTGGCGAATGGTCTCGGTGTGGAGTTGACCACGCTTCTCGGGGACCCGCCTGCCGTGTCCACTTCCGGGGAGAACGACGGTCCCCGCTTCGTGGCGGTGCGCCGTGCCATCATGCCCGCGCTCTGGGGACCGGCGCCCGAGCCGCCTGGGCCCGACTTCTCCATGAACAGCCTGCGTGAGGCGATCGCGGACGGCTGGACGCACTACCACTCTGCCGATTTCGACACGGTGATGAAGGCGCTGCCAGACCTGATCTCGGATGCGCGCTCCGCCACCGCATCCGGCAGCGACGCCGCGCGCAAGACCGGTTTCGCCGCTCTGGGGAAGGCACTTCAGCTCGCCGGGCACGTAGCCGTTCGGATGGGTAAGACGGACCTCGCTCTGATCAGCCTCGAACGCGCCATAGACGCTGCCGGACAGTCTTCCGATCCGCTGCTACTGCCAATGATCGTCAACTCCACAGCGTGGACGTACCAGCGGCAAGGCCGTCTGGAAGACGCGTTGGGCATCGCCCTACGGGCCGCCGACGACATGGCGAACGCGGGTCATACGGATACGGCCGACGGCCTGAAGGTATGGGGTGCGCTGACCATGAGCGCCGCCACATCCGCCGCGCGCAGCGGCGACTACGAGCGCGCTGCCGCGATGATGGAGACGGCCGAGAAGGAAGCCGCCCGCGTCGCGAAGTTGCCGGACGGCGGAGACAACCGCATGGTCAGCGTCTTCAGTCCGTCGTCGGTCCGCATCGAACGCGTCCGGCTCGCAGTGCAGTACGGGCACCCGCAAGACGCCCTGGCTATGGCAAAGGGAATGCGGCTCAGCAAGGACACGCCTCCGTCGTGGCGTACCTGGCTGCTGCTGGACGTGGCCCGAGCGCACACGGACACTGGGGATGCGGCCGGAGCGGTGAAGACCCTGGAGTCCCTGCGTCGTGTGGCGCCGACGTGGATGCAGCACCACACCTTGGCCGTGGCGATCGTGCGCGACCTGTGGGCGCTCCCCAATCACCCTCCCGGCCTGCGATCCTTGGCGGAGTTCCTGGGGATCTGCGAATAGCGTGGCGAAAGTGGGACGTTGCGCCCCTGTCAGCGTTCCAGGCATGTCGCTTGCATGAGCGGACAGCGCCCCGGCGGCCGTGTGACCGGCCCCGGGGCTGGCCGATCTGAAGGAAGCAGACCGACATGCCGCAACCTACAACCCGGGCCCGCCACACCGGCCACCCCGGGTACAGCGAGACCCTGCCGAGGCAGCCCGAGAGCGCAGCCACCGCGCGGCGCCTGCTTCGTGCCGCGTGTGCCGTCTGGGGGCTGGAGGCATTGGTCGAGGACGGGGTGCTGATCGTCTCCGAGTTGGTGGCCAACGCCGTGCAGCACGCCAGGCGGGAGTCCATCCGGGTTGTCATCGACCGCCCCGACGCCGCGTGGGTGCGTGTCGGCGTCGCGGATCTCTCCCGGGCGCGGCCGGTGCGGCAAGAAGCCGACGACAACAACGAGGGCGGGCGTGGTCTGCGTCTCGTGGCGGCGCTGGCCGCCGACTGGGGCACCGACGAGCGGCGCTGGGGCAAGATCGTGTGGGCAGACCTGAAGGGGCGCGGGTGATCATGGGAGAGGCCCCCGGCCGCAGCGTGGCGCGCGCCCATCTGTCGCAGTTGATCGAGCTGTTCGGTACGGACGGATGCCTGCGGATCAGTACCGCCCCTGCTGAACCCGGGCCGCCCGCCGTCGGCGGAGAGGCCGAAGACCACGAGCAGAACTGACCGCCCCAAGGCGCGGCGAAGCCCCGGCTCGGTGAACTTCACCGAGCCGGGGCTGCGTCGTCTCACAGAGGTCTCACGAACTGAACCGACTAACCTGGAATTTGTGGCGCCGACCTGGACGTTTCCGCCCTTCCTGGATCTCACGGACCCCCCTGGACTGTGTTTCGTTCACTGGGGGTCTGGGGGTCTGGGGGTCTGGGGGGGTGCAGGTTCAAATCCTGTCGTCCCGACTTTACGAAGTCGCTGGTGAGGGCCGGTTACGGAGAAATCCGCAACCGGCCCCCGGCCGCTGTCGGCGGACCAGTTGGGGACCGAGTCTTGACCCGGCTCAGCGGGTCGTGACGCTCGGGCCGGCAGGGAGCAGACGCAGTGTCGCCGGCGAGCCCGCGCGCTCGCCCTTGCCGATGGAGGTCCCCCGCCAGGATGCCCCCTGCGCGCTCCGAGGCGGAGGACCGGCGCGTGATCACCAGCGCTCCCCCGAGTGCTTCCATCAGCAGGTTTGCGCAACGCGAAGATCGAATCCGCCCCCTTCGCGCTGTATCCGTGGATCACGCGCGCTGGTTCGCTTGGCGCAGCACACCGGTATCCGGAGGTGTCCGGAGCACCACCGGCCGATCCGTTCACCGTCGCCGCAGCGTTCTCCGGCGCCGCCGTCCGCAACCGTCCGCCACTGCCGTTCGCCGCCACCTGCTCACCTCTGTGATGGGAGGACAGTGTCCACACCGGACATCGCCACCGCTTCCGCCGTCGACGGGCCCGAACCCGGCCCCCCGGCCGACAGGCCGGCCACCAGCCTGGGCACCCGGGCGGCCCGCCAGCTCGCCACCACCACCAAGTCGCGGCCGCAGATGCAGGGCATCTCCTCCCGGTGGCTGCTGAGGTCGCTGCCGTGGGTGGACGTGCGAGGCGGTACCTACCGGGTCAACCGGCGCCTCCAACTGCGCACCGGCCGAGGGCGCGTGCACTTCGAGCAGAACGGCGCGGACGACATCCGGGTCGTCCCGCAGACGCTGACCGAGCTGCCGGTCCTGCGCGGTTACCCGGACCTCGACGTACTGCGGGAGCTGGCCTCCCGATTCCGGCCGCAGGAGGTCCGGCCCGGGCAGGTGCTGTTCGAGGCCGGGCAGCCGGTCACCGAGGCGTACCTGGTGGTGCACGGCCGCTTCACGCGGTACACGGCGGGCAGGTACGGGGAGGAGGAGATCCTCGGGGTCGTCACCGACGGCGGGCAGCTGGGGGACGAGGCGGTCGGGCAGTCCGAACCGCTGTGGCCGGCCTCGGTCCGGGCGGAGACCGCCGGCGTCGTCCTGGTGCTGCCCTGGGCGGCCGTGCGGGAGCTGACCGACCGGGTGCCGTCCCTCGACACCCATCTGCGGGAGTACGCCGAGCGCCAGGCCAGGCCCATGAACCGCAAGGGCGAGGCCGAAGTACCCCTTCAGGCGGGCCACGTGGGCGAGGAGACGCTGCGAGGCGGCTTCGTGGACTACGAACTCGCGCCCCGTGAATACGAGTTGTCGCTCACCCAGACCGTACTGCGGGTCCACACCCGCGTCGCCGACCTCTACAACGAGCCGATGGACCAGACCGCGGAGCAGTTGCGGCTGACCGTGGAGGAGATCCGCGAACGGCAGGAGTGGGAGCTGGTCAACAACCGTGAGTTCGGGCTGCTCCACAACATCGACTACGGCCAGCGGATCAGCACCCACAGTGGTGCGCCGACGCCGGACGACCTGGACGAGCTGCTGACGATGCGCCGCAGCACCAAGGTGTTCCTCGCGCATCCGAAGGCGATCGCGGCGTTCTTCCGGCAGTGCAACCGGCGCGGCCTGGTGCCGGGCACCGCGAACATCGACGGGCGCGAGGTGCCGGCCTGGCGCGGTGTGCCCCTCCTCCCGTGCGGCAAGATCCCCGTCACCGAGGACCACACCAGCAGCATCATCGCGCTGCGCACCGGCGAGGCCAGTCAAGGGGTCATCGGCCTGTACCAGACCGGCATCCCCGAGGAGTACCAGCCGGGTCTGAACGTGCGCTTCATGGGGATCGACCGCGCCGCGATCGTCAACTACCTCGTCACGGCCTACTACTCGCTGGCCATCCTGGTCCCCGACGCGGCGGGAGTCCTGGAGAACGTACAGATCGGCCGGACGGCCGAGTGACGGTCTGGAGCACGCCATGAGCACATCCACCGACTCCTACGCGCTGCCCGGCCCGCCCGACATCGCCCGGAGCCTGCGCCGGGAGCGGCGCACAGGGGTGATCCCCGGACTGCACCACCGCCCGGCCGCACCCGCCGACCCGGCCAAGGCGGCCGAGATCGACCGCCGGCTGGAGACCTGGGCACGCGGCCTGGACCTGTTCCCCGAAGCCTGGCAGGGAGACTTCTCGGGCTTCCAGTTCGGGCGGGCCGTCGCGCTCCAGCATCCGGGCGCCCTGGACCTGGAACGGCTGACGGTCGCGGGGAAGCTACTGCTCGCGGAGAACGTCGTCGACTCCTGCTACTGCGAGGAGGACGAGGGGCGCGGCGGCGCGCGGCGCGGGCTCGGAGCCCGGCTGATCATGGCCCAGTCGGCGATCGACCCCTACCACGGCGTCCCGGAACTGGAGGAGGAGTGGCGCGCGGGCATGCGGGCCGACGGCCCCCTGCGCTCGTACCACTTCGCCCTCGCCGACTACGCCGGCTTCGCCACCCCCAGCCAGACGGGCCGGTTCGTGCACGACATCGCCCGGCTGCACATGGGCTATCTGGCGGAGGCCGCCTGGGCCGAGACCCGGTACGTGCCACGGGTCTGGGAGTACCTCGTGATGCGGCAGTTCAACAACTTCCGCCCCTGTCTGTCGATCGTCGACGCGGTGGACGGCTACGAACTGCCCGAGCAGGTATACGCCCGTCCCGAGATCCAGCGGGTCACCGCCCTGGCCTGCAACGCCACGACGATCGTCAACGACCTGTACTCCTTCACCAAGGAGCTGGCCAGCGACCCCGACCACCTCAACCTGCCGCAGGTGGTCGCGGCCAACGACCGGCGCGGACTGAAGGCCGCCTATCTGAGGTCCGTCGAGATCCACAACCGGATCATGGCGGCCTTCGAGGAGGAGTCCGCGCTCCTCTCCGCCGGCTCGCCCCTCGTGGAGCGCTACCTCCAGGGGCTCGCCGCCTGGGTGTCCGGCAACCACGAGTGGCATGCCACCAACACCCATCGCTACCACCTGCCGGACTACTGGTGACGGCCCCTCACGGGCAACCGTCACCGCTGTCCCTGAACACCGTCACCCGTGCCACAAGGAGTCACCCTTGACGACCGTCCCCGCCCCGACCGCACCGGCCGTCGCCGTGCCGACGCAGTCCACGTACCAGCACCGCGTCGCGGAGTACTGGAACGCCGAGGAGAACCCGGTCAACCTCGAACTCGGAAAGGTGGACGACCTCTACCACCACCACTACGGCATCGGTGCCGCCGACCGGTCGGTCCTGGACGAGCCCGACCCGGGCCGGCGCAGGGAGCGGATCACCGCCGAACTGCACCGCCTGGAGCACGCCCAGGCCGAGCTGCTCGCCGCGCACCTCGGGCCGCTCTCCCCGGCCGACCGGGTCTTCGACGCGGGCTGCGGGCGCGGCGGCGGCAGCGTCACGGCGCATCTGCGCTACGGCTGCCACGCCGACGGCGTCACCATCTCCGCCAAGCAGTGCGACTTCGCCAACGAGCAGGCCCGCGCCCGGGGCATCGACGACACGGTGCGCTACCACCACCGCAACATGCTCGACACCGGCTTCGAGACGGGCGCCTACGCGGCGTCGTGGAACAACGAGTCCACGATGTACGTCGAGCTGGACCTGCTCTTCGCCGAGCACGCCCGGCTGCTGCGCCGCGGCGGACGGTACGTGACGATCACCGGCTGCTACAACAACGCCTACGGGCAGGCCTCGCGGGAGGTGTCGCTGATCAACGCGCACTACATCTGCGACATCCATCCGCGCTCGGAGTACTTCAAGGCGATGGCCCGCAACCGCCTCGTGCCGGTCCACGTCGAGGACCTCACCGCGGCGACCGTCCCCTACTGGGAACTGCGCAAGGAGGCGGACCACCTGGTCACGGGGATCGAGGACGCCTTCCTGGACGCCTACCGCAACGGCAGCTTCCAGTACCTGCTCATCGTGGCCGACCGGGTCTGACCCGGACGGTCCGGCACGGGGGCGGCGACCAGCGGGGCGCCGCCCCCCGCCGTCGTGCGGCTCCAGCTCCGCGTGTGCCGAGCCGTGCGCTGCCCGGAGCGCGCCCGACTTGACCCTGACACAGTGGCAAGGTTTCCACTGGGGTGCTGGAGGTGGTCCCCATCGACATGACCGCTCAGCACACTCGTTTGGGCAAGGCCATGGGTGCCGAAGACACTTCGGTTCGGCTTCAGGCAGCCATGGCGGTCGGTTCGCGCGCCGATCCCGTCTTCCTGGACGCTCTCGTCGAGCGCTGCGCCGTCGAGCCCGACTTCTTCGTGCGGGACATGCTGTCCTGGGCCCTGACGCGTCTTCCCCCGGACGTCACCCTGCCCCGGCTCCGCGAGGAGCTGGGCTCCTGGTGCGGGCAGGCCCGTAGCCAGGCGTTGCACACGCTCTCCAAGATCGACGACAAGAGCACATGGGGCTGGATCACCCGTGACCTCCTGCGTGACGACGACGAGGTCGCGCGGACCGCGTGGCGTGCGGCCGTCGTGCTCGTGCCCGAGGGGGAGGAGCGGGGCTTGGCCGACGAGCTGGTCCGGCAGCTCGGGCGCGGTGACCGGGACGTGCGGTTGAGCCTGAGCCGGGCCCTGGTCGACCTCGGCGAGGAGAGCCGGCCCGCGCTGGAGCGGGCCGCCCGGCATCCCGAACCCGGGGTGGCGGCGCACGCGCGGGCCACCGAGTTGTTGCGGCGGGACCCGGAGGCCGGTTTCGACGCGGCGGTCGAGGAGGCGAGGCGTACGGTCGTGCTCGGTCCGAAGCACGGGGCGGCTCAGGCATAGGAGGGCGTACGTTGCTCATCGGAGAGGTGGCCCGGCGGTCCGGGGTGAGTGCGCGGATGCTGCGGCACTACGACGACCTGGGGCTGGTGCGGCCGACCGGGCGGACCGTCGGCGGGTATCGCGCGTACTCGGCCGACGACGTCCGCAGGATCTTCCATGTCGAGAGCCTGCGCTCCCTCGGGCTGTCGCTCAAGCAGATCAGGCGCGCGCTGGAGGACCCGGCGTTCACACCGTCCGCCCTGGTCGGCGACCTCATCCGGTGGGCGGAGGACCGCCTGGCGCGCGAGCGGGAGCTGCTCGAACGGCTTCGGGTGATCGACGCCTCGGCCCCCGCGGGCTGGCAGGACGTCTTCCGCGTCGTCGAACTCATGCGGGAACTCGACTCCTCCAGTGCCGCCCGCAGACAGCAGGCCGTCCTCACCCGGCCGGAGGGCGTGCCGGTGCCGGCGGAGCTACTGGCCGGGGCCGTGCTGACCGAGTCGGACCCGCATGTCGCGGGCGCGCTGCGCTGGGCCCTGGCCCGGACCGGAGACGACGGCGTGACGGCGCTGGCGGCCGCAGCGCGTTCCGGGGACGTGGAGGTCCGGCGGCGCGCGGTACTGGCGATCGCGGGGATGGCGGAGGTGCCGGAGGCGATCCCGGTGCTCACGGACCGGCTGGAGGACCCCGACGCCCACGTCCGCGGACAGGCCGCCCTCGCGCTCGGCACACAGGGAGTGGCGGCGGCCGTACCCGCGCTCGTCCGCATGGTGGTGGACGGCACCAACGACGTGGACGCGGCCGAGGCGCTGGGAATCCTCTCCCGGGACCCCGCCTCCGCGACCCGGATCACCACGCTCCTGGCCGACCGGCTGGCCGACCCCACCGCCGGCCCCGCGACCCGAATCCGTCTGATCCAGGCGCTCGTCGAGCTGGAGGGAACCGCCCCCCTGGAGATCCTGCGCCGGCTCGCCCGCGACGAGGACCGCACAGTCGCCCTCGTCGCGTCGGCCCTGGCGGGCGTCGTGGAGGAGCGGGCCCGCGAGGTGCTGGACGACCCGTGATGGTCGCCCAGCACATGTGTGTCAGCTATACACGAGCAGGTAGTCGCATGTGCTCGTGCCGTCATGGATCGACGTGTCGCTGTTGAGGACGTAGAAGGCACCGGCGAACCCGGTGGCGGTGATCTTCGGGACCACGATGATCGTCTGGTCGGCCATGTTCAGCGAGCCGGGGCGGACGACGTTGGTGTAGAGCAGGTTGAAGAGGTTGTCCCGGAGGTTGGGAAGCCGGAGGACGCGGTACACGCGGTCGCCCGCCGAGCCCGTGACGGCGGCCTGGTTGGCCGGGTTCGCCCACTGCGCGGGGGATGTGGCCATACGGCCCTGTGACTCGAGTTCCTGCAGGCGCCGCTGCGTGCTCGCCCGGACGCCGGCCATGTGGATGTGGAGCTGGTCGAAGCGCCGGGCGTTCTGCGAGTTGATGCCCAGGCCGATGTTCGGGTACTGCACGGGGACATCGCCGCCGCTGCGGGCGTTCTCCCACGCCTCGTGCCAGTAGTTGGGCGGGCCGCTGGTCACGAGGAACGGGCATTCGATGCCCGTGACACGGCACGTCGGCAGCAGGAGGTAGTTGTGCGTGGTCTCCGGCTTTCCGTGCAGCACGACGTAGTTCGCGGTCATCTTCAGGCAGTCCGGCTTGGTCTGCGGCGGCGGGGGGACGATCCCGCTGGTGCAGTACTGGACGTCGTGCCACAGCGGGTCGTTGTCCGTGGGCCGGCCGCAGACGCTCTGGAGGCTGGCGGGCGGGCACGAGCCGGTGCCGCCCGGGGGAGGCGTGGTGGGGCACGAGTCGGGGCCCGGACCAGCGTCGGCACCGCTCGCCGCCGCGGCGGTACCGCCGCCCATCGCGACCGCGCCCGTCAGGACCGTCGCGGCGCCCAGCGCACCGGAGAGCGCCACGAATTGACGCCGCGGGACTTCCTTCGCGTTCTGCTGGTCATTCATCTCTGATCTCCGATGGAAGCACCGACGGGGTTCTCCGCAGAGTAAGTGCCGGAAATCGATCTGCGGTGATTCCACCCGTCGGCCGAATGAGTGAGCGTCCGCAACGACCACCGGGCGCGGCACCCGGAGCGCCCCGGCCAGCCGCGGGACCTGGACGCCGGCCCGGTTTCGCCCACTCCCACCGCTTCGACTACTCCAGACGCTCCGCACGCAAGGCCGAGCGCCTGAGTTTGCCGGCCGCGCTGCGCAGCGGTTCCGTCACCAACTCGACCGACCTGGGCCGCTTGTGGGGCGACAGCCGGGTGGCCAGGAAGTCGTTGATCTCCTCGGGGGTGGTGGTACGCCCCTCCTCGATCTGCACGATGGCGTGGACGCGGTTGCCCCGGTCCGGGTCCGGCAGGCCGATGACCGCGCTGGACAGGACGTGCGGGTGCTCGGTGAGAGCGCCCTCGATCTCGGCGGGGTAGACGTTCACCCCGCCGACCAGGAGCATGTCGGACCGGCGGTCGTGGAGGTACAGATAGCCGTCCGCGTCGAATTCGCCGATGTCGCCGAGGGTCGACCAGCCGTGGGTCTCCTGGACCTCGGCTCCCAGGTATCGGAAGGCGGGCGGCTTGCCGTCCGCGACCCGCATGAAGATCTCACCGGCAACTCCGGGCTCGGTGACCGGTGTGCCGTCCAGCCCCACGATCTTGATCTCGCCCCAGGCGGGACGGCCCACCGAGCCCCGGTGCGCCAGCCACTCCGTGCCGGAGATCGTGCAGCCGGCCTGGGCCTCGGTGCCCGCGTACAGCTCCCAGATCCGGTCCGCGCCCAGCCAGTCGATCCACGCCTGCTTGGTCGCGGGCGGGCAGGGTTCGGCGCAGTGCCAGACCGAGACGAGGGAGGACAGGTCGTAGCGGGCGCGGACCGGTTCAGGGAGGGCCAGGATGCGGCGCATCATGGTCGGCACCAGATACACCCACGTGATCGCGTGCCGTTCGACCTCGGACAGCACCCGCTCGGCGTCGAACCGCTCCAGGAGCGTGACCGTGCCGCCGTTGAACAGCGTCGTCATGGCCGTGGAGAAGGGGGCGTTGTGGTGGACGGGGGCGGTGACGAGGGACCGCTCGCCGGGACGCAGTCCCCAGGCCTCCATGTCGAAGGGGTTGAACGCCCCCTCCGCCCCCGACAGGATGATCTTCGGCCGGCCGGTCGATCCGCCCGAGGTGGGCGCCTTCCACGACGGGCCGATCACGGTGGTCAGCTCGGTGGCCGGCTCGCCCTCACCGGCGCCCAGCCGGCGCAACTCGGCCACGGTTGTGGACCGGCCGGACGCACCCTCCTGGAGACCGATCACGACCGGCGGCTCGGACAGGGCGAGGATCGCCCGCTCCTCGGCCGGTGCCAGCCTGGTCGACAACGGCTGGGGCACCGCGCCTATTCTCAGGCAGGCGAAGGCCGCCACGACGACGTCCAGGCCGTTCGGCAGCATGAGGGGGACGATGTGTCCGGGTGTGACGCCGGAGAGTCTCAGGCCGCGCGCGACGGCGTCGCTCGCCCGGTACAGCTCCTCCCAGGTCAGTTCCGCGTCGCCGGCGCGGACCGCTGCGGAGTCGCGGCGTTCGGCCGCGTAGGCGGCGGGGATGTCGCCGAGCGGGAACCCCGGTTGGGGGGTGAACATGGCTCTTACTCCTCGTCGTTGGGGAATCCGGCCGGTCAGGAGTAGAGCTGCGATCCGGGCAGCGCCTCGGGGTCGCGGCGCACCTCGGCCGGGTTCGTCTCGGGCAGGAACCACGCGGCGGCGAAGGTGATCAGGCCCATCAGGGCGATGTACACGGCGACCAGCGTGGTCGACCCGGTCTTCGCGATGACGGTGGTCATCAGGATCGGCGTGCCGCCGCTGACCACGATCGCGGAGAGCTGGTAGGCCAGAGAGGCGCTGGAGTAGCGGACGTGGGGCGCGAACAGCTCGCCGAGGAAGGCCGCCATCGGGCCGTACGTGAGTCCCTGGAAGAGGAAGCCGACCGTGATCGCGACGAACACCAGCGGCGCCGAGGCCGTATTCACCAGGGCGAAGTAGGGGAACGCCCATGCGGCCACGCCGAGTCCGCCGACCAGGATCAGCCTGCGGCGGCCGAAGCGGTCGGAGAGGTGGCCCGCGCAGGGGAGTATCCCGGCCATCAGGGCCGAGCTGAACAGGGTGACCGTGAGCAGGGAGTCGCGGTCCATGTGCAGGGTCGTCGTGCCGTAACTGAGCAGGCCGGTGATGCTCACGTAGAAGAGGCTGTTGGTGGCGGACAGGGTGCCGCAACCGAGCAGGATCGTGCGCCAGTTGCGGCGTACGGCCTCGGTCAGCGGGGCCCGGACCACGCTCGCCTCCGGCCTGCGGGCGGCGGCCTCCTTGAGTTCGCGGAAGTCCGGGGTGTCCTCGACCTTGTTCTGGATGTGCAGGACGACCGGGAACATCACCGCGCTGAGCAGGAACGGGATGCGCCAGCCCCAGTCGAGGAACGCGTCGCCCGAGACGAGCGAGCCGGTCGTGGTGAAGACGAGGTTCACGATGATGACCGCGACCGGGACGCTCGTCTGGCCGAACGTACCGGCGAAACCACGCCGTTTGGGGTGCGCCGACTCCGTGAGCAGCAGCGCGATGCCGCCCCACTGGCCGCCCGCCGCCGCGCCCTGGACGAAGCGGAGCAGCACCAGCAGCACTGGTGCGAGCGCCCCCACGCTCGCCGCGCTCGGCAGACAGCCGATGAGGAACGTCGCGGTGGCCATGCCGATCAGACACGCCACGACCGTGGGCTTGCGGCCGTGCTTGTCACCGAAGTGACCGGCGAGCAGCCCGCCCAGCGGCCGGGCCACGAACCCCGCCCAGAAGGTGCTGAAGGAGAGCAGCGTGCCCATGAACGCGGACGAGTGCGGGAAGAACACGTGCGGGAAGACCAGTGCCGCCGCCGTGCCGTAGAGGAAGAAGTCGTACCACTCGATCGAGCTGCCGGTCAGCCCGGCCGCCAGCAGCCTCCAGTTGGCACGGCGTACGGGCGCGGTGACGGGATCGGAGCCGTTGCCCTGGACGTGGGCCTGCGCGGATGAGGCCATGGGAGGCATCCCTCCGGTTCTGGTCAGGGGTATGTGCGGGGACGCCCGCCGGCCGGTCGGGACATGTGCCACAGCTCTGTGTGGGGTGAGAGTAGAGCTGAGCAAGCGCTTTGGGAGATGGGGAGTCGCTACACTCCTCGCACCTCAGAGGTGGGCGAATCCACCACCTAGCGTCTCGGTGAAGGCGAGCGATGGCACACAGCGATTCCGAGCCGGCGGGCGCGGGCGGTCAGGGTGAACTCGCCGCCTACCGGCTGCGCCGCGAACGCGAGTTGAGCAGCCTGTACGCGACGGTCCGCTCGCTGACCGTGCTGGGCGAGGTGGACCAGGTGCTGCTGTCGATCGTCCGGGAGGCCCACGAACTGATCGGCAGCGACTTCGTCTACCTCTCGCTCCGCGACACGGCCGGCGCTCTCGTCCTCAGCGCGTCGGCCGGCACCATCTCGTCCGAGTTCTCCTCCGCGCGCATGCCCGCCGGGGCCGGGCTCGGCGGCTGGGTGATCGAGACCAGGGCCCCCGTCTGGGTCAGCGACTACCGCCACGCCGACGGCTTCCACCGCGATCCCGTGTTCGACCGCCTCGTCTCCGACGAGGGGCTGGTGGCACTGCTCGGCGTCCCCCTCCTGGTCGGCGAGCGTGTGATCGGCGTCCTCTTCGCCGCCGACCGCACCGAGCGCCCCTACGAGAAGGACGAGGTCGCCCTCCTCAGCGCCTTCGCCGATCATGCCGCGACAGCGCTCAACAACGCCCGGCTGTACGACGAGAGCCGAGTGGCGCTCCAGCGGCTCCAGGACGCCTACCGCGTCATCGAGGGCCAGGTCGCCACGATGGAGCGGGCCGCCGCCGTGCACGAGGCGCTGACCCACGTGGTGCTGACCGGGGGCGGACCGGGTGACATCGCGCAGTCGCTGGTCGACCACCTGGAGGGCGTGATCACCATCCGGGACCGGGACGACGAGGTGGTGGCCACGCGCTCTCCCGGGGTGGTGACCGCGGGGGAGGACCCCGGCCTGGAAGCGGAGTTGCTGGCGCGGGCGCGCCGGACCGGCCGGTGCGTCCACGGCGAGGGAAGCGACGGTACGGTCCTCAGCGTGGCCGCCATCCAGGCCGGGGGCAGCCACCTCGGCTCGCTGTCGCTGAGACGGCGCGCGGCCACCGAGTCGGCGGACGTCCGGATGCTGGAGCGCTCGGCCCAGATCACCGGCCTGCTCGCGCTCCTGCGGGACGCCCGCGTGGAGGCCGAGGAGCGGGTACGGGGCGAACTGCTCATGGAGTTGCTGTCCCACCCGCCGCTTCAGCCCGTCCATCCGGCGCTGCGCGACCGCGCGCTCGCCCGGGGCGTCGACGTCGACCGGCTGGACACCCTGGTCGCGGCCGACTGCCACGACCGGTCCACCGCCGACGTCGTGCGCGAACTGCACGCCCTCTCAGCGGAGTTCTCCGGCCTCGCGGGTGAATTCCTGGGCCGCGCGACGATGCTGCTCCGCGCCGAAGACGCGGAGACTGCGGTACGGACGCTGCACCAACGGCTGCGCCGCAGGCTCGGTACCCCGGTGCTCGTGGTCGCCGACCGGATCACCGGGCACGACCGCGCGCACTCCTACACGCTGGCCGTCCGCTGCCTCGACGTCATGCGCAGCCTCGGTGAGACCGACCGGGGAGCCACGACACGGCGGTACGCGATGTACGGGCTCGTCTTCGACCCGCGGCGCGCACAGGAGCTGGAGGGATTCGTCACCGACTCCCTCGGCCCCCTCCTCGACTACGACCGGCGCCGCGCGACCGACCTCGTCAGCACGGTCGCCGCCTACTTCGCCCACTCCGGAAACCTCAGCCGGACCGCCCACGCCCTCCATGTGCACACCAACACCCTCCTGAAGCGCCTGGACCGCATCGCGGCTCTCCTCGGTGACGACTGGCGCTCGGCGGACTCCGCGCTGAGACTCCACCTCGCGGTACGGCTGCACCAGTTGCGGGCGGTACTGGACGGGCCGGGGTAGGTCAGGGCGTCGCGGTTCCGTCGCGGTCGCGCAGGGCCAGCAGGGTCCAGCCGTGGCCGGACGGGTCGAGCGGCCTGGTCGCGGCGGTGAAGAGTTCCGCCGCCCGGCGGTAGGAGAGACGGCCACGTCCGGTCACCGGGCAGCGGTCGGCCGGGGGTGTGGTCGCGGGAGCCCGGCGGGCGGTGACGAAGACCGGGCCCGCCGTGCGGCCGGCGAGGAGGAGGGGGAGCAGCCGGGCTGTGCCCTCGCCCCAGGCAAGGCGGGCCGACGCGCCGGGTCTGGTACGGCGGGCCGGGAGGTCCAGGTGGTCGATGTCGAGGGCGAGCACGTGCTCCACGGGAGCTCCTGACTCATGCAGGAAGTACCAGAAGGCCAGCTCTCTGAGGGGTGCGCGCAGGGCCAGTGCGGCTCGGGCGCGGTCCGGGGGCCGGGGCGAGGCCGCCGGAAGTGGCTGGGCCAGGTCGCGGGCCGGGTCCGTGGTGATCCAGCTCTGGGCCAGCCACCAGGCGATGGCTGCGCGGAAGCAGGCCAACTCGCGGACGAGAGTGGTCGGGCGTGCCGTGGTGGAGCGGTCCGCAAGTGCTCGGCGCAGGCGTTCCTGAGTCCCCGGGTCGTCGAGCACCGAGAGGGGGACGGACGGGGGATGGGCACCTCTGCGGGCGCGGCCGGTGGGGGTGCGCCGCCCCACCAGGGGCCAGGCCCAGCCGAGCAGGGAGATGCGGTAGACGCGGCGGGACGCGGGGCCGAGGCCCGCTTTCGCCAGGTAGCGGTCGACGGCGGCGCTGTACTCGACCGGGGTCGCCTGGTCCTCGCTCATGGTGCCCCCCGCAGTAAATGAGATTTCCGGACGCATTCCTGGGTTTCGGGGGCTGACCTTACCATCAGGCGTGTTGCAGTAAACCTGCTCCATTTACTGCGCCGAATTGCTTCAATGAGAGCCGTTTATAAAAGGACGGTGTTTATTCGAGGAAAACCCTTGCGGTGAATTGCTCGGCGCAGGCAGGGTGCGGATTCATGACACTCGGTACTCACCGGCTGCGTGTGCTGCGGCATGCCCGGTTCCGGCGCTTTCTGCTGGGGCAGACCACGTCGCTCCTCGGCTCGGGCATGAACACGATCGCCACGACTTTCGCCGTGCTGCGGCTTCCCGGCGGTGGGGTCGACGCCGTCGGCGGGGTGATGGCGGCCCGGATTCTCGCCGTGCTGGTCGTGCTCCTGCTCGGCGGCGTGTTCACCGACCGGTGGGGAGCCCGTACGGTCATGCTGGCCGCGGATGCGCTCCGGTTCGGCTCGCAGGCCGCGCTGGCACTGCTCTTGCTCACCGGCGGCGCGCGCGTCTGGGAGGTCGTCGTGCTGGCGGTGCTCCTCGGGATGGGCGAGGGAGGGTTCATGCCGGGGCTGTCGGCACTGGTTCCCGGTCTTGTCCCACCGGAGGAACTCGCATCTGCCAACGCCCTGTTGGGGATGGCTCGACCGGTGACCTCGATCCTGGGACCGGGGCTCGCCGGGCTGCTCGTCGCCGCCTTCGACCCGGGAACAGTGGTGGCGCTCGACGCGGTGAGTTACGGCATGAGTGTCGTGGCGCTGGCGGGGTTGCCGGTGACGCGGGTTCCGGGTTCCGGGCGTGGTGTGCTGAGTGAACTCGGTCGCGGTTGGCGCGAGTTCACCTCACGTACCTGGCTGTGGGTCACGACTCTCCACATCGGCCTCTTCAACTTCTTTCTCTGGGCGCCGTTCCTGGTGCTCGGGCCGTCCATCGCCGAGCAGCGGCTCGGCGGGGCGCGGGCGTGGGGACTGGTGCTGGCGTCGGAGGGCATCGGGGCGATCCTCGGCGGGTTGCTGCTGCTCGGCCGGAACCCCCGGCGGGGGCTGACCTGGTCCGTGGCGGCGTCCGTCGGGTGGGCCGCCCCTGTGGCCGCGTTGGCCATGAGGTTGCCGCTCGCCTGTGTGGCGGTCGCCGCCTTCGTCGCGGGGATCGGCGCGGCCGTCTGCACCACCCTCGCCGCCACCGTCATTCAGCGGGATGTTCCGGCGGAGGTGCGGGGGCGTATCGGCGCGTTCGACAGTCTGGGTGCCTTCGCCCTGGGACCGCTCGGGCTGGCGCTCGCCGGGCCGGTGTCGGGAGTCGTGGGCGCGGAGCGGCTGCTGGCGTTCGGGGTGTTGTGGCAGGTGACGGCGGTGGGGGCGGTGCTGGCGGTGCCGTCGGTGCACAGGCACGAGGCAACTCCGCTGGAGGACAAGCGCGTCGCTGTCCACTGACCGCCGCCGGCCGCCCGCCGACGGCGTGCCTGCATACCGGACCGCACGGTCACGGGCAGGAGCTGGAGCTCTGGCCGACGACGTGGGCGTCCGCGTCGTCCGACGCCTTCACACCGGCGGCCGACGTGCCCCGGCGGTCGTAGGTCTCGTGGCATTCACGGGCGGTGTCGGCGTGATCGCGGCTCTGTGACATTGCCGTCCGGCGGCGTGAGGGAGGGAATTTGTCGGCCAACGGGGGTGCGTGACATGGCCGCCGCCGCACCCCGCCGCCCTCGCCCGCAACAGCGGGGGCGAGGACGGCGTGGAGGCGGGGCGGCGGTGGCGCTAGGCCAGCGGCTTGCTCAGTACCGCCTTGCGGTGGCTGAAGGTGTCCAGGGAGTAGCGGCCGTGGTAGCTGCCCATGCCGCTCTCGCCGACGCCGCCGAAGGGGAGGTCGGAGACGGTGAGGTGGGCCAGGGGGAGGCCGTGGCCGAGGCCGCCGGAGGAGGTCTCCGCGGCGATGCGCTCGCGGGTGGTGTCGGAGTCGGTGAAGACGTAGAGCGCGAGGGGCTTGTCGCGGTCGTTGATGAAGTCCACCGCCGCGTCCAGGTCCGGCACGGTGACGATCGGGAGGATGGGCCCGAAGATCTCCTCCCGCATCACCGGTGCGTCCGGCGCCACATCGGCCAGCACGGTCGGCGCGATGTACTTGTCCGTACGGTCGCTGTCCCCGCCGACCGCCACCCGGCCGGAGTCGAGCAGGCCGGAAAGCCGGTCGAAGTGGCGCTCGTTGACGATGCGGCCGTACTCCGGGGAGGCCGCCGGGTCGGCGCCGTAGATGCCCTCGACCGCGCGGACGAGCGCCGCCTCCAGGGCGGGGGCGGTCTCCGGGTCGGTGAGGACGTAGTCGGGGGCGACGCAGGTCTGCCCGGCGTTGAGGAACTTGCCGCGCGCCAGCCGGTCGGCGACCACGTCGAGGTCGGTGTCCCGGTCGACGAACGCCGGTGACTTGCCGCCGAGTTCGAGGGTGACCGGGGTGAGGTGCTCGGCCGCCGCCCGCATGACGACACGGCCCACCGTGCCGTTGCCGGTGTAGAAGATGTGGTCGAAGCGCTGGGCCAGCAGGGCCGTCGTCTCCGGGATGCCGCCCTCGACCACGGCCACCGCGTCGGTGTCGAGGTAGGCCGGGATCAGCTCGGCCAGCGCCGCCGAGGTCGCCGGGGCCAGCTCGCTCGGCTTCGCCACGACCGCGTTGCCCGACGCCAGGGCGCCGACCACGGGGGCGAGGAGGAGCTGGGCCGGGTAGTTCCAGGGAGCGATGACGAGGACGACACCGAGCGGGTCGTACTGCGTCCACGCCGTCGCGTCGTCACCGAGGTAGGCGGGGACCGGCGCCGGCTCGGGGCGCAGCCACTCCGCCAGGTGCTCCAGGGTGTGGTCGATCTCGCGGACCGTGAAGTCGATCTCCGTGCGGTAGGCCTCGGTGGTGCTCTTGCCCAGGTCCGCGTGGAGGGCGGCGGCGAGGTCGTCCCCGTGCTCGGTCAGCATCGCGCGCAGCCGGCGCAGCTGCTCCGTACGCCACTCGACGGACTTGGTCCGCCCGGTACGGAACGTGTCGCGCAGCCGGGCCACGGTGTCGGCGGCCTGCTCGGTGGGGGAGTGGTTCACGGGTGCCTCGCATCCTCGACGATCAGATGTAAACACCAACCTTTCAGAGGCTGGAGTAAATTCCATGGATTGCCCGGAATGACGTAGATCACGGCGCGCCCGGGTCGGTCGAGTCCGAGCGCTCGCTCCGCACAGGCCGCTGCCTTCCGGCCCTGGCTGTCAGGTGTCCGTGCCCAGCCGCACGTCCAGCCCGTCGGTCGCCGTCCAGAAGTGTTCGTCCGCGTCCTGGAGGCGGGACGCGGCGTGGCGGAGGTGGAGGCGGGCGGCGGCCTGGGCGGCCTCCGGGTCGTGGGACTCGATGGCGGCCAGGATGGCGTGGTGCTCCAGGCGGACCGCCTCGATGAAGTCGGTGCGGCGGGCCTCGTTGGCGCGGGTGACGCGGATACCGTCGCGGGCGACCTCGCCGAGGTAGCGGACCGTCTGGACGAGGACCGGGTTGCCGGTGGACTCGGCGATGGTGCGGTGGAAGGCGAGGTCCTCGTCCACGCCGTCGCCGTCGGCGGCGACCGCCGTGTCCAGCGCGGCCAGCGCGAGGCGCATCCGGGCGATGTCGTCCGGCGTGGCACGGGTCGCGGCCAGGGCCGCCGCCTCGCCCTCCAGGGCCGCGCGGACCTCGACGATCTGGAGCACCTTCGACTTGGTGCCCGGGGACTCGCCCTCCAGGTCGAGCGGCCGGGTGCGCCGGGGCAGGACGAAGACTCCGAGGCCCTGGCGCGGCTCGACCAGGCCCGCGTTGCGCAGCCGGGACACCGCCTCGCGGACGACCGTACGGCTCACGCCGAGCTGCTTCACCAGCGCGACCTCGGTCGGCAGTTTGTCGCCCTCGGCGAGCCGCCCGGACTCGATCTCCTCCGCGAGGATCGCGGCGACCCGGTCCGCGAGCCGTATCGGACCGCTCACCTTGGAAAACATGCTTTTCAGTCTATCGACCGGCGCTCCGCGGCCCCGCCCCCAGCGCGGTGACGGCGGTCACCGCGTCGGCGTGGTCGGCCAGGTACTCCCGGACGACCGACTCGAAGTCCGGGTCGGCGGCCAGCCCGAGCGTGGCGGCGCGGGCGTTGTCGAAGTCGGCCGGCCAGGACCCCACGATGGCCTCCACGGCGGGCTCGGGCGCGACGGTCACCAGGTCCGCCACGGCGTCTCCGGCCACCCGGCGAAGAGTCCGGAGCATGTCCGAGACCGAGACCGTCAGCGCGGGCAGGTTGACCGGGAGCCGGCCGTCGAGCTGACCGGGGCCCTCGCCGCGCTCCAGCTCGGCGATCCGGAGGATGCCCGTGACCGTGCGCCGGGGCGAGGCCAGTGCCACCCGCAGACCGGGGTCGACGGGACAGACGGCCGGCAGCCCGGCCAGCGGCTCCCGGACGACCCCGGACAGGAACCCGGAGGCGGCGGCGTTCGGCTTGCCCGGCCGCACCGACACGGTCATCAGCCGGGCCACCCGCCCGTCCACGAACCCCCGGCGCGTGTACTCCGCGACGAGCTGCTCGCAGACGAACTTCTGCGCCCCGTAGCTGGACCGGGGTGTCGGGAGCGTGGCCTCGCTGACCACCTCCGGCAGCGGCAGCGCCGGGTCCGAGCCGTACACCGCGACACTGCTGGAGAAGAGCAGCCGTACGACCGGGCCCCCGGCGGCCGCCTGGGCGCGGGCGGCTTCGAGCAGGGCGCGGGTGGTGTCCACGTTGGCGGCCATGCCGAGGTCGAAGTCGGCCTCGCACTCGGCCGACACGGCGGACGCCAGATGGATCACCGCGTCCACCGGCTCGGCGAACAACTCGCCCAGCCGGGCGGTGAGATCACCCCGGACGACCTCCACCAGCGGGTCGGTGGCGAGCGGGGAGGCGTCCGGTACGAACAGGTCGGCCAGCACCAGCCGTTCCACGGGCGCACCGGCGAACGTCTGTGTCTCCAGAAGCCGTTCGGCCACCTGGCGGCCCAGGAAGCCGAAGCCACCGGTGATGACGATCCTCATGCGTGTGCTCCTCGGTAGTCGCGCAGCCAGCCGAGCCCCTCGCTCGTCCCGGCACGGGGGCGGTACTCGCAGCCGGTCCACCCCTCGAAGGCCAACTCGTCGATCACATCGAAGAGATGGCCGATGTTCAGTTCGCCGGCGTCGGGCTCCCGCCGGTCGGGCACGCCCGCGATCTGGAGGTGCCCGACCCGGCCGGTCGGCAGGTCCCGGCGCAGGACCGTGGTGAGGTCGCCCTCGGTGATCTGGCAGTGATAGAGGTCCAGCTGGACCTTGACGTTGTCGACGCCCAACTCCCGTATGACAGCGTGCGCTTCGGCCTGCCGGTTCAGGAAGTAGCCCGGCATGTCGCGGTGGTTGATCGGCTCGATCAGGAGGTCCACCCCCGACGCTGCCGCGCGCTCGGCGGCCCAGGCGAGGTTGCCGAGGTAGGTGTCGCGTGCCGCCCCGGACGGCATCAGGCCGGCCATCACATGCACCCGCGGACAGTCCAGCGCCGCCGCGTACCGAAGCGCCCGCTCGATCCCGGCCCGTGTCTCCGCCGCCCTGCCGGGCAGCGCGGCCGTACCGCGCTCACCCGCGTCCCAGTCGCCGGGCGGTGCGTTGAACAGCACCTGCCGCAGGCCGTGTTCGTCCAGCAGGCGGCGAAGCTCGGCGGGGTCGTACGCGTAGGGGAAGAGGTACTCGACGGCCTCGAAGCCGTCCGCGGCGGCCGCGGCGAAGCGGGCCGGGAAGGGGTGCTCGGTGTACATCATGGACAGGTTCGCTGCGAACCTCGGCATGGTCACTCCCATGACGCCGGTGGAGGCGCCGGTCAGCGGTTGACGACGTCCTTCTTGGTGGTGAGTACGGCGGCGGCGCCCACGACGAGACTGAACGCCAGCACGTACATCGGTATGGCCGCCGAACCGGTGCCGTCCTTCAGCGCGCCGATCATGTACGGGCTGACGAAACCGGCCAGATTGCCGACCGAGTTGATCAGGGCGAGCCCGGCCGCGGCCGCCGTACCGCCCAGGAAGGCGGTGGGCAGCGACCAGAACAGCGGGGCGCAGGTCAGCACGCCGGCCGCCGCGAAGGACAGCGCGATCAGGGACAGCGCGGTGGAGCCCGACCAGGAGGCGGCCAGGGTGAAGCCGACCGCGCCCATGAGGCTCGGGACCACCAGGTGCCAGCGGCGCTCCCGGCGCCGGTCGGCCGAGCGGCCGAACAGGTTCATCGCGACCAGCGCGGCCAGGAATGGCACCGAACTGAGCACGCCGATCGCCAGGTTGCCCTTGATGCCGGTCGACTCCACGAAGGTCGGCATCCAGAACGTCAGCGCGTACTGGCCCATCACGAAGCAGAAGTAGATCAGGCTCATCAGCCACACCTTGGGGTCGCGGAAGCCGTCCCACACCTTGCCGTGGACGGTCCGGTGCGCGGCGTCCTCGGTGAGCGCCCGCTCCACGACGGCCTTCTCCTCGTCGCTGAGCCACTTGGCGTCCCGTACCCCGTTGTCCAGGTAGAAGAGCGTGGCCACACCGACCGCGAGGGCCGGCAGCGCCTCCAGCGCGAACATCCACTGCCATCCCTGCCAACCGCCCGTGCCGTGGAAGGTGTCCAGAATCCAGCCGGAGAGCGGGTTGCCGAAGATGCCCGCCACCGGGATCGCCGACATGAACATCGCGATGACACGGGCCCGGCGGTGGGACGGGAACCAGTAGGTGCAGTACAGGATGACACCGGGGTAGAACCCGGCCTCGGCCGCGCCGAGGAGGAAGCGGAGCACATAGAACGTCGCCTCGTCGGTGACGAGGACGAACGCCGCCGAGACCACGCCCCAACTGATCATGATCCGGGCTATCCAGGTGCGGGCGCCGACCCGCTGGAGCAGCAGGTTCGACGGCACCTCGAAGAGGAAGTACCCGATGAAGAACAGCCCGGCGCCCAGGCCGTACGACGCCTCGCTGAATCCGAGGTCGGCGGACATCTGGAGCTTGGCGAAGCCCACGTTGACGCGGTCGAGGTAGGAGACGACGTAAGCGAGGACGAGGAAGGGGACGATGCGCCGGACGACCTTGCGGAAGACGGCGTTCTCGCGGTTGAGGCCGGCTTCGGCGGCGACCGTGGGGAGGGACATGGCGAATCCTTTGAGCGGCTCAGGGGGATTCTCGGGACGGGGGACAGCGGTTCACCAACGGGCGCCGAACACGGCGCGTAGTTCGGCGAGTTCGGGCTCGTCAAGCGGTGCGGGCCTGCGCTCGGTGAGCAGCCACAGGCGTGCCGTCTCCTCGAGTTCCTCGAGGACGGCCAGTGCGGAGGCCGCGTCGGGCCCCCAGACGACCGGGCCCAGCCGGTCGAGCAGCACGGCCCGGATCGGCGTACCGCGCGCGGCGCGTTCGGCGATGCGGGCGGTCACCAGGTCGGCCACGCGCGGGTCGCCCGGCCGGTGGTAGGGGACGAGCGGGACGTGCCCGACCTTCATCACGTAGTACGGGGTGATCGGCGGGAGCACGTCGTCCGGGCGCCACACCCCGGCCAGGGTCAGCCCGACCAGGTGCGTGGAGTGGGTGTGGACGATGAAGCGGGCGGTGGGATCGGCGGCGTGGATGCGGCGGTGCAGAGTGAGGGTCTTGCTGGCACGGTCGCCCGCGAGCTGCTCGCCGTCGGCGTCGACGAGGGCCAGCCGGCCGGGGTCGAGGAAGCCCAGGGCCGCGTCGGTCGGGGTGATCAGGTGGGAGTCGCCGACCCGGGCGCTGATGTTGCCCGCGCTGGCGTGGGCGTAACCCCGCGCGAACAGGCTCGTGCCCACCCGGACGATCTCGCGCCGGGCCTCCTCCACCGGGTCGGTCATGCCGGCCCCAGCAGGTCGAAGGCGGTGGTGAAGAAGTCGGGGCCGCCGAAGTTGCCTGATTTCAGGGCGAGATGGAGTGGCGTCCCGTCTGGCGCAGTCGCCGCGCACCACGGCACGCCGGGGTCGATCTGCGGACCGATGCGGAGCCCGGTGACGCCGAGGGCCCGCACGACCGCCCCCGAGGTCTCGCCCCCGGCGACGACGAGTTGCCGCACCCCGCGCGCCACGAGCCCCCGCGCGACCTCGGCCAGGGTCCGCTCCACCAGCTCCCCGGCCTGGGCGGCACCGAGCCTGCTCTGCACCCCGCGCACGGCTTCGGGGGCCTCGGTGGAGTAGACCAGCACGGGTCCGTCGGCGAGGTGCGCCTCGGCGAAGGCCAGCGCCGACCCGGTCACGTCCTCACCCGCCGCGACACGGAGGGGGTCGACGCTGAAGGCGGGGCGTCCGGTGTCGAGGAAGGCGCGGACCTGGCCGTTGGTGGCCGTGGAGACCGAGCCGGAGACGATGGCCCGGTGACCGGAGGCGGGGGGCAGCAGGGCCGTCTCCGTGGAGGGCCGCAGGCCCCAGTTGGCCGGCAGCCCGATGGCCAGCCCCGAGCCGGCCGTCACCAGCGGCAGATCCCGCACGGCCTCGCCCAGCCGCACCAGGTCGTCGTTGGACACCGCGTCCACGACCGCGAACGCGAAGCCCCGCGCGCGGAGTTCGGCGATGCGGGCCCGCACGGCGTCCGCGCCGCCGGCGAGGACCGTGTGGTCGATGAGCCCGACAGGCCGCGTGGTCTGCGCGCCCAGCACCTCGACCAGGTTGGAGTCGGTCATCGGCGTCAGCGGATGGTCCCGCATGCCGCTCTCGCTCAACAGCACGTCACCGACGAAGAGATGGCCCTTGAAGACGGTGCGCCCGTTGTCCGGGAACGCCGGGGTGGCCACCGTGAAGTCCGTGTCCAGCGCGTCCATCAGCGCCTCGGCGACCGGCCCGATGTTCCCGGCCGGGGTGGAGTCGAAGGTCGAGCAGTACTTGAAGTAGACCTGCTCGGCCCCCGCCTCCCGCAGCCACGCCAGCGCGCGCAGCGAGGCGTCCACGGCCTCCGCGACGGGCGTGGTACGGGACTTGAGCGCGATCACCACAGCGTCCGCTTCTCCGGCGAGGCCGTGCGCGCCGTCCTCGGGGACGTCGATGAGCTGGACCACGCGCATCCCCGCGCGCACCAGGTTGTTCGCCAGGTCCGTGGCACCGGTGAAGTCGTCGGCGATGGCGCCGAGCCGGATTCCCATGTCAGCCATCCTCCGGCTTCGGCAGGTCGATCCCGGGGAAGATCTTGATCACCGCGCTGTCGTCCTCGCCGCCCAGGCCCGAGGCGGCCGCCTGGAGGAACATCTGGTGGGCCGTGGCGGCCAGGGGCAGCGGGAAGCGCTCCGGGCGGGCGGAGTCGAGCACGATCCCGAGGTCCTTGACGAAGATGTCGACGGCCGACAGGGGCGCGTAGTCACCGGCCAGCACATGGGCCATGCGGTTCTCGAACATCCAGGAATTGCCCGCGCTGTGGGTGATCACCTCGTACAGCGTCCCGGCCGGGACGCCGGCCTTGATGCCCAGCGCCATCGCCTCTGCGGCAGCGGCGATGTGGACACCCGCGAGCAACTGGTTGACCACCTTGACCTTGGAGGCGAGCCCGGCCTCGTCACCCAGCCGGTGCACGGTCGCGCTCATCGCCTCCAGCACCGGCCCGGCGAGCGCGTAGGCCTCCGGCGCGCCCGAGGTGATCATGGTCAGCTCACCGGCCGCCGCGCGCACGGCACCGCCGGAGACCGGGGCGTCCAGATACAGGAGGCCCGACTCGGCCAGGCGGGAGCCCAGTTCGGCGGACCAGGCGGGGTCGACCGTGGAGCACATCACGAACACGGCCCCCCGTCGCAACCGTCCGGCGGCACCCTCCGCGGCGAACAGCACCTGCTCGGTCTGGGCGGAGTCGACGACCACGCCGACCAGGACGTCCACGGTGGCGGCGAGTTCACCGGGGGAGGGGAAGGCGGTGCCGCCCTCGCGGGCGAAGTCGGCGGCCACTTCGGGCCGCAGGTCGTGGACCCCGACGTCGTAGCCCGCCGTCCGCAGGCTGCGGGCCATCCCGAGGCCCATGGCCCCGAGCCCCACCACGCCCACACGGGGCCTCTGGTCCTTCACGCGCAACATCCTTGTCTCGCAGTGGCCGCCCGAACGTCTTCAGCGGCGTCGGTGGACAGGTCATATGATGACCTGATGATGCCGATCAACGCACTGTGATGCCGGTCACATGTGGGGTGGTTCACCGGCGCGGATGATGGGCCGAGTGCCGGGCATGAGGGTCCTCGGGGGTCCATCGGCCGCCCCGACCCGATCCGCCCCCGGCAACAACTGGAGAACTCGCTGTGACCCTCGACGGCATTCCGGTAGCTCTCGCACCCGGCGAGGCCCTCGACGCCGACGCCCGCAAGCAGCGCCTGCGCCGCCGCCTGGAGCGGCTGATAGGCGTGGCCGCCACAGAGGGAAACGAGCTGCTCCCGCTGCGCAACGGCAGTGCCATCTTCCCCGCCATGCTCGAGGCCATCGGCTCGGCCAGGCACACGATCGACATGATGACCTTCGTGTACTGGCGCGGCCAGATCGCCCACGACTTCGCCGCCGCACTCGCCGACCGGGCGCGTGCGGGCGTGCGGGTGCGGCTGCTGCTCGACGGGTTCGGCGCCAAGCGGATAGAGAGGGGGCTGCTGGACCTCATGGACGAGGCCGGGGTCCAGGTCGCCTGGTTCCGCAAGCCCGTCTGGCTCTCGCCCTTCAAGCAGAACCACCGCTGCCACCGCAAGGCCCTGATCGTGGACGAGCACACCGCCTTCACCGGCGGCGTCGGCATCGCGGAGGAGTGGTGCGGCGACGCCCGCAACCCCGGCGAGTGGCGCGACACCCACGTCCAGGTGCGCGGTCCGGCGGTCGACGGGATCGCCGCCGCCTTCGCCCAGAACTGGGCCGAGTGCCACGACGAACTCTTCGACGACCGCGACCGCTTCACCGGGCACAAGCAGATCGGCAGCTCGATCGTCCAGGTCGTGCGCGGCTCGGCCAGTATCGGCTGGCAGGACATGCAGACCCTGATCCGGGTCATGCTCACCTCGGCGGAGGAACGCTTCCGCCTGGCCACGGCCTACTTCGCCCCCGACGACTACTTCATCGACCTGCTGTGCCGCACCGCCCGCCGGGGCGTCAAGGTGGAGATCCTGCTGCCCGGTCCGTACACCGACCAACGGGCCTGCCAGCTCGCCGGCCAGCACCACTACACCAAGCTGCTGCGGGCGGGCGTCGACATCCGCCAGTACCAGCCGACGATGATGCACGCCAAGATCATCACCGTGGACTCGGTGGCGGCCCTGATCGGCTCCACCAACTTCAACCGCCGCTCCATGGACCACGACGAGGAGGTCATGCTCGCCGTGCTGGACGAGGAGTTCACCGCGTCCCTCGACCGCGACTACGACGCCGACCTCGAGCAGAGCGTCGCCATCGACCTGTCCAGATGGCGGCGAAGAGCCGCTTACCAGCGGCTGAAGGAAGCCGCGGTCACACCCGTGAGACGCTTTTTGTGACGAAAGGCAGGCGGCGGTAGCCGAGTGGAAGGCAGCTGAGGGTGTTCTCGGTGGATGTGAGGCAGCACGCGCTGGGCGTGCTGTTCGTGCTGTGCGGTGAACTGGACTTCGACAGCGTGGTGCAGCTGCACGAGGCTGCCGACGGCGAACTGGACGGATCGACGGGGACGCTGCCGGTCGTGGTCGACTGCGCCGCCCTGACCTTCTGCGACTCCTCCGGGATCAGCGCCCTGCTGCGGCTCTACCAGCGGCTCACCGCGGAGCAGCGGGCCCTGCGGCTGGCGGCCGTACCCGCCTCGGTGTCACGTCTGTTCAGCCTGACAGGTTTGGACCAGCTCTTCTCCGTGCACAAGGACGCTGCCGAGGCGCTTGCCGCGGGCTCGGGCGGACGTGGCGTCGTCTCGGCGGTCCAACAGAACGAGGAGCGGAGCGCATGACGCGCGTACCAGGGCTGGACCAGCCCGAGACCGGCCGGCCGGGAGGCGGGCTGGACGACGATCTGCGCGCGCTCTTCGGGCAGTCGTCGGCCGTCTTCGCCTCACTCGCGGGACCGGCCCACATGCTGGAGTCCGCGAATCCGGCGTTCTTCGCCGCGATCGGCGGCGCCGAGCGCGCCCGCACCGGCCTGCCGCTCGCGGAACTGATGCCGGAACTCGTCGAACAGGGCTTCATCGGCCTGCTGGACCGGGTCTACCGCACCGGCCGGTCCGTCACGGGCCGCGACCGCCGGATCGTGCTCGGCTCCGGCGCCGACGCCCGCGAGACCTTCTTCGACTTCACCTACGAGCCCCGGCTCGACGCAGGCGGCAACGTCACCGGCGTCCGCGTGATCGGCGTCGAGACCACGCAGGTCAGACAGGCCCAGCGGCTCACGGCCGAGCAAGCCGCCCTGCTGGAGCAGATCGCCCGTCAGGCCCCGCTGGCCGACGTGCTGCACGGCATGGCGCGGGTCATCGAGGACCTGGCGCCCGAGGAGGTGCTGGTGTCGGTGCTGCTCGCCGACGCCGACGGCCGCCACCTGCGCCACGGCGCCGCGCCCAGCCTGCCGGACTTCTACAACCAGGCCATCGACGGCATCGCCGCCGGTGAGGGCGTGGGCTCCTGCGGTACCGCCGCCCACCGCCGGCAGAGCGTGATCGTCTCCGACATCGCCACGCACGCGTACTGGGACGACTTCCGGGACCTGGCCGAGAAGGCCGGGCTCGCCTCCTGCTGGTCCACCCCGGTGCTGGCCCGCGACGGATCGCTGCTCGGCACCTTCGCCATGTACCACCGCACGCCCCGCTCGCCGCATGACTACGACCTCGCCCTCGCCCGGATCTTCGCGGGCACCGCGGCCCTGGCCATCGAACGCCACCAGGCCGAGCAGGCCCGGCAGGCCGCCGAGGCCCGCGAGCGGGCCGCCCGTGCCGACCTCGCCTTCCTGCTGGACGCCAGCACCTCGCTCGCCGCCGATCTG
Source organism: Streptomyces sp. BK022 (assembly GCF_004217355.1). Classification (NCBI taxonomy): domain Bacteria; kingdom Bacillati; phylum Actinomycetota; class Actinomycetes; order Kitasatosporales; family Streptomycetaceae; genus Streptomyces; species Streptomyces sp. BK022. Next base: position 253,613 of record NZ_SHKU01000001.1, read on the forward strand.
GACGCCACCCAGACCCTCCAGCGCCTCGCCGAGGCATGCGTCCCGACCCTGGCCCCGCTCTGCGCGGTCGACATCGTGGAGTCCGGCCGCGTACGCCGCATCGCGACCGCCGCGCCGGACACCGAGCGCGCGGCCCTGCTGGCCTCCCACATCCCGGTCTACGACGCCGCCGACGACGCGGTGGCCCGGGTCCTGGCCTCCGGGGTCAGCGAGGTCGCCCGCCGCACGCCCACCGGGCCCGGCCCCTGGCACGACCTGGGCGTCACCGGCTACCTGTGCGTCCCGCTGCTCGACCGGGGCCACGCCTTCGGCACCATGACCCTGCTCAGCTTCGGTGACCACACCTTCGACGGGCACACCGTCGCGCTGGCCGAGGAACTCGCCCGCCGGGCCTCCTTGGCCGCCCGCAACGCCCGCCAGTACAGCCACCGGGTCACCCTCGCCCGCGACCTCCAGGCCGGACTGCTGCTGCCCGGCGTCCCGGACGTGCCCGGCGCCGACGTGGCCACGTACTACCACCCCGCCGGCGAGGGACTCGACATCGGCGGCGACTTCTACGACGTCTTCCCGCTGCGGGACGGCCGGTGGGCCTTCATGCTCGGTGACGTGTGCGGCCGCGGTGCCACCGCCGCGACCACCACCGCGCTGGTACGGCACACCGCCCGCGCCGTCGCCCCGCTGCTGCCCGGCCCCCAGGCCGTGGTCGAGGCGGTCAACCGCGCCCTGTGCGACCGTCCCGGCAGCCACGGCACCGGCTTCGTCACGCTCGTCTACGGGCAGTTCACCCCGACCCCGGCGGGTCTGGACATCGAGCTGATCCGGGCCGGGCACACCGCGCCCCTCGTCATCGACGCGGGGCACACCGTGCGCGCCGTGGACGCCTCGGGGCTCCTCCTGGGCGTCGCCCCCGACCCGCACGTCAGTCCGCGTCGGCTGCTGCTGCGCCCGCACGAGAGCCTGTTGCTCTACACCGACGGCCTCACCGAGGCCCGCGCCCTTGACGGTGAGCAGTTCGGCGACGTACGCGTGGCCCAGGCCCTCGCCGGCTCGCCCCGCCCACCCGCCGCCGGCCGTCTGATCGACTCGCTGACCGACGCCGTACGCGTCTTCACCGGCGGCCACGACATCGACGACGACCAGGCGGTGCTCGTCCTCACCGCCACCGGCGAGTAGTCAGGACAGGCGGGCGATCTCGCCCCGGCCGGCCCCGAGTCCGCGCAGGGAGCGGTCGGCGACGGTCACGGCGAGGAAGAGCGCGCTGACGGCGAGCACCAGCCAGGAGAGGTGGTGCAGTCCGCCGGTGTCGGCCCGCTGCCCGAAGAGGGCACCGCTCGCGGCGGAGGCGACGATCGCGCCGAGGTAGCCGAAGGTGCGCAGCAGCCCGGCGGAGGAGCCCATGCGCTCGGGGTCGGCCTGGTGGAAGACGGAGTTCTGCAGGGCCAGGCTGTTCAGGCCCTGCGGCACACCGAGCACGAACACGACGGCCAGCAGCATCCAGACCGGGCTCGCGTCGGTCAGCGTCAGCAGCAGCGCGCAGGCGGCGAGTTGCCCGGCCGCGCCCACCAGGAGCTTGGCCCGGATCGCCGGCCTGCGCCCGGTGAGCGTCGAGACGATCAACGCGGTGACGAACAGCGGAAGTTGGACCAGTCCCGCCTGCGAGGCCGACAGCCCCCGGCCTTCCTGAAGCCACTGGGTGTACCCGTACAGGAAGGCGTAGCTGACGATGTACGCGAGCAGGGCGCGGGCGTAGGTGGCCAGCAGGGGGAGGTTGCCGCTCAGGACGCGCAGGTCGATGAAGGGCTGCGCGGTCCGCAGCTCCCGCCGGGCGAAGGCCGCCGCCGCGACCGCGGTCAGCACCGGCAGGTACCAGTGGGCGGTGCCGGGCTCCATGAGGAAGAGGAGCAGGCAGACCAGGGCCGCGGCGAAGAGGCCCATCCCGGGCAGGTCCAGCGCGGCCAGCGGGTGCCGGTCCCCGGGGCGGGGCGCGGGCGGGGTGACGGGGAGGCGGCGTGCGCCGAGGTACAGGCCGGCCAGGGCGAGCGGGATGTTGACGGCGAGGGTGGTGCGCCAGCCCCCGACACCGATCAGCAGTCCGCCGAGGCTGGGGCCGATCACGGCGACGGTCTGGGTGGTGACGGCGAGCGCGGTGAGCACGCCGGTCGGACTCTCCTGGCCGGTGCGCCGGGCCTCACTGCGGATCAGGTACATGGCGGCCGGATAGCCGGAACAGGTGCCGAAGCCGAGCAGCACGCGGGCGGCGATGAGCACCCCGAGGTTCGGGGCGAGCATCCCCACGACACCCGCGACACCGGTGAGCGCGGTGCCCGCCAGGAACAGACGGCGCGGCCCGAACAGGTCGATCAGCCGTCCCACCACCGGCTGGCCGATGGAGGTGGCCAGGTACAGGGCGGAGACCAGCCACGCGGTCTGCGCGGGAGGCGCCCCGAAGGCGGCGCCGATCGGCACCAGGGAGACCGACAGGACGGAGGAGTTGACCGGGTTGAGTACGGAGCCCAGCATCATCGGGGCCAGCAGGCGCCGGTCGAAGCCGTCGCTCCGCTTCGCCCGGCCGGGCAGCAGTGAGCGCAGGATCACGAGCGGACGACCCGGTCCAGTATGGCCGCCGCCTCCAGCAGGGTCCGGCGCTCGGACTCCGTGCACTGGTCCTCCAGAGCCCGGGTCAGCCAGCCCTCCCCGGCCCGCCTGCGGTCCTCCAGGAAGGCGTGCCCGCCGTCGGTGACGAACACCAGCTGGCGCCGCCCGTCGGAGGGGTCCTGCCGCCGGGACACCAGCGCGCGCTCCTCCAGTACGGACACGGTCGCGGCCACCGACTGGTGCCGCACCCGCTCGGCGGCGGCCAGGTCACTGACCGACGCCTCCCCGTCCTTGTCCAGCCGGCTCAGCACGGACGTCTGCGACGGCGTCAGGTCTCCGGGGTCGTAGCTCTCCCGCATCCGCCGCCGGAGCCGGCTGAACACCACGCGGAACTCGTGCGCGGCGCGTACGGCGGATTCGGACACACCGGTGGTGTCAGCGATCTCGGTCATATGTACAGGCTAACCTGCGCAGTTCGGACTGTGCAATATGCCGTCTCCCGGGTCGGGGGCCGCCCTCAGGTGTGGCGGACGGCCCCTCGGAGGTGCCGTCAGAGCGTCGCGCGGCGGCGCAGCTCCTTCTTGTCCGGCTTGCCGACGTCCGTCAGGGGCAGCTCGGACGGGAAGGTGATCCGGGCCGGCTCGTACATCGCGCCGCGCTCCGCCCGTACCAGCGCGCGCAGGTCGCCGGCGGTCGTGGTGGCGCCGGGAGCGAGGAGTACGGCGGCGTGGACGCGCTCCATGCGGTCCTCGTCCCGGACGCCGAAGACCGCGCTCTGGAGGACGTCGGGGTGGGTGTTGAGCAGGTCCTCCAGCTCGGTGGTGTACACATGGCCGCCGACCACGACGATCATGTCCTTGAGGCGGTCGACCACGGTGAGGTAGCCCGCGTCGTCGCGGAAGCCGACGTCACCGGTGTGCAGCCAGCCGTCCCGCAGCACCTCGGCGGTGAGCCGCGGCTGCTTCCAGTAGCCCTGCATGACCATGCCGGAGCGGACGCAGATCTCGCCGTGCTCGCCGTCGGGGAGGACGTTGCCGTCCGCGTCCCGGATCTCCACGTCGACGCCCGGCAGGATCTTCCCGGCGGTACGCAGCAGCGCGGGGTCGTCCGGGTCGTGGTCCTTCGGGGGCAGCACGCTGATGAGCCCGCCCTCGTTCTGCCCGTACCCCTGCATCAGCACCGGACCGAGGCGGCGTACGGCGTCGGCGATACGGGCGGGGGAGGACTGGCAGCCGCCGTAGAGGACCTGGCGCAGGCCCGAGGTGTCGGTGTGCGCCATGTCGGGGTGGTCGAGCAACTGGTAGAGCAGCGGCGGCAGGAGCCACATGTGGGTGATGCGCTCCCGCTCGAGGGTACGGAGCACCTCACCCGGCTCGAAGTCGTCCAGCAGGACGACTGTGCCGCCGGTCTCCAGCACCGCGTCCGCGAGCATCCCGGCCGCGTGGGCGATGGTGGTGGCGACCAACTGCCGGTGCTCGCCGGTCTCTTCCCCGGTGACCGGGCGCGCTGCGCGGGTCTCCCGGACCTGGCGGAAGGTGGTGCAGATGCCCTTGGGGTGGCCGGTGGTGCCGCCGGTGTGGCGGATGCCGCAGATGTCGTCCGGCTCGGCCCGGCTCGGGAACGGCTCGGCGGACTGCGTGGCGGCCAGCGCCAGCAGGTCCTCCGCGTCGCCGTAAGAGCCGAGCGTCAGAACCGACTTGACCGGTACCGAGGCGGTGATCTCCGCGGCCCGGTCGGCCAGCCGCGGGTCGACCACGAGGGCCCGCGTCTCCACGTCGGCGACGATCGCGGACTGCACCTCGGCGGAGAGCTTGCTGTACAGGTGGTTGACCTGAGCGCCGATCAGGTTCGCGGCGTAGCGCACGGCTATCGCCTCGGGCAGGTTGCCGCTGAGCAGGGTGACGGTCTGGCCGCGCTCGATCCCCTGGGCCTGCATGGCCCATGCCATCCGGTGCACCAGGTCGTGGAACTCCCCTGCGTGCAAACGGTGTTCCCCGTGTACGAGAGCCTCGCGTCCGGGGTTCTCCCGCAGGGCGTCGAGGATGTCCTCCACGGGATTGCGGAAGCGTGGGGCTGCGACGTCGGGCATGGGGGGTCCTCCTGGGCCTGGGCGCACGGGGGCCCGGCCGGTTGTTGCTGTTGTTGCCGTGGGGGGACGGGAAGGTTCCCGAATAAGGTTGCCTAGACCAACCAAGTCGACTGTAGGACGCCGGTGGGGAGCGCGCCAACTTCGCGGCCGCGAACGTCGACAATCGGCCGATTCGGCTAGCTGAATCGGCCAATCTCGACCCCGTACACCCCCGCTGACCAGCGACGACAGCGGTCCGGGGCAGGGGTGTTCAGCCCGCCGTCAGCACGGAGACCAGGCTTGCCACCGGCACGGTGTCGCACACGAACGCGATGACCGGGTTTGCCGACACCGTGCGCCGCGTCGGCCTGGAAGGTGACCGCGAGGGACACGGCCACGCAGACCCAGGCGACGGCGACGAGGGCGCTCGCCGAGGCCCGGTGTCGTCCGAAGGGCCCGCCCGGAGCCCACGGTGGAGCCGCGACCGTCGAACATGCGGGCGGGGCAGCCGCCATATCCCTCTGCGCGGGCGCCCCGGGATCGGCAGACTGCCCGGTATGGAGTTCTTCTGCTATCACCGTGACCGGTCCGACTCGCTGGCGCTCCGGAGGGAGTTGGGCGAACGGCACTGGTCCTACATGGACGGGTACGCCGCGGAGATGATCGCCCGGGGGCCGACGTTCGCGGGTGAGGTGCCCAGCGGCAGCGTGCACATCGTCGACCTGCCCGACGCGGCTGCGGCCCGCGCGTTCGCTTTCGACGAGCCCGGCTACCAGGCGGGCGTGTACCGGGACGTCCTGCTGCGTCGCTGGCGCAACCTGCTGGGACGCACGATGTGGGACTTCCCCGGCGGTCGGGCCGGCGGCGACCGCTTCCTGGTCCTCGGGCTGGGCCCGGCCCAGCCCGCCGACCTCACCGTCCCACCCGACCAGGACGAACTCATCGCCTACGGCCCTCTGCTGTCCGACGACGGAAACACCTGGCTGGGGACGGCGGCCCTGCTGCGAGCGCCGGACGCGGAGACGGCACGCGCCGTCCTGGGCCCGGGCCGGTACGCGGAGACCGAGGTGCACAGTTGGCAGTTCGGCGGTCGGCCGGAAGACCCCGGTCCCGGCGTGCTCCGGCGTCCCTCTTGGACGACGACCCCGATGGCTCCGGTGATCCTGTTCGACGACGACTGCCACATGTACGTCTTGAGGGATCAGGCGTTCGCCGAATCCTGGTGGGAGATGCCCGACGAGTTCACCCACGGCTTCGACGCGCTGGCCAGGCCCCTCCTCATGGCGGGCGAACCCCATCAGGTCCGGTTGACCCTGGCCGGTGACGAGCCGGACGAGGGGGAACTGCGCCGCCTGGTCGCCCACCACTACCGACGTCACGTCCGAGGGCGGACGCCGCCGCAGGCCGCCGCGCTGTCGGACTTCGTGGCGGCACTGCCACGAGAGTGACGCGGCTGCCGTAACGGTGGCGCGGGTCACCCGTCGTCGGACCGCCGCCCGCCCACTCCCAGGAAGTGCAGCACCGCCAGTACCCGGCGGTGGTCGGCGTCGGCTCGGGGGAGGTCCAGTTTCATCAGGATGTTGTTGATGTGTTTGGCGACGGCGCTTTCGCTGATGACGAGTTGGGTGGCGATGCCCGCGTTGGAGCGGCCTTCGGCCATGAGGCTGAGGACTTCGCGTTCGCGGGGGGTGAGGCGGGCCAGGGGGGTGTCGGTGCGGCGGATGAGGAGTTGGGCCACCACCTGGGGGTCCAGGGCGGTGCCGCCGTTCGCCACCCGGCGGAGGGCTTCGACGAACTCCTCGACGTCGGCCACCCGTTGCTTGAGGAGGTAGCCGACGCCACTGGTGTTGGCGGCGAGGAGGTCGGTGGCGTAGCGCTCCTCGACGTACTGGGAGAGGAGGAGCAGGGCCGTCGAGGGGTGGGTGCGGCGGATGGCCAGTGCGGCACGTACTCCCTCGTCCTGGAAATCGGGCGGCATACGGACGTCCACCAGCGCGAGGTCGGGACGGTGTTCCGCCACCGCGGCCAGCAGCCCCGGGCCGTCGCCCACTTCGGCGGCCACCTCGAAGCCGGCCATCTCCACGACCTTGACCAGGCCCATCCGCAACAGGACGGAGTCCTCCGCGATCACCGCGCGTCGCACCGTCGGCTCCTCGTTCATCGTGCCGGGCACGGCAGCTCCACACTCATCAGGGTCGGTCCCCCCAGGGGACTGCTCAGCCGGAATGTTCCGTCGACGGACCGCACCCGCTGGGCGAGACCGGTGAGGCCGGTCCCGCCGGCGGGGTCGGCGCCGCCCAGGCCGTCGTCCGTGACCACCACCCGCAGTATCCCGCCCAGCAGAGTGAGCGTCACCTCCGATCGGGTCGCCTCCCGTGCGTGCTTGGCGACGTTCGTCAGCGCCTCGGAGACGACGAAGTAGGCGACCGCCTCCACCGCCGGTACCGGCCGTCGTGGCAGGTCCACCCGTAGCCGTACGGGCAGCGGAGCGCGAGCCGCGAGACCCGACAGGGCGGCGTCCAGGCCGAGTTCGTCCAGCACGGCGGGGTGCAGCCCGCGTACGAGGATGTTCAGCTCCTCGATCGCCTCCTTCGCCTCCCGGTGCGCGGTGTCGATGACCTCGCGCGCCTCCGGTGACAGATCCACCAGCGTGGCCTTGGCCAGACCCAGATTCAGCGCGAGGGAGACGAGGCGTTGCTGCGCGCCGTCATGCAAGTCCCGTTCGATGCGCCGCCGTTCCGCGTCCGCGGCGTCCACCACCCCGGCCCGGCTCTCGGTGAGGTCCGCGACCCGCCGCGCCAGGTCCTCTTCCCTGTCGCGCCCCAGCCAGGAGGGACCCACATGGGTCTCCAGGCGGACCAGGGCGGCGGCCAGGGTGGGCACGGTGGCCAGTGCGCCCAGACCCGCCGCGCAGAGGTAGGCGGCCTGGGTGGAGAGGCCGAGGTGTTCGATCCGCCACTGCCACGGCAACGCGTAGACCCACACCGGGGTAAGTGCCGCGGCCGCCCCGGCCACCAGCAGCCCCACCACCAGCGCTTCGAGTCCGCCCAGCAGCGCCCCGGCCAGGCAGTGGTAGCCGAACTGACGCCCTGGCCGCCGCACCCCCGGACGGGGAATGCCGAGTCCGAGGAACCGGCGGAAGCGCCAGCACTGCGCCACGGTCAGAGCCGGTACGCAGCACACCGTCACGACCAACGCGCCCCCGAGCATGACCGGCGCGCCGGTGTCCCCTCCTTCCACGCACTCCCAGGCGAGGCCGAAGTCCATGAAGAGCAGGAACCCCATGAGGAGGTGAAGCGGTGCCCCCAGGGCGAGGAAGGAGGCGTCGCGCGTCAGGCGCGTCAGCGCTCGCCGCGGCCAGGGCGGGATCTTCATGGGGCCAACGGTAGGCCCCGGCCTCGGCGTGACTCCATGCACCTGTCATCCGTGACGGAGGTGCATCTAGTGCCACCCCAGGACGGACAGTGACGTTACTGACTCCAGGGAGCGGAAACCGGAGGGTTGATCACGAGCCCGACGGCCGGGTTCCCGACTCTGGAAGTGGACTCCCGACATGGCCCCCATCTCCCATGCCCCCACGAGTGGTTCCGGCCACGGCCGCGTACTCGTGGCCGCCGGTCTCGCCCTGCTGCCCTGGCTCGGCTACCTCGCCGGCACCCTGCCCGCCGCCGAGGCGGCGGCCTGGGTCGCCCTCGACGCGCTGGAGGCCGGCGCCCTGCTCACCGCCGGGAGTCGCCTGCTGCACCGCGACCCCCGCCACCGCGCCCCCGCTGCCGCGGCGGCGGTACTCCTCCTCGCCGACGCCTGCGTCGACGTCGCCACCTCTTTACCCGGCCCGGAGCGGGCCCTCGCCGTAGCCATGGCGGTGGTCGCGGAACTTCCCCTCGCAGCCCTGTGCGCGGCGCTGGCCGCACGTCCTACACACCGGTCCGCCCGTCGAGCAGTTCGCGTACGACGTCCAGGTGACCGTTGTGCCGGGACGTTTCCTCGATGAGGTGGAGGAGGACCCAGCGGAGGTCGACGTGGTCGCCGTTGCTGATGGGGCGCTTGGCCGGGGTGTCCAGGTCGTGGGTGGAGACGAGATCGCGGTAACGGGCGCTCTGGGACTCGTAGTCGGCGAGGAGCCGGGGGAGGGGTATGCCGACCGCCGTGCGCATCTCGGGGTCGGGGTCGTCGTCGGTGGCCCCGGCGAGGGGGCCCGCGGGGTCCTCGCCCAGGAACATGACCTCGAACCAGTGGTGTTCGACCCAGCGCAGATGGCTGATCAGACCGCACAGGGTCATCAGGGGGGAGCCAGGGAGCGGGGCCCGGCGGGCGTCCTCGGGCGAGACGCCCTCGCACTTGGCTCGCGCGGTGTCGCGGGCGTAGTCGAGGAACGTGGTCAGTTGCGTGCGCTCGTCCCAGGCGGGTGGCGTGTCGGTCTGTCGAGTCATTCCGGAACCGTAAGCGGGATACTCGCTCCGCCGCACGTCAATTTCTTCTTGACGCTCACTCATCGTCAACTTAGTCTTGACGCATGAGTCCACTCGACATCAATCTCGCCGATCTGATCGCCCGACTCGACGAAGAACTCCCCGACGCCGGCGACCTCGCGCACGTCAGCGAAGCGCGGCTGCGGGCGCAGACCCTGTCCGATCTCGGGGACCAGCTCATCGACCACTACGTGAGCAAGGCCAAGCGGTCCGGGGCCTCCTGGACCGAGATCGGGGATGCCATCGGGGTGTCCAAGCAGGCGGCGCAGCAGCGGCACGCGCCGACACCGTTCGAGCGGTTCACCCACCTCAACCGGCACGGCATCGTGCTGGCGCAGGAGGCCGCGCGGACGCACAGGCACGACTCGATCGGCACCGAACACCTGCTGCTCGGCCTGCTGGGGGAACCGGAGGGCCGGGCGTACGAGACGCTGGTGGCGCGGGCCGGGTCGGAGCAGCGGGTGCGGGACGCGGTCGCGGCGGTGCTGCCGCCGGCCGGGGCGAAGGCGCTGCGGGGGCACATCGCCTTCCGCGAGGAGAGCAAGGCGGCCATCGAGCGGGCGCGGGACGCGGCGGCCGAGCTGGGTCACGACTGGGTCGGCACCGAGCACATGCTGCTGGGCCTGATCCGCGTCGAGGGCAGCCCGGCCGCCCGCATCCTGCGTGAACTCGGTTTCACCGCCGAGGAGTTGCGGGATGCGGTCGCCGCTCGGGGCGAGCGCTAGGCGTCACACGTTCCAGAACGACGTCAACGCCTCGATCACCGCTTCGGGTTCGTACACGTTCGGCGAATGGCCGCCGCCCGCGATCTCCGTGTAGCGGGCGTCCAGCTGCCGGGCCATCGCGGCCGCTTCACGCTCCGGCCAGGTCTCCTCCGGAGTGCCGAAGACGACCGACAGGGGAATGCCGCAGCCGCGCAGCGCCTCGGTGCGGTCCGGCTCGGTGATCATCTGCTCGGCGGCCAGACGCAGGGCCTCCGGGGCGTTGCGGGCCCAGCGGTCCGAGAGGAAGGCAAGCACCTCCTCGGAGACCCCGCCGGCCTCCGGGCGGAGGAACGGCCACAGGTCCGGGACCGGAGTCGTGCGCAGGGCGTCCAGCAGGAGGCGCAGACGTTCCCGCGTCGGCTCCGACACGGCCGCCGGGCCGAAGTTCAGCAGGGTCAGTGACGCCCAGGTAACGTCAGAAGAAGGAGCGTTCAGCACGGCCAGGCGCGACACCAGGCCTCCGTACGAGTGCCCCACCAGATGCACAGGGCCCAGCACCTCTGCCAGCGCGGTCAGGTCCGACGCCAGATCCTTCGGCGCGTACGACGGAGCCTTCGACGCCGGGCCCGTCTCGTACTGGCCCCGCTGGTCGATGGCGACGACCCGGTAGCCCGCCTCGGCCAGGCCGGGCAGCAGCGGCAGGAAGTCCTCCTTGCTGCCGTTGAAACCCGGCACCAGCAGGGCCGTACCCCGCGGGGCCGGGGGAGCGGCCGTGAAGGCGGCGAAGGTTCCCCGGCCGGTGTCCAGGCGCACGCTCCGGACGCTGTCGGGGCGGGCGATCGAGAGGATCTGGCTCATGGAGGTGATGGTACGTAAGGCCCCGTCCCAGGGGTGGACCCCCTCTTGACGCGGCGTCCGGCGCGGGCCGACACTCCAAGCCGGGGAAGTCCAGCGAACAGGTGGGGACGCATGACGCGCCTGGAGACGGTGACCGGCCGCAGCGGCCGCACGCCGTTGCGCGCCCCCCTCCTCACCTCCCGCCTGCACATCGACCTGCTGCGCGTGTGCAGCGCCATCGGATCGCGCCTCTGAGCCGGGCCCCAGCCCGCCCACACGCCGTCCTCGCAACTCCTCGCCCGACGTCAGCCGCCGCTGTTCCCGCAGGCGCGCGCCCGCGCGCGCCCTCGCCCCTGGGGAGACGTACGCATGCCCATCACCGCGCCGACCGCCCTTCCGACCGTCCGGCACAGCTCCGCCTTCCGGGGGCGGCTCGGCCAGGACCCCCGCAGTGGCCACTACGCCGTGCCGCACCGCTACCGGCTCCACCTCTCCACCGCCGACCCCGACGGACTGCGCCTCGCCATCGGCCACAGCCTGCTCGGTCTCGACACGAGCTGTCCGGTCACCCTGCTCCCCGCCGTCCCCGACGGCCCGGACGGCAGCCACACCGCACTCCGCCCGCTCTACGAGGCCAGCGCGCACCGCTACTCCGGCCCGGCGCCCGCCCCCGTGCTCAGCGACGCCTGGTCCGGACGGATCGTCAGCACCCACGCGCCCGACATCCTGCGCGACCTGGACCTCTTCCCGCGCGCCGGTGGCGACCCGCTGCGGCCGTGCGGCTGGGAGTCCACCATCGACGCCGTGGAACGGCTCTGCGCCGAGGGCATCGAACAGGCCGCGCAGCGGGCGGGCAGCGCCGACGAGGACCCGGCGGGCCGCGCCGCCGCGCTGGAGGTGCTGCTCGACACCCTGTCCCGGCTGGAGCGCTGGCTGACCGGCGAGGAGTACCTGGCCGGCGGCCGGCTCACCGCCGCCGACATCGACCTCTGGGTCTCCCTGGTACAGCTCGACACCGTGCACCGCTGCCACCTCGACGCCTCCGCCGTGCACCGGATCACCGGCTTCACCGCCCTGTGGTCCTACGCCCGCCGCCTCGCCGCCCACCCCGCCTTCGGCACCCACCTCGACCTGGACGGCATCGCCCGCCGCCACCACGGCCACTGCCAGGGCCTCGAAGCGGCGGGGGCCGCCGTGCAGATCCTCGACTGGGCGGCCCACGCCAACCGGAGGAAGTAGGGGATGCCTTCCCGGGACACCCCCTAACGCACCGCGTCCACCAGAACGGCCAGCGCGGCCGCCAGTTGGTCCAGGCCCGGTCCGGGCGGCCCGCCGGGCTCGGTCATGTACGTGTCCCGGCGGATCTCCACCATCAGCGCGCTCACCCGCCGCTCCCGGCCGTAGTGGGCGAGGGGCACGTACGTCCCGCTGAACGGACTGTCCAGCCCCGTCTTCCCGTACGGCGAGAACGCCGACCGCGCCGCGGCCGTCAGCCCCGGCGGGGTGTGGAAGGCGTCCGTGCCCAGGCACACCGCCGGGCGCGGCCCCTCGCCGTGCAGTTCGTACGGCAGCGGGCGGGACGGGTAGGAGTGGACGTCGATCACCACCGCCCGCCCGGTCGCGGCCAGCCGGTCCGACACCGCCTCGGTGATCGCGCGGGCGTACGGCTCGAAGTACCGCTCGATCAGCGGCCCCTGGTCGGTGTCCTCGGCCCGCAGGGGTTCCCGGTGCGTGGTGCGGGTGTACACCGCGCCCATGCCCACCGCGCGCATCTCCTCCCGCTCGTCCGGGAACCGCTCCGGGTCCACCACCAGCCGGGACAGCCGGTTCACGAACCGCCACGGCCGAAGCCCCGCGAACTCTGCCGCGCGAAGAGCGAGTTCGGCGGTGTGCGCATCCGTGATGTGGTCCAACTCCCGCTCCAGGGCAGCGTCGTCGAGCAGCAGCCCCGCCCGCACCTGTGCCGGGACCGCCCGCGCGGAATGCGGTACGTGCAGCAGCACCGGCGATGCCGGGTCACCCGGCAGCAGCTCGAACGAGGGCTCGGACACATCGGCTCCCAGGGATCAGCGCAGCAACTCGGCCACCAGTCTGCCAACCTGCTCCGTCTCGATCAGGAACCCGTCGTGCCCGTACGGCGACTCCACCACCCGCACCCCGTCCGCCGAGGGGATCAGCGCGGCCAACTCCCGCTGCTGGGACAGCGGATAGAGCCGGTCGGAGTCCACCCCGGCCACCAGGGCCGGCGCCCGCACCCGGGCCAGCGCCGAGCGCGTACCGCCCCTGCCGCGCCCCACGTCGTGCGCGTTCATCGCCTCGGTCAGCACCACGTAACTCCCCGCGTCGAAGCGCCGGACGAGCTTCTCGGCATGGTGGTCCAGGTACGAGCCCACCTGGTAGCGGCCCCCGTGCCACGGGTCCTCCGCGCCCTGCGCAGCCCGGCCGAACCGGGTCTGGAGTTCCGCCTCCGCACGGTAGGTCACGTGGGCCAGCCGGCGGGCCAGGCCGAGTCCGTCCACCGGGCCGCGCGCGGCGCGGTGGTAGTCGCCGCCCCGCCAGTGCGGGTCGGTGCGGATGGCCCGCAACTGGATGTCCGCCCAGGCGATCTGCTCGGCGCTCGCGGAGGCGGCCGTGGCCAGCAGCAGGAGCGCGCCGACCCGGTCCGGGTACGACACCGCCCACTCCACCGCGCGCATCCCGCCCATCGAGCCGCCGACGACCAGCGCCCACCGCTCGATACCGAGGGCGTCCGCGAGCCCCGCCTCCGCCGCCACCTGGTCCCGCTGGGTCAGGAACGGGAACGCCCCGCCCCAGGCCCGGCCGGTGCCCGGCCGGGGAGAGGCCGGGCCGGTACTGCCCTGACAGCCGCCGAGCACGTTCGGCGCGACCACGAACCAGCGGTCGGTGTCCAGCGCCCGGCCCGGACCGACCAGCGCGTCCCACCAGCCGGGCGTGGGATGCCCCGGGCCGGCCGGGCCGGCCACATGGCTGTCGCCGGTCAGCGCGTGCAGTACCAGCAGCGCGTTGGACCGGTCCGGCGCCAGCCGCCCCCAGGTCTCGAACGCCAGCCGCGCGCCCGGCAGTTCACCGCCCGCCTCCAGCGGCAGCGGCGTACCGGCCGGGTGCCACCGGCGGCGCCCGGCCGGGTCCCCGTCCCGCCAGGCGCCGGTGACCGGCGGGAGCGGGGCGGGGCGGGCGCGCGGCACGGTGCTCAGGAGGCGCCCTTGGCCGCGCGGAACCCGGCCTCCAGGTCCGCCTTCAGATCGGCCAGGCTCTCGATGCCCACCGACAGCCGGACCAGACCCGGCGCGGTACCGGTCGCCCTCAACTGCTCCTCGTCGAGCTGGCTGTGGGTGGTGGACGCGGGGTGGATGATCAGGCTGCGCACGTCACCGATGTTGGCGAGGTGGCTGAACAGCTCCACCGCGTCCACGAACCGCTTGCCCGCCTCCACCCCGTCGCGCAGCTCGAAGGAGACGACGGCGCCGGAGCCGCGCGGGAGGTACTTCCGTCCGGCCTCGTACCACGGGCTCGACTCCAGGCCCGGATAGTGGACGGCGGCCACCTCGTCGCGGCCCTGAAGCCACTCGGCCAGGGCCAGCGCGTTGGCGGAGTGCCGCTCCAGGCGCAGGCTCAGCGTCTCCACCCCCTGGAGCAGCAGGAACGCCGAGTGCGGCGAGAGCGCCGGGCCCAGGTCGCGCAGCAGCTGCACCCGCAGCTTGACCGCGAAGGCGCCCGGACCCAGCGCCGGCCAGTACCGCAGGCCGTGGTAGCTCGGGTCGGGCTCGGAGAAGTCGGGGAAGCGCTCGGGGTGGGCGCCGAAGTCGAAGGTGCCGCCGTCCACCACCACACCGGCGATGGCGGTGCCGTGCCCGCCGAGGAACTTGGTCGCGGAGTGCACCACGATGTCCGCGCCGTGCTCGATGGGCCGCAGCAGATAGGGGGTCGGCACCGTGTTGTCCACGATCAGCGGCACGCCCGCGTCGTGCGCCACGTCCGCGACCGCCCGTACGTCGAGCACGTTGCCGCGCGGGTTGCCCAGGGTCTCCGCGAACAGCGCCTTGGTGTTCGGCCGGAGCGCGGCCCGCCAGGCGTCCACGTCGTCCGGGTCGTCCACGAAGGACACCTCGATGCCCAGCCTCGGCAGGGTGTGCCGGAACAGGTTGTACGTGCCGCCGTACAGCGAGGCGCTGGAGACGATGTGGTCGCCCGCGCCCGCCAGGGTCAGCAGGGCGAGCGTCTCGGCGGCCTGCCCGGAGGCCAGCGCGACGGCGGCGACCCCGCCCTCCAGCGCGGCGATCCGCTGCTCGAACACGTCCTGCGTCGGATTGTGGATGCGGGTGTAGATGTTGCCGGGCTCGGCGAGCGAGAACAGGTCCGCGGCGTGCTGGGTGTCCTTGAAGACGAAGGACGTGGTCTGGTAGATCGGCGTGGCGCGCGCCCCGGTCGCCGGGTCGGGCACCGCGCCGGCGTGGATCTGGCGGGTCTCGAAGGACCAGGCCGAGGTGTCGGGTCCGGCGGGCGGTTCGTCCGGGGTGTGGCCTGCGGTGACCGAGTCGATGGGCTGGCTGCTCATGGTGCTCCTCGTGCGGTGCGGGCGCGGGTTCGGGCACGAGACAAGCACGGCCGGACAGCTCCGGACAGCCCGGCACGAACCCCGACACGAGGACTTCATGTACGCCACATCCCCGCAACACGGCCGCAGCACAGCGCGGTGACGACCGTGCCCCGGCCGGAGGAGTCCGGCCGGGGCACGCGCGTACCGCTACCGCGGACGTCAGCTCAGCGAGCCGAGCGCCGCGTTCCAGGTGGCCGACGGGCGCATGACCGCGTCCGCCTTGGCCTTCTCCGGCTGGTAGTAGCCGCCGATGTCGACCGGGGAGCCCTGCACCGCGAGCAGCTCCTCCACGATCTTCTGCTCGTCGGCCGCGAGGGCCTCGGCGAACGGGGCGAACGCCTTCGCGAGGTCGGCGTCGTCGGTCTGCCTGGCCAGCTCCTGCGCCCAGTACAGGGAGAGGAAGAAGTGGCTGCCGCGGTTGTCGATGCCGCCGACGCGACGGGTCGGGGACTTGTCCTCGTTGAGGAAGGTCGCCGTGGCGCGGTCCAGGGTGTCGGCGAGGACCTTGGCGCGGGTGTTGCCGGTGGCCTCGGCGTACTGCTCGAAGGCGGGGACCAGGGCGAAGAACTCGCCGAGGGAGTCCCAGCGCAGGTAGTTCTCCTTGACGAGCTGCTGGACGTGCTTCGGGGCGGAGCCGCCGGCGCCGGTCTCGAACAGGCCGCCGCCCGCCATCAGCGGGACGACCGACAGCATCTTGGCGCTGGTGCCCAGCTCCAGGATCGGGAAGAGGTCGGTCAGGTAGTCGCGCAGCACGTTGCCGGTCACCGAGATGGTGTTCTCGCCGCGCCGGATGCGCTCCACCGACAGCTTGGCGGCCTCGACCGGCGGCAGGACGCGGATGTCCAGGCCCTCGGTGTCGTGCTCCGTGAGGTACTGGTTGACCTTGGCGATCAGGTTGGCGTCGTGCGCGCGGGTCTCGTCCAGCCAGAAGATCGCCGGGTCGCCGGTGGCGCGGGCGCGGGTGACGGCCAGCTTGACCCAGTCGCGGATCGGGTCGTCCTTGGTCTGGCAGGCGCGGAAGATGTCACCCTCGGCGACCGGCTGCTCGATGAGCACGTTGCCGTCGGCGTCGACCACGCGGACGGTGCCCGCGGCGGCGACCTCGAAGGTCTTGTCGTGCGAGCCGTACTCCTCGGCCTTCTGCGCCATCAGGCCGACGTTGGGGACCGTGCCCATGGTGGAGGGGTCGTAGGCGCCGTTGGCGCGGCAGTCCTCGATCACGGCCTGGTAGACACCGGCGTAGGAGGAGTCCGGGATCACCGCGAGGGTGTCGTGCTCCTCGCCGTCCGGGCCCCACATGTGGCCGGAGGTGCGGATCATCGCGGGCATGGAGGCGTCCACGATGACGTCCGAGGGGACATGCAGGTTGGAGATGCCCTTGTCGGAGTCGACCATGGCGAGCGCGGGGCCCTCGGCCAGCTCGGCGTCGAAGGACGCCTTGATCTCGGCACCCTCGGGCAGGCTCTCCAGGCCCTTGTAGATGCCGCCGAGGCCGTCGTTGGGGGACAGGCCGGCCGACTTCAGGGTCTGGCCGTACTTGGCGAACGTCTTCGGGAAGAAGGCGCGCACCACGTGGCCGAAGACGATCGGGTCGGAGACCTTCATCATCGTGGCCTTCAGGTGCACGGAGAACAGGACGCCCTCCTCCTTCGCGCGGGCGACCTGCGCGGCGAGGAACTGCTCCAGCTCGGCGACGTGCATGACCGAGGCGTCGACGACCTCGTCCTTGCGGACCGGTACGGACTCGCGCAGCACGGTGGTGGTGCCGTCCTCGGCGACCAGCTCGATACGGAGCGTGCCGTCCTCGGCGATCACCGTGGACTTCTCGGTGGAGCGGAAGTCGTTCTCACCCATGGTGGCCACGTTGGTCTTGGACTCGGAGGTCCAGGCGCCCATGCGGTGCGGGTGGGTCTTGGCGTAGTTCTTCACCGAGGCGGGGGCGCGGCGGTCGGAGTTGCCCTCACGCAGGACCGGGTTCACGGCGGAACCCTTGATCTTGTCGTAGCGGGCGCGGACCTCGCGCTCCTCGTCGGTCTTGGGGTCCTCGGGGTAGTCCGGCAGCGCGTAGCCCTTGGCCTGCAGCTCGGCGACGGCGGCCTTGAGCTGCGGGATGGACGCCGAGATGTTCGGCAGCTTGACGATGTTTGCGGCCGGCGTCTTGGCCAGGTCGCCCAGCTCGGCGAGCGCGTCCGGGATGCGCTGGTCCTCGTTCAGGTACTCCGGGAAGACGGCGATGATGCGCCCGGCCAGCGAGATGTCGCGGGTCTCCACGGGGACCCCGGCCTGCGCGGCGTACGCCTGGATCACCGGCAGGAACGAATGGGTCGCCAGGGCCGGCGCTTCGTCCGTGTAGGTGTAGATGATGGTCGAGTCAGTCACCGGGTGCTCCGCTCCACGTCTGCAACATTGCTCGACATCAAGATATCTCGTGACCGGGTCCGGTTCGACAGGGGTCCGGGCCTGACCGCTCAGCGCGCGCCGCCGGTCATCTCCCGCTCGATCCAGCGGCAGATCACCTGCACGACGTACAGGTGCTCGGCGCGGGTGAGGTCCCGGCCCTTGGGGATGCCGTGGCAGCGCAGCAGACAGGTCCGGCAGCAGGTCCCGGTGGCGTGCTGGGCGACGAAGACGGGGTGGCCCCGGTACGGCGTCTGCTTGCCGTCCTTGTACGGCCGGGCCGGGGCGAGCCGCCCGGCGATCAGGTCGTACGCGTGCCAGCGGATGGTGGCCGGGCCCTTCAGCTCGGCGGTGACCCGGTCGGGCCCGCGCAGGTGGAACTTGGCCCGGAACGGCTGCCGGGTGATCGAGTCCAGCCGGGCGTCGAGGGCCGCGGGGGAGGGCGGGGTGAAGGGCTCGGGGCCGGGGGCTGGTCCGGTCTCGGGGGTCGGTTCGGGTTCGGATGCCGGCTCGGGATCGGGTGTCGGCTCGGGGTGGCGGGGAGAAGTCATACCATTTCGAGCTTAGCCCGGTGGCGTGCGTACCGGGCCGGGCGTGCCGCGACGGGCCCGTGCCACGATGAGCCGGTGAGTGAAGAACCCCGGAAGCCGCTCGTGGACAAGACACCCCTGCCCGCCGGAATCGAGGAGCGGCTGCGGGCCCAGTTCACCTTCCTGGTGGAGGTGGATCAGCTCAAGACCGTGCTGCGCCAGTCGCCGCTCGCCTCGGCGGACCGCCGGGAGAACGACGCCGAGCACTCCTGGCACCTGGCCGTGATGGTCGCGGTCCTCGCCGAGCACTCCGACGAACCCATCGACGTGGGCCACACCGTCGAGCTGGTGCTGCTGCACGACCTGGTGGAGATCTACGCCGGTGACACCCCGCTGTACGACAGCGAGGGCGGCGCCGGCCAGCAGGAGCGGGAGGCGCTCGCGGCCGACGAGCTCTTCCGGCTGCTCCCCGACGACCAGGCCCGGCGGATGCGGGCGCTGTGGGACGAGTTCGAGGAGCGGGCCACCCCCGAGGCCCGGTTCGCCAAGGCGATGGACCGGCTGCAGCCGCTGCTGCTCAACTGGATGGCCCGTGGCGGCACCTGGCGCACCCCCGGCGTCACCGCCGACGACGTCCGGGCCCGCAAGGCGGTGATCGGGGACGCCTCCGCCTCCCTGTGGGCGGCCGGCCGGCACCTCATCGACGAGGGAGAGCGGCGGGGCTGGTCGCGCGGCACGGCGGATCAGGACTGAAAGGAAGTGGCGGCGCCGGGAGGGCGCCGCCACCGGGCTCACTGCTCGGACGGTGACGGTGACGGTGCCGTCACGTCCTCCGCCGTGCGCTGCTGCGGTATCAGCACCGACCCCTGCTGGAGCGCGACCGTGCGGGTCGGGGCCGGGATGCGGATGCCCTCCTCGCGGTAGCGGCGGTGCAGGCGCTTGATGAACTCGTGCTTGATCCGGAACTGGTCGCTGAACTCCCCGACGCCCAGGATGATCGTGAACCCGATCCGGGAGTCCCCGAAGGTGTGGAAGCGGATCGCGGCCTCGTGTTCGGGGACGGCGCCGGTGATCTCGGTCATCACCTCGTCGACCACCTCGCCGGTCACCCGCTCCACGTGCTCCAGGTCCGAGTCGTAGCTCACCCCCGCCTGCACCAGCACCGTCAGCTCCTGCTCGGGGCGGGTGAAGTTGGTCATGTTGGTCTTGGCGAGCTGGCCGTTGGGGATGACCACCAGGTTGTTGGAGAGCTGGCGCACGGTCGTCTGGCGCCAGTTGATGTCGACGACGTACCCCTCCTCGCCGCTGCTCAGCCGGATGTAGTCGCCGGGCTGCACGGTCTTGGAGGCGAGGATGTGGATGCCGGCGAACAGGTTGGCCAGCGTGTCCTGGAGCGCCAGCGCGACCGCCAGACCGCCCACGCCCAGTGCGGTGAGCAGCGGGGCGATCGAGATGCCGAGCGTCTGCAGGACCACCAGGAAGCCGATGGCCAGCACCAGGACACGGGTGATGTTGACGAAGATGGTCGCCGAGCCCGCCACGCCCGAGCGGGACTGGGTGACGCTCTGCACCAGGCCCGCGATCACCCGCGCCGCCGACAGTGTCACCACGAAGATCAGCCAGACCTGGAGGGACTGGTTGACGTGATGCTGCACGGTACGGGTCAGCGGCAGCACGGCCGCGCCCACCGCGATGCCGCCCGCTATCGCGGCCCACGGCACGACCGAACGCAGCGCGTCCACCATGACGTCGTCGCCGCTCCAGCGGGTGCGCTTGGCGTGCTTGGCCAGCCAGCGCAGCACCGTGCGCGACAGGAAGGCCAGCACCAGGCCGGCGGCCAGCGCGATACCGGCGAGGACCAGGTCGTCCAGGGTCGGCGTGCGGTTCACCGGGCGCCTCCGGTGGCCGGAACGGCGGTGTGCAGCCTGCTGTGAAGTCGCGTCACGTTGTCACCTGTTCGCTGTGCGGGGTGTGCGAACGTGCCCTCGGTGCGAAGGTCCGACGAAGGGCACGTGCCGTCATCCTGCCGCATGCGCGAGGTCCCGAAATGCAGTGCGGGACACTCGGTATGGAGTTGCCTTTTCCTGACATATCGTCATTTACACTTGCGCTCGTCACTCAGCGTGAGGATGAATATGAGAAGCGTGACTCAAGCGCTGCGCAGCCCGCGGCGTCCCTTCGTGCTCGGTGCCGCGTTGACCATCGCGCTCGTCGTGCAGTCGGCCGTCATCGTCGAACAGCACCTGCAGATCCAGGGGTTGCAGACACAGTCCGTCGACTTCCAGGAGGGCCTGGAGCCGGGACCTCCCGGTCCCTCCGGGCCGGCCGGCCCGACCGGTCCCGCCGGTCCCATCGGGCCGCCCGGAAAGGACGGCAAGGACGGCACGGACGGAAAGGACGGGCCGCCCGGAAAGGACGGCAAGGACGGGAAGGACGGCAAGGACGCCGTCGCCCCGCCGGCGAGCTAGGTGAGGATCGACGTGAGAAGCGTGAAAGAGGTGTTGCGCGGTTCGCCGCGCCGCATGGCGGCCGGGGCGGCGGTGACCGTCGTGCTGGCCGCGCAGGCGGTCCTGCTCGTCGCCCACCAACAGCAGCTCGACGCGATGCGGATGGAGCGCGTCAGTCTCGAGGACGGGGGCAGCGGCTCCCATCAGGGCCCGCCCGGTCCGCCCGGGCCCTCGGGCCCGTCCGGCGACCCCGGCCCCACCGGGCCCACGGGCCGGCCCGGGGAGGACGGCGAGGACGGCGACGACGGCCGCCGCGGCCCCTGGGGGCGACGGGGGCACGACGGCAGGGACGGACGGGTCATCACCTACAACTGAGGTCCGTGCCACCGGTGCCGGGCAGGGTCTTCCCGGGGGTTCACGCCTCGTCGAACGTCCCGTGCCGCCCCGCACCCCCGGCGAACCGTGCCGCCCCCTCCCTCGCCTCCGTCAATCGTGCCGCTCCGCGACGGAGTTCACGACGCATCGCCTCCTCCTCGGCCAGCCCCTCCTGGTCGAGCAGCGAGGCGCGGTCGGAGCGCAGGCAGTCCTGGGGGAAGCGCGCGATGGCCGCCGCGAGTTCCTCGGCCTCCGCGCGGGCGCGGCCCGGCGGGACGACACGGTCCGCGAGACCGATGGCGTGCGCCTCGGCGGCCGGGACCGGGCGGCCGGTGAGGATCATGTCCATGGCCCGGCCGGCGCCGATCAGGCGGGGCAGCCGTACGGTGCCGCCGTCGATCAGGGGAACGCCCCAGCGGCGGCAGAAGACGCCGAACACCGCGTCCTCCTCCGCCACCCGCAGGTCGCACCACAGGGCCAGTTCCAGGCCGCCCGCCACGGCGTGCCCGGCCACGGCCGCGACGACCGGCTTGGACAGCCCCATCCGGGTCGGACCCATCGGGCCGTCGCCGTCCGGCGCGACCCGGTTGCCGCGCCCGGTACCGATCGCCTTCAGGTCGGCGCCCGCGCAGAACGTACCGCCCTCGCCCCACAGCACCGCCACCCGCGCTTCGTCGTCCGCCTCGAACGCCCGGAAAGCCGCCGCCAGTCCGGCCGCCGTCGGGCCGTCGACCGCGTTGCGCGCCTCCGGGCGTGACAGGACGACCGTCGTCACATGACCCCGCGTCTCCACCCGAACCGCCACCGGGACTCCTCCTCGCCGAGCTGCTGGAGGGGCCACTGTGCCGCATCCGGCCCCCGAACGGTTGACCTCAAGCAAACTTGAGGTCCTACCGTGGACGCATGAGCATGGAAACCACCGCCTGGACGCAGCTGCACAGCGTGATGACCGCGCAGCAGCAGCGCCGGCCCCTCGCCCGCGCCACGCTGCGCCGCATCGCCGCCTTCGCCCGACCGCACCGCGCGGGCATCACCCGGTTCGTCCTGCTCGGCATCGTCACCGCCCTGCTCGCGGTCGCCACCCCGGTGCTCGCCGGACGCGTCGTCGACGCCATCGTGGCGGGCCACGACTCCGGCCGGGTGGTCCGGCTCTCGCTGCTCATCGCGGCGGTCGCGCTGGCCGAGGCCGGGCTCGGCATCCTGGTCCGGCGGCTGTCGGCGACCCTCGGGGAGGGGCTCATCCTCGACCTGCGCACCGCCGTCTTCGACCACGTCCAGCGGATGCCCGTCGCCTTCTTCACCCGCACCCGCACCGGCGCTTTGGTCAGCCGCCTCAACAACGACGTGATCGGTGCCCAGCGGGCCTTCGCCTCCACCCTGTCCGGCGTGGTCACCAACGTGGTCACGCTGCTGCTCACCCTCGCCGTCATGCTCACCCTGTCCTGGCAGATCACCCTCCTCGCCCTGGTCCTGCTGCCGGTGTTCGTGCTGCCCGCCCGCCGGATGGGCCGGCGCATGGCCCGGATGCAGCGCGAGGCGGCCGAGCTGAACGCGGCCATGGGCACCCGGATGACGGAACGCTTCTCCGCGCCCGGCGCCACCCTCGTCAAGCTGTTCGGCCGTCCCGAGGAGGAGTCGGCCCAGTTCGCCGCCCGCGCCGGACAGGTCCGCGACATCGGCGTGCGCACCGCCACCGCCCAGTCGGTGTTCATCACCGCCCTCACCCTGGTCTCCGCCCTCGCGCTCGCCCTCGTCTACGGCCTCGGCGGCTGGTTCGCGCTGCACGGCACCCTGGAGGCGGGCGCCGTCGTCTCGCTCGCCCTGCTGCTCACCCGGCTCTACGCCCCGCTCACCTCGCTCGCCGGGGCCAGGGTGGAGGTGATGAGCGCGCTGGTCAGCTTCGAGCGGGTCTTCGAGGTGCTGGACCTGGAGCCGCTCATCGCGGAGAAGCCCGGCGCGGTCGCGGTGCCGGACGGCCCGGTCGCCATCGAGTTCGACGACGTGCGCTTCGCCTACCCGGCCGCCGACCGGGTCTCCCTGGCCTCGCTGGAGGAGGTCGCCGCACTCGACGTACGCGGCGGAGCCGAGGTGCTGCACGGCGTCTCCTTCCGCGCCGCCCCCGGCGAGACCGTCGCCCTGGTCGGCTCCTCCGGCGCCGGGAAGTCCACCATCGCCCAGCTCCTGCCCCGGCTGTACGACGCCGACGGCGGAGCCGTACGGGTCGGCGGTGTCGACGTGCGCGACCTGAGCGCCGGCTCGCTGCGGGCCACGGTCGGCATGGTCACCCAGGACGGCCACCTCTTCCACGACACCGTCCGCGCCAACCTGCTCCTCGCCCGCCCCGACGCCGGCGACGACGACCTCTGGGAAGCGCTCGGCCGGGCCCGGCTGGACGAGGTCGTACGGTCCCTGCCGGACGGACTCGACACGGTCGTCGGCGAGCGCGGCTACCGGCTCTCCGGCGGGGAACGCCAGCGCATGACCATCGCCAGGCTGCTGCTGGCCCGCCAGCGCGTCGTCATCCTGGACGAGGCCACCGCCCACCTCGACAACACCTCCGAGGCGGCCGTGCAGGAGGCCCTCGCCGAGGCGCTCCACGACCGCACCGCGGTGGTCATCGCCCACCGGCTCTCCACCGTCCGCGCCGCCGACCAGATCCTCGTCGTGGAGGCCGGCCGGATCGCGGAACGCGGCACCCACGACCAGCTCCTCGCGGCCGGGGGCCGGTACGCCGAGCTGTACCGCACCCAGTTCGCCGGGAAGGACGACGAGACGGTGACGGCGGCCTGAGCCCGGCCCCGGTGAATCGCCGCGTCGCCGTGCTGGACGCCATCCGCGCGAGGGCCCACCATTCCTCCCACGGACACGGGAGGAAGGGACCGGCGCAGATGAGCGGGACGCGGCAGACCGAGGCACAAGGCGGCCGCGGCGAGGGCCTGTTGCGGGTCCTCGCCGTGGACGACGAGGAACCCGCGCTCTCGGAGCTGCTGTACCTCCTCGACCAGGACCCCCGGGTCGGGAGCGTGCTGCCCGCGCTGGAGGCGACCGAGGCGCTGCGTACGCTCGGCCGGGCCGTGGAGGGGGGCGCGGACGCGGTCGACGTGGTCTTCCTCGACATCAACATGCCCGGCCTCAACGGCCTCGAACTGGCCCGGCTGCTGGGCGGGTTCGCGGCACCGCCGCTCATCGTCTTCGTCACCGCGCACGAGGACTTCGCCGTCCGCGCCTTCGATCTCAAGGCCGTCGACTACCTCCTCAAGCCGCTGCGCGAGGAGCGGTTCGCGGAGGCCGTGCGCCGGGTGGCCGAGCTGACCCACGCGGGCCGGGGCCCCCGCGTCCAGCCGGCCGCGCCGCCCGGCGGGGGCCAGGTCCCGGTGGAACTGGGCGGGGTGACCCGGTTCGTGCCGATCGCCGACATCGCCTGCGCCGAGGCGCACGGCGACTACGCCCGGCTGCACACCCGGCGCGGCAGCCACCTCGTCCGTGTGCCGCTGTCCACCCTTGAGGAGCAGTGGCGCACGCACGGGTTCGTGCGCATCCACCGCAGCCATCTGGTCGCGCTCGACCGGATAGAGGAACTCCGGCTGGACGGGGGCAACCTGACCGTCCGGGTCGGTCACCGCGTCCTTCCCGTCAGCCGTCGCAACGCCCGTGAGCTGCGCGATCTGCTGGCCCGCCGCGCCACCGGCACCGCGGCCCGCGCCCGCTGAGAGCGGCGCGCCGTGGCGACCCTGTGCCGAACCCGCCGGGACCCTGTCTCGCCCCGGACGCGCTGCGTACACTCGCCGCAACAAGGTGATCACCGGGGTCTCGGGGGGTGCGTCATGGGTGCGGAGCAGACCCCGCGCCGGGAGGTGGTCACGGGCGCTCCCGCCGGCCGTACGCGGGCCGCCTACCCGGACTCCTTCGCACACGACGACCTCACGGTACGCAAACTGATGCGCCGTCAGGTGCGTGTCGGTCTTCTCGCCTGCTCCCTGCTCGCCCTGCCCCTGGGACTGTTCCCCGTGGTCTTCCGCCTCCTGCCGGACGGTGCCGTGGGCCGGGGTGCCGCCTGGCTGCTGCTGGGCGTCGCGCCGTACCCCGTGCTGCTCGCCGCCGGCGTCTGGTACGTCCGCCGTGCCGAGCGCAACGAGGGTGACGTGAGCGGGCGTTGAACCAGACCTACGGGATCGCCGGGGTGTCCGCCGTGGTGCTCGCCACGGCGCTCGTCGGCGCGCTCGGGCTGCGGATCTCCCGGACCACCTCCGACTTCTACGTGGCCTCCCGTACCGTCGCGCCCCGGCTCAACGCCTTCGCGGTCAGCGGTGAGTACCTGTCCGCCGCCTCCTTCCTCGGGATCGCCGGGCTGCTGCTGGCGCAGGGCGTCGACATGCTCTGGTTCCCGATCGGCTACACCGCCGGGTTCCTCGTGCTGCTGGCCTTCGTCGCCGCCCCGCTGCGCCGGTCCGGGGCCTACACGCTGCCCGACTTCGCCGAGGCCCGGCTGGAGTCGCGGGCGGTGCGGCGGATCGCCGGGGTACTCGTGGTGGGCGTGGGCTGGCTGTATCTGCTGCCCCAACTGCGGGGCGCCGGGCTGACCTTGCGACTGCTCACCGGTGCGCCCGGCTGGCTCGGCGGGCTGGTCGTCGCCGTCGTGGTGACCGCCGCCGTCGCCGCCGGGGGCATGCGCAGCATCACCTTCGTCCAGGCGTTCCAGTACTGGCTCAAACTCACCGCCCTGCTGGTGCCCGTCGTGTTCCTGCTCGCCGCCTGGCACGCCGACCGCGCCCCGCTGCCCGCCTGGGACGAGCGGCCCGTCTTCCACCGGTCCACCGAGGTCCGCGTCGAGGGCCCGGTGAACATCACCGTCCGGGAAGCCGTACGGGTCACCGCCACCGGCAGCGTCGACGGGCACCCGCTGCGCGGGGCCGCGCTCACCCTCACCGAGGGCCGCCACCACATAGGGGCGCACACCGACCTGCGTTTTCCCCTCGGCGCCCAAGTGCCGCTGCCCGACCGGGCGACCGGCTCCGCCTCGCTCGCCCCGAGCGGCACGGAACACGGCCTGTACGCCACCTACGGGCTGATCCTCGCCACCTTCCTCGGCACCATGGGCCTGCCCCACGTGGTCGTCCGCTTCTACACCAACCCCGACGGCCGCGCCGCCCGCCGCACCACCGTCATCGTGCTCGGCCTGCTCGGCGCGTTCTACCTGCTCATGCCGCTGTACGGCTCACTGGCCCGGCTGTACGCGCCCGACCTGCTGCTCACCGGTGACACCGACGCCGCCGTACTGGTCCTGCCGCAACGGCTGATCGGCGGGGCCGGCGGCGACCTCCTCGGCGCGCTGGTCGCGGGCGGCGCCTGCGCGGCCTTCCTCTCCACCGCCTCCGGACTCACCATGTCCGTCGCCGGGGTGCTCGCGCAGGACGTGCTCCCGGCGCTCGGCCTCAGGCACTTCCGGCTCGCCGTCGTCCCCGCCATCGCCGTGCCCACCGCCGCCGGGACCGTGGTCGGCGGGCTGCCCGTCGCCGACGCGGTCGGCCTGGCCTTCGCCGTCTCCGCCTCCTCCTTCTGCCCCCTGCTCGTCCTCGGTATCTGGTGGCGCGGCCTCACCCCGCCCGGCGCCATCGCCGGACTCCTCCTGGGCGGAGGTTCAGCCCTCACCGCCGTCACCACGACCATCACGGGCACCACCCGCCCCGGCTGGTCCCACACCCTGCTGGCCTGGCCCGCGGTCTGGTCCGTCCCGGTGGGCTTCACGGCGATGATCCTGGTCTCGCTTGCGACCCGGAACCGGGTCCCGGCGGGAACGGCGGCCACGATGGCGCGGCTGCATCTGCCGGAGGGGCGGGTGTGAGGTGGCCGACTTGAGCGTGCTCGGGGTGCTGCTGCTGGCTGTCGCGGGGCTCGCCTTGTTCGTGCTGGGGGCGGCGCTGGGGCATGTCGCGCTGCGGCGGCAGCAGGCGAACCCGGCGGGCCCCGGTACCCCCGTCGAGCAGGCCACCTTCCACACCCTGCACACCGCCTCGCTGGCCGCGCCCCCGCTGCGGGCCGGGCTCACCCCGGACACCGCCCGTAAGGCGGCCCGGCGACTGCGGCCGTTGCTCGGCAGCGGGGCGCTGGCACTCGCCGACGAGGAGGCCGTGCTCGCGTGGGACGGGGCGGGGGAGCACCACCGCGCGCAGGTCACCGAGCGGCTGGCCGCCGTGGTGCGGGCGGGGCGTACCCAGAGCGTGGAACTGGACTGCGCGCACGCCGACTGCGCCGTACGGCGGGGAGTGCTCGCGCCGCTGACCGTGGACGGCCGGGTCACCGGGGTGCTCGCGGCGTTCGGGGACGGGGAGTCCGGGGGACTGCGCCGGGCCGCCGAGGAGGTCGCCCGCTGGGTCTCCGTACAGCTCGAACTCGTCGATCTGGACCGGGCCCGCTCCAGTGTGATCGAGGCCGAGATCCGCGCCCTGCGCGCCCAGATCTCCCCCCACTTCATCTACAACTCGCTGGCCGGCATCGCCTCGTTCGTGCGCACCGACCCCGAGCGGGCCCGCGAACTCCTGCTGGAGTTCGCGGACTTCACCCGCTACTCGTTCCGCCGGGGTGGCGACTTCACCACGCTCGCCGAGGAGTTGCGCTCCATCGAGCAGTACCTCGAACTCGCCCGCGCCCGCTTCGGCAGCCGCCTCGAGGTCACGTTGCGGATCGCGCCCGAGGTGCTGCCGGTGACCCTGCCGTTCCTGTGCCTGCAACCGCTCGTGGAGAACGCGCTCAGACACGGCCTGGAGGAGTCGGCCGAGCGCGGCCGCATCACGATCATCGCCGAGGACGAGGGCACCGAGGCCCGCGTGGTCATCGAGGACAACGGCGTGGGCATGGAGCCCGACCGCCTGCGCGCCCTGCTGCGGGGCACCGCCGGCCCCGACACGGGCATCGGCCTGAGCAACGTCGACCGCCGGCTGCGCCAGGTGTACGGAGACCCGTACGGTCTGGTCATCGAGACCGGCGTGGGTGCCGGCACGAAGATCACCGTACGGGTCCCGAAGTTCCGCCCCGGCTCGCGCCAGGGGTGAACGGTCAGGTCCAGCGGCCGTCGGACTGCTTGCGCTCCTGCTGCTGGCGCTGGTAGTGCTGCTGGTCCTTCGCCTGGCGGGCGGATGCCTCGGGGATCTGGGTGTGGTAGTAGAGCAACTTGCCCTGTCCCCGCGCGCCCAGGCCGTGATGCCCCTTCACGGGAGAGTTCTTGCGCATGACTCGGCTCCTTGCTCGCGTCAGGTCCGCGTGTCCGGGGAGATCCGGTCACCGGCGTACGGCGGCGCCCGTTTCGTTACGGTTCATGGTATTCCCGCTCCGCCATTCGGGCGACCGGGCCGGGCCCCGTTTCGAGGTGCGGGCGCGGGGGCGCGGTGCGACGCTGACTTGGTGCATACCTCTGAGCTGACTCCTGAGATCCGTGCCGCTCTGAGCGAGCCGAGGCCGTACCCCGCCATCACCCTGGTGATGCCGACCGACCCGGACTTCCCCTTCAGCGAGAAGGACCGCATCCTGCTGCGCGACCTCGTCACCGAGGCCAAGCGCCGCCTCGCGGAGGACCCGGACGTCTCACGGGAGACCCGGCTGGAGCTGCGGGACCACATGCTGGACACCACGGTGATCGAGCAGGTGGCCGACCCCTTCCACCCGGACGACGCCATGGTGGTCTACGTGGCCGCCGACGAGCCGGTCCAGGTCTGGCAGATGACGTCCCTCGCGCCGGTGCGCCCGCGCGTGGAGTTCGCCGACCAGTTCCTGACGCGGTATCTGGAGGCCGCCGAGCAGCGGTCCCAGCCGTTCCTGGTGCTCGTGCTCGACCAGGAGATGTGCCGCCTCTACCACGGCTCGGTGAAGCGCCTGGACGAGGTCGAGCACCACGGCTTCCCGTGCCCCCCGGAGATCCCGTCGCCGGAGGACGCGCTCCCCGGCCCGATCCCGCACTCCGCGCCGTACGAGGGGCACCGGGAGCGGGTCGAGCAGTACCTCCGCAGGGTCGACAAGCGGCTCGGCGACGCGATCGAGGAGCACGACGGCGAGCTGCCCCTGTTCGTCATCGGCGGCGACAAGACCCTCTCGGCGTTCCGGGACGTCACCACGCACGGCGACCAGATCGCGGGCACGCTGCCACTGACCGGGATGGACAAGGACCGGGCCGCGGACCTGATGAAGCGGCTCCAGCCGGTCCTCGCCGAGTTCCGTGAGAGGCAGGTCGCGCAGGCCGTCGACGCACTGGGCGAGGCGCGCGGGCTCGGCAAGTACGCGGGCGGCCCGCAGGAGGTCTGGACGGCCGTGGCGGACAAGCGGGTGGCCCGGCTGATCGTGGAGGAGGGGCTCGACCTCGCGGGCCGGATCACCGAGGACGGCCGGGCGCTGGAGCTGGTCGAGGTGCCCGAGCCGGTCACGCTGCCCGAACCCAGGCCGGACGTCGAGCCGCCGCCGCACACCCTGGGCGTGGCCACCGACATCATCGAGCAGCTGGTCGACCGGGCCATCGGCGCCGACTCCCAGGTCCTGTTCGTCCCCGACGGCACCCTCGCCGAGGCCGGTGGAGTGGCGGCGCTGCTCAGGTACTGACCTCGTCCTGGCCGCGGGCGTCGAGCACGGTCGTACGGAACGACGTGACCACGGGCCGGAGATCGATCCGGTGCCAGGCCGCCCACAGCCGGACGGACATGTCCAGCCAGGGCAGTTCGCGTACCGTCACCCCCGCGACCGGGCCGCGCAGCATGCTCCGCTGGATCAGTGCCACCCCCAGGCCGGAGGCGACGAGGCCGAGCGCGGTCAGTGGCTCGGAGGCCTCCAGCCGGATGTCGGGGGTGAACCCGGCGGCGGCGCAGGCGGCGATGAACTCGTCGCGCCAGGCGGGGCGCCGGCTGTTCTCCACCGCGATCCACGGCTGCTGCTCCAGGTCGGCCGGGGCGACCTCGGCCGACTCCGCGAGCGGGTGTCCGGTGGGCACGGCCAGCAGCAGTGGGTCGTCCAGCAGCAGCGCGGCCCCCAGGTCCGGGTCGTCCTCGGCGGGCGGTTCCGGGACCAGGGCGATGTCGAGGCTCCGCCTTCGCAGCCCCTCGAACTGCTCGGCGGCCGGGACGTTGTAGAGGGCGACGTGGATACCGGGGCGTTCGCCGTGCAGTTCGCGCAGCGCGCGGGGGAGCACGCCGGTGTGCATGGCGTCGACGGTGTAGCCGACGCAGAGCCCGCCCTCCTCGCCCCGGCCGAGCCGGCGGCCCAGGTTCTCCAGGCGGTCGGCGTGCCGGAGCAGCGCCTTCGCCTCGGAGAGGAAGACCCGCCCGTCGGCGGTGAGCCGGATACGCTGCTGGCCGCGCTCGAACAGGGTCAGGCCGAGGTTCTTCTCCAACTGGGCGATCTGGCGGCTGAGCGGTGACTGCGAGATGTGCAGGCGCTCGGCCGCGCGGCCCACGTGCTCCTCCTCGGCGACGACCACGAAGTACCGGAGCTGGCGCAGATCCAGCATTGAGACCTCCAGGGACTCAAGTGTGTCCAAGCAAGTCTTGGACAGTCTCAAGCAATGATCCTAGCCTCGACAGGGCAAGCGACGCGGACCAGTGCAAAGTCCGCGAAACCCCGCAAAGGCAAGGATCACGCGCATATGGGTATCAAGTCCCTCCTCCCCGGCCCCCTGGGCTTCGGCACCGCCCCGCTCGGCAACATGTTCCGGGCCATCCCCGAGGAAGAGGCCGCCGCGACCGTCGCCGCCGCCTGGGACCAGGGCATCCGCTACTTCGACACCGCGCCCTTCTACGGCGCCGGGCTCTCGGAGATCCGTCTCGGCGAGGCGCTCGCCGGGCGCCCGCGCGACGCGTACGTGCTCAGCACCAAGGTCGGCCGCGTCATCCACGACGACGCCGAGGACCCGGCCGCCCGTGAGCTGGGCGAGAAGGGCGGGCTCTTCGAGCACGGGCGCCCCAACCGGATGACCGACGACTACACGGCCGACGCCACCCTCCGGTCCGTCGAGGACAGCCTGAAGCGGCTGGGCACCGACCGGCTGGACATCGTCTGGGTCCACGACATCGCGCAGGACTTCCACGGCGACCAGTGGCTGGCGCGGTACGAGAGCGCCCGCACGGGCGCGTTCCGGGTGCTGCAGAGGCTGCGCGAGGAGGGCGTCATCAAGGCGTGGGGGCTCGGGGTCAACAAGGTCGAGCCGATCGAGCTGACCCTCGATCTCGACGAGCCGCGCCCGGACGCGTTCCTGCTGGCCGGCCGCTACACCCTGCTCGACCACGACCGCGCGCTCCAGCGGCTGCTTCCGGCGGCCGCCGAGCAGGGGGTCGACATGGTCGTGGGCGGTCCCTACAGCTCCGGCGTGCTGGCGGGCGGGCGGCACTTCGAGTACCAGGAGGCCCCGCGGGCCATCCTCGACAAGGTCGACCGGATCAAGGCGCTGGCCGAGCGGCACGGCGTCTCCGTCAAGGCGGCGGCCCTCCAGTTCGCCCTGGCCCACCCCGCCACCGCCGCCGTCGTCCCCGGCGCGACCCGGCCCAGCCGTATCGCCGAGGACGTGGCCGCGCTGCACGAGACCGTTCCGGCCGCTTTCTGGGCCGACCTGCGCGCGGAGAACCTGATCTCCGGCGCCGCGCCCGTCCCCACGGCCTGACCCCTACCCGTACTCGGAGAGACCCATGGCACGCACGAGCCACCACATCGACGTCCCCCACACCCCCGAGCACGTCTGGCGCCTCATCGGCGGCTTCGGCTCCCTGCCCGACTGGCTCCCCTACATCCCGGGCAGCACCCTCGGCGAGGGCGGCCGCGTCCGCACCCTCACCAACGCCGACGGCGACACCATCGTGGAACGCCTGACCGCCTTCGACGAGGCCGCCCGCACCTACACGTACACCATCCTCCAGGCCCCCTTCCCCGTCACCGACTACCTCTCCACCCTCACCGTCCACCCCCTCCCCGAGGCGGGCACCGCCCGCGTCGAGTGGTCCGGCACCTTCACCCCGGCCGACGCCACGGACGAGGAGGCGGTGGCCCTGTTCCACGGCATCTACACCGAGGGGCTGGCAGCCCTGGAGCGCACGCTGCGCGGGGCGTAGTCCGAGTCCGCACCGGCGCGGGCGCCCCTAGGATGCCGCCATGCGGACCCCGGACCCGTACTGGAACACCAACGTCGCCCGCCACCCCGGCATCCTGCACCAGGTCCCGCCGGGCTGCCGGGACGCGCTGGACGTCGGCTGCGGGGACGGGCTGCTGGCGCGCAAGCTCGCGGCCCGCGTGCCGCGTGTCACCGGTGTCGACCTGTCGCCGGAGATGATCACCCGTGCCCGCCGGCTCTCGGGTGAACGGCCGGGCCTGCGCTTCCGCCAGGCCGACTTCCTGACCGTCGGCCTCCCCGCCGAGGGGTACGACTTCATCTGCTCGGTGACCACCGTCCACCACATGGACTTCACCGCCGCCCTGCTCCGGATGCGGCGACTGCTGCGTCCGGGCGGCACCTTGGTGATCGTGGGGCTCGCGCGGGAGAAGAGCGCCGGCGAGTGGGCGGCCTTCCTCGCGGCGGCGCCCGTCATGCGGGTCACCAAGGCCGTGCGACGCGCCACCACGCCCGAGGGGATGCCGGTGGCCGAGGCGGAGATGAGTTACGGGGAGGTACGCGGCGCCGCGCGGGAGCTGCTGCCCGGCGTGCGGTACCGGCGGCACGTACTGCGCCGGTACTCGCTCACCTGGCAAAAGCCCCTCACGCGCTGGTAGGCGGTCCCGGTGTCCGCTGGTTGTAGCGGTGTGAGGCGCGGTCGTTCAGGGCTCGGCCGGCTTTGCTGAGGGCTCGGCGCCAGGGGGTCCGGGGGGAGCGGAGGGCGTGGCCCTGGCGCAGGGGGCGGGGGTTGCCGTCTCCCGGGGAGCGGGGGAGGGCGCGGGCGGCCAGGCCGGTGGCTCGCGTGGTGGCGGTGGGGGCCACGCCGTGGGCCAACGAGGCCAGGCGGGCCGCGGGGGTGAGGACCGCGCGGGTGCGGCGGCGTTCCACCGCCTGGACGATCTTCTCCGCCGCGCGCTCCGCGTCCATGGACAGCACCGGCGTGCCCGACAGGGCGGAGAACCAGGCGTACTCCTCCTCCGCCTGCCCGCCGAACTCCGCCTGGAGATGCGAGCCGGTGCGCATCAGGCCCGGATGGACCGTCGTCACGCTCACCGCGCTGCCGGCCGTCTCCGCCTGGAGCCCCTCGCCCAGCGCCCGTACCGCCGCCTTCGCGCAGGAATAGGGGACGAGGTGCGGCGGGGAGACCAGAGCGCCGACCGAGCCGATCAGGCCGAGGCGGCCGCCGTGCGGGCTGCGGCGCAGATGGGGGAGGGCGGCCAGGCAGGTGTACAGGGTGCCGTAGAAGATCGTCGCCATGGCGTCGTGGAAGGCGCGGCTGCCCGCCGCCTCGGCCGGGGCGACCTGGATGACACCCGCGTTGGCGATCACCACGTCCAGCCCGCCGTGCGCCGCCGCGGCCTCGTCGACCGCCGCCGTCACCGCCTCCTCGTCCCGTACGTCGCACACCACCGCGCGCACCGTGCGGCCGGTACGGCGGCGTATCCAGCTCATCGCGCGGCCCAATTCACCCGAATCCCTCGCGAGTATCGTCACCTCGCATCCGCGACCCGCCAGCTGTCCGGCGATCAGCAGCCCGAGGCCCCGGGAACCCCCGGTGACCAGCGCGGACATCCCCTGGGACAGGGTTTCGTCGCTACGCGTCATGTCCTCACCTCTCGCTGAAGAGCTCGCAGATGCGGCTCCGGGGGCGCCCTGCCGCTGTGGCGACGGGTGCGCGGTCCGGCAAGACTGAACTCATCCGTGCCTGGAAGCAGGTGGACCATGAGCAGCATCGAAGTGTCGGTCGAGGTCCGAGTACCCGTCCGCACCGCGTACGACCAGTGGACCCAGTTCAAGAGCTTTCCCCGGATCATGAACGCCGTGCAGCGCGTGGACCAGGTCGGCCCCGCGATGACCCGGTGGCGGGTGAAGACGGGACTCCTCACCAAGGAGTTCATGGCCGAGATCGTGGAGCAGGAACCGGATTCGCACATCGCCTGGCGCAGTGTGGGACGCCACCCCTGGCTGTGGGGCGAGGTGTCCTTCCGCGCGGCCGCTCCGGACCGCACCGTGATCACGGTGAACATGCACATCGAGCCGCACGGGCTCAGCGGCCGGCTGCCGGACTCGGCGAACCGGGCCCGCAAGCTCGTGGTCGAGTCGCTGGAGAACTTCAAGGAGTTCATCGAGGGCCTCGGCGACGCCAGCGGTGCCTGGCGGGGCTCCATCCACAACGGCCGGGTCTCGCCCGCCGAGCCGGACCCGCCCCGGAGCCGCGTCCCCAAGTGGCCCGTCGGCTGACCCCCGGCCGACGCGCCACCCCGGACGACCGAGCGGCCCGCCGCGTGCCGCAGCACAGAGCGAGAGGCATTTCCCATGAAGAAGGCGCCGAAGCACGAGCCGGACGAGCCGCTGGTCGTCAGCCCGCCCAAGAAGTGGGCGGCGGGCGTCCCGGCGGTGACGCACGCCCTGGAGTACTCCCTCGACGAGGCATCCCTGCGCACCACGGCGACGACGCTGCTGACCATGAACCAGGTCGGCGGCATCGACTGTCCCGGCTGTGCCTGGGCCGACCCGGCACCGGGCCACCGGCACATGAACGAGTACTGCGAGAACGGTGCCAAGCACATCAACGACGAGGCCACCGGGCGCCGCATCACCCGCGAGTTCTTCCGCGCCCACCCCGTCTCCTGGCTCAACCAGCAGTCCGACCTCTGGCTCAACCAGCAGGGCCGCCTCACCGAGCCCATGATCAAGCGGGCCGGCTCGGACTACTACGAGCCGATCAGCTGGGCCGACGCGCTGGACCTGCTCGCCGACGAGCTGAAGTCCCTGGACTCGCCGGACGAAGCCTGCTTCTACACCTCGGGCCGGGCCAGCAACGAATCGGCGTTCGTGCTCCAGCTCTTCGCCCGCGCCTTCGGCACCAACAACCTGCCCGACTGCAGCAACCTGTGCCACGAGACCAGCGGCTTCGGCCTGCACGAGACGCTCGGCACCGGCAAGGGCACCGTCTCGCTGGACGACATCTACCAGTCCGACCTGATCTTCCTCGTCGGCCAGAACCCGGCGACCAACCACCCGCGCCAGCTGTCCGCGCTCGAGGAGTGCAAGGACAACGGCGGCAAGATCATCTCGGTCAACACGCTGCCCGAGGCCGGTCTGATGCGGTTCAAGAACCCGCAGCAGATCCGGGGCGTGATCGGCGACGGCGTCCAGATCTCCGACCAGTTCCTGCACATCCGCAGCGGCGGCGACCTGGCCCTCTTCCAGGGCCTCAACAAGCTGCTGCTGGAGGCCGAGGACGCCAATCCCGGCACGGTCCTCGACCACGACTTCATCGCCGCGCACACCTCCGGCTTCGAGGAGTTCGCCCAGCACGCCCGCAGCATCTCCTGGGACGACATCCTCACGGCCACCCAGCTCACCCGGGAGGAGATCGAGGAGGCCCACGACCACGTCATGCACGCGGGCCGCGTGATCGTCTGCTGGGCCATGGGCGTCACCCAGCAGCGGCAGGGCGTGCCGACCGTCCGCGAGATCGTCAACTTCCTGATGCTGCGCGGCAACCTGGGCCGGGTCGGCTGCGGTGCCAGCCCCGTGCGCGGGCACAGCAACGTCCAGGGCGACCGCACCATGGGCGTGTGGGAGCAGATGCCCGACGAGTTCCTGGACGCCCTGAAGTCCGAGTTCCGCTTCGAGCCGCCCCGCCACCACGGCTACGACGCGGTGAAGGCCGTCAAGGCGATGGCCGAGGGCAAGGTCAAGGTGTTCCTGTCGCTGGCCGGCAACTTCGTACGCGCCGCCCCCGACACCGAGGTCACCGACGCGGCCATGCGGCGCTGCAAGGTCACCGCGCAGATCACCACCAAGCTCAGCAAGGCGCACACCGTCACCGGCGAGACCGCGCTGATCCTGCCCTGCCTCGGCCGCACCGAGATCGACATCCAGGCGGGCGGTGTCCAGTTCGTCACCGTGGAGAACACCTCCAGCGAGGTCCACACCTCGTTCGGCAAGCTCCGCCCCGCCTCCCGGCTGCTGCTCAGCGAGGTCGCCATCCTGTGCCGGCTGGCCCAGCGCACCCTCGGCGACAAGGTCGACATCCCCTGGCTGGAGTTCGAGGCGGACTACGGCAACATCCGCGACCGGGTGGCCCAGATCATTCCGGGCTTCTACGACTTCAACCGGCGGGTCGCCCGGCCGGGCGGCATCAAGCTGCCGAACCCGGTCAACGAGGGCGTGTACGCCACCGCCACCGGCAAGGCCATGTTCACCGTCAACGACTGGGACATGTCCGCGGCGCCCCCCGGCCATCTGATCCTGCAGAGCACGCGCTCGCACGACCAGTGGAACACCATCCCGTACACCAACAACGACCGCTACCGCGGCATCCACGGCCGCCGCAACATCATCATGATCAACCCGGAGGACATGGTCGATCTGGGCCTGGTCCGGGGGCAGTTCGTGGACATCGTCGGCGTCTGGCACGACGACGTCGACCGCCGGGTGAAGGGCTTCGAGGTCATCCCCTACCCGACCAGCCGGGGGTGCGCGGCCGCGTACTACCCGGAGGTGCAGCCGCTGGTCCCGCTCGACAGCGTCGCGGCGATCAGCAACCAGCCCACCTCCAAGGGGATCGTGGTCCGGCTCGAACCGGGCAGCCCGCCTCCCGGCACCAAGCCCACCGAATGGCACGACTGAACGCCGCCGCCGCCGCCCTCACTCCGGGGGCGGCAGCAGCGTGCCCAGCGGACCCAGGTCGAGGTTGAGGTCGTCCATCGTCAGCCCGTACCGCGCGCACAACCCCGTCATCCGGTCGTGCAGCAGCATCAGCGTCGCCCCCAGGCGCTCTTCCTCCTCCTCGGTCAGGTCGCCCTCGTCGACGCGGTTGAGCGCCTGGCGCTCCATGAGCTGACGCAGCAGCTCGACCAGGGTGAGGACCAGCTTCATCAGGTCCCGCTCCACGGTGTCCGGATCGGCGGTGATCCGGCGCGCCGGTACGGACGCCCGCCCGTCGGGGTCCGGCAGGTCGCCGGGCGCGGCGGGCAGCAGCCGGAACGCCCGCTCGGCCGCCGCCGCGACCTCGGCCCTGCGCCGGTCCGGGCGGCCGCGCTCCCCGTCAGCCGTCATCGTCCCGCCCCTCGATCCGCCTCGGCTCCGCGAACGGCGACGGCACCTCCGCGCTGATGGACACGATCAGCGCCCGCAGCGAGACCCGCACCAGGTCGATGCCCGCGATGGAGAGCACCACGTCGCCGGTGAGGACCACTCCGCCGCTCAGCAGGCGGTCCAGCAGGTCGATGAGCGCGACCTGCCGCTGCGCCAGCGGCTCGGTCGCGGCCCGGCCTTCGGGCGTGGTCACGGCCCTGCCCCCGCCGCGCCGCCGGTCTCCTCGGGTCCCATGGCGAACGAGTACGGCGCCCACGGCCCGGTGATCTCGATCCGCACCCCCGCGAGCCCCTCCGCCGCCCGCGCCACCTCGGCCCGGAACACCTCGCCCCGCTCCAGCGGCACCAGGTACGCGTCGTTGACCACGTTCTCGCCCGCCGCCTCCGCGAGCGCCCCCTGCTGCACCCGGTGCCGGGCCCGCTCACTGGCGTACGCGCGCCCCGCCGCCTCGATGCCCTCGGCCGCCCGCCGGGCCGCCTCGTGGGCGGTGTCCCGATGGCGCTGCTGCTGCCGGCGCCCGCGCAGATACGAGCGTCCGGGGCTCAACCGCGTGTCGGCGGGGGCGGGAGGCGGCTCCGGCGCGGCCGAGGGGTCCACATAGACCTTCACGCCCCACTCGACGTGCCCCGAGAGGCGCGCCAGCCGGTCGGCGAACAACTCGCGTCCCTCGT
This sequence comes from Streptomyces sp. BK022, assembly GCF_004217355.1. Classification (NCBI taxonomy): domain Bacteria; kingdom Bacillati; phylum Actinomycetota; class Actinomycetes; order Kitasatosporales; family Streptomycetaceae; genus Streptomyces; species Streptomyces sp. BK022. The sequence continues at coordinate 291,549 of NZ_SHKU01000001.1, forward strand.
CCAGCACCTCGCGCGCCCGGGTGTCGTCCAGATACACGGTGGCCAGGCGCAGGGGGAGCACGGTGGTGTAGGCGGCGACCGCCTCCACGACCCCGTGGTGGGCGCGGGCCACCGCGCTCAGCCAGTCCAGGTCCTCCAGCCGGCGGCGCAGCGCCTCCTCCCGGAAGTCCTCCGCCGGTACCGAACCGGCCACCAGGGCAAGGCCGTTCCCGTCGGACACCAGACGTACGGGGGCGCCGGCCACGCCCTCCAGCGCGGTCAGCCGTTCAGCCAGGGCGTCGTCGGCGCGGGTCACGCCGTAGACGTACGTCATGACGTCACTCATCGCGGCTCCGCTTCCGGCGGCGGGCGGGGCGCGGGGCGGGTTCGGGCTCAGGCTCCGGTTCCTCTTCCTCCACCTCTTCCACCTCCGCGTCTTCCACCTCTTCCTCCTCGGGCTCCTCTTCCTCCTCTTCCTCCTCGGTGTACTCCTCCGGCTCGACCTCCAGCAGTTCCTCCGGCTCCCTGAGCGCGGCGAGTTCGGCCCGCAGGCGGCGGTTCTCCTCGGCGAGCGAGTGCTCGTCACCCCTGGCCCGCGAGGAGAGGGAGGGGTCGTGCTCCCACCAGTCGATGCCCATCTCCTTGGCCTTGTCGACGGAGGCGACCAGCAGCCGGAGTTTGATCGTCAGCAGCTCGATGTCGAGCAGGTTGATCTGGATGTCGCCCGCGATCACGATGCCCTTGTCCAGGACGCGTTCGAGGATGTCGGCGAGGTTGGCGGACGAGCCCTGCCCGTAGGGCTGCGCCGCCCGCGAAGGGGTGGGGCCGAGCCGGTTGCCCAGTGGTTCACTCACGGTGGTGGCCTCGTGTTCCCTAGTGCCGGATCAGGACGGTGCCGGAGCGGAGCCGGTGCCGGATCAGGACCCGTGCCCGATCAGGACTGCTGTCCGCGGAAGTCCCGTATCTCCTCCAGCCGGTCGAGCAGTTCGTCCTCACGCCGGTCGAACGTCTCCTCGTCGATCTCCCCGGCGAGCAACCGCTTCTCCAGCTCGGCGAGTTCGGCGTGGATGGGGGCGGGGTCGTAGTACTCGTCCTCGGCCGCCTCCAGGACGCGTTCGACCACCCAGCCGACGCCGCGCACCGGTGCCAGCGGGAGGGTGAGGAGCTGGGTGAACAGGCCCATGAGATCCCTCGGTCCTCAGACGAAGCTGTACGGCGGGAGGGGGCCGTTCAGCCGGAAGTCGAGCCCCTCGCCGAGCTGATGGGCGACGCTCAGCTCCGTGGTGAGGAACGCCTCTTCCTGGTCGTCGGCCACGAGGAAGGACGCGTTGAGGAAGTCCGACCCGGTCGGCTGTGTGGAGTCCACCTCACGCGCGAAGGGGCGCAGTGCCTCGACCACCCCGGCTGCCAGCGCCTCCTGGCGGGCCTGCACCTCCTGGGCCACCAGCTCACCGAGCCGCATCGCCGCCGACGGGTCGGCCGTTCCGGCGCGGATGTCGTCGTTGAGCTGCCGGGCCGGAGGCGACTCGGCGAGGATCTGGCGCAGCAGGGAGTCCTCGTCCTGCGCCACCTTCAGGTTGTACTCGGCACAGCCCGCCAGTCGCAGGAGCCGGTCGGTGTACTCCTCGGCCCGCTCCTCCAGCGCCGACCGGACCTCGTCGTCGTTCGCCGCCACCAGGCCGAACCGCAGGGGCAGTACGGTGCCGTCGGCCATGAGCCGCTCCTGCACCTCCTGGTGCGCGCCGATGTCCCGCCGCTTGGGACGCAGGTTCTCGGGCGCGTCGCTGACCACCGCGCGCAGCGACCCGGCGGTCACCGCCCGCAGCGGGCCGGGGGACTCACCGACGCCGCGCAGCCCGTCGAGGCGCAGCGGGTGCTTCTTGTCGGTGACGGAGTAGACGTAGACGCCCATCGCTCATTCCCTCTCACGGGTCGAGGTCCGCCGGGAGGCGCGCTTGGCCGGCCGCCGCTTCCGTACGGGTTCCCGCTCCTCTTCCTCTTCGTCGTCCTCGTCGTCACTGTCACCACCGGTGACCGCCTTGATCGAGTCGGTGACCGCCTCGGCGGCCCCGCTCAGCGCGCCCTTGGACTTGCCCTTGGCGCCGCTCTCCACGGTGTCGCCGACGATGTCGGTGAGCTGGGCCGGAGCCTTGCGCCCGGCCTCCAGGTCCAGCCGGTTGCACGCCTCGGCGAAGCGCAGGTACGTGTCCACGCTGGCCACGACGACCCGGGCGTCGATCTTCAGTATCTCGATGCCCACCAGGGACACGCGCACGAAGATGTCGATCACCAGGCCGCGGTCCAGGATGAGTTCCAGGACGTCGTAGAGGCTGCCACCGCCACCGCCGCGACTGACATTGCCTCCGCCTTGCGGCACCACGGTCATGGCGCCTCCCTTCACCGGCGGGCCTCAGCCGCGCCGGTCGATCTGCCCTCGGGTGTAGCGGCGCGTGCGCTCGTAGGACACGAGGTCGCCCTCCTTGTCGAGGGAGACGCGGTAGGTCGCCATCACGCTGGTCGTGTCGGGCACTCGTTCCAGTTCGAGCACCTCTACGTCGGCCTCCCAACCGTCGTTCGTCGGTTTCAGCGCCGAGACGGAGTCCGGGGCCCGCCCGAGCAGCTCCGTGAGCTGCTCGGCCGCGGTCCGCATCGCCCAGGCAGGGCCCTTGGACGGGCGGTGGCGCGGCTCGTCGGCCGGTCGCCGGCCGGTGGCCCGACTGCTGCCGGTCCGCCGCTTGGCGGGCTCTTCTGCTGCGGCCATGGTCTCTCCGGTGGTCGAAGCGGTCTCTCCGGAAGGGCCGGAGCGGGCGCCAGATTCCACGCAGGAACATACAATTTCAGCATATAGGGTTATAAGACGCAGCAGCGTCGGCCGGCTCTCCGCGGGCTCGCCGGGACCGCGTGCGCGGCTCGCCGGGAGTCTCACCGGGAGTCCCCGCTCGGGGCGCGAGGTGCGCGATCCCTTCCTCCTCGATCGCGGGCCGGGTCGGGGTGCCGGCCGCAACCCCGTTTCTTTCCTGACCCTTTCCGAAGGGAACCGGTTCATGAATGACACGACCAAGGTCGCTCTCGCCGCCGCAGTCGCGGGCGGCTACGTGCTCGGACGAACGAAGAAGGGACGCGTCGCCTTCGCCCTGGCCACCTATCTCGCCGGTCGCCGTACCGGCCTGAACCCCCAGGCGCTGCTGAGCGAGGGCCTCGGCAAGCTCGGCGAGGTACCGGGTGTCCAGGAACTGAACGAGCAGGTGCGCGGCGAACTGCTGAACGCGGGCCGCAAGGCGCTGACGGCCACCGCCGACCGCCGCCTCGGCGACCTCGCCGAGTCCCTCCGCGAGCGCACCCAGCGCATCGGTCAGAAGAAGGACGAGAAGCCGGAGGAGGCCGAGGACTCGGAGGAGTCCGAAGAGCCGGAAGAGGACGAGGAGAACGGCGGGAACGGCGAGGAAGAGGGCGAGGAGTACGAGGACGAGGCCGAGGAGCCCGAGGAGGAAGAGGACTTCGAGGCCGAGGAGTCGGAGGAGTCCGAGGGCGAGGAGGAGCCCGAGGCGGAGGAAGAGGACTTCGAGGAGGAAGAGGAAGAGGAGGAGGAACCCGAGGAGGAGCCGGAGGAGGACGAGGAGCCCGAGGAGCCGGAGGAGGAGCCCGAGAGGCCGCCCCGCCGTCGCCCCGCCGCCAAGAAGCAGCCCGCCAAGAAGTCCGCGCCCGCGAAGAAGTCCGCGCCCGCCAGGAAGCAGGCCGCGAAGAAGGCTCCCGCCAAGAAGGCCCCGGCGAAGAAGTCCGCCCCGCCGGCCAAGAAGCAGGCGGCGAAGAAGGCCCCCGCCAAGAAGTCGGCCCCGGCCGCGAAGAAGGCTCCCGCGAAGAAGGCCCCGGCCAAGAAGCAGGCGGCCAAGAAGACCACCGGGCGGCGGAGGTAGGCCACCATGGCAGACACCAAGACCGGCACCGACAAGGGTGACGCCAAGGAGCAGGCCGGCTCCGGCCTCGACGCGCTGCGCGACGAACTCGTCGACTACCTCGGCGCCCAGGCGGAACACCTGGTGGAGAGGACGGGGGAGAAGCTCTCCGGCCTCACCCAGCAGCTCCTCGACTCGGCCGACAACGGCGGTGGCTTCCTCACCGGCGTCGGCAGCCGCCTGCTCAAGGGCGAGTCACCGCTGAAGGCACTGGTGTCCCAGAAGGCCGGGGACGTCAAGGACAAGGTGGTCGAGGGGGCGAAGAGCTTGTTCGGCAAGAGCAAGGGGAAGTCCGACCGTCCCAAGATGACGAACATCATCGAGGTACTGGACATCGGACAGCCGCTGCGCACCACCTACGACCAGTGGACGCAGTATGACAAGTTCAGCGGCTTCACCAAGGGCGTGCTGAGCGTCTCCCAGAGCGACGAGGTCACCAGCGACTGGAAGCTGAAGGTCGGCCCCTCCAAGCGCGGTTACAAGGCGCACGTGCAGGAGCAGATCCCGGACCAGCGGATCGTCTGGAACTCCGAGGGCCCCAAGGGCACCACCCACGGCTGTGTGACCTTCCACGAACTCGCCCCCGAACTGACCCGTGTCGTCCTCGTCGTCGAGTACTTCCCGGCCGGCTTCTTCGAGAAGACCGGCAACATATGGCGCGCCCAGGGCCGCCGTCTGCGGCTGGACTTCAAGCACTTCCAGCGCTACGTGAGCTTCGTCGACCCGGACGAGGTGGAGGGCTGGCGCGGCGAGATCCGCGACGGCGAGGTGGTCCGCTCCCACGAGGAGGCCGTGGAGGAGGAGCAGCGAGAGGCCGAGGAAGGCGAAGAGGGCGAGGGCGACGAGGAGGAGTACGAGGACGAGTACGAAGACGAGGAAGAGGACGAGGAAGCCCCCGACGAGGAGGGCGACTACGAGGGGGAGTACGAGGACGAAGAGGAAGAGGACGAGGAGGACGAGGAAGAGAGGTGAGACCCGTACCGCTCACCGGGCGCGCCCGCCCCCGCCACGACGGGCGCGCCCGGCGGGCACGATCAGCTTCTCGCCAACTCCCGGAAGAACGCCCGGACGTCACCGACCAGCAGCTCAGGCTGCTCCATCGCCGCGAAATGCCCGCCCCGGTCGAACTCGGTCCAGCGGACGATGGTGTCGTACCGCTCCGCGATGTGCCGCAGCGCGATGAAGTTCTCGCCCGGGAACGCCGCGAACGCCGTCGGTGTACGGGACGGCTCGGGCGGCTGCCCCCCGTGATCCGCGTGAGCGCGCTCGTAGTAGATGCGCGCGGACGAACCCGCCGTACCCGTCAGCCAGTACAGCGTCACGTCGGTGAGCAGGTGGTCGCGGCCGACGGCGTCCTCGGGGCGGTCCGCCGAGTCGGTCCACTCCTTGAACTTCTCCGTGATCCAGGCCAGTTGGCCCACGGGGGAGTCGGTGAGGGCGTAGGAGAGGGTCTGCGGACGGGTGGACTGGATGTCGGCGTAGCCCTGTTGCCCGCGCCGCCACTCCTTCATCCGTTCCCAGGAGGCGAGGGTGCGGGCGCGTTCGGCCGGGGTCAGCGCGGCGAGTTCCTCGCCGGTCGGCTCGGCGGTCGCGCCGGCGCCCGGGATGAGGTTCAGATGGACGCCGATGACATGCTCCGGACGGATACGGCCCAGCTCGCGGGAGATGGCCGCGCCCCAGTCACCGCCCTGCGCGCCGTACCGCTCGTAGCCCAGTCGGTCCATCAGCTCCGCGAACGCGGCCGCCGTCCTGCGGTGGTCCCAGCCGGTCTCGCGGGTCGGGCCGGAGAAACCGAAGCCGGGGATGCTCGGCAGCACCAGGTGGAAGGCGTCGGCCGGGTCGCCGCCGTGCGCGCGGGGGTCGGTCAGTGGGCCCACGATCCGCTCGAACTCGGCGAAGGAGCCGGGCCAGCCGTGCGTGACGATCAGCGCGGTGGCGTCCGGCTCGGGGGAGCGGATGTGCGCGAAGTGGATGTCCGCGCCGTCGATCGTCGTCATGAACTGCGGCCACTCGTTCAGCCGGGCCTCCGCCGCCCGCCAGTCGTACCGATGCCGCCAGTAGTGCGCCAGCTCGCGCAGGTAGTCGCGCGGCACGCCGTAGTCCCAGCCCACCCCCGGCAGTTCGTCCGGCCAGCGGGTGCGGTCGAGGCGGTGGCGCAGGTCGGCCAGCTCGCTCTCCGGGACGTCGATGCGGAACGGTCGGATGCCGGAGTCCGGTGCGGTGGTCATGTCGGCGCAGCCTAGGCGCCCTGATCGGCTGGGGCGAGATCGTTTCCGGCGGGCGGGGTCGCGGTGGGCGGCACCCGGGGCCGCCGGGGTCCGGGGCTCGTCATGACGGCCCACTCCTCTCCTGGGCGGGCCGGGCCGGGCCGTGTCGCCGGACGCGTGCCCATGGGCCGAACGGCTCTCGCCGGGCGCCGCCCGTTGTTCCGGCCGGGCGGGCCGGGTACGTGACCCGCATGGACGGCTTCGACGTGGACCAGGCGTTGCGGGATGCGCTGGACCGGCTCACCCTGCTGGACCAGACCGCCGCCGTACTGGCGAGCACGCTCGACGCGGCGGAGGGGATCAGCCGCGTGTGCCGGGTGCTCGTGCCCGCGCTGGCCGACTGGAGCGTGGGCGACCTGATGGACGAGGCGGGCCGGCTGGAGCGCGTCTGCGTCACCCGCCGGGAATCGCCGGGCTCCCCGATGGTCGGCACGACCGGTGCGCTGCCCGGCGTGGGGGAGGACTCCGACGACCCGTGGTCGCGGGTGCTGCGAGGAGCGGGCGCGCTGTTGCTGTCCGCCGAGCGGTTCGAGCCGGACCCGGAGACCCCCGACCCGCTGCACGCGCTCAACAGCGAACTGTTCGGGCGGCTGGGCGGCGGTTCGGGCATCGTCGCGCCGCTGCGCGCCCGGCGGCGGGTGCTCGGCGCGCTGACCCTGGTCCGTGAGCCCGGCCGGGCCCCGTTCGAGGAGGGGGACCTGGCGCTGGTGGAGGGGCTGGCGCACCGGGTGGCCCTCGCGGTGGACAACGCCCGGCTGCACACCGAGGTGCAGACCATCGCCGAGCGCATGCAGCGCTCGCTGCTGCCCCGGCTGCCCGTCATCGACGGGCTGCGCATCGCCGCCCGGTACGTTCCCGCCGCCTCGTCCGCGCAGGTGGGCGGCGACTGGTACGACAGCTTCGAGTTGCCCCAGGGCGACATCGCACTGATCATCGGCGACGTCACCGGCCACGACCTCCAGGCGGCGGTCGCCATGAGCCAGATCCGCAACATGCTGCGCGGCATCGCCTGCGACCGCCAGGAGCCGCCGGGACGCATCCTGCGCCGGCTGGACCTGGCGATGGCCGTCCTCTACCCGCACCAGACCGCCACCTGCGTCTACGCCCTGCTCAAGGGACCGGAGAACGGCCGCTACCAGCTGGACTGGGCGTCCGCCGGTCATCTGCCGCCACTGCTGGTCACCCCGGCCGGGGACACCACGTACCTGGACAACGGGCGCGGCCTGGTGCTCGGCGTCGACCCCGAGAGCCACCGCACCGGCGCCACGACCGTGCTGCCGCCCGCGAGCACCCTGCTGCTCTACACCGACGGTCTGGTCGAACGCCGGGGCGAGTCCCTCGACCACGGCCTCATCCGGCTGCGCCAGCACGCGGCCACCCTGGTCGACCAGGAGCTCGACGTCATGTGCGAGGCGCTGCTCACCGGCCTCGCCCCGGACGCCGAGGACGACGTGGCCCTGATCGCGCTGCGCCTGCCCGCCTCCGCCCGCTGAGTGTGGGCCTTGCGCCCCCCCCGACGTCGGCCGCCGGGGCGTGGCGCGGTCCCCCTTCTCCTGATCCGGGGGTCTCCCGGGTGCTCAGCTGTGCCGGGCGTGCACCGGGCTGTCGGCCACCTCGTCCGGGCACTTGTGGTGGTCCGGCCGGTCACGGCGCCAGTCGAACGCGGCGAGCCCCAGGGAGGCGGCCATGCCGGCGAGCGCGGCGACCAGGGACGTGACGAGCGCGGTGCGGTAGTCGCCGTGGGTGCTGCCGAGCACCACGTAGAACAGGCCGGGGAGCGCGGCCGTACCCACCGCGGCGCCGAGCCGCTGCCCGGTCTGGAGCGCGCCGCCGGCCGCGCCCGCCATACGCACCGGGACGTCGCGCAGCGTCATGGTGATGTTGGGGGACACCACGAAGCCGGAGCCGATACCGCCGATGAACAGCACCGGCGCGGCCACCCAGGGCGCGATGCCGAGCGGTGCCAGCCGCAGCAGCAGGGCGGTGCCGCCGAGGCCCAGGATCACCCCGGCCAGGCCGCACACCGTCAGCACCCGGCCGAACCGCTCCACCAGCCGCCCGGCGAGCACGGCCGCGCTCGCCGAGCCGATCGCGAAGGCCGTCACGGCGAGGCCCGACTTCAGGGGGGAGTAGCCGAGCCCGTGCTGGTAGAACAGCGCGAACACCAGCCACACCCCGCTGAAGCCGATGAAGTACAGCGTGCCCACCCCCGCGCCGACCGCGTAGCCGCGCACCGTGCTGAACAGCCGCGGATCGAGCAGCGGCTGCTTCTCACGGGCGACCAGGCGACGCTGCCACAGCACGAAGGCGGCCAGCAGCACCACCGCGACCGGGAACAGCCACCACAGCCGCGCGAGGCCGCCCGAGTCCGCCTGGACCAGCGGGTACATCAGCGCCAGCACCCCGGTGCCGAGCAGCAGGATGCCCGGCACGTCCACGCTCCCGCGCCCCTTGCGCTCGACGCGGGGCAGCAGCCGGCGGCCGAGCAGGACCGCCAGCAGCCCGATGGGGACGTTGACGTAGAAGATCCACCGCCAGCCCTGCTCGCCGGAGGCCAGGGCGAGGATGGCGCCGCCGGTGATCGGGCCGACGGCGGAGGATATGCCCACGGTCGCGCCGAAGAAGCCGAAGGCCCGGCCGCGCTCCTCGCCCCGGAACATCTGCTGGATCAGCGCCGAGTTCTGCGGCGCCATGAACCCCGCCGCCAGCCCCTGGCAGAGCCGCGCCAGCACCAGCAGCGTGATGTCCGGCGCGGCGCCGCACGCCGCGCTGAAGACCACGAACCCGCTGAGCGCCAGCAGGAAGATACGGCGCCGGTCCAGCGCGTCGCCCAACCGCCCGGCGGTGACCAGCGCGAGCGCGAAGGTCAGGGCGTAGCCGGACACCACCCACTGCACCTCGGCCGGGCCGGCGTGCAGATCCCGCTGGATGGTGGGGAGCGCGACCGCGACGATCGTCACGTCCAGCAGACTCATGAAACCGGCGACCAGGGTCACCCACAGGGCCCGCCACCGGCGGGGGTCCGGCTCGTACCCGTCCTCGGGTGCGGACGGCCGCCCGCCGCCCGCCGTCGATGCCGACGCAGTCACCAGGGCTCCTCTCGCCGGGGACGAACACCGCGCATCCGAGTTCCCCCATGGCTCCCCGGCACGCACCGGCACTCGTACGGCCCCCTTTCGATCACCCTCGGTAGCAGCGCGATCGCGCAGTGAAGAGGATCGTTTGAGCGCGCGCTGACTGCGCAGGTGTTCTGCTTGAAAACGTGTACGGCGAAAGGAACACCCATGGCGGCTCTCGACAACGAAGATCCGGTGGACCCCGGTGCGGTCAGACGCCACCGTGTGCTGTTCCGCGCCATCGAGCGGCGGCGCAACCCCAAGCTGCGCCGCAGCGACATCACCGTGACGGACCAGGCCGCCGTGCGGCGCGCCACCAAGGCGGCCGCGCTCGGCAACGCCATGGAGTGGTACGACTTCGGCATCTACAGCTACCTCGCCGCCACCCTCGGCAAGGTGTTCTTCCCCTCGGGGAACGACACGGTGCAGTTGCTGAGCTCCTTCGCCACCTTCGCCGTGGCCTTCCTGGTGCGCCCGCTCGGCGGCATGGTCTTCGGCCCGCTCGGCGACAAGATCGGCCGTAAGCGCGTCCTGTCCATGACCATGATCATGATGGCGGTGGGCACCTTCGCCATCGGACTGATCCCCTCGCACGCCGCCATCGGCCTGTGGGCCCCGGCCCTGCTGATCCTCTTCCGGCTCATCCAGGGCTTCTCGACCGGCGGCGAGTACGGCGGAGCCTCCACCTTCATCGCGGAGTACGCCCCGGACAAGCGGCGCGGGTTCTTCGGCAGCTTCCTGGAGTTCGGCACGCTGGCCGGATACGTCGGCGCCTCCGGCCTGGTCGTCATCCTGAGTACCGTGTTCAGCGAGGACCAGATGCTGCACTGGGGCTGGCGCATCCCGTTCCTGGTCGCGGCGCCGCTCGGCTTCATCGGCCTCTACCTGCGGCTCAAGCTCGACGAGACCCCCGCCTTCCAGAAGCTGGAGGGCGGCAACGTCCGGGCGGCCGAGGCCGCCGACGCCGTGGAGACCTCGGCCACCGCCGACCTCGGCAGGATCTTCACCCGGTACTGGCGGCCGCTGGTGCTGTGCCTCGCGCTGGTCGCGGCGTACAACATCACCGACTACATGCTGCTGTCCTACATGCCGACCTATCTGTCGGACGAGCTGGGCTACCCCACCAACCACGGGCTGCTGATCCTGCTGCTGGTGATGGTGCTCCAGATGGGCGTCATCAGCCAGGTCGGCCGGCTCTCCGACCGCTTCGGGCGCAAGCCGCTGCTGATGACCGGGATGCTCGGGTTCGTCTTCCTGTCCGTGCCGGCCTTCCTCCTCATCCGGCAGGGCAGCGTCGTCCTCATCGCGCTGGGACTGCTCATGATGGGCCTCTCCCTGGTGGCGATGCTCGGCACGATGTCGGCGGCGCTCCCGGCGATCTTCCCGACCCAGGTGCGCTACGGCTCCCTGTCGGTGGCCTACAACCTGGCCACCTCCGTCTTCGGCGGCACGACCCCGCTGGTGATCACCTATCTGATCAGCGTCTTCCACACCAACCTCATGCCCGCCTACTACGCCACCGCGGCCGCGGTCGTCGGTGTGATCGCGGTGCTGTGCATGAAGGAGACGGCCAACAAGCCGCTCGCGGGTTCGCCCCCGTCCGTGGAGACGGAGAAGGAGGCCGCGGAGATCGTCCAGGCCCAGGCTCCGGCGCCCCGGTTCTGAAGCGCCGCCGGACCCCGTACGACGGAACGCCCCCGGCCATCACGGCACGGGGGCGTTCCGTCGTACGCGGCCGAAGCGCCTACGGCTTGATTCCCACCGCGGTCCACAGGCTGACCTCCGCGTCCGTGGCGGTCGGCTCGGCGTCCGGGCGCCAGCGGTGGCCGACCTCGACGCCGGGCTCCAGCAGTTCCAGCCCGTCGAAGAAGCGCGCCACGTCCGCGCGGGAGCGGAACTGCACCGGGGTGCCGGCGCCGTTGTAGATGTCGGTGACCTTCTGCCAGGTCGGCGGGTCGAAGTCGGGAGTGCAGTGGCTCAGGGCCAGCGCGCTGCCCGAGGGGAGCACGTCCAGCAGCCGGCTGACGATGCCGTACGGGTCCCGGTCGTCCGGCACGAAGTGCATCAGGGCGTTCAGGGACAGCGCGACCGGCCGCTCCATGTCCAGCACGTCGGTCAGTTCGGGGGCGTCCAGCAGCGAGCGCGGGTCGTTGACGTCCGCCTCGATGTACGCGGTGCGCCCCTCGGCGGTGCTGCGCATCAGGCGCTCGGCGTACTTGAGGACCAGCGGGTCGTTGTCGGCGTACACCACCCGCGCGTCGGCCACCACGGACTGGGCGACCTGGTGCAGGTTGGGCTCGGTGGGGATGCCGGTGCCGATGTCCAGCCACTGCCGGATGCCGTGCTCCCGGGCGAGGACGCGGGTGGCGCGGTGCATGAAGGCGCGGTTCTCGCGGGCGCACACGAAGATGCCGGGATAGGCGGACGCCACCGCCTCGGCGGCGTGCTTGTCTATCTCGAAGTGGTCCTTGCCGCCCAGGTAGTAGTCGTACATCCGGGCGGAGTGGGGCCTGCTGGTGTCGATGTCCCGCGCCGCGTGTGAGTTGGTCATCCTGTCCCTTTTCGGTGTGTGCGTGGGGGGAGAAGTCAGCCGTTGGTCAGATGGTCGGCGAGGCCCCGCTTGACCCCCGCGACGAACGCGGTGATCTCCTCGGGGGTGTAGATCAGCGCGGGTCCGGCGGGGTCGGTCGACTGGCGCAGCGCCACCCGGCCGTCGGCGAGTTGCTTGGTCTGCACGCACTGGCCGCCGTTGGGGCCGCTCCACGGCGACTCCCAGCCCTGCTCGCCGAGGTCGGAGGCGGGCATCCCGTTGTAGGCGTGGCCGCGGCCGTCGATGGTGGTCATGAGTACTCCTTGCGCATGCGGTTCAGGAGCGCCCTGCTCTGCGCGTCGGAGGACAGCAGGGACATGCGGTTGTGCGCCTCCAGATGGGCGACGACGTCGGAGCGCTGGTCCAGGTACATCGCGCCGGAGAGGATCTCGCTGTAGACGATGTCCGGCAGCTCCGGCTCCTCGAACCGGAAGTACGTGAACGGCGCGCACGCCCCCACGTGGGCCCCGGCGGTGAACGGCACCACATCGACGCTCACGTGCGGAAGCTCGGAGAACTCCAGCAGCCGGTCGATCTGCTCCCGCATCACCTCCGGGCCGCCCACCACCCGGTGCAGCACGGCCTCCTCCATCACGACCCACAGCGTCGGCGAGTCCGCGCGCTCCAGCAGGGCGCTGCGGCGCAGCCGCAGGTCCACCCGGCGCGCCAGGTCCTCGTCGCCCTCGTTCGGGAAGCCTCCGGCGAGTACGGCGCGCGCGTACGCGTGGGTCTGGAGCAGACCCGTCACATAGTGCGGCTCGTAGGTGCGCAGCGTCTTCGCGCCCGTCTCCAGGCTCACGTACGCGCTGAACCAGCCCGGCACCACGTCGCGGTAGGCGTGCCACCAGCCGGGCTCGTTGGCCCGCTCGGCGAAGGCGACGAACTCGTCCCGCTCCTGGCTGCCGGCGCCGTACGTCTCCAGCAGCTTCTCCACATAGAGGGGCTTGAGCGCCACCTCGGCCTTCTCCAGCCGGCGGATGGTCAGGGCCGTGACCCTCAGCGCCCGCGCCGCCTCCTCCAGCGAGACGCCCGCCTCCAGGCGCCGCTCCTGCAGCCTGCGGCCCAGCACCATGCGGAGCACGGTGGGCGCACTGGCGCCGCTGCCCGCGCTCGAACGGCCTTCACTCACGCCCTACCTCCTGATGGGCTGTCACTCATAAGAGTGTGCCAGGGAGTTGGTGAATCAACCAGGCGGATAGCGGCTCTCTGTAATTATCAGGGAGTCGGTTGCAGCCTGAACTCGGTTGCGAGCATAGTTACTTGAGTGACCGCCTCACGGAAGGCAATCATCGTGACCCCCACCACGACCTCGTCACCGGACCTGTTGGACGTCGCGGACCCGGACCAGACGCACTGGATCACCCTGCTCTCGCACCATTCCAGCGTCCGGATCGCCCGCCGCTCCATGCGGGACCGGCTGACCGGCTGGGTGCTGCCGGGAGAGGTGCGCGCGGACGCCGTCCTGCTCGTCTCCGAGCTGGCCACCAACGCCGTGCTGCACACCTCCAGCGTGCGCATCCTCTGCGGCATCGGTCTCGTCGCCCCCGGCCGCCTGCGCATCGAGGTGCACGACCACGACTACTCCGGCCGGGGTCTCACCCGGCGCGAGCCGGGCCCGGACGACGAGGGCGGCCGGGGCCTGGTGCTCGTCGAGCAGCTCGCCGACTCCTGGGGCGTCGACCGCTCCCGGCTCACCAGCGGCAACGCGGTCTGGGCGACCCTGAGTACCTGATCACCGCCCGGTGGGCGTGAGTTCGGCCAGGAGCAGGGTCCGGTCGTCCGTGCCGTTCGTGCCGTTCGTGCCGGAGGGCGCGTGCAGCAGGCGCTGGCACAGGGTGTGCAGATCGGCGCCCGGCCGGGGAGCGGCCGCGTCGAGGGCGTCGGCCAGGCGGGCTATCTGGTGGTCGATGTCGGCGTCGCGGGACTCCACCAGGCCGTCGCTGTACAGCACCAGCAGCGCGGGCTCCGGGACGCTGAACACCGTCGCCTCGTAGTGACCGGTGCCGAGCCCCAGGGGCAGGCCGGGCCCGGTCAGGGGGACCGGGGCGGTCTTCCCGTCCGGGCCGCGCAGCAGCGGGGGAGGATGGCCGGCGCTCACCAGGGTGCAGGTGCGCTCCGCCGGCGACCACTCGGCGTAGACACAGGTGGCGAAGGAAGCGCCGGGTGTGTCACTGGCCAGCGCGTCCAGGCGCCGCACGAGCTCCACCGCCGGTATGTCGAACCCGGCGAACGCCCGTACCGCTGTACGGAGTTGCAGCATGGCGACGGCGGATTCCGGGCCGTGGCCCATCGCGTCGCCCACGATCAGGCTGACCCGCCCGTCCGGCCGCCGCAGCACGTCGTACCAGTCGCCGCCTATCACCGTGTCCTCGCCGGCGGGCAGCGAGCCGTGGCTCACCCGGCACCCCTCGAAGCGCTGGAGCGTGCCCGAGGGCAGGCTGCCCCGGATGGCCAGCGTGGTGCGCCGCTCGTGCTCGTAGCGGCGGGCGTTGTCCAGGGCGAGCGAGGCCCGCGCCGCCAGCGCCTCCACGGCCGTCACCTCGGTGGGACCGAACGGCGCCCGGTCCGGCCCGCGCGTGCAGGCGACGAAGCCGATCGTGACCTCCCGCAGCCGCAGCGGGACGACCAGGAAGGAAGCGGTCCGCAACAGCTCCTCCACCCGCGCGTCCCCGTCGCCGGAGGCGCGCAGCCGGGCGGAGGTGTGCGGGTCCACCGAGTCCAGCAACTGCGCCTGGCCGGAGGTCAGCGCGCGGGCGTACGGCGTCTCGCGGGGGAAGACGATCACCTCGCCGACCGGCAGCAGCTTCTCCCAGTCCTCCCGCGCGTCCGCTCCCACCCGCAGCGCCAGCCGGTGCGCCTCGATCCGGGGCGGGTCCGGCGCCACGCCCGCGTGCTCCCCCCGGCGCCACCGCTCCAGCAGGTACACCGAGGCCGCGTCGGCGAAGGCGGGGGCCAGCGCGTGGGTGAACTGGCTGCCGGTCAGCGGCAGATCGAGCGCCGAGCCGATCGCGTCGGCGGCGGGGGAGAGGAGCGGCCGGCGCGGCGAGGTCCGGGCGGCGGGCGGTTCGTCGATGCGGCTGCGCGGGTCGTTCCGCAGGGTCGTGCCTTTCCGGGGGGCAGGGCGACCGACCGACCGCGCGCCGGGCCGGGGAAGGCGGGGCGGGGCGTCGCTCGTCGTTCCGGGCAATTATATGATGCATCGTCAAGTTGTCTGTAGGGAAAGGAAGTTGCGATGTCCGACAGCGCGGGTGCGGGTTCTGGGGCAGAGCCCGGCAAGGCGAGCGTCGCCCGGATGTACGACGCGATGCTGGGCGGACAGCACAACTTCGCCATCGACCGGGAGGCGGTGGCCGCCTTCACCGCCATCGACCCCCGGGTGCGCACCCTCGCACGGGCCAACCGGGACTTCCTCGGCCGGGCCGTGCGCTTCCTGATCGGCTCCGGGGTACGGCAGTTCATCGACCTCGGCTCCGGCATCCCCACCCAGGGCAACGTCCACGAGGTGGCCCAGGCGGCCGACCCCGACGCCCGGGTGGTGTACGTCGACAACGATCCCGTCGCCGTGGCGCACAGCGCGTCCCTGCTCGCGGACAACCCCCGCGCGGACATCGTCGACGGCGACATCCGCAGGCCCGCCGACATCCTCGAGGCGCCGCAGCTGCGCAAGCTGATCGACTTCGAGCAGCCCGTCGCCGTGCTGATGATCACGATCCTGCACTTCATCACCCCGCAGGAGGACCCGCGCGCCCTCGTGGGCGCCTTCCGGGACGCGCTGCCCGCGGGGAGCTGGCTGGCGATGTCCCACGCGACCAACCAGGACCGCCCCGACACCGCCGCCGCCGTGGGGCAGCTCTACCGCTCCCGCGCCACCTCCCCGGTGACCGCCCGCTCGTACGAGGAGATCCTCGGCCTCTTCGACGGCTTCGAGCTCACCGAGCCCGGTCTGGTCCACGTCCCGCTGTGGCGTCCGGACCCGGCCGAGCCGCTCCCGGACAACCCGACCGAGTACTGGGTGTACGCCGGGGTCGGGCGGACCACCCCCCGGTAGGGGATTGAGGGCGGGACGCACGGGCACCTGGTCGCCAGAAGGACAGCGGGCGTTCCGTCGTCCGGCTGCTGGCAGGGGAAAGGCCGTGCTCATGGACAGAAGACCGACCCAGGCGGCGCACGATCCCGGCCGCGCCCCGACCCCGCCCCTGCTGCCCGGCGGCTACGACCCGGCGGACTACGCCGGGACCGTCGCCCGCGGCGCCGAGTCGGCCGGGGTGTCGCCGGTGCTGCTGATGACCGTGCTGCACAACGAGGCGTACAAACCGCACCACCCGCTGCTCGAACGCCTCTGGCAGTGGTGGAAGCCCGGCGCGTCCTTCGGCGTGGCCAACATGCACCGGGCGGCCTTCGAGTCGGTCCGCCGCGCGTACGGCCTGTCGGGACGCTGGGAGGACCTGCGGGACGACCCCGCATTCGCCGTCCGCGTCGCCGCCCTGCACCTCAGGGACCTCGACCGGGCCCTGCCGCGCACCCATGTGCGGCGCTACACCCGCGACGAGCTGCTCGCCCTCGGCTACAACGCGGGCGAACGCAACATGCGGGCCTTCGCGCGGGGCGTCCCGCCGGGCCCCATGGCGCGGTCGTACCTGAGGCGCTACCGCGAGTACCGCGGCCGGGCCGTGGAGGCGCTGGCCGAGGGCGGCAGGCCGTGCGACCCGGACGCGATCGCGGGCTGAGCCGCCGGCCGCCGTGGCCCACCGGATGCAGCCGGCCGGTTTCTGGGTGACGGTAGTCGCAGGGGCCCACCGGCACGCGACGCGCCGCCGGAGGGTCCACCACGGCGACGGCGAGGAGGAACTGTGGCTACTTCCGATCACCAGCACGAGGGCCCCGCGGACGGCGGTGCGGCCGGCGAGCCCGGCGTGCACGACGGCGGTGCGGACGGCAGCGCCGAAGGTCCCGCGGACGGTGGCGCGGCGGGCGTTCCCGGGGTGCACGACGGCGGTGCGGACGGCAGCGCCGAGGGCCCCGCGGACGGCGGTGCGGCCGGTGTCCCCGGCGTCCACGACGGCGGAGCCGACGGTGGCGCGGACGAGGGCGCGGAGGGCCCCGCGGACGGTGGCGCGGCCGGTGTCCCCGGCGTCCACGACGGTGGCGCCGACGGCGGTGCCGAGGGCCCGGCCGACGGCGGTGCCGCCGGTCAGCCCGGTGTCCACGACGGCGGTGCGGACGGCGGCGCTTGACCGGCCCGGCCGGTGACCCTGATCCCGGTACCCGTGGGGGTGCCGGGATTCTGGAGCGCCGTCTGACCGGACTCGCCCCTGACGTCTTCGCACGGGACGTCTGGTCGCGCACCGCGCTGCTCACCCGGCACGCGAGCGACTTCTCCGACGTGTTCGACGCCGGCGCGGTGGACGAGCTCCTCGCGCGCCGGGGTCTGCGCACGCCCTTCCTCCGCGTCGCCAAGAACGGCACCGTGCTCCCCGAGTCGTCCTACACCTCGCCCGGCGGAGTCGGCGCCACCATCGCCGACCAGCTCGACGACACCGCGCTCTGGCGGCTGTTCGCCGACGGCGCGACCCTCGTCCTCCAGGCCCTCCAGCGCACCTGGGCACCGGTCGGGGAACTGTGCGCCGCCCTGAGCACCGAGTTGGGGCACCCGGTGCAGGCCAACGCCTACATCACCCCGCCGCAGAGCCAGGGCTTCGACGACCACTACGACGTCCACGACGTGTTCGTCGTCCAGATCCAGGGCAGCAAGCGCTGGCTCGTCCACGAGCCCGTGCACCGCGACCCGCTCAGGGACCAGCCCTGGACCGGGCACCGGGCCGCCGTCGCCGAGGCGGCGAAGGGGCCCGCGTACATCGACACCGTGCTGCAGCCCGGCGACGTCCTCTATCTGCCGCGCGGCTGGCTGCACGCCGCCCGCGCCAAGGGCGAGGTCTCCGTCCACCTGACCCTCGGCGTCCACGTCTGGACCCGGTACGCGCTGGCCGAACAGCTGGCCGAGGCGGCCCTCGCCGCGCTGCGCGAGGACGCCTGGACCCGCGCCTCGCTGCCGCTCGGCGCCGAGGCCACGGCCGAGGTGCTCGACGGCGTCCGCGAACGCCTCACCGCCGCGCTGTCCGACGCCGACCCCGCCCCTCTGTTGCACCGCACCCGGCGCGGCCAGGGCAGGCCGGCACCGCTCGGCCCGCTGGCCCAGCTCGCCGCCGTCGACGCCCTCGCCCCCGAGTCGCCCGTACGCCTGCGCGAAGCCCTGGAAGCCCGGCTGGAGGGGGACCGCCTGACGACCCGCGTCGGCTGGCTCGACTTCCCCGCGACCGACCTGCCCGCCGTGGCCCGCCTGCTCGACGGCGAGGTCCGCGCGGCCGGTGACCTCGGGCTCCCCCTCGCCGGACGGCTGCTCCGCGCGGGCGTGCTGGTGCCGGGCGGACAGTAGCCGCCCGGTGACCAGCACAGACCGCTTCTTCTGCGCCGACGCCGCCCGGATACGCGGCGACTCCCTCGCGGGCACCGCGCCGCGCGGTACGGTCTGGGTGCTGATCGAGTACCGGGGCGCGTGGCCGGCCAACGGCTACGACGGCATCGACCTGGACCCGGTGGTCAAGGCCCACGTCTGGGCCGCCGCCCACGCGGTACGCGCCCGCATCTTCCTCGTCCGCCGGCTCGCCCGCCCCCGGCCCGAGGGGCCCGGCCGCTGGGCCGTGCTGCACTACGAGCGGTCGGGCGCCTACCGCCAGCGCTGGGGCACCTGGAGCAACGACCAGGACCTCGTGGAGATCGCCGAGGCGCTCCGGTCGCCGGGCCTGCTCGACCAGCCGCCGGTCGTCCTGGTCTGCGCGCACGGCCAGCACGACATCTGCTGCGCGGTACGCGGCCGGCCCGTGGCGCGGGCGCTCGGCGAGCGGTGGCCCAACCTCGTCTGGGAGTGCACCCACGTGGGCGGGGACCGGTTCGCCGCCAACGTCGTCGTCGTGCCCGACGGGACGTACTACGGCGTCCTCGACCCCGTCTCGGCCGTCCGGGTGGTCGAGGAGCACCTCGCCGGGCGCATCCACCCCGACTTCCTGCGCGGGTACACCGACCTCGCCCCGCCCCAGCAGGTCGCCGTCGCCGCGCTGCTCGCCCGCTTCGGCCCGGCCGGGCGGCACGACTACACGGTCACCGGCACCGCCCGTGACGGCGACGACTGGCGTGTCCGCGTCGAGCTCCACGCGCCGCACCCGACCGCCTTCGACATCGAGGTGCACGCCCACCGCACGGCCCCCTACCGCCTCACCTGCCGGGGCCCCGTACCGAGCCCGGCGGTCGACTACGAGGTGCGGTCCATCCGCCCGACCTGACCGCTTGCCTTCGAGTGCACGTCAACTCCTAGCGTGGAAGGGCGACTTCACCGGAAGGAACACCATGACCAGCACCTGGTTCATCACGGGCACCTCGTCCGGGTTCGGCCGCCTCCTCACCGAGCGACTGCTCGCGCGCGGCGACCGGGTGGCGGCCACCCTGCGCCGCCCCGAGGCCCTGGACGACCTGCGCGCCGAGTACGGCGACCGGCTGTGGACCGCCCGTCTCGACGTCACCGACCCGGAGCAGACCGAGCGGGTCGTCGCCGATGCCTTCGCGGACCTGGGCGAGATCGACGTGGTCGTCAACAACGCGGGGTACGGCGTCTTCGGCTCCGTGGAGGAGGCCGGCGAGGAGCAGATCCGGCGGGTGATCGACACCAACCTGCTCGGCTCCATCCATGTCATCCGCGCCGCGCTGCCCCACCTGCGCGCGCAGGGCCGCGGCCGCATCCTCCAGGTCTCCACGGCGGGCGGCCAGACCACGTATCCCGGCTTCGGCTACTACCACGCCTCCAAGTGGGGCATCGAGGGCTTCTGCGAGACGGTCGCGCGGGAGATCGCCCCCTTCGGCATCGCCCTCACCATCGTGGAACCCGGCGCCACCCCGACCGGCTTCGGCGCCTCCCTGGACACCGCCCCGCCCATGCCGGAGTACGCCACCACCCCGGCCGGCGAGATCCGCCGGGCCCTCACCGACGGCACCTTCGTCCTGCCCAACTCCCCGGAGAAGATCGCCCAGGCCATGATCGACCTGGCCGACTCCGGCGCGGCCCCGCTGCGCCTGCCCCTCGGCTCGGACACGTACGACGACATCCGCGCCTCCCTGACCGCCCGCCTGGCGGAGCACGAGGCGCACCGGGACACGGCGTACTCGGTGGGCAGCGGGGAAATCGACGCGACGTGAGAACAAAGGTGACGTGAACTGTCACCTTTGGCGTGCACCGTGGAGACATGACCACAGAAGACCTCACCCCACCCCTCGCCGGCCGCATCGCACTCGTCGCCGGGGCCACCCGGGGCGCCGGGCGGGCGATGGCCGTCGAACTGGGCCGGGCCGGAGCCACCGTCTACGTCACCGGACGCACCACCCGCGAGCGGACCAGCGAGGTCGGGCGGGACACCGAGACCATCGAGGAGACGGCGGAGCTGGTCACGGCGGCCGGCGGCACCGGGATCGCGGTACCCACCGACCACCTGGACCCCGGGCAGGTACGGGCACTCGTCGCGCGGATCGACCGCGAGCAGGGGCGGCTCGACATCCTCGTCAACGACCTCTGGGGCGGCGAACACCTGCTGGTGGGCTCCGTCTTCGGCAAGAAGAGCTGGGAGACTCCGCTCGAAGACGGCCTGCGCCTTCTCGAACTCGGGGTCCGCTCGCACGTCGTCACCGTCGCGCTCGCCCTCCCGCTCCTGATCCGCTCCGACGCCCCGCTGCACGTGGAAGTCACCGACGGCACGGCGGTCTACAACCGCCGCTACCGGGAGAACCTCTACTACGACCTCGCCAAGAACGCCCCCATCCGCATCGCCTTCGGCCTGGGCGAGGAACTCGCGGAGTACGGCGGTACGGCCGTCGCCGTCACGCCGGGCTTCCTGCGCTCGGAACAGATGCTCGGCCACTTCGGCGTGACCGAGGAGAACTGGCGCGACGCCATCGCCCGGGAACCCGACTTCGCCACCGCCGAGTCCCCCGCCTACCTCGCCCGCGGCATCGCCGCCCTCGCCGCCGACCCCGGCCGCGCAGCCCGCTGGAACGGCAAGTCCACCTCCAGCGCCGAACTCGCCCGGACCTACGGCATCACGGACGCCGACGGCAGCCGGCCGGACGCCTGGACCTACTTCGAGGAGGTCAAGTTCGGCGGCAAGGAGGGCACCCCCGACGACTACCGCTGACCGGCCACGCCGTACAGCGCGGCGAGGTCCCGCGCGTGCGCGCGGAAGCGTTCGCGCAGGCCCGTCGGGGCCAGCACCTCCATGTCCGCGCCCAACCCGCCGAGCTGGGCGAACGCGACCTCCTCCGACTCCACCGGCAGCGCGACCGTCACCCGGCCGTCGGCGTCCGGCCCGCTCGCGGACGCCAGTGCCTCGGCGACCCCGGCCGGGTCCGCGACGGCGGGCAGCCGGGCGAGCCCCCGCCCGGTGAGCCGCAGGGTGGCCGTCGTCCGCAGCAGGGTGCGGGCGAACGCCTCCGCGTTGGCCCGCCAGTACGCGGCCAGGTCGAAGCCGGGGTCGCGGACGAAGGGTTCGTCGCCGGCGGGGGAGAGGGCCGTGACCCGGTCGACGCGGTACGTGCGCCAGGCGCCGTCCGGCCCGTCCGGGACCCGGCCAACGACGTACCAGACGCCCGCCTTCAGCACGAGCCCGTACGGCTGGAGCAGGCGGGTCACCGCGTCGTCCCGGCCCGGCCGCGCGTAGGTGATCTCGACGGCGCGGTCGGACCACACCGCCCGGGCCAGCTCCGGCAGCAGCCCGGGAGTCGACGGCTCGCGGAACCAGGCCGGGGCGTCCAGGTGGAAGCGGCGCACCGAGGACTCGGCCGCCGCGCGGAGCGAGGGGAGCAGGGTGGCGGAGAGCTTCAGCCGGGCGGTGTCCGCCGCGTCGGACAGGCCGAGGTCGCGCAGGGCGGTGGGCAGGCCGGAGAGGTAGAGGGTCTCGGCCTCGGTGGGGTGCAGGGTGGTGAGCCGGGTGCGGTGGCCCGGCGCCAGGTGGTAGCCGCCCGCGCG
Source organism: Streptomyces sp. BK022 (assembly GCF_004217355.1). Classification (NCBI taxonomy): domain Bacteria; kingdom Bacillati; phylum Actinomycetota; class Actinomycetes; order Kitasatosporales; family Streptomycetaceae; genus Streptomyces; species Streptomyces sp. BK022. The sequence goes on from NZ_SHKU01000001.1 coordinate 313,517, forward strand.
GCCGCGTTCGGCGCGGATGGGGACGCCCGCCTCCTGGAGCGCCTGGGCGTCGCGGATCACCGTACGGCGGGAGACGCCCAGTTCACGGGCGAGGGCGTCGGCGGTCAGGCCGGGGCTGGACTGGACGAGAAGCGCCAGGCGGATCAGACGGGCGGCACGCATGGGTCAAGCATCGTGCACCGGGGAGGCGCGGGCGTCCCGCACCTCCCCGGCCGCGGTCACGAGCGGGCGAAGTCGCCCGGCCGGAACTTCTGCTCCTTCAGATGCCGTTCGATGTCCTCCAGGCTGCGCCCGGTGAGTTCCGGCATCCTCCGCCAGACGAACAGCCAGGCGGCGACATTGAAGAGGGCGTAGATCCAGAAGACCTGTCCCACGCCGAAGGCGTTGATCATCGTCAGCAGGGTGAGGGTGATCAGCAGGTTGGTGCTCCACAGGGTGGCGGACTGCACGCTGGTGGCGGCCGACCGCACCGAGAGCGGGTGGATCTCCGATCCGGTGAGCCAGCCCATCAGCTGGAGGCCGCCGGCGTTGAAGAACATGAAGGCCAGCAGGCAGCCCACGATCGCGGGGACGTAGGCGCGGGTGCCTTGGCCGGTGACGTAGAGGGCGCCGAGCGCGAAGAGGCTGAGCGCGGCGCCGGGCACCATGACCAGGGTGAGCCTGCGGCGGCCGACCTTGTCCACGATCCACAGGCCGACGATCATCATCAGCAGGTAGACCACACCGAGGGCGACGCTGATCCGGAGGGCGTCGGCCTGCGGGAAACCGTTGTCGGTGAGGATGGTCGGGGCGTAGTAGATGATCATCTCGATGCCGGAGAGCTGGGTGAAGGCCGCGATGCCGCAGCCGACGATCAGCGCCGGGCGCACCCACGGCTGCCGCAGCCCGCGCCAGCCCCGTTCGGCACGGCCGGTGTCCTCCTGCTGCCTGGCCAGACCGGCGATCTCGTCCAGCTCGGCCGCCACGTCGTAACCCTCGGGCCGCAGCTCCTCCAGCACCTCGCGCGCCCGGTCCGTGCGCCCGTGGCGCAGGATGAGCCAGCGGGGGCTCTCGGGGAGCCGCAACTGGCCCAGCAGCATCAGCAGGGCGGGGGCGGCGGCCGCGCCGATCGCCACCCGCCAGGACACGGCCTCGGTCGCGCCGACGACGGTGGCGATGACGATGCCCGCGCCGATGGCGAGCTGGAAGCAGAGCACCAGCCGCCCGCGGATCGCCATGGGGGCCAGCTCCGCCACGTACATCGGCACGGTCTGGGTGGCACCGCCGACCGCGAAGCCCAGCAGTACGCGGGCGAGGGCGAGCCCGACCGCGTTGGGGGCGAAGGCGCAGGTCAGGCTGCCCACGATGAAGATCCCGCAGATCAGCAGGATGGTGCGGTGCCGCCCGAAGCGCTCGCACAGCCGGCTGCACACCAGCGAGCCGATCACCGCGCCGAGCAGGATGCCCGCCGCGATGGTCTCCTTCATGGTGCTGCCGATGTGGAACTCGTCGGAGATCTGGAGCAGCGCGCCGGAGATGATCCCGGTGTCGTAGCCGTAGAGCAGACCGCTGATCGCCGACACGACGGCCGCCATCAGCATGTGCCCGTTCAGGCCGCCGGCCCCCGCGCGGTCCGTCCGGCGGGTCTTCGCTGTTGTCCCTCTTTCGGGTGAGCCGCTCGGGCGGCGGTCATCCACGCTCTGCACTGACACCATGATCCATTCCTTCGAATCCGGGTCTCTCGGCGCCCGGACTGGGATCGTCTGCCCTGATGAGAGCGGGTGATGCGCGGGAAAGGGGCGGCCCATACCAGTCGGCGAGGCGGAGCCTGCGCATGGACACGCAATGTTGTCATGGGTCAAGCAATACGCAATGCTCGCGCGTATGTACTCCCAGCAACAGCACGACGAGGGCGGAACAGGAGTGTCCGCCTCCGCACAGCGGGGCGGGGTGTGGGTGATGGAGCTGCGCGGCGAACTCGACCTGGCCTTCATCGACCGCGTCGAGCGCGCCACCGCCGACGTCCTGCGCCTCTTCCCCGGCCCGCTCGTGTACGACCTCCGGCACCTGGGCTTCGCCGACTCCCTGCTCGTCAACCACCTTCTCGCCACCCGTCGGAAGCGCCCGGTCGGGCTGATGGGCACCAACCGGTACGTGGACCGCATGCTCGAAGTCACCGGCACCGCCGCGGTGCTGCCCACCTTCGCCAGCCCGGAGGCCGCCGAGGCCGGGCTCACGCGCGCCCGGTAGCGCCCTTGGTGCGCACGGGCGCGGTCTCCGGCAGCCGCCAGGTGCACAGCGCGCTGGCGAGCCCGGCCGCCGCCATGTACGCGGCCAGGTACCAGGGCCGGTCCCCGCCCGCACCGACCAGCAGGGTGGCGATGAAGGGCGAAGTCCCCGCGAAAATGACGCCGTTGATCTCCCTCACGAAGACCAGCCCGCTGTAACGGACCTCGGTGGGCAGCGACTCCGCGTAGAAGGTGCCCGCGACCGCGAAGACCGAGTTGAGGAAGAGGGCGAACGCGACGGTGATCGCGGTGTAGATCAGCCACGGTTCCCGCGTGTCCACCATCAGGAAGAACGGGTACGCGAACAGGGTGATGGCCACCGCCCCGCCGATCATCACCGGCTTGCGCCCGATCCGGTCGGACAGCGCGCCCGCCAGCGGGATCGTGAGGATCGAGACGGCCGAGGCGACGGTGATGCCGAGCACGGCCGTACCGGACGACAGGCCGAGCTGGTGGGTGAGGTAGCTCGGCAGATAGCCCTGGATCGCGTACGAGGCGACGGCCGTGGCACAGCCGGAGCCGATGAGCAGCGCGATCACCTTGGGCCGGGCCCTGATCGCGGCGAGCACGGGCAGCCTCTCCCGCCGGCCGTCGGCGCGGGCCGCCTCGAACTGCTCGGTCTCCGGAGCCGCGTTGCGGATCAGCAGCGCGATCACCACCACCAGCGCACTGGCCAGGAACGGGATGCGCCAGCCCCAGCTCAGGAAGTCGTCCTCGGGCAGCGTGGAGACGGCGGCGACCGCGCCGGAGGCGATGACCACGCCGATGAACTCACCCGCGCCGGGCAGCGATCCGTAGAACCCGCGCTTGTGGTCCTGGGCGGCCTCCGTCGACATGACGTACGCGCCGCCGAGTTCGGCGCCGACGCCGAAGCCCTGCATCATCCGGCACAGCACGAGCAGCACCGGGGCCCAGGCGCCGATCTGGTGGTACGTGGGCAGCGCGCCGATGGCCAGCGTGCCCACGCCCATCAGGACCACGGTCAGGATCAGCACCGGGCGGCGGCCGATCCGGTCACCGAGGTGGGCGAGGAGCAGCCCGCCGACCGGGCGTACCGCGAAGCCGAGTCCGAAGGTGGCGAAGGACGCCAGGGTGGCCGCGAAGGGGGAGACCGACGGGAAGAAGACCTTGTTGAAGACGATCGCGGCACAGGCGCCGAAGAGGAAGAAGTCGTACCACTCCAGGATCGACCCGACGACACTCGCGGCGGCCGTTCTGCGCTGACGTGCCCGTGCGCTCAGCGGCGGGTGCGGGGCGGATTCCTGGCGGGCGGATGCGCTCGTCGTCGGGCTCATCGCACTCCCTTTCACCATCGGTCGGGCTCGTGCGCCCTGCATGTTGCAACATATGCACGCCTGTTGCGCGAGGGCTGCTAATGTTCTTCACGGCCACAGCCGCATGTCAATGGAGGGGATGGCGATGACCGGAGCGACGGTCTGCCTCGGCGAGACGATGGCGCAGGTCACCCCCGCCGACGGCGAAGGACTGGAACACAGCCGGGAGTTGCGGCTCGCCGTCGCGGGGGCCGAGTCGACGGTGGCGCAGTACCTGGCCGACCTGGGGCACCGGTCGGCGTGGGTGAGCCGGGTCGGGGACGACCCGCTCGGCCGGCGGATCGTCGCGGCCGTCGGTGACCGCGGGGTGGATGTCGGCGGGGTCCGGTTCGACCCGGAGGCCCCGACCGGCGTCTACTTCAAGGACCCCGGGCCGGACGGCACGCGTGTGCACTACTACCGGCGCGGATCGGCGGCCGCACGGATGGGTCCCGCCGATGCCGAGCGCGTCGACCTGGCCGGGGCGCGGCTGCTGCATCTGACCGGGATCACACCCGCGTTGTCGGCGGAATGCGCGGAGCTGGTGGAGCTGCTGATGGAACGAGCCGCCCGCGCGGGGGTGCCCGTGTCCTTCGACGTGAATCACCGGCCCGCCCTGTGGAGTTCGCTCGACGAGGCGGCGGTGGCGCTGCGCGACCTGGCCCGCCGGGCCGACCTCGTGTTCGTCGGCCGGGATGAGGGCGAGCGGCTGTGGGGCACCACCACGGCAGAGGAGATCCACGCCCACCTCGCGCCTCGCGGCACCCTGGTCGTGAAGGACGCGGAGATCGGCGCCACCGAATTCAGCGGCCCGGTGCGGGAGTTCGTACCCGCGCCCGCGGTCGAGGTCATCGAGGCGGTGGGCGCCGGAGACGCCTTCGCCGCCGGGTACCTGAGCGGGTTCCTGCGCGGGTCCGGCTCCGCCGACCGGCTCGCCCTCGGGCACCGCCTCGCCGGACGGACCCTGCGCAGTATCGAGGACTATGTGCCCGCCGACACCTTGGAAGGGAACTGACGCCATGTCACAGACGGTGAGACGGGCCATCGACATCCTGGAGTTCATCGCCCGTGGACCCCGTACCCAGACCGAGGTGGGCGACCACCTCGGCGTGCACCGGTCGACCGCGCTGCGCATCCTGGAGTCGCTGACCGAGGGCGGGCTCGCCCGGCGGCTGCCCGACGGCCGGTACGCGGTGGGGCACCGCCTCGCCGGACTCGCCCGACTCGCCCTGGAGCAGTTCGGGCTCAGGGAGATCGCGGCCGGCCGTCTGCGCACGCTGGGCGAACACTGCGGGCACACCGTGCACCTGGCCGCGCTGGAGGGCGGCCGGATCGTCTACGTCGACAAGATCGACCCGGTGGACGGAGTGCGTCTGTACTCCCAGATCGGCCGGCCCGTGACCCTGCACACCGCCGGTGTCGCCAAGGCGATCCTCGCCCACCTGCCGCGGCCCACCGCCGAAGCCCTCCTCGCCGGCTGCGACTTCGCCCCGCACACCGGCACCACGATCACCGACCCGGCCGCCTACCGGAAGGCACTGGAGGAGACCCGCGCACGCGGCTTCGCCGTGGACGACGGCGAGTACGAGGACTACGTGAACTGCGTCGCCGTACCCGTACGGGACAGCGGCGGCGAGGTGATCGCGGCGGTCTCCGTGACCGCCCTCAGGGCGAAGGCGGACCTCACCGCGCTGGAGCGGGACGTGCTCCCCGAGCTGACCACCACCGCAGAGACGATCTCCAGGGAGCTGGGATGGCGACCGTGAACCCCCCGACCTTCGACCGCGTCTTCGCCGAGGCGCCCGTGATGGCGATCCTGCGCGGGATGCCGCTCGACAGGTCCGTCGAACTGGCCACCCTCGCCTGGGACCTGGGCATCGAGTGCGTCGAGGTACCGGTGCAGAGCCGCACGGCCGCCGAGGTCCTCGCCGCCGTCGTGAAGGCGGGCGCCGAGCGCGGCAGGCCGGTCGGCGCGGGCACCGTCACCACACCGCAGCGGCTGGCGTGGGCGGTGTCGGCCGGAGCGGCCTTCACCGTGGCGCCGGGCTTCGACGCCGGGGTGGCGCGGGCCAGCCTCGACGCCGGACTGCCGCATCTGCCCGGCGTGGCGACGGCCACCGAGGTCCAGGCCGCGCGGGCGCTGGGCCTGGACTGGCTGAAGGCGTTCCCGGCGGGCGTGCTCGGCCCGGACTGGTTCCGCGCCATGCGCGGGCCCTTCCCCGAGGTGCCGTTCGTCGCCACCGGCGGCATCGACGCCTCGAACGCGGCCGCGTTCCTCGCGGCGGGCGCCAAGGTCGTCGCCGTCGGCTCGGCCCTCGAGGACCCGGACCAGCTCCGCCGTCTGGCCGACCTCTTGAAGCACTGACTCACCCGCACGCAGACAGGAGCCGCCGCACCCATGAAGATCACCGCACTCACGACCTACCTCGTCGCCCCCCGCTGGCTCTTCCTGAAGATCGAGACGGACGAGGGGATAACCGGCTGGGGCGAGCCCGTGGTCGAGGGCCGCGCCCACACCGTCGCCGCCGCCGTCGACGAACTCGCCGACCACCTCACCGGCCAGGACCCCCTGCGCATCGAGGACCACTGGCAGGTCATGACCAAGGGCGGCTTCTACCGGGGCGGCCCGGTCCTGTCCTCCGCCGTGTCCGGCATCGACCAGGCGCTGTGGGACATCAAGGGCAAGTACCACGGCGTCCCGGTGCACGATCTGCTCGGCGGAGCGGTCCGGGACCGGATGCGGATGTACTCCTGGATCGGCGGCGACGACCCGGGCGAGGCCGCCGAGCACGCGGCCCAGCGCCTCGAACAGGGCTACCGGGCCGTCAAGATGAACGTCGGCGGCCGGCTCAGGCACCTGGAGACCTCGCGCGAGATCGACGCCGTCCTCGCCCGCGTCGCCTCCGTGCGCGAGGTGATGGGCGAGGACGGGGACGTCGCCATCGACTTCCACGGCCGCACCTCGCCCGCCCTGGCCAAGCAGCTCGCCCGCGCGCTGGAACCGCTGCGGCCGATGTTCATCGAGGAACCACTGCTGCCCGAACTCACCTCCCAGTACGCTGAGTTCACCAGCTCCACCAGCATCCCGGTCGCCACCGGCGAACGCCTCTACTCACGCTGGGACTTCGACCCGGTACTGCGTTCCGGCATCGCGCTCGCCCAGCCCGACCTCTCGCACGCCGGGGGCATCTCCGAGGTGCGCCGCATCGCGGCCCAGGCCGAGGTGCACGGCGTGGGACTCGCCCCGCACTGCCCGCTGGGCCCCATCGCCCTCGCGGCCTGCCTCCAGGTGGATTTCGCCAGCCCGAACGCGTTCATCCAGGAGACCAGCCTCGGCATCCACTACAACGTCGGCTCCGACCTGGGTGACTACCTCGTCGACACCTCCGTCTTCGCCTTCGACACCGGCGACGGCCACATGGCCCGGCTGACCGCGCCCGGCCTCGGCATCGAGATCGACGAGAACGCCGTCGCCAGGGCCGCGGAGAACGGCCACCGCTGGCACAACCCGGTCTGGCGACACGCGGACGGCTCCTTCGCGGAGTGGTGAGTCCGGAGCGGCGAGGGGCGTGACGGCCTGCCGCGCGGCCCCCGGCCGGGCACCGGCGCCGCCCCGGCTCAGGCGAGGGGCGGCAGCGGGCGGTCCGTGTCGGCGACGCGGGTGAGCCGGGCGGTCAGGGGCGAGAGCAGCGGCGAGGTGAGAGCCCGCACGAGAAGCGTGCGCAGGGCGAGCCCGAGCCGGGTCCGGGGGTAGGCGAGGCGCACGACACCGGGCGGGAGCTTCTGCACGGAGTCCACCAGCGGGCGCATCCAGCTCTCGTACGCGGTGAGGCCGGCCTCGGTGTCCCGATGCCCGGCGAGGCCGGCGGCGAGGACGTAACCGCTGGTCAGGGCGAGTGAGGCGCCGCCGCCTCCCATCGGGGTGACACACCAGGCGGCGTCGCCCACCAGGCAGACCCGGCCCCGGTGCCAGGTGGGCATGCGGATCTGGGTGAGTCCGTCGACGTAGACGTCCTCGGAGGCGTCGAACCCGTCCAGCACGCGCTCGGTCTCCCAGCCCGCCCCCGCGTACCGGGCGCGGACGCGGGCCAGTGCCCGGTCGCGGTCGAGCGCGGCGAGGTCCTCGGCCCGCGCGTAGGCGAGGATGGCGCGGGTGGTGCCGTGGTTGTCGGGCCGCAGATGGACCTGCCGGCCGCCGGTCGTGCTGTACCAGCGCCAGCGGTCGTCGTCGCCGGCGGTGCGCGGGATGGTGCCGAACACCATGGTGATCCCGAGCGCCCGTCGGGCCACCAGCCCGTCGAACAGCCGGTCCCGCGTGGCGGAGCGCACCCCCTCGGCGATCACCAGGAGGTCCGCGCGCAGGACGCGGCCCGCCGCGGTGGTGACGGTGACCGAGTCCTCGTCCTCCGCGGTCTCGCTGATCGTGTCGCCGTAGACGATCTCGACGCCCTCGGGCAGGCGGTCGAGGATGGCGCGGGCGAAGTCGCCGCGCAGGATCTCCAGTTCGGCCGTGGCGCCGTCCGGCCCGTCGGAGGGCAGTTCGGCGGTCACCTCACCCCGCTCGTCCACGAACACCGCTGCGGTCTCGGTGGTGTTCAGCTCCTTCACCGCCTCGAAGAGACCCATCCGGTCCAGCACCTCGCGCGCGACGCCGCGTACGTCGACGTTCTGCCCACCGTCCCGGAAGGCGGGCGCCCGCTCGATGACGGTGACCTCCCAGCCGGTGCTTCGCAGCCAGTGGGCGGCGGACAGACCGGCGACGCTCGCACCGGAGACGACCACGCGTGGGTTGCTCATGGCTACCCCTTCGGCTCCGGCGGCCCGCCCGGATGCGGTCCGCCTCCCGAGTGCTCCGGTGCGGCGCCGGCGGACGGCATGAGCCACTGCGCGACTTCGCGGCCGGGCCCGCCGGGGCGCTGCCCGGCCGCGAAGCGGAACAGGCGTCAGAAGTCGTACGGCTTGCGGGTGTTCCAGTTCAGCACGTCGGCCTCGTTCCAGCTGAACCGCGGCTGCCGGCCCTTGGCGTCGACCGAGTAGAAGGGGCCGGTGCGGCCGTCCGCGCCGCGCAGCGCGATGGCGAACGACTGTGCCGTGTGGTTCTTGGAACCGTAGTCGAAGAGGTTCACCGCGCTGTACGCCTTGCCTCCGGGCCGGAGCGTGATGTGCTTGCCGCCGCCCGGGACGTCCTTCCCCGAGTGCGGCAGCGTCGCGCCGTCGACGTCCCCGCCGAGCTTCACGGCCGGGTACGAGGTGACCCAGCAGGCCGCCTCGCCCTCGTTCGAGGCGGTGAGGAGCAGGTGGTCGCCCTGCTGGCCCGCGAATCGGTGGACCGCGGTGACCAGCAGCTCGTCTCCGCGACACTGCCGGACGGCGGCCACCGTGCCCTTGGTGGTGAGCCGGTGCGCTCCGCTCGCGGCGGCAGCCGGGCGTGCCCCGCCGGACGTGGAGCGGCTCGTCGCGGTCGTGGCGGTGCGGCTGTCGGCTGCCGCCTTCGCGTTCTTCCCGGACGCGTCCTTCCCGGAGCCGCCGCAAGCGGTCAGACCGAGGGCCAGCGCGACGGTGACGGCGGCCAGGGCGGCGGAACGGGTGGTACGGCGGGCACCGCGCGTGGTCATCATGAAAACTCCCCCATGTGTGTCGGAACGGGCTGCCCCCTGCTCCCGCAGGGCGACCGTCCGCGTCGGCTTCGTTGCACCCCGGGAGATGACGCCCGAGACGGCGTCGTTCACTCGGCTGTGTCCGCATTCGGTAACGAGGCGTCCGGGCCGCGGACACGCCTCACACGGCCCGGCCGCGCGGGCTCGGTTTCCCGCTCCGGAATGCGGCGAGAGACCTCTTTCGGCTCGTTATCCACCCAGCTCGCCCGTGCGAGGCTGACCGCGGCGCGGAAAGGTGACCCTTCCGAGGTCCCGCGTCTGCGCTTCCAGCGCCCGGCGTACTTCGCCGCGCTCCTCGAGGAGCGCGGGGCCGACGCCTTTGCCGCAGAGAAGGAGACTCCCGCCTCATGACCACTCCCCCTCCCGTCCGGCGCAACCCCTGGCTGAACGGCCGACCCCCCACGACGACCCCCGAGCGCCATCTGTACTGCTTCCCTCACTCGGGCGGTCTCCCGGGCGAATACGTCCGCTGGGGACAGCACCTGAGCGGTACTCAGGTCTACGGCGTCTGCATGCCGGGGCGTGGCGGCCGCATCGCCGAACCGCCCCTGACCGACCTGAACACCGTGGTGCACGCCTTGCTGGCGGAGACGAGGTTCGTCGCCCCCTACGACCTGTTCGGACACAGCCTCGGCGCGCTGGTCGCGTACGAGACGACGCGCGAACTGGCCGCCCGGGGACTGCCGCTGCCCGAACGGCTCGTCGTCTCGGCGTTCCCGGCCCCCCACCTGCCACGCCACGGGGCCCGGCTGTCCGGCCTGCCGGACGAGGAGCTGATCGCGGTCCTGAACGAGCGCTACGGGGGCATCCCGCCCCAGGTCGCGGCCGACCCCGAGCTGCTGGCGGTGCTGCTGCCCGCCTTCCGTGCCGACTTCGCCCTGCTGGAGAACCACCGATACCGGGAGTCCGGGCCGCTCGCGGTTCCGCTCGTCGTCCTCGGCGGTGAGGCCGACAGCGTCACCCCGGACCAGCTCGACGCGTGGGACCGGCACAGCACCGCGCCCGTACGCCGGCACACCTTCCCCGGCGGTCACTTCTATCTCCGGGACGACATGGCGGCGGTCGCCGCCGTACTGGCCCCCTGAGCGCCCGCCCCCGGTGCCGCGGAGAAGGGCTCGTCCCGGCCTCGCGGCACCGGGGCCCGGCCTCGTCCCGCCGCCGAGCCGTCAGCCACCCGGGTGCGCGCGCTGTGAACCGTTGCCCGCCGCGGCCAGGGTCGCCCGCACCCGCTGGTCCTCGCGCGCGGAGCCGACGTCCTGTTCCAGGGGAGTGCGGCTCACGGCTGTCGCGAGGTCCTCCAAGGCCCGTTTCTGCAGTTCGGCCTCGCGCCGCACGACGGGGCTCCCGTCGCCCGCGGCGCTGTCCTGCCACGCCTGGAGCGCCTCCTCCACGCTTCCCCACTCCGGATTCCGGTGCTCGCGCACCGCGGCCGCCGCCTTCGCGGTGTCCGTCTCCAGAGCCTCGGCGAACCGCTCCGCCTCGGGGACGGAACGGCTGTCGGCCCGTGGGACGTGGCTCTCCATGAGCATCGCCGCCCGGCCGAACCCCTCCAGCGCCTCCTGCGCCTCCACCGCCTCGCGCGATGTCAGACCCCTGGGGCGGACCGGCTCCCGTCTCGCCCGGTCGTACGCCTCCTGCCAGGCGGCGTGTGCCTCCCTGCTCCTCAGCAGTGCCCGGCGCATCTCGGCGTGATGCTCCCGGGTCGGTTCGGCGTAGTCGCGGAGCACCGCGGCCGCGTAGCGGCCGTTCGCGGCGAGCCAGTCCGCGAGCCGGCCCGGCAGCCGGGGTGTCTCCCACGCGGGGAACACCACGTACGCCAGCATCGCCAGGGCCCCGCCCAGCAGGGTGAGCACCACCCGCTCCGGGACCGTCTGCTCCCATGCCTGGCCGCCCATCCCGAGCAGGAAGACGACGTACGCGGCGGTGAAGCACTGGGTGTACGCGTAACCGGTGCGGTTCAGCGTGTACGACAGGCCCGCCGCGACCACCGTCAGCGCGCCGGACACGTAGGGGTCCGGGTCCAGGGCCCGCACCACGCCGGTGGCGAGCGCGACCCCCGCCAGGGTCCCGGCCAGACGGGCCACCGCGCGCGCGTACGTCCGGTGGAAATCCGGGCGCAGCACCATCACCGATGCGAGGGGCGCCCAGTATCCGTGGCCCAGGGGCAGCCGGGCGGCGATCAGATAGCCGAGCACGGCCACCGCCGCCAGCCGGACGGCGTGCCGGAACACGGGCGAGTCCGGGCGGAGCTCGCGGCGGACCGCCCGGACCACGACCGGGACCAGCCGCAGCATCGTCGGGCGCATCAGGAACTCGGCGCCGGCGGGGCCGCGCGGCGCCGGCGTCCTCCCGGGCGGGCACCCGCTCCCGGCGATCTCCCACGCCTCGCCGAGCAGTTCCACGAGCCGCTCGGCGGCTTGCCGTGCGGGGCCCTCCAGCACCTCGTGGTCCTCGTCGACGCGCAGGGCCTCCATGCTCTCGGGCCGCACCTCGGCGGGAGTGCCGTGCCGGATCGAACGGGCGGCCGCGTCCAGGACGTCGGCGGCCGCGTCGAGCAACTCCCGCGCGCGGTCCCGGCCGGGTCCCTCCGCCGGGGCGCCCACGGCCGGGTCGGCGAGCGCCGCGAGCACCGGGCGGATGCGCTCGGCGAGTCCCCGGGGGCCGTGCAGGGCCGGCGGACGGGTGCGGGCCTGCGACGGCGTCACGGCGGCCGCGTCCCGTGCCGTCATCAGGGGCTCCGGGTCGAACGGGGCGGTCGGGTCGTGCCGCAGGCGGCGGGCGTAGTCCGCGACGGCGGCGAGGGCGTCGGCGAGCGCGTCACGGTGCGCTCCCCAGCGCCGGATCGGGAACAGCAGGATCAGCACGGCCTGGACCACGCCCCCGAGTGCGATGATCCCGGCGTGCTCCAGGGCCCGCCCGGCGCTCGTGGGCAAGGTGATGGTCACCAGCATGCTGCCCACGGTCGTCGCCGCGACGATCCCGGCGGTCGATCCGACGGCCCACGCCATCCCCGCGGCGAAGGCCCACACGGCCAGCAGCGGGAGGAACGTCACGAGCCGCCCCGCCGCCAGGTAGCCCACGAGGGTGCTGAGGGCCAGAGCCGCGCCCGTGCCCAGCGCGACCACCTTGCGCGGACGCCAGCTCCGCTGGAAGGTGGCCCCGCCCGCGGAGTAGGCGCCGAGGGCGGCGGACGCGGCATACGCGGGGGAGGCCAGCCACAGCGTCGCTCCGACGACGATCGCCAGGCCGGCGGCCGCGCGCAGCGCGAGCAGGGGCTCCAGCCGCGTCTCCTCGATCCTGAGGCCCGATCGCACGACCTCGCCGAAGGCCTGCCGCCACGTCACGGCCGACCGCCCGCCCGGAACGCCCTGCCGGGTCGTTCCGGCGTGTTCGAGGTGCGGCAGCCGTCGGGCAAGAAAGCCTCCCACGCGGTCCGTCGACCCGCCGGCGACCGCGGCGCTGGACCGGGTGCTGTCACGGCGGACACTGCTGACCGTCCGTCTTCCGGGTCCCCGCCGGCCCCGGGGGCGAAACGACCGCCCACCGGCCGTTCCGCCCGGCATCCCGCGCTTCCCGGCGCGATCGGGGTAGTCGGAAAGGATGGGTAAGGACGGGATCGATGCTTTTGTGCACGTCCGGGGCGCCGGTGAGAACAACCTGCGGGACGTCGACGTCGACGTCCCGCGGGACGCGATGGTCGCCTTCACCGGCATCTCCGGGTCGGGCAAGTCCTCGCTGGCGTTCGGCACGCTCTACGCGGAGGCCCAGCGGCGCTACTTCGAGTCCGTGGCGCCGTACGCCCGAAGGTTGCTGCAGCAGGTCGGCGCACCGCACGTGCGGGAGATCACCGGACTGCCGCCGGCCGTGGCCCTTCAGCAGCGCCGCGGGTCGCCCGGCTCCCGCTCCACGGTCGGCACCCTCACCACCCTGTCCAACCTGCTGCGCATGCTGTACTCCCGCGCCGGCACCTATCCACCCGGGGCCACGCGGCTGGACGCCGAGGCGTTCTCCCCCAACACCGCGGCCGGCGCCTGCCCGCGGTGCCACGGACTGGGCGTGGTGCACGACGTCGCCGAGGACCTGCTCGTCCCGGACCCCTCGCTGAGCATCCGCGAGGGCGCGATCGCCGCCTGGCCGGGGGCCTGGCAGGGCGCCAACCTGCGCAGTGTCGTGAACGGCCTGGGCATCGACATCGACCGGCCGTGGCGCAGGCTCAGGAAGAAGGACCGGGACTGGCTGCTGTACACGGACGAGCAGCCCTCCGTGTACATCGAGCCGGAGGAGGACCGCGTCGACTACGGCTACCAGGGCAAGTTCTGGAGCGCCCGCAAACACGTCATGCACGTACTCGCCGACTCCAAGAGCGAGAGGATGCGTGAACGGGCGCTCCGGTTCGTCAGAAGCGTGCCCTGCCCCGCCTGCCACGGCAGCGGACTGCGGCCCGAGGCGCTCGCCGTCACCTTCGCCGGACGTTCCATCGCCGAGCTCAACGCGATGCCGCTCACCGAGGTCGTGGCGCTGCTGCGGCCCGTCGCGGGGCGGTCCGAGGCCGACGCCACCACCTCGACCGCCCGGTCCGGGGAGACGACCGAGGTCGCGGTCCGGATCTGCGGCGACCTGGTCGCGCGCATCGACGTACTGCTCGGCCTGGGCCTCGGTTACCTCAGCCTCGGGCGCCGCTCGACGACCCTGTCGCCCGGCGAGGCGCAGCGCCTGCGGATCGCCACCCAGCTCCGCTCGGGACTGTTCGGCGTCGTCTACGTCCTCGACGAACCCTCCGCCGGCCTGCACCCGGCGGACGCGGAACCGCTGCTGGACGCGCTGGAGCGCCTCAAGGCGACGGGCAACTCGCTGTTCGTCGTGGAGCACGACATGGACGTCGTACGGCGGGCGGACTGGGTGGTCGACATCGGCCCCGGCGCGGGCGAGGGCGGCGGACGCGTGCTGTACAGCGGCCCGGTCGCCGGTCTCGAACAGGTCGGGGAGTCGGCCACGAGCCGGTTCCTGTTCGGGCGCGCCCAGCCGCTCGGTCACCGCACCCGCACCCCGCACGGCTGGCTGCACCTGCGCGGCGTCTCCCGGCACAATCTGCGCGACGTGTCCGCCGACGTACCGCTGTGCGTCCTGACCGCGGTGACGGGCGTGTCCGGTTCCGGGAAGTCGACCCTGGTCACGCAGGTGCTCGCCGACGTCGTCCGCGCCCACCTCGGACTCGCGCCCGAGGAACCCGACGAGGCGCTGCCGGAGGCCGACGTCCAGGACGCGTCGGGGGTCGAGTCGTTCGACCGGCTGGTCCTGGTCGACCAACGGCCCATCGGCCGGACTCCGCGGTCCAACCTGGCCACGTACACGGGGATGTTCGACGCCGTGCGCAAGCTGTACGCGGCGACGGACGAGGCGAGGGCGCGCGGCTACTCGGCCGGGCGGTTCTCCTTCAACGTGCCCGAAGGGCGCTGCGAGACCTGCCAGGGCGAGGGATTCGTCGCGGTGGAGCTGCTGTTCCTGCCCGGCACCTACGCGCCGTGCCCCACCTGCCACGGTGCCCGGTACAACGCGGAAACGCTGGAAGTCACCTACCGCGGCAGGAACATCGCCGAAGTGCTGGCGCTGTCCGTCGACGCCGCCGCCGAGTTCCTGGCGGCCGTCCCGGCCGCCTCGCGCAGCCTGGAGACGCTGCGCGAGGTGGGACTGGGGTACCTGCGGCTGGGCCAGCCCGCGACGGAACTCAGCGGTGGCGAGGCGCAGCGCATCAAACTGGCCACCGAACTGCAGCGAGCCCGGCGCGGACACGCGCTCTACCTGCTCGACGAGCCGACGGCGGGGCTGCACCCCGCGGACATCGCCCTGCTGCTGCGCCAGCTCCACCGGCTCGTCGACGCGGGCAACACGGTGGTCGTCGTCGAGCACGACCTGGCCACGATCGCCACCGCCGACTGGGTCATCGACCTCGGCCCGGGCGGCGGCGACGCGGGCGGCCGGGTGGTCGCGGCGGGACCGCCGGCCGAGGTGGCGAAGGCCCGCCGCAGCGCGACCGCGCCCTACCTGGCGGCCCGGCTCGCGCGCACCTGACGACGGCGCGGGCCGGGCACGGCCTCCACGAGTGCGGCGGCACGGAGCACCGACTGCTACAGCAGCCGGTCGAACACCGCGGTCACGCCCTCCCAGTGGCTGGTCTGCGGGTTCTTCACGTCCGGATACATGATCTTGAACGTCTCGGCGAGGGCGACGCTGAGACCGCCGATGATCTCGGGGTAGCGCCCTTCGGTCTCCTCGGTGGGTGTCCTGTCGAGGGGCGGGTGCGAGGCGAGCTGTTCCAGGATCGGCTTGAGCTCCACCTCCTCGTCGAGCCGCCGGAACCGGTGGATGCTCTCCTGGAGGCCCTTGGTGATCGGCAGGTCCCACGGTTCGACGGTGTCCCTGCCATTGGCCTTGGCCGCCGCCTGGCCGATGACCAGGAGGTCGTAGAGCTTGTCGTCGACGAAGTCGCTGTACCGCTTCAGGTCGTTCTTGTCGACGTCGAGGCTCGCGGCGGCGCGGAAGAACCTCTCGAACCTCGACACACCCATCACGGTCATGCCTCTCGCCTCCTCACCGGGAACGGACGGCGTGGTTCGCTCCCGACCGCGCCGCCAACGGCTGTTACCCGGTCGAGATTCGCAGAGCCACCTGCCGAGCGCCTCCGCACCCCAGGCCGAAAAGGAACAGCCCCTCCCACCCTGGCAGAGCAGCGACCGGACGACCCCGGCGACCCGGGGGAGCGGGGCACCCGCACTTGTGCTCGGAGGGTCATCGGGCCCGCCGTCTTTCCTCCCGCGGGGAGCAGGCAGGGCGTGGTCCGGATGCGGAGCATGGAGACGTCCGACGCCACTTGAGAAGGGACGGCCCATGGACTACAACACCTTCCTCGACACCGTCACCCGGCGCGCCCCCGTTCCCCCGGAGAAGGTGGAGCCCCTCACCCGCGCCACCCTGGAAACCCTGGCCGAGCGCCTCACCAGAGGCGAGGCGAAGGACCTCGCGTCCGAACTGCCCAAGCCGCTGAAGGAATGGCTGGTCTCCCCTACTCCGGAGGCCCGGCGTTTCGGCTTCGACGAGTTCGTCAACCGGGTGAGCAGCCAGGCGGGGGTGAGCCCGCACCAGGCCCGCGAGGGCATACGGGCCGAGCTGAACACCCTGAGGGACGCGGTCAGCGAGGGCGAGTTCCGCCAGGTGATGTCCCAGCTGCCCGGCGAGTTCGAGGCTCTCGTCGGCGTCCCGGGCTAGCAGGAGCCACGACCCACGCGGACCCGGACACAGCACGGATCGCCGGAGGATCGCATGACAGAACCGACAGTTCCCGCGGCCGGCGCACCCCTGGACGTCGAAGGCGAGGCGCAGCGGCCGTTCTCCGAGCACCCGGCCATGGCCAGGGCGTACCCCGGCGGCAGGATGACCGTGGGTGCCATCACGCCCCTGGAGGGCTTCGACGGGCCCGTGCCGTCCCTGGCCGGGCACATGGAGCGGATCCAGCAGGCCGAGCGGGCCGGCTTCGCCTCGGTCTGGGTCCGGGACGTGCCGCTGCTGGACCCGGGCTTCGGGGACACCGGGCAGGTCTTCGATCCGTGGGTGTACCTGGGGCAGCTCACGGCCCGCACCACCTCGATCACCCTGGGCACCGCCAGTATCGTCCTGCCGCTGCGGCACCCGTTGCACACCGCGAAGGCGGCCGCCTCGGTGGACCAGTTGTCCGGCGGACGGCTCCTGCTGGGGGTGGCCACCGGTGACCGGCCCGTGGAGTTCCCGGCCTTCGGGCAGGACCTGGAAGGCCGGGCCGCGAGGTTCCGGCAGTCACTGGCGTACTTCCGGGTCGTCCTCGAGCACCGCTTCCCGCACGTGGACTCGCCGCTCGGCCGGATGGAAGGCACCGATCTCCTGCCCAAGCCGGTGTACCAGCGGATTCCGGTACTGATGACGGGACACGGCAGGCAGGACGTCCGGTGGATCGCCGACCACGCCGATGGCTGGCTGTACTACACCCCACCGCTGCGGCAGCAGGCCGCCAACATCGCGCGGTGGCGGGAGCTGACCCAGGGCGACGGGAGTGGGTTCAAGCCGTACGCGCAGGCCACCTACCTGGACCTGGCCGAGGACCCGCTGGCGCTGCCCCGGCCCATCCACCAAGGATTCTCGGTGGGCCGGGTGTCGCTCCTGGGGATGATGCGGACCTGGCAGGAGATCGGCGTCGACCAGCTGATGATCAACTTCAAGCACAGCCGCCGCCCGGTCGTCGACGTGATCGACGAGCTGGCCGAGCACGTGCTGCCGCACTTTCCGCCGGGGCACCTCGGGGCGCGCGGCGAGCAGCAGTGGCCCGCGGGGCGGACCGGGCCCTGAAGGGGCCCCGGTGCCCCCGCCCGGCAGGCGAGGCCTCAGTCCAGGACGGCGCCGGACGGCCGCTCCTGCGCGTAGTCGCACGTGCCCTCCGCCCGGAACTGCAGGGCCGCCCTGGTCACCTCCGCGCCGAGGCCGCGCAACTGGTCCGCCACCGCCTGGTCGGTAAGGCGTCCGTCGGCGGCGAAGACCCGTGAGGACCGCGGGACCGCGAACACCAGCGGCACCGCCCAGCCGCGCAGCGACCGGACGATGAACTCCATCGCGTTGATCGCCTGCAAACCCTGCACCCCGCCGGCGGTCGTCAGCATGCCCACGGGTTTGCCGCTCAGATAGGGAGGCTCGTGGTCGGCCAGGAGGGAGAGCCAGTCCACCGCGTTCTTGAACGCGCCGCTGACCGACCCGTGGTACGTCGGGCTGCTCCACAGCAGGGCGTCGGCGGCCCGGGCGGTGTCCGCGAGCCGGCGGGCGGACGGAGGGACCTCGCGCTCGGGCGTGTAGAACGGGAGGTCCAGCCGCCTGAGGTCGATCACCTGGGTGTCGGCGCCCGCGTCGGCCGCCCCCTCGACCGCCACGCACAGGGCGGTGAGGCTGGTCGACGGGGTGCGCAGCGAACCCCCCATTCCGACGACGAGCGGGGGGCGCGCCATGCTGTCCACTCCTTCAGAGCATCTCCAGGGGCGTGGGCCCGCTCGGCGGCGGGAACGCCCGGTCGAGGATGTCGAGCGCCTCGGAGGGGAGGCGCAGGTCCGCGGCGCCGCGGTTCTCCCGCACGTGGTCGGGTGATCCGGAACGCGGGATCGCGGCCACCCCCTGCCGCAGCACCCAGGCGAGTGCCACCTGGCTCGGCGTGGCTCCAAGAGCCCGGGCCACGGCTTCCAGGGCCTCGACGCCCAGCAGCCGTCCCTGCTCGATGGGGGAGTAGGCCATGACCGTCACACCGGCCTCGCGGCACCAGGGGAGCAGATCCCACTCGATGCCGCGCCGGGAGAGGTTGTACAGCACCTGGTCCACGGCCACGGCGTCGCCGCCGGGGAGGGCGGTCAGCTCGGTCATGGCGGCGACGTCCAGATTGCTCACGCCCCAGTAACGGATCTTCCCCGCCTCCATGAGGTCGGTGAATCCGGCGAGGGTCTCCTCCAGGGGCCACCGTCCCTGCCAGTGCAGCAGGTAGAGGTCCAGCCGTTCCGTACGGAGGCGCCGCAGACTCGCCTCGCAGGCGGCGACGGTGCCCTCCCGGTCGGCGTGGCCGGGCAGCACCTTGCTGACGAGGAAGACCTCTTCCCGGCGTCCCCGCAGGGCCTCCCCGACGAGTTCCTCGGCCGCGCCCTCCCCGTACATCTCCGCCGTGTCGACGACGGTCATGCCCAGGTCCACGCCCAGCCGCAGCGCGGCGATCTCCTGTTCACGCCGGGCCGGGTCCTCACCCAGGTACCAGGTGCCCTGTCCGAGCGCCGCGATCTCCTCGCCGGAGGGGAGTGCGACCGTTCCGGCCGATTCCGCAGACATTCCGGGCCTCCGTCCGTCGCGAATCCGTGTCACGCACCCGCCCCGAGTGCCCAGGTACGCGCCTCCCAGACAACCGGTACCGGACGCTCCGCGGAGAGGTCAGGAGGGGCGGGAGGACCGCGCCGGGAGCGTGCCGTAACCGGGCGCGCGGTCGCGCAGCGCGACGGCGACCGACACGACGGCGCCGCAGGAGAGGACCGCCGCGAAGCCGATCATCGCGGTCTGCACGGCGAAGTGCCGCAGGGCGATGCTGAACAGGACGGACGGCAGGCCCATTCCCAGGTACGCGATCACGAAGAACACGGCGAGGACCCCCGCGCGGGAAGCGGGCGCGGCCACGGAGACGGCACGTTCGACGCCTCCCTTGAACAGCAGCCCGGAGCCGGCTCCCGACAGGGACACGGCGACCAGGTAGAGCCAGAGGGCCGGGTGGAAGAGGGCGACGGCGCACAGGACCAGGCCGACCGGGAAGACCACGGCCCCCACGGTCAGGACCCGGGGCAGTGGCAGGCGGCCCAGCACCAGCTGGGCGGCCGCCGCGGAACCGAACATGAGGAAGGCCGCGAGGCCGGCCACGAGGTGCGAGTCGGTGTGCAGAGTGCCGTGGAGCACGCTCGCCCCCAGGGACGAGATCAGCCCGAGGATCGCGAAGGCGAAGGCGCCCAGGGCACCGGCCGCGCCGAACGTCCGCCGCCCGCCGGGACGCAGGGCGAACCTGCGGAGCGGTTCGGCGGCGGGCAGCTCCCGGTCCACGGTCTCCGGGGTGGACAGGACCAGCACCAGACACACCGCCATGGCGAGTGTGAAGATCGCCTGGGTGGTGATCAGGGGTGCGGGAAGCCACTCGGCGGCGGCGCCGGCGATCAGGGGCCCTGAGGCCAGACCGCCGAGGTTGGCGGCGGTGGCCACGATGCCCGGCAGCACCGAACCCGACCGGTCCGGACGGGCCTCGTGGTGGAGGTCGTGCAGGTACGTCGTCGCGGTCGAGGCCATCAGCCCCAGTCCGGCACCGTTCAGAACCCTGCCCGCGAGCAGCCCCGGCAGATCCCGCCACAGCATCAGCACGACCGACGCGACGATGCCGACCAGCAGCGCCGGGACGATGATGCGCCGCCGGCCGAGCCGGTCCGACAGGTGCCCCAGCCCGAGGAAGGCGACCGCCGCACCCACGACCATCGAGGCGTACGCCACCGTGACCGTGGTCGCGCCGAAGTGGTCCCGGGCCTCGTACAGAGGCCACAGCGGGGTCGGCGCGGTGCCGAAGGCCATCAGCACCGTGAAGGCCACCGCCACGAACCAGAAGCCGGTCGCGTGCGAGGCGCGGCGTCCGGCCCGGGCGCGGGGCGGCAGGCCGGCGGGAGCGGGTGCTGGTACCTGATGGGTCGGGTCGCCGGGAGCGTCGGCTGTGGGACGGCTCAGCGGCGTAGGTGCGGCAGGCAGGGGTACCCCTCCTCGGGCGGAAACGGATGACGTCTTCCATCCTCCTCACCAGCCACGATCAATGCCAACGAATGTTTTTGCTGGGCTCCAGCACCGTGAGTGATACTTCTCGGGTGGAGCTACGTCAGCTGGAGCACTTCATCGCGGTCGCCGAGGAGCTGAGCTTCACGCGTGCCGCCCGCCGGCTGCACGTGGTGCAGTCGGGGGTGTCCGCCGCCATCCGCTCCCTGGAGCGCGAGCTCGGCTGCGCGCTGTTCGAGCGCACGTCGCAGCAGGTCCGGCTCACCGGGGCGGGCGCCGCGCTGCTGCCCGAGGCCCGGGCCACCCTGCACGCCGCCCAGGCCGCCCAGGACGCCGTGCGTGCCGCCCAGGACACGGTGCGCGGCACGGTGAACGTGGGCGCGATGGCCTCGGTCGAAGTGGTGGACCTGCCCGCCCTCCTCGGGCAGCTGCACGCGCGGCATCCGGCGATCGACGTCCGGCTGCGGCTGGCGACGACCGGCTCGGCGGGACTGGCGCACGCGCTGCTCGGCGGAGACCTGGACGTGGCCTTCCTGTCGCTGCCCGAGCGCAAGCCTGCCGGGATCGACGCCACGGAACTGGCCACCGTGCCGCTCGTCCTGGTGGTGAGCGCCGCTCATCCGCTCGCGGAGCGGCGGGAGCTGACCCTCGCGGACCTGGCGGGGGAGCCCTTCGTGGACTTCCCACCGGGCTACGGCAACCGCGAGGTGGTCGACCGGGCGTTCGCGGCGGCGGGCGTCGTGCGCCGGGTGGCGCTGGAGGTGCCCGACATCGACATGGGGGCGGCACTGGTCCGGCACGGTCTGGGCATCGCCTTCCTGCCCGTGTTCGCCGTCGCCCGCACCCCCGGCCTGCACGTCCTGGACGTCCCCGGCACCGTGCTCCGCTGGAGCATGCACCTGGGAACGTCGTCGACCCGGCGGCCCAGTTCGGCGGTGCGGGCGCTGCTCGACCTGGTCGACTTCCACGTCATCGCCCGGTGACGAACCGGTCGGCCCGTCAGCCCCGTCAGCCCCGTCAGCCCCGTCCGCCCAGCACGATCCGCCACACCCGGGTCGCCACCTGGAGGTTGAGCCGGTCCTCGACGTTCGCGAGGTCGCTGCCGCTGATGTCGCGGATGCGCTGGAGCCGGTAGCGCAGCGTGCTGCGGTGGATCGCGAGGGATTCCGCGGTCTCGTCGTAGTTGCCGCCGCAGTCGAAGTACCGCGACAGGGTCTCCACCATCGTCGCGTGGTGCCGGGTGTCGTAGTCGATGAGCCGCCCCAGCCACTCCTGGACGAACGTCTCCAGTTCCCGGTAGTCGTTGCCGGGCCCCAGGATGCGATAGAGGCCGAGCTCGTCGAAGAACGTCGCGCCGTAGCGTTCGCGGGAGTGGCGGCGCACGTCCAGGGCGCGCTGCGCCTCCTGGTAGTGGTGCGGGATACCGTCCGGGGAGTCGCAAGGGGCACTCACCCCGATGGTCCCGGACCGGGTCCCGGTCTCCCGGGCGAGCGCCTCGTACAAGGCACGGGCGGGCGGCCTGTCGTCGGCGACGAGGACGACCTGCCCCGCACGGCGGGTCAGCAGCGAGCGCATGCCCACGCCGGAGGCCGCCCGGCCCACGGCCTGCGCGAAGGAATCGTCCGCCGTCCGGTTCGACCACCGCACCACGACGACGTAGTGGCTGCGGTGCAGATCGTGTCCGACCGCCGCGGACCGCGCGTAGGCACCCGCCCCGGCCGTCCCCGCCAGGAGGTCGTCGACCAGCTCCCGGTGCAGCCTGCGCTCCACGTCGGCCAGCTCGCGCAGGTGCGCCAGCTCCAGGGAGAGCGACACGGCGGCGTCTCCGAGAGCGAACACGGTGTGCTCGTCGGCCTCGTCCCGGACGTCGACCAGAGCCAGCACGCCGAGGATCTCGCCGTGCAGCCGGACCAGGGCGACCAGCCGGTCCTCCACCCGCACCGGCCCCGCCTCCCGGGCCACGGCGTAGAGCATCGCGTCCCGGCGCGCGGGGTCGGGTTCGGGATAGGGGTCGGGGCGGCCGGGACCGGTCCAGGATCTCAGCCGGCCGAAGCGGTCCTCGACCAGCGCGGGCAGCCCGGTGAGCCCGTGCAGTGCGCGGGTGACGGCTTCCTCGCCGCCGCCGCTGGAGGCGGCGACGCCGGCCAGGAGTGCGTGAACGGCCCGCTCGTAGCCAAGCTCAGCCACCGCGCGGATCAACTTCCGCTGGAGACCTGTGCGTTCCTCCCGCAGTCGGCGCAGCTCCGAATCGTCCTCGCGCCGGCGGCGGTGCGCGAAGACCACCGACAGCGCGGCGGCGGTGTGCGCGATGAGCGTGGTGAGCAGGGACCGCTCGGCCTCGGTGGGCCGGGACCGGGACGTCACCACGAGGTAACCGTGGAGTCCCTCGAGTCCGCGCAGGCCCAGGGCCCGGCCCCAGGGCCTGCCGGGTACGGCCACCGGGCCGTCCTGCCCGGCCAGCTCCCGCACCCTCCGGCCCACGGCCGAGGCGTGCGTCCGCCCGTTCCGCGCACTGGGGACCAGGTCGCCGCCCACCGTGAGATACCCGGCCTCGGCGCTGTACGGTCCGGCCACGGCTATGTGGTCCATGGCCAGGCGCAGGATCGCGCCCTCGTCCGGGGCGTCGAACAGGGCTCGGGAGAGCTCCATCAGGTTGTGCGGGGCATGATCGGCCGACGTGCGGGCGGGTGGGCGGCGCCCGGTGCGCGCCGCAGTGGGCTGCCGCCCGGCGCCGCTCCGCGGATGGTTGCCGTTCCGCCCGGAGTGGCGGTACAGGCTGTGCGCCCGACTGCCGGCCATGGGATCGCTCCGTTCTGCCCGTGTCTGCGGGGAAGAGTGCGGTAATGCGCGTACCCCTCCCGGGTCGGCTCACCCGAGAGCGCGCGTCCTTTCTCGTCCTGGTGGGGCGACCGGACCCGTGCATTCCTGACTCGCCAGGCGCAGGCGTGGAGAGACCCGGTTCGCCACCCTGGGAAGCGCACGGGATTGTCCGTGCGCACCGGTAGGAACCCGGCGGATACCACCCCCAGCTGAACAACGTGATCCGGAGAGTCGGCGCAGGCGCACCGGGAGGAGTTCCTCATGGCCAAGGCAGTGGGCATCGACCTGGGCACCACCAACTCGGTGATCGCCGTCTGGGAGGGCGGCGAGCCGGTCGTCGTGCCCAACAGCGAGGGCAACCGCACGACACCGTCCGTGGTGGCCTTCACCGACACCGGCGAACGCCTGGTGGGCCAGCTGGCCCGGCGCCAGGCAATCCTCAACCCCAAGGGCACCATCTACTCGGCGAAACGGTTCATCGGCCGGCACTTCGACGAGGTCGCCGACGAGGCCAAGGCCGTCGCCTACGACGTCGTCCCGGGCGAGAACGGCGAGGCCCGCTTCAAGGTGCGCGACAAGCTGTACGCGCCCGAGGAGATCAGCGCACAGGTGCTGCGCAAACTCGCCGACGACGCCTCCAAGCAGCTGGGGGAGCGGGTCACGGAGGCGGTCATCACCGTCCCCGCCTACTTCAACGACGCCCAGCGCACCGCGACCCGTGACGCCGGCCGGATAGCGGGCCTGGAAGTACTGCGGATCATCAACGAGCCGACGGCGGCCGCCGTCGCCTACGGCATGGACAAGAAGGAGCACGAGACGGTGCTCGTCTTCGACCTGGGCGGCGGCACGTTCGACGTGAGCATCCTCGACGTCGGCGACGGCGTGGTGGAGGTGCGTTCCACGGCGGGTGACAGCCATCTGGGCGGCGACGACTTCGACCGGCGCCTGGTGGACTACCTCGCGGACGACTTCCAGAAGGAGAACGGCATCGACCTGCGCAAGGACCCGCAGGCGCTGCAACGCCTGTTCGAGGCGGCGGAGAAGGCCAAGACCGAGCTCAGCTCCGTCACCCAGACCCAGGTGAGCCTGCCGTTCATCACCGCGGACGCCTCCGGGCCCAAACACCTCACCGACTCGATCATGCGGTCCACCTTCGAGCAGATCACCGCCGACCTGGTGGAGCGCTGCCTCGAGCCGGTCAAGCAGGCCATGGCCGACGCCAAGGTCGGCGAGAACGACATCGACGAGGTCATCCTCGTCGGCGGCTCCACCCGCATCCCCGCCGTCCAGGCCCTGGTGCGACGGCTGACCGGCGGCAAGGACCCCAACATGAGCGTCAACCCCGACGAGGTCGTGGCGCTGGGCGCCGCGATCCAGGCCGGGGTCCTCAAGGGCGAGGTCAAGGATGTCCTGCTGCTCGACGTCACCCCGCTGTCGCTGGGCGTGGAGACGCGCGGCGGAGTGATGACGAAGATCGTCGACCGGAACACCACCATCCCGGTGCGCCGCAGCGAGACCTTCTCCACCGCCGAGGACAACCAGCCGGCCGTCGATGTGGTGGTCCTCCAGGGCGAGCGGGAGCGGGCCGCCGACAACCGGGTGCTCGGCCGGTTCCAGCTCACCGACATCCGGCCGGGGCCGCGGGGCGAACCACAGGTCGACGTCACTTTCGACGTCGACGCCAACGGCATCCTCAACGTCAGCGCGCGGGACAAGGACACCGGCAAGGAACAGGGCATCACCATCAGCGAGAGCTCCAACCTCGACCGGAGCGAGGTCGACCGCATGGTCGAGGAGGCCGAGCGCAACCAGGGCCAGGACCAGGCGCTGCGCGAGGCCGTCGACGCCCGCAACGAACTGGACGCGATCGCCTACCAGGTCGAGAAGCGCCTCGCCGAACTGGGCGACGCCGCGCCCGCGCACGAGAAGGCCCGTGCCGAGATGCTGGTGGCCGAGGCCCGCGACGCGGTCAAGAACGAGGCCGGAGTGGACAAGGTCAGGCCGCTGATCTCCGAACTCCAGCAGATCCACGCCGGGCTCGCCGCCCACCAGGGCGAAGCCGCACCGGGCGGTCCCTCGGGCACCGCCGGGCCGGACGGCTCCGGGCAGGGCGGTCCGGCCGCCGACGACGACGTGATCGACGCCGAGTTCGACAAGGGCTGAGGTACCCGCCATGCCGATCCCGCCCCAGGACCGATCGTCCGACCTGCCGCCCGAAGCCGCCGCACCACTGCCGCAGGGTGACCTTCCCGGGCCCGGGCCCGCGCCGCCCGGCACGGAGGCCGGACCGGGGCCGGACGCGGCCACCGGTCCGGCCGGGGCCGAGGACGAGTACGCGGCGGCGCTGAAGGAGGTCGAGGACCGCTGGCGGCGCGCCCTCGCCGACCTCGACAACCTGCGCAAGCGGCACGCCAGGGAACTCGACCAGGAGCGCGGGGCCGAACGCGCCCGCACGGCCGCGGCCTTCCTTCCCGTCGTCGACAACCTCGAACTGGCCCTGAGCCACGCCGCCTCCGACCCCGGAGCGATCGTCGAAGGGGTCCGCGCCGTACGCGACCAGGCCGTGTCCGTCCTCGAACGCCTCGGCTACGAGCGTCACGCCGAGACCGGCGTCCCGTTCGACCCCGCCCGGCACGAGGTCGTCGGCGTGGTCCAGGACCCCGACGCCGAACCGAACACCGTGACACAGGTGCTGCGCCCCGGCTACGGCGCGGCCGAGCGGCAGTTGAGGCCGGCCGCCGTGACCGTCGCGAAGCGGGAGTGAGCGGCCGTGGCACGCGACTTCTACGAGGTGCTCGGCGTCCCGCGCGACGCCGACAAGGACGAGATCCAGCGGGCCTACCGCAAACTGGCGCGCACGTACCACCCCGACGTCAACAAGGACCCCGCGGCGGAGGAGCGCTTCAAGGAGGTCAACGAGGCCTTCAGTGTCCTGTCCGACCCCGACCAGCGGGCCCGTTACGACCGCTTCGGCGAGGACTTCCGCAAGGTCCCCGAGGACTGGGAGGAACGCGTCGGAGCCGGCGCGGGAGCCGGTGGCGGCTTCCGCTGGTCCACCGGGGGCGGCCCCCGGGCCCAGTACGCCACCAGCGGCTTCGGCGCGGAGGGTGTCGATGTCGACGACCTGTTCAGCTCGTTCTTCGGCGGCGCCGGACGGATGCGTGTGCCGGGAGCGGACCAGGAGGCCGAACTGCCGCTCACCGTCGAGGAGGCCTACCGCGGAGGCCGCCGCACCGTCACCCTGACCGGGCCCTCCGGGCAGCGCCGCTACGAGGTGGACGTGCCGCCCGGAGTCACCGACGGACAGCGCATCCGGCTGGCGGGCGAGGGTGGCCGCGGCAGCGGTGACGGCCCCGCCGGCGACCTGTACCTGCGGGTGCGGATCCAGCCCCACCCCCGGTTCCGCCTCGAGGGCCGGGACGTGTACGTGCAGCTTCCGGTCACCCCCTGGGAGGCGGCGCTCGGCGCGACGGTCCCCGTGTCCACGCCGAGCGGGGCCACGGCCAAGGTGACCGTGCCCGCCGGGTCCTCCAGCGGCCGGCGATTGCGGCTGCGCGGCGAGGGCATGCCGGGACCGCGCGGCGCCGACGGCGACCTCTACGCCGAGCTCCGCATCATGGTGCCGCCCAAGCTCGGCGACAAGGAGCGCGAACTGTTCGAGGAGCTCGCCGCCGTCTCCTCGTTCGACCCCAGGAGGACACGATGAGCGACCGACCGGTCGAGGCATCCCCGGCGTCATCGCCGGCCGCTCCCGCGCCGGCACGCGTCCGGTACGCGATCGTGCCGGTGCCCAGGCTCTCCCTGCATACCGTGGCCCGCCGCGCCGGTGTCCATCCCGACCTCATCCGCCGGTTCGTCGCTCTCGGCCTGGTCGAGGCCGAGCGCGACGCCTCCGGACGGCTGGTGTTCGATCCCACGGCCCCGGCCGCCCTCGCCCGCGTCCAGCGGCTGCGCACCGGGCTGTGCCTCAACTACGCATCCGTCGGCCTGGTGCTCGACCTGCTGGACCGCATCAGCCTGCTCGAAGCCGCCCTGCGCCGCGCCGGTACGAGGAGTGACATACCGCCATGGACATGAACCGTCTCACCCAGAAGTCCCAGGAAGCACTCCAGGAAGCCCAGTCGGTGGCCGTCGGCATGGGGCACACCGAAGTCGACGGGGAACACCTGCTGCTCGCCCTCCTCGATCAGGAGGACGGAATCGTCCCGCGGTTGCTGCAGCAGTCCGGCACCGACCCGGAGGAACTGCGCACGGCCGTGCAGAGCGAACTGGCCCGGCGCCCGAAGGTCACCGGCCCCGGCGCGTCCCCCGGGCAGGTCTTCGTCACCCAGCGTCTGTCCCGCCTGCTGGACGCGGCCGAGCGGGAGGCCAAACGCCTCAAGGACGAGTACGTCTCGGTGGAGCACCTCCTGCTCGCCCTGGCCGAGGAGGGATCGGCGACCGCGGCCGGACGCCTGCTCAAGGAGCACGGCGTGACCCGGGAGTCGTTCCTGAGCGCGCTCACCCGGATCCGCGGCAACCAGCGAGTCACCTCCGCCAACCCCGAAGTGGCCTACGAGGCGCTGGAGAAGTACGGCCGCGACCTGGTCCTCGAGGCCCGGTCCGGGCGGCTGGACCCGGTCATCGGCCGTGACGCGGAGATCCGCCGCGTCACCCAGATCCTCAGCCGCAAGACCAAGAACAACCCCGTCCTCATCGGCGACCCCGGCGTCGGCAAGACCGCCATCGTCGAGGGCCTGGCCCAGCGCATCGTCCGCGGTGACGTCCCCGAGGGCCTGCGCGACAAGACCGTGTTCGCCCTCGACATGGGTTCCCTCGTCGCCGGGGCCAAGTACCGCGGGGAGTTCGAGGAACGCCTCAGGGCCGTGCTGTCCGAGGTGAAGGCCGCCCAGGGGCGCATCCTGCTCTTCGTCGACGAACTCCACACCGTCGTGGGAGCGGGCGCGGCCGAAGGGGCCATGGACGCGGGCAACATGCTCAAGCCGATGCTCGCCCGCGGCGAACTCCACATGATCGGCGCCACCACTCTCGACGAGTACCGCAAGTACATCGAGAAGGACGCCGCCCTCGAACGCCGCTTCCAGCAGGTGCTGGTCGACGAGCCGAGCGTGGAGGACACCATCTCCATCCTGCGCGGACTGCGCGAACGCCTGGAGGTCTTCCACGGCGTGAAGATCCAGGACACCGCGCTGGTCTCCGCGGCCACCCTCAGCCACCGCTACATCACCGACCGGTTCCTGCCCGACAAGGCCATCGACCTCGTCGACGAGGCGTGCGCCAGGCTGCGTACCGAGATCGACTCGATGCCCGCCGAACTCGACGAGATCACCCGCCGCGTCACCCGCCTGGAGATCGAGGAGGCGGCCCTGTCCAAGGAGACCGACCCCGCCAGCAAGGCCCGCCTGGAGGAACTCCGCAAGGAACTGGCCGACCTGCGCGGCGAGGCCGACGCCAAACGCGCCCAGTGGGAGGCCGAACGGCAGGCCATCCGCCGCGTGCAGGAACTGCGCCAGGAACTGGAGCAGGTCCGCCACGAGGCGGAGGAGGCCGAACGCGCCTACGACCTCAACCGCGCCGCCGAACTCCGCTACGGCCGCCTCCAGGACCTGGAGCGCCGGCTCGCCGCGGAGGAGGAGCAACTGGCCTCCAAGCAAGGGCAGAACCGGCTGCTGCGCGAGGTGGTCACCGAGGAGGAGATCGCCGAGATCGTGGCCGCCTGGACCGGCGTCCCCGTCGCCCGCCTCCAGGAGGGGGAACGCGAGAAGCTGCTGCGCCTCGACGAGATCCTGCGCGAGCGCGTCGTCGGCCAGGACGAGGCCGTCAAGCTCGTCGCCGACGCCATCATCCGCGCCCGGGCCGGCATCCGCGACCCGCGCCGCCCCATCGGCTCGTTCATCTTCCTCGGCCCCACCGGCGTCGGGAAGACCGAGCTGGCCAAGACCCTCGCGGCGGCCCTGTTCGACTCCGAGGAGAACATCGTCCGCCTCGACATGAGTGAGTACCAGGAGCGGCACACCGTCAGCCGGCTCATGGGCGCACCGCCCGGATACGTCGGCTACGAGGAAGGCGGCCAGCTCACCGAGGCCGTACGCCGCAAGCCCTACTCGGTCGTGCTGTTCGACGAGATCGAGAAGGCGCACACCGATGTCTTCAACACCCTGCTGCAGGTCCTCGACGACGGCCGCATCACCGACTCCCAGGGCCGCACCGTCGACTTCCGCAACACCGTGATCATCATGACGTCCAACATCGGCTCCGAGCACCTCCTCGACGGCGCCACCACCGAGGGGGAGATCAAGCCGGACGCCCGCGCCCTGGTGATGGGCGAGCTGCGCGGGCACTTCCGCCCGGAGTTCCTCAACCGCGTCGACGACATCGTGCTGTTCAAGCCCCTCGGTGAGCGGCAGATCGAGCGGATCGTCGAGCTGCAGTTCGACGAGCTGCGCCGCCGGCTCGCCGAACGCCGCATCACCGTCGAACTCACCGAGGCCGCGCGGAAGCTGATCGCCCACCAGGGCTACGACCCGGTGTACGGGGCCCGGCCGCTGCGCCGCTACATCTCCCACGAGGTCGAGACGATGGTCGGACGCGCCCTGCTGCGCGGCGACGTCCAGGACGGCGCGGCGATCCGCGTCGACGCCGACCACGGAGAGCTCGTGGTCACCTACGACGAGTCCGAGGACGTGAAGGGAGCGCGAGCGGCATGAGCACGGTGCGGGCGACGACCATCAGCTGTCCGCACTGCGGGCGCGTCAACCGGGTGCCCGTGGCCGCGGAGGGCCGCCCCCGGTGCGGCCACTGCAAGCAGCCCCTGCCGTGGGTGGTGGACGCGGGCGACGACGACTTCACCGAGGTCGCCGAGCGGGCCGACGTCCCCGTCGTGGTCGACCTCTGGGCCACCTGGTGCGGCCCCTGCCGGATGGTGAGCCCCGCGCTGGAGCAGGTGGCCACCGAACTGGCGGGGCGCATCAAGCTCGTCAAGGTCGACGTCGACAAGAACCCGCGACTGTCGCGGCGCTTCGAGGTGCAGGCGGTGCCGACACTGCTCATCCTCGACAAGGGGGAGACCGTCGCCCGGCAGGCGGGGGCGGCGCCCGCCCCCACTCTGCGCAAGTGGGTGGAAGAGACGATCACGACCCGGGAAGGGTGATCCGTATGACCGTGCACGCAGACCCGCACCTCGCACTCGTCCGGCCGGTCCGGCCGCTGACCCCCGAGGGGTGTCAGGAGTGTCTGCTGACCGGCTCCCCGTGGGTCCACCTGAGGCTCTGCCTGACCTGCGGGCACGTCGGATGCTGCGACTCCTCGCCGAACAGGCACGCGCGCAAGCACGCCGCCGCCGACACCCACCCGATCGTGCGGTCGTTCGAACCCGGCGAGGACTGGCGCTGGTGCTTCGTCCACGAGGCGTTGGTATGACGTCCGCCGACCAGCCGCTGCCGGGCGGAGAGCCGGTACCGAACGAGACGGACGAGGCCGCCTTCTGGGAGAGCCCGGACGTCTACGGCGCGTACCCGCGCCTCACACAGGACCAGATGGCACGTCTGGAGGAACACGGCGAGCGCCGGACCACATCGGCGAACGACGTGCTGATCCGGGAGGGCGAGCGCTGCGAGACGTTCTTCGTCGTTCTCGAGGGCAGCGTCGCCGTCGTCGAGGACTACGGCACGCCCGAGGAGCACCTGCTGCGTGTGCACGGCCCCGGTCGCTTCATCGGCGAGCTCGGGCTGCTGCACGGACAGGTGGCGTTCTACACCGCTGTCGTCAGGGAGCCGGGCGAGGTCCTCGTCGTCTCCATGGACGAGTTGCGCCGCCTGGTGTCCCAGGACTCCGCCCTCGGGGACGTGGTGCTGCGCGCCTGTCTGGGCCGTCGTGCGCTGCTCGTCGGCCAGGGCGCGGGCTTCCGCATCATCGGCTCGCGGTACTCACCCGACACCAGACGACTGCGCGAGTTCGCCATCCGCAACCGCCTGCCGCACCGCTGGATCGACCTGGAGACCGACGAGGAGGCCGAGGAACTGCTGCGCCGCTTCGGCGTCAGCCCCGCGGAGACGCCGCTCGTCATCTGGCGGGACACGACCTTGCTGCGCAACCCCAGCAACGCGGAACTCGCCCGGCTCATCGGCCTGCCGCCACTGCCCGACGGAGACCGTCACGGCGACGTCGTCATCGTCGGCTCCGGACCCGCCGGCCTCGCCGCCGCGGTGTACGCCGCCTCCGAGGGACTGAGCACGACCGTGGTGGAGGCGATGGCCACCGGCGGCCAGGCCGGCACGTCGTCCCGCATCGAGAACCTGCTCGGCTTCCCGGCCGGCATCTCCGGCGCCGAACTCACCGAACGCGCCGTGCTCCAGGCCGACAAGTTCGGCGCCAGGATCAGCATCCCGGCGGAGGCGACCGGTCTTCACCGCAAGGACGAGGACCACTACGTGGTGTCGTTCGCCGACGGCAGCGAGATCACCGCCCGCGCCGTCGTCCTGGCCACGGGTGCCCGCTACCGCAGGCTCCAGGTGCCCGGCATCGAGCGCCTGGAGGGGACCAGCGTCCACTACTCGGCGACCGTCTACGAGGCCCAGCAGTGCGGCGCCGACCCGGTGGCCGTCGTCGGCGGCGGCAACTCGGCCGGCCAGGCGGTGCTGTTCCTCGCCGCGTACGCGCCGAAGGTGTACCTGCTGGTCCGGGGGCCCAGCCTCGACGCCAGCATGTCCCGCTACCTGGTCGACCAGGTCGAACGGCATCCCCGCGTGGAGGTCATGCTGCACACGGAGGTCACCGAGGTCATCGGCGAGGAGGTGCTGGAGGAGCTCGACGTGGTCGACAACCGGACGGGCGAACACCGCCGGCTGGCGGCACGGGCCCTGTTCGTCTTCACCGGTGCCGAACCCCACACCCAGTGGCTGGCCGACAGCGTCGCCGTGGACTCCCGCGGCTTCGTCCTCACCGGGCCGGAGGCGCGGGAGGCCTGCGCCCAGCCCGAGGTGTGGCACGGCCTCGGGCGCTCGTGCATGACCCTGGAGACCAGCCTTCCCGGAGTCTTCGCGGTGGGGGACGTGCGCAGCGGCTCGGTGAAGCGGGTGGCCTCGGCGGCCGGTGAGGGCGCGATGGCCATCCACTTCACGCACCGGCACCTGGGGCACTCGGCCGCGCCCGGCACGACGGGCTCGTCCGCGGCCAGGGGCGGCACGGACGCCGACCCGCAGACGCGTCACAAGGAGTCCCCGTGGCTCGGATGACCCCGGGCGGGCCGCCCCGGACACACGAACCGAGGTAATCTCCGAGTACCGCCCTTGACCTGCGTCAGCAGGCAGGGAGCAGACGAATCGGGAGTTTCTTCGTGTTTCGTACCATGTTCAAGTCCAAGATCTAGCGTTTGGG
Source organism: Streptomyces sp. BK022 (assembly GCF_004217355.1). Lineage (NCBI taxonomy): Bacteria > Bacillati > Actinomycetota > Actinomycetes > Kitasatosporales > Streptomycetaceae > Streptomyces > Streptomyces sp. BK022. The sequence continues at coordinate 346,289 of NZ_SHKU01000001.1, forward strand.
TGTTTTCGCAGGTCAGGGCCCTGATTGCCGCCTCCAGGTCAGCAAAAGGTCAGCATCAGGCCGGACGGTGTCCGGCTTGCTGACCTGCGCCTACGGCAGGGGCCTCCTGCGCCGCCCATCGCCCTGCTCGGAAGGCTTGATGCGTGGCTCGACAGCTTGCTCGTGGGATGGGGTCGTTCTTCAAGGAGTGCGGTTGTTCCAGACCGACCCGCTGCCCGCACCCGTACACGATTCGGTTCCGGGACACTCTCGGCAAGCAGCGTGAAGAGGCCGGCTACGAGACGCAGGACGATGCGATCGAGCGTCTCACGCAGATCTACGCGGAGAAGAAGACAACGGCGCCATCCGTTGCCGAGGTGCGCCGCGAACTCGGTCAGCAGACGATCGCGGAATACGCGAAGCAGTGGCGGCCTCGTCAGCGCAAGATGACGGAGTACTCGACGGGGTGGCACGTGGACAGCTCCATCAATGTGCACATCATTCCTCGTCTCGGGTCGCGGAAACTGAATTCGGTTACGCCCATTGTGGTCGAGCGCTTCCTGGACGAGTTGGAGACGGACGGGGTGGGGCGCGGAAACCAGGTGAACATCTTCCGCGTCCTCAAGGCGATCCTCCGGGACGCGTATGGCAAGGGTGCTATGGCGGACGACCCTGTGAGGGGCGTCCAGGAACCGGAATACGTCCGCGAAAAGGTGGTCATCCCATCCCTCGCCTACCTGAAGAAGGCACTGGCAGCTGCTGACGAACATCTCGCGCTTGAGATCGTCATGATGGTGGGCTGCGGCTTGCGGAACGGGGAAGCCCGGGCGGTGAACATCAACAATGTCGTGGCGGATGACGTCTACCGAGTGCATGAGCAGATCCACTCCAACACGCACAAGCCGGCGAAGCTGAAGCACCGCAGGGTGGGGGAGTTCCGAGAGGTTCCCCTGCCGCGCTCGGTGCGGGAAGCGATGGAGCGGTACGAGAAGAAGCGCGGCACCACGAAGGAGGGCTATCTGCTGTGCGGTCCGAGCGGCTACTACACGGAGCCGATGGAACGCCGCCGTGTGCAGAAACTCTTCAAGAACCTTCCCGCGGAGGGCGGTGTCGGCATGTACAGCTTCCGGCACTACTTCGCCTCTAACGCGCTCGGGAACGGAATACCGATCACCGACGTGGCCGAATGGATGGGACACAAATCCATAGAGGAGACTTATCGGACCTACCGGCACCTGATGCCTGGGAGCATCGCCAAGGCGGCTCGCATTTTGGATGCAGGCTTGTGGGAAGCGGCCTGATTCGATGCTGAGGTCAGCAGGTTTGTCTGCTGGTGATACACGCGTCAAGCGTCGGTGGCGCTCCACCAAGCGGACGTGTTGGCCCGCCTAGTGCTACGGCGAGGTGGGCAGGTGCGGGCTGCGGAGCACGAGCAGGGTGATCTCGCTGGAGGCGAAGACGCGGAACGGCGGGCCCCAAAAGCCAGTGCCGCGGCTGGTGTAGAGGAGGGTACGGGTGCCGTAGTGGCTGAGGCCGGCGAGGGCGGGCTGGTCGATGCGGACCAAGTGGTGGAAGGGCCAGATCTGACCGCCGTGGGTGTGACCGGAGAGCTAGAGGTCGATGCCGGCGGCCGCCCCCCGGTCGATGAACTTGGGCTGGTGCGCCAAGAGCAGGACGGGCAGGTCGGGGTCGGCGCCCTTCAGGGCTCCGGCGAGATGGGCGCCATGGCCCGGCAGGCCGGAGGACTCGGCGGTGACGTCGTCCACGCCGGCCACCACGAGGGTGTCGCCGCCGCGTTCGAGCAGCAGATGGCGGTTGCGCAGCAGTTCCCAGCCCAGCTCGTCCATCAGGTCGACCCAGCCCCGGGCCTCGCTGTAGTACTCGTGGTTGCCGGTGACGTAGACCCGGGCCTGGGCGGCCCGCACGGTTCCGAGCGAGGCGGCCTGGGCGCGGCGGCGTTCGGCCGTGCCGTGCGCGATGTCACCGGTGTGGCAGACCAGGTCGGCTTCCAGCGAGTTCACGGTCTCGCACACCCGTGCCGACCAACGGGCGCGATCGAGCGGGCCGTAGTGGGTGTCGGTGATGAGGACGACACGCAGCCCGTCCAGCCCGGCACCAATCGCGGGAGTTGCACGTCGAGTCGGCGCATGCGGGGAACGCGGCGGGCCTCGGCGTACCCCCAGGCGAGGAGCACGGTGGTCACGTCGAGGACGGCCCACGCGACGATACGGGCGCGGTCCTGACCGTCGCCGACGCCGGCCACGGTCAGGGCGCGCCGCAACAGCACGCCGAGCAGAAGGGACCAGGTGAACAGAACCCAGTTGGTGCCCAGCAGGGTGTCACCGACGATCGCCGCCCAGTCCCGCTGGCGTCGGCCGTGGCCGCGCACCATTGCGAGCGGCATACCGGCGAGGCCGAGGACGAACAGAGCGGTGCCGACCAGCGTGACGGGCAGCGGCCAGTGCTGGCCGGTGTACAGGAGCACCCAACATGGCACGACCCACAGGCGCGGTGCCCTGCGACGGGGCCACGGCCGGGCAGGCCAGGGACAGACGGCCGCCATGTATACGAGGTAGTCGGTCGCGCCTCTGCGATGGGGCCGCGGCTGGACAGGCCACGGATAGCGCCGCCTTCGGCTTCTTCTCCGAGGACGGGGAAGTACCTACGATGGGGCCGCGGCCAGGCAAGCCGCAGACAGAGGCGATGGTCGTCGCAGCGCCAGCCAGATGGGTACCTGCGATGGGGCCGCGACCGTAAATACTGCGGACAAGACATCTCGAAGGCGCCGTGACTGCTGCGGGTGCACCTTACGATGGGGCCGCAGCCGTGTAGGCCACAGATATCGAACAGTCCCATCGACTCAGCGGCAAGCTTGTGCTCTCTACGATGAGGCCGCAGCTGGGCAAACCGCGGATAGTCCCTCCCGAACCGTAACGCGTGGGCCACGTTCAAGCTCTTGAAATGGGGCCGCGGCCTGCCCGGCCGCGGACAGACGGCCGGTGCCGAGTTGCTGCGCGCGGAAGTGGTGCCTGCGATGGGGCCGCGGCCGGGCGAGCCGCGGACAAGTGTGCCTGAGCAAGTTTCTGCAGCACCGCGACCATCCTGCGATGGTGCCGCGGCCGGGTAGGCCGCGGACAGCGCCTAAGGGCACATGGCGTGCGTCCCGGGAGACGTCCTGCTATGGGGCCGCGGCCAGGCAGGCCGCGGACGGAGGCGCACGCTTCCCGTTCACCTGGGAAGCGTTCATGCTGCGATGGGGCCGCGGACGGGTGCAAGCTTACCGACGATCGGACTCGCGACACCGTGGCTGGGATGGTGCCGCCGACAGCGTGGCAGCCCGCGGACAGCCTTGTCCAGCGCCGATTCCTGGCCATCCGGGGTGACTCTGCGATGGGGCCGCAGCCGAGCAGGCCGCGGACAGTGGTCTCCAGCCCATCCCCCTGAGCGGCGTGAAGGGCCTGCGATGGGGCCGCGGCTGGGCAGGCCGCGGACAGGTACCAATCCGCGGCGAGCAGCAGCGGCGGGGAGCTCCTACGATGGGGCCACGGCCGTGCTGGCTGCGGACAGACGCGAGCGGCGACGTCATCGATATGTACTACGCGATCCTGCAATGGGGCCACGGCCGGACATGCCACGGACAGAACTCGGCGGTGGCGATGGACCCAGCCGGGAACGTGCTGCGATGGGGCCGCGGCCGAGCAAGCCGCGGACAGTTGTACGTCACGTTCGAGCCCTGCGGAGACTGCCGCCTGCGATGGGGCCACGGCCGGACAGGCCGAGGATAGGGCTACCCAGTTTGGGAAGTCCGCAGGATTGTCGTACCTGTGATGGGGCCGCGGCCGAGCAGGCCACGGACGGCGGGTTCGACACCGAGACGACGGGACTGGATTGGTGCCTGCGATGGGGCCGCGGCCGATCAGGCCGCGGACAGACCGCGTCCCCGCACCATGGCGGTCGGCTTTGACTACCCACGATGGGGCCGCAGCCGGGCAGGCCGCGGACAGGTCGCTGCGCTCGCGCGGGATTCTCGACCCCGTAGCCCTGCGATGGGGCCGCGGCCAGGCAGACCGCGGACAGGGTGCGTGAGCTGCGGGTCCTGTATGGCGTGGTAATTGTGTCGCTTTTAGCGAGAACAAGTAAGATCTTTTCGGGCATTACGCTTTGATGTATTCCGCGTGTTGCTAGTGTGATGGGGCCACGGCCGGGCAGACCGCGGACAGCAGAATGGACTGCCCTATCAGTGGGCCGGTAACGGCCGGCGATGGGGGCCACGGCCTGGCAGGCTGCGGACAGTCGACGCCGTCGTGTTGGTAGGGGTGCAGCTTGCCGGTCCTGTGATAGGGCCGCAGCCGGGCAGGCCGCGGGCAGCGGTCGCAAACCGCTTGTTCTGCTGAATGATCTTGAAGCTGCGATGGGGCCGCGCGGGCAAGCCACGGACAGTTCCTCCCCAGCCGTCACGCATGGGCCACCTTCAAGCTCCTTCGATAGGGCCGTGGTCAAGCAGGCCACGTACAGCGGCAGCTCCACTGACACGACCTCCGGCTGCCAATACCTGCCGTGGAGCCGTGGCCCAAACAAACCACGGAAATAACAGCGATTTGAGAATCAGATCGACTGAATTCACCTGCGATCGAGCCGCGGCCGAGTGGGCCGTGGACAGGGTGAAACGAGGGGCCGCGGCCCAAGCAGGCCGCGGACAGTACCAGCATCCGAACCGATGAGGGCGTGATCCGCCCTGCTATGGAGCCGCGGACTGGCAGTCCGCGGACAGGGGCGTAGTCGGGAGACCACTGTTGTCGGGTCACGCGCCTGCGACGGGGCCGGGGCCTGGCAGGCCGCGGACAGCCCACAACGCTCGGGCCGTCACCGACGTCGAGTACGACCTGCGATGGGGCCGCGGCCGGGCAGACCGCGGACAGGCTGCGTGAGCTGCAGGTTCTGTGCCTGGCGTGGTAGTCGTGTTGGTCCCCGGCATAGGCAGGTACGGCCCTTTCAGACATTACGCTTCGGTGCCTTCCGCGTGTCGCTGGTGCGCTTGCGGTTCCGAACTCAGGGTGGGGAGGAGGAGTCCTAGGCCGAAGTGGCTGTGGCGGCCGAGGGCAATTGGTCCGCTGACGGGTTCGTTGAAGGTGAGGTGGAGTCCTCGGCTAGGTCGGTTGTCGTTGCGGGTCTCGCGTTTTGTCCAGCGGTGCTGGGTGTAGAGCGGCCAGTCGCCTTGGAGCAGCTTGCTCTGAGCCGGGGCGGGGTGTTGGCGATGGGCGAGTTCGCGGGCCGCTTCGGCGGTGAAGAACTCGGTGAGTGTCTGGCGCTTCTTGGCGTGCCGCACTGGGACGAAGGGGGTGAGGCTGGTGTAGCAAGTGGCGGGTTTGGTCCATTCGGCGGGGAGGACTTCGGCCGCTGCTCCATAGGCGGTGACGCGAAGTTGGAGGCGGCGTGGGCCCGGGACGCCTTCCGGAACGCCGATGGTCCCGGTGGTGGCCTGGTGGATGGCGTCGAGTTCCTCGGTGTCGAGTCCTCCCGGGACCCAGATGATGATTTCGTCGATGCGGCGGTCGTGGTTGGCATCCCAGGGCAGGAAGTGGGCGTGGTGGTGGCCGGTTAGAGGCGTACCGTCGGCGGCCTTGCCGGCGAGGTTGCTGTGGCGCGGGGCCTGCCTGCCGTTGCCTGGGGTCAGGGGCTTGATGCAGCGGGATCGGAGTGTGTCGGTGAGCGGCAGGGTCTGGGTGAGTGGGGGAAGTGCGGGGCCGTTGACGGTGAGGCGGACCGCCGTGATCTTCTCCGTCTTGCGTTTGGCCCTGGGCCGGTGCGCTGGTGGCGGTGCATGGGGGTGGCTGACGGGTGTCGCGTAGGACAGGAGTCGGCTGCCGGGCGGGTAGAGCAGTGAGCGGGCTCGGACGTCGGTGGGGCGCATGGTGAGCCCGTCGAGGTCCAAGGGAATGGTGGGCGCGAGGACTTCGAGGTTCGTCCACCCGGTCGGGGCGAGATCATCGTCGTTGAGCTGGACGGCTGGGGTGTGGGTGTCGGTGGGGAGGTCGTCGGCGCTGGTCAGCAGGCGGGCTTCGACGATGCTGTCCGCGCGGCCGAGGTAGGGCAGGGATTCGGCGAGCTGGGCCAGGGTCTTGGCCTGGTCGGTGGCGAGGTCGCCGGGCCATTGGACGTAGACGGTTGCGTCACCGCCAAGGACGGCGAAGGCGTCCAGGGCGAGGTCGGTGCCTGCGCTGCTGCCGGAGCGATGGGTGCTGTCGGGGAAGTAGTGGCGGCTATCGCTGAGGTGGTGTGGCGGGATGCGGTAGGTGGGCGGGGAGGACAGGCGGGCGAGGACGTGGTGGACTTGGTCGGCGTCCAGGTCGGGGCAGCGTTCTTTCCAGGTGGAGTAGAGGGCGCGCAGGATGCGCCAGGGTGAGGGGGGCAGTTCGACGGCGCCTTCGTTGACGAAGCGTCCCCAGGGGGTGGCGTGGTACCGCTTCCAGGGGAAGTGCAGGGCAAGGGTGATCACTGGGCGCCGCCTGCAGTCTTCTTCTTGGGCTTTGCGCCGTTCCACAGCACGGTGAGGGCGCCGTGGGCGGGAAGATCGGCGGTGACCTGCGGGAGGAGTTCGGCGATCCGGGCGGTGAGTTCGTCGCGTTCGGGCAGGTCCCCGGCGTTGCCGGTCGGCTTGGCGACGGGTTCGAGGTCACAGGCGGTGCGCAACCGCAGGCCGCCGTCGAGGAAGCTGCGGATCTCCCACAGGGCCAGCGTGGTGAGGAGTTCGGTGCGGGGTTCGCCGAGTCCGTAGGAGCGCAGCAGGGCGGTGTCGATGGCGAACATCGCACGGATTTCGCGTGCGGTCCATTCCACGCGGTGGAAGGGGACGGATCCGTAGCCTTCGCTGGTGCCGCCGGCCCCTTCGCTCTGGTCGCCGAGGGCGTGCCGGACGCTGTCGCTCTTGCGTCCGCCGCTGACGGCACGGCGGACATCATGGGCTTCGATGACGGCGGAGACGGCGCGGGTGAATCGCGGCTGGCCCCACCACGCCTTGTTGTTGAAGAAGGTGCCGTGCAACAGCACGAAGGGGTCCAGGCCCATGAGCGCGTCGGCCATGGCCGGGAAGTTGAGCGGCTTGTCGTTTTCCAGCCCCAGTCGGCTGGCGATGAGGTCGAGCATTTTGGTGCCGTCGAGGGTGGCTTCGCGGACGAAGGCGGAGGCGATCCGGTGGGCCTCGAGGCGGCTGGAGGTCAGGAATTCTTCGGGCGCGCTGGCGCGGTGGACCCGGATATAGGGCAGGTCGGCGATGAGGTCGACGGGCTGCTGGGCGCCGTGGTCCCAGGCGGTGGCCTCCAGGCGGTTGGCCATTGACTGCACGGACTCCACCAGGAGGGACGGAGTCGTCGTTCCGTCGTCGGCGAAGGTGTCGAAGGCGCCGGCGCCGATGTCGGGAAAGCCGGTGGGCTGGAAGGTCGAACCGAAGGCAGGGCGCAGGGGGACCTCGAAGCGGATGCGGTGGAGATCGGTGGTGATCACGGAGTGTCCTTTCACGTGCACGGTCTTCAGATGGTGACGGGGGATGCCTTGTCGGGGCGGGTCGCTGTCGCGGCGCTCAGCGCCTTGGCGCGGTCGCGGGTACGGACGCGCATCAGGAGTGCGGCGGCCAGGCGTGCGCCGTCGGTGTGGTGCACAGCCACGGCGTCGGCGCGGTCCGGTGGGCGGCCGACCAACGGCCTGCATCCGGCGAGTTGCAGCCGCAGCAGGGCGTCGTCGAGAATCCCGGCGGGGCCGGCAGCGATCAGGCGGGCGATCCAGTCGGGGCGCGGGCGCAGCGTCGCGGTGAAGGCGACGGGATCCGGTCCCCAGGTGGAGACCAGCCGAAACGGCTCGGCGGCGAAGAACGGCAGCAGCACGGACAGCACCGGGTTCAGTACCCGCCCGTGGTGTGCCGGGGTGGGCTGGCTGGTGGTCCAGCCCAGGGCCATCAGGCCGCGCAGGTAGTCGGCGGTCACTTCGTCATCGCACTCCCCGTCTACGAAGCTTTCGAGGACTGGGAGTGCCACGGTCTGCCCGACGGGAAATTCCGCGGCGGGTGGTTCCGTGTCACCGACTGCGGCTTTGAGTGCCTGCAGGCGCAGGCGGTGGGCTTGGGCGAGTGCCTGCGTGAGGGTGGAGCCGAGGAGTTCGGTGCCTGTGGCGGGGTTGTCGGTCCACATCAGACGGTCCCTGCTGCGTGTCACCCGGGTCAGCAGCGGCCGCAGCGCGGGAATCCTGAGATCGCTGCGGGCCACGGCGAGGGAAGCCAGGGCGGAGGCCAACTGCAACTCCAGTCGCCTGGCAGGAGCGGGCGGGGGTTCCCAGATGCGGGCTTGGCTCGGCTGGTAGGGGGCGATGTCCTGGCGGAGGCGTCCGGACCGGGCGACCGCCTCGTGCAGGTGGCCGAAGGTGATCACGAAGCGAGCCATGGCGGTGGTGTCGCTGCCGGTGATGGCCGCGAACAGGGCTTGATCACACTGGCGCAGCAGGGCGGCCACTCCTGCGGGGATCTTGTCCTTGCGCCGCAGCCGGGTCAGCCACACGTACGGATCTGCGAGCAGGGCGTGCTCGTTGCGTAGGGCGACGGGTACGTCAGTGGCCCGGATGGCGATGGGGTTTTGGCCAAGGCGTTCGACGATGACGAATCGCCGGAAGGCGGCCAGGTTCCGGTCGACGCCGAGGGCGGAGATGGCCAGGGCGAACAGCAAGCCATCTTTGGCCTGGGCTCCCGCCCACCGTGCCCGCCCCTCACCGAAGAGCTGTTCCAGTTCGGCGAGGTTGGCGGGGCGCTCCCACAAAGGCGCCCAAATCTCGCCCTTGGCAGTCTCACCGGCCGAGGCGGTGGGGTGCCCAATGGGGGTGGCGTGAACGCTGAACGGCCACGCCGCCCCCGGCTCGGCGGCGTTGCGGCGGACCGCGGCGCTGGCGAACAGCAGCAGTCCCTCGCAGGTCAGAATGGTGCGCCAGGGGTTGACGAAACCTTGCTTGTCGGGTTCGCCCCAGATGGAGGCCAGGACTCCGCCGGCGCGGCCGGGATCGAACTGGCCGACGGCTCCTCGCCTGTACGGGACGTCTTCGGCACCGGTCAGGGCGGCGCGTACCCACGCGGCGGCATGGCTGTGGTCGGCTTCGGGGCCGAGGACCAGGGCGAGATGCTGGAGGTAGGTGGCGGACAGCTCCTGGCGGCCGAAGTTGCCGCCCGTCCCGGCCACCGGGTTGAAGTGGACCTCCGGACCGCTGAGGACGGCAGCCACGTCGATCCAGGGCAGCGCCTCATCGGGGAAGGAGTTGCGGCACAGGCTGATCACCGACTGTTTGTGCTGTTTGGCCCACAGGCTCTCACCCGCCCAGCCGCGCGCACGCCCTTCGGCCACGACCTTGCGGCCTGCGGCGATGGCCTCTCGCAGTACCGCCAGGCGTGGATCCTGGCTGTTTTCGATCTGGGCCAGGGCCCTTTCGGCTTCCACGCTTTTGCCGTTGCCGGCGAACCCCGCTCCGGCATTCCACGGGGAGACGATGGGGCTTGGCCGGTAAGAGCTGACGAGCCACGCCGTCAGCTCATCAATGCTGCATGCGCTGGTGAGGACCGGCAGGTCGTCTGCCCAGCGCAGCCGCGTGGTGGTGTCGTGCTGTGTCGCCAAAATACGCAGCAGGCCGAGCGCACTGAGGTAGCCGCCCAGTGTCGTAGCGCGCAATCCGCGCAGCGGAATCCCGATACTCACCACAGCACCTCCTGCTCGAATACGCCCGCCGGTGCGGGAATCGGGAGCGGAACGACGGGTGACTGCTCCTCCGACGAGACGGCCTGGTCCGGGGCGGACTGCGGTGTGCGGTACGCCTGGCTGGCCCGCCAGTCCGCGACACGCACGAGCGCCTCCAGCAAGGCCAGCCGAAACGGCCCAAGTTGGGACAGAAGTTGAGAGGTCCGCTGCGTCCAGGAGGGAGCTCCCTGGGGACCACCGCCAAGAAAGAGCAAGGACGGATCGACGACGATACGCGGGAGCACCTTCCCGCCCGGCAACTCGACCGGGCCGACCTCCTCTGCCGGTTCGACGCCCAGAACCCGGGGCGGCACGCGTTCGGCCTCGCCCGGCATAGAACGCACCGACACCCGCACCTTGCCGTGGTGCGCCGCCGCAAGGTAAGCGATCAAGTCCGAGTGCTCGCTGCCGTCCAGGAGGGTGCTGTCCGGATGCAACAGTGCCAGCGCACTGATCAGTTCGTGCCGGAAGTACTTGCGCTCGTGCCGGCCCATCCGGTGACGCGATTTCGCCCAGGGGCCTTCGCCCGGCGGCTGCTCGCCTTCGGGACAACTGCGGCGGACCGTGTTGGCGAACACAGAGTGCGCCTTGCCCAGGTCGTGATAGCGACCGGCCAGCCGAGCCGCCTTAAGGTGCCCGGCGGACAGCCCGTCCAACGGAGCCAAGCCTTCTGCCAGCAGCCCGACTTCCCGTTCGACGTCCTCAAGGTGCTCGATCAGGTCCACCCACCGGTCGGCACAGGAGGCATCGTCCTTGCTCATGCCGTCCGGAACCCTCCCGGTCCGTACGAGGGAGGTCACCGGGCCTCGGTGCTTCAGGCTCCACCCGAGCTTCGAGTCGTACCAGCCGGAGGCGGTAGAGGTCAGCAGCACGGCGCCGGGCCGAATGTCAGCGAACTGGGCACGCCGCCAGGCGCCCTCCGCGGCGTCCAGGACCCACAACGGGCCCAAAGAGTCCTTCACGATCGTCTTGAGGTCCCCGACCGGCGCAGGGCACAATTCCTCGCGGGCAGGAAACACCTCACGCTCGCCCGGCCTGCCGTCCGTCAAGTCGCGCCACGCCACCAGGGCCGTAGTGTCCTGGCCGTCCCTGATCCACTGGGAGACGTCGATGTCCGCACCGCTCAGGTCGGGCATGGTGTCGAACAGTTGCAGTAGATCACGGCGCCGCAGGACCGGATGGACAACGGGCTTGGTGACGACGGGCATCTCCTGGAGCATTGTGGAGGTCACGCAGGTTCCCTCCAACGAGGTGAGTGCCTCCACCGCCGTCTCGACATCCTCTTGCTCATACGGCGCGTACTGCCCCCGTCCGGAGGGAGGCGGGGCCCACAGCAGGTTGGCGCCTTCCGGAAACTCACCGGCGCGGTTACACCGGCCGGCCCGTTGCACCACCGAGGAAAACAGAGCGGCCTCGGTGAACAGCACGCGAGATGAGAGATCGACGCCGGCTTCCAGGACCTGGGTGCTCGCCACGATCTGACCTGTCGCAGACAACGGGGCCTTGAGCTCGTTCATCAGCCTCTCCCGCTCGGGTGGCCGAAAACGAGAATGCAATAGCACCACTTCCGGCCCGCCCCGGCGAACGAGTTTGGCCAACGCCGCCTGAACCGCCACGGCGCGCTCTACCGTGTTGAACACTGCGATCGTCCGCGTCCCCGGCACGTGACGCGCCACCAGGACCTGTGCGACTCCCGCCGGGTAGGCAGCCGCCGACTCGGGCACCTCCACCCGCTCAACCTGCCGCACCGCGTTCAACCGTACGGCCAGGCCACCGACCCGGTCGTCTTCCCCCAGCTCCACCACACCTCGCACCTCGCGGTGGTCGGGCGTGCACACCTCTTGGGGCGCAAGCGTCGCCGACATCCACATCGACCGCGACGGCACGCCCGTACCCAACTGCTCCCGCAACCCCTGCAGCTGCGCCGACGTCGGCAGCCCGGGCCCCATCAGCTGCGTCTCGTCAAAGACGAAATGCACACCGCTGTGAAGCAGCCCAAACGACACCGGCCACTGGGCACGCGACTCCCCATACCCGCGCATCAACAACCGGGACAGCAACATGTCCTGCGTGCCGATGAACACCGCGGTCCGCGACGGACCCATACGCCACGTGTCATCGTCGCGGTCCTCACCCCCCATGAAGACATGGACCCCCACCGCCCCGGCCAGACCGGCGTTGGCAATCCACTCCCGCACCACGGCCGCCGTCTGTTCGACCAACGATCGCAGCGGCAGAACGAACACCAACCACCGAGCCTCGCCGGCGCGCACTGCGGCCTCGGGATGCTCCAGACGGCGCCACAACCACGGCAATACCCCTGCCGCTGTCTTACCCGCCCCCGTGGGAACCCGCAGCAACTCCGGCAAGCCCTCCGCCGCAAGCTGCTCCTGGTACGGATACGGCCTCGCATCCACATCGTTCATCGCAGCACGAAACAACTCTACGAACGTGCGCCTCACGCACACCCCTCCCCGAACACAGTGCAGTTGGCAGCTAGGCCGCACACTGACATGCCCCACTGACAAACCAGCGGTGTCACTTCGTGCCGGGCCACTCGTACATGGTCGATTCCACTGACAGGTCCCGTACGCCCTTAAGACGGACGTCCGTTGGCGGTTCGACTTCGAAGCGGTGCACAGGGTCGTTCACCAGGCGGAGGGTCGGATTGCCGGCGCCCTTCTCCAAGTGCGAAGCGATCACGAGCGTGTAGTTTTCACGCTCGGTCCAGGCCCGTACGAACTCCGAACGCGTAAGTGACAGCTCGCCCGGGACGGCACGTCCGTGGGCCTTGATCTCGTAGTAGCGTCCGGTCGAGTCATATGCGTCGGCGCCCACGCCCGACGCACCCCGCTGGTCGTCCAGCTCGACACCCTGTTCTCGCAGGATCCGGCGGAGCGCCTGGATGACGAGCTCCTCCTTGTCGTGGTCTTCGTAGCCGAGCGGTGAAGCCTTGCTGCGGGGCGGGGCGCCTCCGGCCCTGGGCTGGGGAAGTGGGGTGCTGGGTCGGCGGGGCGCAGGTCCCCCCATCCCCGGTGTCCGGGCAGGGCTGCTGCTCGGTGTGGGCGGCACTCCAGTGCGGGTGACCTTGTCGGGCAGCACGCCGAAGACGACCGCGTCCGCTAGGGGGCGCGCGACTGGCGCGTGCTGCGGGCCGAACTGGTTGCCAGGTCCGGGGCTTCCGGACGCGGGCGTTGAACCGGTGCGTGGCGGCGGGATGAAGCCGATCGGGCCAGTGGGGACAGCCGGGCTGGTGTTGCTGTTCCGCTGAGGGGTGGTCTTCACATTCGGCGTCGGCGCGGTGGGAGCCACGGGGGCCAGCTGTGCACGCCGGCGTAGTTCTTCGGCGAGCCGTTGCCGTTCCTCGCGGTCTCGCTGTGCTGCCGATGTGAGAGCTGTCCCGGCCTCCGCCTCCACCAGGCGTTCTTCCCAAACGTCGCGCCAGGTGTGGCCCACGCGCGAGCGTGCTTCCGCGAAGTGCGCGGCGATCGCCGCTCCCGTTCCCGACTTGGTGGTCAGCGCCGCGTGCGAGTCCAGGAACAGCGTGTTGCGGCGGCGGTCGATCTGCGCGTCGACGGGGAGCGTGATGGGCTCGTGGGTGGCTCCCGGATCGATGCGGATCTGCAGGCCGGGGAGCTGCCGGACTTCCAGGTCCGCCAGCCAGGTCCAGCCGGTGAAAGCCTCCGCCGTTTCGGGCTCGTCGCGCACCAGAAGGTCCTGGAGCGCGGCGACTCCCCGCCGGAAGTCCTCGGTGAGGCTCGCGTCGACCGGCTGGTTGAGAAGTGCGCCCTCGGCTGCGTTCGCGTCGCCGGTCTCGTACGTGACCTGGGCATCCGCGACGTCCAGGGGCGTGACGCACAGCCGTCCGAACAGTGCCGTGAACTGTTGTACGTTCCCTCCCGGCTTCCACAGCGGCAGACGGCCCGTCAGGGCTCGCTCGACCCCTGGGTCGGCCACGGCGAACACTGATCGGCCCTTGCCTTTGACCCAGCCGGCCGTGGTCCACAGCGGCAGATTGCGCAGCCTGCTCTGCAGCCCCGGTGGCATCGGTTTGTCGTCGGAGGAGATCATGTCCCGCAGGCGGCGCAGAGCATCGAGCATGACTCTTTCGTCCTCGGCGTCGGGGGCGGCACCGGTCCCGGACATCTCCTTCAGCACGTCGACGAGGTCATCGAGCCCGGGTTCAGGGATGCCCAACGCCTGCCATAGAGGGTCGACGTCCATCCCGGTCAGGGCGAAGGGACGGAACCCGCGCAGGATGGCAGGTCCCCGGAAGCACGAGCCGGGCTTCATCCAGCCCTGGTCGGTCAGGACGAGGTCCTCGTACACGAACTCGTTGCGAATCTGCTTCTCGACCGCAGTCTGGGGTGCATCTGCCGAACGGTGCGTCAGTCGCCGGGCCAGGGATTGATAGACCAGCAGCGCCTCAGCCCTCAGGCTGTCCGGCACGTCGCCATCAGTATTGGTGTTGTCGTCGGCGCGGTCGCGGAGTTCCCGCAGCCGCTCCATCAGGCGCGGGACGTCGGGATTGCTGGAGACACCGAGTGCGGTGAGGACCTCCGTGGGGGTAGCCAGGGCCTGGTGGATCGCTGGGTGCAGGTATCCGGGATCCTCTGGCCCATACAGGGCTACCGTATCCGGTGTACGCAGGGTGAGGTCGGCCGGCGGCTTGAGTCGGCCGTGGCTGTCTTCCAGCCAGGCAGTCTCCCGGAGCTGCCACACCCAGATGGCCGCCGTTTCACCCCTGACGTTCCACTTGTAGTGGCCTCGGGCCATTGGGACGACGGCCTGGTCCGAACTGGTCAACAGTGCGGTGAGGGTGCGTAGCAGGGCGGCTGTGCGGCGGCGTCGCTCGTTCACGTCCTTCTCGGCGACGATGTTCTCGACCACGGTGAAGAGGTCGTCGCTGGTCAGGTCATCCAGGGTGTGATCGGCTCCCTTGGCCACCATCTCCGACCACCGGCCCGTGACATACCACCTGCAGTTCCGCGCGAGGCCGAGACGGGAATCTCCCGGGTACGTCTTGGTGTCCGACCGGTCGTAGAGCTCGCGCACTGTAGTGAGCCGCGGAGCGCTCGCCACGCCCAGCAGCCGTAGGAAGGCCGTTCCGCTCAGACCGCCTGCCCGGGCGGCGGGGAGCAGTGATCGCGCGTATGAGCGGCGCACCCAGACGAGACCGGGTGTCCTGCGTGCCGCGACCTCGAACCGGTCTCCGTCGGCGCTCTCCAGCGCCTGGGGGAGATAGGCGGCGCCGGGCTGAACGCGGGCGGCCTGTTCGGTCCCGTCCTTGTCGTATGCGAAGCCGTTGAGGAGAACCGCCCGTCCGATGCCCGGACCGAGCCGGTCGCGCTGCTTCTTGGGCAGCTCGCCGAGCGCCTGCTGTAGCGCGACGAGCCGGGCGGTCTCCGCCGCCTCGTCGTCGGCAAGTCGTCTCCCGGCTTCTCCGAGCCGGGAGACGATCCGCAGTACGGCTGCCGTGTCGTCGCGGCGCACTAGACAGTCCCGGCGACGCAGCCATGCGGTGACGGTCTTCGCCCGAACGTTGTCCTCCGCGTAGGCGGGATGCAGGTCCAGAACGACGCCCAGCACATCCAGGGGGCCGGTGGCCCCGCCGGACGCGTCGGCGAACGCGTTCGCCGCGAGCTGCGGCCGAAGTCGGTGCCCGTCGGCGGTGACCAGGCACGTCCGGCCGGTCAGCGCGTGCTCGTGCCCAGCCTCGAGGGCGACCGCGGCAAGCCGTACGAACCGCGTGACGTCCTGCCACTCGTCGTCGGAGAACAAGGCGAGGGCATCCATGACCCGCACCTCTGCGCGCAGGGACGCGGCACCCGCCGCACGCCAGTCCGCGAGGACGTTCCGCCAGCGGCCGCCGCTGTCGCGGACGGCGGCAGGCAGGGAGTACCGGGCTTCGCCTAGCCGTGCGATGTCGGTGTCGTCGAGGACCCCCGACAGTGCGGCCTCCTCGACCGCGAAATCGGACAGCGGGACCGCGGGCCCACCCTCCGCGACCGGCAGGACCAGCTCGGCAGCGAGTGACTGCCGGGCGCGCGTGAGCAGCTCGGTGCGGATCCGGTCCTGGAGCAGGTGCGCCGGCGCGGAGCCCGGCGGGCGGGGAAGCGGAACAAGGTGCCATGCCGTGTGATCCACCCTCTCCAGGACGTCGCGTACGGCGGTTTCCCACAGGTCGGCGATCACGGGGACGAGCTGTGCGTTGAGGCGGCTGTCGGCAAACCCTTCGCGGCTGGCGACAGGGTCGAACTGGGTGTGGACGCGGGCCGCCACGTCCAACGGGGCGACGGGCAGGCCGGCATGGACACTGCCGGACACCTCGCCCCCCAGGGGGAGCGCGATGCCCACGGGCACGACCGGGCCCAGTGCCTTGTGGCTCCGTTCCCATTCCGGTTGCGGTTCCACCTGCGCCGTGTACACGCGCCACACCGCTCCGTCGGTCGTCCGGGCGTGCCGCACTCTCACCTCATGCTCGATGCCCTGGACCACTAGCCGATGCCGTGCCACGTCAGCCCAGGCCAGGGTCAGTCTGGCGCTGTGCTCGCCGGCCGTCACCTCCAGATCGCGGAGATGGCGCAGGAAGAGCAGGGAAGCGTCATTCCAGTCGTCGAACCATTCGAGGAGCTGGGCCGCGGTCAGTTTCCCGGGGGCCAGTGGGATACGGAAGACGGTCCACTCGGGACCGGAAATCTCGTCGGGGAGTTTGGGCGGCGGCGCGGGCTCGAGGTCGGTCCCGCAGAAGCGCACGTGGAACGGGTGGCAGTGCACCTCCCACACCGTCGAGAGGGCCCTCAGCGTGGACAGTCCGATGCCGAACCGGCCGGTGGCCGCGGCGTCAGCGGTCTTGCCGGTGAGCCAGGGCATGCCGAGCGGAAGCACATCGGCCAGACACAGGCCGGCTCCGTCGTGGGCGACCAGCATGTCGTCGGACCGAAGCAGGATGCGCAACTGGCCGGCTCCCGCGTCATCGGAGTTCTGGACGAACTCGGAGAGGACCTGCAGGCGGTCCGTCGAGAGCGTCTCGGCGCCGTGCAAAGCGCCCTCGGCCATCCTGCGGTGGACCCCACGACCGCTACGCAGGCCCTCGTCGAAGAGCCGGACGGCGTGCGCCGCTTCCTCCGGCGTGGACACCTCCACTTCCACAGATGCGTCCGGATCCTCCAGAAGCGTGCGCACAGCCGTCGTGAGAGCGTCCACGTCGGTATCTCTCCCCCTTGGTGCCTTGTGACACCGATAAGGCTGAGGCTGGGGACGGTTTCCCGATGACCGTGTGGGCGTAATCCAGCCATGTGCGCGCATAGTTACGGCGAGGGCTGTGATCTGGCTGTCCGCCGTCGGCACTGCGGGTGCAGGAAGCGGGGCGGATGACAAGCGGCTCCGACAGCATCGGGAACGCGGCGAAAACTGATCCCGGTCGCCCCTCGATTGTCAGACCGTCCTGGTAGAGCGCCTCGGTCGATGAAAGCGCCCGCCCCGGGCGTAGTTTTCGTCCGCTCCGTCCCGGCCTTCTGCGAGGGAGAGATTCAGTCGGTACTCACGCAGGGCCCTCACCCTCAAGATCTACCTCCTAGCTGACGGACGATGCCGACCACTCGCCCCCGTCCTGACACCACGGAGAAGGCCCCCAGCTCGTGCCCGGAAGGTCGGGAACCGCCTTCCAACTGTCCGAGCAGTTCCAGCTGGGGTCTCATCGCCCAGTCGATTCCAAGTGCCGTCAACGCTTGGGCCCCGACCGTCCCGTTATTGAGGCAGTATCCCGGTATGAACAACGGGATGCGGTACGCGGTGATCGCCGGTTCGGTGCTTGTCATCGCTGCGATGGTGATGGTGTGGTTCACCGTGAATCTGAATGCGGCGGGGCAAGTGGCCTCCATCGTGGCCGCGTGCGCGGCGGTTATCGCTCTGGCGCGGGAACTTTTGCGGCGGGGCGGGCAGTCGGCTGTCGCCGTCGCACTGCAGACGGGAAGGGCGTCAGCCCGATCTGGGGCTGATGCCAACAGTGGCATCACAGGCCCGGCGAACAGCCTGCATGGCGAGTTCCGGGCGGAGCGCACCGGAGACGCCGACGGCGACGGCGGTAACGCCAACACAGGCATCCGCCTGAGCTGACCCACACCGACCAGCTGTCTACAGCAGCAGCACCCGAACGGATGTCCATGCGCAGAGACAGGCAAATGCTCAAGGTCTCGGATACCGGCAGCGCTCATGCCGAACCCAATGGCTGGGCGAACAGCGGGTACGTCGAAAACGTCACGGTCGTTGTCAAGGAAGCCTTCCGACCGCAGTGGCCGCTGCTCGTGGGCTCTGTCCCGGTGCCCGCCTCCCGGTTCGAGCCTCGTGAGGCCTCGTCGAGTTTGCGTGAGTGGATCGACTCCGCCGACGTGACACCCTCGACAATGGTCCTGTGCGGCATGGGGGGCGTGGGCAAGACGCAAGTGGCGGCCGAGTTCGCCGCGGACATGCTCGCGAAGGCTCGCTCTCGGCAGGTCGACTCAGCCTCCGTCAACACCGACACACAGCGGTGCGACCCTGTTACTTCGCCACCGGCGCGGATGGATCTGGTCGTCTGGGTGACCGCCGATCGCATTGAGCACATCGTGGGCACCTACGCCCGTGCCTGGCGTGCCGTCACCGGTCTGAGTCCTTCGGGCGACGCGGACGACGAAGCTGCCCGCTTTCTCTCGTGGCTTGCCACGACTCCCCGACAGTGGCTAGTGGTTCTGGACGATGTGCCGGATGTGGGGGCATTGCGGGAGTGGTGGCCGCCGCGCACGGCCGGCGGGCGGTGCGTGGTGACCACCCGCAGCAAGGGCGCCGCCTGGCACACCGAGCACCGTGCTCGCATGGACGTCGGCCTCTACTCTCCGGCCATGTCAAGGCGTTACCTGCAAAGCGTCCTTAGGCTGCAGGGACGTGAGCAGGACGCCGCCGATCTTGACCGCCTCGCTGACGATCTCGGCCATCTGCCGCTTGCGCTTGCGCAGGCAGCCGCCTACCTCTGCGAGGATCGCTCTTTGACCGTCGCGCAGTACCGAGCTCTGCTCGCGAACCGCACCCTGCAGCTGGCCGACGTTCTGCCTGACGACAGTAGTCTTCCGGACGCGCAGCAGCACACCGTGGCCGCTGCGTGGCACCTGTCGGTACAACGAGCGAACGAGCTCGCTCCCGTGGGCCTCGCGCGTCCGCTGCTCACGATGCTGTGCCTGCTGGACACCCACTCGGTTCCCATGGCGACGATCACTACGCCCGCCCTGGTCCAGTACCTCAATACGCAGCAGCCGAGCGGTCGACAACTGCCAGCCTCAGCCCATCACGCTCGACGGGCGTTACAGGTACTACGCCGACTCAGTCTCGTGTACCCAGCGCCCCCAGGAACGGACGAGCGGGACGATTTCATCAGCATGCACCAGCTCATCCAGCGCGCTGTACGAGAAAGCGCCGAGCCCTCGGAACTGAACACCGCGGTCCGAGCGGCAGCTGCCGCTCTTGAGGAGGTGTGGCCGCCGGGCGTGGACTACGCGGACACCGCCACCGGCCGCTCCCTAATGTCCAGCGCGGAGCACCTTGTCGCGCATGACACAGCGGATGCGCTGTGGGATGCACAGGGGCCTCACCGCGTACTTACGCGGCTCGGCCTACAGTTGCAGGCCACCGGGCGCCGGGATCAGGGACTGCTGCACTACAGATCGATGCTGCGCACCGCGCGACGGCTACTGGGCGAAAATGCTCCGGAGACCCTGTTCCTACGCAGCGACATCGCAGGGTTGCAGGCCGAGGACGGCGACGTGCCAGCGGCGGTGAAGGAGCTCCAAGCGGTGCTGGCTGCTCAACGCCGCCTTCTGGGCGACGAGCACGCGCATGTGCTGACCACGCTGAACAATCTGGCGCACTGGCGCGGCGTTACAGGGGACTATGCGGGGGCCGTCGTTGAGTACGACCGTCTCCTCGACACCCTGCAGCGACTGCCTACTCCGTCAGACGAGGGTGTTCTCGTCACTCGTCGCAACCGCGCTCACTGCATGACCCAATGCGGACGGGAAGCCGAAGCCCTGCCGGAACTGCGCACTGTCGTCGAGGGCACCACGCGAATCAGCGGCCCGCGTCATCCTCGCACCATGGTCGCCCGCAACGCTCTGGCCAGCTGCTTGGGCCGACTGGGGCACAACGAAGAAGCGATCGAAATACTTACGCCTTTGCTGGCCGACCAGCAGACGGTGCACGGAGAGCTCCACGGCGAGGCCCTGATCACCCGCGCAAACCTCGCCCAACAACGCGGCAAGGCGGGCCACCTCGACGAGGCGGTCACAGAACTCACGGAGCTCGTAGCACTGTTCATCACCGTGTTCGGCGCCGACCAGGTACGCACCCTCACCTGCCGCACCGTACTCGCCGAGTGGACCTGGCGAGCAGGCAAGAAGGAGAGTGCCCGCGCCCAGATGGAGGACGTGGCCGACCACGCGACACGGGCTTTGGGCCCGCACCACCATGTCACCACAGACGTACGCCAGATCCTGGCCTACTGGGCCGCAGACGCCGGAACTGCAGGCTGACGGGCCGCCCGGCTGTCGTCCGGGGGGAGGGAGTTCGGACAGCTGGAATACACCCGGAGGCATCCCTCCTCAGAAGGCCGCCCCTGCCCCAAACCACTTGCCGATCAGAGTGTGGATGGGCCTTGACCTCGGGTCCTGGACACGGGTTATGCGGCTGGTGTCAGCGTAGTTGATGTTGCTTCGGGAGCTGTCTCGCCGACCGGTGCTGGTCCAGACGGGCTCGGCCGCTTCCTCGGGCATGGCGCCGGTGAGGCCGTCGAGGTGCTGGACTGCCTCACCGAGCGAAGTGGACCGGTCCGACGATGGATGGTTAGCCCTGTGCGGCACGTGAAGAAAACGTGTGAGGGGGAGGGCGGTCATAGCCGTATCCTCTAGAGGGACATGACGAAACAACCCTTCCGGTCGGCTGCTAGAACCGCACGAGAGGCGGGCGACCCAAGGTGATGATTGATTACAACGTCAGCGACCACTGGTCCGCTGATGATCCGGCCTGGTTGAAGTCCCTCGTGTCGTCACTCGACCGGCACCACGGCGTGAGCACCATTCTGCCGCTCACCGTACTCGCAGAAGAGGTCCTGCAGTGGGTGGAGCTTGCCAGCGGCGTCGATGCCTGGAAGAACACCGCCAACCGGAAGTCGCTGCGGCTCGACCTCGACGAATCCATCAACATGCTTGGCGCGTCACTTCGCGCGCACATCGGCGCATCACTCGCACAGTTCCAAGCCGCCTTCTCGCAGCTCACCGGGAGCCCCACGAGGGTCTTGGCGCAGCCGCCGGGCACCCGCACCGACGCTGTCTGGACCAGCGTCACCAAAGCCGCGAAGGACCTCCTCGGGACGCTTGATGCAGACGAAGCTGTCCGCGCCAGCTGGGATGACCTCGTGGCCACGGCTCAAAACCGTGCCCTGGAGGGCCGGGAGTACCGCCCGATTGCCGAACTGCTCTTCGACCAACTACGCAGGCGCGGACTCAGCGCGAAGTGGATCTTCCGCGACCTGATCTCGGTGATCGCATTCGGCCGTGATCCCTATGCCATTCCCATCGGCCAGAGCAGCGTGCCGCTGCAGGAGCGGATCGCGAACGCCCGAACTCACGTCGGCACTCCGGCACAAGTCGAGCCGGTCGTGGTGTGGCTCGGCTACCAGGGTGAGGCTTTCATGCACCTCTCCGCTGGGCGGGTGACCTTCATCAATGCCCTCTGGGCGGTACCCAACGCAAGGCCCGAAGGCCAGGACTTCGAGCACAAGGAAGAGCTCTGGGAGCTGGTTCGGAGTGATGATCTCTTCAAGGTCGCGAAGATGGTCCACGAGGAGTCCGACGTGGACTTCCTGGTGCGCGTCGACCTCGGCACGACCACGGCGGCGGGCGCATTGGATCGCGCCGTTCGCATTGTGAACACGATTTTCAACGTCTCGATACACAACTCTGGCGGGATCCGCCCGCACCTCGCCCAGCACGCGGTGCTGCGCTCCGGTAAGGCCGGCTCTCTTAACTCTGCCGTTTCCCCGCGCGAGACGGGCTTCCCCCGTGATCACTACGGCGCGGGTATCACCGCGGACGCGATCGCGAAGCACGGGCCGCGCATCGCCTCGGCGCTGGCCCGCGAAGAGCTTCCCCG
The DNA here is from genome assembly GCF_004217355.1 of Streptomyces sp. BK022. NCBI lineage: Bacteria > Bacillati > Actinomycetota > Actinomycetes > Kitasatosporales > Streptomycetaceae > Streptomyces > Streptomyces sp. BK022. The sequence continues at coordinate 368,206 of NZ_SHKU01000001.1, forward strand.
GTTCCTCGCGGCCGCACTCGAAGCGCAGACAATCGCCGACCGCCCCTTCAGCCGCGACATGGCTCTGCGCAAGCCTTCCGAAGCCGACATCAGCAGCGTGATTCCGCTCGCGGACCGTGTGGTGCAACACGTCGCGGCGCACGCTGCGCTCGGCCCCAACGACCTATTCGATCTCCTCGGCAAGCACTGGCCCCATGCTCGGTGGCTTACCGACGTGCAGCGAGCCGTTGGCATGTGCCTGCTCGGCGGTGGGAACCGAAGTGAACTGTTCAGCGAGCTGACCGGGGAGTGGCTTGCGAAGAACTCGCCACGCCCGTGGCTTCTGTTCGTCGCTGACTGCTCTGGCGATCTCCTCTCGCTCTGCCGCATCGAGTCCGAGCGTGCCTGGATCAGGCGGATGTTCGCCAGCGTGAGCGACCACAGCGAGTACCGCGCCCTGATCGCGTACTACACCGCCGAAGGCGCCGTGCTGGAGGCCCGACGCCGTCGTGTCCGAAATGCCCTGGTGCATGGGAACCCCACCAGCTTCGCGATTGTCGAGTCAGTGCGCGAGTACGCCGAGTTCCTGAGCCGCAGTGCACTCAACCGCGGCTTCGAGTCCTACGTTCAGGGCACGGCACCCGCTGCCGCACTCGCGCAGCAGGCTGATCAGGTCACGGCGATGCAGGGCGGCCAAGACGCCGCCAGCTACTGGCGGGCTCGGCTCGTCACCAGAGCTTCACCGGGCGCAGAGTCATCGTAGGCCGTCCTACAAGTTGGTGCGTGATAGCGGGTGAGGCGTGTTTGGCCTGCTCGTGGCCTATTTTTGGTCGTTGGCGGTGCGGTCGGATACGAGGTTGGCGATGGCGCGTTCGACGGTGATGCGGTCGGAGGAGTGCCAGTGGCGCTCACGTTCCCACTGTTCGACTCTGCCGGGCAGTGCTCCTGGCCGCGGTTTTCTCGGTGGTGTGATGGCTTGTCTGCGGTGGTCGCGGCTCCGGCCGAGGTAGCCGTCGTCCAGCAGGACCTCGACGTCGGGGAAGTGATGGAAGCAGATGGCGATGCCTTCGTTGCGGGCGGCCGTCGCGTCGTGCATACGACCAGGTCGCAGGGCATCGGTCCATAACGTGCGGCCCCCGCCAGTCGGCGATGACGGTGGCTTTCATGGTGTTCTGTTTCTTCTTGCCCGAGACGAATGCGCGTCGTCCGCCGCGGTCGGCTGGTGGTCGGCGGACCTGGACTTCGGTGGCGTCCAAACGCAGTTCGGTGCCTTCAGCATGGGCGTAGGCGAACACGTCCGTCAGCGTCCGAAAGCGCAGGCCGGGACGGTCGGGAACCGCACATCCCCGCTTGGCCAGGAGCGGTCGTATCTCTGTGACCTCGCGGGTGATGGTGGAGCGGTCGACGCCGAACAGCAGTCCCAGCACCGCGTGCGGCAGGTCGTGTCGCAGATGGATCAGCGTGGCCACCAACCGGTCGACGAACACCAGTTGGTGCCGGGCGCCGGCGCCCTCGGCTCGCTTCCTGGCCCCGCCCCGCGCAGCATGACGGCGACCTTCAATGTCGGCCTGGCACGGCACCGCCAACTCCTCGATCAGACAAGCGAGATGACACCGAGAGATCCCCGTGAACAACTGATGCGCCAGCACCGCTCGATTGACCGTGATCGCCACACTTGGATCATGCCACCGGCCAGGTACAGCGCCTCACCCGCTATCACGCACCAACTCGTTAAAGGGGATCCTCAGACGCCCTCTAATGCCTTGGGGCCGGATGAAGCCCCCTGTCGGGTGCGTTGACCGTCTTCCAGGTCGACGCGGAGGGTGGCTCCCTGCTCGACGAAGTGCGTACCTGGCGCATCGTCAGGTCAGTCAGCATCTGGTCAGCATGAGTCCTCGTCCGTTCCGAGACAGGAATTTGAGCGGGTGCTTGGTCGGCGATGGCACAGCGGCCTGGATTACATGGAAGCGCAGGCGAGGAGCCTTCTTGCCCGAGTGAAGTCGATGTTCTTTGGCATCTTCGAGTCCGACGAGTGCCGGTGTACAGTGAGCAGTGCCCCTGACCTGCAGAAAGCTGGCGGGGAGCCGTCTTCTAGGAGTCCAAAGTGCTGCGAACTTTGATCAAGTCCAAGATCTAGCGTTTGGGCGTTTCCGCAGGTCAGAGCCCTGATCGCGGCCTCCAGGTCAGCAAATGGTCAGCATCGGGCCGGGCGGTGTCCGGCTTGCTGACTTGCACCCGCGGCAGGTATCGGCTGCCCCGCCCGACGCCCTGCTCGGAAGGCTTGATAAGTGGCTCGACAGCTCGCCCCTGGGATGGGGTCGTTCTTCAAGGCGTGCGGTTGTTCCAGGCCGACCCGCTGCTCGCACCCGTACACGATTCGGTTCCGGGACGCTATCGGTAAGCAGCGTGAAGAGGCCGGCTACGACACGCAGGACGAAGCGATCGAGCGCCTCACGCAGATCTACGCGGAGAAAAAGACAACGACGCCATCCGTTGCCGAGGCTCGCCGGGAACTCGGTCAGCAGACGGTCGCGGAATACGCGAAGCAGTGGCGGCCTCGTCAGCGAAAGATGACGGAGTACTCGACGGGGTGGCACGTCGACAGCTCCATCAACGTGCACATCATCCCCCGTCTTGGTTCAAGAAAGCTGAACTCCGTCACGCCAATCGTGGTCGAGTGCTTCCTGGACGAGTTGGAGGCCGATGGGGTGGGCCGCGGGAACCAGGTGAACATCTTCCGCACTCTGAAGACGATCTTGCGGGACGCCTATGGTAAGGGGGCCATGGTGGACGATCCTGTAAAGGGGGTCCAGGAGCCGGAGTACGTCCGTCAGAAGGTGGTGATCCCGTCCCTTGCCTACGTGAAGAAGGCGGTGTCTGCCGCTGACGAGTATCTCGCGCTTGAGATCGTCATGATGGTGGGCTGCGGCCTGCGAAACGGGGAAGCCCGGGCAGTGAACGTCAACAATGTCGTGGCCGATGACATCTACCGGGTGCACGAGCAGATCCACTCCAACACGCACAAGCCGGCGAAGCTGAAGCACCGCAAGGCAGGAGAGTTCCGCGAGGTTCCTCTGCCGCGCTCGGTGCGGGAAGCGATGGAGCGGTACGAGGAGAAGCACGGGACCACGAAGGAGGGTTATCTATTGGGTGGTCCGAGCGGGTACTACACGGAGCCGATGGAACGCCGGCGTGTGCAGAAGCTCTTCAAGGACCTCCCGGCAGAGGGCCGTGTCGGTATGTATGGATTCCGGCACTATTTCGCCTCGAACGCGCTCGGGAACGGGATACCAATCACCGACGTGGCGGAGTGGATGGGGCACAAGTCGATCGAGGAGACGTATCGGACGTACCGGCACCTGATGCCGGGCAGTATCGCCAAGGCCGCCCGCATCCTGGATGCCGGTCTGTGGGCAGCCGCCTGATTGGACTGCGGCTGACAGCAGGTTCTTCGTCTGCTGGTGGTACACGCTCATCGTCGCCTCTGACCTGCGACAAAGGGTGGAATCGTCTGCTGCTGAGCCGACTTGGTCCGCATCTGGTCCGGATCTTGGTCCGTGATCTGTGGTGTTGGCGTGCGAGTCCTGGGGTACGACATGGCACATGTCGTAGAAGCAGTCCAGGGCCGTCCATCCAGTCCTATGCGGACGTGTATGTCCAGTTTCGAGATCCTGTGCCGAGAGGGTGTCCACGGGGTCTGTGACTCGCGCGTGACAGATGAGGAACCCTGTCGGCCGACTCCGGCGGGGTTTCTGCGTTCGGGGATGGGCCGGGTGCGTGGTGTTCGACGCGGTCTTGGTGTACTCCAGCTCGCTGTTCTCGACGGCGCAGTATGTCCCGGAGGCGGTGGCGGAAAAGGCTGTGGAAAAGCCTGCGATGCAGGGGGCCTCGGGGTGGAGAGCACCATCACAGGATGAGCCCGCGTATCGAGTCCGGGGGACGGGCACGCTTATGTCCGTGGCTGTTCAGGTCTCGGCGGCCGGGGGGTGCCCCCGAGACCGACGTGGTCGCCGATTCTCACGAGAACGGGTACTGCTCACCATCTGCCCGACCACGTGATCGCCGAACAGGCATTGCCCGGTCCGCTTCGGTCATCGGCACACGAGTGCAGGGGTGGACCGGGAACCTGACCCCGGTCCACCTGTCTGGGTAGACTGCTACCGCCTACCCCGCCTGAGGATGCCAGCCCGCGTGAAAAAGTCCACACTAGGCCACACCGAACGCCACCGCGTCCTCACCCTCTATGGGATCACACGAGCAACCGGACATCCGGGGCAAACGCCGGGGCCGTGGGGCTGCCCGTTGCGTGTTAGCTTGAAAAGCTCCCATTTGGTGGAAATAACGGCAATCTCGACGCGGGTGCTTACCCTCAACTTGAGCATGATGCGCGCGATGTATTCTCTTGCCGTCCTTTCGGATATTCCCAGCTCCACGCCTATGCTGTAATTCGTCATTCCGGTGGCGACCAAGCGAGCTACTTCGGACTCCCGCTCACTCAAAGCGCGCATGCTTGAGTGGAGTTCATCTATCATGCCATTCAACTCGATCCCGCTATCACTAAGCAGATTTCTCCGTCGTGGAAATACCCTCTCGCGAATGCGGTCCTGATGTATTTTCGTCGACCCTGAGGTATGGGTGGACGACGACCTTTTCTATCGAACGTCATAGTTGAGGCCCTCTTACGCCTGTCAAATCTCATAACTTTAGGGACATCTCCTGGCTGCTGATGACTCGCTCCGCGACATCCTGGCGCACCAAGCCTTCCAGTGGTGATCACTTGCGTCAAGCAAAAAACTTTCCATATGAACTTTGCTTCTCTTTGAGTGACGGTGAGCACCGTCGCGGTAGACGGTCCAGGTGGGCTGGTTGCTTCATTCTGAGGTTATTCGGGACGCAGGCTGCTAGATTTCCGCCTAATCTACGCAAAGGTGAAAGGTCATTTTGAGATGGGTTGTGCATATTGCGAGATGGCGGGGAAGTCTGGCAAGTGTAGATCTTCAGGGGCTGCCTTGATGAGGGTGATTCGCAGGGGTTCGCGATGTGGCTGGTCGTACCAACGGGCCTTGCCTCAAAGCCGGGTAGTTCCTGAGCCCTTTTAGCGTGGCCGCTGACCGGTGATGACGTGGGCGTCTGCAACGCACAAGACTCCCTGCCGTTGAAGGAGGCGCTCGACGTTTCAACTCATCGGCGCATAAGCCTTGTTGGTTGCTCATCCTGTCGCACGCCCTGGTCGAGTGGGTCACCAAACTGATCGTCACCCGTGAGGGTGGCCGCCGCTGCAGGCTCCCACCGCACCAGCGTGCCCTGGTTCGGCCTGGTGTACTTGCGCCGGCACGACACCCTCGCCCAACTCGCGGCCGGCTTCGGTATCTGCGTCGGCACCGCCCATGCCTACACGGCAGCCGTCATAACCCTGCCCGCCGACCGTGCGCCTGGACTCCCGCGCCCTGCGTGAGGCCGTCTCCGACTTCGCCCTGCTGAACGGCACTCTCGCGGAATGCGGCTGGGTCGGGGCCAACCGGGCCGACCTCTCTCACAAGCACCGTCGACACGGGGCGAACGTGTAGGTGGTGGCCGAACCGTCCGGTCGACTGCTGTGGATCTCGCCCGTCTTGTCAGGCCGTGCACACGATATAACAACAGTCCGCATCCACCGGATCATCCGGATCTGTGAACTTCAGGACGTCTCCGTGCTTGCCGACCGCGCCTACATGGAAGCCGGCGCCTGGGTGACGACGCAGCTCAGACGCCCTCCGGGCAGGGAGCTCACACCAACTCGGCAAACCGTAAACCGCGTGCTGTCCGCAGCGCGGGCGCCGGTCTTGCGCGCTGTCGCACGACTGAAGTCGTGGCGGATCTCCCGCAGGGCACGGTGCGGCCCGAATCGAATGCCGTCAGTCGCGGCAGCAGTCCTCACCCCGGGGCGGCAATGTCGAAAGGGTTTACTGAGCTTGAACTGGTGGTGTCGTGGTGAGTTATCTGGAGCGGAGGACGAGTCCGGTTTCTGCGACGCAACCGTCGAGGAGAGCTGGGCGATACTGGATCTTGCGGAGACCCTGGCGGATGGTGCGGATGAGGTGGTCTGGGTCGGTGAAGGCGACGTTGGCGGTGTAGCCGCGCCGCAGCAGCGACCACATACCTTCGACCGGGTTGAGCTCGGGCGCGTAGGCGGGTAGCTGGAAGACGGTCAGCCAGTCCTGGCCGTCGATGAATGCTTGCATGTCCGCACACACGCGAGTGCCGAGGTTGTCCCAGATCAGGACGATGGGGGCGCCGAGCTGGCGGCGGGCGGCGTTCAGCAGGTCGCGGTAGTTACTCCAGGCGAAGCTCCTCCGCTCGCCGCGCCGGTTGCGGTGCCGCCTGGGCCGATAGATCAGGCGGGGCCGTTCGCCTGCTCGGTAGCAGGCCAGGGCGGCGACGGAGAGCTGGCGCGAGGTGCGGCCCCGGACCCGGATGACGGGCGTGTGTCCGCGCCGGGCCCAGGTGCGGGCGGTCGGCGGCGTCATCGAGAAGCCGGCCTCGTCCTCGAAGACGATCCAGGCCCCGAGCGCCGCCGCGGTGTTTCCGCCTGCAGCCAGGTCTCCTTCACCCAGCCGCAGATTGCCTCCTCGTCGCGTTCGACGGCCCGTCTGGCCGGCACCTGGCGGGAGAAACCGTGGGGGATCAGCAGCTTGCGCACGCCCTGGAGGGTGTAGCTCTTGTGGAAGCGCCGCCCGATCACGGTCTTGACTCGCGCAAGCGTCCACCGCTGATCGGCCCAGCCATGCGCGACCGGCCCCTTGGCCAACTCAGCCTTCAGCACGGCAAACTGGGCATCGCTCAGCCTGGGAAGCGAGGCCGAACCCGCCGACCGCAGAGCCCGCGGGCCGCCCCTGTCCCAGGCCCGCCGCCACCGCTGGACCGGGCGGACACTGAGCCTTTTCAGCGTTGCCTCTCCAGGGTGAGGACCGCGGCGGCGATGTCCGTCATGCGGTTCGGGCTGCAGCGGCTCCGGCGGAAGATCCGCCAGGACTTCAGGCGGGCGATGCCTCGTTCGACGGGAGCGCGGGCCTGGGCGAGTGCCCGGTTCAGCGTCCTTTCGGTCGGTGACAGTTCGCCGTTGGGTGGGCGGCGGATGGCGGTGGTGGCCCAGGAGCCGGCGCCGATGTAGGCGCGGTCGGCGACGATCGGGACGCCCTGGCGTTCGCAGATTCGGATGATGCGGTGGGTGCGTGCGGCGGTCAGATCGTGAGCACGGCCCGGCAAGGCCGGCGAGATCCACAGAAGCTGGCCTTCGGGATCGGTGACGACCTGCACGTTCACGCCGTGGCGCCGGTGCTTGTGGGAGTAATCGGCGCGTCCGTCGCCCAGGCGGTCGCACTCACTGAGGGTGCCGTCCAGGAGCACGTAGTCCGGGTCGTGCTCGCGCAGGGTCTTGAGCAGGCCCGGCGCCCGGTCGGCGAGGAGCCGCACGACGGCGGTGGTGTAGGCGTGGGCGGTGCCGACGGATATGCCGAACCCGGCGGCGATCTGCGCGAGAGTGTCGTGCTTGCGCAGGTAGGCGAGAGCGACGAGGGCGCGCTGGTGCGGCGGGAGCTTGCAGCGGCGGTCACCCTCACGGGTGACGATAAGCATCGTGACCCACTCGACCAGCGCATGAGGCAGGTCGAGTGCGGCAGGATCGGGAACCAACAGGGCTCCTGGACCGGCAGGTTGAGACTTCGAACACCTCACCCAACGGCACGGTAGCCCTGTCCGTTGCGGGCACCAAGGTCATCACCCGATCGGTGGCCACGCTGAAAAGGCTCACTGACTCGTAACTCCCTCGCGATCGCTGAGCTCGGCTCGCCCACGGCGAACCGCTCGGCGGCCATCATGCGGATCCCCTCGCGGAACTGTCGGCGCTCATCCGTCAGCCCGCCACCCTGCGCGTACCTCATAACAACGGCGTACCGCGGGGATCAAGCCCTGTCAGCGGCTACGACAACCCGAGTTCAAGCTCAGTAGTGACCGCTGCTTTGGGCTGAGCGCCTCCCACGCTGCCGCGCAACATGCCTTCCTGTAGGCCCGAGCATGAAGGGGCGCGAGTCGGCACCACAGCAGGCGCTGGGGGGCGAGCCCAGTGTTGCGAGACAACTCGACCTCGATCTTGGGTCAAGACCCCTGGACGACTGCACCTGGCCGAGCGATAGTTACCAAAAGCATCATTTTGCACGATCTTTCCATAGTGCCGGGCTTTCCCTCTTGCGTCGGACGGGCACGAGGCGCACGGCGGCACTCGATCACTTTCCGTAGCCATGCCTGGTGCTCACCAGCCGTCCTGTCCCGAGGGTCTGGTTGCCACGCCCCGACCCGGCCCAAGTACCGTGTACCCGTCCCGCGGGCAGGGCGGAAGGCATCCCCAGCACCCTTGCGTCTGTCTGGCGGTGCGGCAGAAAGGGCGGCATTTGGCCAGCGCCAGTTCTGAATCACCCTGGAAAAGCTGCCCACGTATGCGACTCTGACAACGGCGGCAAGACCGCCGCTGGCCTGCAAAACTGCAGGTCAGGATGGCTTCTCGGAAGGGGACTCATGCTTCGCCAGGTGTTCAAGTCCAAGATCCACCGCGCCACCGTCACTCAGGCCGACCTGAACTACGTGGGGTCGGTCACCATCGACGCCGGTCTTCTGGACGCCGCCGACCTGCTGCCCGGCGAGCTCGTGCACATCGTCGACATTACCAACGGGGCGCGGCTCGAGACGTATGTCATCGAGGGGGAGCGCGGGTCCGGTGTGATTGGGATCAACGGGGCCGCAGCACATCTCGTTCACCCCGGGGATCTCGTAATAATCATTAGTTACGCCACAGTAACGGACGCCGAGGCGCGGGCACTCGAGCCGCGGGTGGTGCATGTGAACGAGGCCAACCGAATCGTGGCCCTCGGCGTCGATCCGTCAGCGCCGGTACCGGGATCGGACCAGGAGCGCAGCCCGCAGGCCACCTCGATCTGACGACACCAGCCCGTCACAGTCGGCGCGAAGTGGCTCGGCATACCGACCTGACCAAGTCCCACTGATCTCGATCTTTTGTGATCGGCCGTCAGCTCTCGTTGGCGGCCGATTTGCGTTCCGTGATGTTTTTTCGGGTGTGAAGACGCCCCAGCCGGCCAAGCAGGTCAAACGCAGTCCGTCGGCGTCGGTGAAGCGCAACTGGGCGCCGGGGTACGGGCATTGCTTGCGGACGATCAGCGGCGTTCCTTTGGGCCAGCCCTTTAGGCAGTCGCTGCCGGCCTCGAGTTGGCGGCCCAAGCGCCGTCGCGGGCCTCGCCGGACGAATGAGTGTCCGCCGGCCACGTCGATGGTGTTTGGGTAGCTGGATCAGCGCGAGTTGGGCCGTGGTGATGTGGTCGGCGGCGGTGCTGCTGCCCGCGTTGCCGGGGCGCACCACTTGCGACGGGCTCGCCGCTGCCGCCTCGCCCGTGGTCGACGAAGCCCATCAGTGGATGGTGCCCGAAGGTCTTTTTGCAGGTCGCAGTGGCGTCCTGCTTCTCTGGAATGCGTCAGCACAACCACCCGGTCCGGGTCCACGATCACCTGTCCGCCTGCATCCGGCGCCGAGGGACCAGCCAACTTCCGCACCTTTTAACGATCTTAGTCTTGCGCGGTCCGGATCGTCCCCAGGGCCCCCGGTCCGGTCCCGGCCAGGTGTCGACCAGTCGCGAGATCGTTGGACCAGAGGCCACCGCCCCGAACACGCCCGTCCCCGCTCGCAGCATCCCGACATCGGCCAGGGAGTCCCCGCCGACACCAATCGCGAGGGACACATCCATCAGGATCTTCCCCGGATCATGCACCGCCCACTGCTTCCGCCACGGCGCCAGGGCCGCCGATATCACCTGGCCCAGCCCGGCCATAAGGATCTTCTCAACCAGCAGCACGCCACCGGCCTGGCTGGCCACCGTACGACCGGCGCCCTCAACGCGGACACTCGGATACGACCTGAAAGCGCAGGGCCGGCCCACACCCGCTGTCGGCGTAACGGCCAGGGCGGAAGAGCCGATGGACACCTCCAAGGCCGGTCGATCAAGATATTGCAGGTAAGAGCGAGCAGGTGTTCGGTCGGTGCGGTGCCGGAAATGGGGCGGCTGGAGAGGCGAAGGTGAGTAATATTCCGCACCTGGAACTGAGGTTTCTTTTTCTCCTTCGGCCTGGCGAACCGGCTGTTGGTAGGACGTTTATGAAGCTGAAGTGCGTGCCCATGCGCTACGAGACCTTTCTCTTCCTCCGGGAGGGGCTGGGATTTCGGGCGGGCAGAGTCAACAGACCGCCATACTCCGAAGTCCTGGCTAGAGAACCACGCTTGCTCGTCTCAGACGAGAGCCAGTGTGCTCGATCCCAGGACGGAGGAGAAGTTCTGCGCAACGCGGCAATTCTCCTACGAACGGTGATGGTCATCGCGCACCGTTTGACCATGCTGTCGCGGACAGCATCGCGGCGTTGGAGAACGGACAGGTCGCGCAGTGCGGGAGCCATGGCGAACTGATCGAGCTCGTAAGACCGTACAGGAAAACGCTCGGCGCCGACTCCTCGGCATCTAGGAAGGGGTGATCTTCGTGGCGGTCCAAACCCATGCTCTGACGCCTGCTCAACTCCTCTGGCACAACAAGCTGAAGACCAACCCCTCGTTGGGCGACGCGCTCTGGACGAGTTACCGGATCGAGGGCGAACTCGATGTGAGTGCCTTCGTGCGTGCCCTGGCACGGGCCGTGAGCCGATGCGACGCGCTGCGCATCGGGGTGTCGCGTGATACGGGCTCCGGGAAGCTCTGTCAATGGCTCCGCCCCGAGCCAACCGGTCAGGCTCTGGTGACCTGCCAGAACATTCGGAACGGGTCGGAGGAGAAGTTCGCGCGGTATGCGCGGACCGCGATCGCGGCGGATATCGCCAGTGGGTACGACCTGGCGACGGAGTACCCCTTCACGTTTCGATTGCTTCGCCATTCGTCCCGACTGCATGCGTTCCAAGCGACGTTCTCCCACCTGGCCGTGGACGCCACGGGACAGTCATTGTTCCTGGCGGACTTGTGGCGGAATCTGGCGTACGTCATGGGCGATGCGGAAACGGAACCCGCGCCCTCCGCGAGTTTCCTCACCGCGGCGGACGCCCATGCCGCAGAATTGGCGGAACGCGGCGACACAACGGCAGGGTTCTGGCAGGAGCGGAACCGCATGGTTCGGGCCATGGCCGGCCCACGAGACGCCATCAGCTCGAATACCTACACGCAGGAGGGCGTCACTCTGTTTGTCGAGATCGACGGCCCGGAGCTGGTCGAACTGAGGGAGCGCTGCCGTCGAGAACGGTACACCGAGTTTCAAGTCGCGATCGCGGCGCTCGCCGGCGCCATGTTCCAGGTGACCACGCGTGAGCTGCTCGGAATCACCATTGCCGTGGACGCGCGCAAGGCGGAGGAACGGGAGGTCGCCGGGATGTTCGCCATACCGCTCACGCTGTTCCTTCGCCGCTCCGATCGTCGGGACGTCCTGCTGCGCGGGATCCGAGAGGAGGTGCTGGCCCTGCTGCGGAACCGGCGGGTAGCCGGCGAGACGCTGGCCGGCTTTCGCGCGGATCTTGCGGCGACCGACATAAACATCGATGTCGCGGCCAGCTATCTCAAGGACCTGACGTTTTCGCAGGCTGTTCAGGTCGGCCAAGTCCTGGCCCGCCCGGGGGCATACGATCCAGTTTTTACTGCTGCAGTGGGCGGTTCGGACCTCCAAGTGACCAGCCGGGAGGACCTGCTGCAGATGATACTGAGGTTGGGTCCGAGTTTTTCGGCACCCGAGACTTCGAGCACGATCCTTAAGGAACTCAGAGCTCGCCTGTGACGAGACACGGCCCTTCCGGCAACACTCCATGGATCCAGACACCCGCGCGATTCAGACGCCCCAGGACGAGGGCTTGTTAGGAGCGATGATGGAGGAACAGAGCCCGGGCCTGCTCCACGGTCTGTTTCGCGCTACGGTTCGGTGGTTCGTCGTGCGAGCTGCCTGAATGGCCGAGGCTGACATCGATCTTCCCGCATTTCTGCGTGGGTATCTTCCTTCTTGCATGATTCCTTCGTGATGGAACACCGTAGATGCCGTCATCCCCTCTGAATTTCTACGGAATGTATCCAATAATGGAGAAAATTTTGACAGGCGACCTCGCTGCCCGGAAAAGCCTCGACGTAGTTCTAGCGGCAGCCCATGAGGCTTTCGGTTTCCCAGTAACAGCCGATGACAATTTCTTCGATCTTGACGGCGATTCGCTCCAGGCAGTAGATTTCGCGGTTCAGGTCGAGGAGATCCTGGGGAAGGAAATAGATCTCGCGATGCTGTTCGATGCGGAAAATTTCGGAGAATTCGCTGACTTTATTGACGGGGCCGACCGGCCGGTGGCGGAATCTTGACCGGCAAGCGATGCCAGAGTCGGCACTTCAAACGCGCCAGACCGACCTAAGTCTAGATTCCATTCGCTTCGTCGAATCAAGTGGGCGGCAGGCGCAGACCTGCCTCAGGAAGCATGTCCTCCGGCCCAGCGCCATTACAGAGCTACGAAAGGCAAGATTCACACCGATGCGAATACTGGTTACGGTTTCTGATCAGGTGTGGGGCGGCAAGCATCGCTACATGCTTGACACTGTTTGTGGACTCAGCGAGGGAGGCCATGCGGTAACGACCGTCGTCGAGAGACACAGTGCCGTGGGCGCGGCTTTGCGTGAGGCAGGGCTGCCGACCGTCGATGTGCCGTCGTTCGGGGGAGAACGGGATGCTGCGGCCGCCGCCTTGGCCGACACCGCGCGCGCTGAGCGGCCTCAGATCGTCTGCGTGACGGGCCGTCACGATTCCGCCGCGTGGGTCGCCTCCGAGGAGGCGTACCAAGAACGGGCGGCCCTTGTGCTGTACCGCCACTCGGCCTTCCCGCTCGCTCCTGGGCCGGAAACAGATCGGCTGCTGGCCCGTACGTCACTAATCGTCGCCACCTCCCATGAACAGGCCGACCGGCAGTTCGCAGGCGTCAAGGACGGGGATGCGGCCGACCGGCTAGAAGTGATTACCAGCGGCGTCAGCCAGGAGTTTATGGAACGCGCCGCAACCGCCGACCGCTCCTCCGTACGCCGTGAGCTGGGGCTCCGCTCGGAGGACTTCGTCCTAGCCGTCGTCGCCCGGCTCTCCTGGGAGAAGAACATCGGACCGGTCATCGACGCGTTCGCGGAGGCCGTCCTGGATGAGGACATCGCGGCGACCCTGCTTGTGGCCGGTGACGGGCCCCTTCTGGCCGACCTCCAAAAGCAGACCGCTGACCTCGGCATATCCGACCGGGTGCGCTTCGCAGGCCATCGCGACGACATCCCCGAGGTGCTCTCCGCCGTCGACGCGGTCGTCCTCAACAGCAATGTGCCCGAAACCGGCCCGTTGGCTCTCAAGGAGGCTATGGCTGCTGCGCGCCCCGTGGTCGCGGCCGCCGTCGGGGGCATTCCCGAGTTCGTGACGCACGAGGTCAATGGTCTGCTCGTGGAGAACCAGGACCAACTACGCGACGCGATAGGCCGACTCGCCCTGGACGAGGCCTTCGCCGCCGACCTCGGACGCCGGGGACGCGACGCCATCCTGACCGGTCACCGACTTGACCGCCGCATCGAGTACCTGCTCTGGCGCCTGGACTTGCTGGCCATCGGAGTGCTGCCGCTGCGTGACGTCCTCGCCGAGCTGGAGTGGGATGCGGTCCGCCTACGCGACGATAGCGGGGGCGGGTTCGTCTTCGTGCCCCGTACCTCACAGCTCCTGCCCGTCGATGCCACCGCGCACGAACTGGTCACTCGCTCGGTCGGCGCGGCCGATACCCTGCTGCTGGCCGTGACCGGCGAACCCGAACACCGCGAACTCGTCCTCCAGCTCTACTGTATGGGTGCGCTCACCAGGCGTGGCCGTTTCGCCGGGCGGGGGCGATGAGCGTACTCGTGGTCGTCGCCCACCCGGACGACGAGGTGCTCGGTGCCGGTGGCACGATCGCCGCCACAACTGCCGCCGGGAAGAACGTGACCGTCCTGATCATGGCCGAGGGGGTTTCCCTCAGGCACCAGGGCATCTCCCTGGAGCGCGCCCGCGAGACCTGCCGCGAAGCGGCCCGCCGGCTCGGTGTGTCCGACGTGCGTTTCGGTGGCTTCGCGGTCGACGGGACACTCATGGGCGACGGCCCCCAGGGAGCGGTCGTCTCCCTGGTAGCCGATGTGCTTGCAGACGTGCGTCCGGACACCGTCCTTACGCACCACCCCGGCGATATCCACGTCGATCACCGGTTGCTGGCTCGCTCCGTGGTCTACGCGACCCGCGTCATGGCGGCTGGCACGGTGCGGCGCGTTCTCCATTTCGAGGTGCTCTCCTCGACGGAGCAGCAGACCGATACGGCGTCCGCCTTCCTGCCGACCGTGTACCACGACATCACCGGCTACCTCGACGTCAAGTGCCGGGCACTTGAGGAGTATCACTACGAAGTCTTCGACGCCCCCCACCCCAGGTCTACGCAGGGTGCAAGGGCTCTCGCCGCCTACCGCGGCACCCAGGTGGGAACTGCGGCCGCCGAGGCTTTCGTCCTTGGCCGGGAGTTCGTGGACGCATCGGCATGGGCGGGAGACATCACGTGAAGGTGCTGCTCACCGGGGGCGCCGGATACATCGGCTCATTCGTCGTGCAGGAGCTCGCCGCACGCGGTCACACGATGCTGGTCGTCGACGACTTGTCGACAGGACACCGGGAGGCCATCCCGGACACACCGCTCGACGTCGTCGACATCCGTGACGAACCCGCACTCATGACGTCGTTCGAGCGCTTCCGCCCCGAGTGCGTGATCCATCTCGCCGCGCTCAAGTCCCCTGAGGAATCCACACAGAACCCCGCACACTACTTCGACGTCAACGTGTCGGGCACCGTCAACCTTCTCAAGGCCGCGTCCCGGTACGGCGTCGTCCGCTTCGTCTTCTCGTCGTCAGCAGCCGTGTACGGCACGCCGCAGATGTGTCCGGTCGACGAAACGGCACCTACTGCGCCGCAGAGCCCGTACGGCGAGTCCAAGTACATCGGTGAGCGCCTGGTGACCACACAGGCGGCCACCACCGGCATGCGCCACGCCTGCCTACGTTATTTCAACGTGGCGGGCGCGGCACCGGACGCGTCACTTGGCGAGTACGCGTCCGGCGAGGCACGGCAGCTCGTGCCGCGCGCCGTCGCCGTGGCACGCGGCTTGGCGCCGACGCTGAAGATATTCGGCACGGACTACCCGACAGAGGACGGGACAGCGCTGCGCGACTACATCCACGTGGTCGACCTCGCACGCGCCCATGTGTTGGTCGCCGAGGGGCTGGACGACGCCGGACGCTGCGGGACGTACAACCTGGGCCGAGGCGAAGGCACCAGCGTGCTCGCGTTGGTGGACGGGCTGCGGCGGATCAGTGGCGCGGAGGTGCCCGTGGAGCCCTGTTCCCGTCGGCCCGGCGACATGCCGGCATCGTGGGCCGACGCCGGACTGGTGTTCCGCACGTTCGGCTGGCGAGCCGAGTGCGACCTGCACGACATACTCAGCTCGGCATGGGCGTGGCACAACGGCGCGCCGCGCACGGGGTGAGGCGGACGTGACCTCCCGTGCCACCAGGGTCGCTTCGGCAGACGACGACCGGCTCTACGAGATCCGCTCGGGCCCTAGGGCAACGCACGAATGCCCGGACCCCGTGAAAGCGATCTATGCGTGGTGAAAAGTTCAGCTCATGACCGAGATCTTCACCGAAGACCCGAACAAGGAGTTCGCCCGATGAGTAGGTATCGCGGACCCGTGCGCGCCAGTCTGGACGTCACCTACGCATGTGACCTCCGCTGCATCCATTGCCGCACCAACACTGGCGAGATCCCGGTGCACATACGCCGGCGGATGCTGTCGATCGAGCAGATCCAGGAGGTCATGCTCGACCTCGACCGAATGGAGACGTTCGAAATCACCCTGACCGGTGGCGAACCGACCATCCGCAAGGGGTTCTGGGACCTCCTGGACGTGATTCCCAAGCTCAAGCACTCCACGGTCACGCTCATCACCAATGCGGCCAACCTGACTCGTGAGCAGATGGACCGCATCATCGACAGCGGCATCTCCTCACTCAGGGTCAGCATGGATGGCACCCGGGAGACGTTCGAGGCGGTCCGCCTCGTCGACCGCTACAACCAGGTCATGGAGAACTCGACGTACCTGCGTGATCGTGTCGACAGCTTCAAGGTGCTGACCACAGTGATGAAGACGAATCAGCACAACGTCTTCGCGCTCGTCGAGGACCTCCGCCTGCACGGATTCCGGCGACAGGACCTCATTCTGGTCCGGTCCCATGGCCGCGGCGGACGCAACCGGCTGCTGCTGACGGAGACCGAGACTATGGAGCTGCACCGAAAGGTCCAGGATTTCCGTCGCCGGGTACCGGCGATCGACTTCGACCTGAACCTCAACGCCCCCTATCTGGTACCGGGTGAGAAACTGACCTCGCATCAGGACGTAGTGATGTTTCCCTACTTGGTGAAGGACACCAGCGTCGCCATCTCGGCGACCGGCGATGTCACCATGAGCCGGCTCTACAGCGCCCACCCCCTGGGCAACGTCAAGGAGGCCGCGATTGCGCGCATTTGGGAGGAGGGGCAGGACCAGCTGGTACGGGAACAGGAGGGGTTCACCGACGACAAACTGCGCGAGATCTTCTGGGATTTCGCGGCGGCGGAGACTCCGGACAGTGCCCCCGTGATGCTCACCTCACTCCTGGACCGACAGCTGTTCGAGGGGTACGAGGTCCGTTGACCTCGCGCCTCACTGCCCGTCATGTTCTCGATACCGAGCAGTAAGGAAAGAATCCATGCCGAAGGACTACACCTGGACTCCTCCGGTCCCGAGTGACAACCTGACCCTGCCGACGGAGGTCGGGCCATGGCTCGAAGCGGGGGCATGCGCCACGGTAGCCACGGTCGAACCCGACGGCCGCCCGCAACTCTCGGTGGTGTGGGCGCACTACACCGAGCGCGACGTACTGTTCGCGACCGTCAAGGGCCGTCGCAAGTACGACAACATCGTGCGCAACCCCTTTGTGACCGTGCTGATCACGCCGCTGGATAGCCAGGACCATTACGTGGAGATCCGCGGCCGGGCCCAGATCGAGGACGGAGGCCGGCAGCTGATCGATTTCTTGCACGAGCGGCACCGTGGCACCCGTCCGTATCCCTGGGATGGCCCCAACGACGAGCGAGTGGTCGTCCGAGTCGTGCCCGATCGCGTCCTCGTCTTCCACGGCTGACCACCAACGACCGGACGGGCGGTCGCGGGACCGACACCCCGGCGACTGCGGGTGGAAGCACCTTTCCTCTCCGGGGATCTTCAAGCTCCGCTTGGCACACGGCCACAGGGCGCTCAATGGACGGATCAGCATGAGCTTCCCCGTCAAGGCGGGCATGAAAGCACATTGAAAACGTGTCCGTCTGTCACCGACCCCTAATCAAGAGGAAAACATGGATCCCAGAGACATAGGCATCGAAGCGGTTGCCCAGACGATCCTGAACCATGACGCGGCGGAGGAGGGAAAACCGTGGGGATAGCTGCTTTGAATATGGAAAACCGTAAAGATGCGGCCAGCGAGGATGTTATTTATCGAATCTCCAACTCGATCGGTATATCTGACGGAAGCGCGAAGCCGGTTGTCTCTGTTGCCATTGCTGATCTACTACCCGCTGACTCACCCCGGCTGACCGGGGAAAACGCAGAACACATAATTATGCTTGCCGATTCGGGGATGAAACTTCCACCGATCATCGTGCATCGGACTACGATGCGTGTGATCGATGGGATGCACAGGCTTGGTGCTGCACTACGACGCGGTTCTCAGCGAATTGACGCACTACTGGTCGATAACACCGAGGAAGAGGATCTGTTCATCCTCACGGTGCAAGCGAACATTGCGCATGGCCTACCGCTCACACTGGCCGACCGGCAGTCGGCAGCGGCTCGTATTATCCTGTCCCATTCACAATGGTCGGATCGCTCTATTGCAAAAGTGACGGGTCTGGCTCCGAAAACAGTGCGGGCCATCCGCGAGCAGACGCCAGGAGCTTCTTCGCCATCGCACGTCAGGCTCGGTCAGGATGGCAAAGCTCGACCGTTGACCGCTGCTGTGGGACGCAAGAGAGCCGGCGAGATTCTCACCGCTAATCCGGGTGCTTCGCTACGGCAGGTTGCCAAGGACGCGGGAATCTCGCTCGGGACTGCATTTGATGTACGGAAACGGCTAGTGAACGGCGAAGAGCCGGTGGTGCCGCCTGAGAAATGCGGCCCACCGCAAGACGGGGAACAGGACGATCCGCCAGAGCATTTGAAGAAGAACGTGCGCAGGGCTCGAATCGATGAGCCATCTTCGACGCGGGTACGCGAGGGTGGGCTGAAAAAACAGGTGGTGACCCGGGATCCTTCAATGCTCATAAATGTCCTGATGAGGGATCCATCCTTGCGTTTTACTGATTCCGGTCGACTTCTGCTGCGCTGGCTGAGCAGTCGAGGAATAAGCCCGGCGGAGTATGGAGAGATGATCGAGAGTGTGCCCCCGCACTGTACTGGCGCCGTAGTCGACTACGCACGTCTGGTTGCGGAGTTCTGGACGCAATTTGCCGACCAGTTGGACCAACGCGAGCGCGCGATGGCATGATCGAGGCATTTGCGCGGATATTTCCGGGAAGGGAATCGCCGATGAGTTGCGCGACCGTTTCAATCTGACCGGACAGTGCTCTGACCAAGTGCATCGGTGGGTGTTCAACTGCGTACATTCCCCGGTTGAACAGGCGGCAGCGGGCCGGCCGCCCGTCGGGACGGCACTCTCGGTTGGGGCGATGGTTCGCGATACGGCCGCTCTCCCCCGAACTGGCGCTCACAGCCGAGTTCCAGACAGCCCTGCGTCGCACGATGCCTGTAACAGGAATCTATGAGGCTTCAAAAGGATCGCATGGAACCCGAAATCGGCCGATGGTCCTCACGGACTGGCCCTGAGGTCGGGAAATTCCCCGCCAGCAGCGGAGGTCAAGGGATGGCGGAAGTCATGGAGCGTCGGCGTGTCAGCGTTCGGGGGGTCGTCCAGGGGGTCGGCTTTCGCCCGTTCGTCTATTTGCAGGCCCGTGAGCTCGGCCTCGCAGGTTTCGTCGGGAACAACGCTCATGGCGTGTTCATCGAGGTGGAGGGAACAGCAGAGGATATCGATGGTTTTATCGAGCGGATTCACAGCGATTCTCCGCCGCTGTCCCAGATTGATGGGATATCGCAGCACCTGATCCCCGCCCTTGGCGAGACAGAGTTCGTGATCGCCCCGAGCACGCAGGGTGAAATGGCGCGGAATGCCCTTGTCTCCCCCGACTCCGCGGTCTGTGGGGACTGTCTCCGCGAGATGCTATCGCCCGAAGACCGGCGTTTCGCTTACCCATTCATCAACTGTACAAACTGCGGTCCCCGTTTCACTATCACTCGGGACGTTCCGTATGATCGCGCGAACACCACAATGGCGCGGTTCGCGCTCTGTCAAGAGTGTGCCCATGAATACGGTGACCCCGGCGACCGGAGATTCCACGCGCAACCCAACGCATGCCCGGCGTGCGGCCCCCGCGTTGAGTTCCACGACTTCACCTCTTGCGTCCCTGCAGGCAGGGCCGGCCCCCCGGGCGGTTCCGCCGCCTTCTGTCAGGCTGCGGACGTCCTTGGCCGCGGCGGCGTAATCGGTGTGAAGGGGATCGGCGGTTTCCATCTGGTGTGCGACGCGACAGATGATGCGGCGGTGGTGAAGTTGCGGCGCCACAAGGACCGAGAGGCCAAGCCGCTTGCGGTGATGGTTGCTGATATTGCCTCCGCTGAGGAACTGTGCCACGTGTCGGAGGAGGAGGCGGCTCTGCTTCAGTCGTCGGCACGGCCTATTGTCCTGCTGCGCCGGCGTGATCAGGCCATGGTGTCGAGCGCGGTAGCCCCGGACACGAGCGCACTCGGCGTCATGTTGGCCTACACTCCACTCCACCATCTGCTGCTGGCCGCGCATCGCTCTGCGTCTGGCGGTGATCGTCGGTCTACGCTTGTGATGACCAGTGCGAACTCCTCCGATGATCCGATCGTGTATCGCGACGAAGAGGCGCTCCGACTGCTTGAGCACGTCGCCGACGGTGCGCTGCTCCATGATCGGGACATCCACATGCGGTGTGATGACTCTCTCGTCCGTGTGCACCAGGGAAGACGGCAGGTGCTGCGGCGGGCACGGGGGTACGCGCCGGCCCCGCTGAAGCTCGCCTTCTCCTCTCCGGTGCCACTGCTGGCGTACGGAGCACACAACAAGAACACGTTTTGCCTGGTGAAGAGTGACGACGCGTTTATAAGCCACCACATTGGGGCGCTTCGCTCGCCTGGGACCCTGAAGTCGCTCCGCGAGACCGTGCAGCACTACCAGCAGTTGTTCGGTGTCACGCCTCAGGTCGCAGTCCACGATTACCACCCCCAATACCAATCCACGCGACTCGCGTTGCAGTCGGATGTCCCTGTCAAAATGAGCGTTCAGCATCATGAGGCGCACATCGCAAGCGTTATCGCGGAGCACGGCATTGACGGACCCGTCATCGGGGTCGCTGCGGATGGTGCCGGCTACGGTCCGGACGGAACCATCTGGGGCGGAGAGTTCCTGATCGGTGATCTGACGAGCTTTTCACGCTTCGCCTACTTGGAGCCTGTTTCGCTCCCTGGCGGGGACAGCTCGGTCAAACGCCCTTGGATGCTGGGGGTCGTGCACATGGAGAATGCTTTCGGGACGGAATTCGCGGCCCTGCCCGTGCAGTTCACCAAGAGCCTGGACACGGCATCACTGGAGCGCCTCGGTCGAGTGGCTCACGACCCCAGGCTGTCTCCCAGGACATCAAGCATGGGACGGCTCTTCGACGCAGTGTCTGCGATTCTGGGACTGTCCAGTGAGATCCACTATGAGGGGCAGGCCGCGATACTCCTGGAGGAGCAGGCTTGGCGGTTCCGGAACGGCACCCGAGGCGGGCGCATGTCGGCCCCGGTCAAACCGTTCGCGGTCGAGGTGAATGCCTCCGGCGGCCCCATCCAACTGGGGCCGCTGATCCGCGACCTTGTGGACGATCTAGTGGATGGCCGCCCAGAAGAGGAAGTGGCGTTTAGGTTTCATCTTTCGGTTGCGGAACTTATTGTGGCGGCCTGTGAAGCCGCGCGACGGCAGAGCGGAATACAGCAAGTCGCGCTTAGCGGAGGAGTTTTTCAGAACACTCTCCTGCTTGACATGGTCGCCAACGGCCTACAGAGGCACTCATTCTCCGTTTTCACGAACGAAAAAGTCCCCCCGAATGACGGCGGGTTGAGTCTTGGGCAGGCCGCGATCGCCGCTAGTCGCCTCCGTAGCATCCGTGCTGTGCAATGACTTGATGATATCCAGGGTTGGCCACGGTAACTATGTATGAATCAGGCGGACCGCTTTTGGGCGGTCCGCAGTACGGTGGTTGGGCGGAGTCCGCCTCTCTGCGGGGAATGTCAACCCACGGATCACAGTCTGCCCACGAGCCCATGCGGTGTAATTGAGCCGGTTGCCGGAAACGGGCATGACCGTTTCCGAGGACGACAGCCGCTGCAATTTTGGCGATACAACTCGACGGCATCTGATTCGGGGTCATCACTCGGCATTCGATCCACCGCACGAGGTTCTCAAGGCCACGATCAGATTTGTTGATCCGAAACAGTTGTGGTTTTGATTGGTTGATCACTGTGCGAGTGAACTGGTGGGGACGCGCCCCCTTGAAGGGGGCTCTCTTGGAGTAGCTCGGCCATTGCGGACCTCACTCGGCTCCTCCATGGCCGAGCATCACCACCTGGATGCAGGGCACTTGGCGCCCTCCATGCAGGAAGCGTTGCGGATGCGGGTAATGGCCGCGCTGGTGTGGAGGGGAAGCCGCGAGGACCGAGAGTAGATGTTCCAGGTGTCGCTCACGACAGTCGCCGGCTGGTGGGCGAAGTTGAAGGTGTATGGGCGGGCCTGATGCGCTTGCCGTCCGCGAGCATCGGCCCCGCGACCTCGGGCTTGCGGACCAGGTCTCCAAGATGGCCGTCAGCACCGGTCCTCATAGGGGCAGTGGCTCCAGATCCGCAGGAGGGCGTCTCCGCGGAGCGGCCCTGCAACAGCGGCAGCATTGCGATGTCGCACCGCAGTTCGACGGCTACCTCGCTCACATCGCCCTGCGCTGCCCGTACGGTCTCCAGCATGCCGCCCGGGCCGGTCAACGCGTCGGTGACCTGGCCCAGTTCACCGAGCTCACTCGACTTGGCCTGGCAAGAGCGCAAGAGCGACGGATCCCTTGAAGCTGACGTGGCTCCAGCCTCGGGGTTTGAGTGCTGGGCCGGCCGATCGGGGTCCACCGTTGTCAGTCAGTGGCCGAGTTGAAGGTCCTCACTGCGGAAGGCTGCACCGGGTCCTGGACGCTCTCTCCGCCCACCACTCTCGAAGGACCCGCGACGGGGACGCCGCGCATACGGACCAGATCGAGCTTCACCCCCTGCCCCGACCCCACTCACAAGGGGAGCCTGCTGGTTCTTCCAACGTCGCCGGCGTCGGCCTCACGTCGTTCGCGGCTATCTCGGAGGTCAGCACGTCCGCCGCACCCTCGAATAGAAGCACCTGAGTCTGGGATCCAATAACAGGTACACCACTACATCGACTCGTGGAACGAGGCCGTGAAGCCCTTCACGTAGTCAGCCATCAGCCATGAGATCCTCGCGAAGGTTTTGCTCGTCCAGGGCCACCGAAGAAAATCGTCAGGAAAAAGTCGAAGTAACGGAATCAGGTGCACAAGATGCTGGTGACGGCGATCAGAACCTCTGGGTGTTCGAGACCATTGAACTGATGACAGATGCGCTTTCCTCTATGTTCTGCCATAGTCGATCGCGGTGGTCGACCTGAATGTCTCGCGATGCTCCACCGAAAGCGCTGATTCGCAGCTGCAAGGATCCGACCCAAACTTCGGGTTGTCGAAATGCGCACTTCTCGTGCAATCCGGGGTTCTCACTGAACGACCAATCCGAGAGGAGGTGTAATATGCCGGAGATTGAGCAGGACTTCGAGGACGTCGACGTCTGCGACCTTTCCGAAGAGGCGCTCGACGATATCGTCGGTGGCGGGCTCATCGTGCCCATGACGAGCTGCTGACGCATGAGGTGCCAGCAGTCCAGCCAGTAGGTCCAGACCCGGGCCGGGCATATCTGCCCGGCCCGGGTCTGGTCGGATTCAGAAGCATCGCCTTGAAAGTGGGCGAGTTCCGCGGACCTTTCCGTGCATGCTTGATTCGAGGCTAGATCAGTGACTTGTGTCCTGAGTCGTTGATACGTCGGCAGTCTGCAGGGTCCGAGCCCGATGCCTGAATCCTTGGAGCTGACTGCCGAGGAACGGCGGGTACTGTGCGGGTGGGTGAGTTGTGGCAAGGCGGCGCAGGCCCTGGCCGTGTGTTCGCGGATCTGGCGGCCTGGGGGCTCGAGCCGTACCAGGTGGAGACCTGGGAGCTGTCGACCGACCGACAGTGCATCGACAAGGTCCGTGACGTCGTCCGGGTCCTGCCTCGACCCGGCGGAACGCGCGCTGGTGTTGGACGTGGACGAGAAGGTCCAGGTGCAGGCCGACCGCACCGCGCCGATCCTCCCCACCACCCCAGCCAGCCAACCGCAAGCTCCGCCGTTTCGCCCACCGCGGCCTCGCCATTACTACCGACGAATGAGCGGCAGGTGGGGGATAGACCGAGGGCCCGGCTGCCGCGTCGGGTGGGTGCCGGGTTCCACCGCTCCGGACTGGGCTGGTGTCTCATAGGGGTCGTAACAGTCCTGCCCAACCCAGGCTGACCAGCCGCTTTCCCACCCCGAGGGCAGCATCACCCGACTTCGGACAGTGGCACCCGACGCTCACCCGACACGACAGCCGGCCCATCGGCAGTTCTACAAAGCGAAAGGGGCCGCCGACTCCGTCGACGGACCCTCGTGAAAGACCGAGCTCAAATGTAAATCCTGACTGCCCGTTGAGACGTCCTGGGGTCGTTGACTGCCCGCGTTGAGACGTCCTAGGGTCTCAGTCGATCAAGCATGCAGATCGAGATCATCCGGGAGGACAAACGCGACGAACTCTTCGGCGGCACGGTTGCCGTTTCGCTGATCTCGGAGATCGGCTCCTGATCTGATCACTCCGGGCGCAGCCAAAAGTACTGCGCAAAACACTCTGTGCCTCCGGATGGATAGCCTCCGAGGACACGGAGTGGCGACCTGAAACATTCTGTTTTGAACGCCATTGCCGCAGAGGAAGTCTCTCAATGCACGAGCGGATCCCTGGCGGCGGTGGTGTCGGGCCCACTGTTTGGACCGCGGGCGCGCCCCGAGACTGCGCTCGATTTCCTTCTTCGCAGAGTGGAGGTCGACACGGAGAGGTGATTCGGCTCGATGTGAAGAAGCTGCTCGAGGTCAGGCCGTGCAGAATTCCGCTGAACGGTTCCTGCCGTGGAGTTAGGCCGTAACCTCACCGCCCCTTACCTGGTTTCCGGACAGGCGAACAAGGCGAGCGAGCACGTGGTCGTGTGCTTCTCTGCGCTCATTTCCTTCGGCGGCGATTTCACCATGCCGTCTTCACAGCTTCAATTCTCTGGTTAGCGTTAAGGTACGTCGGTCGCGCGAATTTGCCGGTGCCGAGTCGAATGTGGCGGCGGAGCCGAAGTCGGCGCAGCTCGGCCGACACTTTTTAGGGATAAAACGTCCGTTGGAAACGCGTGCTGCTGATACGTGTGGGAGTATGGCACGGCCCGAGGGGAAACAGGTGCTCGAAAGCAAGCGGAAGAAATTTTCTACAGCCCTGATTACCGGTGGCGCGGGGTTCATCGGTGGTCATCTGGCCCGTGCGCTGCGGCAGGACGGAACGACCGTCCGATCCGTGGACGACCTGCGGGTCGCACCGCTCATCAAACCTGACGGTAACCTTTTGATAAAGCGAGTATCGGATCTCACCGTTGATGATGTCGAGGGCGTGGACGTCGTGTACCACCTCGCCTCTGACAAGAGCGTTCCGCTCTCCTTCGAGGCACCGTTGCAGTACTTGGAGAATCTTGAGTCCACCGAGCATTTGCTGCGGCTGTGCGCAGTGGTCGATGTTCCGCGAGTGATCATCGCGAGCACATGCGAGGTCTACGGCCGCGCGCGTACCCGGCCGACGCCGGAGAACGAGCCGCTGGCGCCCTTGTCGCCCTATGCGGCGTCCAAGGTCGCCATGGAGATGGTCGCCAGGGTCCATCGGCACTCCGCCCCCCTTCGGAACCGGGTGTCAGTGGTGCGCTTCTTCAACGTCTTCGGTCCTGGAGAGCGGCCTGACGCGGTGATCCCGCGCTTCTGTCTGGGAGCGTTGACTGATGGCTTGCTTCCGGTTGAGGGGGCGGGCACTCAACGGCGTGACTTCTCCTTCATCGATGACGTCGTCGACGTACTGCGACGGATGCCGATGGCCGAGCCGGTGCCAGTGATCAACATCGGGTCGGGGTTCACCGTTTCTGTCCTGGAAATCGCTGAGGCCATCAAGGGCTTTTGCCCGCGAGCTGAGGTGAAACACGTCGGTGGCCGGCAGGAGGAGATTCCGGAATTTTGGGCGGATACGGCAGCGCAGCGCACTCTCGTGGCCAGGCCCGCTGTGCACGCCGACGTCCGTGAAGGGATCCGGAAGACACTGGACTGGTGGGCATCGACGAGTCTCGTGCAGAATACGGTGGCAGGTGGCTGGGATGGCGAGGATCAGCCTCTACTGATTTGACGGGTGCCACCCTTGCGGCGGATCGGAAGTAATTTTCGTGTCATTACTGAGAAATAGCTACGATATAATTTCTGTGCTGCGGAATGCGAGCAGATGGAGCATTGCGGGTATTCTTGCTTCTTTTTTCCTGCTCGCCGTGCTGCCACCCGTCTCAGCTTTGATCACGGGCGGCCTGGTGCAGTCTGTGATCGAGGCAGAGAGCGGTGGTTCTCATGGCGAGGTCTGGGTCATGCTCTCCGCATTCGCCGTCGTCACGGTGGCTGGGTGGTGTATCAGCACGCTTATTTCTCCTCTGACGTCCTTGGCGACCCGTCAGGCCGAGGGCTTCGTGCACGACAGACTCTTTGCCCTGGGGGAGCAGTCGCGCCTGTTCCCGCACCTGGAGACGTCGGCCTTCGCCGACGACGTTTCCCGGGTGGTGGACAGTACCGACGGTCCCAACCGCTGCCTCGGACTCGGCGCGGTGACACAGATTGAGAACCTATCCAAACTGCTCGGCGCGATCTGCCTCGGCCTGGTCATTGCACGCGTCTCGGTGCTCCTCGCGCTCTTGTTGATCGTTACGGTCTTCGCCATCAGGCACAGTCTGGTCAAGGGCCTGAGCATCGGCCTGACCCGGATGGACGAGCAGGTCAGGGCCCGACGTCGTGGTCAGTACCTTTACGACCTGGTGAGCACGGCCGCATCGGGGAAGGAGGTTCGCACCTTCGGCCTGGGCACCTGGCTGGTGGACC
Organism: Streptomyces sp. BK022; assembly: GCF_004217355.1. Classification (NCBI taxonomy): domain Bacteria; kingdom Bacillati; phylum Actinomycetota; class Actinomycetes; order Kitasatosporales; family Streptomycetaceae; genus Streptomyces; species Streptomyces sp. BK022. The sequence continues at coordinate 394,780 of NZ_SHKU01000001.1, forward strand.
GCTTCCGCAAGGAGATGCACGATTATCACCAGTCGATCTTCTTGCTGCGGCGGGGTCTGGCGCGCCGTGAGGGCCGTCTCCTCCCGGTTCTCATGGTGGTGTCCGGAGCAGCCTTCCTCTGGCCGGCCGTGGCCGCACTGCACGGCCGGGTGAGCGTCAACGTGATGACCTCGGTCGTCATGGCGTGCCTCTCCCTCTTCACCACGCTCCAGGCGGGTCAGGAACAGATGTACATCACCCCCGCGCGACTGGCCCTGCGCGCTCTCGGACGCATCGAAGCGGTAGCGGACGAGGTCCGGCGATCGATGTCTGAGACGGTCCCTGCCCCGTCGGACGGCGCTCCGCTGATCCGTTTCTCCGGAGTCCGCTTCGGTTACAACAGGAGGGTCCCCGTCCTCAACGGGCTCGACCTGGAGGTCAAGCCGGGCGAGGTGCTGGCCATCGTCGGTGTGAACGGCGTCGGCAAGACGACTCTCACGAAGCTTCTGGCCGGGCTCTACCAACCCGAAGAGGGCCGGATCACGGCTGACGGGATCGAGGTCGGATTGATCGACTCCGAGCAGTGGCACGCCCATCTGGCTGTGGTCTTCCAGGACTTCGTCAAGTACCCGCTCTCCGCGCGCGAGAATATCGTGCTTGCCGCGCCTGCTCTTGCCGGGGATGAAGAACTGATCCGTCGGGTGGTCGAGGAAGCGGGCGTCTCCGCACTGCTCGCCGCTCTGCCTAATGGCCTGGACACGCCTTTGTCCTCGGAACGCACCGGAGGGGTCGATCTGTCCGGTGGTCAGTGGCAGAAAATCGCCATTGCCCGGGCGCTGTTCGCCGTCCGTGCAGGTGCCCGTGTGCTGATCCTCGACGAACCCACGGCGCATCTGGACATCCGCGCGGAGGCCGCCTTCTTCTCCGAGGTCGTTGGTCGTATCAGCGGCGTTTCCACGATCTTGATCAGCCATCGTCTGTCCACGGTGCGTCAGGCGGATCGCATCGTTCTGCTCGACCAGGGACGCGTCGCCGAGTCGGGCACCCACGACCAACTGCTGGCCCTGAACGGCCAGTACAGCGAGATGTTCCATTTGCAGGCTGCTCGCTTCAAGGAAATGAACACCGCGGACGGTGCAGCGTGATCAGAACAAGGGGCAGAGACGCAGAGTCCGGCGGCCTGAAGCAGTCGTTGTCGCGATCTCTTGAGGTGTTCGGAAGTTCGTTGAGGCTCGCTTTCCGGGCGAACCGGAAGGCCGCTGTCGCCCTGTTGATCATCATGGCGGTCAACGCGGTGGGCACATCGGCGATCGGTCTTGCCCTCGAACGCCTGGTCAACAGCGTCACCAAAGGGACCCTGTCCGGTGTGATCCTCGCGGCGGCCCTCGGCGCGCTGTGCCTGGCGCTGCTGGAGGTCGGCTTCCGGGTGCAGTTCAGCCTCAGGCTGGAGGTCTCGGCTCGGGTCAACGTTCTGGTGCAGGAAGAGATCGCCACTGCAGCGGCCACGCTCACTACACTCGAACACCTGGAGGACCCGGCCTACTTGGACCGGATCACCGTCCTCAGGCAGGACTCGGAGTGGCTGGCAGACTTCTGTTGGACGCTCTTGGAGACCGTTGCCATCATCGTCCAGATCTCGGTCGCGGTGGCATTGCTGGCGCTTGTCTCCCCACCGCTCACCGCACTGCTCGTCCTGGCCTTCCCACCGGTTCTGCTCACGCGCCGTGCTCAGCGGATTGCGCAGCGGGCGGCGGAGGACGCGGCGGAGGACGCGCGGCTCTCCGCGCGCCTGCTCACCATGAGCACGCGTTCTGACTCGCTCAAGGAGATCTGCGTCAACAACGCGGCGCCGGCTCTGCGCGCCAAGGCCGCCCAGGCGTGGGGTTCATCGACCCGCACCCGTGCACGTGGCGAATTCCGGTCCGCGGCGCTGAACCTGTGCGGATTCCTCATCTTCACCGTGGGCTTTCTCGGCGCGCTGGCCTATGCCGTCGCAGAAGCACTGTCGGGGCACGGCACGGCCGGCGGAGTCATCCTCGTGATCACCCTGGCAGGGCGTCTGCAAGCGCAGGTCGGGCACGGCGTCTGGCTGATCGGCCGGCTGACGAAATCCATGCTTGTCGCCGATCGTTACGTATGGCTCCGGCAGCGGCTGGCCGCGGACACCCGCGCCGGCCTCCCGGCACCAAGGAAGATCGAGCGCGGTGTCGTACTGGACGGTGTGAGTTTCCGTTACACCGGCGGCACCGAGGACGTACTACGCGATGTGAACCTAGAGATCCCCGCCGGCTCCGTCGTCGCTGTCGTCGGCGAGAACGGCGCTGGCAAGACGACGCTCGTCAAGCTGCTGAGTAAGTTCTACTCGCCAACCGCCGGATCCATACGCTTCGACGACGTGGACCTGACCGACATCGACACGGTCGACTGGCGCCGGAGTATGAGCGCGGCCTACCAGGATTACGCTCGGCTGGAGTTTCTCATACGGGAGAGCGTCGGACTGGGCGAAATCGGCAGCATCAACGACGACGGGGCGATCCACCGGGCGTTGCGCAAGGCCGATTCCGACGAGTGGGTCTCCGAACTGGAGCACGGTCTCAACACCCGTCTCGGAACGACCTTCGATGGGGTTGATCTGTCCCTCGGGCAATGGCAGCGATTGGCGTTGGCCCGCTCTTCCATGCGTTCTGGCCCGTTGCTCCTCGTCCTGGACGAGCCGACCGCCTCACTGGACGCGAGGACCGAACACGACCAGTACGAGAGGTTCGCGGCCCTGGCGAAGGAGGTGGGGCAGGCGACCGGCGCTGTGACTCTGCTGGTGTCCCACCGGTTCTCCACTGTCCAGACGGCGGACCTGATCGCGGTGGTCAAGGGCGGTGAGATTGCCGAGTTCGGCAGCCACCACGAGTTGATGGAAGCGAACGGGTTCTACAGCGAGATGTACCGCGTACAGGCGCAGGCCTATTCGTGACGGCTTGGCAGGGACACGGAAGCGCGTACGGGGGCGGGATGGACTTCTTTGATCTGCATCACTCGGACGACGTGGCGTTGGTGAACGGTGACGGTCCGCATCGCACGTGCCGTGAGCCGATCCGTATGTCCGATCGGGCCGGTCGGATGGTTCGGTTCCGTTGCTGACCCGGACGAGCACGCTGATCTGGGGTGGCGATTCCGTCCAGGCGCTATCGTCGCGCCGCCGGCACAGTTGCGGGACCTGGGATGTGATGACTCCTACCGCGAGGTCGGACCGGCCTTACCTGGAATTGAACGGGAAAATCAATTACCGCACTGCTTGCTGAGGCGGTGGCGGTGCGGGATGCCAAGAAGGCGGATATTAGATGGAACTGTGGTGTCAGCCACCGGAGATGGACGATCTCCTGCGGGCCGTTGGGGATCATGCGGAGATCACTGGATTCCGTGCGATGTCCGGCGCCTCAGGCTCGCGCCCGCTCATCGTCATGACCACCACCGGGTTTCTCGGAGGCCCGGAACTGCGGCGTCACTGCCATGAGCAAGGAACAGTGGCGGATTTCGACACCCTCACCGTTGACGACGTCGTGCTGGACCTGCTGTCCCCGGACGAACTGAGCAAGTTGGTCACGAACTCCTCGGAAGGCGCGTTCTCCAGGTTCGTCACACCTGAGGGCGACTTGGAGACCCAGTTGGTCACCATGTGGGAATCTCTCCTGGACTTCACCCCGATTGGTGTCCTGGACGACTTCGTCGAACTCGGGGGTGAATCGATGTCCGCGCTGGAGATCGTCGTCCAGGTGTCCCAGAGGTGGGGCCGGGACCTGAACCTCGTCGACGTGGTCGACGCTGCTTGTATTCGCAATCTGGCGCGTCTCATCACCGCGTCGCCCGCCAACGCCGATGAGACCTGACTCAATGTCAGGCGACACGGCCCCCAGCGACCGGATTCCGGCTGTGGATATGCCTCCCGGCCGCTCGGACCTTGCTCCGGAGCTGCGGGGGATGTGCAATTTCCGCGACTTGGGCGGTCTTCGCCGGACCGATGGGACCAGACTGCCCTCCGGTTGGCTCTTCCGCTCGGACGCGCCGACCGCGGACTCGGCCGCCGACCTCGACCGGATACGGGCTCTCGGAATCCGCACGATCGTCGACCTGAGGTCTGCAGAGGAGCAGCCGTCGTGCCCGCCGGCCCTCAGATCAACCTGCGCCTATGTGTCTATGCCGATCGACAGGGTCGAATGGGCGGACTCCGCCCTGGCATCCGAGGATATGGCTGACTTCCTCGCAGGACGATATCTGCGTCTCGCTGCACAGTGTCTGACGGACGACGATCGGCATCTGGGTAGCGCGCTGAACGTCCTTGGGCTTCCCTGTGACCAGCCGCGGATTGTCTGGTGCGCTGGGGGAAAGGACCGCACGGGCCTTGTCACGGCGATCCTTCTGCGTCTGCTCGGCGTTACCGACGACGACATTCGCGCGGACTACGCGCGCAGTTCCTTTGCTGCGGCCGAACTTCGCCGACGCGCAAGGGTTGAGACTCCCGCGAAGGCCGGCCGAGCCGTTTCGCCTGAGGAGCGGCGCGCCGCCCTGCGCGGGCGACTCGCCTCGTTCTCCGAAGGAATCGGCCGCCTGTCGAACCCGGCGCCCCCCGAAGCGATAGGGCTGTTCCTGGCGAGTCTGTCCGCACGTCGTGGCGGAGTGGAGTCCTACGCGGCCTCCGTGGGCGCCGACATGGAGACAATCGCTATGACACGACGATGGTTGTCAGCTCTCGCTGTGGCCCCCTGACGCCGTCTACCCGACCTTGCTTCGAGAGGGAATACGACCAGATGAAGATCCTCATCTCGGTGTCTGACCAGGTGTGGGGTCGCAAAGACCAGTACGTGATCGACGCCATCATCGGGTTGCTGGCCTACGGACACGCGGTCTGCCCGGCTGTCGAGGAAGGAGGCACGATGGCAGCGGAACTGACGCGGCGCGTCATATCGCAAATGAGGGTCTCCGCGTTCTGTGCCAATCCCCGTGAGGCGGCCGAGGCCGACGTGCGCTGGCGTGACGAAACCGGAAGCGGCTTTGTCTTCGTCCCGGTGAACTCCCCGAACACCGAACTCCCCGCGACTAACCACCTCCTGGTCAAGGCAGTCCTGACGGCACAACGTGCGGAAGATCCGCTCAAACTGTCGGCCGGGCGTGACCGGGATCTGGTCAACCTCTTCTACGCCGTGGGTGCTCTAGTTCCCAACCGCCCGAAGGCGATGTGCTGATGCGCGTCTTGGTGACAGGAGGGGCCGGATACGTCGGCTCGTTCGTGGTGCGGCACTTGCTGGAGCGCAACCATGACGTGCGGGTGCTGGACGACCTCAGCACAGGGCGGGCCGAGGCTGTGCCCGATATCGCTCCCGACATCGTGAACATCCGCCACGCTCAAGACGTCGCAGCCGTCGTCCGGTCCTTCGCACCCGAAGCCATCATCCACTTGGCCGGGCTGAAATCCTCCGCCGAATCGGTGCAGCGTCCCGATCTCTACTACGACGTAAACGTCACGGGTACGTCCGCTCTACTGCGAGCCGCCAAACGCCACGGGGTCGAGCGCTTCGTGTTCTCGTCGTCCTGCGCGGTGTACGGTAGCCCGCAGGTCTGTCCGGTGGACGAGCACGCCCCCACCGAGCCGCAGAGCCCCTACGGTGAGACCAAGCTTGCCTGTGAGCGGATGCTGCAGTGGCATGCCAGGGTGACCGGCATGAGGTGGGCCGCGCTGAGGTACTTCAATGTGGCGGGGGCCGCAGCGGACGGCTCGCTGGGCGAGTTCACCGGGCCACATACCGTCCAACTCGTCCCCTTGGCCATCAAAGCGGCCAGAAGCGGTGTACCGCTCAAGATCTACGGTGGAGACTACCCGACCTTCGACGGTACGGCCGTCCGCGACTACCTGCATGTCGTTGATCTGGCCGAGGCACATGTGCGCCTGATCGAGGGCCTCGAGACACCTGAACTCAGCGGAGTCTACAACCTGGGTACCGGCCGGCCGGCGAGCGTCCTGGAGATCGTGAAGATGATCGAGCAGGTCTCCGGCTGCCCCGTGCCGTATCATTTGGCCCCGCGCCGCAACGGTGATCCGGCGTTCTCATGGGCGGATTCGGAACACGCCCGCCGGACCTTCGACTGGGTTCCACAGCGGAAGCTCGACGAGATCGTACGCTCCGCCTGGCTGTGGCACTCCTCCGGACGGTCGGGCGAGGCCTGATGGACCTCTTGCTGATCAGGCACGCTCACGACGACCGGGTCGGACCGCACGCTCGGCGGTTGTCGGCACTGGGCCGCGCACAGTGTGCCGCCCTGGCCAAAACGCTGATCGGATCACGCGTGGACGAGTTGTGGACCTCGCCCCGCTCCCGTGCGGTCGAGACCGCCCGCGAGATCTCCAGGACACTACGACTGCCGCTGCGGACAGACCCGCGCATCGAGGAGATAAGGACCGCGCGGCCAGAAGATCCGGACGTACTACCGCCGCGCGAACGCGTCGGCGTGACCCTCGCCGACGGGACGGAGGATTGGAACGCCTTCCTCGATCGCGTATCCGCGTTCGTGAGTGAACGGTGTCTCGGTTCGCATGATGACCGCACGGTCGCGGTGGTGACGCACAGTGGTGTCTTCGACGCGGTCCACGAAGTCCTCACCGGCAGTGGGCGACGTATCGAGCTGGAGATCGCGCACACCGGCTTCACCACGTGGCGTCACCGGCCCGGCTCGTCCGCGGGCACCTGGCTCCTGCGCCGCCACAACGACGTGGCCCACCTTGCCCGCGAGGGGCTTCTCACCGATGCCGACCAAGTCGAACGGAGACCGTGATGAGCCAGTACCGAGGGCCGCGACTGGTCGTGCTCTGCGTGGACGGGGGGTTGCCCAGTGTCGTGGGGACGTGGAACTTTTTCTCCCCGCACCGTCGTTTGCCGGACTCGCACGACAGCGGAGCCACGGCCCTGCGCTCGGTTTTCCCCTCCTCGACCGCGCCGGCCCACGCCTCGTTCCTGACCGGTGCGCACCCCACAGAGCACGGAGTGATCGGTAACCGGTACTGGACGGGTGAGCCGGTGGCGGAAATCTGCCGTCGCGCCGCCAACCCCTTGCTGACCCTGCACCCCTACGACGCTGCTTCCCTCACCGCCCCCTCCCTCGTGGAGTGGCTCGCGGACCAGGGGGCGAGGGTCGCGGCGGTGCACTTCCCGCAGACTTTCTCCCAGATTGCGCCCAGCCGCGCCGTCTCCAGTCTCTATTGCCTTTACGCACCGGCGAGGCGGGTCCTCGTGCCCCTGGCGGACGGCACGGACCGGGAGACCGTGCAGGCGGTCTACTTCGACGAGAGTCTCCCGCTCACCGCCCGCGTCCCGTCGGGCGGTGGGGCGCAGACCGTGATGTTCTCCATTGGGACCGCAGGACCCGAAACCGCCGTACCGGTCGCGGGCCGGACCGTCCAGGTCGACGCGAGGATCACGGAAGGGAACCTCTCTGTCCCGGTCAGATGCGAGAAGGTGGCACACGGAACGGCCGAGCTCGTGCTCGGGACGGCGGTTCTCACACTCTCCTTCGGTGCTGTCGCCGCTCGTGACTTGCGCTTCCCGGGCTGCGGAGGACCAAGCTCACTCGGAATCGAGTACACGGCCAACCCGGAACACGATTTCCACGAGTCGCCGAGCGCGCCGTGGATTCGCGATTCCGCGCTTGACATCGTGGCAAAGGACGAGCCGGACGTCCTGTTCCTGCGGTTCAACCAGGCCGACCATGCCCAGGAGTTCCTCTACTGGTACGCGGCGCGCTCCGGCGGTCGCGAGGCAGCCCTCGCCCGCGAACAGATCCTGAGCAGCTATCAGACCATCGACGCCTGCGTCGGCGACATCATGCGTGAAGTGGGCGACCAGGCCGACTACGTGCTGTTCTCCGACCACGGAATCGACTACGTCGAGACCCACCTCCAGCCCAACGTCGTGCTGCGCGAACTCGGCCTTGACACAGGGATGATCTTCCAGGGCGACAGCAACATCGCCTACCTCTACGCCGACCGACCCGTGTCCCAGACTGATCGCAGGCGTATCATCAACGCCTTGGCCGCAGTCGATACGACCGTGCGGCCCGCTGACGCCGTATCCCATGCCGTACGACTGCCGTCGGCTCCCGGCAGGACGGGAGAACTCCTCATCACCTGTGGTCCGCACAGGGAGTTCGACTACGGGTTCTCGGGGCCCGCCGGGGTAGCAGTTCGCTCCGCCTCACACGGCTATTTCCCCTCGTACCCGGCGATGAACGGCTTCTTCCGCATGTTTGGGCCCCGAACAGCGGGTCATGAAGCGCCGGGAGCAATTACCGACGTGGCCGATCTCGTCAAGAACCTCTGGTTGCGAGGCCAATAGGCCCTCACAGCCGGCCGAGCTGACACTACTCACGAATTCCTTACTGACACCACGGGACACTCACATGAGCTCACTTTCGACACCTCTTCTCTTCGCTGGGGGAGGAAGCAGGCCGCATGCACTTCCCGTTGGCCTGTCCGACCTGGGTGAGTTCAAGCTTCCCGAACAGGCGCTGCTCAGCCCGGACGGCGAGCTCGTTGCCGTCACCGTGCGGTGGGTGGACGAGGACCATGACCGGTGGACGACCCGTCTCGAAGTCGTCTCCAGCACGGGGCATGCCGGTGCCGGGGGTCCGCTGGCGGTTATCGAGGGAGCCGACGCGCCGTGCTGGTCGCCGGACGGCACCCGACTCGGCTACCTGGCCCGGAACGAAGGCTCAGACCGCTCGGGGCGGGCTATCCACGTCTGGCGGCGTGAAGACGGCACCAGCTTTCGGCTGACCGAAGGGATGACGGCGATTTCGCACCTGTCCTGGTCGCCGGATGGCGAGGAGTTGGCCTTCGTGGCAGCCCTTCCCGAAGAGGCCGCCCGGTCTCCCCGCGGAGGTGAGCGGCCATATCGACGGACCGATCCTGTCGTGGTCCGGGACTTCGGATACAAGATGGACGGCGTCGGCCTCGTCCCGGAGGTTCACCGCCACCTGGCCGTCGTGAGCGCGACCACAGGAACCGTGAGGAGGCTGACCTCCGGCGCATTCGACGTCCAGGCTCCCTCCTGGTCGCCAAGCGGCCGGACCCTGGTTCACGCCAGAATCCATCGGCACCGCCACGGGCCGACGGCGGTATGCGAGTTGGCCGAGGTTGACACGACCTCTCTGTCGAGCCGGAAGCTCGCCGACTGGAAGGGCACCATCGCCTGGACCGGCCACATACCCGGCGGCGACGTCATCTTCGCCGGGCAGACGGGCGTGGGTCCCTGTCGGCAGAGCAGCCTGTACACCCTGCGGCCGGGTGAGTCCGCCCCTCAGGACCTGCTGCCAGACTTCGACAGGCGTGTCATGGCCTCCGGCCGCGGTGTCACCCCGGCTGCAGTATTCGTCCCGGGCGGACGACTGCTCTTCTGCGCTCGCGAAAAGGGATGCACATGGGTGTATGCCCTGACGCTTGCCGACGGCAGTGTGACGCCCTGGGTGTCGGGCGAATCCACGGTCGTGCAGTGCATGGACCAGGCGAGTTCCTCGGGAAGGCTCGCCCTCGTCATCAGTAACGCCGGGTCGCCGGGCGAGGTCTACACGGCCGATGAGCGGGGAGACGACATCACACCCGTGACCGCGCTGAACCGGTGGCTCGAAAACCGGCACGTAACCGCGCCTGAGGATTTCTGGGTCGAGTCGCCCGCCCATGAACGCCTCCACGGCTATCTTCTCCGTGGTCGGCCCGCCGGAGTGCCGGGTCCCACTCTGGTGGATATCCACGGTGGCCCGGACAACGCTTGGCGCCCCGCTTTCTCCCCGTACTACCTCTACCGTCAGCTCCTGGTGGACCGCGGCTGGAACATCCTCATGCTCAACCCCCGCGGGAGCGACGGCTACGGAGACGAGTTCATGTCGAGTCCGCTCGGCCGGCTCGGGTGGAGTGAGGAGGAGGATTTCACTCTTGCTCTTGATGCCCTCGTCCGCGCGGGTTTGACGACCGAAGGCCGTATAGCGGTCATGGGGTCCAGCCACGGCGGGTTCATGACGAATTGGCTAATGGCGCGGACGGAAAGGTTCGCAGCGGGAATCAGCGTCGCCGGTGTGTGTGACTGGAAGAGCCTGCACGGTACTTCGTCGCTCGGCGACATCACTGTGCCCATTCTGCTGGGCGGAACGCCGGCCGAGGTACCCGAACGGTATGTGTCCAGTTCACCGTTGACCTATGCCATGGGTGTGACCGCTCCGACCCTCCTCCTGCACGGCGAGGAGGATCTGATGAACCCCATCGGACAGAGTGAGCAATGGTTCACCGCACTGCGCGGGGCGGAACGCGAGGTCGAATTCGTTCGGTATCCGCAGGCCGGCCATCTGTTTATGTACAACGGAACGATAAGCCAGCAGAAGGACTACGCCCAGCGGATCGTGCGATGGCTCTCCCGACACGTTGGTGAGCCCACCACCCCTGGCTACCGGAGCATCGGCGCGGAGGGCCGCTCCTCGGAGTCGGCCGCGATCTTCTCTTCGGAGCGGGAAGGAAGTCAAGGATGAACCCCGATACGGACTGCCGTTCGCTCGTGGACGTGGTCTGGGAGCGTGCCCGTCGTGATGCGGGAGGGCGGGCTGTCGTCGAGCTTGGCGACGATGTCGACGTCACGTTGACCTGGGCGGAGCTGGTGGACCGGGCCGACCGGGCCGCCGCGGTACTCCTCGAACTCGGAGTACGGCCGGGAGAGAACGTGGTGGTGCAACTGCCCAACTCCATCAACTTCGTCGTCATGGCCCTTGCGACCCTGCGGATAGGTGCCGTCTGCTGCCCGGTGCTCCCCGTCCTCGGTCAGCGTGAACTGGGCCATGCCCTGGCACGTTCCCGTGCCCGGGTGCTGGTGGTCGCCTCGATGTTCCGCGGACGTGACCAGGCGGCCGAAGCGATGGACATGGTCGACTCTGGCCTTGCCCCCCATCTGCGTCACCTCCTGGTCAGCTGTGATCCGGAACCCGCCCCCGCTCATGGAGGGACGCGGCCAGACGTGTCCGCCGTCACCCGGCGCAACCTGCAGACCGCGATGGAACACGCCCCCGTGGAGCTGTCGGCCGGCAGCGTCGCCACGAACGCGGCGGACGACATCGCGCATCTGATGTTCACCTCCGGCACCACGGAGGAGCCGAAGGGTGTACCTCATCGAATGGGGACATTGGACCGTGCGGTGGCCCTGATGAGCCGCCGCATAGGTCTCACGGAGAAAGACGTCGTGCACATCGCCTCCCCGATGGCCCACCACAGCGGATTCCTCTACGGGATGTGGCTGTCTCTATCGCTGGGATGCGTTCAGGTGATCCAGCCTGTCTGGAACGCTGACCGAGCACTACGGGCGTTCGCACTGTGGCAAGGGACTTTCATGCAGGGGACGGCGCCCTTTCTGGTCGACATGGTCGACGCGGTCGACCGCGGCGTTCCGGTGCCCCGATCGCTGCGCACCTTCGTCATCACGGGCTCGGCGGTTCCCAGAGCGCTGGCGACCCGAGCGCGTGAGCTCTTGGGAACGCACATCTGTGCAGCCTGGGGAAGCACCGAGACTTGTATGGCGACTCTTGCCGCCCCCGCGGACGACCCACAGACGGTCGAGGACGGCTATCCGCTTGACGGAGTGCGTATCAGGGTCGTTGACGAGAACGGCGACGACCTGGGCCGTGGACGGGAGGGACACCTGGAGGTCACGGGACCGTTCGTCTTCACGGGATATCTCGACCGGGACGATCTCAGCCGAGAGGCGTTTAGCGCGGACGGCTGGTACCGCTCCGGTGACCTGGCGGTCATCAAGCAGACAGGACACGTGCGAATCACCGGTCGGGCCAAGGACATTGTCAACCGGGGTGGTGAGAAGATTCCGGTCAACGACATCGAGCAGTTGATCCTTGCCCACCCTGCGGTAGCCGATGCCGCCATCGTGGCCATGCCGGATCCGCGACTCGGCGAACGTGCGTGCCTGTTCGCCGTGGTCGTCGAGGATGGGACTGTGGACCTGAAGGACATTCAGATCCACTTGGAGAAGAACCGGGTGACCAGAAATTTCTGGCCAGAACACATCGAGATCGTCGATGTGCTCCCGCGGAACCTCGCCGGCAAGGTACAGAAGTATCTTCTCCGAGAGATCGCGCAGAAGATCTGAGACAGATCCCGGGACGATCAGGCCCGGTGGTCAAAATCGTTCTGAGATGTCAATCGCAGGTGGGACCGTGGGGGAGACCCGGCGACATGGCGTTGCGGTCACCTCATGACTGTCCCGATCTACTAAGGGGAAAACGATGCTCGACGAGCACGAGATAATTGATATGTTGAAACTGAGGGGGAAAGATCAGGAGGAACTTTTCGCGAAGGCGCGGAAAGAGCGGCAGAGGGTATTCGAAAATCGTGTGGTGCTGCGCGGTGTCACGGAAATCGGGAACACTTGCCGGGTCAACTGTGAATTCTGTCCTATGCGGCGTGAAAACACGCGGGACAATGCAACCTTCCTTGCCGACGAAAAAACCCTGATCGAGTCGGCTGAAGATATCAAAGACAGCGGAATCAACGTCGTCTTCTTTCAGGCCGGCGAGATCCCGCAGACCACGCGTGTCGTGGGTTCGGCGCTGCCAACAATCACGAAGATGTTCGATGGTGACGTTGAGATCTTGCTGAATCTGGGGAATAAGAAGAGAAGTGAATATGAGTGGCTGCGGGAGCAGGGGGCCACCAGTTACATCATCAAGCATGAGACTAGTGACCCGGACCTCAACCTCCGCATGAGGCACGAGACTCTGGAGAGCCGCCTCAAGTGCATGTCGGACCTTCTGGAACTCGGATTCAAGGTAGGTTCCGGCGGGATCATCGGACTTCCCGGGCAAACTTTGGAGAGCATTGCGCGAGACATTATTCTCGCACGTGACATGGGAATCCATATGTGCAGTTTCTCGCCCTTCGTGCCTGCTCCTGAAACTCCTCTCGCGCATCTTGCCCCCGGCGACGTGGACACTACCCTCAACGCGCTCGCGGCCAGTCGGCTGGTGAGTCCTGATTGGCTCATCCCCTCGGTCAGCGCACTGGCTAAGAACAGAAAAGACGGACAGAAGAGCGGCTATCTGGCGGGGGCCAATGTTATGACCGTAAATTTCACGCCGAAGCGGGACAGTGAACGTTACCTGATCTATGGCAAGAATCGCTTCGTTGTCCGCCCGGGATACGGCTCAGGACTGTTGGCAGAGCTCGGACTCGTTCCGGGACGCTCCGTCTTCGCCGGCAAGGAAGCGCTGCCTGAATTCGCATGAAACTGAAGTGCCGTGATGGCAGGATTGGGTCGACGCGCAGTTGAAAGGATGTAATGAAAATGGCGAAGCCCGGCTCCTACGTACTCGGTGCTACCTGTGTTGCCTTCGAGGCGCGTGGCAGGGTTCTGCTGAACCTTCGGCGTTCACCGGAACGTTGGGAGTTGCCCGGCGGGCTTGTGGAGACGGGCGAAGCGATCCACGATGCGGCGGAGCGGGAGACGTTCGAGGAAACCGGTGTCGTCGTCAGGGTCCGGGGCCTGATCGGTATGTACCAGCATCCGAGCCGGGGAATCTTGGCAGGTCTCTTCGTCGCTGACCACGTCACCGGAGAGCCTGGGCCGAGCGACGAGTCGATCTCTGCCGAGTGGGTGGAGGTCGAGACCGCGCTGGACAGGCTCCATCCGCTGTACAAGCCTCGGTTGCAGGACGTCCTGGCCGCCCAACGAACCGCCACGCTTCGAATTCACGAAGGGCAGAGACAATTGGCTCAGTTGCTTCCCTGCGACAACCCGGCAGCGCGGCGCGGGGGTCGGACCTCGGGCCCCCGCTGCGAGCTTCGGGCGACGATGCCGGGGGAACGGTCGTGAACGGCGCGTCCGCATCCCCCCGTCGCGCACTGGCGGCAGAGCGGGCGGGGCAGAGTAGCTTGCCGTCGACCCCGGCCCGGCTGGAAGACGGATTCTTCGCCTCGGCGGCCCGGGTCCCAAACCTGCCGGCGGTGACCACCGCCACTGCCACCTGGAGTTACCGGGAGCTGAGTGAGATGTCCGCTTCCTGGGCGACCGCACTTCACGAGGCTGTAGGAGGCCGTCCGCAGCGTGTCGGCATTTTCGCGAACAAGGAACTGGCCGCCTACGCGGGTATCCTCGCCGGGCTTAGGGCCGGCGCGACCGTCGTGCCTCTCAACCCGGAGCATCCCGACGCTCGGTTGCGGAAGGTGATCCGCTCCACGCGACTCGATGCGGTCCTCGCGGCAGGCACCTCGCCGGAACGCATCAGGGAACTCGTCTCCGCCGTCGACGATCCGCCCCGTCTTGTGCTGCCGTTCGTCCCCCGTTCAGCGGCCCGGTTCTCAGGAATGCTGAATGCCGTCGACATCGAACGGTGCGCTGCGACGGATTTCCCACGGCAGGCCGACGACGGCCGCCCAGCCTACCTGCTTTTTACTTCCGGGACAACCGGTGAACCCAAAGGTATCCCGATCTACCACAGGAACGTAACGCACTTTCTCCGCACGGCGGCCGAACGGTACGCCTTCACCGAACTCGACCGCTTCAGCCAGACGTTCAACCAGACGTTCGACCTCTCATTCTTCGACATGTTCATGGCGTGGGGGTGCGGAGCTGGCATCTTTACCATGGGTCCCCGCGACATTCTGGAACCGGCAAGGTTCATCACGCGTCAGAGCCTTACTGTGTGGTTCTCCGTCCCTTCGCTGATCGCGCTCATGCGGCAACGGCGCGCACTTGTGCCCGGGAGGTTTGACACTCTCCGCTGGAGCCTTTTCTGCGGCGAGGCTCTCCCGGAGCGGTTCGCCCAGGCCTGGCACGAGGCCGCACCCGGCTCGGTCATCGAGAACCTGTATGGCCCCACGGAGGCCACCCTCGCCTGCATGTCCCACCGCTGGGTACCCGGCGCGTCAGGTCGGCTCGCGGTGAACGGCAACGTTCCGATCGGCGTGGCGAACCCGGGGCTCGACCTGAGGCTCGTCGATGACGATCTGCGGACGGTGCCCGCAGGCAGTGAGGGCGAGTTGTGCGTCGCCGGACCCCAGGTATTCTCGGGTTACTGGAGTGGTCCGGGTGAGGGTGGTACAGCACTGTGCCGGCTTCCCGATGACTCGGATGGTCGGGATCGGTGGTACCGGACCGGGGACGTGGTCCGGGAGATCGAAGGGTCCCAGTACGCCTTCGTCAGAAGGCTTGACACTCAGGTGAAAGTCCGGGGGCACCGGGTCGAGATTGCCGAGATCGAGGCGGTACTCAACGGACTGGACGACGTAATCCACAGCGCAGTCGTACTCGCTCACCCCGATAAGATCGAGTCAGCCGAGCTGGTCGCTTACGTCGTTCCCCGGTCCGGCACCACTCCTGTCGCGAGCCGAATGATCGCCCGTATGCGTGTAGACCTTCCCGCCTATATGGTCCCAACACGCTGGTCCTTTGTTGAATCCTTGCCCCTCAATGGCAATGGAAAAATTGATCGGAAGCGACTGACCGGAGACGCCCGAGAATCTCTGATTGCCGTATCCGCTGAGAAGCGTAGTTGAAGTGGGTGGGGGCTTGTTGAACGCGAAGATCCAATATGGATTCCAGCTAGAGATCGATCTCCCCTGTCTCCTCGACGTCAAGAATGATCGGCATTATACGGAGCTGATCACTGATGAGGTATGAAAAGGCTGACGTAGGAACGGTCGGTGTGCTGGCACGCTGGAATACCTTGATCGGTCGCCTGGTCGAGGAGATCAAGGTTCGTGTCGTCCTGCAGGAGAGAACGAACGACTGCGGGCCAGCCTGTGGAGTAATGGTCCTGGCCCGTCATGGCAGGCGCGTCAGCCTGGAATCTGTCCGGCAGCGGGCTGATCTGCGGCCTGACGGCCTTTCTGCGCGGGAAATTCTTAATCTGCTCGAATCGTACGGCCTGGCCGGGCGGGCGGTGAGGGTCGCGGTCAGCAACCTTCACCGGTTGCCCCCCGCCTGCATTCTGTTCTGGAAGCAGAGCCATTTCGTTGTCCTCGTCGCGGCGAATAAACGTCGCGCTACGATCATAGATCCCGCTATAGGCCGTGTTCGTCTCTCAATCGCTGAGGCAGAACGCCATTACGGTGGGGTCGCTATCCTCTTCCAGGAGAAAAAAGCTCCGTCAAGCGATGCAGAGGAAGGCGATGCTGAAGGAGAAATTTCAGCAAGCACGAATCTCTCAGGGCTGTGATCTCCTCAAGACTGCTCGATAACGGCTCTCCCTTTCTTCACCTGTGGGGCTTTGTTTCGAGTGAATAGATCGCGTGGTTTTGGACCCGCGCGGCGATTCATCGTTTAACTTCACGTTTCCATAAAGCGTCCAGACCTTGGACTGCGTGAAAAGCGGCCGGGACAGCGGATGGCGCGTGGAGGCAGCGACTGCATCGACGTCGGGGCGCCGCGTTTCCTTGAGCAGTCAAAAAGCTAGCGGACAGATGAGCGCCACGCACATGTCGATTGAGGTAGGAGATGCGAGCGTGAACGAGCCGCGAGATTCGTTGGTGGCTGCACAGGGGAAGACCTGCCGCGCACCGTGGACATTCTCATCGTGGGGAGCGGCATGGTCGGATCGACGTTCGCCCCGGATGGTCGCGAACTGGTTCCGCGGACACATGTTCTGATGGTGGAGGTGGGGCCGCGGCTCAGTAGACAGCCGGGCATGCATATCCACAACCTCGAGGGCGGACCGGCTGTGAACGCGAACGCGGACGGTACCGCTCGCAGGGGCCAATGGCAGTGGGCGGGCCAATGGCGGCAGCACAAGCCGTGCCGGCGCCGGGTTCGGTGCCGGCACGTGGGAGATTTTTCAGTAACCCGCACGCGGTTCGGGAAGGCTGGGCGGACACCCTGTCGGCGATGTCCATGTCCAGAAACGTAGGCGGGACTGGGCAGCCACTGGGGGACTCCCACGCCGTTCCCCCGAGGGCGCGAGCGGATCGGGCGCATTCCTGTTGAGGAGTGGGCAGATCGCCGAGATCAACCTGAAGTAACTCCAATCTGTAGCATCCAGGCATCCTGACGTGTGCTATTGATATATGTTTTGATCTGCTGCTAGGTTTCCCCTATGTCTGAATTGTTTAATCTGGAATCTGAGATCGTGGACAGGGTCCTGAAGATTCCGGATGCTTTCCGTGAGTTCAGCGTCCCGATTTCGGTAGCGAAGCGGATATTTGGCCTCGACGAAGCCCTCCGGTCCAGGTTGCTCGATCTCGGGCTACCTCATCGAGGGACAGCTCGCGATACGCACTTTGATCCATTGGACTTGGAAAACATTGGTACCTTCTTGCGACTGCCGGCTCTGCATTGGAGCGCCATGCGGCTATGGTCCAGATCCTTGGCCAAGCCGCGATCTCGACAGCAGCATCCCACCTGTCAGGTAAAACTTCGCTGGAAATGTCCCGCTCCCGGGCATAGCGGTGAATGTCATTTCTCTATCTCGCCGGAATTCAAACGGGCCTTAGGAATAGTCAGTTTGGTCGGCAAAAAATCCATAACTTTGGACGCCGTCATCGAGAATCGGGCCCACGATTTCGGACTTGCGTTGGATCCTGTTATCCGTGAGGCGGGAACTCTAATTTATCACCGGCTGCCGCCCGAGCTCATCGACGACACCGGGTTCCTTCGTGAGCACCGTCTTGCAGACTGTCGTTCCGCTACCGGGCACCTGGTTCATATTGCCAACAGATCAGGACTCAATTCACGGCCAGCCTGGGGACTGTTCATGGCTGGCCCGTATCCCGTCATCCATGCCTGGCCGGAGATCGAGCAGGCTGGTGCTTGGGTTCCGGCAGACCCGTTCTTTTTGGCCACCCTTCAGCAATGGGACGTCCTCTCCGGAACTGATTGGCCCCTTTCTCGTGCTCCGCAAGGCGTCCTATGGAGACTTGGAGTGAAGGGTGGCTTAAATTTCCATATCGTGTACCACGGGCAAGGCGGCGCATCCATCAGTCTTATCGCACGTTGGCAGGAGTGAAAGGTTAATGACTATGTCTGAGGCTTACCGATCTCAATTCTCCTCCCGTACTCACAGCATTCCGGCGCATCCTAGTTCTCTTCTGGATGTGCTGCGCTTCCGAGCGCGTTTCGATGCCCACCACACTGCGATCCACGAGTCGAGTGGTGCGTCGATTACATACCAGGAATGGGATACCCGATCCCGTATCCTGCGGGACGGCCTGTACGAGCTGGGGGCAAGGCCTGGTGACCACGTGGGTCTGGTGTTTGACCGCCGCGACTGGATCGGCTTCGCTGTCACCTACCTGGGAGTGATGCGCCTCGGTGCCGTGCCTGTATCGATCGAGAACCACGACGAACGGATCGAAGCACGTATCCAGCACGCCCAGGTCTCCATCTGCGTGGTGGGCAACCACGTTCACCGCGAGGGCAAGGATTGGTACCTGGTAGACGAGGTGGCGGACCGTGCCCGTGAGCCTCAGGACGATGCCGATCTAGGATCCGGCAGCGTGCTCGATATCGTCTACACGTCGGGGACGGTGAGCGGTGGCTACAAGGCCGTGCGTTGCCGTCATTCCGACTGGGTCAGCGTTGCTCGCCTGATGCCGATTCGCCGTCAGCGAGTCTGCGTACATTCTCTTTACCAACCCCATAGTTCTGCCGGAGTCCACAGTGTCCTGATCAACCACCTGGAACGCGGTGTGCTGAGTGTGGTGGCCACCCCGCCGACGCGCTACGACGATGCGGCGGACGCGCAGTACACCGCCGATGCGGTATCGATCCACCGTCCGCACGAGCTCATGCTGACACCTTCACTGGCTGGCACCTTGGTCGGTCTGAACCTGATTGACCCAGCCACATTCGCCAGCGTCCGCTATCTAAAGTTCGGAGGCTCCCCTCTGCCTCTGGACATCGGTGACGCTGTGCAGAAGCTGCTTCCCAAGGCGCGGATCATGTCGATGTACGGCACGACGGAGGGGGGGAAGGCCGTACTCATGAGCGTGTGGGACCGAGAGAACTTCGACGTTCTCGGGCCGATGAGCTCTGCTACCTCGGTCCGGGTCATCGACGCCGACGGCAAGGAGGTGGAGGCCGGCCGGACAGGCGAGATCTCGATCAAGGCCGCCAACTCCTCGGGAAAAATCGAGTACTTCGGTGACATTGCGGAGACGAAAGCAGTCTTCGAATCGGGCTGGGTCCGTACGGGTGATCTCGGGTATATCGATCACCGGGGAATGGTGCACCTGGTAGGACGCAACAAGGAGATGCTCATTCTCCCCAGCGGTTTGAAAGTGAATTCTTTCAGGGTCGAGCGGTTGCTACGCGAATCCCCACTTATCAAGGAAGCGAGTGTGGTGGGCCTGGAGCAAAATGATCAGCCTTACGACGTGATTGCTGCCGCGATCGTTCCTTCTGATACATCGACGCCCTGCGAACAGCTCGTCGGTGAATACAGGCGGCTCACCTCTGAGCTGATACCAGAGCGGACAGTTGTCATCCAGAAATTGCCGAGGAATGCCATGGGCAAGGTAGTCCGAGCGGAAGTGAAGTCTCTCTTCTCCAACCACAAAGAGGGCATCGTCGATTTGCGTGGCGCGTCAAACCCCGCGTAGTGCTCGTAACACGATCTTGGTGGTGTCGTCGAGGCATGGTGTTGGCTGGATCCATGCTGACCCGTTCCGGCAAGCAGCCCAAGCTTAGTACTCCAGCCGGACTTCTGTATCTCTGCTGGTCAACGGCTTGGCGGTGGGGAGTGTAGCGGGGCTCGGCAACCGTGGGGCGGTCTTGAGCAGGCCGTCCCACCAACGGGTGCCCCATGCCGCATGTAATGACTGGGCCACGAGCAGTCCGTTGTTGTGATCCACGATGTATCGACGAACGCCTGGAATTTGGAACTCGAAGAACTCTTCCTACTGACCGGAGCCCGCTTTTTCCGCGTGGAGGCCCGGCGGCGGATGCGGGACTACATCCGTGGACTGCTCGGCCCGGTAGGCCGCAAGAACAGCTGGCAGCTTGCCGAGTACGCCGGTCACGCCACCCCGCACGGCCTGCAGCACCTGCTCTCCCACAGCCGATGGGACTCCGACGGCTTGCGCGACGACCTGCAAGCTTACGTAGCCGAACACCTCGGCATGCCAAATGGTGTGTTGATTGTCGACGACACCGGTTTCATCAAGAAGGGCACCACCTCAGCCGGATTGCAGCGCCAATACTCCGGCATGATGGCGATATTTGGATTTCCCCACCCCGCGCTCAGGGCTGGGGCAAACCTGCTCTGTTGATCTCCCCATCTTTTGTGTGATCCCGTTGGGCGCTTTGTGTGATCTTGGTCGGCGTGTCGGGATGGGGGCGGTGCGTCCGGAAAGCCTGCGCGAGCTACGAGTTCGGCCTGTTCGGGGGCCTGGATGCTCAGCAGGGAGGAAGACGTGGATGCGCATGCGCTGCGTCGGCAGGGCTGGACGATCTCGGCCATCGCCCGGCACCTGGGCCGGGACCGCAAGACGATCCGTGCCTATCTGAACGGTGAGCGGGTCGCTGGTTGTCGGCGTCAGCCCGCGGACGCGTTCGTGCCGTTCCTGGACTACTGCCGTCAGCGGCTGGCGGACGACCCGCATCTGTGGGCGTCCACGCTCTTCGACGAGGTCACCGCGCTCGGTTATGCGGGTGCCTACTCCACCTTCACCCGCGCGCTTCGCCGATATCAGGTGCGTCCGCACTGCGAGCCGTGCAAGTCCTCGACCGGCCGGGACGTCGCGGTGATCGCCCATCCTCCGGGCGAGGAGATCCAGTTCGACTGGCTTGAGCTGCCCGACCCGCCGCAGGAGTGGGCGGTGGGCGGGCATGCGCACCTGCTGGTCGGCGCGCTGGCGCATTCGGGCCGGTGGCGGGCGGTGCTCGCGGAGTCGGAGGAGTTCCCGCACCTGGTCCATGCTCTGGACCAGGTGATGCGCAAGCTCGGCGGGACCGCCCGGCGCTGGCGCTTCGACCGGATGGCTACCGTCTGCTATCCCTCCAGCGGGCAGGTCACCGCCGCCTTCGCCGGGGTCGCGAAGTACTACGGGGCCGGCGTCGACATCTGCCCGCCACGGCGCGGGAACCGCAAAGGCGTGGTGGAGAAGGCCAACCACTCGGCGGCACAACGCTGGTGGCGGACCGTCCCGGACCATCTGACGGTTGAGCAGGCCCAGTCCGGCATCGACAAACTCTCGCTCCGCATGGACGAGCGCCGCCGCAAGGTCGACGGGATGACCCTCACTGTCGCCGAACTGGCCGCCGGTGAGCCGTTGTTGGACCTGCCGGTCCGGCCGTTCCCGGCCGAGATCGAAGTGGAGCGGACGGTCACCGCGCAGAGTCTGGTGTCCTTCCGCGGCAACTTCTATTCGGTGCCGCCCGGCATGCCGGGCGTCCGGGTGCGGCTGGTGCACCGGCTGGGTGAGGACTACCTCCACGTCGTCACGGCCGGCCGGGCGGTGATCGCCCGGCACAGGCGGGCCGTCGACGGCGCGGGCCAGACCGTCCGGGACGCCGGACACGTGATCGCGCTGGAACGGACGGTGCTGGCCGCCTTCACCGACCGGGCTCCGTGCAAGACCAAGGTCCGTCGCCCGCCCTCGGAGGCCGCGCTCGCGGAAGCCGAACGGCTCCGCGGCCGGGCCGCCGCCGGTGATCCGGCCGAACGGGTCGTGATCGACCTGTCCCACTATGCCGCCGTGGCCGACCGGCTGCGGACCGCCCCCAACTCCGAGGAGGAGAACGCGGATTGAGTACGTCACCGATGCAGGTGAGCGAAGCACGCCGCTTCCAGCAGCTGCGGGGCCATCTGTCCTATCTCAAGCTCAACGATGCCGCCGAGGCCCTGAACCGGGTGCTGGACCAGGCCCGCACCGAGCGGATGTCGCTGACCGCCGCGCTGGAGCGGTTGCTGGAGATCGAGGTCGAGGCCACCGAGGCCCGCCGGCTCGCGGCCCGGGAGCGCTTCGCCTGCCTGCCCGAGCCGTGGACCCTGTCCGATTTCGACTTCGCCGCCCAGCCCGGCGTCGACGAGAAGCTCATCCGCGACCTGGCCACCCTCCGCTTCCTCGACGACGCCTCCAACGTCCTGTTCGTGGGGCCGCCCGGGGTCGGCAAGACCATGCTGTCCGTCGCACTCGGGCGGGCGGCGGTCGAGGCGGGCAACCGCGTCTACTTCACCACCGCGGCCGACCTGGCCGCCCGCTGTCACAAGGCCGCGCTGGAGGGCCGGTGGAAGACATGCATGAACTTCTTCGCCGGCCCGAAACTCCTGATCATCGATGAACTGGGCTACCTCCCGCTGCCCGAGGACGGCGCGTCCGCACTGTTCCAGGTGATCAACCAGCGGTATCTGAAATCAAGCACCATCCTGACGACCAACGTCGGCATCGCCGACTGGGCCACCGCGTTCGGCGATGCCACGGTCGCCGCCGCGATGCTCGACCGGCTCCTGCACCGGGCCGCAGTCGCCGGCATCGATGGTCCCTCCTACCGGCTCCGCGGCCACCAGAACCAGGCCGCAACCATCCGAGCCGGGGTGAACGCCCGTGTCTCCTGACACCCCCGACACCACCGAGGTCGAACCCGAGATGGCACGTCGCTGCCCGGTCTGCGAGACCGTCTTCACCGTCGCCTACCCCTTCAGCCGACAGGTCTTCTGCTCACCCACCTGCAAAGCGGCCAACCGCAACAGCAAACCGGCCCGGCAGACTTGTCCGGTCTGCGAGAACGAGTTCACCACCACGGTCGCCCGCCGACGGACCTACTGCTCGGAAGAGTGCCGCGTCGCTGCCCGCACCAGCGAGGACATCCGGGACCGGCGCGTCTGCCTCGTCTGCAACGGCCCGTTCGAGGCCCTGAAAAGCACCCGCCAGATCTACTGTTCCCCGGCCTGCCGCAAAGACGCCGAGCGCCGCCGCGACCAGGCAAGAGACGAAGACCGCGCGCGTCGTCTCGGTGAGCCCGCTTCTCTGCCGTCGTGGCCCGAGCTGCCTCCACCGTCCAAGACTCTGAGCCGGCCCCTTTCGCGTCAGCAAGTGGCCGCGGAACGTGACCCATTGGAACCGACCGCGACCCGCAACTGTCCCCACTGCCAGCAGCCGGTCACCATCGTCGCGCTTCTCGCGACCCCCGAAGCCGCCCGTCCTTCCGTCCCCACCACCAGCCCCGACATCGTTCCGCTGCGAAGGACTCAGTGACCGTCGACCACTGACCGTCACTGATCACCGAGCCCGCCGACCTGACGGTCGGCGGGCTCAGGCCGTCAGCCCATCGAGCGCAACCGATCCAGTTCGCTCCCGATACCGTCCCGCAGCACGTCATGCTGCGGACCCAGCCTGAAGCCCTCGTCACTCCACCGGTCGCCCGGATACAGCCACACAGGCTTGCCCACCAGCTCGGCCGGCTCCCACTCGAACCGCGGCCAGACATGGGCATGCAAGAACGGGTCGGTGTTCCCCAGAATCTCCAGGTTGACCCGGCGGAAGTCGGGGTCCAGGCGTTGGCAGACGCGCTCAACGGCTTCTCCGAGCCGGTCCATGTCGGACAGGAACGACAGCCGCCTCGCCCTCGGCAGATCAGACAGCCGCTGAACACCTGGTTCGTCCACGAGGAGAACCGAGTAACCCGGCAAGAACTGAACGTCGCCGATCACCGCGAACCCCGACTCCAGCCGCCGCAGCACGGTCGGGTTTTCACCTCGCAGAGCAGCCCCGATCCGATCCATCCGCCAGTCACCAGTCATGGCCCCAACTTAGCCACCGGTGATCAAGGCCCGCTCTTCGCTCCCCAACCTCCCCACATACATCAAGAACGAACCAAGCGAGGCGAGGAGCGGCCCCGGCCGTTTTCACGAATCGCCATCAGGCACGGCTGGCCGCACCGAAAACTGCCAGGTCGGGGTGTTCGCCGCCTATGCCACCACCCGTGGCCACGCCCTGGTCGACCGTGAGCTCTACTTGCCCAAATCCTGGACGGAGGACCGAGAACGCTGTCGAGCAGCCCGCATCCCCGACGAGCGCACCTTCGCCACCAAGGGTGACCTCGCCCGCTACATGATCTCGCGCGCCCAGACCTCCCCACTTCCCATCGCCTGGGTCACCGCAGACTCCGCCTACGGACAGGACTCCCACTTCCGGCGCTTCCTCGAAGACGCCCGGCTCCCTTACATCGTCGCTGTCCCCAAATCGCAGCAGGTCCATGGTCGACGCATCGACCATCTCATCGTCCAGGCCCCTCCGGATGCCTGGCAGCGTCTGTCGGCAGGGCCGGGAGTAAGGGCGAACGGTTCTACGACTGGGCCGCCGCCCACCTGCCGGCCGTGATCGAGCCCGACGGTGCCGAGCCGACCCGGCAGCGGTGGACGCTGGCCCGTCGCAGCATCGGCAAGCCCGACGAGATCGCCTACTACCTCGCCTGCGCTCCGCTGACGGCCACCGTCGCCGACCTGGTCCGCGTCGCCGGGTGCCGTTGGAAGATCGGGGAAAGCTTCCAGAGCGCGAAGAACGAGTGCGGCCTGGACCAGTACGAGGTCCGTCGGTACGTGGGCTGGTACCGACACATTAACCTCGCCATTCTCGCCCACACCTTCCTTGCGGTTATGGCTGTGCAGGAGCGTGAAAAAGGGGTGACCGGGCCGACACACCCGACCTCGTCGACCTCACCCCAGCCAAAATCCGTCGTCTGCTGGCAGCTGAACCCCGCCGCCATTCTGCCCGCCGCGACCACGCGATGAACTGGTCCCGATGGCGGCGTCGGCACCAGGCACGAGCCCGACGCTGCCACTACATACCGGCGTGGGCACCCGTTGGTGGGACGGCCGGCTCAAGACCGCCCCACGGTTGCCGAGCCCCCGCTGCACTCCCAACCGCCAAGCCGTTGACCAGTAGAGATACAGAAGTCCGGCTGGAGTACTAGACGCCGCTCGGCCGAGTATCCCGGCCGAGCGGCTGACGGTCGATCCAGGCCGGGCGCCGCGCCAGCTCATAATTGTCTCGGCTGTGGTTTCGCAGGCGACCGACGGGCTGATGGACTCACGCCATGACCACATTGTTGCCCCGCATCATGCGAGCACTTGAGCAGTTCCATGCCACCCATCCCTGGGACCACAACGCTCACTATCACCAGTGGATCCTGCGCCAGCTCCCCGGACGTTTCAACAGGGCTCTGGACGTCGGATCAGGAAGCGGTGACCTCGTCAGACTCCTGGCCTCACGGGCCGGAGCAGTGCACGGTATCGACATCGATCCCTCGATCGTCGATCGCGCGCGGGAGCTTACAGACCCCGCCGCCCCGGTGACCTTCACTGTCGGAGACGCACTGAATGAGATGCCGCCTGGCCCCTACGACGTCATCACATGTGTCGCCACCATCCACCACATGCCGTTCAGCGAGGCCCTCACCTGCTTGCGTCCGCACCTGGCGCCTGGCGGAACCCTGGTCGTCGTCGGCGTTTATCGCCCGCAGTCTCTGAGCGATTACCTGATCGACGCCGTGGCCATCCCGGCGAACGTCGCCATGGCCTGGATCAAAAACAAGGGCCGCAAGGCGCCACTACCAGCCTCAATGACCGCTCCGACCCGACCGGCGACTATGACCTTTGCAGACATCGTTCGCGACGCCCACCAGGCGCTACCCGGTGCACGGCTGCATCGACGACTGTTTTGGCGCTACGCGCTGGTCTGGCACCGGCACTAGGTGTGCTGTCCCGGGACGTTGGTGACACGCGTGCTGGTGCCCTGATGGTCTGCGTGAGGACGCCCGCGTGACACGATTCGATCACCGCGGCGGCGTAGTGGTGCCGGCGGGCGGCCCCCGAGGAACTGGCCGCCTTCGGCCTGCCCGACCACCCGCTCCTGGGCCGCTACCGGGCGCCGAGTGAGAAGCCCCTGCGCAGCGTGCTGTCACGCCTCGATCCCGCCGAGCTCGGCGCGGCCGGATTCGCCTGCCTGACATCCCTGTTTCCCGACGAGCGCGCGACTCCCGCGCCGCTGATGCCCGACGGCGGCCCCGAGCGCGAATAGCGCCGGGCCTACCAGGCTGCGCACAGGCCGATCTGGTGCGCCGCAGGCGCCGGGCGATCGCGGTGGACGGCAAGTGCCTCGCCGCCGGTCCCCCCTCCGATGCATCCGTAGATCACTTCAAATCATTGCCGGGAGAACTCGTGACCGTGAGCAAGAACATTAACAACCCCGTGGGCATGGGCGGCGGCCAGCGCGAGAAGCTGTCCCGGGCCGAACGGCAGAACGCTCGGCGGCGCGGCAGGCTCTCGGCCGATCCCGGGGAGGGCTGACCACCAAGGTCCACCTGGCCGTCGACGGACGAGGCCTGCCGCTGTCCATCGTCCTGACACCGGGCAACGTCAACGACTCCACGATGTTCGACGCAGTCCTGGACGCCATTTACGTTCCCCGGTCCGGGATGGGCAGGCCCCGACGCCGACCTGACCGGGTGCTGGCCGACAAGGCGTACTCCTCCCGGGCTATCCGGGCCGCGCTCAGGCATCGTGGCATCAAGGCCACTATCCCCGAACGCTCCGACCAGGTCGGCAACCGGCGTCGAAAGGGCAGAGCCGGCGGCCGCCGCCCCGCCTTCGACCAGGAGGCATACAAGCACCGAAATGTCGTGGAACGCTGCTTCAACCGGCTCAAACAGTTCCGGGCCGTCGCCACACGGTTCGACAAGCTCGCCACCCGCTACCAGGCGGGACTGCAGCTGGGTTCGCTCGTCTTGTGGCTACGCGATCTGGTGCCGTGACCACCGGGCGAACAGACTTCGCCGCCTGCGAGGTTGAGTCGTGAACGCCGTTTGCGGGACACCCAGCGCATCGAGCCGTGACATGAGCCGAATCTCTTGCTCTGATGTGACAGCGATCCACAGGGCTGTGCCCGTGTCGCTGGCGCTGAAGATCCCTCGACCGTGTCGCCACGCCTCGGCATGAATCGTGTAGGGAGCCAAGGCCAGAAGCACGTCGAACTGTGTGTCGTCGCGGACATCGACGTCAATCCCCATGCCAGGATCACCTTTCGCAGACCGGACGCCCTCGGCCACCTCGTTGGCGGCCATCGACAACACCTGCTCGTACGCGGGCGTCACTTCCCGTGGCCATGCGATATCGCTGTAGGCATCGACGTGAGCCGTCTCGATGCTGTCTCGCAGGACACGAAGCGCCTCACGGTGAACACGTACCACGTCTGCTGCCGCCAGGCCGTCTCGGAGGAACAGGTCTCGACGTGGTCCATCGGCTTCACTGGTCATGCGGCTCAGCCTTTCACGCGCCGATGTCGTCCGTTTGAAGGGCCTGACCTTTCGCGGCTGCGGCTGCCGTTGTGGCCACGCAGCTGACGACTTCGCTCGCCCACAGCTTGATCATTTATCAGACAGGGCCTAGGGGAGTTGGGGCGCTCGGTGATCGCACTGAAGATCCCGGAGATCTACTGGGACGACGAGAAGGCTGTGCGCCTGTTGGTCGAGTACTTCACCCGGCGACGCTCAAGCGGTGACCTGTTCTATTCCGGTGCGCACTTCGAGCGCCTGGGCGGGGGCGGGGATGCCGAGCACGTCGCGGACTTCTTCGAGAGCAACGACCTGGTGGCCATCACCACGCTCAGTGTCTCCCTCAAGCCGCACGGGGCGACGAACCTGCTGACCGACCCCGACGGGCACTGGGCGCGCCTACTGTCGCTCATCCCTCGTGACGCGCGCTTGGAGAATCCTGGAAGCGATGCGCTCGTGGAGGAGGGCGGACCTGCATGGGAGTTGTGGGAACGCCTGGCCGGCAGCAAGCAGTACCCCAGCAAGCCCGACGGTAGTGGCCCCGTTGTCGCAGGCAAATTGCTGGCCCGCAAGCGTCCGCACCTCATCCCCATCTACGACATCCGCATCAAGCAGCTGTTCGAGCGACCGAAGGCGGACCACTCTTTCTGGGCCACGCTGGCTGCGGCCCTGCGAGCGGACAACGGCGCCTTCCGCGATCAGTTGGTCTGTCTCCGCGACAAGGCGGGTATCGGTGAGGACATCGGCGTCCTGCGTGTGTTCGACGTCATCGCCTGGATGCATCAAGGCCGACAAGGTCAGGTCGCGACGAGCTGAGCTGTGAGGTGGATCGTGGAGGGGAGCGCATGGGAGGTCGCCGAGGCCGACAGTCCGAACCGCTGTCCTCGAATTTGAGGTGTTTCCGATGACGCATCACGTGGAGTGCGTTGCCATCCTTGAACCGGCCGCAAATGGCTCCTGACCTGCGGTTTTGCCCGTTCGTATTATGTGCGGTGTGGGCGTTGCGGGCGATATCTTGACGCTGAAATGACGCTCGTTACGCTCATTTGACGCTCGTTCTGATGGTGTGTCAGGCGGATCGCCGGGCAGGTTAGGTTCTGCGAGCTGGCGGGACATCAAGCCAGGCACTTGGCAGCTTCAGTCGGAGCCGTGGGCGGCAGACTGCAGGTTCAGCGGCGGGCCGTGGCGAGCAGGTCACTTCGCCGGTACTTCGGCCGCCCAGCACGCTTTGCTCCAGCCCGGCCGATAGGGTGGGCGGCCTGGAGCGAGGAGGAAGACGATGGCGCTGACCACGTCGCTGGCCGGCCGGGTCCGGAATACGAGCCTGCCCAAAAGCCATGCCCTTCTGCCGCTCCTAGAGGCCGTGGTCAACGGCATTCAGGCGATCGACGCCCGGTTCGGCGACGACATGGAGCCCGGTCGTCTGAGCATCAGGATCCGGCGCAGCCAGCAGGAAGCACTCGACTTCAGCCATGTCGGCCCAGGACGCGCGGCGTTGAAGCCCATAGTCGGCTTCAGCGTCGAGGACAACGGAGTGGGCTTCACTCCGGAGAACATGACATCGTTCGAGACGCTGGACAGCGACCACAAGGCCGACATGGGCTGCCGCGGTGTGGGGCGCCTGCTCTGGCTCAAGGCGTTCGACAGGGTCACGGTCCGCAGCGCCTACGAGGACGAAGCCGGATGCCTCAAGGGGCGGCAGTTCCGCTTCTCCGTCCAGGGAGAGGTTGAGCCGGACGGGGAAGCGGACACTCCAGCCGAGGTCGGCACGACCGTGAGCCTCGACGGGTTCAAAAGGCCCTTTCAGCAGAGCGCGCTGAAGACCGTCGAGGCCATTGCCCGTGAGGTATTCGAGCACTGCATCTGGTACTTCCTGCGTCCCGGCGGCGCGCCCGACATCACGGTGGCAGACGATGACGGGGCGGTCTCGCTCAATAGCCTCATGCACGACTTCGTGTACTCCGACATGCAAAGGACATCGATCGAGGTCAAGGGGGAGAGGTTTGAGATGGTGAGCCTCCGCCTGAAGTCCTCGCCGAGGAATCTCGCGCCACGGCTGTACTGGTGTGCTGCGAACCGTGTGGTGGTGGAGGAAAACCTCACCAGCAGGGTGCCAGGGCTCTACGGAAGGCTCAAAGACGCGGAGTCCTCCCCGTTTACGTACGTCTGCTACCTGTCCTCCGACTTCCTGGACAGCCACGTCCGCGCCGACCGTACGGCCTTCGACATCAGCGAACGTGTGCCGGGCACCCCACTGATCGAAGATGTGTCGATGGACGACATCCGGGAGAGCGTGCTCAAGGAGGTCGAAAGCATCCTCGCCGGGCCGCTCAGCGCAGCACGCGAGGAGGGCAAGGTCCGGGTCCACGAGTTCGTCAGCAACCGTGCTCCGAGATACCGGCCCGTCCTGTCGCGACTCGAGCAGCTCGGCGTATCCGTGGATCCGTCCATGAAGGACCAAGACCTCGAACTACTGCTGCACAGCAACCTCCAGAAGCTCGAAGCGTTCGCGCTGGCCGAGGGCCACGCCGTCCTGGGCGAAGCAGGCTCCGCCCAACCGGAGGGCTACGACGAACGGCTCGCCCGGTACTTGAACACAGTGACCGACATCAACCAGTCGGACCTGGCCGCCTACGTCTCGCGCCGACGAACGATCCTCGACGTACTCGCAAGGCAGATCAGGTCCGACGACCAGGGTAGGTATAGCAAGGAGGACGCGATCCACTCCCTGCTCATGCCGATGCGGACCGACTCGAACGAGATCGGCACCGATGCCTCCAACCTCTGGATCATCGACGAAAGGCTCGCGTTCCACGACTACCTCGCCTCTGACAAGACGCTCAAGAGCATGCCGATCACGGGTTCCAATTCGACGAGGGAGCCCGACCTGCTCGCGACTCGGCTCGTCGGCTCGCCGGTGCTGGCCGCGGAAGGGGGAACGCTCCCGCTGCCGTCCATCGTCGTGATCGAGGTCAAACGGCCGATGCGCAATGACGCCTCGGAAGACAAGGACCCGATCCAGCAGTGCCTGGAGTACGTGAAGCGTGTGCGCGCCGGCGGAGTGAAGACCGCGCTGGGGCGGCCGATCCCCCCGACGCGTGAGGCACCTGCCTTCTGCTATGTCCTCGCGGACCTCACGAAGACGATGGTGGACAGATGCGAATACGCGGGCCTGCGGCCCACCCATGACGGCATGGGTTATTTCGGTTTCAATGAGCCGTGCAAGGCATACATCGAAGTAGTGAGCTTCGACCGTCTCGTCAACGCCGCCACCGAACGCAACCGGGCGTTCTTCGACAAACTCGGTCTCCCCTCCAGCTGACTAATGAGTGGAGCTATTCCATCCGACCCCCGGAGGATCAGTAGGCGTCGATGCTCCGGCTGGCCTCAGAGAGCTCGGAAGGGGCCGCTCGTGCAGAGTCGCCCCGTGCCCATCCGTCGGCACAGGACTACTGTGCTGCCCCGCGCAGATGTCTGGCCAGCGTGGTCACCGCGATCAGGGGAGGCGTGGTGGACAGGATGCAGGTGGACAGGTGACACATGAGGGGCTTGCAGGGTCCCTCACTCATTCTAGACGTCTGCTGTCCCGGAGGTGGGGCAGCCCTTCGCCGGTACTCTTCCCGGAGAATCCGGCACCTGACGTAGGGGGAGGGCGATGAGGGTGAAAGACGACAAGGCGTACGGGGTTCGCTGGTGACCGGTACCGGGCAGCAACCGGCAGACCTCCACTTCCCCGCTCTGGTCAACGGCCTCGACTTCCTGGTGAGTGCCGTCGGCTCACTGTCCGGTGACGACGGGCAGCCGGGACCGCGCGATATGAAGTACGCGGTCCTGCACCTCCAGGCTGCGGCTGAGACGCTGCTGAAGGCCCGGCTGGAGATGCACGATCCGGCGCTGGTGTGGACAAAGGTGGAGCTGTTCGACCAGCGCAAGCACGAGGCCGGTGACTTCAAAAGCTGCGGCGTCAAAACAGCGATCGAACGTCTGCGTGACACTGTGCGGATCGAGAGCACGATCGATCCGGAGGACGCTGGCCTCAGGGCCCTGGGCAGCCTCCGCAACCGGATCATGCACTTCGGGTTGAAGGACACGGTCCTCGCCGTACAGGCGCGCACCGTTCCCGTACTCGATTTGCTGGTCGGCTTCATCAACACCGACATCCTGCCCCAGGTCCACGAGACCGATGAGGCATGGTCGGTTGAGCAGCACATGGAGCAGGTACGCGACGGTTTCAAGCACCTCACGGACTTCCTCGCCCTGCGCATGGAGACCCTGCGCAGTCGGTTGGACGGCTATGAGAGCTCGACGGCCTCGTGCCGCTCCTGCGGTCAGTTCACCGTCGTACTCGACGCAGGAGCCCAGGATCTCGCCTGCCTCCTGTGCGCGAGGCAGTACGGCACCGGCGAGTATGCCGCGTGGGAGTTCATCGGCTCCAGCAAGCACGTCAGCATCACCGACGGAGGCGGCGACCTCAACGGCTGTAGCAGCTGCGGCGCCTACTCCGTGATCAGCACTCCGTTGGCCAGCTCGCCCGGAGAGGATTCCTGGATTTGCTTCGACTGTGGGTCCACATACGAAGGCGTCTGCACCTTCTGTGACCAGGCCGCCGAACTCGTCCCCGACATGGACATGTGTGGCGACTGCTACGAGATCCGCCTGGCCAACTTCTGACGGTGTAGTCGGAGGTCAGGGTACGGCGATCCGATTGACCCGATCCGGGAATCGGCCAGGGGTGCGTCTTACACCACCGGTGCTCGCGACCAAGGACCTAGTGATGACCCACGACCGGATCCGGGCTGGGCACACCCTCCTCCTTCATGCGCACTCTATGTGCTTAGTTCAACTACAGCCCGTACCTGTAAGGTTGAGATTCAGGCGCCCTGCCGACCGCCTCGCCCCATGGGGGAGCGGCGGCCGTCTTCGTGCTGTTCGCCGTCCTGGTTCACCTGCTGACCTGCGCCCACGGCCATCTTCCGGCCGGCAGGCAACACCGACAGCATCGCATTGGCTGCCGGCCCTTCGTGTGCTCAGCCGCCGGCGCGGCCCCGGAGGCATGCCGCAGGCCGGCGGGGAAGAGGTGCGGGATGCCTTGTGTAGCAGGTGCTTAGAAGGCGCCTGGCGCATCTCGTCGGCAGGTGCTTTGACCTGCCACGTTCTTCCTTGCTGACACGCTGTCAGGGGTTTTGTGGGACGTATGTGGGACGAGGGCCCCTCTGGGACGGATGGGATGCAGGGGTACCCGACTGTGCCAGGTGGTCACCGTCTCACATCTCCTCACCTGTTCGGTGCGCCCACGCGGAAATAGATCTACGCCTCTCCTGCGTTCTCGATCTTCGAGCCGAGGAGGGGAAGGTGCCGGGCCTGAAGCTGTTTCACACGACGAATGGCGGCGTGACGGAGGTCATGCCGCGTCTTGCCGAGGTCGAGGCGGATGTGCAGGGCCTCGTCGAGGCGCACATGGAGACGATGCTGGGGGTGCGGTTCCTGGCGAGCGAGTACGTCATCGACTGCGCTGACGGTGGCCGGATCGATTCGCTGGGGCTCGATGAGAACGGGGCGCCGGTGGTCGTGGAGTTCAAGCGCGGCACCGCAGCCGGCGTGATCAATCAGGGCTTGTATTACATGGCGTGGCTGATGGCGCACAAGGACGCCTTCCGGTACCTGGTACGCGACCGACTCGGGGTATCGGCCGCGTCCCAGGTGCTGTGGAGCGCACCTCGGCTGATCTGTGTCGCCGGCGATTTCACACGCTACGACGGGCACGCCGTACGCGAGCACAGGCGCAGCATCGACCTGGTCCGCTACCGGTTCTTCGGCAAGGACCTGATTGGACTTGAGACCGTGGCTTCCGTCACCGGGCGGACGCCGGCCGCGCGGCGGGCTCGCCGCAGCGCGGCCGGGCTGCCGCCCGCTCGAGAGCAGGACGGTTCGCTGGCGGAGCTGGCGGAGGCGGTTGATGAGGTGCTGCTCGGCCTCGGGGACGGCGTCAGCCGGGTGCAGCGGAAGCAGTACCGGGCGTATCAGCGCCTGCGGAACTTCGCCTGCGTTTGCCCGCCGCAGAAGACCAAGCTCCTCGTCTATCTGAAGGCCGACCCGAAGGAGGTCGACCTCATACCTGGCTTCACTCGGGATGTGACGGGGCTGGGCCACCACGGCACGGGCGACCTGGAGGTGCAGTTGCGCTCCGAGCGGGACATGGAGCGGGCCGTGGACCTCTTCCGCGCCAGTTACGCGGCGGCGTAGCCGTCCGGTGTGTTTGTGACGTGAAGGCGTACGGGGTTGGGCTCCTTTGGATGTCGTGGTGGTCGTGCCTTCCGACGTACGGGCAGGTAATGGCGGTGGACCATCAATGATGGGCGGGATCGCCGGTTTGACCAACCGGCGATCCCGCGCTATGTTGCCCCGCTTTGAATCAGGCTGCGTTCACATGCCCGAGCCGTCATCAGCTCGCCGTAATCGTTAGCGGTGCTTCGGGTGCCGGGCGGCCTGCGATGCTAGCCCGCATCCTCCCTGAGCCATCGGGGGGGGAAGGGAGGAGACCGAAGCCGTCACTGACCCCGCCGACTGATGCGAGTCAGTCGACGGTGCGCCGGCTAGGTCGTACTCGTCGTGCGGGCCCCAGCCGATGTGTCGGGGCAGGGCCAAGCGCCCGGAGGCAGGTCCCGGCCGAACTCGTCGAGTGACGCCGGGACGGAGTGCTCATCGTGCGCGCCTACTCGTGGATGCCCGGCTCTCGCACTGACATCGGTCCGGTTCGAAGGCAAGTCCGGGCGCGACCAGTTCGTCGGCCACCGCTTCAGCGGGGGTGCCCGACGCGCGAACCCGTTGGAGTCCAGGGCCGCGGGCGTGGCACGACTTCAGGTGTCGTCCCGAGGGAACTTGTGATCCCTGCCGCAGCGCATTGTGATGTACCCGCTCGTCTTGTCGAACTTGTGGAACAGGAACAGCTCCCGTGCGTCGCAGTCCTCGCAGACCTCGGCCCGTGCCACGGGCCACAACGGCAACGGTCGCGGGGATGAGGGGCCCTCCACGTAGATGCGGTCTGGGTCGAGGGTGTCGGGGAACGAGCGCTCGAAAGGCTCCCAGTCAGGATGGCTTCCTTGGAGACGTCGCCCGATCAGGGTGAATCCGCCGTTCCCGGCGTACGCACAGGTGTCGACCAGTTCCCAGCGGAGGGCGGACAGCCAGCCCACCGATTCCAGGGCCGCCACGACCAGCGGCTGAAGCGTCTCGACCTCCCGCTCCAGCTTGTGTTCCGGCTGCACCCTGCTCGCGTGGCTGGAGTCGTTCCGCATCCCGCGCAGTTCGCGCAGCGTTCCGAGCACCCCACCAGGGTCCAGGGAGCCCTCCAGCTCCGGAAGTTCGGGGATAGGCCCGGCCTTGACCAGGGCTTCGATCTGTTTCTCCCATGTCCCGAAGGTCGCACCGCCCTGCGAGAGGGATCTGTTTCTACGAAGGGTGTCAACGTAGCCCTGGTCACGGTGTATCTGGACCGCGACGGCAAGCACCCCGACACAGCGCGCCACGCCTTCCGCGAGTTTCAGGAGAGCATCCTTGCGATGGGCCGACGTCGTGGCGATGCGGTACTGCCGGGCCAGCGCCGCGACGTGGTACGGGTAGGTCCACTCGGCCCGTCGGACCGGGTCCCCGAGCGGTTGGACAAGTTCTTCGATGATGCGCGCCTCGTATGCGGATGCCTTGGCGACACGGCGCATCTCGTCGAGACCAGCCTGCATACCTTGGAACACGTTCGGCAGGATTCTTGAGGTCGTGACGGCGAGCGCCGCTCTGCCGTGGTCGAGGTCGTCCAGATGCGCGTTGAACTCAGGGTCCTTGATCAGCTCGACAGGCACGGGCGAGTTCATGGACACGCGCGAGTAAGGGCCGTCCTCTTCGCTCGCCCGAGTCCGCATCCACTCGCACAAGGCTCGGCCGTTGTTGCCGATAGGACGCAGCACGGTCAGACCGGTCACGGCGTCCCCGAACTCCGCAGGCAACACACGCCAGTTGCCCGCGAGTCCCACCACGTCACCGCCGGTACAGATGGCCACAGCCTGCCCTGGCCGGGCAGACTCCGAGAGTTCCGCCGCGGTCGCCACCGTCTGGAGGTCTCGGCCGCTCAGCAGAGGCAGGCCCGTGGGCCGCCTACCGGGTGAGCCGGTTCCCACGCGCCGTGCCACCGTGGACAGTGGACCGAAGCCCGTACCGGGCACGCCGAACAGGAAGGGGGCCTGGGGCAACGCGTAGCCGGTCTCGACGCCGATCTGATCGCGCAACAGGTTCGGGTACTCGGGCGCGATCTCCTGCTCGATGAACTCGTCCACATCCTGTCCCAGAGGCACCCGCACCTTGTGCCGCAGCTCGGGATCCGGTAGCGGACGCCCCCGCGTGTCCTTCTGGAGCTCCCCCTCCGGGGCCGATACGGCCACCGCCTGTCGTACCCGGCGCGACAATGAACGCGGGAGCTCCGCCGACAGACCTGCGTTCTTCAGGGCCATGGAGAAGGCGCCCTCGAACGCGTTCCAGGTGGGCCAGTTCTGCCCGTTCAACGCACGAAGTGCTCCCACCAGGGCATCCGTTCCGTCGAAGGATGCACGTGTCGGCCAGGATTCGGCATCGCTGACGGTGTCGTCGCTCACTGCGAAGTACTGCCGCAGCTGCTGCTCGACCGTGACCTCCTGATAGCCAAGGTCATCGACGTCGAGGAGCAACGCCCCGTCCTCACCATCGGCTTCTTGCCGCTCCCCCAAGTTGCCCCCGTATGCGGCCTCGTAGTGCTCGCCGAGGCGGGCGATGTGCTGGTCCGTCAGATAGTGCCGCTTACTCGCCAGCGTCCCGCGCAGGGTCGCGAAGTGGCCCCGGGCATCCAACGCGATGACTTTGCCCCGCAGCCCGGGCGGCTTGCGGTTGGACAGCAGCCACAGAGACGCGGAGAGACCGGTGTTGACGAACAGATGCGTGGGCAGGGCGACCACACCCTCCAACAGGTCGTTCTGCAAAAGCCACTGCCGGAGCTTCGCCTCGTCCGATCCGGTACCGCCCCGGTTCAGCGTCATGGCAGGGAGCAGGATGGCTGCCCGGCCGCCACCTTCGGCCGGAGGCCGCATACGGGCGACCATGTGCTGCACGAAGAGCCAGGAACCGTCACTGATACGCGGCAGCCCCGCCCCGAAGCGGCCGTCGTAGCCCAACTCCTCAGCTTCGCGCTTCACTTCGCTGTGTGTCCGTCGCCACTCCACCCCCCACGGAGGGTTCGACAGCAGATAGTCGAACGTCTCGCCTCGGTGCCTGTCGTCGCTGAGGACGTTCCCATAGCAGATGCCCGCCGCATCCGTGCCGCTCATGATGCGTTCGGAGCGGGCGATCGCATAACTCTCTGGGTTGATCTCCTGGCCGAAGACCCTCACCTCGGGGGGACTGTCCAGGCCGCGCAGGTAGTCCTCGACGGCGGTGAACATGCCCCCGGTGCCGCAGCACGGATCATGGACGGCGATGGGCCGGCCCGTCCGGTCAAGCGTCGCCGCGTCTGGGCCGAGCAGCAGTCTGGCGGCCAGCGTGGCCACGTCGCGGGGGCTCGCGTGCTCGCCCGATCGCTCCGGCGCCGCCTCGACGAGACGCCAGACCAGTTCTTCGTACGCCGACCCCATCTCCTGGTCGGAGACGGCATCAGGACTCAGATCGAGCTCTGCGAACCCGGACACAACGCCACGCAGCACACGCGCGCTCGCCAGCCTCTGTACCTCAGCGGCGAATTGAAACGCGTCCAGTACTTCCACGACCTCGGCGGAGAAAACTCGCGCAAAGCCCTCCAGTGCGTCGGCGAGCAGCTTCTCGGCATCCGGTGACGCCTCGGCAACCGCCGTGAGCAATCCGCCGAGGCTGTCCCGAGTGTCCGTAGCTCCGGCTGTCTCGTCCAGTCCGGCCTGCGCCGAGTCCGAGCTTGCGGCCGCGACGCCGCCTTCCCCCTCCGTGGCCGTCACCTTCAGCCCCAGGCCCACCTCATGCCGGCGCAGGCAGTCCATCCGGCGCAGAAAGGTGAATGGGAGTATCACGTTGCGGTACTGATGGGCCGGCATGCTGCTCCGCAGTAGATCCGCTACAGCCCAGCAGGCATCCACCAGCGCTCGGCCTTCGACCCCAGCCACTTACCCTCCCAGGCCCGGCGGCCACCCACCAGCCGGGCGCGGGTCATCATCTCACCCCGTGACAAACGTGATGATGATTGGTGCGCCAAGGGGCCCAGCGAGTAGACGCGCAACCTCGGGGTCGTCCAGGCGGGCGCCCCCATCCTCGGTGAGCTGGCACGTCCCTTCGACCTTCCCGCCGAGCGGGATGGAGCGGAACGTGTTGTGGACAAACTCTTCGCGTTCATAGAGTGCATCGCCCAGGTGCACACCTTCACCAAGGGCTGGGGATCGCCGCGCCTCAGATCGGCATTACCCGTGCTGCTGCTGTCGTTCAGCCTGCCGAGTTCGGCGCTGGCCCCATCGTCGTCCTCAACCCTCGTGTCACGGATGTGTCGGAGGAGAGCGATGAGCAGTACGAAGGGTACCTGTCCTTCTTCAACGTGCGAGGGAAGGTGTCTCGCCCTCTGAGAATGACCGTGGAGACCACATCCCTCAACGGTGCCACGGTAACCAACGTCTACCAGCGCGGCCTGGACCGCCTCGTCAAGCACGAGATTGACCACCTCGACGGCCTGCTGTACACGGATCGTATGCAGTCAGGGGTTCTGCCTATCCGCGTTGAGGAGTACCGGCAGACCGGCCGGGCATGGGCGTACGACTCCTGACCCGGAGCTCCCAGTGACGATGGAGGACGTGCGCGGGGAGGACCCTCAATGACGTGGGACGATCTGTGTGTCCGCTGTCCGCGACGTGGATGCATGGCCGCTGCGGTACGTACGGTGACGACAACGGCCCGCCGAAGAATCCGCCATTGCTACCTGGGCGGCTTTCGGCGGAATCTACCTGGGTGCGGTGACGCGTAGCCGGATGGCCTCATACCCATCCGGCTAGCGCGTGTGACCTGACCAGTCAGCAGCGGCATGGGCTGGCCGATCAGACGATGTATTCCTCCATCAGCTCGGCGAGGTGGACGATGGCGGGCCACGTGGTGGCGATGTCGGTGTGGGCGTGGAGGCGTCGTTGGGCCTGGACGTACATGGCCCAGTCGGCCGGGTTGTCGCCGTCTTGGAGGAAGGCGGGCACGATCTCCAGGGAGGTGGGGTTGGAGCAGGTCCAGGTCCGGTTGGCGGTCTGGGCCGGGTCGAACTTGGTGAGCGTGAGAGGGGTCTGGTTCTGATCGGGGCGCGGGTTGATGCCCCAGAAGGCGCGTTCCCCGACTTCGACCAGGCCGGAGAATCGTCCGTGACGCATGGCGGGGATCAGTTCGTCGGTGTCGTCGCCGGCGCTGACCATTTCCTGGGTGACACCGAAAGCCCTGGGCACCGCAGAGCGATCGCTGCGCTCGCGTAGCCGGATGATGCGCAGGCCAGGTTGGTCGCCGGGCTTACGGCGGTCTGGGTCCGCGTTGGGGGCCGTGAGGTCGATGCCCGGCAGCACGAGCTGGTCGAAGGTAATGCGGCTGTCCTGGAGCCAGGGCCAGATGTCCTTGTCGCTCGTCCGGGCGCGGCGTACGAGCAGCAGGCGATTGGCGGTGGAGTCGAGCGACAGGGCGTTGGTGAGGAATTCGGCGAGGGCCGCGCGTGCGGTACGGGGCACGCGTCCGCGGCCGGCCACGAGGGCTTCCGGTAGGGCGGTCAACGGCATGGGGCGCTCGGTGGGGCTGCCCGTCGTCGTCATGAGTTGTGCCGTGGGTTCCTCGTGGGTGTGCTGACGGATCAGCATGGGCACGAGCATCCGCTCGCCTGCGGGGGCGAGCCAGACGGTGATCAGCTCGAAGGGGCCTTCGATGCCGGGTGGGGCGGGGAGTTTGGGCAGGTGTCCGGCCTGGCGGAGGGCGTCCCGGAGGGCGGAAGTGGCGCGCTCGATGTCGGTGGTCGCGAAGTCGGTGCCGGGGAAACGCTTGGCGAGGGCTGCTTTGCTGGGATTGGGGTTGGCCGGCGGGATGGGGCGCAGGCCCTGGACGTTGCGGCGCAGGCTCGGGAGGACTTTCTTGAAGAGAGTTTTGGGGTCGCGCTGGTGTGTGCGGGAGAAGTAGGCCGCGCCTTCCATCTCCACGATGCAGGCGATGGGGTGGGCGAGGCGGGGGAATGCACGGGTGATTCGCGCCGTGCGTTCGACCTCACTGGCTTCGTAGGCGGCCCGCCGGGCTGCCGGGTCTGACTCGGTGGAGCGTGGCAGACCGGCGGTCAAGTCTTGCGGGTCGTGGCGGTGGAGGGTGAGGTTGATCGGTCCGGTGAAGCTGGCGCACGCCGCTGTTGAGGTGGCGGGAGTCAGGCCGAGTTTGTCGGCGGCGGCTGTCTGTAGACCTTGCCAGGTGCGGTCGGAAGAGGCCCAGACTTCGAGTTCGTACGTGGGGGAGTCGGGCAGATGCATCGGCAGGCGTGTCTTCGACCGGGTCCGTGCCTTGGGGCTGGGCGTCAGGGGGACCAGCCCCTTGTCCTCCAGTTGTCGGGCGACCTGAGTGAGGACCTCCATATGGTCGCGGGGCTGGTAGCCGTGGCCGACGGGGTGGTCGTGGGTGGCACGAGCCGGCGGGGCGCCGTCCTGGTTCGGATGGCGGTAGGTCATGCCGGTGCTGTGGACGATGTGCGCGGCGAAGGGCTGAGCCGCCGCGTTGCCCGGGGCGGCGCGCAGTTCGTCGAGGCTGGGCGGCTCGTGGTGGGTGAGGCGGGCGAGGATGCTGGCGACGCCCGGCTGCCAGGTCCATGAGCTGTCCTGTCCGCGTCGGCGGATGATGACGGAGCTCTGCAGGAGCATGGGACGTTCGCGGCGGTGGATGAATCCCTCTTTGGCGGAGAGCAGGACGCTGGCGGTGGGGTCGCCGTTTCCGCGGCGGGGGATGTAGTCGAGCGCGTTCGTCGCGAAGCGGGTCATGCCCAGGTCGAGGTGGAGGTGGACTTCAGGGACCCCCGGCACGGTTTCCAGGTGGAGGGTGAGGACGTCCACGCTGGCTCCGGCCGCGCCGTCGTCATCGATGAGGGGCTCCGGCTGGCCGAGATGCAGGGCGCGGCGGCCGTCGGCCTGGGTCGGGCCGAGCCGCAGGTCACGGCGGTGGCCCAGGAGCTGAAGATCGGTGGTGGTGAGATGTTCGGCGACGAGGCTGGGCAGGAGGTCGAAGACGTGCGCGGGAGGGTTGGCGGTGCCGTTGAGATGAAGGCCGTGCTGGGCGAGGTCGAGGTCTTCGGGGATCCATTCGAACTGTCCGGCGCCTTCGAGACGGCCGTACCAGTCGGTGTCCGGCACCTGGGGCGCCACATGAGCGGAGGCCCATGCCGACAGCGCGATCAGCAGCAGATCCGGGTCGATCTCGGTCCGCGCGCGCAGCCAGGCCGGATGGCGAGGGTCCCAGTGCACGGAGGTGATCTCCGGGTCGATGAGGGTGATCAAGTCCCTCAGCGACCTGGTGGGCAGGCTGTCGGGTCCGTTGCGCTTTCGACGGCCGGGGCGGGCTTCCCAGGCGTCCTGCAGAAGGCTGAGCATCCCCGGTGGGCAGGTCGCTCGGTAGCCGGTGACGGGCCAGCTGGCCCCGGTAGCGAAGGTGAGCACGGTGGCCTGGGTGGCGCGGTAGGCGGGCATCAGCGGTGACCCCAGTCGATGTTGTCGAGGAGATGGGAGGCCAG
This sequence comes from Streptomyces sp. BK022, assembly GCF_004217355.1. Classification (NCBI taxonomy): domain Bacteria; kingdom Bacillati; phylum Actinomycetota; class Actinomycetes; order Kitasatosporales; family Streptomycetaceae; genus Streptomyces; species Streptomyces sp. BK022. The sequence continues at coordinate 435,796 of NZ_SHKU01000001.1, forward strand.
GCCCCAGCAGGCGTGGGCGAGTTCATGGTCGAGGCGCTGTGCCGCGGTGGCGGTCGGGCCTGGATCGGTGAGCCAACCGTGCAGGAGTTGCTGGGCGGCGACGATCACGCTCGTGCGGGGAGTGTCGGCCGCGGTTTCGTCGAGCGTGGCGGTGCGGGGCGCGAAGGCAGCGTCGCAGAGGTACACCAGAACCGGTTCGTTGCCACGGATGCCGCGGCCGATTGTCTGGTGGAGCGGGACGAGGAAGTTGCCGACGAACGCCGCGTGTTCGACCGGGTCGGTCAGGCGGGAGAACAGGACCGGCTCTCCGACCCGCTGCTGCCAGCGGCGGCGTTCGCCGTGGCGGAGTTTGCGTGCGAGGTCGACGGGATCGACCGAGGGGTCGGCCAGCTCGATCGGGTCGCGGAGGCGGCGCATCGCCTCGCGGCTGAGCAGGGACAGCGGGAAGGTGGCATCGTCGGCGGGTGGGTGGATGCGGGCCAGGTAGAACACCGCGCCGAGGGCTGCGACGCGGCGGGCGTTGAGGATGTTGTGGCCGCGTTGGACGGCGCCTTCGGCAGCAACCAGGATGTCGGCGTCGGACGCGGCAAAGGTGGGCAGGCGGCGCCTCGGGATGCTGTGCCGGGTGGGCGGGTCGTCGTCGCGAATGACGTGCAGGGCCGTGTACGGGGTCTTGTGGTTGATGTAGTCGGCGACTGTCTGGGCATCGCGGGTGCTCTGCACGGTGAACAGGACCTGCTGACGGTCGTCGGCCAGCCGCAGACGGGCCTGCTGGAGCAGGGACTCGCGCGCACCGGGGGCCGGGTTGCAGATCCAGTCGGCGGCCGTGCGCAGCGCGTGGGCATGGCGAATGGGGTCGCCGCCGGTGCCCGAAGTGAAGACGGGACGGCCGTCGGGGTAGCGCGGCGGGCGGAAGAACATCTTGCTCTCCTTCAGCGCCGCCCTGGCCTTGGCCGGCTCCCGGAGTACCAGGTTCGGGGCGACGTCCAGGTGGAAGCGGGGCGAGGCGGGCATCCAGCTGGTGGCGGAGGCCAGGACGACATGCGGTCCCTTGATGCCCTCGGCTGTCAGGAGATCATGGAGGTGGTAGAGCAACCAGCGGCCGACCCCGCGCAGCCACAGGATGCTGAATGACCCGCTGTCACCACCGGGGTTGGGCTGCCATTGAAGTGCCATCAGGTTCCCGGCAGCCTGTTCGGGCACGAACGGCATCAGGTCACGTGGCGGCTGCCGGCTCCAGAAGTCCTCTCCGTCGCCGATCGGGGAGGAGCTGATGGCGTGCAGCCGTTGGGCGACTTCGAAGAAGGAGGTCGTGATTCGCGCGGCCCACACCCCGGCCTGCAGCAGTTGTGCGTACTCCGCCAGCGTGCCTCGGACCTTCGCCTCGTCGATGGCGGGCTGGTGTGTCGTGATCCATGCCTCTGCGGCCTCCTGGGCCGAGACACGAGTGTCGTGGGCTGCCGTCATCGCCTCGATCAGCTCGGCCCAGTTCGCCGCAGGAGCCTGGAACGGGGCGGAGAGCAGCGAGGCGAAGTGCTCTTCGAAGTAGTAGTCGGCGGCTTCTTCCTGTTCCGCCTTGTCCGTGAAGTCAGTCCGTTCACCAAGGCCGTGAAGGCTGCGGGTCAAGCGCCGCATGAGGCTGTAGCCGGTGAACGGTCCCTCGGCGATGACGTCGCGCAGTGCGTCCGCACCAGAGGCGATGACCAGCCGGTACAGCTCGGTCAGTGCCTGATCGTGCCGACGGAAATGTTTGTCGCCAGCCGTCACCTCCGGGTTCAGCAGATCGAGGAACCAGGAGTGCTCCAGCCGCTGCCCGATGCGGTCGCCTACCCGGTGACTCCAGCCCCTGCCGGGCTGGGAAAGGATTTCGTGCAGCAGGAACCGGTCGTCGAATTGCTGCTGCACGGTGTCGGCTTCGTCGACGAGCAGGACGGACAGGTGGTGCTGTGCCGCTTCGGCGACGCGGACCTCGATATGGGACTGAGGCATCCTCGTCGAGGCCAGGCCCGCCGCGGTCGTCACCCACACCTGTGCTTCGGCAACCTTGCGTGCCGCGGTATGCGAAGGACACTGGGACAGAAGCGGGCAGTCTCGACGCCCGCTCTCGCCGACGACGGTGAGACGGCCTGTGCAGGGCCGCTCCTCGCGGGGCAGCGGGGCCCGGTCGGTCCTGCTGGTCAGCCGCAGCTCCTCCAGGTAGCACTGGTCGTCGGCGAACGCCGCGGCAGGGTCCAGCCCACTGGGGAATGTCGTCTCGCCGTCGTGGAGCAGGGAGCGCCAGAACCGGTCCTTGTGGACGCCTTCCCGGGTGCGTCCGAAGATGGGCACGGCATCGATGTCCAGGGCCTGCAGGAAGCTGACTTTGGCGAACACGTCGCTGCCGGAGGCGAGGACGAACCCGACCTTGCCGCCGCGGCGGGCGACGATGAAGGCGATCAGGTCCAGCAGGGTGGACTTGCCGCTGTTCATCAGGCCGACCACGTGCCAGAGACGGTCAATGGTCATCCGCCACTGCTGATCGAGGAGACGACCTTCGGCGTGGTCGGCCAGCAAAGCTTCCATCTGCTCGAACCGTTTGACGAAGTCCCGGTTTTCGATCTCCGGATAGGCTTCCAGGATCTTGTCGATCTGTGCGGCAGCCCACTGGAAGTCATCCCGCGTGAGCGGAATGGGCTCCTGCACTCGGGAGGCCGCTGCGTGAAGCACAGCGGGCGCCGGCGCCGGGATGAGAGTCTCGGGGACGCGGACCTGTTCCCGCCTGCCGTCGGCCCGCTCGAAGGAACACACCGAACCCGGCGGCGCCGGCCGGTATGAGGAGGCCGTCTGATAGGGGGCGATTTTCTGCAGCGTCTGACGGTAGAGGTCATGACGGGCCGCTGCGTACGGGGTGGACCGGCGGGTGAACACGGTCGACAACTCCGGCTTGTGGCCAAGCATGTCGCAGGGTTCGAAGCCTCGCACCTGTACCGGCAGCTTCACGTACTGATCGAGCTTCTCCCTCATGGTCCCGGTCTTGGCAAGCGGGCCCATCACCTCCCGCAGGGTCCGCAGCTGCGGGCCCAGGTCCCCTTCCAGGCGCATGTATCCAGACAGGACCGGCCACAGCGCGCCGACGCCCTGGCCGGGCAGATGGTCGTCCAGGAACGACAGGCCCATCTCCAGCGCGCAGATCTCCCACGGCCTGAGGGGGCCGAGCAGGGGGCGCACGCTGTCGTCCGCCAGTTCCTTGACCAGTGGCTTGCTCCAGGCGCGGGTGTCCCTCATCGCGTTCCTCCTGCCTGACGCGCACGGACGGTGGCCTGCCGCAGGAACGTCTTCTCGTCGAGGACTTCGACGCCGGAAACGCGGCCCTGCAGTTCGCGCTGAAGGTCCGTGCGGTAGCCGGGAGTTCTGAGGCGGTGCATGGGAATGACGATGATGCGTCGCCGCGCCGGCACGCGTGGATCGCAGCGAAAGCCTCGGGCGAGTAGGGCTGGGCTTGAGCAGTCCTTGGCGTCGACGGCCCAGCGCTCCGCCTCTGCACCCGGTTTCTGGGCCTTGAACGTCAACGCTATATCCCACGCGTCCAGGCACGGCCAGTCCTCGACGTGCAGTGTGCCGTCGGTGAGTTCGCCCAGGTGGTCCAGCAGCCGTCCCTCCAGCAGTCCCGGGTCGTGGAAGAACTGGCGGGTTGCCCGGTGCTGGGTCCAATACGCGCCCAGACACGCCACCTCGTACCCCTCTGGCACTCCTGCACAGCCGGGAGCCCCACAGCCAACGGCCCCGTCGTCAACCGGATTCCGGCAGTCTGCACAGCGCCGCAGGCGAACTTTCCCGGGCGCCTGAACCGGGTGGTGGACGTAGGCGGTGCGGACGAACTTCGCCAGGAACGAGTCATGGTCGGAGTCCGCTGCCGGGAGTTCCCGCGCCAGCGCCTGGACCTCGCGGTCGCTGAGCACCGGATGGTCGATCAGCAGGCGCCGCAGCCGACAGTAGACCCGCTGGACAGCGTCGTCGTCCTTACCGTTCATCCGGGCACACAGCATCAGGGCGGCAAAGACCTGATTCTGAACGAGTTCCGCCTCGACGTCAGCGTGCTGGATCAGGTCTGCCGCCTGCTCGGCGAACTCAGACAGGGCATCACCTTCCAGCAGCACCGCTTCGAGATCGCCTTCGGTGAGGGACAGCGGTACAGGCCACGATCCCAGCGGGTGACGGCACCAGTCGAACAGTTCCAGGTCGTTGCCGGGCCCATCCAAACCCAGTGACTGCGCCTTCCACCACAAGCGGCCCCGTGCGTCACGCCAGGCACGCGGCAATGGCCCCGACTCGTCCGTGCCGCGGGCTTGAACGCAGGCCCGCTGTCGTTCGAGGCGGATTTTCGCTAAGGCGGCACACAGAAGCTCCAACAGCAGGTAGTCGTCCTGAGCGGTCCGTGGGTCTCTTTCTCCGCCGAGGCCGGCGTCCCGCGATGCAGGGACCGCAGCAGCCGTGCGGTGGTCATCTGGGGAGTCGCTGTCAACCGATTGTGGCTGCGTACGGCCGGAGGAGGACGCAGCGGCTTCCTGAGCAAAACTCATAGCCGACCGGTATACCGGACCCCACTGACAACGCACTTCTTCATGCGAACTGACACTCGATTACTCGATCGCGCATTCGATTGCTGTGCAGTCTCGCGAACTGGTCGTCAGAACTCCTCTTATGAAGCGCCGTCAGCAACTCATGAGCTTTCCATGGAGTCAGGTCCCGCTCCAGGGCCGCACCCGCGGCACCGGCCACGGCCACCGCGAGATCCGGCGGATCAAGGTCTGCGCCGGGGAAGATCATGCGTCGGCGCACCAACCGCAAGACCAAACCGACCACCGTCAAGACCGTCTACGCGGTCGCCAGCCTGGCCGCCGGGCAGGCTGGCGACCGCGTAGCTCGCCGCCCTCGTCCGCGACCACTGGAGAATCGAAACCCTGCACCGCGTGCGCGACACCAACGTTCGCCGAGGACGCCTGGCAGCTGTGGACCCCGGTCGCCGACCGGATAGCCGGTGGCGTGGTGCCGAGTCGCGCGCGGCGCTCGCGCGGTGCGGCGTTGGTCTGGCGGGTGCCGGTTCCGTGGGCGAGGCTCTCGGCGAGGTCGGCCAGCAGCGAGCTGGGGGCGTAGGGGGATGCCGTGACGGTCCAGGTGGGGTGGTCGATGCTGGGGCCGGCCCAGATGGTCCAGGTGACGAGCGGGCTGTGCGGTCTCTGGGCGGCGACGGCGTCGAACTGGATGCCAACGTCTCCGGGCAGGTTCGTCCAGCGGATCCAGCGTCCGTCGACGTTGTGCTTCCATCCGGCGTCGGTGAGGGGCTTCGTGGCGGCGGTGACGGTCTTCTCGTCGACGGGGCTACCGATAGCGGTGTCCAAACCGTCGCCTTCAGCGAGGTGGTGCAGCATGGCCTGGAGCACGGGCGCGGGGGTGGTGCCGGTCGCGGTGAGGTGCCACATCCGGTCGGAGACGGGCGTCTCGTACGCGGCCACGGTCCAGGCGGTCTCGCGGGGGAGGGCTTCGTGGACGCGCTCGATGCGCAGGGTCTGGGATTCGTGGATGGCGTGGGTGGTGTCGTCGGTCCAGGTGCGCCACTTCTCCCACTCGCCGTGCGCGGCGAGGAATGCGTCGAGAAGGGCATCGTGGTCGCCGGCATCTGCCAGGTAGACCGGAACGGTCTCCGGCTCCGGGCGGGCCGGTTCAGGCTTGGCCGCGATGAGGACGAGCGGGGTGCGGGCTTCGGCGGCGGCGCGTTCGGTGTCGGTCAGAGGCGCTGGGCCGGGGCGCATATCTGCAGCGTGAACCTTCTCGAAGGCGAGCAGGGCTTGGGCGGGTGAGTCGAAGGTGTCGGCTACCTGGCGCAGGTGGTCCTCGCCGTGGAGGTAGACGGACTTGCCGTTGCGGCCGAGGTAGGTGCCGACCGCGACGGTGGTGTGGCCGTCGTGGGCGTGGGCGTGGATGAGGAGATGGCCGTGGCGGATGTCGTCGTGGAGCTTCTGCGCCTGATTGGAGACCTCGCGGATTTCGCTGCGGGTGCACCACGGCATCGGATAGTTCGCCCAGGTCCATTCCTCGGCCATGGCCTCCTGGAGCCGAGGGGTGATCTCGACGTTGATGCCTTCGGCGGCCAGGTGCTGGGCTGCTTCCTGCGCCCAGTAGGGCTCCTCGTGGTCGATGCGGACCAGGACCAGGGTGTTGTCGGCGACGACGGTCCAGTCGGCTGCTTCCAGACCCAAGTGGGCAACGTGGGTCTGGCTGCCCGTAAGGACGGCGATCACGGCGCTGGTATGGCTGGGGTGGGTGTCGAGGTGGACATGGGCGTCGATGGGGGGAGTCACGTGGGTGTCGTCGATTCTGCCGGTGCCGGGCCTTCGGGTCCGGCCACCGGCGTGTGCCGGGCGCTAGCGGGTTGCTCGCGCCGCGCGGGCGGTGTGCGGGGCTGTGGTGGTCGGCGGGCCGGCGCGGGTGGCGGGCGCGGGTCGCGGTCGTGGCGTCGGGACCATTCCGGTGGCGTGCTGCCAGCGGGTGCGGACGGCGCCGATGTCGGCGAGGGAGCGGCGGGCACCGACGACGAGCTGAAACGGGGTGTTCGCCGGGTCGCTGGCGTACGCCTCGATGCGCCAGCCGGTGTAATCGGCGGTGGCCAGGAGGGAACGCTGCAGGGCGCGTTCGCCCCAGTGCTCCACGGAACCGGCCGGTTCGGCCAGCAGGCGGAGTACCTCGCGCGGATCGCTTCCGTGGTCGAGTAGGCCGCGCTGTTGGGCCTCCCACAGGACGGTGACGGGGTCGACGGGCTCGCGGCGCCGGGCCAGGGCGGTCAGGCACTGCCACAGGCCGGCGTGCAGGGGCAGGGTGAAGTCGTCGGGGAGCAGCCACTGGACGGACTCGATGTCGGAGGGGTAGGCGGTGGCGGTAGCCAGCAGCAGCTGTTCTTCCTCGACCGCCTCCGTGCGGTCGGGCGCGATGGCTGGTGGCGGTGCCGGGGAGCGGGGCAGCACGTTTGAGCGCGGTGGGAATCGGGCTGCGATGTCGTCCACGACCGTGGTGAGCGCGTCGGCTTGGGCGAGCACCGTCTGGATGGGGTGTGGGAGGGAGGCGTCGTGGACGGTCTGGACGAGGCGTTCTGCGGCTGTCTGCAGACGGCGGCGGGCGTGTTCGGCCTCGACCATCCGCGCATAGGCCGCTGCGTGGCGGGGCCAGGGGCAGACCTGGATGAAGGCGTGCAGGTCGGAGGCGGTCAACCCGCGCACCCGTTCGCGGCCTGTGGCGAGCACCTGGTTAAGCCATGTGGTGTTCTTCGCGTGCTCGGAGGGCTCGGGCGGAGGCAGGGTGCTGATCGCAGCGAAGACTGCGGCATGGGTGGCGGTGGAGAACGAGTCGGCTGCAATCCCGGTCACGTCGCCGAGACGGTGCGGATCGAGAAGGAGTGCGCCGAGGAGGGCCTGCTCGACGTGGAAGACAGGCTGCGGCCGTGCAATGGCGTCGAAGTCGTCTTCATCGGGTTCGGGGGCGTGGGGCATCAGGCAGCGAGAGTGAAGTCGTCGGGATCGAGGGCGACGCCGAGGTGCGGGGCAAGGAGATGGCCAGCGAGCAACGGCGGTACTGCGTTGCCGATCTGCGAGAACTGCTGACCCTTATTGCCGGCCCAGGGATAGTCGGCGGGGAAGGTCTGCAAGAGGCCGGCCTCGCGCGCTGTGATGCGGATCGGCTCCGGCACCGCTGGCGCGTCCATGTCCCCGGCCAGAGCCGAGGCGGGTTCGGCGACCCAGGTGCACTCGTTCGCGCGGTGTCCGAAGAACAGCGTGCCTGCCGGCTCGGACAGCGGACGGACGGTGGCGTTGGCCTGGTTGTTGCTGCGCAGGGACCAGGACCAGCGGTGGGCCTCGGTGGTGAACGTCGGCGCCGGAGCGTCAGCGGCCCGGTTCTCGCGTGTGCCGTGCCGGGCCCTCCAGCTGGCGCCTTCGCGGCGGGACTGCAGGACCACTCCATCCGGCCTGGGCAACCAGGTGCCGCGTTCGCGGGCGTCGGAGAGTGTCTTGCGGGAGCCCGACGGGAACGGTTCGGGTCCGCCGCCAGGTCCGCCGCCGGCGCAGACGGTGGGAACGGGCCGGTCGGTCGCACCCCATCCCAGGGCCTCGGCCATGCTCACCCAACGGGCGCGGCCCGGCCCGAACAGTGAATCTGGCTCGGCGACTTGGGAGTGCGTGGGTGCGGGAGGCTGTGCCGTACGGACCCGGGAGGCGAGGAGGATGGCCCGCCTCCTGGTCTGTGGAACGCCGAAGTCGGCGGCGTTGAGGATCCCGTACCAGACGGAGAAACCCCACCCGCGCAGGACGGCTGCGTACTGCTTCCACAGGGGCAGGACGTCCGGTACCTCCTCCATGGCGACCCAGTCGGGCTCGCCGACCGTGTTGAGGGCGTTTAGGTAGCGCATGGGTTCGGCTGCGAGCAGGGAGCGCTCGTCGCGGCACGCGGCGAGGAGGCGTTCGCGGGTGTCACGTCCGGCGGCCAGGTCCTCGACCGCCGCGTGTACCAGCGGCTGGTCCAACAGGCCGAGGCGTTTGCCGGCCATGCTCCATGCCTGGCACGGAGGGGAGGCGATCAGCCCGCGCGTGCGGCCGATGAAGGGCCACGTCGGATACCTCGCCACATCGGTCCGGACCGTCAACTGCCCGGCAGCGGAACGGGTTTTGCAGGCCCACTCATCCCATTCCAGACCGACGTCGCGCACGCCGAGGACGCCCAGTGCTCTGCTCCAGCCGCCCGGGCCGGCGAACAGGTCGAGGATGATCCGTCTCAAGAAGCCAGCCCGAAGTCGCCCTGTACCGGCTCCGCTTCACCCCGGCAGACCCAGGGAGAGCAGCCGTCGGCCACACCGTTCTCCAGCTCGTGGACCACGGCTGCTTGGTCGTCGAGTTCCTGCTGACGCGCTGCCCACTCTGCGGCGGTGACGTGATCGATGGGGGCCTGATCGAGCGGCACGCGGGAGCGGTGCAGGAACGCCTGGCCGAGCAGCGGGTTCCCGGCGGCGTTCGCGCGGGCGTTGCCCTGGCGGATAGCCGCGTCGAAGGCGACGACGTCCGCCCATTCTTCAGGGCTCGTATCCCGGATATTTCTCCATTGCTGATTTCCGTGAAATGGGCAACCCAAACAACTCGATTTTGGCGTATTTTCCAGCCCTATGGAGGTCAGGTAGCGGATGCAGTCCGCGCGGGACCAATTGAGATCGATGAGCGGGTGCCGGTTGCGCATGTATTTGACGTCGGCATCCTTGGCGCGGTGGAATTCGTCGGTGGAGATGCCGACCCACTGCTCGACGAAAACGCCCTTCGGGATGCGCAGCGGGTATGGGTATCCGAGGATCTCCCGGACTTTCGTCTTGATTGGCTTGATTTTTTATTCCCCGGTGCATTGCCGCCTGATCATGCCCTGCTTGCCGTCCTGGTTGAGGATGTACAGGGGCATGGAGGCGAAGCGGTGCGCGGGGTCGAGGGCATCCTTGCGGATGTTCCCGGTCGAGACTCGAAGGATGGGTATTCCGGCTGGTTCGGCTATTTCGCGTTCGAGCCGGTCGAGATGCCGGTAGACGGCGCGGGGTTCCCAGCCGGTGTCGGCGAAGATGGCGTAATCGGCCCTGGGTAGTACGCCGTTGGCGGACAGGGCGAGCATGACGCTGGACTGAATACCGGCACCCAGCGAAATGCATATGTGAGTGGGAGAGGAGTGAATCGGATGTCCTTGCGTGAACGAGGAGACGGCAGGCGGTGAGGGGCGCGGGCGGTGCTGTCAGCGGCGGGTGCGGGCGGTGGCGGGCGCACCGGGGGCGGGCGCGGGCATGGGGGCGGTGCTGCCGGCCGGCCGACTGAGGTAGTGGGGGAAGACGATGACCGTGCTGAGGGCGCGGGTTCCCAGGGCGGTCAGGCGGGCGCGGTCGCGCGGCGGCCCGCCGTGAAAGAGCGGGGGTGCGGAGGCGGGCTCGCAGGTAAGAAGGCCATCGGCTTCCAGGTGGCGCAGCATCTCGGCGTCCACCGCCGTGTTGTGGGGGTAGACGCGCTGGTGGCCGTCGTGGCCGGTGACGGCGATGTGGCCGCGGGCGACGTCTAGCAGAGCACCGCGACGTTCCGCGTCCATGCCGGGGACGGTGGTGGTACTGCGGGCCCTGGTCGGCAGCCTGGCGGCGATGTGCACGGCGGAGTCGGTGATGGTGAGGGGCGCAAGCGCGGTGAGTTCGCGGGCCAGCCGTACGTGGCGGGCGAACCCGCTCCGGGGGTCCAAGCGGGTGTGCTCCGCGTCCCGCGGGGGCTGTACCTGCTGCGCGGCGGTGAGGTAGCGGGTGGCGCCGGCGGTCAGGTGGGCGAGTTGCTTCAGCCGTACGACGGCGTCCGTGACCGGTTCTATGGCTGGCAGGGATTGTTGGCGGATCGCCGTGATGGCTGCGAAGGTCTCGCGGTCCAGACGGTGAGCGGATGCCGCGCAGGCATCCGGGTCGGGGTGCGGGGGACGGCCGAAGAGGAGGAGGTCGAGCCGGTCGTTGTGCCGGGTGTAGAGGCCGGCGAGCGCCAGCAGCAGCTCCACGGGCGTCGGCGGGGCGAGCACGTCCACGTCGAACAGGGGCGCGTCGTCGGGGGCGGACGGTGTCGTCATCAGAGGGGAAGGTCAGCGAGGAGCGAAGGGGCTGCGCTTCAGCGCCGGCGCGCGGGCCGCGGGGCGGAAGACGGCGGCATCGGCACGGTGGGGCCGTCGGCGGGACGCGGCGGGGCCAGGCAGCGGTGCTCGAAGTCGCTGCCGAGTTGCCGCAGGCGGGAGATCTCGAACGGAAGGTCGATCTGGCGGATGGTGCTGCTTCGGGTGAGAGGGATGGTGGTCAGCGGCTGCGCCGCTTGACCGGTGTGCTGGACGGCGGAGAGGGGGCGGCACCAGGGCATGACGGTGCTGGCGGGATGTCCTGCAGGGTGGCGAAGCCGAGGTCGATGCGCACGCCGATGCCGTCGGCGTGGAGGTGGGCCTCGGTCTGCACCACGGCGCTGACGACGGCCCGTTCACTGAGGTCGGCCGGAAGCACGTACAACGAGCCGCCTGCTGAGGGTGTGAAGCGGTGCCGGGCCAGGACGGCGCGGGCTCCGTTTGTGGCCGCGGTCGCAGTGACGGTGCCGTCGATGAAGGAGATGGTCACGTCGGGCTGGGCAGCTGGGCTTGCGCCGTGCAGGCGCGTGGTCCAGGCGAGGTCGACGAAGTCCATGGTGTGGGCAAGGAGCCCGTAGGCCGCGATGCCGGCGCGCTCGTGCGCGTCTTCGGCGCTCTCGGGCGGCAGGAGGTAGAGGGTGCGGCCCTGGTGCTCGCGGGCGGTGAATCCCGCCCCGGTCAGGATGCGGGCGGCATTGCGGATAGGGCGGTTGAGGACGACGAAGGTCCATCCGTCGCCGGTCGAGCCGATGAAGACAACGGAATGGTCGATGAGAGACATGGTGCTCCGGAGGGCAGGGGGCGGTGGGCGTGATCGAGGGGTCCGCGGCAGCCCTAGGAGGCGGTGTCGTAATCGCTCTGCTGGGGTGCGTGCTTGGCGATGACGCGAGCGGTGATGGCCTTCGAGGCACGGGCGGAGGCGGCGGACAGCGCGTCGGCGCCGGGTTCCAGGTACCAGGGACGCAGGTCGAGCATGGCGGCCCGCATGCCGGTGGCGAAGCACAGGGCGGTGCCCTTGGGCAGGGCGCGGATCGCGTCGGGGGGCAGGATCCGCTCCTGCCGCATTGACACCGAGGTCGACTTGCCGGACTCCGAGTGCGAGGTCGAAGTGGTCTCCACGTCGTGGTCGCCGATCAAGCGGCTGAGCTTGTCCGCGAAATCTGGATCATCGATCCCGGAGCCGATCACCTTCACGGTGGAGGCGCTCCACATGGCGTCCATGCCGGCGTCTCCCCAGACCTTCTGGCCCTGGCGGTAGGACTGCAGGATCGTGATCGGGATGATCCCGCGCGAGCCCAGGTGCGAATACAGATCCGGCAAGTCGCTGATCTTGCACACGTTGGCGGCCTCGTCGAGGACCGCCAGCATGGGCGGGTCGAGGCGTCCGCCGGCGCGCTCGGCCTGGGCGGTCGCGGCTCGCATCACCGAGTCCGCGCACGCCGCGATCAGCGCGGAGGCGCCGCCGCCTCCGTCTTTGCTGAGCAGGAAGAGCGTGTCGGTGGAGGTGACGAACTGCGCCGGCTGGAATTCGGGGACGTCCTTCTGCGGCGTCACCCAGGCCGCTATCTCGGAGTTGAGCAGCGCGGCGGCGTACTGGCGGGCCGTCTCGTAGATGCCGTCGCGGGTCTCGGGCGGGCCCTCGACGGTGCCCTTGAGCTGGGCGGCGACCGCGGCGAAACCGTGATCACGGAGGATGTCGAGCGGGGTCCGGTCGGCGGGGAAGGCGAGCCACTGCATGATGTCGGTGATCGGCCGCTCGTCGAGAGCCGCGGCCAGCAGCAACTGGGACAGGATGTTGCTGCCGGCCTTGGACCAGAAGTCGCCCTGCTGGGAGGCATCGACGCTCGCCGCGAGGAAATGGCCGGCCAACCGGTTCGCCCCGTCCAGGGTGGTCGCACTGGCCAGGGGGTTCCACCACATCTCGCGGACAGCGTGGGCGATCTGCTGCGGGTCCATGGTCCACACCCGTCCCGCCGTCGCCCGCGCTTCGTAGGCCGTGGTGAAGGCATCGCCGGCGGCCTTATTGCTGGTGAGCAGCACCGGTCCGGGGGCGTGCAGGATGGAGGGAATGGCGAGCGAGGTCGTCTTGCCGGACCGGGGCGCCATGATCGCGACGGCGACGTCCTCGAACCCCATGCGCACCTCGTGCTTGGTGCCCTGCAAGTTGCCCAGGAGGATGCCAGTGTCCTTCGCGTCGATGCTCTTGGCGTCCTTCAGGCTCGGACGCAGGGAGCGAGCCTTGTCGGTGATCGCCCTGGCCATCAGCGGCTCGATGTCCCGGGCCTTGGCCATGTCGGTGATCTTCCTTTTCCGGCCGCCGCTGCGGCTCTTGTGCCGGGCCCATACGACGCCGACCGCAGCCCCGAGGCCCAGGAGCAGAAGGACGGGCACGATGCGGACGCCGATCAGCAGGGACGTTTCTCCCATGCCGGGCCAGACCTGCATGGGGTGGAGCAGGGCGGCCGTCGGCTGGTACGGCGCCCAGTCGGCGCCGGTGAGGTAGGCGGTGATGTTGCCCGACAGCCAGGCGAAGTGGGCGAGGGGGACGACGATCGCGAGTACACCGAGGAGGAGGCGCAGAACGACGTCGTACCCGTCGGTGTTGCTGTTGGAGGAGGAAGGGGGCAAGGGCTACGTGCTTCCGGGTGGGGACGGAGGGATCAGCGGCTGCGGCCGTTCTTGACCGGCAAAGGCGCCGAGGGCATCTGGCTGGCCGGTGGGACGGTGCCCCGGGCAGCGAGGGTGTGGACGCGTTCTTCCAGCGCCCCTGCGACAAGAACGGCGAGCACGTCCGCGGGCCGGCGGGTGACGACGTTCGGGTCGTGGGTCGGCAAACTGTGCACGCTGTCGCTGCGCGCTACGGGGGTCGGATCGGCGAGTGCAGCGGTGAAGGCGGTGACCAGGCGCGCGGGAGTGAGCCCGCCGAAGCGGGCCTGCCACGCACTGATGCAGGCCGAGCGTGACGGTGACGAACCAGGCTCCCGGATCATCCGGTGTTCCCAGGCGCTCGATGTGCGCCGCCTTGTCGGACGATACGAGGCCGTCGTCGCCGTAGGGTGACCAACCGATCTGCCGGAGCGGTTCGTACGGGTCGAACGGTGTGCTCGCTGTCGAGGCGGGGTCGGTGAGGGTGTCGGTGACGGCGGCGATGAGTTCGACCGGGGCATGGGCGCCGCAGCTGGCGTATCAGGGGGGCCAGATCGGGCTCCGGTGCGTGGTGCAGGGTCCACCACTGGCCGTCGGGGTCGGGCTCCAGGCGCAGGAGGGACTTCTGATCGGGGCTGGAGAGCAGGACGTGCGGCATCAGGGGGTCGTTGCCGTGGCTCCAGCCGCAGGCGCGGTGGAGGGGGACGGTGATCCACGCGGGGTCACCGCCGCCGCCGAGGTGGCGCAGGGTGATGAAGTCGACCGCGACGGTCTCGGGAGTTGGGGGCGTGCTCACTGCCGTGCCGCAATCCGCCCGACGCGTGCGGGGACAGATATGGGAGCCAGAGGTGAACGGGCTATGAGAGCGGCGGAGTTGATCTCCCGGAGTGCCTTGCCGTGAGTGGCCCAGTCATCGAGGTAGCTCCACGATTCGGCGTGATGCTCGGCGAGGGCGTCGTCGAAGTCGGCGGTGCCGGGCTTGGCGGTGGCGGGGAGGGCGTCTCGAGTCTCCAGCCACTGCCCGTGCAGCTCGTCGAGCCGGCCGAGGGAGTCGCGCAGGACGCCCAACTGGTAGACCCAGCGGCTCTGCACCGTGTTCTCCGGCAGATGGACCAGCTGCGTCTCTGCCGTGGCCAGCAAGTGACGGGCGCCGTAGCGGAGCGGCTCGAACGCCATGAGGGTGTCGGCGTCGCGCTGGCTCGCGCGCATGCCGTAGGCGTGGTCGTCGTAAGGCCAGCCGTCGAGGTCGGTGTGCTCGTCGGAGTAGGCGTCCCAGGCGTCGAGGATCTTCTTGCTGTCGCTCAGATAGTCGTCGAGGTGACGGAGGAAGTCGCGGTGTGCGTGGTGGTCGGTGGAGATGAGGTGGAGTCCTGTCGGTTCAGCGGCGAGCGGCTGGCCGGGCCAGGCCGACGTTCGCCGGGGTCGTCGCGGGTTTCGTCTGCTGCTGGCGGGCGGAGCGTGCCTGCGCGCGGAGGGACTTCAGGCGCGTGGCGTGGGCGTCGGCCACTTGCTGTGGGCGCAGTGGGCTGGGCTCCTGCACGGCGCTGTAGTGGCCGGTGCGGTCGTACATGCCGCGCTGGAGGGGGCTGCGGTCGGCCAGTGCGGTGAGGAACGATCCGACCAGGTGGGTGGGGGTGTGCTCGTCGAGGTAGGCGTGCCAGATGCGCGGGCCGGAAAACTTTCCGTGGCCGGGCTCGCGGGTCTCGACGTGCCAGGACGGCCGGTCGTGGAATTCGCTCAACGAGCGCAGTTCGCGACCTCAGCGACGAGGTCTCTCGCCGCACGGGACGGCCGGTGGTCCTGGAGCCCCGGGAGCAGGCGCCCTCGGTGTGCGGGGCATGTGCCGTCACGGAGAGTGCCGTCCACGTGTTCTACGACCCACGGACCACCTCCCTGCATCAAGACCACATCATCGCCCACGAGTTCAGCCACCTCCTGCTTGGCCACCACGAAAACCGGCCGGTGTCCGCGCTGGCTCCGGCCTTCATCACCAGCGTGGACCCGGCCACCGTGCAGATGATGCTGGGGCGCACCAAGTACGACGAGGACGAGGAGCGGGACACTGAACTCCTTGCTTCGCTGCTCCAGCACCGCATCATCGACCGGTGGCTGCGAAGCGATGAGTCCTCCGGGGACGAAGTTCAGGACCGAGTCACGCGCACGCTTCTGCGTCGACGGGAGGCTCGGTCTTGAAGGACCTGCTCCATCCGATCAGCCTCGTCGTCGCCGCGCTCGGCTTCCTCTGCCTCCTGCGGGACGTGCTGACCCGCCGCCGAGACCCCGCCTCCACCGCGCTGGCCGCCGTCTTCCTACTGTCAGGACTGTCGTTCCTGTTCTCCATCACGCCGATGTGGAACTATCTCGACCGCGTGCTCGGCACCGTCAACGTCTCCGTGCCTCTCGCACAAGGCTGCGTTGTCGCGCTGCTGGCCTGCCAACAGGTGGTCCTCACCTACTGGGGATCCCCACCTGAGGCCGCCCGCCAGCAAAGTCGCCGGTGGCTCGGGGCTGGCCTCGCGGTTATCGCAGGGCTGCTGGTGCTGTTCGCCCTGCTGACGCCCAGCGCGCCGCATCCGATCAACTTCACGCTGTACTACGCGCACGACGACTGGTACGCCGCGTACCTCACCCTGTACGTCACGGCCTACACCGTGGGGGAGCTGTTCCTCGCCCGCGCCTGCTGGGGCCTGGCCCGCCGCAGCACCCGTGGATCCGTGCGCTTGGGCCTGCGCATCGTCGCCCTCGGGGCCACCGTCACCCTCGGATACAGCGCCGTCCGCATCGGCGACGTGATCGCCGGCGCCTTCGACACCTCTCTCGCTGAGTGGGAGGGCTTCGCCTGGACCTGTGGCGATGTCGGCGCCATGCTCACGCTCATCGGCTGGCTCGTGCCCACTATCAGCGACCAAGCCCAGAGCGTCCAGTACCGGATCAAGCAGTGCCGCAGTTACTACGGCCTGCGTCCCCTGTGGCTGGTGTTCTACAGCGAAGCGCCCGAGATCGAGCTGCCGATCGACCGAGTCGACCCGGCCCAGAGACGCCGCTTCCGCCGTATCTCGATCCGGCTCTACCGCCGAGCAGTCGAAATCCGGGACGGCCGGTTCGTGATCCGCCAGTACCTCGATGCCGCAGTACGGGAGGCCAGCGAAGCCCACCACCGGGCCCGAGGGCTTCACGGCCAGGAGCTGTCGGCCGCCGTCACAGCCGACCAGATCCTCGCCGGAATCGCCGCAAGGGCCGAAGGCGCCCGGCCGGCGCCCGACAAGCTCACCGAATTCGCCGACTCCGAACGGCAGACCAGCCGGCCCATGGACGACATCGACGCTCTCCTCGATGTCGCTCGCCACTTGCCCCGCCAGCCCGCCCGAGCCCCCCACCTTGAGCGAGTCTCCGGATGACGACCGATCTCACCCACCAACCGGCCCACATCCAACTCCAAGCCCTGGACCGTCGCGAGATCTCCAGCCGAGAGCTGCTCGACCTCCACCTCGAACGGATCGACGCCAGCCACGTCAACGCCGTCATCACCCGCGACGACGAGGCGGCCCGGGCCGCCGCACAAGCGGCGGATGAACGCCGCGCTCGCAACGAGAAGTGGGGAACCATTGACGGCCTTCCCCTCACGATCAAGGACAGCTTCGAGACGGCCGGCCTGCGCACCACCAGCGGCGCCGAGGACCTGGCGGATCACGTTCCCGCACGTGACGCTGACGCGGTCGCCAGGCTTCGCTATCAAGGCGCCGTGATCATGGGCAAGACCAACACTCCGGCGTACTGTCAGGACCTGCACACGGACAACAGCCTGTTCGGGCCCACCCTCAACCCGCACGACCCCAAGCGCACCGTCGGCGGTTCCTCCGGCGGCCCCGCCGCCGCAGTCGCCGCCCACCTGACCCCCGCCGACCTCGGCAGCGACCTCGCCGGCTCACTTCGGCTTCCGGCTCACTATTGCGGCGTTTACGGCCTGCGTCCCACGCTCGGACTCATCCCGGCTCGCGGCCACATCCCTCGCCCGCCGGGATGGATCACCAGCAGTGACATGGTCACCCCCGGCCCCCTGGCACGCCACCCCCGCGACCTCGACCTGCTCCTCGACGCGCTGACGACGCCATCACCCGCAGAGAACAGCCCCTGGCGCGTCAACCTGCCCACCGCGCGTCGTGCAGTCGGCCAGCTCCGCGTGGCGGTGTGGGCCCAGGATGCACGCTGCCCCGTCGACCGCGAAACGGCCGATGCCCTCGCCTCTGTTGAACAGGCACTGGCCTCCGTCAAAGCGGACGTCCGCCGCACAGTGGGGCCGGTCGGCTTCGCCGACTCCCTCCGCCTCTTCGAGCAGCTCCTCCATGCCACCGCGACGGCCGCCACCGACGACGCAGCGGGCGCGGCCGAACTCGCAGCAGCGAGTGACCTGTACGAAGACGACGTGAGCCCACGCGCCACCTTCCTCCGCCACCGAACCCAGACACACCGCGCATGGCTCCGCGCCAACGAGGAGCGCGTCCGGCTCCAGCAGACGTGGCACCGGTTCTTCGCCGACGGTCAGTACGACGTCCTCATTACGGCCGCCGCTCCCACCGCGGCGATCCCGGCCGGGAGCCGTTCTCTCAGGGTCGACGGCGTCGAACGGAGCTTCTTCGACCAAACCGGCTGGGCCAACCTCACCAGCCATGTCGGTCTGCCCAGCCTGGTCATGCCTCTTGCGCGCAGCGCCGACGGCCTGCCGATCGGTGTGCAGCTCGTAGGGCCGGCCTATTCGGACCGGATCTTGCTCGCGATGGCCGAGCACCTGCCCTGGCTCTAGTCCGGCTGGAAACGAAGGTGAACGTCGTCCGCCCATTGCCCTGTCTCGGCGTCGCCCTCCTCCCACCGTCCTGCGTCATAGATCAGCGTCCGCGGCCCGAGCAGGACTCGTGGGAACAGGGACCGGCTCGGCACCCGGGGAAGCACCTCGATGGTGTCCACACGGAAGGCGGGCACCTTGAATCCGCACAGATCACCATCATGGAACAGCACGGATCCGTGGCCGGAGAACCAGGCGACGAGGCTGGAGTGGGCCAGGTTGCAGACAACGGGGACGCTAATGGTCCCGGACGCGGTGTCGCAGTCCTCCTCCTCCACCTCCGGCGCCGCCAGGAGGAGTCCCCGGGGGATCGGCTGGGTCTGCGGGTCGGCTGCCGAGCCCAGGATCATCAGGGAGTACTGGGATTCTAGGCTGGCCATGTCTTTGACCATGACAGGCACGGCGTCCCAGCCGGCCAGGCTTTGGGCATCGCGGTAGGCCGCCGCGCACTGGGCCAGATCGCCCAAGCTCTTGAAGTACGTCACATCGAGAGGCGGTCCGTCGCGGTCGTCGAAAGAGAAGACCGACTCGGGGTGGCAAGTGGTGAGGAAGTCAAGCAGGTCCGGATGGTCGCCCAGGAGAGCGTCGCTGTCCGGGTCGGCGAGCGCCCGCATCAGGTGCACGTACTGACCGTCCTTCTCGACCCGGGCGGAAACGGTCAGGGCGAAGCCCGCAGGGTAGACGTAACCGAAGTGGTGCTCGTTGGCGGTACGCAGCACCGGCAGTTCGGCGGACACGGAAGTGGTTTGGACCCGCACCCTGGTGGGATGGTCCATGACGAAACCGGCCAGCAGATACGGCTGGGGCAGGTGCGCCAGGCCCCCCATGACCTTGCCGCTCAGCGCGAGTTTGCGCATCCTCTGGTCACGTCGTACCGGTTCACCAAAGGTGGCCAGGTAGAGCGCCTCCTGCTCGGCGGGAGTTCCTTGCTCGAACCACGCGTACAGGTCCAGGGATGTGATGAGGGTTGCCTGGCTGTCGGCATCGCGGTGGATCTGGATCTGGACTGGTCCGGTGATCGGTTCAGCAATCTTCCGGGCAGCGTCGGCCCGCACCTGCTCAAGGTAGCCGGGGGCGCCTACCTCCCTGATCGCTTCCCGGATCTCCGCCACGGGCCGCATGTCCTTGGGGGTGAAGTGCGTGGACTTCTTGGCGGACGCCAGGAATTGGGACAGCACCACGATGAAGGCGGCGTCCATCATCCGGAAATAGACGGCCGCGGACTTCGGCCCGTTCAGCTTCACCAGGGCGAGACCGGTCGGGAACTGTGCTGCCAGCAGGCACTCGGCATCCGCCCGGTTCAGCCGGATCCGCCCGTCGTCCCGATCCGTCGCGCGGACGCTGAAGCCGACGAAAACTCCGGATACCGGTCCGGTCCCGCCGAAGTCTGCGGCCAGGTCCGGCTGGCACAGGAAGTCGAACCCGAAGTCGTGTTCGACTTTGTTGGGGATGATGAAGTTCTCCTGGCAGGAGAGCCGGAACCGGTCCTCTCCGATCGCCCCGATGCGCTGGGCGGCGTTGCGTTTTTTCGGCACGGTCCCCCGGATCGCATGTTTGTCTCAGGCGGGCCGGGTGCGCCTGCTGCTCCCACGGCCGCATCTGCCGCTCGTTCCTCATTATCGCAGCCGCACGGGTCGCCCGCACAGGTATCGGGTCACCGCTGAGTGGCAGTCGCGGGAATCTCCATCCAGGCCAGCGGCAGGCTCGTTCTGGTCAGGGCGCTGTTTGACTGGTGGGGCGAGAGTGCCGGGGGGCCGGCTGCCGGAGCACGTCCAGGTCCGCGACGACGCGGTCGGCGTTGTGGAGTGGAACACGCGGGCCGGACCCCCACCACGAGCGCATAGGGGCGGCTCCGCTGCCCTTAGCGAGGGATCCGTCCGGGTGGCGGACGGGCAGGCCCAAGAGCTGCTGTTCTATGGAGGTCAGAGCGGGGTCCGCTCGAACGGCGGCCACGGGAGTGAGGAGTAGCGCTGAGATTGATCATGGCCGGGAGCTGCTTCGATTGGGTCCGCAGCAGCCGATGGCATGATCCGATTCCTTCGGGGCAGGCGAGGGGGTGCCGTCTGTTCGCCCCCAACTCGTTGGACGAGTTCGCCATGCCCTGAAGCTGGCGGGCTTCCATATCGTCGATGAGGCGGACGACGCCGCGCCGGGGCTGAGAGTGGGCGAGGCGTCCGCGGTCTGGGTCGGGGACAGCTCGATGCCGGTGACGCGCGCCCCGTGCGCCTGAGCGAGATGGACGGCGTGGTGGCCGGCTCCGGAGCCGATGTCCAGGACGCGGCGGCCGGTGACGTCGCCGAGGACTTCTGCTCCCGGTCCGATCCCTTCCCAGGGCGTCCAGCCGAGCCGTTCGGGGACGCGTGGGGTGTAAGGCACGGGTCAGTTGGCGCCGGCCGTAGATCTGCCAGGCCCGGGTGTTGGTGTCCTCGGCGGGCACAGTTGCCTCCTGGTGGGCGGGTGTTCAGGGGTCAGGTGTGCGTGATCAGGTAGGCGGGGCCCTCGCCGCGCCGGGCTCGTTCGATGGCGTCGAGGCGGGCGAAGGCGCGCGGCGCCATCAGCTCCTGCCAGGTCGCGAGGTCGTGGACGGCCCACATGTCGTGTTCCGCGGGATCGAGGCGGATCCGACCGAGCTGCTCGGCGGTCAGCCGCCCTCCGTCGAAGATGAGCCCCATCTTGTTCAGCGGCAGCCGGGGCCCGGCGTGCAGGAAGTGCGTCAGGAGCAGGATCGGTGCATTGAGGGCGAGTTCGAGTCCGGTCTCCTCGACCGCCTCCCGCCGGGCGGTCTGCAGCGGGTCCTCGCCTAGCGCGTCCAGGTTGCCACCCGGGAACTGCCAGAGTCTCGAGCCGTAGACCGAGCGGAGCTGGACCGGCCGGTCATGCTCGTCGCGGATGTACAGGCAGCCGTACACCGTGTGGTGGGGGACGGTCTGCGCGTACTCCTCGGCCGTCATCGGCATGGGGCGGCCGGGCCGGGCAGGGCGGTGGCCGAAAGCGAGGGCGAGAACGCCGAGGGCTTCCTTGGCCGACGGGTAGATGCCGCGGAGGTTGGCGAGCAGCTCGCCGGGCGGCCCGTCCGGGTCGATGCGCGCGGCGTCCTCCGAGTGGAGCAGATCCTCGAAGGAGGGGTACGGGGTGATCCGCTGCACGAGGACGTCGAGTTCCCGCCCGGTATCCCGGTCGTGGAAGACGACCGTGTCGCCGACGATGATGTCGCGCTTGTGCGGGGTGGCCACCCTTACTTCGATCGTCTTGCGCCCTGCTTCCACTTGGCGGTAGTACCGCCCGAGCAGGTGCATGTGGTGCTCGTGTGGTTCGTCTCCAGCCGACGGGTTCGGGACGGCTGGGAGCGCCTGCTCAGGCATACATGCCTCCGTTCGATGTTTTCCGACCGTCGCGGTCGTGGGAGCGCGACCGGCCATGGAGCGGTGGCCGCGCTCCTGTGTCTCCGGATCGGAGTGGGTGGCGAGGAAGTGGACGAGTCCGCCGGCGCGCTAAGGCAGCTCGATCGGTCCGTAGCGCGCGTGCGGCTCCTGCCGCATCAGCGCGTCGTACCGGTCCGCTACCGAGAAGTGCCAGAACTCGGTCCCATAGTTCGTAAAACCCGCGCCCTCCATGGCGTTGAGCAGCAGCGTGCGATGGCGGCGCGCGTGATCGCTGAGGTCCGGAGCGTGCGTGAAGCAGGCGCCGCCGCTCTCCTCCGGGGAGGCATTGACACGGGTGCCGAGATCGAGTTCGTGGCCGTCCTGGTCGACGAGGGTCACGTCCACGGCCGCGCCCGCGGAGTGAGGCGCGATCTCCGGCGGCGACACGTACCGGCTGGCGGCCTGATGCAGCTGCTCAGCTGTCCAGCCGGGCTGAGCAGCGGCCAGCTGGTTCCGGTACTCGGTGAAGTAGAGCTGCTGGAGGGAAAGCGGCCGGTAGCCCTCGATGAACAGCAGGTCGGTGCCGGCGGGCAGGAGCGAGCGGGCGTGCTGCAGCCGGGCCAGGACGCCCTCGCGGACGTGGGCGAACGCGCCCAGCGGATCCTGCTTGCGGGGATCGACACGGAAGTCGTGGTCACGGAGGTCGACGAGCGGCTCCCCGCTCTCGCGCACCGGGACCGCGGCGACCCGCGGATCGGACATCAACACCAGAGGGTTCATCGAGTCTCCCTGTGACAGCTTGCACTGCGGTGGTGGGACGGGGGAGGCAGAAGCCAGATCGGTTTCGCGCACCATTCGCGCGACGGTGTCCTGCAGCGTGCTGTCGGCCGGGATCACGGTCTCCAGACCGCCGGGCAGGAGATCCATCTCGCGGTACCAGGAGGTGAGGTGGCTGTCGGTGACCTGCGCCAGGTACGCGGCGTCCGCCTTCGACGCGTGCCGGACGAACGTCGCCTCCAGCGGCACGTCCAGGTAGTAGCAGCGGGAGACGCCGCGGTGGTCACGGACCAGAGACGTGATCATGTGGCTGTAGCGGTCGGCGTACAGGATCCCTTCGAGCACCACGTGAAAGCCGGCGTTCAGTGCGTCGCGTGCGATCCTGCTCAGCAGGGCGATGTTGGCGCCGCGCGCGGTGTCGTGTTCCCTGAGCACGTTCCGGCGGATTAGGTACTGGCCCACGATCGCGACACCGCGGCCGTGGTGATCTCGCAGCCCCTGGGCCACACTCGACTTGCCTGACGCCGAGTTGCCGCGGATCACCACGAGGCGGGTGTCCTCACGTCCGGCCGCGGTCGCAGTCGACACGCGACGGTGTGCGCGGTTCGTTGTGCCGGTCATGCGGGCCAACCCGTCTCGCTGTACAGCTCCCCGTTCTGGATCTTTCTGATGGCCACCCGGGTGTAGGAGACGAGGTCGTCGGGGAGCGCGGCAGGGTCCCAGAATTTCCACTCGGTGCACTTGTCCGGCTCGCGCAGCTCCGGCTCGCCGCTCCAGGCGCGGGCGCGGAAGAACAGGCCCATGCGGGGCCGGTCTCCGGCCTTGTCGATGTGGTGGACGACGTGGACGAGTTCGACGTCCTGGCGCTGGATGCGTAGGCCGGCTTCCTCCCGTGCCTCCCGGATCAGGCAGGCGATGGCGTTCTCCTGCTCGCAATGGCCAGCTAGGGCGTGCCAGGTGGACGGCGCGAACTTGGAGTTGGGGTGGCGCAGCCCGAGCAGCACCGTCCCGTCGGGGCGCTCCAGGTAGAGGTGGACGCCGATGACGTTAAGGACCGTGCCGTTCGGCGAAGCCGGGCGACGCTCCTCGGGCGAGGGGAGCCCGCTCTGCGAAGTGGTGCTGGCTGGGCGGCCGGCGGCATGGCGCCGTACGAGGTCGCTCGTGGTGTCGGCGATACGGAGGCGGTGGAGGTCGTCCGGGGCGAACCAGGCCAGCATCACCCCTTCCGTCAGGCGGAGTTTGCGGGGATCGCCGTTCCAGCGGCCCGCGTAGATGGCGATGGGCACGACCGCGCCGGCCTCGTCGGAGGCGTACTCGGTGCCGAACGGGGTCAGATCGGCGATATCGAGGCCGGCTTCCTCGGCCAGTTCGCGCCGCACCGTGTGTTCCAGGGTGGCGTCCTGGGACTCTCGGCCGCCGCCCAGCAGGGACCACATGCCCGGCTCCCAGATCTCGCCGGGAAAGTAGTCGCGCAGGTGGAGCAGGTACTCGCCGCGGTCGTTGTAGATCAGGGCGGAGGCGTTGGCCGTCTCCGGTTCGACCTGGAGCGGGAGCTTGAGGAGCTTCTCGCGCAGGGAAGGGGAGGCCGCCCTGTCCACGGGCCGCCACTCGATGCCGCCGACCTCCTCTTCCTGCAGCATCACCTCCACCTCGTTCGCGGTGTGCAGGCGGAAGAGGAACCGGAGTTCGAAGTGCTGGTGGCCGGGTTCGTCTTTGCCCGGGTTGGCGTCGATGTGGTGGATGTCGATGTCGAACGGCACCGTCTCATAGCCGGGCCACGGCGTGACTGCCTGGGGCGGGATCCCGGTCTCCTCGTGCAGCTCCCGCAGCGCCGCTGCTGCCAGGGACTGGTCGGTGGGCTCGGTGTGTCCGCCAGGGGCGAGGACCTTCCCGCTCGCCAGGTGCAGCCCGTGCAGGACGCGGCCGAGTGGGTCGATGACGATTGCGCCGCAGGTGACGTGTCCGGTGAACGTGGAGCGGCTTGCGATCTCGTCGCCGGTCCGGTTGAGGGCATCCAGTAGTCCGCCGAGCTGCTCGCGCTCGTGAGGGTGGCGAGCGAGGTAAGCATCGACAGTGGTGCGGATGTGGTCGTGCGACAACGGCATGGGGCTACCTCAGAGGGCGTGGAGCGGGAGGAGTCGAGGTGGGGGTGGGCGGGTCGGGTCAGCTCAGCCGCATCCCCTCCGACGGGATCTCCTCGACGGCGGCGGTGCGAGCGATGGGCAGCCCCCACCACTTGCGTGCCGTCTCCGCCGCGAGCTGGGCTTGCCGCGCTCCCGGCGGGCCCCATCCCAGCAGCGCGGCTGCCTGGGCGGGCGTGACGAGCAGGCGGGCGAAGGGGTGGCCGGTGGCGCGGTCGACGGCCGCCGGGCCGACGGCGGTGACCCGGGCGGCTAGGCGGACCCTCGCGTTGGGCCCCACGCCGCCGTAGACCTCGCCCGTCTCGTCCAGCACCCAGCCCAGTCGTACCGGATCGGCCAGGGTGAGCTGAGCCTCCTCGGCAGCTTCGCGGTACAGGGTGTCCTCGGGAGTCGCGTCGGTCGTCTCCACGGTGCCGCCGGGCAGCATCACCAGCAGGACCCGTCCGACCTCGTCGGTGATGATCGCGGCGGCGCCAATCCACGCCGCATGCCGGGACACGGCGTACTGCGCCGCCGGCGCAGCGGCACGCGGTGTGACGTGATCCGAAGGGGAGACGGGAGAGGGCACGTATCTCTGCCTTTCGCGACGGTGGACGGGCGAGCGCGCAGCAAGGAGGAGCAAGCGGTGGCCAGGAGGCACCGCCGTTCATCCGGCGTCGCAGCTCCCAGGGCTGGTGGGGCCGGCAGCGCTGCCGGGCACGATCGGCCAGTCCACGGTGATGCGGGTGTGCTTCTTGGCGAACACGTGCGGTTCGTGGTCCGTGCCTGCCGGGGCGGGGTCAGCTGCAGGGCGGGCGGTGATGAGGGGGCAGCGGGCGCCACGGTGGTTGAGCTGCCAGTGCTGGACCTGCTCGGCCATCTCCTGCGCGGAACCGTGTCCTTGGTCGCCGTAGCCGTGGACGACGAATTCGTACCGGCCCTTGCCGTCGTCCCCCTCGCCGATGCGCTCGGTGGCCAGCCGGGCGAGGGAGCCCCCGCGCACGATCGCGGCGGCGGGCCAGTGCCTCAGCGGCGGGTTGAGGACCTTGTTGTCGCCCTCGGAGTCGGCCTCCAGGCGGCAGAAGCCAGGCAGGGCACCGGCGAGGTAGAGGGTGAGGGCGTCGAAGGGTTCCTGTCCGCCGACAGTGACGTTGGTGCGGGTGACGGTCGGCTCGCGGGTGAGGGCGGAGGCGAGTTGGTCGACGGGCAGCGGGGTGCCGTCTTCCCAAGACAGGTGGACGCCGGTGCCGGGGACGGTGCGGCGGTTCGTGTTCCAGGCGCCGTCGCCCTGCATGGCGACAAAGCCGCAGATGATGAGCGGCTCGTCGCTGTGCAGGGCCCCCTCCTTCCTGGTGAATCCGATGGCCCAGTGGTAGCCGTGCAGACGCAGCGGTGCGACGAGACGGCCTCCCTCGGCCAGGGCGTCGATCCAGGGCAGGTCCCAGGTGTCGACGGTGACCAGAATGGCGTCGAAGCCGCCGTCCGGAACCACACCGGCGGGCAGGTGCTCGGCGTCCGCGGTGACCACGCTCACGTGGTCGTATCCGGCCTGGGGCAGGAAGCGAAGGGCCCTGTCAGTGACGGCGGGGTCGATGTCGAGGGTGGTGATGTGACCGGTCGGACCGACGAGTTGGGCGAGTAGGGCGGCGTTGCAGCCACCGGAGCCGATCTCCAGAACGCGGTGGCCGGCCTGGATGCGGGCGGCTTCGAGCATCTCGGCCTGCAACCAGGGCGCGGAAATGGAGCTGGTGACCCGGCCGTCGTCGCTGTGTCGAGTCGGGACGATGTCGTTGGCGTACGCAGCGGGGAGGGGGATCTCGGGGGCAAAGGCGTGCCTGGGCACGGTGCGGAAGGCGCGCTCGACTGCGGCGGAGCGGATATGGCTGCCGGCGCGGAGCTGCTCAACGAGCTGGTGGCGAAGCTCGCTCGCGTCGCTGACTTCAGTAGCTGGCGAAGTCGTCACGGCATTCCTTCCCGGGTTGATCGGGCGGTTGGAACGTGGTGCGAAGGGAGCATCAGGAGCGGGCCGGTATCTCTGCTCCGGCAGACCGGTGGTTCTGGCGCGGGCCCGGTGATCACGGGGTGTCCCCGCTCATCCGGCGCTGCAGCTCCCACAGGGTCCGGAACAGCCCTGGCTGCTGGGTGAGCTGGGCGTAGGTGCCCTCCTGGACGATCCGCCCTTCGTTCAACACCACGATCCGGTCGGCGACGGCGACGTTGGTGAGGCGGTGCGTGATCAGCAGGACGGCGCGGTCCTTGGCCAGTTCGCGCAGACCGGCGAAGATCCGGTGCTCGGCCCGGGCGTCGAGGGCGGCCGTGGGCTCGTCCATCACCAGTAGCGCCGCCTGCCGGTGGAACGCGCGGGTGAGGACCAGACGCTGCCACTGCCCGCCCGAGAGCTGCTGCCCGCCGAACCACTCGCTGGTCAGGAGGGTGTTCAGGCCGGAGCGGAGGACCGGCAGCATCTCCGCGGCGCCGGACGCCTCGCAGGCGGCTAGCAGGGCCGCGTCGCTGGTGTCGCCCTGGCCGAAGGTGATGTTGTCGCGCATCGTCAGCGGCAGGTAGGTGAATTTCTGCGGGACCAGCGCGACGTGCTTCCACGACCCCCACGGGTCCAGGTCCGCGGTGGATGCGTGGTCCCAGGCCACGTCGCCTTCGGTGGGCAGCAGCAGCCCGCACAGCAGGCGGGAGAGGGTCGTCTTGCCGGAGCCGTTCTCCCCGACCAACGCCACGATCTCGCCGCGTCGCACGTGGAGGGAGACGCAGCTCAGGCTGTCCTTCGGGGCGCCGTCGTAGCGGTAGGTGACGTCGCGGACCTCGAAGCGCTCCGGGGCCGCGGGTACGGGAGCGGTGCCGCGGGAGTCGGTCATGGCCTGGCCGTGGGCGTTGTCGAGGAAGTTCTGCCAGTCCTGCACGTACCAGCCGGTGCGCACCAGGCGGGCCCCGCCGTTGATGATGCCGCGCACCGAGCCGGTGGCGGTCTGGAGAGCGAAGACGGCTCCGCCGCCAGCCGCCAGGCTCATGCGCCCGGAGGCCAGGAGCCACAGCAGCGCCGCCCACACCGCGGTCGAGGCGATTCCGCCAGCCACGGCTCCGGCCAGTCCCATCCAGGCACCGGTGTTTGCGGCCTTGCGTTCGGCCGCGTTGACCGAGGCGGCCAGCTTCCGATAGCGGCCGATCAGGAAGGGACCGGCCAGGCAGGCGCGCATCTCCTCGCTGGATTCCATGTAGGCCATGTGCCAGCGCAGTTTGCCCAGCATCCGGCGCCGCCCGGAGGTCTCCAGAGCGGCGAGGTAGAGCACGCGTGCGGAGCGGATGTAGGCGGCGGCTTGCGGCAGGCACGCGAGGAAGAGAAGGGGAAGGAGCAGCGGGTGTAGGACGGTCAGGACGGTGGCGCCGGCCGTGAGCGTGGCGGTCGCCGCGAGGACGTCCTGCGCTTCTTCGACGAGGTCGGGGGTGACCTGGGCGCCGCGGTCGGCGATGTCGTAGGCGTCGTTGTAGCCAGGCTTGTTGTTGGCGGCCAATTCCGCGCCCAGCGCGGCCTCAATCATCGTCAGCTCCGCGGCCCGGCCGAGCACCGGGCGTAGACGGCCGGTCAGCCAGACGACGGCGATGCCCAACAGTGCGCGCAGACCGGTGGCGGCGGCGATCACAGCCAGCTGCGGGGCGGCGTCCCACAGCCGCTCGGTGATGTCGCCCGAGGAGATCAGCGCGGTGATCGTGCCCGTGACGGCCAGGAGGCCCAGGGCCGCGAGGACGCCGGTCCCGATCTGGCACACCAGCAGGCCGATGGTCGCGCCGCGGTCTACGCGCCAGGCCATCTGCACCGAGCGCCGCACGAGGGAGGGAAGGCGCCGCGCCATGGTGCGGGAAGTCAGCAGAGAGCCAGCCTGGAGCCGTGACTCGTCGCGGTAGAGGTACTCCTCCTCTCGAACACTGGCCTCCTGCGCTTCTTGGTCCGGCGCGGTCCCCTTGGGCGGTTGCGGCGGCTGGTCCCGCGTAATGGCCGAGGTCATCGTTCCCCCTAGGACGGTCGCTGCGGCAGAGTCGTGAGGTCTAACGACGCGGCTGCGATATCGAACACACGTCATTCGGTCGTGCTCAGGAGCCCGCAATTTCCTGCGTCAGCGGACCCCGCGGGCGCGGGATCCCTGCTCTGGCCTGGAACGGCTGTGGGCAGGTAATGGCCGAAACGCCGACACCGCCAAACAGCGTGGGCAGTACGGCGGGGCGTCCCAGGGCGTCCCGCTTCTAGCGGGGATCTGGTTCGGCCTGCAGCAGCCTTTCCAGCTCTGTCTCGGCGCGGCCGACCGCGCTCGCCAAAGCCTCATGGTGTTGGGCGGACAGGAAGCCGGATCCCAGTCCGGCCGCGACGATCACCGCGTGGAGCGCGTCTGTCGCCCCGCCGTCCAAGGCGGACGCGGCGACGGGGTGGCGCAGTGCGTCTCGTGCGGCGTAGGCGTCGAGTCGGGCGACGCTGACGAGGGAGTCGAGTACGCGGTCGGAATGGCGTCCCGTGCCGTCCAGCTCCAGGGCTGACAGGCCCGTCCGGGTCTGGAAGGCGGCGGTCGGCGGATCGGGGTGGGCAAGGAGCTGGACGGCTTCATCCATGGTGCGGTCGAGGTCGGGTTCGGGGACGGGGGCGTGTGCGGGCTGGCAGTGGGCGTGCAGGAGGAGGGCGATGGCTCTCTCCCAAGGCTCTGCGGGCTGGGTGGTGTCGATCAGGTCGCGGGCTTGCTGGTCCAGGCCCTGCTCCATCAGCGCCATGATCTTGATCTGGCGGCCGTCGAGGAGCCGGTTGCCGATGCCGCGGTGCTGGGCCATGGCGTCGGCGGCCTCGCTCCACCGCCCGATGCGGGCGAGTGCGCGGGCGCCGTCGACGAGCAGCGTGACGTACAGCTCCTGGCACACCGTGCGGTGGTCCTCGTCCGTGCCGGTCAGAGCAGAGAGGTCGACGGTGCGGCCGTCGATGTCGGTCTTGTTCCGATGTCGGGCAGCGTCGTTGAGGCAGTACAACAAGCCGTAAGCGAGTTCGCCGTGGCCGGCGCGAGTCTGCAGGCGGGAGAGGTTGACGAGCGGCATCAGCGACATGACGGCGACCCGTCCGCTGAGGCGTCCGGCGTTGGCGAAGACCTGGTGCTGGCGCCAGCACAGATCCTCGGCTAGATCGGGCAGGCCGACGTCGGAGGCGATGAGCGCGGCGTAGTTGAGGACCCCGCAGGCGCGGGCCACCAGGTCGTGGTGGCTCGCACCTGCGGGCGCGACGGTCAGCCCGGTGAGGTGGTTGATGCGCTCCTCCAACGGGAGCGCGGGCGCCTTGGTGCGGGGGACCAGGGGAATGCGGCTGGCCATCGCGGGGATCATCGGCTCAGCCCTTGCGCGCCCAGTCGACGACCAGTCGGCTGTAGGGCTTGTCGACGACGAAGCGCGGGTCGTCCGCCGTCAGCCGGGTACGCGAGTCGGCGACGGCCATCCGGAAGCCCGGTTCGGGGGCGTTGTTGCCGCCGGTCGCGTCCCAGGCGCGGATCTCGCTCACGACACGCTCGGCGATGTCGGCGCGACCCTCGCCGTGGCCGATCACACCGACCTCCCAGTACCGGCCCTGCTTGTCCTCGCCCTCCCGGATGGTCAGGTACGCCAGCGACCCGCCGTCGAGGGCGGCCATGGAACCCCACCCGAAGTGTGGGGTGAACCCGGGGCGCTGCCCCGGCAGCCGGGACAGGCCGTTGGGCAGCACGCAGGCCAGGTACAGGTACAGCCACTCCCACGCCGAGCCCTGCCGGAACTTCACTCCGGTGTAGATCTTGGTCTGCTGCTCGTCGAGGACGGAGCGCAGGGCCTCGCGGTCGACGTCCTGCTCGCTGAACGTCTCCAGGCGCACGTTGCCCTCCCCGGCCATCGGCACGAGGGTGTACACGTCGTCGCAGACGCCCTTGCGGAGCGGGATGAAGGTGGCCATCTCGCAGGAGACGGTCTTCCACGTGTCGCCGTCGCGTTCGAAGGCGAAGGAGCGGGAGATGCTGCCGCGGATGCGCATCGGCAGGACCAGGCGCCCGCCGGGGGCGAGCTGGTCAAGGATCTTCACGGGGACGTCGCCGGCGCCGACGGTGAAGATGATCCGGTCGTAGGGGGCGTGCTCGGGCAGCCCGGCCGCGCCGTCAGCCATCACCGCGGTGGCGTTGTCGACACCGGCTTTGGCGAGGTGCTTGCTCGCGCCGGCGACGAGGTCCTGGTCGACGTCGAGGGTCCACACCTGCCCGCCGGGCGAGACGATCTTGCCGAGGAGGGCGGCGTTGTAGCCGGTGGCGGCTCCGGCTTCCAGGACCTTGTGACCGGGCTGGGCGCCGAGCTGTTCGAGCTGGGTGGCGACGATGGACGGCGCGGAGATGCAGGAGATCATCTCCCCGTGTTCGTCGTGCTTGATCGGGACCGCGTCCTCCTTGTACGCGCTCTCCAGGTCGACGCCGGGCAGGAAGGCGTGCCGGTCGGTGCTGCGGAAGGCGTCGATGGCCGCCTGGCTGCTCAGGTGGCCGCTGTCGACGAGCCGCTGGGCGAG
This sequence comes from Streptomyces sp. BK022, assembly GCF_004217355.1. Lineage (NCBI taxonomy): Bacteria > Bacillati > Actinomycetota > Actinomycetes > Kitasatosporales > Streptomycetaceae > Streptomyces > Streptomyces sp. BK022. The sequence continues at coordinate 466,780 of NZ_SHKU01000001.1, forward strand.
GGCTTCGCGCAGCTGCTTGGGGTCGGTTACGGGTGTCACGGTGGTCTCCATCCGAGGGAGGCTAGGGTCCGCGGAGGCGGACTTGCGGGTAGACACGTCAGCTCCTTCTCCGGTGGAAAAGGCGACGTGACGGCCGAGCCACGCGGTGGCGGCCTGCACGTCGGCAGGCACGCCCGCACGGTTGAACGCGAAGATCGCGTGATGGGCGATGACAGCCCGGATTCCGCGTATCAGTCGGCCGTCTGCGGCGAGTCGGCGCAGGCGGCGGCCGGCGTCCTCGAACTCGGCGACGCGCTCGACCCAGCCCGCTTCCGCGTCTGGGCGCAGGGCCGCGTCCGCGTTCATCAGCCGCCGCATCGCGGAGACGGCTTGGTCCAGTGCGGGCCCCTGAGGCGGGGTGACGGGGGGCCGCAGGGCGGCCCACCGGCCCCATACGTCTCCGGCTTCGAAGGGGTCCAGTCCCGCCGCGCGGATCATGGCGGACAGCAGCATCACGCTGCGCTCGCGGGCGCCGGGGGTGCCAGTCTCGGCGAGCGCGGCCGGGCTGTCGGCGCAGAACACGTCGTGCGCGACCTCCATGCCCTCGGGGCCGCCGAAGGCGTGCGTCTCCGGCTCGTAGATCCCGCCCACCCAGCCGGTGATCACGCGGTCGGCGACGAGCTGGTCCAGCAAGTCGGCGACGGGCTGTTCGGTACGCAGGCGCACGCCGGCGTCCTTGCGCAGGAAGTGGAAGCGGCGTTCGCCCAGCGCGGTCGCCAGGGCCGGGGCGGCGTCCGCGTGCGGGTCGGGAAAGGCCACGGAGGCGTGCCACCAGGACGTGTCCGGGGGGACGGGCAGGTTCTCTTCGTCGAGGGTCATGAGGAGGGAACTCCTTGCGAGACGGCGGGGTGGGTCAGGTGAGCAGCAGGACGCGGGTCCAACCGGTGGCGTCGGTGGCCTTCAGGGCAAGTTGGGCCCCGGCGCGGCCTTCCATGAATCCGGGTTTGGGCAGGTGCTCCCAGTCGGCGGCCAGCCGTCGGTGCAGGTCCTGGATGATCGGGGTGAAGCGTTCGGGGCTGGTGCTGTCGGCGGCGACCGCGCGGGTGAGAGTCAGCAGCCCGGCCCAGCCGTGGCAGAGCGTCGAGTCGGTGATCCGGGCGAGCCGCAGCGGGTCGGTCAGGATCGCCTCGACGGTGTCCTCGGCCGCTTGGCGCCGTACAGGGTCGCCGAGGGCAAGCGCGGCGAGCTGCTGGGCGCGGGCGATGCCGGGCTGGCCGTAGCACCAGGACTGGCGGGCCGGCTCAGCTGGGGGCGGCTGGTCGGCGTCCAGGTGGGCTGTGGTGGACCAGTAGTGGTCGCCGTGCCGGTCGAGCCAGGTCGCGAACGTGTCGACGGCCTCCTCCTGGCCGGGGACGCTGACTCCGGCGCGCAGTGCGAGGGAGAGCACGGCCAGGGGCCCCGCGATGCCGTGGGCCATGCCGTTGTTGCCGTGCCCGCCTGCCATGTCCTTCCCGTCGGGGCCGACCGGCGACCACCACCCGGGCAGGATTCTGCCGTCACTGCGGGCGGGGTGTGCGAGCGCGACGAGGCAAGCGAGCACGTCGGGCAGCCGGGGCGCGATCGGGCGGCGGGACAGCAGCAGTGCGGCGAGCCCGGTCATGCCGCGGATGAGGTCCCATTCGGCGAGGTGGGGCAGCGCGCCGGCCTCCTGCCGGCGGTGGGCGGCGGCGAGCCGGGCGTCCACGACGCGGTCGACGGCCGCGCGGACGTCGTTTGCGGCCCCGTGGGCGCGGTCCAGGACGAACTCCAGGGCGGGTGCGCCGTGGAAGAGGCTGGCGTTGCTGCCGGTGCTGACGCCCCGGACGGTGGCCTGGGCGAGGTGGCGGCGGGCGGTGGACAGGTCACGGCGCTCGATGTCGAGCAGGGCCATCCCCAGGGCGCCCTCGGACAGGTCCTGCGTACGGGGCACGGTCGTCGTGGTCATGAGCGCCTGGCCAGGGGGACGACGATGCTGTGGGCCCGGCCGCCGATCCACCCGTCGGCGTCCGGCGGGGGCGCGTCGTGCAGGGTGGCGATGCCGAGGGGGCTGGCGTCCAGGTGCGCGCGCAGGAGGTCCAGGTCGACGTCGCGGGTGAGGTCGAGGGGCAGCTGCTGGTCGTCCTCGGCGAGCAGGACCCGATCCGGCACGCGGAACCGGGCACGCCAGGCATGGAGTTGGTCCGCCCACTGCTGGAATCGGGCGGTGCGGGCAGGCAGCGTACGGCTGCGGATCTTCCACCGGGTGGTGGTGAGGATGGTGCGACGGTAGGTGAGTGCCGGGGTGAAGGGCAGGGTCCAGGCGGCGCCCCAGTCGAACCAGGTCACCTGTGGGGACGCGGCCCGGCTGATCTCGCCGAGGAAGCGGGCCATCGGCGGGGTGTAGTTGTTCCACAGGAAGTTGATGGCGGTGGGGGCCAGCAGCTCCAGCGGCTTGCCCGTCGCGGACTCCACCAGCTGGGGGCGGCCGTCCGCGACGGTGACCGCCAGGTCGCGTGGGAAGAGCACGTGCGGTTCGGGACGGCGGAATTCGCCGACGCTGACGATCCGGGGCAGGGCCTGTGGTGCGCGGGTGAGCAGGTCGGCCGGCACCCGCCCGGCGTGGAAGGAGAGCTGCGCGAGTTCCGCCTCCGGATCGACGGTGGGCAGCTTCGCGTACGCCGTCTCGGTGCCGGGCAGGAGGTGCCAGAACCGACCGGTCATCGATCCGGCTGAGCGGGAGACGGTCAGAACGTGCAGCCGGAAGTCGCCTCGGTCCAGGGCCGGAAGAGAGGAGGCGTGGACCTGCGCGGCCAGTTCGAGGTGGGGTGCCAGGGCCTGGGGCTTGTCGCCGGCCGCTGCTTCCAGTTCCTCGATCATCGCCCCGGTCAGCGCGACGGTGCGGCTGCCTTCGGCGGCTGCGGTACCAGCCAGCTCCAGCAGCAGGCGGTCGCGTCGGGACATCGGCCGGGGCGGTTCGCTCGCCGTGACGAACCCTGCCGGGAAGCCCACGCCCCGGTCGGGGTCAGTCACCGCTTCCACTGGCACTGCGGTGTTCTCGCCGTAGCGCTCGGAGAACTGCTCGATCCACCGGCGCCAGGTCGGTGTCCCGTTCGGATGGGTAACCAGGCGGGCCAGGATGGTGGCCGCGGTCTCCGATTCGGTCAGCACCTGCTTGGGCAGCCGCACGTCGGCGTCCAGCCGCAGGTCGCATGCTGTCCGCAGGCCGGCTGCCTGGGTGTGCGTTGCAGGCGGTAAGACGTCGGTGGGGTCGGCGATGGTGGCGGGGGCGCGCAGGGAGGAGCGCAGCAGCCGCACCCGCAGCAGTTCACCCAGCAGCCGGTCGCGCGCCGTGTCGCTCACGGCGGGGAACTCCGCGGCCAGTTTGTCGGACAACTGGCGGTACGTGATCGGTGATCGCGCGAGGTCGAGTACGAGACGCAGCGCGGGGCTGAGGGCCAGGCGGAACTCGGCATCGCCCTCGGACGGTACGTGGATGTGCTGGTCGCGCTGTCGGATCAGGGTGTTGACGCAGACCTCGGCGTCGGCCATGCGCGCAGCGTCGCTCTCCCAGGCACTGAGTATCTCTTCGAGCCCCACCGGGTCGGGGCGGGTGACCGCCTGGTGCTTCTCACCGAAGCGCACGGACGTGGCCTGGGCGAAGCCGAGCGGGGCGACGCCGGCGAACAGGCCGTAGGGGGTGGAGCGGCGGGCGTAGCGGATCGCGTAGCGGGCGGTGGCCAGCGCCGCCCGGCGCATCCGGCGCACCTTCGGTGTGCGGCCGTCGATGACGGCCTGGACTTGGTCCGCCAGGTGAGGGCTCGCCTGCGACACGGCCCGGCGGAAGTCGGTGTCGGACCACACCGTGCTCAGCCACGCGCGCCACTCGTCCACGGGCGCTTTGGCCACCGGCCAGGGCGGCATGGCGGGCTCGGTCGTGTGCACCGCGGCGCGCAGCATGGCCTGCCCCGCGGCCTCATACAGGCTGGGCCGGTGCCGTGTCATCAGGGCTCTCCTCATCTTCTGCGTGGTGGGCGGGGTGGGCCGGACGGGGAGAGCCCCGTCCGGCCCGCGTTGCCGGGGTGTCCCGACTTACGAGGTGGTGCAGGCGCTGGGGCAGGAGCTGCCGCAGGTGTCGCCCGTGCTGCACATCAGGACCGTCTCGGTCGCCGGCGTGCCCTCGATGAAGGTGATGTCGAGTCCGAACGGGTCGGTCTCGTCGGTGGTTGCCAGGTCCGACTGCACGGGGGCGGTCGGCCTCTCCGTCTGCACGGCGGTCATGCTTGCCTCCTAGGGGCGATGGGTGGTGCGGGATCCCGGGACCCGGTCGGGGCCCGGAGCTTGGTGCCAGACGGTGGCAGGCGAAGGCGTCGCCTGGTCCAGGACGTCTGGGAGTCGACGGGACCCGTGCCGTCAGGCTGCTACGGGCTGCGCTTCCTGGTGGGCCTTCGCGGCCTGGTTCAGGACCTTGGTGAAGTGCTCGGCGCGTTCGTCGCCCTCGGCCTCCTGGGCGCGGAGGTCTCCGAAACGGGCCCAGTAGCGCCGGCAGACGTCGCTGTTCATGAGCATCGAGGCGTAGAAGGGCAGTTGTCCGTCGCGGACGAAGCCCAGGCGGTCGCGCAGGCTGAGGGTGCAGATCTGCTGGTTGGCATGGAGCAGCTGCATGTACTCCTCGACGTCCATGTCCTCGGGCGCCCAGAGTTTGGCGAGGTCGGCGTTGGTGGACATCTGCGCCAGCCAGTCGAGCTGGTTGCGGGCGACGACCGCCTCGTTGCGCTCGGCCTGGTGCCGCGCGACCTCCCTGAGCCGGACGGCTCCGACCACGGCCGTGGTGAGGGAGACGGCAGCACCGGCAGCGAGGACGGCTGTGGTGAGCTTCATCTGTCAACGATCCTTTCGCAGAGCGGAGTTGCGGCCGGGAGGCCGGCTGGTGGAGAAGCTGGGGTCCCCCTGCTTCACGCGGCCCCCGCGAGGACGACGGTCGGGGCTTCATCGGCAGAGCCATGCGCGGTGTACCGGCGGCGCACCGCCTTCAGAGCGACAGCGATCGGCGGCAGACCCACGGTGGCCCTGCGTGCGTCGACTGACTCCGGCCCGCGCAGCGGGCACAACTCGATGCCGTCGGCGCACAGCAGGAGCTGGGTGCCGTACTCCTGGTCGCGCCCGCTGGTGATGAGGGCGCGCTCGTGCAGGTGTGCCCAGTGCTGGACCAGCGCGTCGCCGGCCTGGACCGCACGTCCCAGCAGGGTGGTGGCGGCGCGCCGGAAGTCGGGTTCGTCGTCGCTGTGCAGGGCGATGCTCCACGCGGCACGGGCCGCGTCGGGGCCGACGAGGCGGTGGCCGGGCCAGTCGTGGTCGGCCAGGATGCGGCGCAGCACCTTGGTGTTGACGTGGTCGGTGTGCCGGCCCTGTCCGAGTTGGACGGCGTCGAGCTGGTCGCGCACGCGCTTGGCCCGGTGCGTGGCCGATTCCGTGGCGCGGGCGATGCTCGCGGGCGAGGTCGGGCCGCTGCGGTTCGTCAGTTGTCACGCGTTGCTCCGATCATCCGGAGCCGGCTGAGGCGCGTGGACCTGGCAGCTGATCAGCGCGCGGAGCCCGGCGCGGTGCTCGACGGGGAGTTCGAGGCGGGCGACTCGATCGCCGTCGCGTCCGGGGCCGGATCCGCACACGTCCCAGCCGTTGTCGGTGAGCCGACGCAGGAGGGCAGCGAGGGGTTCGGCTTCGAGAGTGTGGCGGGCCAGCGTCTCGGCCCGTACGACTTGGAGGTCGAGTCGGGCGGCGAAGTCGGACGCCCACAGGGTGATCAGGCGGGTGATGTCATCGGACTGGCCGGGCAGGGTGTGGACGCTTTGGAGGAAGAGGCACGGACCCTGGCCCCATCCGAGGTCGGGGTCACGCTCGGGGATCATGCAGGCCAGCAGCTTTCCGTCCTCGTACAGTCCGGCGGACATGGTCTGCGCCTCGCTGAAGAGTGCCGGGATGTCGGCGCGGGCGGGTACGGGCAGGCCGTGCATTGTGAGCCAGCGCTGGCGGTCCTGGACGAGGGCCGCAGCTTCCTCGCGCTCGGCCGCCGTGCGCAGCATGCGCATCTCGTAGATGGCGGTCGGCGGCGTCTGCGTGAAGGGGACGGAGGCGGAGCGGTACTCGCTGGCCGCTGAGGTCGTAGGCCGGGTCACTGGCTTGCCCCGTTTCGCGTCGCGTGGGCTGCTTGCTCGGCCGGCAGCAGCTGCCAGCCGTGCGCCAGGACCACCAGTTCGGTGGTGTCCTGTGCGCCCGTGTCGGCGAGGAGCTGGTCGAGCGCGGCGCGCTGGTCGGCCGGGGCGAGCTTGGCGGCGACGGCGATGTCGCGCGTATCGCTGTGCTCAGCGACGGCTCGCAACAGCAGCAGCTGCTCGGGGCTGAGCTTCGGAGCTGGCCTGTCCGCCGTGGGAGAGGCCACCTGCTGGGTGGTGAACAGGCGGTGCACGATGACGGGGGGCTTGCAGCGGGGCGGGCAGTGGAGGCTCGCGCGGATGTCGCGGATGTACTGGCGGACGGTGACCGCGGAGAGCCCTGTCTTCGCGGCGATCTCTTGGGATGCACAGCCGTTCGCGAGGTGTTGGGCGACGCGCTGCAGCGTCGGCGTCAGAGGGGTGATCGGTGCGCTGGTCGTCACGGGCGGGGTCACGGTGTCTCTTTCTCGGCTGGAACGGACGGTCACCGGGGTGGGTGCCGCCGGTCCCCGCGGGGGACGGGGACCGGCGGCACCGGCCCGTGCGCGGTGGTCGGGACTCACGGGGTGCCGCGTACGGGGGCTCATGCGGCGGTCGGGTCGGGGCGTGCCCAGGCGGCTTCGGCGGCGAGGCGTTCGGACCACTGGATGTGGTTCTCGTCGAAGGCGGCGTCGGCCAGGTGTAAGCGCTGGACCTCGCCGGTTCCGGCGGGCGGGTAGGTGTGCTGGATGTCGCGCCACAAGCGCTGGAGGACGTAGTCGCGGTCGAAGGCGTGGGCGCCGTGCAGTTCCATGGCGTCCTGGGCCGACTGCGCGGCCCACTGGTGGCCGAGGTACTTGGCGTTGATCAGGTCGGCGTCGCAGGGCAGGCCCTGGTCGAGAAGGTGCACGGACTGGTAGGCGAGTATCCGGCCGGCGCGCAGACGGGCCTCCATGCCACCGATGCGGTCCCGCAGTACGGGCAGGTCGGACAGGCTGCCCCGATAGCGAGGACGGGTCTTGAGACGAGCAGTGGTGGCGGCCACGACCGCTTCGTGAATGCCGAGGCTCACGGCGGCCAGGTTGGGACGGCCGTACAGAATGCTGCTGCTCTGGGCCACGCTCAGCCCTCGACCGATCTCTCCGACCACGTTGTCCTCGGGAACACGGACGTGATCGAGGTCGAGTCGGCCGGCGGAGAAGCCGTGCAGACCGAGGCCGGGGCGGTGCTCGGGGACCGAGAGCCCGCGGCGGCTTGATTCGACCATGAACGCGGTCAGCGCCTGGGATGTGCTCACGCCCGCTTCGGCGGTGCGGGCGACGACGAGGTGGGCACCGGCGAGGTGACTATTGCCGATATGGACCTTGCTGCCGGTGATCACCCACTCGCTGCCGGCGCGTTCGGCTGTGGTTTCGATGCCACCGATGTGTCCACCGGCCTGTGGTTCGGTCACGGCGATCGATAGCAGCAGGGAACCGTCCGCGACACGGGGCAGCCAGCGGCCCTTCTGCTCGTAGGTGGCGAAGTGCAGCAGGGCGCCGACGGGGATCAGGGTGGCCTGCAGGATGGCTGCGGCAGCCGCCGAGATCCGCGCGATGCGGTGGACCAGGATGGTCTTGGCCACATGTCCGGCACCCAGCCCGCCGAAGGCGGCCGGGATGGTGACGGCGAACCAGCCCCGTGCGGCCATCAGGTCGGCGACCTTGCGCTCCACCCTGCCCGGAGCGGCCTCCATACGCGCGGCGCGCGGCGCGATGTGCTCGGCCGCGAAGGCGTCCGCCTCGTCCCACAGCACTTCGTGGCGGGCGGTGAGGTAGGGGCGCAGCGCCGGTGGCGGTGTAGTGGGTGTGGCGGACATGGTCTCCCTCTCCCTGGGCGAAGGTCGCAACGTGGAGCGGCCGGGGATCGCCTACGGCTCCCGGGTGGGGGTGGTGGAACGGCCTAGCGGACGGGGGCGCGGACCATGTGGTCCATCACCTGGGCACCGGCGTTGATGACGATGTCCCTGAGCCGTCGGGCCTCGCTCAGGGGGCGCTTCTCGGGGTCGATGACGCACACCGTGCCCAGCACGGTGCCGCTGTCATGGACGAGCGGGGCGCCGAAGTAGGAGCGGATCCCGACGGCGTCGACCACGTGGTTGCCGCTGAAGCGCGGACTGGCGTGCACGTCGTGCAGCGGGAGAGCCTTCTTGCGGGCCATGACCTCCGGGCACCAGCCGTGGTCGCGGCTCATGGTGCGGCCGACGATGAAGTACCCGCTGTCCGCCGGCGGCTGGTGCAGCCCGACGAAGGTCTGCTCCTCCAGGAAGAGATTGACGAACCCGTACAGGAACCCGGCCTTGGCGGCCATGTCGCGGGCCAGGTCGTCGAAGTCCTCGCTCGCCACGAGAGGCACGCCCAGGCGGTTGAGCAGCTCGTACCGCTGCGCCAGCTCCGGTGGCTGCTGGGTCTGCGGCCCGGTGACGGCGGTGGCGGGCGGGGTGATCGGCCCGCAGGCGGCGTCCCGCGTGCCGCGTCGCGGCAGGGACAGTGCGGGTGGGGCGGTCGGCGATGCGAGGTAGGGGTTGGGGTGATGTGACATCAGGCGTCCTGGAGGGTGGTAGTGGGCGTGTGGTGAACGCGGGTCACGGAGGCGTTCTTCACGGCGTGGCCGACGAGGGTCAGCAGGACGCCAGCGACGTGGTTCGGGTCGCGGGCGTCACAGGTGATCACCGGTACGGAGGCAGGGAGTTCGAGGGCAGTGCGGACCTGCTCGGGCTGGTAACGGTGCGCTCCGTCGAACTGGTTGATGGCGACGATGAAGGGCAGGCCGATGTCTTCGAAGAAGCTGATGGGGGTGAAGCTGCTCTCCAGACGGCGGGTGTCGACCATGACGACCGCCCCGACGGCGCCGCGGGAGAGGGCGTACCAGAGGTCGACGAACCGGTCCTGGCCGGGCGTGCCGAACAGGAACAGTTCCAGGGGTACGGGCGCGTCGGGCAGGCTGAGGCGGCCGAAGTCGAAGGCGACCGTGGTGGTCTGCTTCGCCTCGATGCCCGCCAGGCTGTCCACGTCTGCGCTCGCCTCGGTCAGGTACTCCTCCGTGCTCAGCGGCGCAATCTCGCTGACGGCGCCTACGGCGGTGGTCTTGCCCGCGCCGAAGCCCCCGGCGATCACGACCTTCAGCACGGTCGGCGCGGCGCCGACGCGCGGGTGCGGCGAAGTACGCAGCACCGCGCCCGGGTCATCCGGCCTGGGGGTAGGCGATGGCATCAGGCCACTTCCTCTTCAAGCCCGCTGAAAGGGCTGCCAGCAGTTGGGTAGACGGACCGGATTCCGCGCCCGTATCGGCATAGGGGTGGGTGAGGGGGACGACCAAGGCGTCGGCGTCCAGGAGGTCCGAGACGAGGATCTTGACGGCGGTGACGGGCCGGCCAAGTCGTCCCGCCAGTTCGACCACCGATCGTCGGCGCTCCCGGCACAGGGCGAGGATCTCCTCGCATTCCTCGGCCTGGGCCGGGCCGGGCCTTCCCCGTCCTGCTTCCAGCACGGTTTCCAGACCGAGCAGGTGCCGCGGCCTGGTCCGCCCGCGCGTCAGGGTGTAGGTCCGCACGAACATCGACTCCTCGGTCGCGCGGCCGTGTGTGCTCACCGGACCTCTCCGCCAGTGCCGACGCGGACCGGGATCAGCATGTAGGGGGCGAACTTCTGGACGAGGCGCCCCATCTCGAATCCGACGGTGCCCGCATCGGCGTCCGTGGTTGCGATGACGGCGAGGATCGTGTCCACCTCACCGCGTTCGTTGCCGGGGTGGTTGTCGAAGGCCGCGCTACGCCCGGCGCTTTGAACGAAGAAGAGGCAGTCGTCGCGCTCGATGATGACCTGCCGGGCCGGCCTCTTCTTGTGGCTGGGGCCGGTGATGTTCGCCGCGAGGGAGGCAACTCCGCTGAGGGCGGCCGACAGTTCGTCCGCCCAGTCCTTGTCGACGTCGCTGTCCAACAGCCGCAGTCCGTCGCGCGACAGCAGGACGGCGTGCGTGACGCCCGGGACGGCGGAGGCGAACTGACGCAGCAGCCAGGCCATGTTGTCCCGCTGTCCGCTTGCAGTTGTCCCGGTTACGGGCGCGTCGCCGGTCACGTTGTCCATCGCGGGGTGGGTGCTCATAGGGATCGCTCCAGAAGGGGGAAGGGCCCGTGGAGGTAACGGGCCACCGGGAACGTCGAGGGACGGGGGTTCAGGGCGCGGGCTGCTCTGCCGAAGCGGTGGAAGAACCGGCTCTCCCGCCGGCCTGAATGCCGTTTCGGAAGGCGGCTGCGAGCCCTGGCGTCGCCCCGGTCACGGGGGCTTGCTCCCGCTCGCGCGATGGACGGAACGAGCCGGCCTGACGTCTACGCGTGGGAAGAGCGGGCGCATCAGCAGAGTGACCCGCCTCTACGGCTCCTTGTGCCCCCACATTGCTGGGGTGGGTGACCTGGCCTGCCGTCGGGACGGCTGGAGCAGCGGCGACCTGCTGCGGCGGAGCGGAGGGGCGGGCTTCCTGGGGTCGCGCGGTCGCATCGTCGACAGAGGGAATCGCTACCAGGAGGCGTGTCGGGATGACGACGAGGGCGGTGGTCCCTCCTGTTACGTTCTCCTGCAGGAGAACGGACAGCCCGTGCGACTGGGCGATCTTCGCGGCGACCAGCAATCCGAGTTGGCCGGCCCGGACTTGGCCGCTGACGTCGACTTCGTCGGGGGCTTTGAGCAGGTGGTTCATCTGCGCCCGCGTCTGCGGATGCATGGGGATAGCCCGGTCCTCGACTTCGACCGCCAGCCCGTTCGCCACGCGCTGCGCACGCACCATCACCTTCGTCGCGGGATCGGAGCACTCGCAGGCGTTCTCGATCAGCTCGGCCAGCAGGTGCGTCAGGTCCGGGCCCACATGGCCGGGAAGACCTAGCTCGGCGCCCACGGACCCGGCGGCGACGGACACACGTGGATACTGCACGACCTCGGAGACGGCGCCGCGCAGTGCCGTCGCGACGGGAATGGGCCGGCGCACGCTGCGCAGGGACTGGCCGCCCAGCACCGCAGTGCTCTCGACCTGGCGACGCATCCGCGTCACGAGGTGGTCGATCTCGAAGATCTTGGCCAGTAGCTCCGGGTCGTCGGTCAGCATCTCCAGCTCGCTCAGTGCCTGGAGCGCCTTGCCGACCAGGGCGTGCTCGCGCATGGCCAGACGGCGCAGCACTTCCAGGAGGACGACGGACTGGGACTCGTCGTGCACCCGTATCAGCGACGCGATGGCCTGCACCTGGAGGGCACTCAACGCCGTGTTGATCTCGGCGTTCGGACCGGCCGACGTTGGCGCCTGCAGGTCCGGCAGCGGCGGGCGTCCCCCGCGGCACAGCTCATCCGCCGACCACTGCACCGACTTCTCGACAGCCGCCGCTGCCCCCGCAACCGCTGCCAGTGCCGCTGCCCAGTCCTCCTCCGCGGTCGCCTGCACGGCCCCTGCCGCCGTACGCGCTCCGCGAGCCGCCGCCGTGGCGACTCCGGCCAGTCCGCAGACCAGGCAGGCCAGGAGCCACCCGGGGCCTACGGCGGACACCGACCAGAGGGGGAAGGCGGCACCCAGCAGCGCGGCTAGCAGCACCAGGGGCAATGCCACGGCGCGGCGGACACGGTGCAGCGTGAACGCGTCGATCGGAGGTCGCCGTCTGCGGTGGCCGGTAGCGGCCGGCCGTGCCGGGAAGGCGCTGTCAGGCATGGGAATCCTCGTCAGGTGGGGGTGGCTAAGCGTGTTGCGGCGTCAGGTCTGCGCAGGTCTGGCGAGTGCTGCGTGGAGCCGAGCGGGGCGTCGGAACCGCGACCGCGCTGCGGTGGTGGGAGGAATGCGTCGACAGGAGCTGAAGGAGCCGGGCGCTCTGGATCAGGCCCATGTGGCTGAATGCCTGCGGGAAGTTGCCGAGCTGGCGCTGTTGGACGGGGTCGTACTCCTCGGCAAGGAGCCCGAGGTCGTTGCGCAGCGCGAGGAGGCGTTCGAACAGGGCGTGGGCCTCGTCGAGGCGGCCGATCAGGGCCAGGGCATCGACGAGCCAGAAGGAGCAGAGGACGAAGGTGCCCTCATCGCCCTTCAGGCCGTCCACCCCGGTACGGTCACCGATGGTCGGGTAACGGCGCACGAGCCCGTCCGGCGAGGAGAGTTCACGACGCACTGCGTCCACGGTGCCGATGACGCGGGGGTCGTCGGGCGGCAGGAAGCCGACGCGGGGGATCAGCAGCGTGGCGGCGTCCAGCTCTCGGGAACCGTAGGACTGGGTGAAGGTGTTGCGCACCGGATCGAAGCCCTTGGTGCAGACCTCGTGGTGGATGGTTGCCCGCAGCTCGATCAGCGGGGCTACGTCGATGTGGAGGGCACCGGCCTCGGTCAGGCGGATGGTGCGGTCGACCGCCACCCAGGCCATCACCTTGGAGTGGACGAAGTGCCGGCGTGCTCCGCGGATCTCCCAGATGCCCTCGTCGGGCTCCTGCCAGCGCTGTGCCAGGTTCTCGATGAGTCGCTGGTGCAGCACGGCGGTGGCGGCGCAGTGGGCGACACCGCTCTCGTGCGCGAGGTACAGAGTCTCGATGACCTCGCCATACACGTCGAGCTGCAGTTGGTCCGCCGCCCCATTGCCGACCCGTACCGGGGTCGAGCCCTCGTAGCCGGGCAGCCAGGACAGCTCCCGTTCCCGCAGGTCACGCTCTCCGGTGATCCCGTACATGATCTGCAGGTTTTCCGGATCACCGGCCACGGCGCGCAAGAGCCATCGCCGCCATGCCTGCGCCTCCTGCCGGTACCCGGTCCCCAGGAGCGCGGCCAGCGTCGTGGAGGCGTCCCGCAACCAAGTGAAGCGATAGTCCCAGTTGCGGTTTCCGCCGATCTCCTCTGGCAGCGACGTGGTCGGCGCCGCGACGATTCCACCGCTCGGCTCGTACGTCATCGCCTTCAGCGCGATCAAGGATCGAACCACGGCCCCGCGATATGGCCCCTCGTAGGTGCAGTCCCGTGTCCAGTCCTGCCAGAACGTGAGCGTCTCGGTCAGCGCGGCCTCGGGGTCGGGAACGTCGGGCGCCGCTGCGTGGGACGGGCACCAGCTGAGGACGAACGCCACGCTCTGCCCCGCGGCGACGGAGAAGACACTGACCATGACGCCGTCCTTCTCCACCTGCGGGACGCAGGTGTCGAGCCACAGAGCGTCCGCGCCAGCCTCCGCGATCATGCGCCCACCGACTTCGTGAATCCACGGGCTGACGCTGCCGTACCCCGGCCGTGGACGCATGGCCGAGATCATGGAGACCTCACCGGTCAGGCCCTCGACGATCCGGATCACCTGCGGTGCCCCGTCGCGCGGTGGCATGAAGTCCAGGACATGGACCGAACCGGCCTCGGTGCGCCATACCGATTCGAGGACGAGCGAGTCACCGCGGTACCGGCGCTCGGCGACTGCTTCGGAGCTGGAACGGTCGGCAGGAGCGGCCGGAGCGATCCGCCAGGTGCCGTGTTTCTGCGTGCCGAGCAAGCCGGTGAAGACGGCCGGCGAGTCGAACCGGGGCAGGCACAGCCAGTCGATCGAACCGTCATCGCAGACGTGGGCACTGGTCTGCATGTCGCCGATCAATCCGTACTGCTCGATGCGCGGAAGCCGTTTCATCGTGTGGATCTCCGTGAGCCCCGCAGGTCCGGGGCGGTATCGGGGCCGCCGCAGCGGCCGGGAACGGTGGGACGAGCAGAGGCCGGTGGTTACCGGAGCGAGGAAGGGGCGTTCCGGGGCGGCGGCAAGTCCTCGTCGGCCCCTGCAGGGCCGGCCGCGCGCTCGCCGCGAAGAACCAGCCAGGCCATCGGCCCGAGGACCAGCCCGATGACGACGGCCCCGGTCACCGTCATGTCCGCGGTACCGAAGCGGCGAAGACCAGACAGGCCAGGGCGACGGCGAAGACCGCCCCGCGCAGCGCGTTGATCTGCGGCTTCCGCCAACGCCGCCCGCGCTTCGATCGGATCGGCCCGGGACCGCCCCGTTCCACGTGTGCCATCAGCTCCTGGGTGGCTTCGGCGAGCTTGACCAGGTACACCCGGCTCGGCATGTAGCCCTCGGGAATGCTTTCGGAGCAGAGCCCTTGCGCTCGCACCAGGACGGGGCTGCCCACAGCGGTTCGTGCTCCCAACTGGGCGACATGACCGCGCAGAAGCCGAACGAGGTCCTCCACATCGGCAGCGTTCTCGGGCAGCGGTGAATCCTCGCCCAGCACGAGCGTTACCGTCTCCGACGCGGCAACCACGTGATCGCGCTCTGGCGCCAGCACCACGGTGGCGGACTCTCGCCGCCCGCGCCCGCCTCCGAGCTGGCTGTCGTCTCGGCGAGGGTCCAGCGAAAGGCGCATGACACAACTCCTGTTCGGATCAAGCCAAAGTGAGCCCAAGTCACCAAGTGGCACCGACGACTGACGTGCGAAGTGAGTGATCTGGTCGCTACGTTGAGCGAACCGTGAATCACGGCCGAGCGGTATGCCCACACCGCCCGCAGGGCCGTCAAAGGCGTCAAAGATCATTTCGGAACCGAGGGGCAGTACATGGCCCGTGAACGCAACGTCGCCCTCGCCGCACTTCTGCGCGAAGCAGGCTGGTCCCAGCCACAAGCAGCCGCCGCGGTAGCCCGCGTGGCCGCGGAGAGCGGAGTGCACGAACTCGACGCGATCTCCCGCTCGCACATCGCCATGTGGGTCCAAGGCACAAAGCCCAGTGGCAGAGCGCCGCATATCCTGCGCGAGACGCTGTCCCGCAGACTCGGCCGCCGCCTCTCCCTGGCCGATCTCGGGCTGGAAGAAGCGCCGACAGGCACGACCGACAGCGGTTCCGACTGGAGCGTCGACCCTCTGACCGCACTGGCCGAGCTGGGAAGCGACGATCTCGATATGCACCGACGCAAGCTGCTGGCCACCGCCGCCTACTCCGCGGCCGGCCTTGCCCTGCCCACTACCTCGTGGTGGGCAGCCGCCCCCGCTGCAGCGGCGAACCGCCGACCGGCCTCCTCGCGCTCGGTGATCCAGGCGGACATCGACGACGTCCGCGATCTCACGGTCTACTACTCCGCGCGCGACCAGCAGCGAGGTGGCGCATCCGGCCGCAAGGCCCTCGCCAGCCACCTGCTCGACGGTGCGGTACCGCTGCTCGGCGGCCGATTCCGTACAGATCAGCTCCGCCGCGACGCGTACTCCGCCGTGGCGGAGATGACTTACCTCGCCGGTTGGATGGCCTTCGACGCCAGTGAACACCGCACTGCCCAGCGCTACCTCACCATTGCCGCCCGCATCGCGGCGGAAGCTGGAGACGGGCCGCTCGGTGGTCACGTCCTGCGCGCCCTCGCCCACCAGGCCGTGGACCTCGGGCACCCACGCCGGGCGCTGGCCCTGGCCGACGCCTCGATGTCCCGAGACCGCTACGGCCAGGCCAGCCATCGTGAAAAGGCGCTGCTGGCGATCGTCCATGCACGCGCTCTCGCGTCCGACGGCGACCGGGCCGGCACCCTCGCGGCCATTAGCCGCGCGGAGCGGGACCTCGCCCGCGCCGACGCCACCGAGGCACCGGCCCGCGTCAGCTTCTTCCAGGAAGCCTCCCTCGCCCACGAGACGGCCTGCGCTCTGCGCGACATGGGCCAGCCTCGGGACGCGGAGATCCACTTCAAGCGCAGCGTGGCCACGCGCCGACGCCAGCAGTTCGCCCGTACCCACAGCGTGACGCTCGGCTACCTCGGCGCCGTCCAAGTCCAGCAGGGACGCCTCGACGAGGCATGCGCAACCTGGAACGAAGCACTCGACGCCATGGCCGGTATCCAGTCCGGGCGAGCCCGCGACGTCATTGTCCGCATGCAGAGCGACATCTCGCCCGTCCGGCAGCGCGGTGGTCGCCACGTCGCCGAACTTGACCGTCGAGCGCGAGTCATGTTGCGCGCCATAGGCTGACCACAGAACGGTTTCGCGGCGCTGACCGGAGGCCGCCGCGCACGATACGCCCAGGGAGAGGAACGAGCGCTGATGCCGACCTACGAGGTCAAGTCGATCGCAACGGTCGTCGGCGGCCACACCCGCGTACAGGACGACTACCAAGGCGGGGTCGAATCGATCATCCGGCTCGACGACGCGTATCCCCTCGAAACGCTGCAAGGAATCGAGGAGTTCTCCCACCTGACCGTGACCTGGCGCTTCCATCTGGCCCGACCCGAAGACGTCCAGCTCCACGCACGCAGTCCAAGGGGAAACCAGAACTGGCCGGCGACCGGCACGTTCGTCCACCGCAACCACCGGCGCCCCAACCAACTTGCGGTCAGTTACCCGCGGTTGCTCAAGGCCGAAGGCAGGGACCTCCTGGTCACTGATCTCGACGCCGTCGACGGGACGCCCGTGATCGACCTGGCACCATACTTCGAACAGATGGGGCCTCAGGGCCCGATCCGTCAGCCCGCATGGCCTGGCGAGATGCTTGAACCGAATTACTGGGCGAAGGCAAGCGAACGGCCCTCGGAGCGTCCCCTGTAGGGGAAGTGACTGAGCTGCCCGAATCGTCAACCGCATGGCCGGGAACCTGCTGGAAGTCTGGCTCAACCCGCAGCCCTCGCGTACCGGAACTCACACCACGTCTCCTTGCCGCTGCTCTCCCACGCGTCTGAGATCGCATCGACAAGCCGGATCCCGCGACCGGATTCACCGTCGGGTCCGGCTTCCTTGCGTACAGCTGGGGCCGGATTGTGATCGGTGACCGAGACGCGCACCACGTCGACGGCCACCGTGATCCGGAGCACGACTTCTCCCTCACCGTGAACGACAGCGTTGGTGACCAGCTCCGAGACGGCCAGTACGACGACCCCCGCCACCGGCTCCGAAACACGGCACTGCCGCAGGAACGCCCCCGCTGTCCGCCGCATCTCCCCAACTTTCCCGAGATCAGGGAGAAAGGCCGCCTGACAGCCATGGGATGCCGCCGGTATGCCTGCCCTCGCCGATGTGCTGTGCCGGTCTTCGTGAACCGACCTCGCGCATGACACGCCTGCTGTGGCGGCAAAGCTACGGATGCCCCCGTCGGGCGGGGTCTCCTCTTGGAGCCTGGTCATGGGGGCTATCGCACCGCGTGGCGACACCGTCGACCAGGGGAATCCAGAGGGGGAAAATCTGTCAAGGGGGAAAGCTGGAGGGGGAATTAAGGCCATGATTGGATTCCGCCCACCAACAGAGGTCACACTCATGCCAGATCCGTTCGCCGACCTGCTCCTGCGGCTTCGGCAGGATGCGGGCCGGACGCAGGAGGAGCAGGCAGAGGCGATCAACGCCGTCTCCGGCCGGGACACCATGACCCGCCGAGAGATCAGCCGCTATGAGAACTTCGAGAACATCCCTACCAATCACACAATCGCCCACATCGCGGCGGCCTGCGGTGTCCCCTTCGAGGAACTACAGCGGGAGGCCAAGGCTGCCCGCGCTCGGAAGAGAAAGGGGCATGCCAATGCAGGGGAGGACCAGGACGCCGTGAAGCGTCGCACGCTGCTGGGTGGCGCCGCTGCCGGCGTGAGCGCGGCTGTCGAGCCCTGGGGGCGCCTCGCCATCGCCCTCAGCAAGGGGTCCAAGATCGATTCGCCCTCCGCCGGCGCGCTCATCGACCGGGCTGCTGAACTGCACGTCCAGGAACTCAACCTCAGTGCCCGGCGGCTACAAAGCACCGTCGAGTCGCATCTTGACGCGATCACCGCGGCTCTGCCCCGTGCCGGCAACCATGAGCGGGCTCTCACTATCGCCGCCGGAGAAACCGCCGCCCTGGCCGGTTGGGTGGCCTGGGACCTGGGTGAGCACGACAAAGCCGACGCCTACTACAAGGTCACGTCGCAGTGCGCGACGACCGTCGGGCACCCTCCGCTCCGAGCCCTGGCCCTGACCTACAGCAGCTACGGCGCCTCGACGCCGACAGCGAAGTTGGAGTTGCTTTCCCAAGCGGCCAGCGATGTGCGAGGCCACGGCAACGCTACTGCTGCCGCCTGGGTCCTCGGCAGGCACGCCGAGGAGGCTGCGGCGGCCGGCGACGAGATGGGGGCGCTCCGGGCGTTGGAGCGAGCGCGCTTCGCCTACGACTTCGCGGATCACAGCAACGAGCAGGCGTGGGTCCGGTTCGTGACCCCGTACCGCATGGACTCGCTGGCCCTCTCTGTATACGGGCAGTTGGGGCGTCCCGAACTCACCGCTACAGCAGACGCCGCAGTCGACCGCCTCGGAGACGAACTCCGGACGGAGGCGTTGTGGTTCTCGGTGATCTCGCTTCGGCCCTGCTGCGTGGAGGTGACGTCGACCAAGGGGTCTACGTTTCACGCCAGTTCGCCGCAGCAGCACTGGCCAAGCCCAACACGATGGGCAAGGATCGCGCATCGACAATCGCAGCGTCGCTCCCCGACTGCGAGCAGGAACTCAGCCGCCATCTGCGGCAGTTCGCATCCTGAGTCCCCGCGCGGCACGCGGACAACCCCAGGACGCGAACGCAGTCGAACGGCCGGTCCGTCGCTCCGCAGACCTATGCCGTCTCCTCGACAACCCAGGACAGGTACGCTTCCGACCCGCCACTCACGGGCAGCGTGATCCACTGGGGGACGTCGTACGGGTGTTTCTCGTGCAGCCACGCCTCCAGTGCCGGGAGACGGTCCGTCGTAGTCATGTACGAGATCCGCCACTCCTGCGCCGTCTCAATCTTCCCCTTCCACCAGTAGAAGGCTGTGATCGGCGCATCGATGTGAACGCCCGCTGCCAGCTTGCTCTCGACCGCGCCACGGGCCAGCGCCTTCGCCTGATCCTCGTTGTCGCTGGTCGTCTGCGCGATCACAATTTCGTTGGCCATGCAATTACCTCTCCAGTTCGGGTGCCGCGACCCTATCTAGCCGGTGGGGGCCGACCCCAAGGCCATCCGGGAGGCAGTCCGGACGTTGTCAGCGCTGCTCCCAGTCATAGGGCAGGTCGTCTAGAAGGTCCGCCTGGGGTGGTCGGCGGTGCCGGGCCGGCACTTCGAGGCGGTGGACCCACGGGTGATCCCCGTACGTTGCGAGGATGGCTTCGGCGAGCCAGATCCTCTGTGCCGGCCCGAGCGTCGGAAGTACTGCGGTGAGGTCTGTCTCATCCTTGGGCCGGGGGCTCTTGGCTTTGTAGTAGAGCTGGACTTCAGGGCGCAGGTAGGGGATGCCGGCCGTGCTGATCGCGCCCAGCTCCGCGACGGGGCGGTGCACGGCGGTGTCGCGGCGGGACACCCACAAGCCGTCTTGCCCTTCGTCCAGCATGACTTGGAGGCGCCACGGCTTGCCGGGCTCAGGGCGGCACCAGATGTCGTGGACGCCCATGGGCAGGTACTCGTCGGGGAGCCAGGGACGAAGCTTGCCGGGCGGATCAGCCGCCCACCACTCCCATCCGGCGAGCACGTGCTGGGCGGCGTGCTGGTCTTCGCGCAACAGCAGGACATCGATGTCGCCGTGCTCGCGGATCGCGTGTCCAACGGCGAGTTCGATGGCGTGGCCGCCCGCGATCCACCAGGTGCAGCCCGCTCGTGAGAAGAGGTCAGCGACTTCAGCTAGCGGGGCAGGCTCCCACGCGGACGGGTCGGTCGTCATCTTCGGAGCGTAGCCGCTCAGCGGCAGGTCAGGTTCTCGTTGGACAGGAGCCCCTTGCCGCCACCGCTGCGGTGCACTCGCGCGATGCGCGCGTCGCCGACAAGAGGAACGTTGGTCCGGCGGGTGGGCCAGAGCCAGTGAGACGGATCAGACCGTCGGCCGCCTGTTGGAGGGGGAGAGCGCCATACAGGGATCCCGAGACCGGGGAGGTAGCGGGGCGCGACCCGGGCCGGCTCAGCGTGGGCCTTTGCGGTCATCGCCTCATTTCCTACGAGTCAGGCACGCGGCACGAGCATGATGGTGTGGGGAGAGACGGCCACGGTCAAGGTCCTCCGGTTGACCAAGTGAGCCAGTGAGATGATCAAGCGGGAGATTGCTCGGTGAGTAGGGGGTTGACCATGATCAAGGGCGCCGCGCTGCGAGGGTATTTATTGGAAGAGGCGCTTGCCTGGCTCTTGCGCTCCTCTGGCTACCGCCTGCTGGTGCATGAGAGTCAGGACCCCGAGGAGCTGGCCACCGACGGGAACACGCTTCGGGTGCGGGGCCGGGGAGCACTGCATCAGGTCGACGCACTGGGGGAGTTCGCGTTCACGCCGGCGTTCTCGATGCCGGTGCGGCTGTTCCTGGAGGCGAAGTTCTACCAGGAGCGCTGCGGACTTGAGATCGTGCGAAACGCCCACGGCGTGCTGCACGACGTGAACGAGAACTTCGTGATGCACGCCGGTAGAAGGCCGCGGCAGCGGTACCAGTACGCGTACGCCCTGTTCTCGACGAGCGGGTTCACGCCGGACGCCCAGAAGTACGCCTTGGCCCACCAGATCTCGCTGGTGGATCTGTCGGGCGCCTCGTTCGCATGGCTGCTTGGGACGATCGGTACCACTGCGTGGACGCTGGAGCAGGCACAGTTCCACCTCGGGGCGTCCGGGACATTCCCGGTGACGTGGATGCGTACGGAGCTGCGCAAGGAGCTGGGGACCTGGACCGCGTCTGCTGGGCTGCTGCCGACGTCGGCGCCGGCGGATGGCAGATTCCGGGAGGAGGCTCAGGCGGCGATCGCCGGCTTCGCAGCCGCGCTTCACCAGAACAGCGGTGCCGAGTTGCTGCTGGGCTTCCCGTCGGCACCATTCATCCTGCCGCTGGCTGTCAGCGATCACCTGGCGTTCACCACGTACGCGGATGCCCAGCCGGACCATGCAGTGCGCATTCGGCGACGCGGCAATGGCGGTTCGGCGGAGTGGACGCTGTCGCCGCTGGGTGAGGAAGGTGCGTACGAGCTTGCCTTCAAGCTGCCGAAGCAGGTGGAGGACTGGATCAGTGACGTCGAGGGGAAGGAGCGGCGGCGCACCCTAGAGGTTAAGGAGCAGTTCCTTTCTGCAATCACGATCTACCGGATGAACGGCGGTGGCGTGCGGGCGTATCAGCTGCGCTACGAGGCGAGTTCTCTCTCGCACTTCTGATGCCCAGCGAGGAGAGGAATGTCGGCCTCCCCGAGGGCGGGGAGGCCGAGGTCCGTGTCAGACCGGCAGGTAGGGGCTGGGCTTGCCGTGCCAGCTGATGTTCAGCGCGTCTCGGGCCCGCGTCGTCGCCACGAAGAGCAGGGAACGGGCCTTGCGCTGCTCGCGCTCGTAGCGGGGCGGGTCCTCGGTGCGGTAGCGGTCGATGATGTGTGTGCGGGGGAGGATGCCGTCACTGGCGCCCACGATGGCGAGGCGCTGGTACTCGAGGCCCTTGAAGCGATGCATCGTGCCGACGTGGACCTCGCCGTCACCCTTGGGACCGTCCTTGGTGAGTTCGGCACAGGTGATGCCGGCCTTGGTGACCAGGTAGTACATGGTCTGGCTGACCATGTCGCGGTCGGCCACGCATACGGCGATATGGCCGCTCGGGTCTATGGGTGAGCCGTTCTCGTCCCTGGAAAGCTCCTCGCGCCACGTGGCCAGGGTGGTGGCAAGGCCGGCGAGCTCGTCCTCCCAAGTGTCGTACGGCGTGAAGGCCGGGGCGGGGCCGTGGAGGACGGAACGGTATCCGGCGAGGTTGTCGGTGCCGTCGTCCAGGTCGTCGTAGTTCACCTGCTGCCCGGGCTTCACAGGGTCGACCACGCGGAGGGCCTCGGTGAGGATCTCCTTGGTGGTGCGGTAGCTGAGGGTGAGGCGAGAAGAACGGCCGCGGATGTTGATGCCGAGGCTGCCGAGGGCTACCTGGTGGTCGTAGATGCGCTGGTGGGTGTCGCCGGCGATGAACATGTCGTTGGGCAGGTCCGGGTCGGCCATGGCCCGGAGCATCTTCCAGTGCGCGGGGCTGAGGTCCTGGGCCTCGTCGACGACGATGTGCCGGTAGCGGTAGTTCAGGTAGCGCATGCCGGAGCTGTTGTCGCGGTGGATGAGGTCCTTGCCGCCGACCTCCTCTTTGTACTCGCGCCGGGCCCTGATCTTCGCGGCGCGCTCGATCTCGAAGCGGGCAGCGCGCTCGGACGCCTGGCCCCAGGTCTCCACGCCGAGCTTGTCCAGGCGGGCGGTGAACTGCTCGACGAGCTTCCAGATGTGGTTGCGCTCGGGCCGGGTCAGGGAACGGCCCCGTCCTGCACGGCGGGCCTGG
Source organism: Streptomyces sp. BK022 (assembly GCF_004217355.1). Lineage (NCBI taxonomy): Bacteria > Bacillati > Actinomycetota > Actinomycetes > Kitasatosporales > Streptomycetaceae > Streptomyces > Streptomyces sp. BK022. Next base: position 489,187 of record NZ_SHKU01000001.1, read on the forward strand.
AAGTAGGCGGAGCGGGTGGCGACGGACTGGCCGAGAATGACCTGTTCCCACTCTTCCAGGAGAAACTCGGCCTCCCAGCGGCGGTCGTCGAGTTCGGCGAGGAGTTGGCGCATCTCATTCAGCGCCACGTGGTCGTAGACACGCTGCCGGCCCCGGCCAGGTGCGGTGTTCTCACCCAGGACGCGGGCGGCGAGCTGGTCGATGTGAGCGATCTCGACACGATCCAGGAGTTCGGGCTCGACGAGGGATGCCAGACGCAGGCGGAGGTCCGTGGTGAGGTTCTTGGTGAACGTGGTCAGCAGGATCGCCCTGTTGCTGCCGGGGGGCAGTTGCTCGGCCAGGTGCTTGACCCGGTGCAGGGCGACGATGGTCTTTCCGGTGCCGGGGCCGCCGGAGACGCGGGCAGGTCCGTTGTAGTGGCGGTGGACGATGCGTTCCTGCGTGGGGTGAAGAAAGACCTTCCAGGCTCGGAAGTCCCCTTCGTCGATGGCCGCCTGAACGGCATCGTCGACGGCGGTGACCTTGGTACGGCTCAGGGCCGCGGCGAAGTCACCGAGATCGGGCTCCTGGCCGAGCTCGACGGGCTGGGTGATCTCTTTGCGGACCTCGTCGATAGGCATACCGGCGGCGAGACCGTAGAGGACGTCCTTGGACAGCAGTGGGGCGCCCTCGACGAGCTGGTCCAGCTCGGCGCTGTCGGTGACGGCGAGGGCCAGCTCGATCAACTGGTCGGCGACGCCCAGCTCACGCAGCTGGTCGGCGCTGTACGCGGCGACCAGGGGAGGGGTTTCCACTGTCGGCTGCGGCTGCGGCTGCGGCTGCGGCTGTGGTTCGGGCTCGGCCGACGGCGCGGTCCGGTCAGGTTCGGCCGGGGTCAGGGTGATCCCGGCGCGGCGCAGTGCGCTGTCGCCGACGACCGAGAGGTCGACGAACTCAATCTCGCCGGTGACACGGTTGACCGCGACCTGGAGCTCTTCGTAGACGTCCTTGCGGTGGCGGACGGCGATGACCAGCCAGCTCTGGGTGCCGTCCGCGTCTACTCCGGTCGGGGTCAGCAGCGCGCGGTAGGAGTCGTTGACCCGCGCGGACCAGATGCGCGAGTCGCCCTTGAGCTTCTTCAGCTTCAGGCCCGGCTGGTTGGGGTTGTTCCGGAAGACGTGGCAGAAATCGTAGAACTGGGCCTTGACCGAGCGGTCGAGCTTGTACAGCTCCTGTTCGGCCTTGCGGTACAGGCTGAGCCGGGCGGTCATCGGGTGGTGCCTTCCGTATTGGGGAGCTGTACGAGCAGGGTGTCGAGATGGTCGAGCCATGCGGCGGCGGTCCGGACCGTCCAGCCCTCCTCGGCGTAGGCGGCGTCTCGTCGCTGGGCCTCGATGTCCTCGTCGCCCTGGTGGGCGGTCACAACGGCGATCTTGAGGTCGGGAGTCTGCCAGGCGAAGTCCGCCTGCCAGCGGCTGCTTCCGAGTTCGAACCCGAAGACGGGGGCCTGCTTTCCGTGCTCGGCGAGCGTCTCGGCGAGGCGGAGAAGGGCAGGTGCCTCGTCGGGGTCCTCGCGCAGGATCTCCAGGATGTCGTCGTCCCAGACGGCGTCCCGGATGATCTTCCGGAGGGCGGCTTCCGCCGGCGAGTCCGCGCTCGGCTCCGAGGCGGCGGGCCGGACTGCGGGCTCGGGCACGACGGTGGGCGCGGGGGCGAGTGCTGCGGCGAGCGAGTCGAGTTCACCCAGGCCACCGCACACGGCGAGAACCTCTACCTCGAAGTCCGCAGCGGTGCTGACGGCGAGCTGGACACCGTCCCCACCCACGAGTGACAGGAACTGGGTGATGTTGGTCCAGTACAGCCAGGACCGCCACCGCAGCTTGTGCTCGTCGGTGTCGAGGACAGCGTCGCTGTCGTCGAGGACCGTCAGGGCGGTCCACCGCAAGTTGTCAGGGTCGGCCGCGTCCAGTGCGAACACGATCGGCAGACCGTGCTCGTCCTGGGTCCGGAACACATGAACGGGACCGAGGCTGCCGGCGTCGGGTGCCACCGGCTTGCCGTGCCGTCGGCCGGCTCCGAAGGAGGCGAGCTGTTCGCGCAGTGCGGCGACGAGCTCGCTGCGCTTGCCGGTCGCGGCGACGGCGGTCGTGGCGGAAACAGCAGTGAGGCCAGTGACCAGGGCGCGGGCCCGGCGGGCCCAACGGGTGGCATCAGGGTCCCGCAGATAGGCGATGAGCGTGTCGATCGGGTTGGCGAAGACAGCTTCGCCGAAGTGGGCACGGTTGCCGCCGTACTGCTCGTAGGCGGCCTTGGCCTGCTCCTGGGCGGTTCCCCGATACGGCGGCCAGACCGGTGCGGTGCGCCCCGGACGCCGTTCGAACAGGTCGATGTCGGCCCAGGTGATCTGGAAGACGATCTTTCCGTCGGCACGGAGCCGGGTGCGCTGGGCCGCGTTCTTGGCGATGAGGTTGTGCTCGCGGCTGGCGTGGAACCGGAAGCCTTCCAGATAGACGTGCACGCTCTGCACCGGACCACCAACGCGTGCAAAGGTGAAGTCCGTTCGGGTGCCTTCGAGCTGCCGCTGGGCCGTCAGCCTCCAGTGCATCACGTCCGAGCCGTCGGTAAATCGCAGATGCCCGCTGGCGTGGCCCTCCTCATCCAAGGCCGCGTCGTCGGTGACCTTCACCCAGTCCCGCAGCGCGGTCAGGAAGCGGGCCTCCAGGTCGGATTCGACCTGAGCGTCCAGCCCGACCAGCCCGGTGTGCTCCACATCGCTGATGTCCCAGCCGTCCTCGCCGTCCCCCTTGAACAGCAGCGACTCCAGCATGCTGAGCGCCGCCTGGCGCGAGACGACGTCCTGGAACTGCTCGGGGGTGTAGCGGTGCAGACAGCGGTGGCAGGCGCGCCGCTGCTCCTCGGCGCACGGACATGCCTTGAGCTGTTCGTACGCACGAGCGAGGGTGTCCCGGAAGGCACGGCGGTCGGTAAGCCGGTCAAGGTAGCCGGTGCCGCCCGGGAGAGAGTCGAAGAGCACCAGGAACCAGCGGCGCTCGCCGCTGTCCATGTCCGGCATGGAGGCCACCGTGGTGTCCAGGTGCTGCGGGTCGCCGCCGAAGTGCAGGTCGACACCGAGTCGCAGGGCGGCCCGGAAGGAGTGCACCCGTGCGTCGACGTCGGCTGTCGCGGCCGGGATGAGGATCCGTAGGGCTTCGGTCTGCAGCTGGTGGGCCAGCAGCACCTGCTCCTGCGTGACGCCGTCCTTCTTGCCGCGGCGCAGCGGGCACCACGGGCGGTGGTGCTTGAGCTGCGGGGCGCGGGCTGCTGCCGATTCCAGGGCGTCGGTGTCGTGGTCGAAGACCGGACGGCCGTCCGCGCTCGCGGCCCCGCAGGCGGTGCACACGTGGAAGGGGTTCAGTCGGACCAGATGGCCGGCGAAGTCATCTCGGGCGGGAGCGTCGTAGCGGACCGGGCCTACGTTGATCCGTCGGATCATCGCCGTGCGGCAGAAGTCCACGCCGAACGTCTCGCGGTCGTGCCGCCAGGACTTCCCCCGCTCGATCTTCTCGACGGGGATGTCCACGGCGTCCACGACGGTGTAAGAGCGGCGATCACGGTCGTCCTTGTCGTCCCGGATCCGTGCGTCCTCACGCTTGTCCCGCGACGTCACGGTGGCCGGCTCTACGACCTGGAACAAGCAGGAGCCATCGTCGGCGATCTGGCTCGTCCTGCACCGGGGGCACGGAGAGCGATCGTCGGTGGCGCCCTCTGTGCGTACGTACCCACACCCTGGGCACACCCTCCAGGTCCGCCACTCTTGGCGCCCACCCGTCGACAGCTCCAAGCCGGTGATCTCGTGCCGGTAGCCGTTGACGTAGAAGGTGTTGCCCGGCGCCAGCTCCTGGATCGCGAAGCGGCGGGGCCGCTCGTAGGAGACGGTCTCGGACGTGTACACCACCTTGCCCGTCTTCGGGTCGATGCCGTCCTCCCCGTACAGGGTCGCCGACAGCGTCGTGGACGAGTCGATGAGGGCGTAGTTCGGCAGCAAACCCAGGTCACACAGCGCGGTCTGTGCCGTGGTGTCGCCCAGGTGGAGCAGTTGCCTGCCCACCCCGCGCCGTTCGGCGTCCAGTTCGGCCTTCTGACGGGCCTGGTCGGGGTCGCTGTCGTGCAGCTCGCCGTGGGCCTCGTCGATCTCCCGCAGCCGCGCCCGCAGCGCGTCCTCGGCGCGCCGCCACTCGCCTTCCGCCCTCTCTACGGCGCTGCGCAGACCGTGCGTCGCATACACCTCCAGGTCGGCCCCGGCCTGCTCGCTGACGCCGACCGGGAACAGCCGCAGGAACCCCTTGACCAGCTCCTCGCCCTGGTCGAGTGCCAGCTCCACCAGATCGGTCAGATAGCCGGACGGGCCGAACAGGCGCGGCGCTTTGTGCGGCAGCGCGCGCAGCACGATGCCGTCCGCCCGGACGAGACGGCCGGCCGCGGCGAGGTCCAGCAGATGCGCCAGGTACTGACGACGAAGGATCTCGACGGCTGACAGGTAGGAGCCGGGCGGCACGATCGTGCCGGCGATCAGGTCCTTCGGGCGCTCAAGGAAGTACAGGTCACGGCGCCGCCGGTCGGGGATGGTCAGCAGGAAGGCATTGCCGGTGCGGCGACCGGCCCGGCCGACCTGCTGAGCGTAGGAGGCCGGGCGGCGCGGCAGCGCGGCCAGCACGACGGCGGACAGGTCGCCGATGTCGATGCCCATCTCCAGCGTCGGCGTGCAGGAGAGCACATTGGGGTCCTTGAACCCGCCGCCGCGCTTGAACGCCTCTTCGACCTTCTCGCGCTGGTGCCGCGTCAGCATGCCGGTGTGCTCGGCGGTGACCACCTGATAGGTGCCCGCGCCGAGGTAGAGCCGCCGGTAGTAGTCGTCCCTGTAGTCGCGGTCGCGGTGGTGTACCCCTAGCCCCTCGGGCCGGTCGCCGGCCACAAGGCGGCCCCGTCGGCACCGGTAGGAGGGACAGGGCTGGTCGTGCCACTGGTCCAGCAGCGACGGGTGGACCGTCTGCTCCCAGAAGCACACCGGGCACCGCACGTACGAGACCCGCACCTGCTCGTCGTCCAGCAGCTGGGCCTCGATGTTGCCGGGCTTGAGCCCGTACACCCGCACCGAGGTGTCGTTCGGGGTACGCACCGACAGCAGCCCCATCGAGGCGAGTTCGGGCAGCAGCCGGCTCCACAGCTCGGGTGCCAGCTCACGCGGCAGCTCCAGGCACCGCCCGGCCCACCGCTCGTACCAGGAGAGCCGTCCGGTCGCGAAGTCGAACTCGCTGCCGTTCTTGGGCTGCCCGAGCAGGAACACGGGGGCGGCGATCCCCTTCGGGAAGGCCCGCATGCCCGGAGCCCGCTTGCCCCAGATGTAGTACCGGCTGGTGCCCGCCTCGTCGATATACTTGTTCAGCCACTGATGGGCGACCGCACCCCGGGTACGGAGCCGCTCCAGGAAAATGCGTACGAATGCCAGATAGCGGGCGTCGTCCTGCGCCACCAGCGGCAGGCCGTCCCGCACGCACTCCTCGTGCAGCCACTTGACCAGCGCGATCACTGCCGCCGGGTCATCGATGCGGACCTGCGCGGCGGCGGTGCGGGTCAGCTCCAACGTACGGCCGTTCCGGGACCGGAAACCGAACTCCATCAGCGCCTCGAATGCCAGCCGCTGACCGATCAGCCGCCACGTCTTCAGGTCCCCACCGCGACCCTGGCCGGACAGCAACCGGTTCACGCCCTTGAAGCCGTGCAGGTCCGGCGGCACCACCGCCGAGAGGGTGTCCTTGTCCGTCGTGGCGTCGACGACGTTCGCGATCAGATCATTCAGCGCGGTCGGCTCGTCGTGCCGCAGGTGGTCGGCGAGGAGAGCACGGAGCGAGAAGGTGTACGAGCGGTTGGCGACGAACCCGGCCCGGTGCGCGGCATCCTGCACCGAGTCGTTGAACATCAGCGTCTTTTTCTCGTGGAGCTTCTTGTCGAGCTCCCCACCGGTGAAAAGCTGGGTGATGGACGCGGCCGCCATCGCGGCGGCACCCGTACCGAGGTAGCGGATCGCGTTGCGCTCACCGCACGCCGGACACCAGTCCTCCTTGGCTGCGGTGTTCGCCGTCTCCCCGAAGTTCACGAGCACGAACGCCGAGTCGCGGGCCGTCAGCCGGGGCTCCTTGGTCTCCCGGTCGTAGTCGTTCAGCGGATCAGGCAAGCGCAGCCGCTTACGGGTGCCGTCCAGCACCATCAGCGCCCCGCCGGCACCCTGCGACGCAGCCGAGCCCCCCTTGCCGCTGGTCGCCGTGAGCAGCGCGGCCCCGGAACCCTCCCGGGCCTCCCGGTCCGTCGCGGCGATCAGGTTCCGCACCCGGGCCTTGTCCTGGCCCAGCGACGCCCGTCGGATCTTGTATGTGTCGAACTGGACGTCGTGGTCATCGCTCTCCGGCGAGAACACCGCCCACCCCGACCGCCCGCAGTCACGGCAGTAGATCGCCGGTAGGAACAGGTTCGCGCTCTGCCCCGACGTCGCCGTCGTCACCGGCGCCATACGGCCGCTGTCGGCCGCGCCGGCATCGGCCGTGCCGGCCACATCCCAGCGGAACTCCGCCTTCGGCCACGGCAGCACCCCGCGCAGCAGCCGCGACACCGAACGCGCCCACTGATGCACCTCGACGTGCACGAAGGGCCGGGGCTCGGCGGGCGAGGACTCCGGATCGCGGGCGTACGACAGCAGCGCGACGAACCGCGCCAGCGCCTCGGCCGCCTTCTCCGGCTGTCGCGCCACCGCCTCGGACCAGCCGGCGGCGCCCGCACGCCACATCACATCCAGCACTTCGGCACTGGTTTTCACCCCGCCGCCGAGCGCCTGCATCACCGCGCGAGTGAATAGATGCCGCTTGAGGTTCCTGCCGAGGAGGAATGGATCAAGGTCACGGACGTCCGTCACCTTCTCGATCAGATCCAGCAACGCCTCATCGCCGGTCGCCGGATCGGGCAGCGCCAGCAACTCGTCGGGTGTCGGCATCGGCTGCATGGTCACGTCGCCGAGCGGGATGAACTCCTCGACCGTGAGCCGGTTTTCCCCGACGATGGAGTCTGCCGTGAACTCCGTACCGAAGACGTGGGTGGCCACCTCCAACAGCTGCGCCGTGCCGTCCTCGTCCGTGCCGGAAGCAAGCGTCGCCGATGTCGTGACCGGACAGATCTTCCCCAGCGGACGGCCTTCCTCGGCTGCCCCAACGGAGGCAGCGAGTCGACGCAGCAGCATCCCGACGTCCGTGCCCTGCGCGCCGTCGTACGTGTGGAACTCGTCCACGACGACGTACCGGATGTCCGACTCCCGCCACAGGGGAGCGTCGTCCGCACGCTGCAGGAGGAGGTCCAGCATCTTGTAGTTCGTTATGAGGATGTCGGGCGGGGACAGTTGCATGTCCGAGCGCCGCGTCCGCACCTTCTCGTACTGCGTCGCCGCGCGCTCTCCGATGTAGAGGCCGGCCGACAGCTTCCCCAGCTCGGCGTTCTCCGTGAGTAGATCGTTGATGCGCTGCGCCTGGTCGGTGGCCAGGGCGTTCATGGGGTAAAGGAAGACCGCCTTCACCCCGGTCTTGCCGACGGCCCGCTCCCGACGGCAGTGGTCCAGCACGGGGTAGAGGAACGACTCCGTCTTACCGGACCCGGTACCGGTGGTGACCAGCGTCGGTTGCGGGGTGTGGCCGTCCGCTGAGGTTAGCCGCGCGAATGCGACCGCCTGATGCGCGTACGGGTTGAAGCCCACCCGCTGCCACTCCAGATGCTTGCGCCACTCCTCGCCGGCCACGGTGAAGGGCGTCCGGATTCGTAGATACGGGCCACGGAACATCCCCGATGTCTCGTCCCCTAGGAACCGGTGTAGCGCCTCACGCGCACCCTCGTCGGTGAGCGCGTACGTCGTCGACAGATACTGCAGCAGGCTCTCCTTGAGCCCCCGCGCCTGAAGCGTCGGCCTCACGGTTTCGGCACCTCCTGCTTCACCGGATCCCACTCGCCACGGGCTACGGCCTCGTCGAGCCGCTTCTGGAAGTAAGCGTGCGCCGCCCGCATCTCCGCCTCGCGGTCAGCCTTGTAGAACGGCGCAATGTATCCCTCCGGCACGGGGACGGCTGCCGGATCAGAAAGATGGGACTGCAGCTGTTCGTAGTTTTCTTTAACCTGTCCATGACCGTAGGCGTACGGATCACGTGAAATTCGTCTGCCGGCATGGTCAAACCACATCTCGTCCTCACGATCAGCGAGAATCGAGTAGCGTGAACGATAGATAGCGACCAGCTGATCAGCACTAATGCCAAGCCAAACTGAGACGAGTGCATCCAGCTCAACCAGGGCTGCACGTCGTTCATATTCGGTACGCAACGGCGTGGCTTCTTCCCAGGTGCTGCACAGGCTTGAGGCAAGTGGGCGAATCGGACCTGACCAAGAAGCCGCCCACCTTTCACTTGCGGACCACTCTTCGTGAAAAACCTCCCGCCAGAGTGGGCTGTAATCGTTGGTGAGGCAATTCAAGCGCAGCGTTCGCAGAGCAAGAGGTGTCGCAAGAGGGTGTGCAGCGCGTGGAGCGGGCATTTTGTGAACTTCGGATGCGCGGAGATGAGAGCGCCCTGTGATTCGAAGAAGATAGTCTAGCGGCAGAGACGCCCAAAAGCCCGCATTCAAGGTGGTTGTGAGATCCTCCGTCATGGCCATGGAGTTCACGGCATCTACATGTGTTGGACCTGGAGGAATCAAAGCGGAGAAGAGACTTCGCTCTGTGTTCTTGGAGTCGATCATGACCCGCCATGCAAGCCTAAAGCGTTCGGTGTATGAGCGACCCTGCCACTGATCTTGCTCCTCTCGGTACCTGTCCACACTGCAGACCCGAACATATGTGGTGCGCGGTACCGCCCCCACTGGAAGGAATGTCAGCGACCACGGAACCCAGTCCTTTACGTTGCGCATTGGCAGGTTTGGCTGTTTCGCAAAGGCGGAACTGATGCCAATGTGTGATCCTTGGAGAATCACCTCAGTCCAATTATCGGGTGCGCCGACTTCGTGGCGAATCAGCCCGTCTTCCTTGCTGGTTGCTTCGTGGTAGCCCGAGCTGATTAGTGGCTTCTCATGGCTGACCTTATATTCATGATCGGCGAGAGCGATGATAGCTTCTTGCTCAGCCGTGGTGACCGGGTAGAGGAGTTGGGTCTCGTCTGGCGGTGTTTCAGTGTTGCCACCCAGTCGCTGCCATTCAGACAAGAGTGCATCAGTAACGTGAATTACGCGCGCGCGGTGTGGCCGTAGGTCCCAGGATCCTGCATATTTCTGGGCTGGAAGTTCTCCTGATCCATCGTGCGTAAGCGACTCTGGGAGGATGCGGGCGGCGCGTAGCTGGCTGAGGTTTAGAAAGTCAATATCCCGTAGGCTCTCCCCGTAAATGTGCATACCGAAAGAGACCGTCCGGTCGACTTCATCGAAGGCCCAGTTCGCAGAGTTGACAAAACTTGCATGTAGTCGCAGATGCCGATAAGCGGCTGCTCGAAGCTTGCCCTCCTTTACACCCTCGAGGTGCGTGTCTGGGTGGAGGAGGCCGGCTGTTCCATTGCCGCCAAGATGGTCCCATACTCGACACATGAATGCGCGGTATAGGTTCGGCTGAGTCCCTGACAAAAGAGGGTAAGTGGTTTCGGAGCTCAACGCTTCGACTATGCCGAAATTCGAGGCTAGTTCGCGAAGAACGTAATTTGTGTTGTCCGTACTGGCTGTTAGAAGGGAATTCTTTCGCTGCCGCCATTCCGACACGCTGGGATTCTTGGCCAGTGCGAACCAGGGATCACGTTCGCCGAGGATCAGATGCTCCTGCCAACGCGGCCGTACCCACGGGGGGTTGCCCACCTGAAGGTCGAACCCGCCGTTTTGGGCGAAGGTGAGTGCGAATTCCAGCTCCCAGTGGAGGAAGCCCTGGTCCTCCGTGAGGTCGCGCACCTCCCGGAGCCATGGAAAGCGGTCCTCGGGGTTGCCAGCATCCATCCCCATGAAGCCGGGTAGCGTCTCCTCGAAGCTCTTGAGTGCGTCGAGGTCGTTGAAGCTGTCGATTAGGGTGCCCTCGGGCACGTCGGCAGTGCCGAGCATGGCCTCCAAGAACTCTAGCCAGTCATTGAGGTCCTTGAGCGGGACGACCGGTCGACGATCTGGGGCTTTCGACTTCGGTGCTGTTGCCTGGGCCCTGCCTCGCGGTGTCACCTGCTTGAACTCTACGATCGCATCGTCCGCGCTCAGCTCGAGGTCCTCGAAGCTGGTCTGCTCCGGGCCGAGTGCGAACAGGGCCGTTGCCTCGACGAACCGCGGCCTGGGCATGCTCCTAGGAGAGGCCGGCGGTTCCGATTCGGTCGGGGCAGTGGGTGACCCCGTCGCCAGCGGCGCGCCTTCGAGAAGGCGGCTGAGGCCGTCGGCCCCCGTTACCTGGGGCGCCGCCGTGTACTCCCTGGCGGTGCCGTCGAGCAGTCCGGCCTTATCGACGGGCCAGAACCACAGGGCACACCAGGCGTCCATGATCTTCTTGAGGCGCCAGTATGGAGTGTCAGCGGCGTTGAAGAGGTCTTCGAGGACCTGTTCCTTGACAACGACCTGGTCAGGACGCCGCAGGAAGGCGTACTCCGGGTCGGTGGGGTCAGCGCCCCAAACGTCGATCCGGCGGGCAACTGCCTGCTCAGAAAGCTCCATGCGCTTGACGACAAGCGACCAAAGGAATTCGACGCGGCGGGCGGCGTCCCGGAGGCGGGTGAACTGAGACACCGGCTCCTTCCCTGACCTCCCAGCCTTGCTCCGCTTGGGGCGCTGGAGGATGCCTTTTTTCCAGGTGGCGAGCTGCTCGACGCCTTCCTTCGCCAGTTCCTTGGCTTCCTTCGAGCCCGCGACCGCAGCCCACCCGGGGCTCGGCAGGAGGAACTGGTGTACCGCGTCCTGGGGGAGGGGCTGGGGCTCGCCGTCCTTGAGGAAGGGGAGTGTGGCCGGGGCCAGGGCGCCCTTGGCCTTGAGCCGGTCCTTGCTGGTGACGTCGTCGGCCGCATAGACAGCGCGGCGGGCGCCGATGAGGCTGTTGCCTCGGCGCAGGTGAAGGCCAAACCATGGGGCACGCATTCCGGGGTGCATGGTGTTAAGCCATAGTGACACCTCGGCGAGCTCGACGCCGGTGGCGTTGAGGTCGACTCCGTACGCGTTGTGCAGAGCAATGTACGCCTTGACCTTCTGCTTCTCGGTGAGGGCGTCCGCGGTCGGGATGGTGACGCCTAGCTCATTCTGCCGGCGGCGCAGGTATTCCTCGGCGACCTGGTTGATCGCTTCGTTGAGGAAGGCGCCAGAGCCGAGGGCGGGCTCGCAGATCTTGTACGTGAGCAGTTCGGACGCGCGGGTCTTGAGGACTTTGCCGTCGGAGTCGCGCTCTTGGTCGAGCCGGTGCTTAAGCGTGAGCTCGACGGTGACCTGCGTCAGCGACTCTGGCGTGTAGTACGAGGCAGATGTCTCGCGGTCGCGGCCGGCGAGGCGGTAGACGAAGGAGCCCTTCTCATACTTCTTGACGCCGCGCAGGCCCTTGCGGGCATCGTCCTCGTCGTAGTGGACGATGGCCTCGTCGGGGTACTGGTCCTGCTTCTTCGAGGGGATGAGCCAGGAGCCCTTCTCCGGGTCGCCGCCCTTGGCGACCTCGCACAGCTCCTCCTCAGCGATGATGCCGGTGTACGACATCAGGCCCTCGTAGACGGCGCCGAGCTGGTTGATGCCGAGGTTGCGGTAGGAGATGAAACCGCCCCGCTCGCCGCGCTTGCCCTTCTTCATGGTGAGCAGGCGCAGTACTTCGTGCAGGGCGGCGTTGCGCAGGCGCAGGTCGAGCCAGCGCGGGTCGCTGTCCTCGTCGCTGCGAGGGTCGAGGACGCCCCTGCCGATGAGGCGTACCGAACTGGGCTCGAAGAGCTCGCTTCGCAGGGGTTCGAAGCGTAGGCCACGGTCCTCGCTGCGGCGGGCGGCCTTGGCCTTACGGGTCTCCTCGTCGTCGCCGGGCTGGTCGTCGTCGGCCTCGGTGCCGTATGGGCGGTGGCCGAAGTTGACCTTATTGAAGAGGACGTCCAGGGATTCATGCAGGTGGAAGCCGTTGCGGGCCTCCTCCTCGACGAGTTCCTCGTCGCGTTCGACGAGCTCGCGCAGGCGGGCCATCGAGTAGCCGGCCTCGTAGCTGCCGTCGTCGGCGGGGAGGATGCCGAGTTCGGGGCGGGCCTCGGCGTAGAGGAGGAACAGGATGCGGTAGAGGTAGCGGAGAGATTCGCGGGTGAGTTCCCGGGCGAAGGGGATCTTGGGGCTCTCGATATCGGCTGGGGTGACGTTGTTGTCCGGCGCAGCCATCCGCGCGAGGACCTCGTTGGCGATGATCTCTACCGAGCGCTGGAGCCCGTGGCGCAGTTCGCCGGAGACGCCTGCGGCGTTGGCGCTGGAGGACTTCAGCAGAGCATCGATGGCCCGGCTCTGGTCGTTCTCGCCGGACCGGAGCATGTCCAGGCTGAACAGCGCGGCGATGGTGGCGAGTTCGCCCTGCTGGCTGCGGTCGTTGCGTTCAAGGGCCGCGTCGAGGTTGACGGCGACGTAGCGGCCCTCGTTCCAGGACTGGCGATCTGCGAGGACGAGCACGCCTCCGCACAACAGCAGGACGAAGCGCGGGCGAGGCCCGCCAGCCTCGCCGAGCTCGCTCTGGAACAGCCAGGACGCCAGGGCCGGCCCCGTCTCGTACGTCTCGCTTGCACTGACACGCAGCGGGTTCAGCAGTCGGCCGGGGCCTGTCGTGTTCAGGGCGGCGTCGTTGTCGGCGGCCCAGCCGCAGTCCAGGGCGATGATCCCGTGGCCGTGGTAGGCCACGGTCAGGGAGTGGTCGCGTCCGGCGCGGTGGACGGTGACCTCGGTGGGAGTGGCCTCGAAGCCGAGGGCTTGCAGGACCGTGTGGTGCCACTCGGCCAGACGCTTGCGCCACTCGGGGTTGTTGTGGGTGTTCGGTCGGACCTCATCTCCTGCGTCGCGCTCGGCGGCCTCGGCGAAGTAGCCGCGTACGTCTTCGGAGAGGTAGGCGCCGCGTAGCGAGCGGAGGAGCTCCCGAGGAGTCTTCCGCGGGTCGTGCTCATCACCTTCGCGCAGGGCCCAGGTGGCGAACAGGCCCTTCTTCAGGTCGGATCCGAGCTGTTCGGCGAAGTAGTGCGCAGCGAAGTATTCGCCGCGGTTGCTGAAGGAGTCGAAGTCGGTGCTCATCGGTCGGTGCCTCCCTCAGCGGCGTTGAGCGGTTCCAGGACGGCGAGCAGGCGCAGCATCGGCTCGCCCGTGGTCTGCAGGGAGTTGAGAAGGCTCAGCCGCCTGCTGGCGCTGAGGTTCACTCCGCGCTTTCCCGTCCCATCAGAAGAGAACATGGCTTCCTGTTGCCAGTGCACGACGCGCTTGCGAGACGGGGCCAGGATCGCCTCGATCTCCTCGCCGTACGCCTCTTTCAGGTCCCGGAGGTGCTGTTCGGCCCTGTCGATGGCTGCGGGCACGAGTTCCGTCAGGCCGCTGAGGTCGCGCGGTGCGGCGCGGCCAGGCATCGTCGGACCCACGCCGTAGTCCTCCAGCACCTCCGGGGTCAGAGGCGTCACCTGAAGGTCGTGCGGTTCGCCGTGGACGGCCATCCACTCGACGATGGTGGGCCGCCCCAGTGCGTTGGAGCAGATGCCCTGCACCAGGAACGTCGGTGAGTCCACGGAGGCGGCGAGCACGGGGGCCTGGTGGCGGCCGACCTCGACGAGCACCTTGTCGGTCAACCAGTCCAGGACCGGGTGGACGTCGGTGACGTAGGAGACGTTCGGCCACTGTGACTTCGACGACTCCCGGGCCGCCTTCAGACGCCGGTCCGCGAGGTCCTTGGAGAAGGTGATGCGCATCCGTCCAGGCTCAGCGTTCCGGGGCATGATCCGCTGCTCTTCGAGGTACGACTTCGGCAGTGCCTTCAGCCTGTACAGCAGGTCACGCGGAGGTTCGAAGGCGATCGTGCCGTCGTCGTCGCGGCGCATCGAGAGCTGGTCCTCAGGGTTCGGACGGCAGATCTGACGCAACGCCTCGTCGAAGTAGTCTGCGGTGGAGGAGAACAGACGTGGCACGTACGCCCGCCGCACCTCGGGATGCTCCGGGACGGCGCCCACCTGGCCGAGCAGTCCGGAAAGGAACGCCGCACCCCCTTGCTGGGACTGCTTGATTGACTCCTCGACAGTCCGGCCGGCGATCAGGTCCTGAGTGAGGCGGTTCTCCTCCTCCTTGGCCCGATACAGGCCGGTGACCGCCTCGACCGAGCCCTCGATCTTGTGCGCTTCCTCCTCGCGTTTCAGCAGCTTCTCGCCCACAAGGCGGTCGTCCAGCGTACGGGGCTCCCCGGTCGTCTCGGCCGTCCGCCAGGGGATGTCGCTGGTGAGGATCAGAGCGCGGAACTCAGGCCGGTGCTGCTGGCCGTAGCGGTCGATACGGCCGTTTCGCTGCTCGATACGGATCAGGGACCACGGCAGGTCGAAGTGGATCAGCCGGTGGCACTGCTGGTGGAGGTTGACGCCTTCAGAGGCGACGTCGCCGGTGAACAGGATGCGTACGGGGTCGTCGCGCAGCCCGAACTTCTCGACGATGGCCTGCTGCTCCTCGTCGCTGGTGGCATCGCCGTGCATGACCTGGACCGCGCCGCCGAAGGCCAGCCAGGGCTTGTTCTCGTCGGGGTCGGCGCCGCGACGGAAACCGAGCGCGGCCGGGACAGCCTCCGCGAGCCATTTCAGTGTGGGGATGCGCTCGGAGAACACCACCACGCGGGTCTCCGAACCGGGGCCGACACCCATACTGCGCAGCTCGTCCAGGAGGGCCGAGAGTTTCGCCGAGTCATCGTCCTGGATCCGCTCGGCCACGTTCTGGAGGTCCAACAAGGCCGCGCGCTCCGCCTGCCTTGCCGCATCCCGGACCGCCGGGTCGACCGGGCGGGACGGCCTCTGCCCGCCTCGCGCCGAGTCGGCGGCCGGCTGCTTGTCCAGCGTCGTCAGTCGCGTCTTGACGGTCTCCAGCAGGGCCTTGTGTGAGGACAGGAAGGACTTCAGCAGCTGGTAGGGCACCAGCTGGTGTCGGCTGACCGACGGCTGGTCGGGATCACCCGGAATCCAGCGCGTGGCGAGCTCCTGGAAGACGGCGAGTTCCTTCTCACCGGCCGTTACGTGGATCGGCTGGGACGGTCCACGGTCCGCCCAGGCACCCTTCAACGAGTCGCGGACCTCCGCCGTCGTCTTTGTACGCCGGATGTAGAGGTGCTCAAGGTCCTTCACTTCGTACTTCGACGGGTTGGCGATGGCCGCCTCGTCCAGCATCTTGATCAACTCGGCGAACGACTCGGCACGACCGTTGTGGGGCGTGGCCGAGGCCAGCACCAGCGCGTCGGTCTTCCGAGCCAGCAGACGGGCGAGCTCGTTGTTCTTGGTGCCCCGGTTGACCAGATTGTGGGACTCGTCGATGACGACGGCGTCCCAGTTGGTGTGCTCAAGGTGGTGCGCGTAGACGTCGCTCTTGAGCGTGTCCACGGAGATGATCGCGCGCTTGAAGTACGCGAACGGATTCCGGCCGGCCGGGATGTCCTGCTGGATGCGCTGGATACCGGTGGAGTCCAGACGGACGAGCGGAATGGCGAAGCGGGTCCACAGCTCCCGCTGGAACTGCTCCAGTACATGTTGGGGGGTCACGACCAGGATGCGCTCGCCGCGCCCGCGCCGGATCAGCTCGGCCAGCAGTACCCCGATCTCCAGGGTCTTGCCCAGGCCCACCACGTCGGCGATCAGGATCCGCGGCTGCGGGTTCTTCTCCAAGGACAGCGCCAACTCGGCGGGCCGCAGCTGGTGCACCTGCTGGTCCATGAGGAACCCGTCGGCCAGAGCGAGCCCATGCTCGGTCTGCGGCAGGAACGTTTTGCGCATCACCGCTTCAAGGAACAGACGGCCCCGCCGGTGGTTGGGCGAGTCGTCCGGGACGAGCCGCGTCTCCCGCGGGTCCAGCACCTGGATCGCGTCGAGTCGGCTGTAGAAGACCGCGTCCGTGCCTCGCACGAAGGACGAGATGCCGGTGACCTCCACCATCCACCCGTCTTCGCCGACGTCCTTGGAGTTCCGGACGAGCCACAACTCGTCGCGGATCAATACCTGGGACCCCGGGGCATAGCCGGAGGACCCGCTGGTCCGCCGTGAGGCCGGAGCATCCTCCGGCGCCCAGGCGTCCCACACCTCATCGCCCTGGCCGCCCACGGCTTCCGCCTCGACGCTCAACGTCCACTCCGATCCATCACCAGCGGCCACCGACGGCCGCACACACCCCACACGCCTGCAAACGACGGACTACGCCGTCCCAGCGCGCCATTCCGACAAAGACTCTCACCCAGCACTGTCAACGCAGGAGTCACAGAACGGGATCGGCGGCATACAACGCGCGCAGCTCGTCCGCGATCCGCTTCGACGCCAAGGGGCGTCCTCGGGCCGCGCCGGCCTTCGGAGGGTCGCTCCGCCTTCCGGACCCCAAAGTCGGCTTGGGCAGGAGAACCTCAGGCTCTTCCGGCTCCCGCTCCGGTTCGTCGGCTTCGGCCTGTGAAGCCCGCGGCGGGTCGTCGAGCGGGCTCACCGGTTCACTGTTCTCGACAAGATCAGCCTGCTCGTGGATGAGCTTCTCGAACGGCACCATCGGCGGCTCACCAGGGGACGACGGAGCCTCGCCCCCCTTGGTGTGGGCGATCAGCGCGAGCCGGGCAGCCGCGGGTGTCACCCCGGAGTCGGAGAGGACCCTCGCGCACGCTTCGGAGACCGCTGGCAGAGCCGGCCGCTCCTCCGGCGTGTGGGCGAGCATCGACTCCAGCAGGGGCACCAGCGGCGCAGGCACACCAGAGAGATCGGGAGCGATCTCCGGATTGGTGACTTGTGCCGCGATTGCTTCCCAGCGCGATCCGTCGTACGGATAGTGGCGGGCCGCCGCGTAAAGCAGGACCGTGCCCAGCGCGTACACATCTGCCGCGGGTGACACCTGCGGATGGCCGCCGGCCTGCTCCGGAGGCATGCACCGGACGGTGCCGATGATCATGCCACTGTGTGACAGCGTCTCCTGAGAGGAGTCCATGAACGCGCCCAGACCGAAGTCGATGATCATCGGGCCGTCATCGCCCAGGATGACGTTCTGCGGCTTCAGATCTCGATGGAGCAACCCCGCGGCGTGGACCGCCGACAAGCCTTCGGCGAGCAACGCCCCGAGACTGGCCGCCAGCGGCAGCGTAAGTACACCGTCGCTGTCCACACAGGCCAGCAGCGTGCGACCGGCCACGTACTCCATGGCCAGCCACGGCCGGTCTGCGTAAGGATCCGCGTCCAGGAAGCGGGCCACCCGGTTCGTGCCGATCACCGTGCGGGCGATCAACGCCTCCTTCTCGAAGCGCGCACGCGTCAGGGGATCGAGCTTGTCGTTGCGAATCACCTTCACCGCGACCGGATCACCTGCGGGCGTGTAGGCGAGATAGACCTCACCCATCCCGCCCGAGCCGAGCTCCCGCGTCACCGTGTACCGGCCGATCCGCGTGGGCGCCCCGCTCATCCGCACCGACTCACCTTTCCACCGCGCCTCACCCGATCGGCGCTCTTGCCCGCCACACTCTAATCGGCCAAGAGGCCAGCCTGAGGTGCTTTCGTCCTGATCAGGACATCGAGCAGCGCGATGTAAGCCGAAACCGGCCGTGAGGAGTCGGGGCACCGGGATCTCCAGCAGCCGCTGTGTCGACGACTGCTGGGTGTCTGTGAGTCCGGGGCGGGCAAGAAACTGCCCGCTTCTAATGGATCTTCTGCTGCTCCAGCCACTTGAAGACCTCGGCCCTCTTGTACAGGACCTTGGCGTTCCTGCCTCGGCCGAGCTTGTAGCCCTTCAAGCCCAGTTTCGATGCCTCCCTATAGACCCAGCTCGTGGACATATTGAGCATCGCAGCGACCTCATAGGTGTCCATAAGGACGGGTTCGACGCTACGGCGCCTGCGCGACGAGTCGATATCGGTGCGGGTCTCGTCGGGGTGCGACTGCGGTCCCACGGGCAAGATGGCTCCTTGAGGCTGGCCTGAGCCTGATCGCGGCAGCGGTTCGCGCTCTGCTCTGGTCGAATTCCAAACGTCCTTGACGCCCGCCCTGTGCCACCGCCAAGAGTCACCGGACGAGCCACAGCCATGGTCGTGAGAATCGCCGGTTTGGCTAACCGGCGATCCGCCGCTATGTTGCCGCGCTGCTTCGGCCACTCAAATTCATGGAGCTGTGGGCGCCTCCTCCTTTGAGACGGGATACGAGGGACCTGTGCCAGCTGACCCATGGCGGCGCATGGTCCGACTTCCGGTCGAGCGCCTTCGCTCCTGACTGCCGTCCAGACCGTCTGCGTGACGGTGATCACGGGCGTCCTTCGGGGGGTGCTGCGTAGGCTTGGGCCGTCGCCACGGTGGTTCCGCGAGAGTGGGCGAAGCCCTCCTCTAGTCACCTGACGGGGCGTCAGAAAAGTCAGCAAGTGGTCAGCATGAGTCCTGAAAAACCTGGGGACAGCTGCCCGAACATGCGACTCGTTGTAGGGTGTCGAAACAGCCCTTGACCTGCAAAAACGCAGGCAGGGAGCCTACTTGTGGGAGTGCCCCGATGTTGCGTACAATGTTCAAGTCCAAGATCCACCGTGCCACCGTCACCCAGGCCGACCTGCACTACGTGGGATCGGTGACCATCGACGCCGAACTGCTGGAGGCGGCCGATCTGCTGCCCGGTGAGCTGGTGCACATCGTCGATGTGACCAACGGCGCCCGGCTGGAGACGTACGTCATCGAGGGTGAGCGCGGGTCCGGAGTGGTCGGGATCAACGGCGCCGCCGCACATCTGGTGCACCCCGGCGACCTGGTGATCATCATCAGTTACGCTCAGGTCTCCGATGCCGAGGCGCGCGAGCTGAAGCCCAGGGTCGTGCATGTGGACGCGGGGAACCGGATCGTGGCCCTCGGCGCCGACGCGTCCGAGCCGGTGCCCGGTTCGGACCAGCGGCGCAGCCCGCAGGCGGTGTCGGCCTGACCGTGGACGAGGACCAGGAGCGTGCGTGCCCATGAGTGGTGTCGAGATCCGTGACGACCGTGCGGCGGGCCGCCTGGAGGCCGTCGCCGATGGTGAAGTCGTCGGGCACATCGAGTACTTCGTGCTGGACTCGCCCGCGCGCGCCCTGGTTCCCGTGCACACGATCGTGGAGCCCGCCCACGAGGGCAAGGGCATCGCGGGGTCGCTCGCCCGGGAGCTGTACGCGCTCGCCGGGCGGGAGGGCGTGGCCGTCGTGCCGCTGTGTCCCTACGTCGCCGCCTGGGCCGAGCGGCATCCCGACGAGGCGCCCGCTGCCGGTCCCGCGCTCGTCGCCGCCGCGAAGGAGCGGGTGCGCCGCTGATCGCGGGGGAGTGGGGCGGAACCCGGCGGGTAGTCGGGAGGTGGTCACCACGAAGTCCGGCGACCGCACGGAGGCAGTCATGACCCAGCCGAACCCCGATCCAGTCCCCCCGGCACCCGGTCCCACCCCGCCGGACCCGTACCCCTCCCCGGTACCGCCCCCGGACCCGGCCCCCGAGCCGGCACCACCGGCACCGGGCCCCCCGCCTCCGGCCCCCGGACCGGTCCCGCCGGGCCCCTCCCCGTCGCCCATCCCACCGGGCCCGGAACCCGTACCGAGCCCGGAACCGGGACCCCCGCTGACCCGCTGAGGGACCCGAGCTCCCGGCAGACGTGCGTAGGCGCCTGAACGCGCGGCCGGTTCCGCTCTGTCGGACGGTTGTCGGTGCTCTGTCGGAGGCCAGTGGCAGCGTGAGCGCCGGGTTGCTCCGTCCGGGAGCCGCCGTCGCGTCCCACCGGGAGTTCCCGCCATGTCTCAGATCCCTTCCGCCGCCGACCGCGTGTATCTGGTCACCGGAGGCAACGCGGGTATCGGGTATTTCACCGCCGAGCAGCTGGCCGGTACCGGTGCCACGGTGGTGCTGGGCAGCCGGAGTACCGAGCGGGCCGGGGCCGCCATGGGCGCGATCCGTGCGCGGGTGCCCGGCGCGCGGGTGCGTTCGGTCGCCTTGGACCTCGCCGACCTCGGCTCGCTGCGGGGAACCGCGGAGTCCCTGGAGACAGAGCACCTCGACGCGGTCGTCCTCAACGCCGGCGTCCTGCGCGAAGGACTGGAGCGGACGGAGACCCGGGACGGCAACGAGGTGCATTTCGGCACGAACCACCTCGGGCACTTCGCGCTCACCCACTGGCTGCTGCCCCTGCTGGAGGCCGCGCCGAGCGCTCGCGTCGTGACCGTCGGCAGCTTCGCCGCCAAGTCCGAGCGGCTCGACCTGGACGATCCGCAGTCCCGGGCCGGCTACCGGGCCAAGCGCGTCTACGCCCGGTCGAAGCTGGCCCAGATGTACTTCGGCCTGGAACTCGACCGCCGGCTGCGGGCCGGGGGCAGCACGGTGTCGAGCGTGGTGGTCCATCCCGGCGGTGCGCTGGACTCGCTCACCCCGTCCCGGCCGCCGGTCCATGTCCGCAGGGCCGGGACGGTGCTGCGCGGGGCGGCCGCCGCACTCGTCCTCCAGGGCAAGCACGCGGGTGCCCGGCCCGCGGTCCGGGCGGTACTCGACCCCCGCGTCGCCGGAGGTGAGCTGTGGGGCCCGCGCGTCTTCGGACTGCGGGGCAGGCCGCGCCGCGAGCGGCTGTGGGCGCAGCTGGAGGACGCCGATACGGCACGTCGGCTGTGGGAGGCGAGCGCGGAGCTGACCGGCGTCGCGCCGGCCTGCGGGGTGTGACTCGGCACGCCGAGCAGCGGGTCGGTACCGGTGCCGGCGTCCGCCCGCGTGGCTAGCACGCTCCTTCGCCGGGGGCGACGACTTCGCGCTGCGCGGTCTGTGCGACGCGGGCGAGCAGCGTCCGCAGCTGCTCGGTGTCCTCGGGGCCGAGGTCGGCCAGGAGGCGCGCTTCCGCGGCGCCGAGGCTTTCGCGTGCCTGCGCGAGGCGGGCGCGTCCGGTGTCGGTGACGAGGACCTGGCGGGCGCGCCGGTCGCGGGGGTCCGGCCTGCGGGTCACCAGACCGTGGGCTTCGAGGTCGTCGAGGAGGTAGGTCATCACGGTGCGGTCGAGACTCACCTCCTTGGCCAGGGCGAGCTGCGACGGCGGCTCGCCGCCGCCGGCCAGGGCGACCAGGACCAGATAGCCGCGTGCTCCGCCGGGCAGGTCCGCGACCGAGTCGGTGGCGACCCGGCGGAACGCCGTGGAGACCATGCGGATCGCCCAGCCCAGGTCGGTGTCGAGCGCCAGGGACTCCGCCCCGGTGCGCGGCTTCTTGTTCTGGGGCGCGGATGCAGTCACCCGCACATCGTACTGCATGTGCAAGGTGACAGATGTTCTTGCGAACAGAACATCTGCGATGCATAGTGAATGCGGGAAGGGTGCCGGCGAGATCCGTGCCAGGCGCCGAACGCATCACGGCAAGGAAGATCACCATGAGCGCCAGCACCGCTTTGCAGGGCCGCACCGCACTCGTGACCGGAGCCACTTCGGGCATCGGCAAGGCCATCGCGCAGAACCTGGCCGCCCAGGGCGCCGAAGTCGTCCTGCACGGCCGTGATCAGGCCAGGGGGGAAGCCCTGGTCAAGCAGATCGCGGCAGAGGGCGGCCGTGCCCGCTTCGTCGCCGCGGACCTCACCGACGCCGAGGACACGCTGCGCCTGGCAGCCGCGGCCGGAGCGGTGGACATCCTGGTCAACAGCGCGGGCCTGTACGAGTTCGCCCCGACCGCGATGACCGACGCCGCGAGCTTCGACCGGCAGGTCGCGGTCAACGCTCGGGCCCCGTTCCTCCTGGCCGGCGCGCTCGCGCCCGGTATGGCCGAGCGCGGCCGGGGCTCGATCGTGATCGTCGGTTCCAGCGCGGCCCGTATGCCCGCCCCCGTCGGCGCCGCCTACGGCGCCTCCAAGGCGGCCGTCGAGATCCTCACCCGCTACTGGGCGACCGAGTTCGGCCCGTCCGGCGTGCGGGTCAACACCGTCTCGCCCGGCCCCGTGCACACCGAGGGCACCAAGGCCATGCTCGGCGAGCACGCCGCGATGCTGGACCAGGCCACCGCCCGTGGCCGCGCCGGAGACCCCGGCGAGATCGCTGAGATCGTCTCCTTCCTGGTGAGCCCGGCCAGCTCCTACGTCAACGGCGCCGTCCTGTTCGCCGACGGCGGCGAGCTCAGCGCCCTGCCCTCCTGACGGAGCCTCACCATGAAGGTATTCGTCATCGGCGCCACCGGCTTCGTCGGCGGCGCCCTCGCCCGGCACCTGTCCGCCGAAGGCCACACGGTCACCGGCCTGGCCCGCACCGAGGGCGCCGCCGCCGCCCTCGCCTCCCAGGGCGTCACCGCCGTGGCAGGCGACCTGGACGAGCGCCGCCCCATCGTCATCGAGGCGGCCCGGGCCGCCGACACGGTCGTCTACGCCGCCCAGGCCGGACCGGAACAGGAGACCGCGACCGTCCGGGAGCTCATCCGCGCCCTGACCGGCACGGACACGACACTGCTCTTCCTGTCCGGCAACGGAGTGCTGGTACAGCGCACCGCCGGCGCCTGGAGCCCGGACGTCTTCGCCGAGGACGACCCGGTCACGCCCGAACCCCTGGCCGCCTACCGCAAGGCCGCCGAGGACACCGTCCGGGCCGCCGCACAGGACGGCCTGCGCGCGATGGTCATCCGGCCCGGTCTGATCTGGGGGCCCGGCGATCACGGCCATGTGCCGCTGGTCTACCGGTCGGTCGCCGTGACAGGGGCGGCCTGCTACATCGGCGAGGGGCTGAACACCTACAGCCACGTCCACATCGACGATGTGACCCGCCTGTTCTCCCTCGCCCTGGACAAGGGCCGGCCCGGCGGGCTGTACCACGCCGTGGCCGGAGAGACCCCCAACCGCTGGATCGCGGAACGTGTCGCCGCCGACCTCGGCGTCGAGGCACGCAGCCTCACCCTCCAGGAAGCAGCCGACGTGTGGGGCGAGTTCGGCGCCCTCGTCATGGCCGTCTCCGGCCGCATCCGCGCCGTCCGCGCACAGCGGGACCTCGGCTGGCAGCCCCGGCACACCGACATGCTGACCATGATCGGCGAAGAGCGCCTGCGCCGCCTGGCCGTCCCCGCCAGGTAACCGCGACTCCGTCACCGCCGCACGCCACGCGCGGTCGGGAGCCCTCCGCCGCTGAGCACCGCCACACGGGCTTCCCCCAGCACACCCGCTCCGGCCAACTCCTCGACGAAAGGGCCCCGTCATGATCACCGCCGACTGGCTTCCCGACGGCTTCACCGTGCGGCAGGTCGACACCAACCACACCCGCCTCTCGGTCGCCGTCGGCGGCAGCGGACCGGTACTGATCCTGCTCCACGGCTGGCCCCAGACCTCGCGCGCCTGGGCCCGCGTCATGCCCGGCCTCGCCCGGAACCACACCGTCGTCGCTCCCGATCTGCGCGGTACCGGCGACAGCGACCGGCCCGAGGGCGGCTACGCCAAGAGCAACCAGGCCGACGACATACGAGGCGTCCTCACCGCCCTGCACCTCAACGGCCCCGTGGCGGTGGCCGGCCACGACATCGGCTCCATGATCGCCTTCGCCTGGGCCGCCGCCCACCCCGAAGACCTCTCCCACCTGATCCTCATCGACGCCCTCCTGCCCGGCCTCGACCTGGAGGAGGCGATGAACGTCGCCGAGGGCGGCATGTGGCACTTCGGCCTCTTCATGACCCCCCGCATCCCCGAGATGCTCTTCGACGGCCACGAACTGGAGTTCTTCACCGCCACGTTCACCGCCATGTCCAACCCCGGCACCTTCGGCGACCACGACCTCGCCGCCTACGCCCAGGCATACACGGGCCGCGAACGACTCCGCGGCGGCTTCGAGCACTACCGCACCCTGCTGGCCGACGGCCGTGAGAACCTCGCCCTGCTCGCCGAGCGCAAGCTGCCCATGCCGGTCCTCGCCATCGGCTCCGCCCGATCCGGCACCACCAGCGCCCAGGCCCTGGCCCCCCACGCCGACTACGTGCGGGGCGCGGTCGCCCCGACCGGCCACTTCGTCGCGGAGGAGGACCCCGACTGGTTCACCAGGACGGTGACCGGCTTCCTCGCCTGACCTCCGCCCCGCCCGCCCGTCCGTCCGGCCGGGCCGGCTTCCGTGTGCGTGCTCCTTCTCCGAACGGAAAACCATGAACATCGTCCTGTGGGTCATCACCGCTCTGCTCGCGGCGGCCTTCCTCTTCTCCGGCCTCTTCAAGCTGGTCCTGCCCCATGAGAAGTACGTCGCGGCGCAGGACTGGGCCGCGGACGCACCGCGCTGGGCTCCCCGCGCGATCGGCGCGCTGGAGGTACTGGGCGCGATCGGCGTGGTCCTCCCCGCCCTGGTCGGCATCGCGACGGTCCTGGTCCCGATCGCCGCGACCGGCCTGGCCCTCGTGATGATCGGCGCCGTGGCGATGCACCTGCGACGCGGGGAGACACCGGCGCTGATACCCAGCGGAGCACTGCTGATCCTGGCCGTCGCAGTGGCGTGGGGCCGGTTCGGGCCCTACGCGTTCTGATGCGGAGCGACACCGGCACGACCGTGGCCGCGCGAGGTCTCTGAAGGAACCGCGAGGGGAGGGGGCCCGGCCGCCAGACCGCGCAGCCGCCCGACCCCCGACTGCCCGGCCTCGCGGCCGGGGCGCCGGGGGCCGCTTCGCGGTGCTGTCGTGGCCGTCAGGCGCTGACCTCGGTGCGGTCGCCGCCCCAGAGGGTGTGGAAGGTGCCGTCGCGGTCGACGCGGCGGTAGGTGTGGGCGCCGAAGTAGTCGCGCTGGCCCTGGGTGAGGGCGGCGGGCAGGCGGGGGGCGCGCAGGGAGTCGTAGTAGGCGAGGGTGGCGGCGAAGGCGGGGGTGGGGACACCCTGGGTGACGGCGGTGGCGATGACCCCGCGCCAGTCGTCCTGGGCCGCGGCGATCTCGTCGGCGAAGCCCTTGTCGGCCAGGAGGCTGGGGAGGCCGGGCTGGGCCTCGTAGGCCTGGGTGATGCGGTCGAGGAAGGCGGCGCGGATGATGCAGCCGCCGCGCCAGATCGCGGCGACCTTGCCGAGGTCGATGTCCCAGTCGTACTCCTCGCTCCCGGCGGCGATCTGGTGGAAGCCCTGGGTGTAGGAGACGATCTTCGAGGCGTAGAGCGCCTGCTCGACCTGGTCGGCGAAGGCCGCCGCCTCCTCCTTGCCGAGCTTGCGCGGGGAGGGGCCGGCGAGGTGCCGGGAGGCCTCGCGCAGGTCCGCGTGGCCGGAGACGGAGCGGGCGAAGACGGCCTCGGCGATGGCGGAGACCGGCACCCCGAGGTCGAGCGCGATCTGCACCGTCCAGCGGCCGGTGCCCTTCTGCTCCGCCTGGTCCACCACCACGTCGACGAACGGCTTGCCGGTCGCCTTGTCCACGTGGGACAGCACCTCGGCGGTGATCTCGATCAGGTAGGAGTCCAGCCGCCCCCGGTTCCAGGTGCGGAAGATGTCCGCGATCTCGGCGGGCGAGTACCCGGCGACATCGCGGAGCAACTGGTACGCCTCGCCGATGAGTTGCATGTCGGCGTACTCGATGCCGTTGTGGACCATCTTCACGAAGTGCCCGGCGCCGTCGGGACCCACGTGCGTCACGCAGGGTGCCCCGTCGTCCGCCTTGGCGGAGATCTTCTCCAGCATCGGCCCCAGCGAGTCGTACGACTCCACCGAGCCGCCCGGCATGATGCTCGGCCCGTGCAGCGCGCCCTCCTCGCCGCCGGAGATGCCGGTGCCGACGAAGTGGATGCCCTGTTCGCGCAGCTCCCGCTCCCGGCGCCGGGTGTCGGCGAAGTGCGCGTTGCCCCCGTCGATGATCATGTCGCCGGGCTCCAGCAGCGGTGCGAACTCCTGGATCACCGCGTCCGTCGGCTCACCCGCCTTCACCATGATCACCAGCCGGCGCGGGCGCTCCAGCGCCGCCACGAACTCCTTGGCGGTCTCGGCCGGGACGAACTCGCCCTCGTCCCCGAACTCCTCCACCAGCTCGCGCGTCTTCGACGCCGTGCGGTTGTGGAGGGCGACCGTGTAGCCGTTGCGCGCGAAGTTCCGGGCGAGATTGCGGCCCATGACCGCCAGGCCCGTGACGCCGATCTGCGCGTGTGTGCTCATACCGCCTGCTCCCTAGCTGCGTCGTTGCTGCGGCTCCGTCGGTGGGGGCCCTGCGGCCCATCCTGTCGCGCCGCCCCGGCGAGCGCACTTCCGGCTCGCCAGGCATGGGTACGGACGCGGTACCCCGCTCGGCTCACTTCACGGGGCACCGGAAAGCCGCGACCTCAACCGATGCCCGTCTCCGGCCACTTGAACCGGCGACAGGCCGGATTCCGCTCTTGTCCTGGCCTGTTCCCGGCGCTTACTTTTGCCCCTCCTGACGCATGTCGAGGGGATTTCGGACCATGGCCGTACGCGGCCGGCATCGCCGGTACCAGCCGAGCAGGATCAACCGCGCCTCACTCACCGTCACCGCCGGCGGCGCCGGACTCGCCATCCCGCTGGTCGCGGCGGGCACCGCGGACGCGGCGGACGCCTCCACCTGGAACAAGGTGGCGGCCTGCGAGTCCAGCGGGAACTGGAGCATCAACACCGGCAACGGCTACTTCGGCGGCCTGCAGTTCACCCGCTCCACCTGGGAGGCGTACGGCGGCACCCGGTACGCGCCCCGTGCCGACCAGGCCACGCGGGCGCAGCAGATCGCCGTCGCCGAGAAGGTCCTCGACGGCCAGGGCCCCGGGGCGTGGCCCGCCTGCGGCCCGCGCGCCGGACTCGCCCGCGGGGGGAACGCACCCCGCGTCGAGAGCGCGCCGAGCCATCCGGCCAGGTCGGCCGGGAGCCGGGCGAGACCCGCGGCCGCCCAGGACGTACGCCCGCAGACCACCCCGCAGTCCCGGGCCGGCCGCGCCGAGATGTACACCGTGGTACGCGGCGACACGCTGTCCGGCATCGCCGGGGAGCACCGGGTGCACGAGGGCTGGCGCGGCCTCTACGAGGACAACCGCACGGTCATCGGGGCCGATCCCGACCTGATCGTCCCCGGCCAGCGGCTCAGCCTGCACGGCGCCGCCAAGACGCCCGGCACGGCCGCGCCGAAGCACCGGACGCAGCCGCGGAAGACCGAGAAGAAGGCCGCGCCCAAGCCGCAGCGCAAGGCCGCCACCGAGCACAAGACGTCTTCGAGCCACTCCGGCCACACCGTCGTCGCCCCCGTGCACGCCTCCATCGGCACCAGCTACCGCACGGCCGGCTCGCACTGGTCGAAGGGGTACCACACCGGCGTCGACTTCCTGGTGCCCACCGGCACCTCCGTCCATGCCATCTCCGACGGCCTGGTGGTCTCGGCCGGCTGGGGAGGTTCGTACGGCTATCAGGTCGTCGTACGGCACAGCGACGGCCGCTACTCGCAGTACGCCCACCTCTCGGCGATCTCCGTGCGGTCCGGGCAGAGCGTCAGCGCCGGCCAGCGCCTCGGCCGGTCCGGCTCGACCGGCAACGTCACCGGCCCCCACCTGCACTTCGAGGTGCGCACCGGGCCCGGTTTCGGCAGCGATGTCGACCCGGTCGCCTACCTCCGGGCACACGGCGCCCGGCTCTGACGGTCAGGCGCACAGCGGAACGTCGGGCAGGGAGCGGGGGGCGGCGGGGGTGTCCCCGCCGTCCCCCTCCTGTGCGGGCCCGGCGTCCACGGACGTGAGCACCGGGGCGGCCGGGTCCACCGGCCACCGCGCGCCCGGTACCCGCGCCGTGTCCGAAGGGACCGTCCGGTCCGCCGGTCCGCCCAGCCGCTCCGTCGTCAGCAGGATCAGCCCGCCGCACGTCACCACCGCGCAGCCCAGGGCCAGCACCGTGCCCATGGTGCCGTGGCGGAAGGTCTCGCCGAACAGGACGATGCCGACGACGGCGGCCAGCACCGGGTTCACCACGGTCAGGGTGGCCAGGGGTGCGGCGAGCCCGCCGTCCCGGTAGGCCGACTGGGAGAGGAACACGCCGGCCGCCGAGAGGACGGCGATCACCGCGAGGGACGGCAGCCCCGCGAGGCCGGCGCCCGCGCTCCAGTCGACGGCGACCGTCTTGGTGAACACCGACGACATGCCGAACGCCGCACCCGCGCCGGTCGCCAGCAGCACGCTGCGCACCGCCGGATGCCGGTGCGCGGCCCGGGCCGCCACCATCAGCGCGACGATCCCGCCGCCCGTCACCAGCGCCAGCGCCGTCCGCTGCGCCGGGCCCACGGAGCCCGCGTCGGAGGCGCCGACCAGGGAGAGCAGGCCCGCGAGACCGGCCGTCGCCATCACCGCGCCGCGCCAGGCGGTCGCCCCCGCCTTCCGGCCGGCGAACAGTGCCGCCAGGGGCAGCGCGAAGACGATGGTCAGCGCGCCCAGCGGCTGGACCAGGCTCAGCGGGCCGAAGGCCAGCGCCACGACATGCAGCACCCCGCCGAGGCCGTTCAGCCCCAGCGCCGCCCACCACCCCGGCCTGCGCAGCGGGGCGAACCGCTCACCGGAGCAGGAGTCCGCGACGCGCTCCTGCACGACGGCACCGCCCGCGTACGCGACGGCGGAGACGAAGGACAACAGCACGGACAACGCGAGGGCGCTCATCTGCGGCCCCCTCGCGGCAGGCGGGCCCGGCTCCGGGCACGGTCGGCTTCCATGCCGGATACTCTGCCCGCTTCACGCCCGATCGGTCGTCGTCCCTGAGCACGCGATGCGTCCTACTGCCGATGGAGTACGAGGGCGCCCCACTCATCCCCAAGGCGGGTGACCGAACGTCCGTATCGCGGGGACTGGTAGAAGTGCTGACCGTGGAACTCGATCCCGGCCTGACCGCGTTGCGCCCGCTCGGCGGCTTCTTCGTCCTGCGCACCGGCAGCCCCGCCGGCCTGAGCGCACCTCCTCTCGACCGGGCATACGCGGGCGGCCCGGCGGCTGTTCAGACCGACGCCGTCACGGTTCGGATCGCCGTGATCGCGGACCGGCTCGGCGTCCGGGAGCCCCGCGTCTGCGCCTCCCTGGCCCAGCAGGGGCTCGCCGCCCGGCTCTGGTCGGCCGCGCTCGCCTGCGCCGCGCTGTACGGCCGGGTGCCCGACCTCGACCCGCGCCTGCTGCGCTGGGACGCCGCCGCCACCGCCCCCGACGACCTCTGGCTGACCGAGGTCCGCCCCCTGCCCGGCGACCCCGGCACCCTCGCCGACACCGTGCTCCACGCCCACCTGCGGCCCCTGGGGGAAGCCCTGACCCGCCGGTACGGGGTCGCCCCCGGCCTGCTGCGGGGCAACGCCGCCTCCGCCCTCGCCGGAGCGGCCCGGCAACTGGACCAGTGGGCCCGCCTCAACTCCCGTACGGAGGTCGCCCGGAGAGCGGACGCCCTCACCACCGCCCTGTTCGCGCACCCCCTGTTGCGGGACACGGGGGCCCGTTCGGGCACGGGGTTCCGCCGCCGGAGCTGCTGCCTCTACTACCGGGTCCCCGGCGGAGGCGTCTGCGGGGACTGCTGCTTCAGCCGCCCGCCGGGCTCTTCCCCGCGCGCCGCTTCTGGGTGACCATGAAGGGAACTGCCGCCGAAACCCAGGGAGTCACCGGGTGCGAGTGGGACTGCTGACGCGTGAGTACCCCCCGGACGTGTACGGCGGTGCGGGCGTCCATGTGGAGTTCCTCGCCCGCGAGCTGGCCGGGCTCGTGGACCTGGAGGTGCACTGCTGGGGCGAGGGCAGAGGCGTCGGCGTCGTACGGCACCGCCCGTGGCCCATGCTCGACGGCTCCAACGACGCCCTGCGCACCTTCTCCGTGGACCTCTCCATGGCCGCCGCCCTCCAGGGCAGCGACCTCGTCCACTCCCACACCTGGTACGCGGGTCTCGCCGGCCACCTCGCCAAGCTGCTGTACGGCATCCCGCACGTCACCACCGCGCACTCGCTGGAGCCGCTGCGCCCCTGGAAGGCCGAGCAACTGGGCGGCGGCTACGCCCTGTCGAGCTGGGCCGAGCGCACCGCGATCGAGTCGGCGGACGCCGTGATCGCCGTGTCCGGCGCCATGCGCGACGACATCCTCGCCTGCTATCCGGCGCTGGACGCCGACCGGGTGCACGTCGTGCACAACGGCATCGACACCCGCCTGTACCGCCCCGACCCCGGCACCGACGCCCTGCGCCGGCACGGCATCGACCCGCAGCGGCCGTACGTGCTGTTCGTCGGCCGGATCACCCGGCAGAAGGGTGTGCCCCAACTGCTGCGCGCGGTGCGGGAGATCGACCCGGACACCCAGGTCGTGCTCTGCGCCGGCGCCCCCGACACCCCGGAGATCGACCGGGAGTTCCGGGACCGCTTCCGGGAACTCGGCGCCGTCCGGGCCGGGGTGTTCTGGATCCCGCAGATGCTGCCGCGCGCCGAAGTCGTCCAACTCCTCACCCACGCGGCCGTGTTCGTCTGCCCCTCGGTCTACGAGCCGCTCGGCATCGTCAACCTGGAGGCCATGGCCTGCGGAACCCCGGTCGTCGCCTCCCGCGTCGGCGGCATCCCGGAGGTCGTCGACCACGGCCGCACCGGGCTTCTCGTCGACACCGACGGCGACTTCGAGGGCAACCTCGCCCGCGCCCTCGACGACGTGCTCGCCGACCCGGCGGCCGCGCGGCGGATGGGCGAGGCCGGACGGGCCCGCGCGGTGGGGGAGTTCGGCTGGGACGCGGTGGCCCGGCGCACGGCGGGACTGTACGAGGAGATCCGCAAGCAGGCTTAGCCGCCGCCCACCAGGGCATCAGTGGGATCAACCAAGGGGAGGGGAGGCGCCATGCGCCGAGGAGGTCCTTCGGTTCTCGGGATCGTGCTGGCCGGCGGTGAGGGCAAGCGGCTGATGCCGCTCACCACGGACCGGGCCAAACCCGCGGTCACCTTCGGCGGCACCTACCGCCTGGTCGACTTCGTGCTGTCGAACCTGGTCAACGCCGACGTGCTGCGCGTCTGCGTGCTCACCCAGTACAAGTCGCACTCGCTGGACCGGCACATCACCACCACCTGGCGGATGTCCAGCCTGCTCGGCAACTACGTCACGCCCGTCCCCGCCCAGCAGCGTCTCGGCCCGCGCTGGTACCTCGGCAGCGCCGACGCCATCCTCCAGTCGCTCAACCTGGTCCACGACGAACAGCCGGAGTATGTCGCGGTGTTCGGCGCCGACCACGTCTACCGCATGGACCCCCGGCAGATGCTGCGCCAGCACATCGAGGGCGGCGCGGGCGTCACCGTCGCCGGCATCAGAGTGCCGCGGGCGGAGTCCTCGTCGTTCGGCGTGATCACACCGGGCTCGGACGGCCGCATGGTCCAGCGCTTCCTGGAGAAGCCCGCCGACCCGCCCGGCCTGCCCGACGACCCGAACAGCGTCTTCGCCTCCATGGGCAACTACATCTTCACCACCAAGGTCCTCATCGAGGCCCTCCAGCGGGACGCCGAGGACGAGCAGTCGGCGCACGACATGGGCGGCTCGATCCTCCCCCAGCTCACCGGCCGCGGCGAGGCCCAGCTCTACGACTTCCACGACAACCACGTCCCCGGCGAGACCACCCGCGACCAGGGCTACTGGCGGGACGTCGGCACCCTCGACGCCTACTACGAGTCCCACATGGACCTGATCGCCGAGCGGCCCGCGTTCAACCTGTACAACACCCAGTGGCCCATCTACACCCACGCCAACCAGCTCTCCCCGGCCCGGTTCAGCGCGGGCGGCATCGCCAGCGACTCCATCGTCAGCGCCGGCTGCCTGATCCGCGGCCAGGTCAGCCGCTCGGTGCTCTCGCCCGGGGTACGGGTCGACCCCGGCGCGGTCGTCCAGGGCTCGGTGCTGCACGACAACGTGCGTGTCGGCCGGGGCGCGGTGGTGCGGGGCGCGGTGCTGGACAAGAACGTGGAGGTGCCGCCGGGCGCGACCATCGGGGTCAACCCCGCCCGCGACGCCGAGCTGTACACCGTCTCCCGGGGCGGGGTGATCGCCCTGGGCAAGGGCCAGCTCGTCACCTGACCCGCCGCCGGAAACCGGGGGACCCCGCGACGCGCCGCCCTCGAACCATCCCGGATGCCCGGGTTCACGTCGTTCGCCCCGCACGATGCAGGCAACGACGTCGAACCAGCGGAGGTCATCCGACATGAGAGGGACCCGGCGCACCCGGCTGTGCCTGGCCGGGGTGATGGCAGCGTCCGCGCTGGCCGCCACCCCGGCCCGCGCCGCCGAACCGTCCGACGGCCACCTCACCGATCTGGTCAACCCGTTCATCGGGACCCAGAACGAGGGCAACACCTTCCCCGGGGCCGCCGTGCCGTTCGGCATGGTGCAGCTCTCCCCGGACACCGGGCACCGGACGGGCTACGACCACACGCACGACCACATCCGCGGCTTCTCCCTGCTGCACGTCTCCGGCGTCGGGTGCCGCGTCGGCGGCGACCTGCCCGTGCTGCCCACCACCGGCGAGGTCACCGCCACCGACAACGCCCGCTACGCCGCCGCCTTCTCCCACGACGACGAGGAGGCGAGCCCCGGCTACTACCGCGTCGGCCTGGGCACCGGCATCCGCGCCGAACTCACCGCCACCGCCCGCACCGGCGTCCAGCGCTACACCTTCCCGGCCACCACGCAGGCCAACGTCCTGCTCAACGCCGCCCAGTCGCTGCACAAGCCGGGCGGCGCCGAGGTGGAGGTCCTCGACGACCGCACCGTGCGCACGAAGATCTCCGGCCACGGCTTCTGCCGGGACACCGGCCCGTACACCGTGTACACCGTCACCCGGTTCAGCCGTCCCTTCACCGCGTACGGCACCTGGGACTCCGGCGCGGTCACCGCCGGGGCGCGGACCGGGACGGGCGGGGCGTACGTCCGGTTCGACACCACGAAGGACCGTGCGGTCGAGGCGACCACCGGGCTGTCGTACGTCGACGCGCGCGGGGCCGCGGCCAACCTCCGGGCCGAGGGCGCAACTTCCTTCGACAGCGTGCGCCGGCGGGCCCGCGAGGCGTGGGAGAGGCGGCTCTCGGCCGTCCGGGCGCGTGGCGGGGACCCGGCGCTGCGCCGCACCTTCTACTCCGCGCTGTACCGCTCGTTCCTCGCGCCCAACATCGGCAGCGACGCCGACGGCCGCTACCTGGGCTGGGACCGCAAACCGCACCACGCGCGGGGCTTCACCTACTACCAGAACTGGTCCCTGTGGGACACCTACCGCACCCAGGCCCAGCTCCTCGCCCTCCTCGCCCCCCGCGAGGCCCGCGACATGGCCCGCTCGGTGGTACGCATCGACGAGGACGGCGGCTGGCTGCCCAAGTGGGGATACGGGCCCGTCGAGACCAACATCATGACCGGCGACCCGGTGACCCCCTTCCTCACCACCGCCTTCCACCTCGGCCTGCTGAAGGGCTTCGAGGACCGGGCCTACCAGGCCCTGAGGAAGAACGCGGACGGGGTCCCGCCCGCCGCCTACCCGGGCGTCGGCCGGGAGTCCAACGCCGAATACCTGGCCCACGGGTTCGCGCCGTACGTCAAGGGCCGCCCGTACGCCAAGGACGGTGACTCCGACTACCACTTCGGCGCCTCCGTGACCCTGGAGTACGCCCTGTCCGACGCCATGCTCGCCCAGATGGCCCGCGCCCTCGGCCACCCCGACGACGCCGCCCGCTACGCGGCCAGGTCCCGGAACTACCGCAACGTCTTCGACCCCACGACCGGCTTCTTCCGCGCCCGCGACGCCTCCGGCGCCTTCACCGGACCCGCCGACCCCGCCAAGAGCGAGGGCTTCCACGAGGGCACCTCCTGGCAGTACCAGTGGCTCGTGCCCCAGGACCTCCCCGGCGTGATCGGCCTGATCGGCGGCAAGCGGGCGGCCGAACGGCGCCTGGACTCCTTCTTCGCCTACGACAAGCTCCTCGCCGACCCCGAGGCGACCGCCCGCCGGGTGTGGGTGCACGGCAACGCGTACGACTACTACGACGCGGACAAGTACAACCCGCAGAACGAGACCGACCTCATCGCGCCGTACACCTACCTCTCCACCGGCCGGCCCTGGAAGACCACCGACGTGGTGCACGCCGCGCTGACCCTCTTCACCGACACCCCGGACGGCGTGACCGGCAACGACGACCTCGGCACCATGTCGGCCTGGAACGTGCTGTCGTCCATCGGCGTCTTCCCCATCCAGCCCGGCTACGACACCTGGGGCCTGTCCACCCCCGTCTTCGACCGCGTCGACCTCACCCTGGACCGCCGCTACTGGCCCACCGGCGGCCTCACCGTGACCGCCCCCGGCACCTCGGCATCCGACCGCTACATCCAGGGCGTCCGCACCGACCGCACCGCGCACGACCGCACCTACCTGACCACCCGCGCCCTGCGCTCGCTGCGGACCCTGGCGTTCACGGTCGGCCCGCGCCCGTCCGAGTGGGGTACCGGACCCCAGGCGGCGCCCCCGGCACTCAGGTGACCTGAGGGTCTGCCGAGTCCCGCCCTGCTCCGGGGGCGGGACTTTATCCGTTGTTAACTGTGCGTAACCTGATCGCACTTGACCGTAATCGGGGTTCGGGGATTGACTCAGGAAAAGCCCACCCGTCGACGACGCGAGGCACGCCCTTGACTTCCGATCCGCTCGCCCCGCTCGACCTCGCCTTCTGGAACATGGAGTCCGCCCGGCACCCCATGCACCTCGGCGCGCTCGGCGTGTTCGCCACCCAGTCACCCACCGCCGGGGCGCACGCCGCCGACCTGCTCGCCTCCCGCGCCGCCGCCGTCCCCGGCCTGCGCATGCGCATCCGTGACGTCTGGCAGCCCCTCGCCTTCGGCGGCGCCACCCGCGAACCCGCCCCGGACTTCGACCCCCTGGACCACGTACGGCTGCACGCGCCCACCGACGACTTCCACGGCATGGCGGGACGGCTCATGCAGCGCCCGCTGCGGCGCGGACGGCCGCCGTGGGAGGCGCACGTGCTGCCCGGCGCCGACGGCGTGTCCTTCGCCGTGCTGTTCAAGTTCCACCACGCCCTCGCCGACGGCCTGCGCGCCCTGAAGCTGGCCGCCTCCCTGCTCGACCCCGTCGACCTGCCCGACCGCGCTCCGCGCCCCGCCGAGCCCCGGCCCGGCCTGCTCTCCGAGGTGCGCGCGCTGCCCGGCCGCGTCCCCGACCTGGTCAAGGGCGCCGTCGCGGACCTGGGCCGGGCCCTGGACATCGGGGCCTCACTGGCCCGCTCGACCCTCGGCATGAGCCCCGCCCCGGCCCTGACCTCCGCCGCCAGCGGCACCCGCCGCACCGCCGGTGCCGTGCTCGACATCGACGACGTGCACCGGGTCAGGAAGAGTGCCGGGGGCACCGTCAACGACGTACTGATCGCGATCGTCGCGGGCGCCCTGCGCCGCTGGCTGGACGAGCGCGGTGACGGCAGCGAGGGTGTCGCCCCGCGCGCCCTCGTCCCGGTCTCCCGGCGCCGCCCGCGCACCGCCCAGCCACCGGGCAACCGGCTCTCCGGGTACCTGCTGCGGCTTCCGGTCGCCGATCCCGACCCGCTGGCCCGGCTGGAGACGGTGCGGGCCGCGATGGTCCGCAACAAGGACGCCGGTCCCGACCGGGGCGCGGGTGCCGTGGCCCTGCTCGCGGACCACGTCCCGGCGCTCGGTCACCGGCTCGGCGGCCCGCTGGTCGGACAGGCGGCGCGGCTCTGGTTCGACATCCTCGTCACCAGTGTCCCGCTGCCCGGCATCGGCCTGAAGCTCGGCGGCCACGAACTGGCCGAGGTCTTCCCGCTCGCCCCGCTCGCCCCCGGCCAGTCGGTCGCGGTGGCCATCTCCACCTACCGGGGGCGGGTCCACTACGGGCTCGTGGCCGACGCCCGCGCGGTGCCCGACCTCGACGTCCTGGCCCGCGCGCTCACCGCCGAGATGGAGACCCTGCTCACAGCCTGCGAGGTCTGACCTCGGCCGTTCCCGGCCCCCGGGCCGCCCGCCGCCGGTGCGGGTTTGGTCCAGGGGCCCGGCGCTCCGTAAAATTCCCCGGCCGACAGCGGGCGCGCCCATGCCCCGCGCGGGTGATCAGGGAAGCGGCAGCGCGATGACGGTGACAGAGGACGGCGCGGCGTCCACGGACGCGGTGTCCACGGACGAGATGGTCTACGGGCCCGGTATCGACCCGGAGCGGCTGGCCGTCTGCCTCAGCGTGCTGGAGGAGCTGGACCGGATCGACGTCGACCACCCCGACGCCATCCAGGTCCGCCGGGCCACCTCGCACATCTACCGCACGGTCAAGCAGCGCCGCCGCCAGGAGCGCCGGGCCGCCAAGACGGCACACGACCGCAACGTCACCGAGGCCACCGCCACCGGCTCCGCCGAGCGCATCGACGACGAGACCGAGGGCATCCTGCCCACCTCCAAGATCGAGGCCGGCCGGATCGCGGGCATACTCCAGCGCCCCCGCTCCTGCTACATCTGCAAGCAGCGGTACACCGAGGTCGACTACTTCTACCACCAGCTCTGCCAGGGCTGCGCCGCCGAGAACCGGGCCCGCCGCGAGGCCCGCGCCGACCTCTCCGGCAAGCGCGCCCTGCTCACCGGCGGCCGCGCCAAGATCGGCATGTACATCGCGCTGATGCTGCTGCGCGACGGCGCCCACACCACGATCACCACCCGGTTCCCCAAGGACGCCATCCGCCGCTTCAAGGCGATGGAGGACTCCGCGGACTGGCTGCACCGCCTGGAGGTCGTCGGCATCGACCTGCGCGACCCGGCCCAGGTCGTCGCCCTCGCGGACCGGGTCGCCGAGGCCGGCCCGCTGGACATCCTGATCAACAACGCGACGCAGACCGTGCGCCGGCTGCCCTCCGCCTACGCCGCGCTGGTCGACGGCGAGAGCGCGCCGCTGCCCGCCGGTGAGCTGCCCGCCCACCAGGTGATCGGCGCCTTCAACTCCGGCGCGGTGGACGGACTGGCCGCGCTGCCCGTCGGCACCAGCGGCCTGGAGGCCCAGAAGGTCGCCGACCTGGCCCTGGTCGCGGGCAACGCCAGCGTCGCCCGGCACCTGGACGGCACCGCGATCGACGCGGGCGGCCTGCTGCCCGACGTGGTCGACACCAACACCTGGGTGCAGTCCATCGAGCAGATCTCCCCGGTGGAGCTGCTGGAGACCCAGCTCTGCAACTACACGGCGCCGTTCATCCTGATCAGCAAGCTCCGCCCGGCCATGGCCGCCGCCGCGAAGCAGGCTCCGAAGGGGCGGGCGTACGTCGTCAACGTCTCCGCCATGGAGGGCGTCTTCGCCCGTGGCTACAAGGGCGCGGGCCACCCCAACACCAACGCGGCCAAGGCCGCGATGAACATGGTGACCCGGACCAGCGGCCAGGAGATGTTCGACACCGACCGCATCCTGATGACCTCGGTCGACACCGGCTGGATCACCGACGAGCGCCCGCACTACGACAAGCTGCGCCTGGCCGAGGCGGGATTCCACGCCCCGCTGGACCTGGTCGACGGCGCGGCCCGCGTGTACGACCCGATCGTGCGCGGCGAGCAGGGCGAGGACCTGTACGGCGTCTTCATGAAGGACTACGCGCCCGGCAAGTGGTGACGCGACCGCTCTCCCGTACCTGACGGCGCGGCACCGGACCTCGGTCCGGTGCCGCGCCGTCGTATGACGGGGCATCGGCCGGGCAGACGCATGGCTGGGCCGAGTGGGTGAATCGACGGCCCCCGCAACGGATGCGCTTTGCGGTAAACGGCCCCATATTAAGGGGGATTGAGGGGGCGGCGGGCGGGCGGAAGTTACGTCTTGTTTGCACTCCCTATCGAGCGCGGGTCCGCTCATTTGGTTACCCTGGAGGTCCGGGACGCCCCCCAGGGTGATCCGACACATAAGGAGTGCGCGGTGACACCGGAGAAGACGACCAGCGAACAGGGCCCCGACGAACGCACGGAGCGATCCCGCCGCAGGCCCAAAGAACTCGGCAGCCTGGACGTGTGGGCTCGCTCCGCCCCGATCCGCCTGGCGGGCTACGAGGACGACCTCGCGGAGCCCCACATCCTGCCCAGCGTGGACTGACCCCTACCGCACCCCGCGACCGTCGGGCGCATGGGCGTGACAGACTCACGCCCATGCCGATCAGAGAAGCCGGGGCCGGTGACTGGCCCCGGATCTGGCCCTTCTGGCACCGCGTCGTCGCCGCCGGTGACACCTACACCTGGGACCCGGGCACCCCCGAGGAAACCGCCCGCGCCCTCTGGATGAGCCCCGCCAAACGGGTGTACGTGGCGGAGGACGCCGACGGCACCCTGCTCGGCTCGGCCTACCTCACCCCGAACTACGGCGGCCCCGCCGCGCACGTGGCCAACGCCGGCTTCATGGTCGACCCCGACCATGCCGGACGGGGCACCGGCCGGGCACTCGCCGAGCACGTCCTCGCCGAGGCGAAGGCCCAGGGCTACCGCGCGATGGTCTTCAACGCCGTCGTCGAGACCAACCCCGCCGTCCGCCTCTGGACCTCCCTGGGTTTCACCGTCCTCGGCACGATCCCGGACGCCTTCGACCACCCCCGCGACGGGCTGGTCGGGCTGCACGTCATGCACAAGGCGCTCTAGGCGGGACCTCCTAGCCCAGCGGTGCCGTACGCGCCCACGGCCGCAGGCGTTCCAGGTCCTCCGCCACCGCCAGCAGGTCCGCCTCCGTGCCCGGGCGGCCCACGAGTTGGACCGCGGCCGGGGCGCCGCTGGGCAGCGCGCCGAAGGGGACCGACATCGCGGGCCAGCCGGTCAGGTTCCAGACCGGGGTGAAGGGCGAAGTGGCCGTGTTCACCGCGATGTTGGCGGCCCAGCTCCGCTCGTGCCAGGGTGCGGCGGCGGGGGCGCGGCGGGCCAGCGCCGGGGTGAGCAGTACGTCGTACTCGGTGAGGAACGGCAGCAGGCGGGCGCGGAGCCTCTCGCGGGCGGTGCCGGTGCGCACCGAGCGGACGAAGCGGCGGCCGACGGCGGCGTGCGTGCGGGTGCGCGGGGCCAGCCGAGCCGGGTCCAGTTCGGCCGAGTCCACCGCCGTGCCCGCCGTCCAGGTGCGCAGCGCGGTCAGGCCCAGGTCGAGCGGATAGGGCGGCTCGGCCCGCCGTACCGTGTGCCCGGCGCCGTTGAGCAGGCCCGCCGCCTCGCGGACCGCCGTGCGGAACGGCTCGCTCACCGTGACCCCGGCCAGCGGGCTGCGTACGGCGGCCGCGATACGGCGGGGCGTGCGCTCCCCGGGTGCCGGGAACGCGGTCTCCGCGAGGACGGCGAGCATCAGGCGCAGGTCCTCGACGGTGGTGGCCAGCGGGCCGTTCTCCGACATGCCGAACCAGTCGCCGTGGCCGATGTCCGCCGGGACCACGCCGTGGCCCGGCTTCAGCGTCACCAGACCGCAGGCCGCCGCCGGGATGCGCAGCGAGCCCATGCCGTCGTTGCCGAGCGCCAGCGGGACCAGGCCCGCCGCGACCGCCGCCGCGCTGCCCCCGGACGAACCGCCCGCCGTGCGGGTGAGGTCCCACGGGCTGCGGGCCGTGCCGTACACGCCCTCGGTGGTGCCGAACACGCACAGCTCGGGCACGTTGGTCAGACCGACCACGACCGCGCCCGCCGCGCGCAGCCGGGCCACGGTCACATGGTCCGCGGCGGCCGGGGTGTCCGGGGTCGCGGCGGAACCGTTGCGGGTGGACTCGCCGCGTACGCCGAGATTGTCTTTGACCGCCACCGGCACGCCCGCCAGGGGGAGTTCGGCCAGGTCCGGACGGGCGCCGACCTCGTCCGCCTCGGTCAGGGCCGCTTCCGCTCGCACGGTGCGGAACGCTCCGACCCGCACGTCCAGCTCCGCGATCCGCGCGAGATGCTCCGCCACCACCTCCCTTGGGGTGACCCGCTTCTCGCGGACGGCGGCGGCGATCTCGGCGGCCGTACGGCCGACCCACGTACTCAACGGCACTCCTCGGGGACTCCGGGCGCGCGGACGGCGCGCACGGGAGCACTGTGCCCGCTCCCGCGCCCGGAGTCGAGAGGGGACGGTTCACCGGGTGCCGCTGAGCCGGGTCGGGCGCAGGAAGTCCCGTACGTAGGTCCGCTCCCAGCAGGCGCCCGTCTCGCGCAGCTCGCGCCAGGTGGTGAAGCGGTAGCGGAAGAGGCGGGCCCGGACGAAGCGGGGCGGGGCGCCGGGCGGGAAGGGGGAGGCGCGCAGCAGGCGCAGGGTGTCGCGGTCGTCCTCCAGCAGCTTCTCCACCAGCTTGCCGAACCAGTCCCCGGCGTACGCCGGCGACAGCGCGGCGAACCACATCAGCCAGTCCAGGCGCAGATGGTAGGGCGCGAACTGGCGCGGCCAGCGGCGGGGATCGCCGGGCTTGCCGTGGAACTCGTACGCACGCCAGTCGCCGTCCTCGCTCGGGCGCTCGTCGGCGGTGCCCTCGATCACCACCTCGTAGCGGTGCCGGCTGACGCTGCCGAACGCGCCGTAGGTGTTGACCAGGCGCAGCGGGTCGAAGGAGCGGTTCATCACCTGGCGCCGGGAGACCATGTTCAGCACCGGGCGGGAGCTGAGCGCCAGCAGGACCACGCCGACGGCGAGCACCAGCACCTCGTACCAGAGCGGCGCGGCGGGCACGGCGGGCGCTTCGGCGGGGAGCCGGAGCGCGGACAGGGCCAGCACGATGGTGACCCAGTTCAGCCAGGCGAAGTTCCCGGAGAGCACCAGCCACAGCTGGGTCACGATCATCAGCGCGGCGGCCGCCGAGGCGATCGGCTGCGGGGTGAACAGCAGGACCGGGACGACCAGTTGGGTGAAGTGGTTGGCGGCCACCTCCACCCGGTGCAGGGGTCTGGGCAGGTGGTGGAAGAACCAGCTCAGCGGGCCCGGCATCGGCTGGGTCTCGT
The DNA here is from genome assembly GCF_004217355.1 of Streptomyces sp. BK022. Lineage (NCBI taxonomy): Bacteria > Bacillati > Actinomycetota > Actinomycetes > Kitasatosporales > Streptomycetaceae > Streptomyces > Streptomyces sp. BK022. The sequence continues at coordinate 530,215 of NZ_SHKU01000001.1, forward strand.
GGTGGTAGTCCAGACAGGTCAGCTTGCGCCAGCAGGCGTCCCCGCGCAGCTTGATCAGCCCCGCGCCGAACTCCACCCGGAACAGCACCCAGCGCAGCAGGAACAGCACCACCACGGGCGGCGCCACCTCGTCGTTGCCGAGGAACGCCGCCAGGAAGCCCACCTCCAGCAGCAGGGTCTCCCAGCCGAACGCGTACCAGGTCTGTCCCACGTTCACGATCGACAGGTACAGCGCCCACGGCACCAGCCACAGCAGAATCCCGGCCCACAGCGGCAGAGCCGAGTCCGCCCCCGCCAGCAGCGCCGCCGACACCGCGCAGCCCGCCCAGGCGCACCCGGCGAAGAAGCGGTCCGAGTAGTACGCGTGGAAGAGGCTGGGCGACTCCTTGAAGGGCACCCGCGCCAGATAGCGCGGTACGGGCAGCAGTCCGCGCTCGCCCAGCAGCGGCCGGAACTGGCGTACCGCCACCAGGAACGCCACCAGATAGAGCGCGGCGAGCCCGCGCTGGAGCACCAGCCGGCTCAGCCAGTAGTCGGGGGCGGTGAACCACTCCATCGCGCTCGCGCTCCTGCCTTTCACGGCGGCCGCCCGGCCGGGGCCGCTCCCCGCCCGTCGCGCCCGCCCGGTCCTCCGGGTACCGCGCCGCGGGCCCGCATAACCCGTACGGGCCGGGCGGGCACACCCTGCCACGCCCCACTCGAAGATTCGGACATTTGCTGGCAAGGTGGCCCCATGGCTGATCGGGGTGCGAGTGCCCTGTCACTCCCGGATAACCGGCCCGCCGCCCCGGACACGATCCTGGCGCTCAACCACATGGGCAGCTTCGACTGGGACCTGGACGCGGGCCTGTTCCACATGGACGCGGGGGCTCACGAGATCTTCGACCTGCGCCCCGAGGAGTACGACGGCCGGGCCACCTCGCTGGCCCTCCGGGTCCCCCCGCCGGACGCGGCGCGGCTGGACGCGGCGGTCGCCCGCGCCATCAAGAACGGCAGCGAGACCTACGGCGCCTACTTCCGCGTCCGCCGTCGCGACGGCGCCATCCGCTGGGCGCACAGCCAGGGCGCCATCCGCCGCGACGCCTCCGGCCGCCCGTACCGGGTCGTCGGCCTCGTCCGCGACGCCACCCGGGAACTCGCCGACAGCCCCGCCCGTGCGCCGCGCACCGCGCAGGAGGAGGCGTTCCGCCAGCAGGCCGGCATCGTGGAGGCCGTCTCCGCCGCGCTCGCCCACGCCCGCAGCGTCCAGGACGTCATCGACGCCCTCAAGGACACCCACGGCATCCGCCACCTCGGCGCGGCCAGCGTCGTCATCGGCCTGGTGGAGGCCGGGCGCATCCGGCTGGTCGCGGAGGGTCCCACGGAGAGCTTCGTGCCCGGCACCCGCATCACCCGGATCGACGAGCCCTACCCGATGAGCGAGGTCGTGCGCACCCTCGTCCCCCGGTTCATCGAGTCGCCGGAGGAGTTCGCCGAGGAGTACCCGATCCTCTGGCCGCACATCACCGAGCTGCACATCACCTCCGCCGCCTACCTCCCGCTGATCGCCCAGGGCCGCCCGCTCGGCGCGATGGGCCTGCTCTACAACGACCGGCGCGGCTTCTCCGCCGAGGAGCGCGCGGTCCTGATCGCCCTCGGCAGCAGCATCGCCCAGAGCCTGCAGCGGGCCATGCTCTACGAGCAGGAGAAGGACCTCGCCCAGAGCCTCCAGCAGGCGATGCTGCCCCGCACCATCCCCAGGGTCCGGGGCGCCGACGTGGCCGTGCGCTACCGCTCCGGTGCCCTCGGCCGGGACATCGGCGGCGACTGGTACGACCTGATCCCGCTGCCCGGCGGCCGGGTCGGCGCGGTCATCGGGGACGTCCAGGGCCACGACACGCACGCCGCCGCCGTCATGGGCCAGCTCCGGATCGTGCTGCGCGCCTACGCCGCCGAGGGCCACACCCCGGCCACCGTCATGGCCCGCGCCTCGGTCTTCCTCGACGAACTGGACACCGACCGCTTCGCCACCTGCCTCTACGCCCAGGCCGACCTCTCCACCGGCGTCGTCCAGGTCGTCCGCGCCGGCCACCTCGACCCCCTGCTCCGCGAGGCCGACGGCACCACCCGGCGCCTGGACCTGGAGGGCGGGCTCCCGCTCGGCCTCTCCGCCGAGTTCGGCCGCCTGGAGTACCCCGTCGCCACCCTGGAGCTGGACCCCGGCCACACCCTGCTGCTGTGCACCGACGGCCTGGTCGAACAGCCCGGCGCCGACCTGGACGACGGCATGCGGGACCTCGCGGAACTCTTCGCCCAGGGCCCGGACGACGTACGCGAACTCGCCGGGCGCCTGATCGCGATGGCCGAGGAACGCGGCGGCGAGGACGACGTCGCCCTGCTCCTGCTGCGCCGCCGGGAGCCCGAGGAACCCGGAGCGCGCGGCCGGCTGCGCCAGCACGTCGCCCCCGGCGATCCCGACGCCCTCACCCGCGCCCGGCACCTCATCGGCGCCGAGGTGCGTGCCTGGGGCGCCGGGGAGCGGGCCGACGAGATCGAACTCGTCGCCGACGAACTGATCACCAACGCGCTGATGCACACCGAGGGCTCCGCCACCGTCACCCTGCGCCTGACGACCGGCGGCGAGCGACGGCTGCGCGTCGAGGTGGAGGACTCCTCCAGCGCGCTGCCCCGCCGCCGCGAACCGCAGGACGACGGGGTCTCGGGGCGCGGGCTGCTCCTGGTCGACATGCTGGCCGACGCCTGGGGCGTGGAGGCGCGTGGCGGCGGCAAGGCCGTGTGGTGCGAGTTCCGGACGGACCCGGACGGCTGACCGCCGCCTGTCGCCGCGGCCCGCCGGTGGCACCCTGGACACATGCCGGAACTGCCCGAGGTAGAAGCGCTCAAGGACTTCCTCACCGAGCACCTGGCCGGACGCCGGGTGACCCGTGTGCAGCCGCTCGCCATCAGCGTGCTCAAGACCTACGACCCGCCGGTCACCGCCCTGGAGGGCACGGAGATCACGGCCGTGCGCCGGTACGGCAAGTTCCTGGACCTTCGAAGCGACGGCGGCCTGCACCTCGTCACCCACCTGGCCCGGGCGGGCTGGCTGCACTGGCGCGACCGCCTGCCGGACACCCCGCCGCGCCCCGGCAAGGGGCCGCTGGCGCTCAGGGTGGCGCTGGAGGGCGGCGAGGGCTTCGACCTGACCGAGGCCGGTACGCAGAAGCGGCTCGCGGTGTACGTGGTGCGCGACCCGGCCCAGGTGCCGGGGATCGCCCGGCTGGGCCCCGACCCGCTCGCCGACGACTTCGACGAGGAGCGCTTCGCGGGGCTGCTGAAGAACGAGCGGCGCCGGCTCAAGGGCGCGCTGCGGGACCAGTCGCTGATCGCGGGGGTCGGCAACGCCTACAGCGACGAGATCCTGCACGCGGCGAAGATGTCCCCGTACAAGCTCGCCGCCTCCCTCACCCCCGAGGAGACCACCCGTCTCCACACCGCCCTGCGTACCACGCTCACCGAGGCGGTGGAGCGCTCGCGGGGGATCGCGGCCGGGCGGCTGAAGGCGGAGAAGAAGAGCGGGCTGCGCGTCCACGGCCGTACCGGCGAGCCCTGCCCGGTGTGCGGGGACACCATCCGCGAGGTCTCCTTCAGCGACTCCTCGCTCCAGTACTGCCCCACCTGCCAGACCGGCGGCAGACCGCTGGCCGACCGCAGGCTGTCCCGGCTGCTGAAGTGACCCGCGCCGGTCAGCGCGCGGGCAGGGTCACCAGCCGCTCGCCCTTGTCCGTGCGCACCTCGTAGTGGTCGATGTCGTCCGGGTCGAGCGAGGAGCCGGCCGTGGTGGCGGTGGTGCCCTCGTCGTGCGCGCCGACCGTCCAGCCGCCCGCCACCTGCTCCGAGCCGTCCCGCCCGACCACGACCAGCCGGCAGGAGTGCGGACCGGCGCTGTCCCGCACCTCCAGGCGCAGCCCGCTGCCCCAGCGCTCGCCCTCGGTGGTGACCCGCGCCCACACCCCGGTACCCGGATCGGTCGCCGCCGTGACGTGGGACGCGGGCTGCCCGTGCCCGGCGAAGGCCATCACCGAGGGCCCGGCCACCGCCAGCACCACCGAGGCGGCGAGCCCGTAGAGGACTCTGCGGCGCCGGGCCCGGTGGCGTACGGTGATCTCGCCGAGCAGCCGGTCCAGGAGCCGGGGGCCGGGCTGGACCAGCGCGGGCACGAAGGCGGGCGTGGCCTCCCGGTACAGCATCAACTGCCGTGCCGTAGGGCCGAATTCGGCCGCGTCGGTCGCGCACCGGGGGCACTCGGCGAGGTGGTCCTCGAAGCGGAAGGTCTCCGCCTCGTCCAGCACGCCGAGCGCGTACGCGCCGACGGCGCGATGCCTTTCCAGGGACCTCATGCCGAATCCTCGTGCCTATGGGTGCGGGTGGGGTTACGCGGTGCACCCATTGGTACGCACCGGACGCCGGAATCACTCAAGCCGCACGCAGAAACCCGATGGGGATTCGGAGCGGCCGGGGCCCCGGATTGGTCCGAGTTCCACGTGGCCGGAAAAGGTGCCGGATTCGGCGCCGGAACGGGCTCAGAACAGATGGATGGCCAGGTGTCCGAGCGGCAGGCCGAGCCGCCAGGCCGGGGTCCACACCTTCGGCCCCTCGTCCTCCCCCCAGACCGCGCCGCCGCCCGGCACCGCGTCCAGGTCGGGCGCGAGCAGCTCGGTCTCCTCCAGCCAGCGCCAGGCGTCCCCCGCGAGCGCCAGGTCCGGGTCGGGAGTGTCCGACGTGGCCGCCTCGGCCGTCAGTTCGGCCATCCGGCCGCCGATCCACTCCCGCCACGGCTGGTCGTACGCCGTCAGCGACAGCCAGGTCTCCAACTGCGAGACGACCCGGACCCCGGAGAGTTCCCCCTCGGTGTCGGACAGGAAGACGGTGAGCGCCAGCGCGTCCCGGCCCGCCCGGAACTCGAAGGACGTCGGTGGCATCAGATCGCCGGTGCGCAGCAGCTCGTCGGCGATGTACTCGGCGTAGAACCAGGCCATCGGGACGGTGAGTTCACCGCCGCCGGCGCCGCTCGTGTGCTCGTGACCTCTGTGGAGCATCCCTGCCTGCCTTCCTCCGGTGCGTGCGCGTCGCCCGAACCCGGCCCCCCGCCCGGAACACGGATGAGGACAGCTCATGGCCCCGACGGGGGTCACGGCAAGGCGCTTTACCGAGGCTTGACCAGGCGCCCGGTTTCACCGCAGGTCAGTCGCGTATCCCGGAAGAACCTGGCGCAGGGCGCGCAGTGCGTAGTACGCGCGGGACTTCACGGTACCGGGTGGAATGCCCAGGATCTGAGCGGTCTCCGCCACGCTGGCCCCGCGGAAGTACACGAGTACGAGCACGTCACGGTGGTGCGGAGTGAGTGTCTTCACAGCCTCGCGCACGTCGAGCGCGGCGGCGGCCCGCTCGGCGTGGTCGGCGGTCACGCGGGCGTTCTCCGGTACCTCGTCCACCACCTCCGGCGGCCGGGCCCGCCGCGCCCGCCGGGCGTCTATGGCCAGTCGCCGGGCGACGGTCAGCAGCCACGGGCGGGCCGAGGCGAAGTTCTCGGCGCGCAGCGCCTCGGGATGCTGCCAGGCCCGCACGAGGGTCTCCTGCACCAGGTCCTCGGCGCGCTGCCGGTCCCCGTCGCTCAGCCGCAGCAGCAGCGCGAAGAGGGGCCGCCCGTGCTCCCGCGCCAGCGCGGCGAGTTCGTGTTCGGCGGTCGTCGTCCCTGGGGCAGTGGTCCCGGCCGTCATGGCCGTATGGCAGCGCAGCCCGCTCCCGGGCGACACCCCGCGCGCACGCCGGTGCGACGGGCGGTCGCCAGGGCTCGGTGAACGGTCGGACGAGCGGTCACCGGGCGGCCCGACAGCACCGGATGGGCTAGGGGCTGTTTGCGCGGCTGGTCAGCTTCATACCCATATGCCCGTCAGAGTTTGTCTGTCAATACGACAAGTCCCGCCGACAATCCTGGGGTGAGTTGATGATCGGACGCAGGCACCAGGTGGCCCTCGCGCTGACCGCCGCGCTCGCGGCGGTGGCCGCCTGCCAGCATCAGGACCGGGCCGGGTCCGGCGCCGGGCAGCCCGCGCCGGGCGCCGGGAAGGGCTTCACCCTCGTCGCCGCCGGTGCCGTCCACCCGTACGCGTCCGCCGCCGACCGGGCGGGCTTCGACGCCTCCGGCGGCGGACACGACTTCCGCCCCATGCTCGCCGGGGCCCGCCCGGCGGTGTCCGGCGCCGACCTGGCGCTGTGTCACCTGGAGCCGGTCCAGGGCGCCGACGGCGACCCGGCCGTCGCCGCGCTGCCCCCGCTCGCCCAGGGCCTCGCCGCCACCGGCTACGACAGCTGCTCCACCGCCTCCCCGCAGGCCGACGGCGCCGGGATCACCCGCACGCTGAACGCCCTCGACCAGGCGGGCGTACGGCACGCCGGGACCTCCCGCACCGACGCCGAGGCCCGCACCGTCACCCTGCTGCGCGCGGGCACCGCCAAGGTCGCCCATCTGTCGTACGCCTACGACACCACCGGGCAGTCCGGCGCCGTGGACCCGGCCGACGCGGGCCGGATCGCCGCCGCCGCGCGGGCCGCCCGGAAGGCGGGCGCCGACGTGGTCGTGCTCTCCGTCAACTGGGGCTCCGCCGGTCAGGACGCCCCGGACGCCGGGCAGGTCACCCTCGCCAAGCAGCTCACGGCCGCCAAGACCGGCGGGCGCCCCGACATCGACCTCGTCCTCGGCGACCACGCCCAGGTGCCCCAGCCCTACGAGAAGGTCAACGGCACCTGGGTGGTGTACGGCATGGGCGACCAGATCGCCGACGGCGGCGCCGGCACGGGGGAGTGGCGCGGCAACGAGTCCACCCTCGCCCGCTTCACCTTCGCCCCGCCCGCCAGGGCCGGCGCCCGCTGGGACGTGCGCCGCGCCGAGTTCCTGCCCCAGGTGTACGACCTCGACGCCGGCCGGGCCATCGACGTGAACCGCGCCATCGCCGCGGGCGCCGACCTCGACGCCACCCGCGACCGGGTCCGCAACACCGTGCTCAGCCGGGGCGCGGCCAAGGCCGGGCTCACCATGGGGCAGTGATCACCCGGTCGGCGGCCGCCGGGCCAGTACCGAGTGGCGGTAGGAATAGCCGAAGTAGACGACACAGCCGATCAGGAACCAGATGGCGAACCGCACCCAGGTCTGCCACTCCAGGAAGGTGACCAGCCAGAGCGAGAACAGCGCGCCGAGCGCCGGGACGAACGGCATCAGCGGGGTACGGAAGCCGCGCGGCAGGTCCGGCCGCCGGTAGCGCAGCACGATCACCGCGACGCAGACCACCACGAACGCCAGCAGGATGCCGATGTTGGTCAGCTCGGCCGCCTCGCCGATCGGCACGAACCCGGCGATGGCGGCCGCCCCCGCGCCCACGATCCAGGTCACCCGGGTCGGCACGCGCCGGGTGGGGTGCGTCTTGGCGAACCAGCGCGGCAGCAGCCCGTCGCGGGCCATCGAGAACCAGACGCGGGTCACGCCCAGCATGAAGGTGAACATCACGGTGAGGATGCCGATGATCGCGCCCACCGCGATCACGTCGGCCAGCCCGCCGAGGCCCACCGACTTGAAGGCCGAGGAGAACCCGCTCTCCGGGTCGATGTCCTTGTAGTTCTGCATGCCGGTCAGCACCAGACAGGCCGCCACGTACAGCACCATCGAGATGACCAGCGAGTAGATGATCGCCTTCGGCATGTGCCGCTGGGCGTCCTTGGACTCCTCCGCCGCCGTCGACATCGCGTCGTAGCCGAACACCGCGAAGAACACCGTGGCCGCGCCGGTGAAGGCGCCGCTGATGCCGAAGGGGAAGAAGGGGTGGTAGTTCGCGGTGTCGATGTGGAAGAAGCCCACCGCGATCACCAGCAGCACCACCAGCACCTTCAGCGCCACCACGAACGTCTCGAACCGGGCCGCGCTCTTCATGCCCAGGTTCAGCAGCCAGGCGATCAGCAGGCAGAGGATCGCCGCGAACAGGTCGACCCGGTGGCCCGAGCCGGTCCCGGGCGCGCCCAGCATCCACGCGGGCAGGTCCGCGCCCGCCTCCTCCACCAGGAAGCTGAAGTAGCCGGAGATGCCGATGGCGACCACCGCCACGATCGCGGTGTACTCCAGCAGCAGGTCCCAGCCGATGAACCAGCCCACGAACTCGCCCAGCACCGCGTACCCGTAGGTGTACGCCGACCCCGCCTTCGGGATCATGCCCGCGAACTCGGCGTACGACAGTGCCGCGCAGGCGCTCGCGAAACCGGCGATCAGGAACGACACCACCACGGCGGGGCCGGCCTTGCCGTTGGCGACGGTGCCGGCGAGCGTGAAGATGCCCGCGCCGATGATGCCGCCCACTCCGATCGCGGTGAGCTGCCACAGGCCGAGCGAACGGTCCAGACCGCCCTCGGCCGCCTCGGACTCCTCGATGTGTTCAATGGGTTTGCGACGGAGAATCCCCTCACCCGAACGGATCTTGGCCACACGCCTCACCTCTTCCCCGGCGGCAAACGGCTGACGGCGGATCATGATGGCTCAGCACCGGCCGGTTCGGAAGACGCCACGCACGACGCCTCAGGCCACGGCCCAGTCCGGTACCCAGGTGCCGGAGACGCGCGGCGCCTCGGAGCCGCCGGCCAGATGCGCGCGCAGGGCAGCGAGGCCCGGGTGGGCGTTGGCCCGGTCCCAGATCAGGGAGTGCGGATAGACCGGCGTCGGTCCGGTGACCGGAATCCGCCGCAGATCGTGCCCGGCGGGCCAGGCGAGCCGGGGGTGCTCACCCATGAACGTCGCCAGCTCCGGTGACCCGGCGATCCGGTCCAGCATCGCGGTGCTGCCGAAGTTGGGACCCGCCGAGTCGATGGTGAGCCCGAACTCCGCCGCCAGGGAGGCGTAGTACGCGGCCCACTCCACGCCCTCCACGATGCTCGGCATCCAGATCCGGTGCCCGGCCAGCCCGGCCGGGGTCACCGAGTCCGCGTCGGCGAGGGCGTGCTCCGGGCCGGTGAGCAGATGCAGCGGCTCGTCCAGCACGCGGGCGCTCGCCAGGCTCTCGGGCAGCGGCCTGCCCGGCATGCCGACCGCGCGGAAGGTCGCGTCGACCCGGCCCGCCCGCACGGCGGCCACGGCGGTGTCCGCGTCGAACAGCGTGACCACGTCCAGTTCCACCCCCGGATGCGCCTCGTGGAAGCCGCGCAGCAGGACGGCCGGGGCCACCCTCGGGCCGATCACGTCCACCCGGAGCGCTCGGCGCCCCGGCCGGACCGAGGCGGCCGCACGCTCCTCGGCCAGCAGCAGTGCCCGCGCGTGCGGCAGGAACGCCCGCCCGTCCAGCGTCGGTTCCGCGCCCCGCGCGGTCCGGGTGAACAGCCGCACCCCGAGGTCCCGCTCCAGCGCCGCGATCCGTTTGGACACCGCCTGCTGGGTGATGGCGAGCACGGCGGCCGCCTCCTGGAACTGCCCCGTGTCCGCCACGGCGACGAAGGTGCGTACGGCCTTGAGGTCCATGGCCGACAGGGTAGTCGTACAACCAGTGGTTGTGCCGGTGTGGGATCTGGTTGTTTGCTCCCGTCCTGCCCCGGCGGATTTCATGACCTCGGTCAACGAGAGGTTGTGCGATGAAGCTGGGGTCGCGGTTCGGGTGGCTGTGGGCGGCGTACGCCGTGAGCGCGGCCGGGACCTGGCTGGCGTTCGACGCCTTCGCGCTGATCGCGCTCCTCGTGCTGCACACGGGCCCCGCCCAGGTGGCCCTGCTGGCATCCGCCGGACCGGCCGTGGGCGCGGTGCTGGCGGTGCCGCTCGGACCCTGGATGGAGTTCCGCCGCAAGCGACCCGTCATGATCATGGCGGACCTGGTCCGGTGCGCCGCCCTGCTCGCCGTCCCCGCGGCCCACTTCCTCGGGGTGCTCGGCTTCGGCCAGCTGCTGCTCGTCTCCATGGTCGTGGCCGCCGCCGACCTCACCTTCACCGCGGCCTCCGGCGCCCAACTGAAAAGCCTCGTCCCGCCCGCCGGGCTGCTCACCGCCACCAGCAGGTTCGAGTCCACCACCTGGACCGCCACCGTGCTCGGGCCCCCGCTCGGCGGCGCCGCCGTCGGCCTGTTCGGGCCCGTGGTGACGGTCGCCGCCAACGCCCTGAGCTTCCTGCTGTCCGCCCTCGGCATCCGTGCCGTCAAGGGCACCGAGACCGCCCCGGAACGCCCGCCCCGCGACCCGGCGCGGCCGCGCGCCGCCGGTCTGCTCGACGGCTGGCGGCACCTGCTCGACAGCCCCGAGCTGCGTCCGCTGTTCCTCAACACGGTCCTGGTGAACGGACTGATCATGGCGCAGGCCCCGCCGCTCGCCGTCCTCATGCTCGGCCCGCTCGGCTTCGCACCCTGGAGTTACGGCCTCGCCTTCGCCGTGCCCTGCCTCGGCGGACTTCTCGGCTCCCGGCTCGCCCGCCCCCTCGCCGCCCGCTACGGCAGGCGCCGCGTGCTGCTCACCTCGGGCGTGCTGCGGGCCTGCTGGCCGGTGGGACTGGCGTTCGTCCGGCCCGGTGTGGCCGGCCTGGTCCTCGTCATGGCGGTCGAGCTGTGCCTGATCACCTGCGCGGGCGTGTTCAACCCGGTGCTGGCCGCCGAGCGGCTGGAGCGCACCCCCGACGACCGCCTGGCCCGTACGCTCTCCGCCTGGTCGGTCTCCACCAAGACCGGTACGGCCGCGCTGACCGCGCTGTGGGGCCTGCTCGCCTCGCTCACCGGCCCGCGCACCGCCATCGCCGCGGCCGGGGTACTGCTCCTGGCGACCGCGCCGATGCTGCGGCCCCTGGCTACGGGACGACGGTCACCGGCCACCGCCCCGCCTTCACCAGCCGGATCGCCACCGACCCGATGATCCGGTGTCCGGCCTGCTCCGAGGCGCCCACGACCACCGCGTCCGCCTTCAGCTCGCCGGCCGCCTGCACCAGGCCGTTGAAGGGGTCGCCGCGGAAGGTGTGGAACTCCCAGCGCACCTCGAATATCCCCTTCACCCGCTCCGCCGCCTCCCTGATCTGCGCGATCAGGTCCTCGGCGATCTCGTCCGTGGCCTGCGCCACCGGCACCCCGAGCGCCGCCCCGGCCGCCAGCACCGGCTGCACGTACACCACCGCCAGGAGCGCCCCCTGGCGCCGGGCCAGACCGCCCGCGTAGGCGGCCGCCCGCAGCGAGGAGTCGGAGCCGTCCACGCCGACGACGATGACCTTGGGACCGTCCGTGCCCCGCTCGAACCGGTGCCGCTCGTGCTCTGCCTGCTGTTCCGTCACGGCGGTGAGGCTATCGGAAGCCGCCGTTCCGTCCAGTGCGCGGGCAGCGGTGCCTTCGGAATCGGGCCGCCACTGGGCCGACCGGGTGGACCGGACCCGCCGCACCGGTGTCGGTGCGGTGCGGCGCGGGGCCGGCGGGCGACTGATGGTTCATGGAGAAGGATCAGTTGTTCACACGGCGCCGGATGCTCCTCGGATCGGCCGCCGTCCTCGGCGCCGCGGGCGCCGGGGGAGTCCTCATGTCGGGCGGTGGCGACGAGGCCGCCCGCACCACCGCCGGCCTCGCCGGGCCCCAGGCCCGGCAGGCCCTCAAGCCCTCCGCGTTCCGCCTCCAGCCCCTCATCGGCTCCGGCAGCCCGCACACCGCCCCCGGCAAGCTGAAGGTGCGTCACCAGCCCATCCTGCGCCTCACCGGCAGGGGCCGGAACATGATGCTCACCTTCGACGACGGCCCCCACCCCGACTACACCCCGCACATCCTGGACACCCTCGCCAAGTACGACGTACGCGCGATGTTCTTCGTGTGCGGGGAGATGGCCGTCGACAACAAGGAACTCCTGGCCCGGATGGCCGAGGAGGGACATGTGGTCGGCAACCACACCTGGACCCACCCGCTGCTCACCGAGATGTCCCGGCGTGACATCCGCGACGAGATCGAGCGGACCAGCGACGTCATCGAGGACGCCTACGGGGACCGCCCGCAGTGGTTCCGCGCCCCCTACGGCGCCTGGAACCGGGCCACCTTCCAGCTCGGTGCCGAGATGGGCATGGAGCCGATGGCCTGGACCGTCGACACCACCGACTGGATGACCCCCGGCACGAGCACGGTCGTCAAGCGGGTCGAACACGGCGCCGCCCCCGGCGTCGTCATCCTCTCCCACGACGCCGGGGGCGACCGGACGCAGAGCGTCCGCGCGATCCGCGAGTACCTGCCCTATCTGCTCGACCACGGCTACCACCTCACCGTCCCGCCCCGCCGCATGACCTAGACCGTCCGCCTCCGGTCGCGGGGGCTCAGGCTCCCGTGACCAGGCGGGCGAAGACGACCACGTTGCCGTCGTAGCCGTTCTGCTTGGAGAAGCCGCCACCGCAGGTGATCACCCGCAGTTCCGGGGTGCCCTTGGAGCCGTAGACGCGGTCGCCGGGGAACTTGCTCTTCTCGAAGACCTCGACCCCGTACACCTCGAACACCGCGGTCCGGCCGTCCTGCCGGGCCACCTCGACCCGGTCGCCCTTCTTCAGTGCGCCGAGCCCGTAGAAGACGGCCGGCCCCCGGGTGTTGTCGACATGGCCGACGATCACCGAAGTGCCCTTCTCGCCGGGGGAGACCGCGCCGGTGAACCAGCCGGCCAGGTTCGGGTCCTCGGGCGGGGGCGCGCCGACCCAGCCGTCCGCGTCCAGGCCCACCGGGGTGACCGGGGCGTCGACCTGGATCGCCGGGATGCGGACCCGGTCCGCGGGGGAGAACGACAGGCCGACCGGGGCCGAGGCGGGCGCGGGCCCCTCGGTGCTCGGTGCGGACCTCGTGTCGGGGGCCGGGGCGGCGGCCGCCGCGGGTTGCGGGGGGCCGACGTCGAACTCGCCGGACCCGTTCCGGATCAGCGCCACACCGGTCAGCAGCACGAGCGCCAGCACGCCCCAGGGGGCGCGTCTTCTGCGCCGCTCCTCCCGTTCGCTCCACTCCGCCAGCTCGGACGCAGACATTCGCCATCCCCTCTCGACGCGGCTGTCACCACGTCCGTCGCGCATGGGAAAACGCTAAGTCCCGAGCGGAGGGGCGGCGACGGGGCGGCGGGCGAACGGGTGGCGGCCCCGCTTTCCGGTGCGCCATCCGAGTTGCAGAGCGGAGATAATTTCTGACGGGGTGTGACCTGCGGCGATATCCGATTGTGTGGTTGTCGGACAGGAGGGGTCCTCACCAGGACGGACCATTCTCGACATGCGGGCGTGTTCCTTGCGGCCGAGGGTTCTGTCGGGAGGCGCTTTCTCGCCGATCGACCGGGGACCGGCCCCGGCGTGCCTCTCGCGGAGGAACACATGCGTAACCAGCGTGCCTTGGCGGCCACGTGCGCCGCGATCGCCGTGCTCGGTCTCGCCGCCCCCGTCGCCGTCGCGGACGGCATGGGCAACGGGAACGGCACCACCACCGTGACGGGCGTCAGCCCGAACACCGGGGTCTTCAACGGGAACGGCAATTTCAACGGCAACTTCAACAACGGCAACGGGAACTTCAACGGCAACGGCAATTTCAACGGGAACGGGAACTTCAACGGGAACGGCAACGGCAACTTCAACAACCACGGGAACTTCGGGAACGGCAACGGGAACGGCAACTTCAACAACGGCAACCGGGGCAACGACAACTTCGGCAACGGCAACGGCAACGGCAACGGGCACGGGAACGACAACTTCGGCGGTGGCGACGGCAACGGCGGTCACGGCGGCGGTGGCAACGACGGCAACCTCCGCAACATCCTCGTCACCCCCAGCGTCCTCCCCGCCGGCGGGCGCCTGACCATCGCCGTCGAGGGCTGCCGCGGCGGCACCGTCACCTCGCGCGCCTTCCGCGCCGCCCGGCTGCAGGGGAACGGCAGCGCCTCCCGCGTCACCGTCACCGTCGACCGCAACGCCCGCCCCGGCCGCTACGACATCACCGTCGAATGCGGCGGCCGCACCCTGACCCGCCCCAACGCCTTCACCGTGATCGGCGGTGTCAACGGCGGCCTCGGCGGCAGCACCACCTCCGGCGCCACCCGCGCGGACATGGCCATCGGCGGCGGCCTCGTCGCCTCCGCCGCACTCGGCGGCGGCGCCGTCTGGCTGCGCCGCCGCACCGAGAAGCGCGCCTGAGTCACGTCCCCGCGTCCTCGCCGGCGCGGGAGATGCCCGCACAGGCCCTCGTCCCACCCCTCGCCGGGCCGGGACGAGGGCCTCCGGCATTCCTAGGCGTGCGGGAACAGCGTCAGGAACGGCTCCGCCGTCACCGCGATGCCCCGGCTGAAGGGGGCGTCGAAGTCCCAGATCAGGAACAGCATGAACGCGATGGTGGCCGAGAACAGCCCCGCGAGGACCAGTTCCCGCGCGGTACGCCGGATCTGGAGGGCGAACACCATCCCCACCGTGATCACGGCCCCGGCGAGCAGCCCCCACCACACCACGGGCGGCATGGTCGGGCCGGTGGAGTCGGCGCGGGCGTTGCGGGCCTGGTCGGCCGCGGCCACCTGGTCCACCAGCGGCTGGTACGCCTGCGCCTCGAAGTCGCTGCGCGGCTGGTAGTCCGTCACGTCCTGCCGCACCGTGTCCAGCAGCCGCGAACCCCGCGCGGTGACCTCCCCCTTGTCCGTCATCGACTTCCACTCGGTGTCCACGACGTACGAGACGTACGCGTCGATGTCCGCGCGGACCTGGTCACGTACGTCCGCCGGGTACACCCGGACGCGCTCGGACACCTCGTGGAGTGCCTGCGCCTCGGCCTGGACGGTGTCCCCGGCCGCGCTGCGCGCCTCCCAGACGCCCGCGATGGCGAGGCCCAGCACGATGGCGTACACCACCCCGATCCACATCGTCATGTACTCGATGACGTCGGGCGTCTCGCTGGGGTCCTCGTCCTCCGGCGCCCGCCGGTGCCGGACGAGGGTGATCAGCACCACCACGGCACAGGCGCCCAGCATGGCCAGGACGAGAACGAGCCAATCCGACAACGGATACCTCCAGGGGTGGGTGCGGCCGCGTCACCGCGGGCGCAGCGCCGCGACGGCGACGATCGCGGGGATGGTGACGAGCAGGACGTAGCGGACCGGCGAGGTGTGGGAGCGGGCGATGTGCCGGGCGGGACGGGCGTGGTACGCCGGGTAGCTCACCGGGGTCACCGTCGGCCGGGGGGTGGGCTTCGGCGGCTTCGGCGCCGGCCGGAGTGGCGGCGGTTCGGGTGCCGGGGCGGGCGGGGGCGGTGGGGTCGGGGCCGGGCGCGGTGCCGGTGGCGGCGCCGGCCGGACGGGGGGCTCGGGAGCGGGCGGCGTCGGCCGCGGCTGCGGCTTGGGTGGCGGCGGCTTGGGCGGCGGCGGAGCGGGAGGCGGCGGAGCGGGGGTCGGAGTGGGAGTCGGCGTCGGTGTCGGGGTGGGCGGGGGCGGTGGTGGAGGTGTCGGGGTGGGCGTGGGAGTCGGGGTAGGGGTCGGCGTGGGCGTGGGCGTCGGCGGGCACGGGGGCGGGGGTGGCGGATGGCAGGGCGGGGGGCCGGGATGGTGGTTTCCGGCCACCGCCACGGCCACCGTGCCGTCCGGGCCCGTGGAGGCGTAGGCGCAGGCGTCGGCCGACGCCGTGCCGACCGGGCAGCCGACCACGCTCCACACCACCGCGAGCAGCGCCAACGCCCTGGTGGCGACCGCGCATCGGGTTGCTTGGGGACCTTGCACGAGCGAGATCATGGAGGGCTCTGCGAGGCCCCGGCCGCCGTTCGTACGGCAATTGGTCCGAAGGAGGGACAACGCGCTCCGCCTGGTTTGACATGCCGGGCGACCCCGCCGGACGGATGGGTACGCCCGTACGCACCGCCACCCCCTCGGCACGCCCCGTCGCGCACCGCCGAAAGTTTTTCGCCGCCCCGTTGAACGCTCCGCCCCCCGCGCCCCGTACCCATGGCCGTGCGGTGCCTCAGTGGCGCCGCAACAAACTGGCGAAAATGGGGAGTTGAGGATGAAGACCTCCTGGCGGACCGCCGCACTGGTGGCCACGGCCGCTTCGGTGCTGGCGCTGACCACGGCGTGCGGTCAGGACAACGTCACGCCCCCGGCGGCGGCCCAGAACGTGGGAGCGTCGGCCAGCGCAGCCGGTATCGGCACCGGAGTCGCCGCGGGCAACGGCTACGGCGCCGACGGAGCCCAGAGCAGCGCCTCCCCGACCCCCGCCGCCCCCGCGGGCAAGCTGACGGTGGCCACCAACCCGCAGCTCGGAAACGTGCTCACCGACGGTTCGGGCCTCACCCTGTACCGCTTCGACAAGGACACGGCCGAGCCGCCGAAGACCAACTGCGACGGCGACTGCGCCACCACCTGGCCCCCGGTCCCCGCCGACGACGCCAACGCCGGGGCCGGTATCGACAAGGCCATGCTGGGCGAGGTCACCCGCGCCGACGGCAGCAAGCAGCTCACCATCGGCGGCTGGCCCGCGTACCGCTACGCCAAGGATCTCAACTCCGGCGACGTCAACGGCCAGGGTGTCGGCGGCAAGTGGTTCGCGCTCGCCCCCAACGGCAAGAAGGCGTCCCTGACTTCGCTGCCCGGCCTCTCCGTCCGCAAGGACCCCAAGCTCGGTGACATCGTCGTCGACAAGAACGGCCGCACGGTTTACCGCTTCCTCAAGGACAAGGCGTGGCCCAAGTCCGTCTCCAACTGCACCGGAGCGTGCCTGGAGAAGTGGCCGGCGGTCGCGCCGGTGAGCGCCGACGACACCCAGGGCGTCAAGAAGAAGGGCCTGATGCCCTTCACCCGCCCCGACGGCGTGAAGCAGATGTCGGTCAACTGCTGGCCCATCTACACCTTCTCCGGTGACAAGGCGCCGGGTGACACCAACGGCCAGGGCGTGGGCGGCACTTGGTACGCCGTATCACCCGAGGGCAAGCCGATCGGCGCGCCCGCCCAGTAGCGGTCACCGCCCCGCGCAGGGCCCGCACCGTCCGTGTCACACGGAGGGGGCGGGCCCTGCGCCGTGCGCCCGGGCAGTCACCCAGCGGGGTCGGACGGGTACTTCCCGCAGGCGGTGACCGGGAACGGATGGTCAATTTCCGTTTCGGGTCGCCCCTTTGGCGGGCGATCAGTAGCCTCAGCTCGAACACCGGCTCGCCCGTCCCTGCCGCCTACGCCTTGGAGTGATACATGGAGCGCCCCGCCTGGGCCCCCCGGAGCATCGACATCTCGGTGCCGAGCGTCTCGCGCATGTACGACTACTACCTGGGCGGTTCGCACAACTTCGAGGTCGACCGGGAAGCGGCCCGCAAGGCGATGGAGTTCCTCCCCGGCCTGCCCAAGATCATGCAGGCCAACCGGGCGTTCCTGCGCCGGGCCGTGCGGTTCGCCGCCGAGCAGGGCATCGACCAGTACCTCGACGTCGGCTCCGGCATCCCGACCTTCGGCAATGTCCACGAGATAGCCCAGGCCGCCCGGCCCGGCGCCCGCGTCGTCTACGTCGACCACGACCCCGTCGCCGTCGCGCACAGCCAGGCGGTGCTCACCGGGAACGAGGACGCCGGGGTCGTCGCCGCCGATCTGCGCAAGCCGCGGGAGATCCTCACCAGCCCCGAGGTGGCCCGGCTGATCGACCTCGACCGGCCGGTGGCCCTGCTGCTGGTGGCCGTGCTGCACTTCCTGGAGGACGCCGACGAACCCCACCGCGCGGTGGCCGAACTGCGCGCCTCGCTCGCGCCGGGCAGCCTGCTGATCCTCACCCACGCCTCCTACGAGGGCATCCCGCTGGCCGAGGAGCGCGCCGAGGGCGCGGTGGACGTGTACCGGGACATCCGCAACCCGCTGGTCATGCGCTCGCGCGAGGAGATCGCCCGCTTCTTCGACGGCTTCGAGCTGCTCGACCCCGGACTGGTCCATCTCCCGGACTGGCGGCCGGAGTCGGCGCGCGAGGACGAGGACGACTTCGCGTTCTCCGGGTTCGCCGGCGTGGGGCGTACGGCGTGAGCGCGGAGCCGGACGGCCCGGAAGGCAGAGTGCGGCGGCTGACGACGATCTGGAGCCGGGCCGTCTACCCCGTCACCTCCACGTCGCTCACCCGCGCCGAGTTCGAGGAGCGGCTGCTCCCCCTCGCCCACCGACTCAGCCTGGCGCTCAGGGCGAGGAGCTTCGACGCCGGGGAGGCGCGGGCGGTCGGCGCCGCGCTGGTCGAGGCGCACGGCACCGATCCCGAGGTGCTCGTCCGCACCCTGGACTGCGTCGACGCCTACCTCGTCCTGTACTGCGGTGACGACAGCCCCCAGGACCAACTCCGGATGCGTTCCTCGCGGTTGCAGCACGCCATGGCCGCCGGGTACGCCCAAGCGCTGCGCGAGCGCACCCGTGCCGAGCAGGAGGCCATCGCGCAGGCCGCGCTCCGTGCCCAGGGCGTGGTCGCCGAGGCCCTGCACGCCAGCGAGGCCCGCTTCCGCGCGGTGTTCGAGGGCGCGGCGATCGGCATCGGCATCGCCGACCTCGACGGCAACGTCCTCCAGGTCAACGGCGCCCTGGTGCGCATGTTCGGCGTCTCCGAGGCCATGATGCGGGGGCGGAGGGTCCGGGACTGGACCCACCCCGAGGACGCGCCCCAGACCTGGCGGCTGTACGACGAACTCGTCCGCGGCGAACGCGACCACTACCACGTGGAGAAGGCGTTCAACCGGACCGACGGCACCGCGCTGTGGACCAACCTCACCGTCTCCCTGCTCCGTGACGCCGACGGCACCCCGCAGTACCAGATGGCGATGCTGGAGGACACCACCGAGCGCCGGCTGCTCCATCTCCGGCTGCGCTACGAGGCCACCCACGACGCCCTGACCGGGCTGCCCAACCGGACCCTGTTCTTCGAGCGGCTGGAGAAGGCGCTCGCGGCGGGCGAGGGACAGCGCTTCGGGCTGTGCTACCTCGACCTCGACGGCTTCAAGGCCATCAACGACAGCCTCGGCCACGCGGCCGGCGACCGGCTGCTGGTGGAGGTCGCGGA
Organism: Streptomyces sp. BK022; assembly: GCF_004217355.1. NCBI lineage: Bacteria > Bacillati > Actinomycetota > Actinomycetes > Kitasatosporales > Streptomycetaceae > Streptomyces > Streptomyces sp. BK022. The sequence continues at coordinate 549,221 of NZ_SHKU01000001.1, forward strand.
CCGGCTGCAGTCCTGCACCACCGCGCCCGGCGAGATGGTCGCCCGGCTCGGCGGCGACGAGTTCGTGGCCCTCACCACCGGCCGCGACACCGAGCGCGGGGTGGAGGAGCTGGCCGAACGCATCACCCACGCGCTGCTCACCCCGGTCGGCATCGACGGCCGCGACCTCCTGGTGCGCGGCAGCCTCGGCATCGTGGAGGGCCCGGCGGGGGAGCGTACGGCGGCGGAGGTGCTGCGCAGCGCCGACATCACGATGTACCGGGCCAAGTCGGCGGGCGGCAACCGGGCCGAGCTGGCCGACCCGGAGGCGGACGCCCGCGCGATCACCCGGCACGGGCTCACCACCGCGCTGCCGAGCGCGCTGGAACGCGGCGAGTTCTTCATCGAGTACCAGCCCCTGGTCCATCTCGGCGACGGCACCGTGAACGGAGCGGAAGCCCTGGTCCGCTGGCTGCACCCGCAGCACGGGGTGCTCGGTCCGGACCGCTTCATCCCGCTCGCCGAGCACACCGGGCTGATCGTGCCGCTGGGCCGGTGGGTCCTTGAGGAATCGATCCGGCAGGCCCGTGCGTGGCGGGAGAAGACGGCCGGCCCGCTGCGGATCAACGTCAACCTCTCCCCGTGCCAGCTCACCCACCCCGGGCTGGTGCAGGACACCGTCGACATCCTGGAGCGCGCCGGTGTCACCCCGGACGCGCTGTGCCTGGAGGTCACCGAGTCCGCGCTGATCGGCGCCGACGACGGCCTCCTGAAGCCGCTGCGCCGGCTCGCCGAGATGGGCGTCGACATAGCCCTGGACGACTTCGGCACCGGCTACTCCAACCTCGCCAACCTCCGCCGCCTCCCGGTCAGCGTCCTCAAGCTCGACCGCTCCTTCACCCAGGGCATGCAGCAGTATCCCGCCGACCCGGTGGACCTCAAGATCGTCGAGGGCATCGTCTCCCTCGCCCACAGCCTCGACCTCGCGGTCACGGTGGAAGGCGTGGAGACCAGTGCCCAGGCCGACCAGCTCCGCCTCCTCGGCTGCGACACCGCCCAAGGCTGGTACTACGCCCGCCCGGGCCCCCCGGAACAGCTCCACACCCTGGCACTGGCGGACGCGACGGGCTGAGCGGACGGGGAGCCGGGCAGGACACCCGGCTCCCCGTACCGGTCAGCTGGGGGTGTGGACCGAGAAGACCACCCGCTTGCCGTCGGTGTAGTTCGCCCGTTCGTTGATGCCCCAGAGCCGCCCCGCGAGCGGGGACCACGACAGGTTCTGGGTCAGCGGCGGGGCCTCCGTCAGTACGTGCGGCGCCTCGCCGGGCTTCGCCCGGTGGACGCAGTACGGGACGTCGGCGTCGGTGCTGCCCGCGTAGTCGGGGCACTCGCCGCTGAAGTAGTAGTACGTGCCGTCGGTCGCGGCGCCCTGCACCTTCCAGATCGGTACCCGGTAGGCGGCGGTGGCCGTCACGGTGCCCGTGCTGTTGCCGGCCGTGTCCGTCTCCAGCAGCCCGTTGGAGGAGAGCGGCCAGCGGACGACCGGGCGGCCGCCGGTGGCGTTGAACTCGGAGGTGACCAGGCCGTCCGCGCCGGTGCGGTCCAGGCTCAGCGACGTCAGGCAGGGGTTGGTGTCCGTGCACCCGTCGCCCGGCCTGCCGTTGGAGTACATGCCGATCATCGGCAGCGCGTAGTTGAAGTACCGCGCGGAGGACGCGCCGTTCTGGATGCCGACCGACGCCGAGGTGTTGCCGCTCATCTTCCACAGATGCCGCAGGTCGTAGACCTGGATCTGGTGACCGGTCGCCAGGAAGAGCTTGTTGCCGTACCAGGAGATGCCGTCCGCGTGTCCGCCGGGCGCGGGGGACGCCGGGGAGGAGGGGTCGCCGACCGCCCGGAAGTTCGCCGAACCACCGCTGCCGTACGGGTCGACCAGCATGATGTGGTTGTACGTGGTGGGGGCGCCTGGGCTGTTGTCCACCACCGTGATGCGGGCGAAGGTGTTGTCCTTGAAGTGCCAGGACGCGATGTAGACGTAGTGGCCGCGCCAGGTGCCGTCCGGTGAGGCGTCGTGGGAGCCGGTGAGGCCCTGGGGCGTCCAGTCGGCTGAGGTGTCGTCGCCGTGGTCCCAGCAGAAGCCGTCGGGGGAGTAGGCGGAGTTCAGGTTGGTCGGGTGGCACAGGCCCCGGCTGCCCGTGTGCCCGTTGCCGGTCAGCAGGGGGCCCAGCGCGTCCTGGTCCGGGTCGTAGTAGCTGGTGACGGCGCCGCCCGCCTCGATGGCGTCGATGGCGTTCCAGCGGCTCTGGAAGTCGCCCGCCGTCAGCTTCATCACCGACGCGTTCATGGGCGCCAACGGCGTGGCGGCGGAGGCCGGCTGGGGGTTGGTGAGGAGCAGGGCCAGGGCGCCGCACACGGATGCGCAGGCCAGCGAGGTTCTGCCGGACCATATCCGGCGCAGCGTTCTCGGTAGCGACATCGGCCGAGTGTAGCGGCGTTGATCACCGCTCCAGCAGCATCCGCTGGAGCTCCCTTGCCCCCCGTGGCGGAGCCACGTCGCTGCGGTGGGCCAGGGCGATGGTGCGGGACAGGCCGGGGCGCGCGAGCGGGGTCACCCGGAGCCCCCGTCCCGCCCGGGCGGCCACCATCCGGGGTACGACGGCCACGCCCAGACCCGCCCGGACGAAACCGAGGACCGCGTCCATCTCGCCTCCCTCGACGGCGAACTCCGGCTCGAAGCCGGCGGAACGGCAGGCGTTGACGGTGAGTTCGCGGAGGTCGTAGCCGTGGCGGAACATCACCAGGCGCTCGTTCTCGAGGTCGGCGATCTCGACGGAGCGGCGGCCGCCGCCGGGTGCGGGCGCCTCGGGGGAGGAGACCACCACCAGGTCTTCGCGCAGCAGCTCGACCGTGGTCAGGGCGGGCGCGGGCGCCGGGAGGGGGAGGACGATCAGGGCGAGGTCGAGGGCGCCGCGGGCGAGTTCGCGGACCAGGTCCCGGGAGCCGCTCTCCTGGATCAGGAGCTGGATGCCGGGGTAGCGGTCGTGGAAGGCGCGCAGGACGTCCGGCAGCAGGCCCGTGCAGAGGCTCGGGGTCGCGCCGAGGCGTACCCGGCCGCGCCGGAGCTGGACCAGTTCCTGCACCTCCTGCCGGGCGGTGTCCGCGTCCGCGAGGATGCGGCGGGCCAGCGGGAGCAGCGCCTCGCCCGCGTCGGTCAGCGCGATGTTGCCGCGCGCCCGGACGAACAGGTCCGCGCCCAGCTCCCGCTCCAGCGCCCGGATCTGCTGGGAGAGCGAGGGCTGGGCGACATGGACCCGTTCGGCGGCACGGGTGAAGTGCCGGGTCTCGGCCACGGCGACGAAGTACTGGAGCTGCTGGAACTGCACGCCTCAATGATAGCGAGAGGCTATGGAAACGAGCCGATCCATGTCTTGGACCGATCGGGTTGCCCGGTCGTAACGTCCTGTCCATGGCTCTGGCAACGCGGACGGACCGACGGCCGTCGATGGCGCGCACGGTCTGGGACAGTTCCGTCGGCAAGAAGACCGTGATGGCCGTCAGCGGCATCGTGATGCTGCTGTACCTGGTCGCGCACATGATCGGGAACCTGAAGATCTTCTTCGGGGCCGGCGAGTTCAACAGCTACGCCCACTGGCTGCGCACGGTCGGTGAGCCGTTCATGCACTACGACTGGACGCTCTGGCTCATCCGGGTCGTCCTGGTCGTCGCCGTGGTCGCCCACGCCACCGCCGCCTACCAGCTCAGCCGCCGTGACATCAAGGCCCGGCCCAGCAAGTACGTGCACAGGAAGGCACGCACCAGCTACGCCACCCGGACCATGCGCTGGGGCGGCGTCATCCTCGGCCTCTTCATCGTCTGGCACCTCCTGGACCTGACCACCGGCACCGCACACCCTGGCGGCTTCCAGGAGGGCCACCCGTACCAGAACGTGGTGGACACCTTCTCCACCTGGTACGGCAACGTCGTCTACATCGTGGCGATGCTCGCCCTCGGCCTGCACATCCGGCACGGCTTCTGGAGCGCCGCCCAGACCCTCGGCGCCGGCGGCCGGACCCGCGAACGGGTCCTGAAGACCACCGCCAACGTCCTCGCGCTGCTGCTCACGGCCGGCTTCATCGCCGTACCCGTGGGCGTCATGACCCAAGTGGTGAGCTGACCATGACCTACACCGACTACACGACCGGCGATCCGGTCGCCGACACCAAGGCCCCCTCCGGCCCGGTCCACGAGCGGTGGGACACCCGCCGCTTCGAGGCCAAGCTGGTCAACCCGGCCAACCGGCGCAAGCACACCGTCATCGTCGTCGGCACCGGCCTCGCGGGCGGTTCGGCGGGCGCCACGCTGGCCGAACAGGGCTACCACGTCGTCCAGTTCTGCTACCAGGACTCTCCGCGCCGCGCCCACTCCATCGCGGCGCAGGGAGGCATCAACGCGGCGAAGAACTACCGCAACGACGGCGACTCCGTGCACCGGCTGTTCTACGACACCGTCAAGGGCGGCGACTTCCGCGCCCGCGAGTCCAACGTGCACCGCCTCGCCCAGATCTCGGTGGAGATCATCGACCAGTGCGTGGCCCAGGGCGTGCCCTTCGCCCGCGAGTACGGCGGCCTGCTGGACACCCGTTCCTTCGGCGGCGTCCAGGTCTCCCGCACCTTCTACGCCCGGGGCCAGACCGGCCAGCAGCTGCTCCTCGGGGCCTACCAGGCGCTGTCCCGGCAGATCGCGGCCGGGAACGTGGAGATGCACCCGCGCACCGAGATGCTCGACCTGATCGTGGTCGACGGCCGGGCACGCGGCATCGTCGCCCGCGACCTGGTCACCGGGAAGATCGACACCTACTTCGCGGACGCGGTGGTGCTGGCGAGCGGCGGTTACGGCAACGTCTTCTACCTGTCGACCAACGCCATGAACTCCAACGCCACCGCCGTCTGGCGGGCGCACCGGCGCGGCGCGCTGTTCGCCAACCCCTGCTTCACGCAGATCCACCCCACCTGCATCCCGCGCACCGGCGACCACCAGTCCAAGCTGACCCTGATGAGCGAGTCGCTGCGCAACGACGGCCGTATCTGGGTGCCGAAGGCGCAGGGCGACACCCGTCCGCCCAAGGAGATCCCCGAGGACGAGCGGGACTACTACCTGGAGCGGATCTACCCCTCCTTCGGCAACCTGGTCCCGCGCGACATCGCCTCCCGCGCCGCCAAGAACGTCTGCGACGAGGGGCGCGGTGTCGGCCCCGGCGGCCAGGGCGTCTACCTGGACTTCTCCGACGCCGTCGCGCGCATGGGCCGCAAGGCGGTCGAGGCCAGGTACGGCAACCTCTTCGACATGTACCAGCGGATCACCGACGAGGACCCGTACGAGGTGCCGATGCGGATCTACCCCGCCGTGCACTACACGATGGGCGGTCTCTGGGTCGACTACGACCTCCAGACCACCGTCCCCGGACTCTTCGCCATCGGTGAGGCCAACTTCTCCGACCACGGCGCCAACCGGCTCGGCGCCTCCGCGCTGATGCAGGGCCTGGCCGACGGCTACTTCGTGCTGCCGGCCACCCTCAACGACTACCTGGCCCGCCACCCGCACCAGGAGCCGCTGACCGACGGACACCCCGAGGTGCGGGAGGTGCTGGCCGAGACCGAGGACCGGGTCGACCTGCTCCTCGCCGTCGACGGCGACCGCACCCCCGACTCCTTCCACCGTGAACTCGGCGAGCTGATGTGGGAGTTCTGCGGCATGGCCCGCAACGCCGAGGGCCTGCGCAAGGCGCTCGCCGAAATCCCCCGCATCCGCGAGGAGTTCTGGCGCCGGATCAAGGTGCCCGGCACCGGCGAGGAGTTCAACCAGTCCCTGGAGAAGGCCAATCGCATCGTCGACTACCTCGAACTGGCCGAGCTGATGTGCCTCGACGCCCTGCACCGCGCCGAGTCCTGCGGCGGCCACTTCCGCGAGGAGTCCCAGACCCCGGACGGAGAGGCGGCCCGCCGCGACGACGAGTTCGGCTACGCGGCCGCCTGGGAGTTCACCGGCACCGGCGAGGCCCCCGTCCTGCACAAGGAAGACCTGGTCTTCGAGTACGTCCATCCCACCCAGCGGAGCTACGCATGAGGCTCACCCTGCGCGTCTGGCGCCAGCGGAACGCCGACACCGACGGCGCCATGTCCACCTACGAAGTGGACGGAATCTCGCCCGACATGTCCTTCCTGGAGATGCTCGACGTCCTGAACGAACGGCTCATCCTTCAGGGCGAGGACCCCGTCGCCTTCGACCACGACTGCCGCGAGGGCATCTGCGGCGCGTGCAGCCTCGTCATCAACGGCGACGCCCACGGACCCGAGCGCACCACCACCTGCCAGCTCCACATGCGGTCCTTCCGCGACGGCGACACCATCGACATCGAGCCCTGGCGGGCCGCCGCCTTCCCGGTGATCAAGGACCTGGTGGTGGACCGGTCCGCCTTCGACCGGATCATCCAGGCCGGCGGCTACGTCACCGCGCCCACGGGCGCCGCCCCGGAGGCGCACGCGACGCCGGTGCCCAAGCCCGACGCGGACTTCGCCTTCGAGCACGCGGAGTGCATCGGCTGCGGTGCCTGCGTGGCCGCCTGCCCCAACGGCGCCGCGATGCTCTTCACCTCGGCCAAGGTCAACCACCTCAACGTCCTCCCGCAGGGCGCGCCCGAGCGGGAGACGCGGGTGCTGGACATGGTGGCCCAGATGGACGCGGAGGGCTTCGGCGGCTGCACCCTGGCCGGCGAGTGTGCCACCGCCTGCCCCAAGGGCATCCCGCTCTTCTCCATCACCGGCATGAACAAGGAGTGGCTGCGCGCGACCCGCAAGGCGGGCAAGCGGTAGGGAACTCGAGTGACGTTCGCCAAGGGGCGGACGGGCGGGGCCGGGAGTGGTGCTCATCCCCGGCCCCGTCTGCCTGTCCGGCGAGGGGTCAGATACGGCGGACGGTGTGCAGGGACGTGGCGTAGGTGCCGGTGCCGTCCAGGAGGGACGCGCCGCCCAGGTCGGACATGGTGGGACCGTCGACCGTCTTCCGGCTGGACAGGAAGCGGCGCTTGCCGTCGGCGTCCGGGCCCAGGTAGATCCCGACGTGGTCCACGGTGACCGTCGGGTGGTCGTCACCGGAGTCGGCGTTGAACAGCACCAGGTCACCGGGCTGGAGCAGCGCGGCCACGGGCGGCGCGGTCCCGTTCGTCCGGTCGACGACGACACCGGGTGCGTAGTCGGCGATGTCACGCGACTTGCGCGGTATCCGCGTCCCCGAGGTGTCCGCGCCCGCCGCCAGCGGTACGCCCAGGTGGTAGCCGTACACCATCCGCGTGTAACCGGAGCAGTCCAGATTGCCGGCCTGCTTGCTGGACGGCCCGGTGTGGGCGCCGTCGGGGAAGGTCCAGCCCACGTTCATGTACTCGTGGAAGTCGGCGCCCTCGTAGCGGTAGCCCTGCGGATCGAGGTAGCCGTAACCGGCCTCGCCCAGCACCTGCCCGCCCTGCGCCGGCCCGTCCCCGGCGGTGACCGCCGGGGCGCCGCCGAGGAACATCGCCGCGTACGCGAGCACGTCCGGCGCCGTCGACCCGGCCCAGCCGCGCACCGTGCGCTCCAGGTCGGCCGTCCAGGTGCCGTCGAAGGGCTCCGGCAGCACACGCACCCAGTCGCCGTGGGTGACCGTCGGCGGGGTGTCCCAGTTCGCCGCGTCCACTTCGAAGCGGCTCACCTGGAGCCTGACCGGCAGGTTGGTGCAGCCCTGGTTGGCGAGCGCCCGCAGGCCCACCCGGCCCGCGCCGAACGTGGCGTCCGTGACGTCCACCGCCCAGCCGGAGGGCTCCGCCGTGCTCGTACGCCATGCCCTGACCCTGGTCCGGGAGCCCTCCCGGCGCACCCGGATGGTCCAGTCGGTGCCCGCCGGGACGCCGGTGGCGAGGGTGGCGGCCGTGGCGAGCTGGGTGACCGTGTCGGCGACCTCCTTCTCGACGCGCAGTTCCACCGCGCCGCTGGTCAGGAAGGAGAGCCTGGCCCGGTAGCCGTTGTGGGTGTCCTGGTAGCCGAAGGAGAGCGCGTAGGAGCATGCCTGGCCGGTGGGCACCTTGTCGAAGCGGGCGGTGGCGCGCACGTCCACGTCGGTGATCCGGTCGTCCCGCAGCGTCGCGTGACGGCTGGCGTAGTCCGTGGTCAGCGCGATGACACCGGTGCCGGGCAGTACCGCGTAGTCGGTGTCCGCAGGTCCCAGCGTGGACCAGCTCCCGCCGCCCGGAGAGGTCCCCCAGTACGAGCGGTCCGCGGCCGGGAGCGAGGTGTCCGGCAGCGTGCGCCCGAAGTCGTCCACGAAGGGCCGCTTGTTCTCGGCGAAGGTTCTTCGCGGGCCCGGCACCAGCACGGTGCGCGCGCCCCGGGTGAGCAGCGCGACGCGTCTGCCGCCGCTGGTTATCTCGGTGCGGGCCGGGGTGCCGGGCAGCACGGTGGCGGTGAGCGGCGCGGCGAGGGTCAGCTGGGAGAAGTAGGAGGCGTCCAGCGGCGGCAGGGTCACCGAGGAGCGGGCCGAGGTCAGCCCTGCCGGGGCGGGCAGCGGGTCCACGGGGGCCGGGAGGGCGTCGGCCCGCGCGGGGGTGGTGGCCAGGACGCCCAGGGGCAGGGAGGCGGCGGTGACGGCGAAGGCGGCCAGCAGGCCGCGGCGTGACGTGTCGATCATGGGATGCATGATCCCGCAACCGGCCGCGCACACGACCGCGTCCGGCTCGGATCTGTTCCGAACCGGACGCGGTCCTGTGCCTGGTCAGGAGCTCCGCCCGGCGTCACACCGGTACGGGCCGTCCCCGCGGGGTCCTAGGAGTGCGGCGGGTTGTCGCGGTGCTGCTGGGAGCCGAACTGGTCCCTGAGCTTCTCCTGGGCGGTGTCCACCTGCGACTGATGCTTGTTGCCGGTCCGCTGGTCGAGGTAGTCGCCACCCCTGTCGATGCCCTTGTCGGCCATGTCTTCGTGGCCCTTGAGCATTCCCTTGATCTTGTCCATAAAGGACATGGCAGCCCTCCTGGTCGCTTGAGGCTTCCCCTCCCAGGGTCACCGGCCCCGCCCGGCTTCGCATCTTGAACGCCCGGCGGGCACGGCCGCCCTACAGTGGGCCCGTGGCACACAGCAGCGAACGGCCGGTGACCGTCTTCGACCTCGACAACACCCTCGCGGAGACCGCGCACCGGCAGCACTTCCTTCAGCGGCACCCGAGGGACTGGGACGGGTTCTTCGCCGCCGCGCCCCTCGACCCGCCGCTGGTGGAGGGCGTGGCGATGGCCCGTACCGCCGCCCGCACCTGCGACCTCGTGTACCTCACCGGGCGCCCCGAGCGGTGCCGCCGGGACACCCTCGACTGGCTTGCCCTCCATCAACTCCCGGACGGCGAGCTGCACATGCGTCCCAGCCACGACCGCAGGCCCGCCCGGACCACCAAGCTGGAGATCCTGCGCGGTATCGCCCGGCGGCGTGAGGTGCTGGTCGTGGTGGACGACGACGAGCTGGTCTGCGACGCGGCCGAGCGGGCCGGCTTCGCCGTCGTGCGGGCCCGCTGGGCCGAATCCTCGGCCGCGCTTCAGCAGGCCCAGGAGCAGGAGGGCCGGACCTGAGCCGGCGGTGCCGCGCGGACGGCTCAGCCCTCTCGGCCCTCTCAGACGTCTTCCAGGCGGAAGCCCACCTTCAGGCACACCTGGTACTTCTCGATCCGCCCGTTCTCGATCTGCCCCCGGACCTGCGTGACCTCGAACCAGTCCAGGTTGCGCAGGGTCTGGTCGGCACGGCCGATGGCGTTGCGGATGGCCTGGTCGACACCGTCGGTGGAGGTGCCGACGATCTCGCTGACCCGGTAGGTGTGGTTCGACATGGGCGGGTGCTCCTCTTCGCCGTACGGCAGGGTGACGGCGCCCGGATGCCCTGATCGGTCCGGTTTGTCGCGCCGTAGTCCACCGTGCCGCATCCCCGCCCGGCGCGCGAGAGATCGCCCGCCGGGCGGGGAGACGGGCGTCCCGAAGCCCGCTGCCGCTCAGCGCGCCACGCTGAGCGACAGCGCGAAGCGGTCCTCGGAGTCCGTCCACCAGTGGGTCAACTCGAGCCCCGCCTTCTCCAGTTCGGAGCCGACCCCCTCCCGGCGGAACTTCGCCGAGACCTCGGTGCGCATCTCCTCACCGGCCGCGAAGTCCACGACCATGCCGAGCGCCGGGATCTTCACCGTCTGCGTGGTACGCGAGCGCAGCCGCATCTCGATCCACTCCCGCTCCGGGTCCCAGCGGGCCACATGGTCGAAGGCGTCCGGGTCGAAGTCGGCGCCCAGCTCGCGGTCGAGCACACCGAGCACGTTCTTGTTGAACGCGGCCGTCACCCCGGACGCGTCGTCGTACGCCCGGACCAGCACCGCCTCGTCCTTCACCAGGTCGGTGCCGAGCAGCAGCCCGTCGCCCGGCGCCAGCATGGCGCGCACGCCGGCCAGGAAGCCGGACCGCTCGGCGGGCAGCAGGTTGCCCAGGGTGCCGCCGAGGAACGCGATCAGCCGGGGTCCCGGCGTCTCGGGCAGCGTCATCGGTCCGGTGAAGTCCGCGATCAGGGCGTGCACCGCGAGAGAGGGCCGCTCCTCGGTGAGCGCCCGCCCCGCCTGCACCAGCGCGCTCTCGCTGACGTCGACCGGGACGTACGCCTCCAGCGAGGTCAGGGCGTCGATGAGATGGCGGGTCTTGGTGGAGGAGCCCGACCCCAGCTCGATCAGGGTGCGGGCGCCGCTGGCCTCGGCGATCTCACCGGAGCGGGTCTGGAGGATCTCCCGCTCGGCACGGGTCGGGTAGTACTCGGGCAGCTCCGTGATCCGTTCGAACAGTTCGCTGCCGCGTGCGTCGTAGAACCACTTGGGCGGCAGCGTCTTGGGGTCGGCGGACAGGCCGTCGAGGACGTCGGCGCGCAGCGCGGCGTCGGTCGCGTCCTCGGGGAGGGTGCGGGTCACGTGCAGGCTCACGTGCAGGGCTCCTTCGGTGGTACGGACACGAGGTCCTCGACGGGGGCGAGCCGCACCTCGGTACGGCTCGCGGTGACCACGGTGCGGTCGGGGACCTCCCGCCACAGCGGTTCGTCGTCGTACGGCTCGGAGGCGACGATCACGGCGTGGCCCGGTTCCGCGCGGTACCAGAGGCTGTCGCCCCAGGCGGTCGCGGTGACGGTCTCGCCGTCGGTCAGCAGCAGGTTGAGACGGGAGGCGGGCGCGGCCTCGGCCAGTTGGCGGACCGTCGCGGCCAGGGCGTGTTCCGCAGCCTCGCCCGACCTGAGCCGGTGCAGGACCAGCGCCCAGACGAACGCCGAGTCGGTGCGCGCCTGGAGCGACAGCACGTCGACCGGGGGCAGCAGGGAGACCAGCGGAGCGGCCGAGTCGGGCCAGCCGGCGACCGCTCCGTTGTGGCTGAACAGCCACCGCCCCGAGGCGAACGGCGCCGCCGCGGCCTCCGCGTCCGCCCCCGTCAGCGTGGCGTCGCGTACCGCGGCCAGCACCGCGCGCGAGCGCACCACGCGGGCCAGGTCCAGCAGTGACTGGTCCGCCCAGATCGGCCCGGAGCGCCGGTAGCGGGCCGGTACCGGGTCGCCGTCCGCGTACCAGCCGACACCGAACCCGTCCGCGTTCACCGTGCCGTTGCGCTGGCGCCGGGGCGCCCAGGACTGCCGGTACAGGCTGTGCGGCGGGTCCAGCAGCAGGTGCTTCAGCGGCTGCTCGGGGCCCAGGTAGGCCAGGTGGCGGCACATCAGGCGGACTCCGAGCGCGCGGTGCGGAACCCGGCGAAGATCTGCCGCCGGATCGGGTAGTCCCAGTTGCGGAACGTCCCCCGGCAGGCCACCGCGTCCACGGCGAAGGAGCCACCGCGCATCACCTTGTACTCCGGCCCGAAGAACACCTCCGAGTACTCCCGGTACGGAAACGCGGTGAACCCCGGATACGGTTCGAGGTCGCTCGACGTCCACTCCCAGACGTCACCGATCAGCTGCCTGATCCCCAGCGGCGATCCACCGGCCGGGTAGCTGCCGACCGGGGCGGGGGAGAGGTGCCGCTGGCCCAGGTTGGCGTGCTCCGGTCCCGGCTCGGCGTCGCCCCACGGATAGCGGGTGGAGCGGCCGGTGGCCGGGTCGTGCCGGGCCGCCTTCTCCCACTCCGCCTCGGTGGGCAGCCTGCGCCCGGCCCAGCGGGCGTACGCGTCCGCCTCGTACCAGCACACGTGCAACACCGGCTCCTCGGGCGGTACCACCTCGGTGACCCCGAACCGGCGCCGCAGCCACTGGCTGCCCTCCCGGCGCCAGTACAGCGGCGCCGTCAGCGAGTTGCGGCGTACGTGCGCCCAGCCATCCGGGGTCCACCAGCGCTCGGTGTCGTAGCCGCCGTCCGCGATGAACGCCTGGTAGGCCGCGTTCGTCACCGGCACCGTGTCGAGCCAGAACGGCGCCACCTCCCGTACGTGCGCCGGGCGTTCGTTGTCCAGCGCCCACGGTTCGGTGGAGGTGCCCATGGTGAACGGGCCGCCGGGGACCAGGATTTCGTCCGGGCCGGTGTACGGCGGCACCGGCTCGTGGGCGGGCGCGGTCAGCGCGGCCGGACCGGTGCGGAGCTGATGGGTGATCAGCATCGTCTCGTCGTGCTGCTGTTCGTGCTGGGCGATCATCCCGAAGGCGAACCCCGCCTCGGTGAGCCGGCTGCCACCCTCGAAGTCGGCGCCCGCCAGCAGGTCCAGCGCCCGCCCGCGCACCTCGGCCGCGTACTTCCGCGCCTCCTCGGGCGGGAGCAGCGGCAGCGAGGGGCGTTCGGAGCGCGGATGCTCGAAGGCGTCGTACAGCACGTCGATGTCGGGCCGCATCGCCTCCCGGCCGCCGACGTTGCGCAGCAGCCACAACTCCTCCTGGTTGCCGATGTGCGCGAGGTCCCAGACCAGGGGCGACATCAGCGGGGAGTGCTGGGCGGTGAGGTCCGGGTCCTCGACGCAGCTCGTCAGCAGGGTGGTGCGGTCGCGGGCGGTGACCAGCGAGGCGAGCAGCCGCTCGCGCAGCGTCTCGGTGCCGGCCGCCGTCGTCCCGCTCTCCTGGGCGGTCATGAGCGGATGTCCTTCCTCGCGTGGGCGCGCGGGTCCGTGGCGCCGGCGCCGGCCGACAGGTCGTCGGCCGGGCAGCGGCCCCGCAGGACGTAACGGTCCAGATACCCCGCCACCGCGTCCGACACCTCGGGCGTGGCACCGAGCCGGGGCAGCGCCGCGAGCGCCGCCGTGAAGCAGGCGGTGGCGGCCTCCCGCAGCCCCGGATCGGCGAGGCCGAGCCGGGCCGCGTCCGACCACAGCGGGTTGTGCGGGGCGGGCCGGTCCAGCGTGCGCTCCGTCAGCGGCTTCACCGCCCGGTGCGCGGCCTCGGCCGCCTCCGGGTCGTCGAAGAGGGCCGCCGTCACCGCGAGCGGCACGATCCAGCCGTCGTCACCGGGCTGGGCGTCGATCATCCGCAGCTCCAGATGACCGCGCGGCCGGACCGGCGGGAACAGCGTGGTCAGGTGGTAGTCGAGATCCGCGCGGGTGGGCGGGCGCGGGACTTGTGACCTGGTCCACTCGCGGAAGGTCAGCCCCTCCGGCACGTCCCAGGGACCCTCGTCGCGGCGGACGCACATCACCGGGGAGTCCAGCACGTGCCGGGCCCAGTCGGCGCGCGGCTCGCCGTCGGTGGAGGGAGCCCCGGCCCGGCCGGGGCCGATCTCCATCCAGTGCAGCTGCCGGGTGGAGCGCCAGCCGGTGGGCCGGCGTGAGGTGAGCGGGGAGTTGGCGAACGCGGCCACCAGGACCGCGCCCAGCTGGTGCGCCAGCCACCAGCGCCGTTCGTAGCCGAGCGGGCCCGGCTCCTCGTACCCGGCGTCCACGCAGACCTGCACGGAGGCCGAGGCGCACATCATGTGGCGGCCGGCCCGGCCGGTGCGGTCCAGGCACGCCTCCATGGCGTCGTAGCGGGGTTCATGGAGGAAGCGGCGGGGCTCCTGCCAGGGATCGTGGCCGACGCCGAGGAGGGCGAGGCCGTGCCCGGCGAGGACCTTGCGGACCGCGACCAGGTCGGCGGAGACGGAAGTGACGCACTCCGTCAGTGAGGCGGCGGGCAGCGAGCTGAGCTCCAGCTGACCACCGGGCTCGACCGTGAGCGGCGAGTCCAGAGGGACGGTGCGCACGGCCGCGTAGGCCGCTTCGAGCCGTTCGGGCGGTACGGGGAGCCAGGGCCGCTCCGGGTCACGGACCAGCCACTCCACCTCCACCCCGAGGGTGCGGGGCGGGCCGGTCTTGAAGCAGATGCCCCGGATCAGGGCGTCCACCTCCGCCTCGGTGACCGCCGCGCGGTGCCGGGTGCAGTCGTGTTTCGTGCAGTGGTGCTCCGTACAGTCACCACTCGATGCGTCAGACATGTCGGGTTTCTCCTGGGATTCCAGCGTGCCGACGGAGCCCGGCCGGGCGTGTGCCGGGCAGAGACGCGTTCCACCCAAGACCCTCGCACCGAATCGCACAAGAGCGCCCAATGGGACGTCCGGGATCGTTCATCTCCGTCTCCTCGCGCGTTTCCTCCCGTACCGGCTGTGACCGGTTTCCGGGCGCCTTCGCGGCACCCCACCAGCATTACCCCGGCGAGGCGTGGAGGCACGGCGGGGAGAGCGGTGAGCGGGGACGGTCCGGGCAGCTCAGGAGGGCTCGGGGGTGGTCCGGGCGGGGCTGCTCCGACCGGGTGAGTCCGCCGCGGGCACGCGAGAGGCCCGCCCCGGCCGGGGGCGGGCCTCAGGAAACGGTCAGGTCCAGCCGTAGCGCTCGTACAGCCGCTGCCGGACGAGGTTGAAGCGCATCCGGTCCAGCGCGCACGCCTCCCGGCGCATCCCGTCGTCGTGCAGCCGCAGCACCCGCTCCACGGACACCCAGGAGTCGCGGCCGGTGCGGTCCCAGGGGCCCTGGCCTATCGCCACCCACTCCCGCTCGCCGGTGTGCTCCTTGCTGGACAGCTGCACGGCGAGGAAGGTGCCGGCGGCCTCCCGCGCGACGACCAGCACCGGGCGGTCCTTGCCCCGGCCGTCGTTCTCCTCGAACGGCACCCAGGTCCAGACGATCTCGCCCGGATCGGGATCACCGTCACGCTCGGGCGTGTACTCGGTGGCGACCGGGCCGACCTCGCGCGGGTCGGCCTCGGTGGTGGCGTGGGGGCCGAAGCGGCCGGGGACGTTCTCTTCGCTGTACGTGCTCACGCCGTGCACCCTAACGGCGGCCAACGGACGTCAGGACCTCGGGGTTTGCTCCGTCCGGTCGGCGAGCAGCCGCTCCAGCCAGCCCAGTTGGGCCGCGCGGGCCGCCTGCGAGAGGGCGGCCTGGGGCGCGAAGGCGTCGAAGCCGTGGAACCCGCCCGGCCAGACGTGGAGTTCGGCCACCCCGCCGCTCCGCCAGATCCGGGACGCGTACTCCACCACCTCGTCCCGGAACGTCTCCGCCGAGCCCACGTCGAGGAAGGCCGGGGGCAGCCCGGACAGGTCCGTGGCGCGGGCCGGGGCGGCGTACGGGGAGACGTCCGGGCCGCCTGCGCCCCCGCCCAGCAGGGCGTTCCAGCCGGTCTCGTTGGCGGTGCGGTCCCAGACGCCGGTGCCGGCCATCTGATGGCTGGAGGACGTGTCGTTGCGGTCGTCCAGCATCGGGTACCGGAGCAACTGGCCGAGCACGGGCGGCCCCTGGCGGTCCCGCAGCATCAGGGCCACCGCGGCCGCCAGACCGCCGCCCGCGCTGGCGCCCGCGAGGACGATCCGTTCC
Organism: Streptomyces sp. BK022; assembly: GCF_004217355.1. Taxonomy (NCBI): domain Bacteria; kingdom Bacillati; phylum Actinomycetota; class Actinomycetes; order Kitasatosporales; family Streptomycetaceae; genus Streptomyces; species Streptomyces sp. BK022. Next base: position 565,029 of record NZ_SHKU01000001.1, read on the forward strand.
GGGTCGCCGCCCAGCTCCTTCGAGTGCTCCGCCGTCCACAGCAGCCCGGCGTACACGTCCTCGACCGGCGCCGGATGCGGATGCTCGGGGGCGAGCCGGTACTCCACGGAGACGACCACCGCGCCGCCCAGATCCAGCGCGAGGGACAGCGGTGCGTCCACGCCCGCGCGGTTGGTGCCGAGGATCATGCCGCCGCCGTGCACGTAGTAGATCACCGGCAGCCGGGCGCCCGGAGGGGTGGCGGCGGGGCGGCAGATGTACAGGGAGACGTCCGGGGCCCCCGGCGGCCCCGGCACCTCGCGGTCCTCGACCTCGAAGGCGCCGTCCATGGTGAGGTCCAGCGAGCCGAACACCTCCATGGCGGCGTTCTCCCGCGCCGCCTCGATGCCGTCCGGGGTCAGGCCCGGCTCCATCTCGCCCTGGAGCGGTTCCAGGGCGGCGGCGAGTTCCGGGTCGAACGGTGGCGGGTCCATGGTCATGATCGTGCGCCTTCCCTCGCTCGCGGGCGATTCACCCCTTCAGGATCGGTGCGGGAGCGGTCCGGCGCGCCCCGGTCCACCGCTTGACTTCGAGAGCACTCCAATTCGTAGCGTTCCGGTATGAGCACTCCTGCACAGCACAAGATCGGTTCGGGTTTCGGGGCGGACAGCACCGCCGACGAGGTCCTGCGGGGCATCGACCTCACGGGCAGGCTGGCGATCGTCACCGGCGGCTACTCGGGTCTCGGTCTGGAGACCACCCGCGCGCTGTCCAAGGCCGGCGCCCATGTGGTCGTCCCGGCCCGGCGGCCCGACGCGGCCCGGGAGGCGCTGGCCGGGATCGACGACGTCGAGGTGGACGAGCTGGACCTCGGCGACCTGGACAGCGTGCGCGCCTTCGCCGAGCGGTTCCTGGCGTCCGGGCGCACGATCGACTTCCTCATCGACAACGCCGGGATCATGGCCTGCCCGGAGACACGGGTCGGGCCCGGCTGGGAGACGCAGTTCGCCACCAACCACCTCGGCCACTACGCCCTCGCCAACCGGCTCTGGCCGGCGCTGGCGTCCGGTGACGGAGCCCGTGTCGTCTCGGTGTCCTCGCGCGGCCACCACCTCTCGCCGATCCGCTGGGACGACGTCCAGTGGACCGAGGGCTACGACAAGTGGCAGGCGTACGGGCAGGCCAAGACGGCCAACGCGCTGTTCGCCCTCCAGCTCGACACCCTGGGCCGGGACGCCGGTGTGCGGGCCTTCTCCCTCCACCCCGGCGGCATCATGACCCCGCTCCAGCGGCATCTGCCCAAGGAGGAGATGGTCGAGCGCGGCTGGATCGACGAGCAGGGCAACCCGCTGAACCCGGCCGGTTTCAAGACCCCGGAGCAGGGCGCCGCCACCCAGGTCTGGGCCGCGACCTCGCCCCGGCTCGACGGTCTCGGCGGGCTCTACCTGGAGGACTGCGACATCGCGGAGCCCGCCCCCGAGGACGGCACCTGGGCCGGCGTCAAGGACTGGGCCACCGACCCGGAACAGGCGGCCCGCCTGTGGACCCTGTCGGCGGAGCTGACGGGTGTGGACGCCTTCGCCGAGTAGGTCCGGCACGCGCGAGAGGGCCGGGGTCCAGTGGACTCCGGCCCTCTCGGGTACGGAAGGTCAGGCGGCGATGACGTCGCCCACGGTGCCGTGGAGGCGGGAGACGACCTCGGTCAGCTGGCCGGCGACCTCGGCGTCGTCGGACGGGTGGGTCTCGGCGAAGCGGGTCACGGAGCCGGGGATGGAGAGCTTGATGTCCTCGATCACCTTGCCGCCCGCGATGCCCACGGCCTTGCGGGTGTCGTCCTGCGCCCACACGCCGCCGTACTGGCCGAAGGCGGTGCCGATGACGGCGACGGGCTTGCCGCCGAAGGCGCCGGCGCCGTACGGGCGGGACAGCCAGTCGATGGCGTTCTTCAGCACGGCCGGCATCGTGCCGTTGTACTCGGGGGAGAAGACGAGGAACGCGTCGGCGGCCTGGGCGGCGGCACGCAGCTCGGCGGCGGCGGCCGGGACCTGGCCCTCGATGTCGGTGTCCTCGTTGTAGAACGGCACGTCGGCCAGACCCTCGTAGATCACGACCTCGGCGCCCTCGGGGGCGAGCTTGGCGGCCGCCTCGGCGAGCTGGCGGTTGTGCGAACCGGCGCGGAGGCTGCCGACGAGCGCGAGGATGCGAACGGACATGAGGTACTCCAAGGGGTGGTGAAACACGCTGGAAACGATCCGGACCGGGGTCCGTTTAATTTTCTACCACCTTAACCGGACCGGGGTCCAGTTTTGTTCCCGATGCTTTACGCTGACTTCATGTCCAGCGCTCTGCCGCCCTGCCCGCCGCCTCAGGAGCCCCTCGACACATCCCCTCTGCTGGAGGTCGGCAACGGCCCCGACGAGCCCTGCCTGCGCGCCGACGCCGCCCGCAATCGGGCCCGGCTGCTGGAGGCCGCCGCCCGGCTGATCGCCGAGCACGGGGTGGCCGGGGTGACCATGGAGGCCGTCGCCAGTGCGGCCCAGGTCGGCAAGGGCACCGTCTTCCGCCGCTTCGGCGACCGCACCGGACTCCTCACCGCGCTGCTGGACCACTCCTCCGCCCGGCTCCAGGCCGACTTCCTGGCCGGCCCGCCCCCGCTGGGCCCCGGCGCACCCCCGCGCGAGCGGCTGCACGCCTTCGGCGTCGCCGTGCTCCACCTCTGTGCCGACCAGCTCGACCTGCAACTGGCCGCGCTGCCCGAGCCGACCCGGCGCCATCTGCACCCCTCCCACCAGGCGATGCGCGCCCATGTCCTTGTCCTGCTGCGCCAATTGCTGCCCGGCGAGGACTGCGAACTCCTCGCCCCGGTCCTGCTGGCCTACCTCGACCCCGCCCTCATCCACCACCTGACCCGCCAGCTCGGCATGCCGATGGCGCGGGTGGAGGCGGGCTGGCGCGACCTGGTCGACCGGGTGACGGACGCGGAGCGGGCCGGCTGAGCGCCGACGCGCAGCTCCGGCTTTCGTTCACGTGAACCCCGTACAACCTTTCGGTGACGGCCTGGGTCGAAGCGGTCGGCCCCGGGGATTTCCAGGGTGTCCTTGACGCACCGAAGGAAGCCTGCATGAGAGCGATTCCGGACCGAGCCAGGACCGCCGGCAAGGGGAGGGCACGGGCGGCCGCGTCCGTCCTCGCGGTGGTGACCGCGCTGACGGGAGCGTCCGCCGGATCGGCGACGGGGGCACCGGCTCCCGCCGGGACCGGAGTCGTGCTGGACGGTCCGGAGACCGTGGACGCCTATCCGTACGAGCGCTTCGATGATTCGCTCCAGATCAGCGTGCGCAACCAGGGGACGAAGGAGACCGGTCCCTTCTCCCTCACCCTCGACACCACGTCGCTCAAAGGCATCGCCGAGGTGACCACGTGTCCGGAGAAGGCCGACCACATACTGGTCTGCAAGCGGGGGTACGCGATTCGGCCGGGCATGTCGGAGGAGTTCAAGCTCCAGCTGCGGCGCGTGAAGGGCGCACCGGTCGGGGCCTCCGGCGAGATCCGGATGACCGTCGAGTCGAACGGGGCCCGGTTGGCGTCGCGGACGGTCAAGGTGACGGTTCCGGACGCCGGTCTGCTGCCCGACCGCCTCGACCGCACTCCCGACACCAAGAAGGTGAAGCCGGGGAGTTCGATGAAGCTGACGGGTGGCTTCACGAACTACGGTGCCGCGCCCCGCAACGGCACGATCGCCGTCCTTGGCTACGACGGCATGCTGCCCGACGAGGAGTTCGGCAACTGCGAATACAGCTCCTACGGCGATGCCACGCACGGCGGGGGCATGATGCAGTGTGACGTCAGGGGCCTTGTGGAGGCCAACGGTTCGTACGATCTGGACTTCGGTTCGATGACGGTGTCCAGCACCGAGGTCTCCGGCGGGGCCCACGTCTCCTACCGGGACGGCTTCGAGTGGGGCAGGCAGCCGCACCACCGCGGCACCGGACGCGAGTTGAAGATGACGCCGCGCCCGGCCTCCGCACCTCAGGGGGATCCGAAGGAGACCCATGTGGGCTTCGGGTTCGATGTCGACACCACCGCGGACCTCCAGGCCGTGGGGGCGACCGCGGAGCAGAAGAAGCCCCAGGACCGGGTGAAGGTCACGGTCGGCGCACGCAACAACGGCCCCGCCGGCTTGGTGGCTTGGAATGGGCCCGAACCGGGTGAGGAAGCGGCGTACGAGGCCATTGTCTACCTCCCGGCCGGGACGGAGGCGGTCACCACCCCCGACAACTGCCTCAAGTCCAAAGACAGGAGGGGCGCCGTCTACTACGGCTGCCACCGCGCCTACGACCGTGACAACCCGGACTTCTGGATCGAAGCCGGCGAGTCCAGGAGCTGGGACTTCGACCTGCGCGTCGTCGATCGGGCCGCGCTGAAGCCGGGCAGGATCCAGGTGACCGAGCTGAAGACCGATGGAAACACGAGCAACAACACCGCGGCGATAGTGGTCCGCGTTCCCGGCGGCCACGGCTCCGGAACGGGCGGTACCGGCAACGGTCCGGGCTCGGGCGGCACGCCGGGTCCCGGCGGCACGTCCGCGGGTGGCAGCGGCGGTGGTCAGGGCAGCGGCCCCGCTGCCGGCGGCAGCACCGCCACGGCCACCGGTGGCACGGGGCACGGCCCCCTGGCGAGCACCGGCGCCGGCCCCACGGTGACGATGGCGGCCGTGGCGTCGGCGCTGGCCCTGCTCCTCGGCGGGGGGCTGTTCCTCGGTCTCCGTCGCCGCGGCCGGAGCTGAGTCACCGCGCCAGGGCGGGGCGCCGCGTCAGGATCACGGCTGCTCCGCCCACGGCTGATGCCCCCCGAACATCGCCGCCAGCCGCTCCGGCGCGTCCGGCCGGAACAGCATCCCGCCCATGAGCGCCGAGTCCGCGGCCGAGTTCTCCGCGCGCCGGAACATCCGCTCCTCGTAGGCCGCGAGCGCGGCCTCCGTGTCGGCAGGGTGGGCGAGGAGGGCGCGGGCCAGGTCGGCGCCGTCGATCAGCGCCAGGTTGGCGCCCTCGCCGGCGAACGGCGACATCAGGTGGGCCGCGTCACCGAGGAGGGTGACGCCCGGCGTGCGCGGCCAGCGGTGGCCGACCGGGAGGGCGTGGATGCGGCGGGGCACCAGGGGGGCGTCGGCGTCCGCGACCAGGGCCCGCAGATTCTCGTGCCAGCCGTCGAACTCCTTGAGAACGGCCTGCTTGGACGCCTCCGCGTCCGTGAAGTCGATGCCGTCCAACCAGTCTTCCGCGGCCTCGACGGCGGCGTACACATGCAGGCTGCCGTCCGGTTCGCGGTGGGCGAGGAAGCCGTGCCCGGCGCCGAGCGCGAACAGCATGCCGCCGCCCACCACTTCGGCGCTGACCGGGTGCCGGGTGTCGGCCGAGTGCAGGTCCGCCTCGACGAAGGACATCCCGGTGTAGGCGGGGACCGCGTCCGACAGCAGGGTCCGTACCCGCGACCAGGCGCCGTCCGCGCCGACGAGCAGGCCGGTGGTGAAAGCGGTGCCGTCGGCGAGCGTCACCTCGTGCCGGCCGCCGTCCAGGGCACGTGCGCCGGTCACCTTGGCGCCCCAGCGGATCAGCCCCTCGGGCAGTGACTCCAGCAGCAGCGCGCGCAGTTCACCCCGGTCGATCTCGGGGCGGCCGCCCGTGCCGTCGTCCGCGTGCGACCAGTGCACCTCGGCGTGCCGGTCGAGGACGCGGGTGGCCTGACCGCCCGCGTGGACCCGTGCGAGGAACGCCTCGTGCAGCCCGGCCGCGCGCAGCGCCTCCTGCCCGGTGTCGTCGTGGATGTCGAGCATCCCGCCCTGTGTACGCGCCGCCGCCGAGGCGTCGAGGTCGAACACCGCCGCCTCGACGCCGTGCGCGTACAGCACCCGCGCGAGCGTGAGCCCGCCGAGTCCGGCGCCGATCACGGCTATCGGGTGGTGGGGCGGCGGGGTGGTGCCTTCGGTCATGGGAGTCTCCTGGTGGCTCATTCGGGTACGGCGGTCCGCTCGATGCCGTTGATCAAGGTCTGGAAGGCCCACGACACCCGGTCCTCGGGCGTGCCGGAGAGCAGCGTGTCGGCGCTGCCCGCGATGTGCGGGTGGGTGCGCGCGGACACCTCGCGCAGCGCGCCGACCAGGTTCTGCCAGTCGTCCGCCGGCTCCTCGCCCGCGTGCTCGGCCGCGGTCGCGGTGGCGTGCTGGAGCAGCAGGTCGACACCCCAGGCCGCGCGCTCGCGCGGCACCCCGCCCTCGGCGAGCAGTCCGAGCAGGGTCTCGATCAGGTTCAGGTAGTGCGGCCCGCTCGGCCGCGCGGTCAGCGCGGAGCGCGCCAGCTCGGGGTGGGCCAGCAGCATCTTCGTGCAGGACGTGAGCACCTGCTCCAGGCGCTCCCGCCATGTGCCTTCGGCGGGGACGGGAGGGAGCGTGCCGAGCAGTTCGTCCAGTACGGCCGCGTGCAGTTCGTGGGTGCTGCGGACGTAGACGTAGAGCGAGGCGGGGCCGGTGTCGAGTTCCTGCGCCAGCCGCCGCATGGTGACCTTGCGCAGCCCCTCGGCGCGCAGGACGGTCAGCGCGGCGGCCACGATGCCCTCCCGGGTGAGGGCGGGCTTGGCGGGTCGCTCCCTGCGGGAGCCGGGGGGAGGCGGTGTCATGGTCCGACCGTAACGAACATGTTCGCTCCGAACAAGTTCGAGACGAACATGTTCGTCGGTCTCGCCAGGTGCCCGTCGGCCCGCGTCGGGCATTCGTCCGGTCCTGTACGACCTCGCCCCGCCGGGAGCCGCTCCCGCCGCCTCTGCCAGGATGCGCTCTGTCATGGTGCAGATACCGAACACGCCCACGAGCGCCGACGTGGCCCGCCTGGCGGGCGTCTCGCGCGCGACCGTGTCCTACGTCCTCAACGACACCGACGCCGTACGGATCAGCGAGCCCACCCGACGCCGCGTCCACGCCGCCGCCCGGGAACTCGGGTACGTGCCCCACGCCGCCGCCCGCACCCTGCGCGCCGGACACAGCCGGATGGTCCTGATGCCGGCCCCGGCCGTCCCGGCGGGCCCCCTCTACCACCGCTTCCTCGGCGAACTCCAGGCCGCCCTCGGCCGGCTCGACTACACCGTCGTCCAGCACGGCGCCGTCGGCCAGGGCGACGAAGCCGCCCGCGCCTGGGCCGAGTTACGTCCCGTCGCCGTCCTCGTCCCGGGCTCCGGGCTCGGCCCGCGCGGGGTCGCGGTGCTCAAGCGGGCCGGCGCCCGCGCCGTGGTGACCCTCGGCCCCGCGCGCGTCGAGGGCGCGCACGCCCTGCTGATGGACCACACCGTCGTCGGTCACCGCGCCGGCGCCCACCTCCACGACCGGGGCCGCCGCCGCGTCGGGGTGGTCCTCCCCGAGGAACCCGGCCTCGCGTTCTTCTCCCGCCCCCGCCTCACCGGGGTCCGCCGCGCCCTCCAGGGCACCGACGCGACCGTGACCGGTCTGCCCCTCGCGTACACGGAACGGGCGGCCGCTGAACTGGCCGCCCGTCTGCCCGAGTCGGGCCTCGACGCCGTATTCGCCTACAACGACGAGTACGCGATGCTCCTGATGCGCGCCCTGCAGGACGCGGGGCTGCGCGTCCCGGAGGACATCGCCGTGGTCGGCGCCGACGACCTGATGCTCGGCCGCCTGCTACGTCCCCGGCTCACCACCGTCCGCCTCGAACTGCCCTCCGGCCGTGAACTCGCCGAACTCGTCGACCACGCCGTGCGCCGGCCCGGCACGGAACCCGAGGTCCGCACCGTGCTGGACGCCACGCTGATCCACCGGGGGTCGAGCTAGGAGGAGACGCGCCCTGTGAGGCGACGTCCCTCGGATCACTCGCCGCCCGGCTGCTGGTCCTGGCCCTGGCCCTGACCCTGCTGGGCCGCGATGTCCTTGCGGACCTCGTCCATGTCCAGCTTGCGGGCCTGGTCGATGACGTCCGTCAGCGCGGGCTCGGGCAGCGCGCCCGGCTGCGCGAAGATCGCCACCTGGTCGCGCACGATCATCAGGGTGGGGATCGACTGGATGCCGAACGCCTGCGCCAGCTCGGGCTGGGCCTCGGTGTCGACCTTGGCGAACACCAGGTCGGGGTTCTCCTCGGCCGCCTTCTCGTACACCGGCGCGAACTGCTTGCACGGTCCGCACCAGTCGGCCCAGAAGTCGATGAGGACGAACTCGTTGTCCGCCACCGTCTGGTCGAAGTTCTCCTTGGTCAGCTCCACGGTGCCGCTCATGGTGTGATCCCTCTTCCTGGTGTGGAGGTAGTGCCACCGGCGGAAACATGCCCGCCGGGGTGCCTATTCCGGGTCGTAGCGCCCCGTCTTCCCTGCATCCGTCCCCTACAGCTTCCCCTCAGGGAAACCTTTCGGCATTCCCGAGCCCCGGGATCATGTGGCCCTCGGGACGCCCACCCACCACACTGGCCGCATGACGGAAACGGAAACCATCGCGTACGACGTCGTGGTGCTCGGGGCCGGGCCCGTGGGGGAGAACGCCGCCGACCGCGCCCAGGCGGCCGGGCTCAGTACCGCGATCGTGGAGAACGAGCTGGTCGGCGGCGAGTGCTCGTACTGGGCCTGCATGCCCAGCAAGGCGCTGCTCAGGCCGGTCATCGCCCAGGCCGACGCCCGCCGCCTCCCCGGCCTCGCCCCCGCGAACCAGGGCCCGCTGGACGCCGGGGCGGTGCTCGCCCGCCGCGACTACTTCGCCTCCCACTGGAAGGACGACGGCCAGGTCCACTGGCTGGAGGGCGCCGGGATCGCGCTCCACCGGGGCCACGGGCGCCTCGCCGGCCCCCGCACGGTCACGGTCACCGCCGAGGACGGCACGGTCACCACGCTCACCGCCCGGCAGGCGGTGGTCGTCGCCACCGGCACCCGGGCCCAGCTACCCGGCCTGCCCGGACTCGACGGAGTACGGCCCTGGACCAGCCGGGAGGCGACCAGCGCGCAGACCGTGCCGGGCCGCCTGATCGTGGTCGGCGGCGGGGTCGTCGCCGCGGAGATGGCCACCGCCTGGCAGGCGCTCGGCTCGCGGGTCACGCTGCTGGTCCGGGGCAAGGGCCTGCTCAGCCGCATGGAGCCGTTCGCCGGGGAACTGGTCGCGCAGGCGCTCACCGAGGCGGGCGTGGACGTGCGCACCGGCACCTCCGTCGAGTCCGTGAGCCGCGAGAACGGCACCGTCGTGGCCGTCACCGGCGACGGCGCGCGCGTCGAGGCCGACGAGATCCTGTTCGCCACCGGCCGCGCCCCGCAGACCGACGACATCGGCCTGGACACCGTCGGTCTCGAACCCGGCTCCTGGCTGGACGTGGACGACACCCTCCTGGTCCCCGGCACCGACTGGCTCTACGCGGTCGGTGACGTCAACCACCGGGCGCTCCTCACCCACCAGGGCAAGTACCAGGCCCGCATCGTGGGTGCCGTCATCGCCGCCCGCGCCGCGGGCACCCCGCTGGACGAGGCGCCGTGGGGAGCCCACGTGGCCACCGCCGACCACCACGCCGTACCCCAGGTCGTCTTCACCGACCCCGAGGCCGCCGCCGTCGGGCTCTCCCTCGCCGAGGCCGAGCAGGCGGGGCACCGGGTCCGCGCGGTCGACGTCGACTTCGGCTCGGTCGCGGGGGCGAGTCTGTACGGCGACGGCTACAAGGGGCGCGCCCGCATGGTGGTCGACCTGGACGAGGAGGTCCTGCGCGGGGTCACCTTCGTCGGGCCGGGCGTGGGGGAACTGGTCCACTCGGCGACCGTCGCCGTCGCCGGCCAGGTGCCGCTGGACCGGCTGTGGCACGTGGTCCCGCCGTTCCCGACGCTCAGCGAGGTGTGGCTGCGGCTGCTGGAGGCTTACCGGGACAACTGAGTCTTCACTGAGGGGAGTTCGAAGCCCAGTGCCTCGGCCGCGGCCTCCGGTGAGGGCTGCGCCCAGCGGGCTGCCACCGCCTCGTTGGTCGACAGCGAGCGGAGTTCGGCGCGGTCGAGGTAGAGGGTGCCGTTCAGGTGGTCCGTCTCGTGCTGCACGATCCGGGCGGGCCAGCCGGCGACCACCTCGTCCAGTTCCCGCCCGTGCTCGTCCTGCCCACGCAGCCGCACGCGCGCGTGCCGGGTCACCACCGCCTGCCAGCCGGGCACACTCAGGCAGCCCTCGAAGAAGGAGGCGCCGTCGGTGCCCTCCGGCTCGTACGACGGGTTGACCAGCACCCGGAAGGGCTGGGGCACCCGGCCCCGGACCGCCGCGATCTCCTCCGGCACCGGTGCCGGGTCCTCGATCACGGCGATCCGCAGCCCCACCCCGACCTGCGGCGCGGCGAGACCGACGCCGGGAGCGGCGTGCATGGTGTCGCGCAGGGCCGCCACGAAGCGGGCCAGCAGCCCGGGGGCGAGCTGGCCGTCGTACGGCTCGGCCGGGTGGCGCAGTACCGGGTGGCCGGCCGCGACGATGGGCAACGGGCCGCCCGCCGCGAGGAGTTCGGCCACCCGCTCGGCCAGGGGAGCGTGATCACTGACAGGTGTCATCGCGCCAGGATGCCACGCCGGCCTGCGGGAAAGCGGGGCGCGCCGCACCAACGGCCGGTGCGAAACCGGCCGTTCACACGACGCGCCCCAGGGCTCATCCTTGCGGGAAGTCACCCGCGAGGGCGGCGGCGATCCGCAGATGCGGCGCGGCCTCCTCGTGACGGGACTGGCGCTCCAGCGTGCGGCCCAGCATCAGCCGGGCGTAGTGCTCCACCGGGTCCCGCTCCACGATGATCCGCAGTTCCGCCTCGGCGCGGCCGAGCTGGGCGGAGTGGTAGTAGGCGCGGGCCAGCAGCAGCCGGGGCGCGGTCTGCTCCGGGACCTCCTCCACCAGCCCGGTGAGCACACGGGCCGCGTTCGTGTACTCCTTGGCGTCGAAGAACATCCCCGCCCGCTCCCAGCGCTCGGCGGCGGTGCCGTGGTCGTAGTACTCGATGTCCACCTGAGACCTCCTTCGGGGGATACAGCAGCCAGGGTTTGTTGAATATTCCACCAAAGTCGGGGGTGTCGCCGTAGGCTCCCGCGGAGGCAAGATCGTCGGTGTCCCGCTTGTCCACCGGACCCGGAAGGAACGAACGAGATCATGCGCGTCATCGTGGCCCACGGCCCGCTGGAGGCGATCGGATGACCGGCGCCGACGCCCCCGTACTGGTGCACACCCTCGGCCGGGCCGCCCACCTCACCCTGAACCGTCCCCGAGCGCTCAACGCGCTGAACCACACCATGGTCCGGCTCATCGACGAAGCGCTCACCGAGTGGGAGCGGGACCCGACCGTGAGGACGGTGGTCGTCACGGGGGCGGGGGAGCGGGGGCTGTGCGCGGGCGGCGACATCCGCGCCGTCCACGACGACGCCCGCGACGGCGACGGCACCGCCTCGGCGGAGTTCTGGCGGGACGAGTACCGGCTCAACGCGCGGATCGCCCGTTACCCCAAGCCGTATGCCGCCGTCATGGACGGGATCGTGATGGGCGGCGGTGTCGGCATCTCGGCGCACGGCAGCGTCCGGATCGTCACCGAGCGCTCGCGGATCGCCATGCCCGAGACCGGCATCGGGTTCGTCCCGGACGTGGGCGGCACCTACCTGCTGTCACGGGCTCCCGGCGAGCTGGGCACCCACCTCGCGCTCACCGGCGCGCAGATCGGGGCGGGGGACGCGCTGCTGTGCGGGCTGGCCGACCGCTACGTACCGTCCGCCGCGCTTGTCGACCTCGTGGCCGACCTCGACGCGCTCGACGTCGAGGAGGCGCTCGCCCGGCACGCGCGTCCGGCTCCGGAGGGCGAGTTGGCTGCGCAGCGGGAGTGGATCGACGCCTGCTACGCCGCCGACACGGTCGAGGAGATCATCGCCCGGCTGCGGGAGCACGGCTCTCCCGAGGCCAAGTCGGCCGCCGACACCCTGGTGACCAGGTCGCCCACCGCGCTGAAGGTCACCCTGGCCGCCCTCCGCCGCGCCCGCCGGCTCCGGTCCCTGGAGGAGGTCCTCGACCAGGAGTACCGCGTCTCCTGCGCGGCCCTGAGCACGCCCGACCTGGTCGAGGGCGTCCGGGCGCAGATCATCGACAAGGACCGCTCGCCGCGCTGGTCGCCCGCGACCCTGGCGGAGGTCACCGATGTGGAGCGGTTCTTCGCCCCGCTGGGCGAGCGGGAACTCGGGCTGGGGGACGCCCCTCGCTCCGGGTGAGCGACCGCCTCCTTCCGGAGCTCCACCGCCGTCAGCGGGCCGAGGGCCGGCTCGGCGCCGCGCAGGGCTCGCAGGGCGGCCATCGAGACGATGTCACCGGTGCAGCCGTTGCCCGGCCGGCCGGGTACGGACCCGGCGGGCGTACAGCGCGTCCTCGGAGGCGGCGGCGGTGGACTCCACGAGGGCGACGGCCCGCCGGGTCCGTCAGCTCGCGTGGACCGACTCCACGCGGAAGAGGCGGGGCTGGACGTGGGTGGCGATGGTGGCCGCCTTGTCCATGTGCACCCTGGCCTCCGGGTCGGCCAGCATCGCGCGGTAGTGCTCCTCGGTCTCCCACTGGGCGTAGTTGACGACGCTCTCGCCGTCCAGGGAGGCGTGGAAGTTGGCGCAGAGGAAGCCGGGCTGATGCTTCATCGTTTCCTCCGTGGCCCGGGAGAGGAGGTCGATCAGCTCGACCTGGCGGTCCGGGGCGACGGTGAACACGTTGATGAGCGTGGCGACCGGGCGCGTGGTGTCGATGTGTGCGGTGAGGGTCATGCCTGAAGGCTCCCCGGCGCGGCACGTCCGGCTTCCTTCCGGCCCTCCGGATTCGCCCGTTCTCCGTACACTGGCGCGCATGGCATGCCGTATCAGTGAGCTGGTCCTCGACGCGGCCGAGCCGGAGCGGCTCGCCGCGTTCTGGAGCGAGGTACTCGGTTACGTGGAACTCGGCCGGGAGGACGACGGCAGCATCGAGATCGGCCCGCCCGGCGCCGGGTTCGGCGGCCCGCAGCCCACGCTCGTCCTCAGCCCCACCGCCGATCCCCGTCCCGCCAAGCTCCGCCTCCACATCGACGTCAGCCCCACCGACCGGGACCAGTCCGCCGAACTCGACCGCCTCCTCGCCCTCGGCGCCCGGCCGGCCGACATCGGCCAGACCGGCGACGAGAACTGGCACGTCCTGCTCGACCCCGAGGGCAACGAGTTCTGCCTCCTGCGCCGGCGGCTGAATCCGGCGTAGCCCCGGCCGGCGAGGGCTACTGCGTCTGCTCCACGCGGTCCTCCGTCGCCTCCCGTTCCTGTGGGGCCCGTTGCTCACGGGACAGCTTGCTCGGCCACCACACCGCCGGCCCGATGTCCCGGACCAGGGCCGGGACCAGGAGGGAGCGGACCACAAGGGTGTCGAGCAGCACGCCGAAGGCGACGATGAAGGCGATCTGCACGAGGAACGCCAGCGGGATGACGATCAGTGCGGCGAAGGTGGCCGCGAGGACGACGCCGGCCGAGGTGATGACTCCGCCCGTGGCGATCAGACCGCGCAGGATGCCCTCACGCGTGCCGTGGCGGACGGTCTCCTCGCGGACGCGGGACATCAGGAAGATGTTGTAGTCCACGCCGAGCGCGACCAGGAACACGAACCCGTACAGCGGTACCGACGCGTCCGTACCGGAGAAACCGAAGCCGTGGCGGAAGACCAGGCCCGCGATGCCCAGTGTGGCCAGGTAGTTGAGCGCGACCGTCGCCACCAGCAGCACCGGTAGCAGCAGGCAGCGCAGCAGTGCGATCAGGATCACCAGGATGATCAGCAGGACGACGGGGACGATCAGGTTCCGGTCGTGCGCGGCGGTGCGCTCGGTGTCGTACTGCTGGGCGCTGTAACCGCCCACCAGCGAGCCGGGGTCCAGCGCGTGCAGCCTGTCGCGCAGCCGCTCGACGGTCGCCTTGGCCGCGTCGCCGTCCGGCGCGTCGGTCAGGGTCGCGTCGACGCGTACGCGTCCGTCCACCACCCGAGGGGTGCCGCCCGGCTTGCCGGTCGCGCTGAGCGGGGCGGCCGAGGCGACGCCGGGCGTCTTCGCCGCGGCCGCGGCCACCTCCGCGCCCTTGGCCGCGTCCGCGATGACGACCACGGGCTGGCCGGAGCCGCCCGGGAAGTGCCGGCCGAGCGTCTGCTGGGCGGAGACGGACGGGGCGTCGTTGACGAAGAGTTCGTCCAGCGGAACCCCCTTCGACTTGAGCGCCGGGAAGAACGCCGCGCCCAGGACCAGCACCACACAGGTCGCCAGCCACACCTTCCGGGGGCTGCTGTCGACCCGGTGCGCCACCCGGCGCCACAGGCCGTGGCCGCCCGTCGCCGCGTCCGCCGGGCGGGGCTTGGCCGGCCAGAACGCGGCGTGGCCCAGCAGGGCGAGCACCGCGGGCAGGAAGGTGAGCGTGGACAGCACCGCGCACCCGATGCCGATCGCGCCCACCGGGCCCAGCGCCCGATTGTTCGTCAGGTCGCTGAGCAGCAGCGCCAGCAGCCCGAGCGCGACGGTGGCCGCGCTGGCGGTGATCGCGCCGAACGAATTGCGCAGCGCGCCCCACGCCGCCTCCGCCCGCTGGGCGCCCCGCGCCAGTTCCTCGCGGAAGCGGGCGGTGAGCAGCAGGGCGTAGTCGGTGGCCGCGCCGATCACCAGGATCGACAGGATGCCCTGCACCTGCCCGTCCACCCGTACGACACCGTGGTCGGCGAGGACGTAGACGATCGCGCACGCGATGCCGAGGGCGAACACCGCGCTGAGGATGACGACGAAGGGCAGCAGCACGCTGCGGTACACCAGCAGCAGGATCACCAGTACGGCCGCCAGCGCGACACCCAGAAGGATGCCGTCGATACCGCCGAACGCGTGAGTGAGGTCGGCCTGGGTGGCGGCCGGACCGGCGACCTCGGCACGCGTGCCGGCGACGCCCGCAGCCGTCCGCTCGACCCGGTCCACCACATCCGTGACCTTCTTGCCCAGCTCCGGGCTGAGCGGGACCACACCCTCCAGCGCGGCCCCGTCCTCGGAGGGGAGCGCGGGCGACGGGCGGCCCACCACACCGTCGGTGCCGGCGAGCGACGCCAGCGCCCGCGTGGCGGCCTCCCGCTGGGCCGGGCTGATCTTCCCGCCGTCCTTGCCGGTCCAGACCACCACGGCCGGGAGCGTCTCCTGCCGGTCGAAGGTCTTCTGGAGGGCGACGGCCTTGGTCGACTCGGCGCTGCGCGGCAGGAACGCGGTCTGGTCGTTGGTCGACACCTCGCCCAGCTTGCCCGCGTAGGAGCCGAAGGCTCCGCCGAGGCCGAGCCATACGAGGACGAGGACGAGGGGGACCAGCCAACGGACCGGTCGGCGTACGGGGTTCATGCGCTCCCCAGGGAGGAGTGGGCGGATGCCGGGCAAGGTACCTCAACCATAAAGTATCTCAACGGTCGAGGGATTCGGAGATCATATCCTTGGAGGTATGCAGCCCGAACGCCCGGAGGAGCGTCCTCCCAGCGACCTCCAGGGGTACGCCGTCCTCCTGCGCACCCTGAACAGCGAGATAAACCGCATCGCCCACGCGTTCGCCCAGGCGCACGGCCTCCATGCCACCGACGTCCACGCGCTCGCCGCGATCATGGACGCCTCGGCCCTGGACGGTGCGCCCATGACCCCTTCCCGGCTGCGCGAGCGCCTGAACCTCACCTCGGGTGCCGTGTCGGCGTGTCTGGACCGCCTCGAACGCGCCGGCCACATCACCCGCGCCCGCGACAGCGCCGACCGCCGCGTGGTCCACCTCCACTACAACCCCGCCGCCCGTACGCTCGCGCGCCAGTACTTCACCCCCCTCGCCCGCGGCACCGAGGCGGCCCGCAGCCGCTTCACCCCGGAGCAGCTGGAAACGGTCGCCGAGTTCCTCGGCGCCCTGAACCACGAACTGGCCGCGGAGCGCTGAGACCGGGCGCGCACCGGGGTGACCGAGGGGAAGGGGCACGGGAACGGGCCACCCCGGCGGATGCCGCCCGTGCGCTGCCGGGTACGCACCTGGCCAAGTACCGCCTGCCGAGAGGCGTGTTGCTGGCCGCGCGGCTTTCGGCACGGTTCTGTCTCACCTGCCGGGCGGCGACCCGACCGGCCGGCCGGCGACTGTGCGAGCGTGCCGGTGCGCCCGCCCAGGCGGCGTGACCGGGTCAGCGGGCGGGGGGCGGTCCCATCGGGCCGGGCGTGTGCGACCCGTAGCCGGGCAGACCGGTGCCGGGGGGCATCACCCGCGCCAGGTCGCGGTGTATGCGGTCGGCTTCGCCCCGCACCTCGGCGGGGACGTCACCGCGTTCGGCGACGAGACGGCTGAAGATCGGGGTGTCGGTGAACATGGCGGAGGCTGCTCTTTCCAGTGGGTCGCCGGGGTGGGGGGAGCGACGGGACGGGTGACGGTCACCTGCCGTGGCCGGACCGTCGGCGGGCCGGAAGACGTCGGTCCCGAGGAACGCCCGGCCAGGAACGGGCACACGACACCTTAAGGGGCGGTACCGGCAACGCGTGTCCGGGGACCCGGTCCAACTGGTCAGCTTAGATGATCATGTCTTACGTATTCGAGGGTAGGCGCGGCCGACAAGTCCGAAAGTCGTCGAATACGGAGTAGTCGTGCCGACACCGCACCTTTCCCCACAGCCCAGCGCGTCCGGAGCCGTGGATCTCGCCGCGTCCTGGCCGAACTGGCTGGAGGCGCACACCACGGCACTGGTCGAGGTCCCCCTGCGCATCGCCCTGATCGTCGTCGTCCTGGCGGTGATCCGCTGGGTGGCCAAGCGCGCCATCACCCGCGTCGTCCAGCACATCCTGCAGCCCTCCGGCGACGACCACGAGTCCCGCCCGCCGCGCCGCGCCGGACGCGGGGCCGCCGTCCTTCTGCGCGACCGCACCCGCTCCTCGCAGCGCCGCGAACAGCGCGCCCGGACCATCGGCTCGGTGCTCAGCAGCGGCGTCACCATCGTGCTGGCCCTGCTCGGCACGGCCATGATCCTGGACCAGGTCGGCATCGCCCTCGGGCCGCTGCTGGCCAGTGCCGGAGTGGTCGGCCTCGCCATCGGTTTCGGCGCGCAGAGCCTGGTCGCCGACTACCTCTCCGGCCTGCTCATCATGGTCGAGGACCAGTACGGCGTCGGAGACACCGTCGACCTCGGCGAAGCCGTCGGCGAGGTCGAGCACATCGGCCTGCGCCTCACCCACGTCCGTGACCTCAACGGCGGCCTGTGGCACATCCGCAACGGCGAGGTCCTCCGCGTCCGCAACGACAGCCAGGACTGGGCCCGTGCCGTCCTGGACGTCGCCGTCGCCTACGACGCCAACCTCGACACCGTCTACCAGGTGCTGGAGGACGCCGGCCGCGGTCTGCGCCAGGACCCGGCCTTCTCCGCCGTACTGCTGGAGGACCCCAGCGTGTGGGGTGTGCAGTCGCTGGACGCGGACGGTGTGGTCGTCCGCCTCGCCGTGAAGACGATCCCGCTCCAGCAGTGGGGCGTCACCCGCGAGCTGCGCCGCCGTGTGAAGGAAGCGCTGGACGAGGCCGGCATCGACATCCCCTTCCCGCAGCGCACCATCTGGCTGCGCAACGAGGAGCCGGAGCCCCGGCTCACCCCCCGCTGACCCTGCCCGCGCATGACGAAGGGCCCGGCCTTGGGAAGGCCGGGCCCTTCGTCATGTCCCGCGGTGTGCGGGTGCTGTCCTACCAGCGGTACCAGCGGCCACGACGGCCACCGCTGCCCGCGGGGCGCACGAAGAAGCCGACCAGCCACACGACCAGGACGATCACCGCTATCCACCACAGCGCCTTCAGGGCGAAGCCCGCGCCGAAGAGGATGAGAGCCAGCAGAAGAACCAGAAGCAAGGGAACCATTGTCATAACCTCCTGACCGCCGATTGCCCCTGACCGGCGAATACACGCACACAACTGCCATGTTATCCACGCGACTTGAAGGGTATGTGGACGTGTTGCCGTGCAGGCTGCCCGGGTGGCGATGCTCCGTTCGGTGCAGCGCGGACGCGCAAGGAGGCTGACCGGGCCGGTGAAGAGGGATTCTCCGCGTGCGCGGGGGTAACCGCCCTGCATGAACATCGCTGCTGAATTCCTCGCCGCGTCCAGCAAGGGCGCGCTCTGGCTCCTGGTCGTGGGCGTGATCGTCGCCGTGATCCTGCTGGGCGGATTCCTGCTCGGCAGCCGACGGGCGCGCTCGCGCCGTATGTCCACGCCGCCGCCCGGCGCCGACACCCGCCGGGGTCCGCAGGACCAGTCGGGTGTCGGCTGGCAGACTCCGGAGGACAACCCGGAGAACCACACCCACCACCGTCACTGACGGCTCATCCCGCGGGCTGCCGCTCCAGCTCCCGCTTGAGGTTGGCCAGGGTCCTGCGGATGTTGCGGATCTGGAAGTCGGGGAAGGTGCTGCCCGAGGTGACGATCCGGTCGAAGACGCCGGCCACGAAGTCGGGCCACGTACGGCGGTCGTCGGTCCAGGTCTCGGTGACGCGAGTGCCCTCACCCGCCGGCTCGAAGCGGTACTCCCAGGTGGCGATCGGGCCGCGCAGACGCGGGCGGCCGACGCCGATGGCGTGGACCCGGAAGGCGAAGCGGCGGCCGGGCTCGGCCGCCGTGACCGTGCACCGGGTCACCCAGCGGAAGCGTCCGCGCTTGTTCCGTCCGACGAAGCTGGTGCCCACCTCGGCCGGCCCCGCCGCCGAGCCGGGGGTGGTGCCCAGGTTCTCCGGGCTCCAGCGGCCCATGTCACCGGGGTCGCTCACCGCCCGGTAGGCGGCGTCCGGCGAGACGTCTATGACGATGCTGTCGCTGACACTCAACACACGGGCCACCGCGCTGCCTCCTACCGCGAACCTGTAGCTACTGCCGAGTAGGAATCATGGCACGGCTCCCCGGCCGGGTCAGTACCCGAGGGCCGACAGGGCGGCGGTGACCCGGTCGCACACCTCGGGCGGGGTGGAGGCGTGCGGGGAGAACCGCAGCGAGTCGGTGCGCACCGTCGGCGTGACACCCTCGGCGTGCAGCGCCTTCGCCACGAGCGCCGGGTCGCGGCCCGGCACGGTGAAGGAGAGGATGCCCGCCCGCCGGGCCGGGTCGGTGGGGGAGAGGACTCGGCCGCCGTACGCCCGGACGGCCTCGGTGAGTTCACCGACCCGCTCTGCGATCGCGGCCTCGATCGCACCCACGGTGTGCCGCTCCACGAGGTCCAGCGCGGCCGCGAACCCGGCTGCCGCCACCGGGCTCAGATTGGTGACGGACCAGCGGCCCGCGTCCGGGGCGGGCGGATGCTCCGCCCCGTCGAAGAGGCCGACCTCCGCCACGCCCGTCCAGCCGGTGAGCACTGGTTCCAGTGTTTCCAGCGCGCGGTCGGAAAGGGTGGCGAAGCCCGTCGCCCACCCCGCCCGCAGCCACTTCTGGCCGCCGGTCACCACCACGTCCGCCGCGTCCCACGGCAGCTCGGCCACGCCGAACGCCTGGATGGCGTCCACCACCAGCAGCCGGTCCGGCCCGATCGCCTCGCGCAGCCCGGCCAGATCCGCCCGGAAGCCGGTGCGGAAGTCCACCGCGCTCACCGACAGCGCCACGACGTCCCCGGTCAGCGCGGCTCGCACCAGCTCCGGAGTGACCCCGCCGCCCGGCTCGGGGTCCAGCCAGCGGGGCGCCACCCGGCCGAGGCCGGCGGAACGGCGCCACGGGTACTGGTTGGCGGGGAAGTCGGTACGCGGGACGAGGACCGTGCCCTCCCGGATGCCGAGCGCGGCGTGGAAGAGGCCGGTGGACGCGTTCGGCAGCAGCACGGTGTGCCGGGGGTCGGTGCCCGCGAGGCGGGCGGCGGTGTCCCGGGCGGTCACCTCGGCGCGCATCAGACCGTCCACCGTGGTGTGGTCGGCGCGGGCGGACTCCGCCAGGGCCAGCGCCGTGGCGTCCACGGCATCCCGCGACGGCGGTCCGAACCGGGCGAAGTCGAGATACCCGGGCGGTGTGTCGAAGTGAGCTGCGTACGAAGTGAGCACGGGTCCATCCTCCCCGGTACGGACATGGGCCGGGCGCCCCCGCGCTGGGACGCCCGGCCCGTGCCGTCCGCTCAGTGCCCGGCGGATTCCTCGGGACGCGCCTGGCGCGGCAGGAGGAAGGCGAGCAGGAACGTCAGGACGAGCATCCCGTCCACGATCCACAGCACGGTCTTCATGACGGAGCCGAAGCCGCCCTGGAAGGCCGACGTGGCGGTGGACCGGAGCGCGGCCGGTATCCGCGCACCGTCCTGCGGCGAGGTGACGACCGACCGGGTGTCCCTCTCCAGCGTGACGCAGGAGGCCGGGGTCGCGGCCGGGTCCTTGGCGACCGCGCGGTCCGAGGCGCAGGTCCGCAGATCCGCCACGACCCGGTCCTGGGCGGCCGGTGCGACATGGGCGGCGGTCAGCTGCTCGCGCAGACCGTCGGAGTGGTGGTCGACGGCGGTGGCGATGCCGCCGCCCAGCAGGCCGAAGAAGACGGTGCCGAGGATGGCCACGCCGAAGGCGCCGCCGAGCTGTTGGACCGCCGTCATCGTGCCGGACGCCGAACCGGTCTCGTGCTGCTCGACGCTGGCCAGCACGATGTCGAAGAAGGGGGCCATCAGCAGGCCCATCCCGATACCCGTCACCAGCAGCGAGGGCAGGAGCTGCCAGGGGCCGACGCCGCTGCCCGCGAGGTCCAGGGTGAGCCACACCGCGAACACGCCGAGCGCCATGACCAGCGCGCCTCCCTGGAGCACGGCACGGCCGAACCGGGTGACCGCCTGGGCGAGCCCGAAGCCGACGATCATGCCGCCCGACCAGGGCACCATCACCAGTCCCGCCTTCAGCGGCGAGTAACCGAGACCGATCTGGGTGTACAGGTTGAAGACCAGCATGAAGCCCTGCATGGCCGAGAAGAAGACCAAGCCGAGGATCATGCCGCCGCTGAAGCCGCGCTTGCGGAACAGGCTGATGACCACCAGCGGGTCCAGGCCCGCCCGGCTGCGCCGCGCCTCGTACACCGCGAAGGCGGCGAAGACGACGACCGAGGCCGCCATCATCACGAAGGCCCACACCGGCCAGTCGTACTCACGGCCCTGGACCAGCGGGAAGATGAGGAGCAGCGCGGCCAGGGAGACCAGCAGCATGCCGGGGATGTCGAGACGGGGCCTGCTCTCGGAACGGGTCCTCGGCAGATAGCGCACGGCACCCAGCAGGGCGGCGGCGCCCAGCGGCAGGTTGATCAGGAAGATCATGCGCCAGCCGGTGCCGAAGTAGTCGGCGTCCACGAGCCAGCCCGCCAGGATCGGCCCGGAGACCGCGGAGAGGCCCATGACCGGGCCGAACATGCCGAACGCCTTCTGCGACTCCTTCGGCGGGAACATCTCCTTGATCATGCCGAGGCCCTGCGGCAGCATCACCGCGCCGAAGAGCCCCTGTACGACACGGGCGCCGATCAGCATCGCGGGCGACACCGAGACCGCGCAGAGCAGCGAGCCCGCGGTGAAGCCGGCGGCGCCGACCAGGAACATGGTGCGCCGGCCGTGGATGTCGCCGAGACGGCCGCCGGTGACCAGGCCGACGGCCATCGAGAGCGTGTACGCGGCGGCGAGCCACTGGAGGGTGGACGCACCGCCGCCGAGGTCGGCACGCATGGACGGACCCGCGATGTTCGTGACCACGGCGTCCAGGAGGTCCATCACCTCGGCCGCGAGGATCACGAAGAGCGCAGCCCAGCGCCACCGGTAGGGCGCTGGTGAGTCAGTGGGCGCCTCGGCGGACGCGACACCGGTGGTGGACATCGAAAACTCCTCGCGGAAGGGGCCGAAGCCGGAGAACACTGTTCACCGTAGCAGAACAGTGCTCACTCGGAGAACGCTGTTCATGAAGATATAGCGCAAGTGGATCGCGAGAACAAGATATATCGCGTCTCGCACCGTCGGGGGCCCTGTGGACAACCGCTCCGGACATCGCGCGCCTCGCGGGCAGACCCCGCTCACCAGCCGTGAACACTGTTCTCCGGCAGCCCTAGACTGTCCCCATGAGCGACGAGGCCGCCGGCAACCCCGCACCCCCTCCGCCGTCCCCCTGGGAACGCGAGCGTCCCGCCCGTCCGCAGACGGCGCCCCACCGCGCCCCCCTGTCGCGTGAGCGGATCGTCGAGGCCGCCTTCACCGTGCTGGACCGCCAGGGGCTCGACAGGCTCTCGATGCGCCAGGTGGCGGCCGAACTGGGCGTCACCGTCTCCGCGCTCTACGCCTACGTGAGCTCCAAGGACGACCTGCTGGAGCTGATGTACACCCGGCTCTTCGACGGCTTCACGATGCCGGCGCCCGACCCCGAGCGGTGGCGCGAGCAGGTCCGGGACTACGCCCGTGCCGGACGCGAGCGGCTGCTGTCGCACCGGGACGTCGCCCGGATCTCCATGGCCCACGTCCCCTTCACCGCCGAACTGCTGCCGCACGTCGAGGGGTTGCTCGCCATATTCCGCACGGCCGGGCTGCCTGACCGGATCGCGGCGGAGGCCGGGGACCTCATCTCCACCTACATCGACGGCTTCGTGCTGGAGGAGGGCATGTGGCAGGACCGGGCCGCCGCCCGGCCCGACGGCGGCGACTCCTCACTGGCCCGCCCCGACTGGCGCGAGATGGCCGGCGAGATGCAGGACTACTTCGCCTCCCTGCCCCCGGCGGACTTCCCCCACCTGCGCGCACTCGCGGACGTGATGGTGACCGACTCCGCCGACGAGCGGTTCGACATCGGCCTGGAGATCATCCTGCGGGGCCTGGCGAGCTATCTGCCGGACAAGGCGCCGGACGCCTGACTCAGCGCCCGCCCGCCGCCCGCGCCTTCGCGGCGTCACCGAACGGCAGCGCGCCACCGCTGAGGTGCGCCCGGATGCCGTCCCGCTCCACCGTGATCCGCTGGATGCGGAGATCACCGGGCGTCCTCGGCAGCTCGAACGACAGATTGAGCCGATCCGCGAGCTGCGGCTCGGTGACACCCCGTACCGCCCCCATCAGCTGGGGGTCGACGCCGAGCTTCGCCGGCAGGTCGGGCTGGTCGGCGACCACGTCGAACAGATTGACCTTCATCAGCTTGCCCACGAACCCCGGCGTGCCGGTGAGCCGCTCCAGGGCCGGCTCGCTGCGCATGGCCTCGCGGATCTGCGACCGGTCGATCCCGGCACGCTCCGCGATCACCGGTACGGCCAGCATGGCGCGCACCTTGTCCCGCTGTTCCGCCACCGCGCGCGCACCCTTCGGGGTGAGCTGGAGCCCCCCGTGCCGGCCGGGCCGGAAGACGGCCACGTCCCCGATGTCCAGCCGCATGCGGCTGATGTCGGTCGCGACCCCGTGGTCGCCGGACCGCCCGATGCGGGCCTGTGCGTGCAGCCCGAGCCGCTGCCCGCCGATCGGCACCTGGCCCTCCGCCTTGATCGCGCCGGGCCCCAGCTTGCTGAACTCCACCTGGGAAGCGCCCAGTTCACGGTCGAGGTCTTCGAAGGAGAGCAGTACGTCGCCGTCGAGGGACTGGATGATGCCGCCCCCCAGGTGGGAGGGGAGTTCGCCGTCGAGCCGCACGTCGTGGGCGGTGGCATGGACCCGCGCCAGCGACACCCGGTCGGCGGCGAGGTCGGGGACGGTGACGTGAGCGGTGTCGATCCGCTTGTCCAGGACCTGGGTCAGGAACGGGAACCCGTCGATCTCCACCTGCGGCGCCGCCTCCAGGCGCAGCGACTTCTGCAACTGGTCCTCGGCCTCGCGCTCCGCGAACAGCACCGCGAACCGGTCGCCCAGCACCAGGAAGGCGAGCGCGACGACGACCGCGATTCCCGCCTTCACCAGGCGCCGCAGGTTCTTGAACCGCCGGATGCGCTTCCGTCCGCGCCCGCGGCGACCGGCGCGCCGCCCGTCACCTTCCCGGTAGGGACCGGCGTCCCCGGTCGGGCCGGGCCGGCCCGCTGACGGGCTGTCGGGTTCGGCGGGAGTCCGGTGGCCGGTCGAGCGGTGGGACGCCATGCGAGTGGAGGAGCGCATCACGCCACCCAAACACGTCACCGCAGGTCGGACGCAAGTTCAGTCCGTGGGGCGCGACGGTTCTCACACCGTGGTGACGGGACCGCGCGGCGTGGGTGAAGAAGCGTGACCGATCATGTGGCGACCGTGTGCGCGAACCCGGTGGGCTGAGGGACCATGGGAGGCAGAGCAGTGTTCCGCCTCCGGCTGCGAGGAGGTCACCATGGCAGCCGAACCGCCCTTCGAGCCGCCCATCGGGCCTGTCCTGACGGTCTCGGCCGCCGACGTCCGGCTGCCGGAGCTGATCTTGGCCGGCGACATCGGCGCCGAAGCCCTGCGCGATCTGGAGGAGGTCCTCGGCTCCCCGCCACTCCACACGGCCACCGCCTGGACCGTCGACATGAGCCAGGTGACCCGTATCGACCTGGCCTGCGCCTACGCCCTCCTGCGTGGAGCCACCCTGAGGCCGGAACCCGCCGAACTCACCATCCGCGGCCCCCGCCGGGCCGTCCAGCGCATCCTCCGCAACGCGGGGCTCGACGTGGTGGCCGTCATCGAGGAGTGAGACGCGCCCGGCGGCCGTCGGACGACTGCCGGCTGCCGCGCTACACCATGCCCGCACTCTCCCCGCGCGTCCGCCCTCCTGGCGACGGCGCGCATTGCCGGACAGGCCCTACGCCGACCCCTCCGCGACCTCGGCCGGCTCCCCGCCGGTGATCCGTACCAGCTCCGGGGATGTCGTCCGGAACACCGTGTGCGGCATTCCGGCGCCCGCCCACAGATGCTCGTGCTCGGCCAGGGTCGCGTCGACGAGCGTGCGGACGGGCCGCGGGTGGCCGACCGGTGCCACACCGCCCACCTCCTGGCCGGTGGCCGTGAGGACGAAGACCGGGTCCGCGCGCCGGATCCGCTTGCGGGCCACGCCCAGCAGACCGGCGAGGCGCCGGGTCGCACGTCGGCCGCGCCCGGAGGGTGCCGACCCGGAACAACTCGCCACCCTCTCCGCCGCGTTCACCCGCGGCCTCGTCGTGCGGGCTCCTCTCCCTCCGGGCCGATTCCACGGTGAAGCCCAAGTCGGCGTGCGTGGGGGCTTCTTGGCGTCTCTCGCCGTGTCCTGAACCCACCCCTTCCAGTAGCACCGCCGTTCGATTCGATCGCTCACGCATATGTGCGAGACCCACGGGCAACCGAAGCGGAAGGCGTAGAGGACAGGTGAAGGACCTCCTCGAAGACTCCCGTTCAGGGGAGGGGATTGTGGACAGAACAGACAGCAAGAGCGAGAAGAGCGGTCAGGACTCCGACGAGCGCATGGACCTGCCGAGCGTGATGCGGCAGGCAGCCGCACAGCTCGCCGGACTGCTCCAGCGTGAGGTGAGCTCGGTCTCGGCCGTGAAGGCCACCGACGACGGCTGGATGGCGGACGTCGAGGTCGTCGAGGTCGAGAAGGTGCCGGACACGATGAGTGTCATGGCGTCCTACCGCGTCGAACTCGACAAGCAGGGACGGCTCATGGCCTACGAGCGCGTGCGCCGGTACGCCCGGGGTCAGATCGACCGCCGCTGAGTCAGCGGGCGGCCGCAGCGAATCGAGCGCGCGGCGCCCTGAATCGATCAACGGAAAGAAGTCAGCATGGCACTCGTACAGCAGTCCAGCACCCAGTCCGGCGGAAGCGGCGGCGGTGGAGGCAATCTCTACGACGTCCTCGAACTCATCCTGGACCGAGGGCTCGTGATCGACGCGTTCGTGCGCGTCTCCCTCGTCGGCATCGAGATACTCAAGATCGACGTCCGGGTGGTCGTCGCGAGCGTCGACACCTACCTGCGCTTCGCCGAGGCGTGCAACCGCCTCGACCTGGAGGCCGGCCGCAAGGCGCCGGCCCAGCTCACCGACATCGTCGGCGACACCGTGGAGAGCGGGGCGAAGGGGAAGTCGAAAGGAGCACTGACCGGAGCCGTCGAGGCGTTCACCGAGTCGCTCGGGAGCAAGGGCGACGACTCCGAGCAGGAGTCGCAGCCCCGTAAGCGCGCGCCGCGCAAGTCCACGTCCAGCCGGCAGTCCAGCCAGAACCGCGGGGAGTAATCCGTGCCCACTTACGTCTACGGCATCACCGGAGCCGACCACCCGCTGCACCTGGAGGAGGTCTTCGGCGTCGGCGAGTCCCCGGCACCGCTGCGCACCGTGCGCACCGACAGCCTGACGGCCGTCGTCAGCGACGCGCCGGAGGGCCTGCGGGCCAAGCGCCGCGACGTCCAGGCCCACCAGCGTGTGCTTGAGGTCCTGATGAGCGACGGCGCGACCCTCCCCATGCGCTTCGGCCTGCTCGCCCCCGACGACGAGCAGGTGGCGAGCGCGCTGGACGCCGAGGGCGACCGCTACCGCGCCCGCCTCGAGGAACTGGACGGCCACGTCGAGTACCACCTCAAGGTCTCCCGCGACGAGGACGACCTGCTGCGCGAGATCGTGGCCGAGTCCGACCAGGTCCGCGACCTGCGCGAACGCACCCGGGACCAGCCCGGCGCGCACGACGAGCGGGTCGCGCTCGGTGAGCTGATCTCCCACGAGGTGTCCGCCCGCAGCAGCGCGGAGGCCGACGACCTCTCCCGCCGGCTCGAGTCCGCGGCGACCCGTCTCTCGGCGGGCGAGCCCAGCTCGACGCACTTCCTGAACGTGTCCTTCCTCGTCCCCGAGGACGGGGTGGACAGCTTCGTCCAGGCCGTGGAGCGGGAGTCGGACCAGCGCGGGGACGCGTACACCTTCACCCTCACCGGGCCGCTGCCGCCGTACAGCTTCGTCTGAACACGGCCGCCCGGCCGACGACGGAAGGGAGCGCCGGAATGGGACTCATCACCGGCATCGTGACCTTTCCCCTCGCCCCGCTGCGCGGCTCGCTCTGGGTCATCGACCAGGTGCTGACCGCGGCGGAGGAGGAGTACTACGACCCGGAACCCGTCCGGCGCGAACTGGCCGCACTGGAACGGGCGTTGACCAGCGGCCAGATCTCCGACGAGGAGTACGACCGCCGCGAGGACGAACTGCTCGACAGGCTGGACGAGATCGACGCCCACCGGCGAGGGGACGGAGGAAGCCGCTGACCGGACCGCGCACTCGACGACCCGCAGAGACTGAGGTGCTCAACGAATGACCAAGAACGCCAAGATAGCCGCCGCCCTGGTGGGCGGATACGTACTCGGACGGACCAAGAAGGCCAAGATGGCCATCGGCCTGGGCATGTTCCTGGCCGGCAAGAAGCTCGACCTCGACCCGCGCCGCATCGGCACGCTGCTCGCCGAGTCGCCCGCCCTCGCCGGTCTCAACGCCCAGGTCCGCAAGGAGCTGGTGGAGACCACGAAGGCCGCGGCCACCGAGGCGCTGACCAAGCGCGCCACCGGCCTCGCCGACTCGCTCGCCGACTCCATCTCCCAGCGCACCAAGGCGCTGGACGGCCCGCAGGGCGACGAGGCCGAGGACGAGGAGGGCGACGAGGAGGAGAAGCCCGCCAAGCGGCAGCGCTCCTCCGCCTCCGAGGGCACGCGCCGCAAGACCGCGGCCGCCCGCAAGAGCACCGGCGCCGCCAAGTCGGCCGCCTCCCGCGGCGGCGCCTCCCGCGCCGGCGGGGCCGCCAAGAAGCGGGCCTCCTCCGCCACGCGCAAGAGCGGCGGTAACGGCAATGGCTGATTCCGTGCTGAGCAAGGCCAAGGACGAGGTCGTCCACAACGAGTCGACCGACCGCCTGAAGGAAGCGCTGGGCAACTATCTGCGCGCCCGCGCCGAGCACACCGTCAGCCAGCTCGGTCACAAGCTCGGTGAGAGCGTCACCAGGCTCGGCACGCCGGGCGAGGGCGGCCCGCTCAAGAGCCTCGCCAAGGGCGGGCAGGCGCTCGCCGACGGCAAGTCACCGGCGCAGGCGGCCATGTCGGCGGGCGTCTCCCACCTGAAGGACACCGTGAAGGACAAGGTCAAGGGTCTGTTCGGCAAGGGGCGCAAGTCCGGCGGCGGCAAGTCCAAGAGCGTGACCATCGTCGAGGACATCGAAGTCGGCGTGCCGGTGCGCGAGGCGTACGACCAGTGGACCCAGTTCCAGGAGTTCTCCACCTTCGCCAAGGGCGTGGTGAGCGTGGAGAAGGCGGACGACACCACCAGCAACTGGAAGGTGAAGGTCGCCAAGTCCACCCGGAGCTGGAAGGCGAACGTCACCGAGCAGGTGCCGGACGAGCGGATCACCTGGACGACGGAGGGCGCCAAGGGCACCGTCAAGGGTGTCGTCACCTTCCACGCGATCACCGACAACCTCACCAAGGTGCTGCTGGTCCTCGAGTACTTCCCCAAGGGGCTGTTCGAGAAGACGGGCAACATCTGGCGCGCCCAGGGCCGCCGGGCCCGGCTCGACCTCAAGCTCTACCGCAAGTTCATCATGATGCGCGGCGAGGCGACCGACGGCTGGCGTGGGGAGGTCCGCGACGGTGAGGTGGTCGTCAGCCACGAGGACGCCATCGAGCAGGAAGAGGCGGAACAGGGCGAGGAAGAGCAGGAGGAGCCGCCCGCCGAGGACGAGGGCGAGCTCGCCGACGCGCCCGACACCGACGAGGACGACATCGAGGACGCCGAGGACGACGAGCCCGTCGAGGACGGCGAGGAGGAGTACCTCGACGAGGCCGACGAGGACGTCGACCCCGAGGACGTCGAGGAGTACGAGGCCGAGGCCGGCGAGCCGGAGGACGAGGAGTCCTACGACGAGGCCGAGGACGAGCCCGAGGCGGACGAGGAGACGGCTCCCCGGTCCTCGCGGCGCCGGCGCACCGCCGACGCCGGCGCCTGATCCGGGAAACAGCCGAAAGACAGGGTTGAGAACGTGTCCGATTCACTCGCCGGTCGAATGCCGGCCCCTCCGCGCACCTCGCCGTCCTATGCGGGGCAGGGAAACGGCGCCAATCTCGCCGACATTCTGGAGAGGGTCCTCGACAAGGGAATTGTGATCGCGGGGGACATCAAGATCAATCTGCTCGACATCGAGTTGCTGACCATCAAACTGCGCCTGCTCGTCGCATCCGTCGACAAGGCGAAGGAAATGGGCATCGACTGGTGGGAGCACGATCCCTCGCTCTCCTCCCGTGCGCAGCCCTCCGTCACCGCTCCCGCCGCGTCCGACCCGGCGCTGAGCGAGGAGAACGAGCGGCTGCGGGCCGAGATCGCCCGACTGCGCGCCGCCGCCGAGCTGCCCGCCGGCCACACGGCCGACGGCGACGCCCGGCCGGAGCCCGCGGAACGGGAGGCCGGCCGTGAGTGAGACGGAGATGGAGTACGTGTACGCCGTCGGCCTCGGGGACCTGGTCCTCGACGGGACGGCCCCGGTGACCGGGGTGGACGGCGGCACCGTACGCACGGTCGGCGGCGGACGGGGGCTCACCGCCCTGGTGTCCACCGTCCCCGCCGACCGGTTCGCCGAGGAGTACCTCGCCCGCCAGCTGGAGGACCTGGAGCGGCTGGAGGCGATCGCGCGGGCCCACCACGCCGTGGTGGACGCCGCCTTCGCCACCGCCACGGTCCTCCCGATGCGCCTGGCCACGGTCTACCGCGACCGGGCGCGGGTGGCGGCGATGCTCGACGAGCAGCACGCCTGGTTCGAGGAGCTGCTGGGCACCCTGGACGGCCATGTCGAACTCGGGCTGAAGGTGTACGCCGAACCCAAGGCCGCCGAGCCCGCCGAGGAGCCCGAGGCGGCGGACGCCAGCCCCGGCCGCGCGTATCTGCAGCGCCGCCGGGCCCAGCGCCGCCGGGCCCAGGACACCTACGGCGCCGCCCGCGACACCGCGGAGCGGGCGGTGCAGGCGGCCTCCGCGCTCGCCTCCGCCCGTGCGGTCCACCGCCCCCAGCAGGGCGAATGGTCGGCCGGGCGGGGCGAGAACGTGGCCAACGAGGCGTACCTCGTGCCCCGGCGGGACGTGGAGCGGTTCCGTACCGAGCTGGGCGCGCTCGCCTCGGACCTGCCCGGTGTCACCATCGAGGTGACCGGGCCCTGGGCGCCGTACTCCTTCGCGGGCGGGGTCGCGAGTTGAGCATGCGGCCCGCGAACGGACAGGGCGCCGAGCCGGTCGGCCGGCCCCCCGTCGCCCTGATCGACCTGCTGGACCGGCTGCTCAACGGCGGGGCGGTGCTCACCGGCGACATCGTGCTGAGCATCGCCGACGTCGACCTGGTGCACATCAACCTGCGTGCGGTCATCCGCTCGATCACGGCGGACGCGCCGGGGCCCGCCATCATCCCGCGTGCCGCACCGAGCAGGCCTGAGGAGAGCTGACGATGCCGGAGACACCCGCCAACGCGCTGGCCGCCCATCTGCGGACGGACCCCGACACGGTGGAACGGGATCTGATGAAGCTGGTACTCACCATTGTCGAATTGCTGCGCCAGCTGATGGAGCGCACGGCAATTCACCGGGTGGACCAGGGAGATCTCGACGACGACCAGGAAGAACGCATCGGTATGACGCTGATGATTCTCCAGGAACGCATGGAAGAACTGTGTGAGCGATACAACCTGACAATGGACGAACTGAATCTGGATCTCGGGCCGTTGGGGTCGTTGCTCCCCCGGGACCTGTGAATTCCGAAAACCTGTTTCGGCGCCGGGGGAAAGGACAGTAGGGCACTATGACTGACGACAAAAAGAACACCAGGAGCACCACCGCGGCGAGTGCCAAGAAGGCCGCCTCCTCCCGCACCGCCACGGCGCGGGCGACGGCCGGCGACGCCAAGGAGCAGGCGCAGGAGGCCAAGAAGTCGACGGTCTCCACCGTCCAGTCGGTCGGTGACACCACCCAGCGCGTGAGCCGTGCGGCCGTCGCCGGTCTGCAGAGCGGCCAGCAGGTCGTCGCGGCCAACACCGCCAAGGCCGTCGAGGCCGCGGGTACCGCGTGGACGGTCATCAAGCACCGCAGGGCGGTCGCCGCAGCGGCCGCGGCCGGTGTGGCCGGGGTCGCCGGAGCCGCCTTCGCGATAGGCCGTTCGACGGCCAAGCCGCAGATGGGCCCTCTGACCCGCCTGGCCCGGGGCCGGATCTGAGCACACTCGCTCCGCGAGAACAGCACCACCCACGGCGACCTCCCCCGCGTCCGCCGACGCGCGGGAGGTGCCCGTGTGTCCGGGGTGCTTTCTGTGACGAACCGCACCTTACGGACGAAGGCGCAGGCAGACGCGGGTGCGGTGGCTGACCGTACGCGGACGTCACCGGCGGCGGGCCGGGAGAGGGGCGCTGGTCTGCCACGATGGTCGGGCCGCAGGCCGGGCAGGTCCCCTGGTGACACCCGCCGAGGCAGCCGACCGTTCCGGCGGAACGACCGCGCAGGCCGACGAGGGCCCGCGGCTCCGCCGCCCCCGCCGCAACCCGCGCGCGTCACCGCGACCGGGCCTGTCCCATCAGGTACGCCACCATGCCCTCCTCCTCCGCCGGTGCCCCGCGCCCGCGTGCGCTCACCGACGCCTCCTCGCCCTGGCGTTCCCTGAAGTACCGCAGCATGCGGTGGTGGTCCGTCGCCCATCTCGTCTCCAACACCGGCACCTGGATGCAGCTCACGGTCCAGAACCTGCTGGTGCTCCAGATCACCGGCTCGGCCGCGGCGACCGGCCTGTCCATGTCCGTACAGGCGGCCCCCGGCTTGCTGATGGGCCTGGCGGGCGGCACCTTCGTCGACCGGTGGCCGCGCAAGCTGACCGCCGCCGTCAGCCAGGCGCTCCTCGGTGTCGTCGCCCTCGTCACGGCCTTCCTCGTCGTCACGCACCGGCTCGACCTGCCCGCGCTGATGGCGCTGGCCGCCGTCACCGGCCTCGTCGCCACCGTCGACGGACCGGCCTGCTCGCTGCTCGGCAACGACCTCGTCCGAGCCGAGGACGTGCCCTCCGCCATCGGCGTGGGCTCCCTCGTGCACAGCGCCGGACGGCTCGCGGGCGCCGCGCTCGCCGGAGTCACCGTCGGCCTGCTCGGGACGGCCTCGGCCTACGCGGCCAACGCGCTGTCCTTCCTGTTCGTCGCGGCCGTGATCCCCTTCCTGCGCCCTCAGCGCCACACGGAGCCCGTCGCCCTGGACCGCGTCTCGAAGGACGCGCCGGACATGAGCGCACGACAGGGCCTGATCTTCTTCGCGCGGCGCCCGCGCCTGGTCGCCCTCGCCGGCATCACCGGGATCAGCGCGGTGTTCGGCCGCAACTACGCCCTCACCCTGGCGGTCCTGGTCACCGGGCCGCTCGCGGGCGGGGCCGGGTCGTTCGGCACGGTCTCCACGGTGCTCGCCGCCGGGGGCATCGTCGGCGCGGTGCTCGCCGCCCGGCTGCGCAAGCCGTCGGTCCGGCTGGTCGGCCTGCTCGCGGCGACCGGGGGCCTGCTCCAGGTGGTCGCCGGACTCGCGCCGTCGCTCGCGGTGCTGCTGGTGCTCGTGCTGCCCATGGCCGTGGTCGAGTCGGTCTCGGACACCGCCGGGACGACCGTCCTGCAGACCGACCCGCCGCCCCACCTGAGGGGGCGTGTGCTCGGCGTCTGGAGCACCGTCTCCACTCTCTGGGGGCTCGCGGGCCCGCCCGTGCTGGGCCTGCTGATGCAGCACGCCGGTGCGCGGGGCGCCCTCGTCGCGGGCGGGCTGCTCATCGCCGCCACGGTCGGCGCGGGTCACCTGCTGCGCGGCCGGCGGGCGCGGGTCCCGGTGGCGGTGGCCAAGGACCAGCCCGCCGCCCTCGTCACCGCCGCCTGAGGGTCATTCCTCGCCGGTGCGGCGCACGCACTCGCTGACGACCGCGCGGAGGCTGTCCGTGCGGGCCAGGACCGCGCGCTGGACCATCGCGCCGTTGCCGTGCTTCAGCAGGCCCGCCAGGGTGTCCTGGACGCCCTTGGCGTCGCCGTGGTCGTCCAGGGCGTCGCGTACGTGGTCGAACAGCGCGCGCACCACCGTCTCCGCCGGGGCGGGACGCATGGTCAGGGGGTGCAGCAGATGCTCCTCCAGGCCGTACCGGGCGGCCTGCCAGGCGGCGAGCCGGACCAGGGAGGTGCCGAGCCGGGCCGGGGGCTCGCCCGTCTGCCACTCGCGGGCGGCCGTCTCCACCAGGGCGCGGCACAGCAGGGCCAGCAGGACCGTGGTGTCCGGGTCGAGGCAGACGTCGGCGACCCGGATCTCCACCGTCGGGTACTGGGCGGAGAGCCGGGCGTCGAAGTAGATCATCCCGGCGTCCCGCAGCACCCCGGTGCCGATCATGTCCCGCACCCGCTCGTGGTACCGGTCGGCGGAGCCGAAGAGGTCCGTCGGCCCGGCCGAGGGCCAGCGGCCCCACATCTGGCTGCGATAGCTGCTGTAGGAGCTGTCCTGCCCCTGCCAGAAGGGGGAGTTGGCGCTCAGGGCGAGGAGGACGGGCAGCCAGGGGCGGATGCGGTCCAGTACGGCCACACCCTCCTCGTCGGAGTCCACCGAAACGTGCACATGACACCCGCAGGTGAGCTGGTCCGACAGGGTCAGCCCGAAGCGGTCGGCCATCCAGTGGTACCGCTGGTCAGGGGTGAGCGCCGGGCTGACCGGCAGGGGAGAGGTGGCGAGAGCGGCCACCGCCGCGCCGGTGCGCCCGGCGAGCCGTCCCGCCTCGGCGCGGCACCTGCGGATCTCGGCCGCCAGCTCGTCCGCCCGGGTCTGCGGGGCGGTGGCGAACTCCACCTGCTGGCGTTGCAGCTCCGGCTCGAAGACCTGCTGCTCGTCCGCCCCGGCGGCCCGGCCGGCCTGCGCCAGCACCGCCGCCGCGACGGCCCGCGGCTCGCCGCTCTCCGCGTCCACCAGGAGGAGTTCCTCCTCCACTCCCACGCTGCGCACCCGGCCCGTCCTCCCTGCCCGGTCCGGGGACCGGCCCTCTTCTTTGTGTCCCGTCGGTCATTCGGCGCCCGAGCCGGGTTCGGCCATCCTGCGATGGGCCTCGGCCTTGAGCTTGTCGGGTACCACCTTGGCGGCCATACCCTGCGCCTTCGTCCTGGCGGACCCCGCGACTACTTTGTCCTTGCCCTCGAAAAGCGCCTCCAGTCCCTCACGCGCGACCTCGGCGGGGTCGTCCTTCTCCTGCCGGCCGACCTGCGTGTCGTCCATGTCCGCGCGGTGGAAGAACTCGGTCTCGGTGGGGCCGGGCATCAGCGCGGTCAGAGTGACGCCGGTGTCCTTCAGCTCGCTCTGCAACGCCTGGGTGAAGGACTGCACGAACGACTTCGACGCGTTGTACACCGCCTGGAAGGTTCCGGGCATGGTGGAGGCGACGGACGAGGTGACGAGGATGCGGCCCCGGCCACGGGACACCATCTCGCGCACCACCCGCTTGCCCAGGTGCACCGTCGAGCGCACATTGAGGTCGACGATCTCCAGCTCGTCCTCGAGGTCGGTCTCCGCGAACGGGCCGCCCTGGCCCACCCCGGCGTTGAGCACCGCGACATCGAGGGGACGGCCCGTCGCGGTGACCGCCGTCCACAGCTCCTCCGCCTGGTCGTAGTGGCGCAGGTCGGCGCGGACCGGCTCCACCGACGCCCCGGTCTCCGCCCGGATGTCCTGGGCCGCCTGCCGCAGCCCGGTGTCGTTCTCGGCGTTGACGATCAGGTCGAAGCCGCGTTCGGCCAACTGCTTGGCCAGCTCGAAGCCGATACCGCTGGACGCGCCCGTGACCAGGGCGAGAGGCTTGAGATCGTTCATGGCCGGGTCTCTTCCTGTACGACTTCTGCTGTGAAGGGCCGGTGCGGGGCGCGCCTCGCGTACCTCCCGCAGTTCCCCTCTCGGCCGTTCCTGAACGGCCCGGGGACACGGTGACCCCGATCGGGGGCGTTTTCCGTGCTCCCGTCGGGGGGACTCGCCCTCCATCGACATGGAGGCCGGACATGAGTGAGCAGACCCCGACCCCGTCCCAGGCAGAGGGCGAGCGGGAACCGGACCCGGAGGAAAGCCGTACCCGCGCGGTCCACCGCGACGTGCCGCGCACCACACCCTCGCAGGCCGAGGGGGAACGGCTGCCGGAGGACGACGAGTAGCCGCCCCCCGCTACCGGAGCGCGTGCACCGCCGCCGCGAACACCGGCGGCAACCGGGACGCCACCGGCACGATGAGCCGGGCGGTCCCCGGACGGCTGCTCGCGGCCAGCAACGCCCTGGTCAGCAGCCGGTGCCGGCGCGTGGCCAGCGTCCACTCCCGCTCGTACCGCTCCGGCCGCCCGGCCGCGAGGCACCGCACCGCGGCCTCGGCCGTCGCCAGGGCGAGCGCGATGCCCTCGCCGGTGAGCGCGTCCACGTAGCCGGCCGCGTCCCCGACGAGCAGCACCCGGCCCGCGACCCGGCGCCGCACCCGCTGGAGCAGCGGCCCGGCACCGCGCACCTCGGTCGCGGCCGCGCCGCGCACGGCGTCGGCCAGGGCCGGGAAAGCGGCCAGGTGCTCGTCGTAGCCGCGCCGGGCCCGGGTCAGCACCGCGACCCCGACCAGGCCGTCGGCGACCGGGGTCACGTACGCCTCGCCCTGACCGGACCAGTGGACCTCCACGAAGTCCGTCCACGGGGCGAGGCGGTAGTGGCGGCGCAGTCCGTACCGGCCGCGCGGGCCGCCGGGCAGCTCCAGGCCGAGGCGGCGCCGGACGGGGGAGTGCAGGCCGTCGGCGGCGATCAGCCAGCGGGCCGTGATCCCGGCGGCGGTGACGGCGTCCCGGGTCTGGACTACCTCGCCGACCTTGCCGGGCACGATCCGCACGCCGAGACCGAGAGCGCGCTCGTGCAGCGCGCGGTGCAGGGTCGTACGGCGGACGCCCAGCCCCGGCCGGTCACGGAAGGGGGCCTCGGCGCACCGGACGCCGTCCACGTAGCGGATACCGGCGAGCTCCCGGCCCGCGGGCTCCACGCCGAGCGCCCTGAGCGAGGCGACCCCGCCGGGCATGACACCTTCCCCGCACGCCTTGTCCACGGGCGCGGTCCGCGGCTCGACCACCACCGCCGTCAGCCCGGCCAGCCTGGCGTGCGCGGCCGCCGCGAGACCGGCCGGGCCGCCCCCGGCCACCAGCACGTCGATCACGCCGACACCGCGGCGGCCAGCGCCCGGTTCTCGCACCGGACGCGCACGGTCAGCACGGCGGCGTTCAGCACCGTGAAGGCGACGGCGGTCACCCAGGCCGTGTGCACCAGCGGCAGTGCCACCCCCTCGGCCACCACGGCCACGTAGTTCGGGTGCCGCAACAGCCGGTACGGCCCCCGCGCCACCAGCGGCAGACCGGGTACGACGATCACGCGGGTGTTCCAGCGCGGCCCGAGCGTCCCGACGCACCACCAGCGCAGCGCCTGCGCGCCCATCAGCACGGCCAGCATCGGCCAGCCCAGCGCGGGTACGAACGGCCGCCCGCCGAGCCACACTTCGAGCGGGCAGCCCACCAGCAGACCCACGTGCAGGGCGACCATCGCCGGATAGTGCCCGTCGCCCGCCACGATCGCCCGACGGGCCCTGCTCCACCGCTCGTTGCGCCGGGCCACGACGAGTTCGCCCACCCGCTCACCCGCGACGGCGGCCACCAGCAGCGCGTACCAGATCATGTGTCCTCCTGTCGTGCTCACCAGCTCAGCAGCACCAACTCGCAGGCCAGTCCCGGCCCGATGGCCAGCAGCAGGCCCGGAGTGCCGGGAGGTGGGCGGCGTTCGGCGAGGGTGTCGCGCAGGACGTGGAGCACGGAGGACGAGGACAGGTTGCCGACCTCGGCCAGGTGGCGCCAGCTGAGCGCGAGTTCCTCGGCGGGGAGGTCGAGTGCCTCGGTGACGGCGTCCAGGACGCGGGGCCCGCCGGGGTGGCACACCCAGGCCGTCACGTCCTGCGGCTTCAGTCCGTGGTCGGCGAGGAACTCCCTCACGTCGTCCGCCAGACGGTGCCGGAGCACCTGCGGGATGCCCGGATCGAGGACGACCCGGAAGCCCGAGTCCCCGATGTCCCAGCCCAGCACTCCGACCGCGTCCGGGTACAGACGGCTGCGCGAGTCCACGATCGCCGGGCCCGGGGCCGCGCCGGCGCGCTCCGACCCGCAGACCACCACCGCGGTCGCACCGTCGCCGAAGAGACCGGTGGCGACCAGGTTGGCCGTCGAGGCGTCGCCGCGCTGGAGGGTGAGCGAGCACAGCTCGACCGACAGCAGCACCGCCACCTGGTCGGGCCGCCCCAGCAGGAAGTCGTGCACGCGCGCCAGCCCGGCCGCGCCCCCGGCACAGCCCAGCCCGAACAACGGCACCCGCCGCAGGTCCGGCCGCAGCCCGAGCCGGCCCGCCACCCGCGCGTCGACCGACGGCACGGCGACCCCGGTCACCGAGGTGAAGACCAGCAGGTCCACGTCGGCCGCCGACAGACCGGCACCGCGCAGTGCCTCCCGGACCACGCGGGTGCCCAGGTCGGTGGCGGTGGTGATGAAGAGGTCGTTGGCGGCGCCGAAGCCCTCCAGCGTCTCGTACCGGTCGAGCGGCAGGGTCATGTGCCGGGCGCGGACCCCGGCGTTGCGGTGCAGCCGGTCCAGAACCCGGCGGTCGGCGCCCTCGGGCAGACAGGCGCGGGCCACCATGTCGGTGATCTCGGCCTGGGCGAAGCGGTACGGCGCGAGGGCACCGTGCACGGCGGCGATCCGCGTCATGAGGCTCCCGTACGTCGACCGATCCGGGGGGACTCAGCAGCCCTTCCCTGCACCGCCGGCCCGGCACCAGAGATCGCCCGTCCGGCCGTTCCGGATCGTGACGCGCGGGGGCGGGCCCCTACGATCGCCGGGTGGTGAACCCCGAGCAGTCGACGATCCCGGCCCGCAAGGTGTCCGCACTGGCGGGGGCCTGCCACCCCGGTCCGCTCGTGGTGGTCACCGCGCTGACGGCGGCACTGGCCGTGACGGCGGGGCAGGGACCCGGCCGCTGCCTGCTCACCACCGGCGCGGTCCTGACCGGGCAGCTCTCCATCGGCTGGTGCAACGACGCCTTCGACGCGCGCCGGGACATGGCCACCGGCCGCCGGGGCAAGCCCGTCGCGGACGGTGCGATCGAGGCCGGGCAGGTGTGGACGGCGGCCCGGACCGCGCTGGCTCTGTGCGTGCCGCTCTCCCTCGCCTGCGGGTGGACGGCGGGTGCCGTGCATCTGACCGCCGTCGCGGCCGCGTGGGCGTACGACCTGCGCCTCAAGGCCACCCGCTGGTCCTGGGCGCCCTACGCGGTCGCCTTCGCCGCGCTCCCGGCGTTCGTCACGCTGGGGCTGCCGGGGCGGCCGTGGCCCGCCTGGTGGGTGCTCGCCGCCGGGGCGCTGCTGGGCGTCGGCGCCCACCTCGGCAACGTGCTCCCGGACATCCGGGGCGACCTGGCGACCGGGGTGCGGGGCTGGCCGCAGCGGCTGGGCCCCGACCGGGTACGGCTGCTGCTGCCGGTGCCCCTGGTCACCGCCTCCGCCCTGCTGGCACTCGGGCCCGCCGGACCGCCGGGCGCCCGGCAGACGGCCGCGCTGGCCGGGGGCGGGCTGATCGCGGTGGCCGGGACGGTGCTGGGCCGGCGCCGGGAACGGGCCGCGTTCGCGGCGGCGGTCGCCGTGGCGGTGCTGGACGTGGCACTGCTCCTGAGCGGCGACGGACTCGGGACCGGGGCATCCTGAGACAGGGGAGCCGCGTCCGAGCGGCGCCCCGGACCGAAGTACTCCATGTGCCGCCCGCTGCCAGGAGGTGGATCATGCCCGACTCACTGCCGCCGCCCGGTGAGACCCCGCCCGTCGAGGGATCGACCGCCGAGGCCCACCCCGAGCGGCCGGACGGCGGTCCCTTCGAGCACCCCCGGCTCTGGCTGGCCCTCATCGTCCTCGGCTGCGCGCTCGTCGCCGCCTACTTCCTGTTCAGGATGATCGACCTGTGAGAGCCGCTCACTTCAGGCCGCTGAGCATGATCCCGCGCACGTAGTGCCGCTGGAGGAGCAGGAAGAGCACCAGGACCGGCAGGATGCTCAGCACCAGGCCCGCCATCACGATCGGCATCGTGCGCGTCGGGTCGACGTAGTCCTGGAGCGTCTGGATGCCGACCGGCAGCGTCATCACGTCCGGGTTGGCGGTCGACACCAGCAGCGCCCAGATGTACTCGTTCCACGCGTCCACGAACGTCAGCAGTCCCAGCGTCACCATGACCGGCTTGGTCTGCGGCACCACGATCCGCCACCACACCGCGAACTCCCCGGCGCCGTCGATCCGCGCCGCCTCCAGCACCTCGTCCGGGATCGAGACCATGAACTGGCGCATCAGGAAGATCCCGAAGCCGTTGACCAGGAACGGCATCGCCAGCGCCACGATGCTCACGGTCAGCCCAGCCCCGCCCCGTCCCAGCAGGTCGTTGCCGCCCGCCAGCGGCCAGTGCACCAGGATCAGGAAGTGCGGGACGAAGAAGAGGAACGGCGGGAACATCATCGTGGACAGCACCAGCCGGAAGATGAAGTCCCGCCCCGGGAAGCGGAGTTTGGCCAGCGCGTAGCCCGCGAGGGACGACGTCAGCAGCACCGACGCGTTGATCACCGTCGTGGCGACGACACTGTTGCGGAACAGCACCGGCAGATCGAGCTGATCGACCGCCGCCCGGTAGTTGGACAGGTCGAACGCCTCGGGCAGGAACCGGTACGGCAGCGTGCCCGACTCGCCCGGCCCCTTGAACGAGGTCATCACCATGTCCAGGAACGGCACCACCGTGAGCACGGCGCCCGTCACGACCAGCAGATACGACAGCCACGGGAAACGGCGGCGGATCACGCGTCCTCCCCCTTGCGCCGGAAGATCCACAACTGCGCCAGGGTGACCAGCAGGATCACCACGAACAGCACGAAGGCGGCGGCACTGGCGGTGCCCCAGTCGCCGTAGGAGAACGCCTGCCGGTACATCTCCAGCGCCGCCACATCGGTCGCGTCACCGGGGCCGCCCCTGGTCATCACGATGATCAGCGCGAAGGACTGGAGCCCGGTGATGAACTGCGTGACGCACACGAACAGCAGCGCCGGCCGGAGCAGCGGCAGCGTGATCCGCCGGAAGACGGTCACCGGACCGGCGCCGTCCAGCGCGGCGGCCTCGTAGTACGACTCCGGGATGGACTTGAGCCCGGCGGTCAGGATGAGGATCGCCGTGCCGACCGACGCCCACGCCTGCACGACCACCACCGCGGGCAGCGCGGTGCCCGGGTCCTGGAGGAAGGCCACCGAGTCGAGCCCGACCGCGTTGAGGGCGCCGTTGACCAGGCCGCCCGGCTCGTACATGTACTTCCACACATTGCCGACGGCGACCACGGTCGTCACGATCGGCAGCAGGTACAGGGTGCGCCAGAGTCCCTGGAAGCGCAGGTTGTCGATGCAGGTGGCGACCAGCACCGAGCCCGCCAGCGCCAGGGCCACCGTGCCCAGCGCGAACAGCAGGGTGTTGGTGAGGACCGGAGTCAGGAAGGTCGAGCCGTCGGCGAACAGGCTCGCGAAGTTGTCCAGGCCGACCGGCTGGATGTCGCCGAGGTCGAACCCGGCCCAGCGGGACACCGACAGCAGCAGCGCGAAGCCGAGCGGCAGGATCAGGAAGACGGCGAAGAACAGCAGCACCGGTGCCAGGAACAGATAGGCGACGACCGCCTGATGGCGGCGGGCGCGGGCGCGGGGGCCGGCGGCCGTCCGGGCCGGGGCGGCGGAGCGCGGGCGCGGGGGGCGCGCGGTCGTCTCCGGGGTCAGGGCGTTCACCATGAGCGCGACACCTCCTGGTCGACCTGCCGGCGGATGGTGCGCAGCGACTCGTCGACGGACTGCTGACCGGTCCACAGCGCCTCGACGTTCTTCCGCAGCAGCGACTTGGCCTGCTGCGCGCCCGGCACGTTCGGCTCCGGCACCGCGTACCCCAACGCGTCGAGGAACGGGCGGAGGTTGGGGTCGCCGCCCTTGCCGAGCAGCGTCCGCATGTCGTCGGCGCGGCCGGTCAGCGACCCCACCGACACCTGGAGGGCGCTCATGCGGGTCACCGTCGCGCCCTTGCCGACGCCCACCCGGTCGGTGTTGAGCCAGCGCAGGAACTCCCATGCCGCACGCGGGTGCCGGCTGGCGGCGTTGACTCCCAGCATGAACCCGGTGGCGAGGGTGGCGGGTCTGTCGCCCAGCTCCGGGACGGGCACCGGAGCCACGGCCACGTCCCGGTAGGCGTCGCCCATCTGGGACTTCAGACTGCCGGTCCACCATCCGGCGCTGATCACCATCGCCACCTGCCCGGACTGGAAGGCCTTGTAGACGTTGACGCCGGGTTCGCTCGCCCCTTTGCTGACCAGCCGGTGCTCCAGGTCCAGCACGGCCCGCCCGGCCGCCGAGTCGATGGCGGTGCGCCTGCCGTCCTCGGACACGAAGGTGCCCCCGGCCGCGTTGAGCAGGGCGAGGGTCTGGCCGACGGTGGTGGAGTCGTCGTAGGTGGAGAGGCCGAAGCCCTGCACCAGGCTGTTGCCGTACCGGTCGCGCCGGGTGGTGCGGTACGCGGTGTCCTCCAACTCCCGCCAGGTGCGCGGGGGGTGGGCGATGCCGGATTCCCGGAGCAGACGCCTGTTGTAGTAGAGGGCGTACGTCTGCGCCTCCGTCGGGTAGCCGTAGACCTTGCCGCCGACCGAGGCGGAGCCGACGGCCGCCGCCCCGTAGCCGCGGGTGATCTCGGCCGCGTCCTCGGGCGGGGCGGGGCGCAGGACACCGGCGCGGACGAGCTGGCCGTTCCACAGGCAGTACGGCTGGAGGATGTCGGCGCCCTGTCCGGCCGTCTGCCGGACCATGAACGTGGTCAGCAGGTCGTTGAACTCCACCGCCTTGGTGCGCACCTTGACCCGGTCGTGCGTGGCGTTCCACTCGTCCACCGGCCCCTGGAGGGCCGCCTTGAGCTCGCCGCTCGCGTAGTGGGAGAGCAGGGTGAGGACGATCGGGTCGCCGGGCCGTCCGGTGCCCTGGCGCGGTGCGGCGCAGCCCGCCGCGAGCAGGGTCGCGGCGAGCGTGAAACGGCGGCGGCTCGGCCCGTACGGTGCTCCGGTCACCGGCCCGCCTCCCGGCGCAGCACCCGGAACACCCGCGTCGTGCCGAACCCGGCCCTGCGGTAGAGACGGGCCGCCGCCGAGCGGTGGTCGGTCCACAGGAACCACGCCGACCCCGCGCCCAGCGCCCGCATCCGCTCCAGGGCCAGGTGCAGCAGCACGTTGCCCAGCCCGGTCCCGCGCATCTCGTCCAGCACCCCGAACGGGCCGAACCGCTCGATCGCCGACTCGTACGCGCCGTGCATCGCCCAGCCCACCAGCCGGCCCGAAGGGTCCCGGGCGACCACGATCCGGTCCAGCGGGGCGCCGTTCAGCAGGCACTCCCGGATCGCGCGCGCCCAGTCCGGGACGAAGTGGACCGCGGCCAGGGCGAGA
This sequence comes from Streptomyces sp. BK022, assembly GCF_004217355.1. Lineage (NCBI taxonomy): Bacteria > Bacillati > Actinomycetota > Actinomycetes > Kitasatosporales > Streptomycetaceae > Streptomyces > Streptomyces sp. BK022. The sequence continues at coordinate 607,461 of NZ_SHKU01000001.1, forward strand.
AGTGCGGGCAGCTCGTCGTCGGTGGGGGTGCCGAACGCGTAACCCCGCGCGGTCAGTTCGGCGGCCCGGCGGCCGACCTCGGCAGGGAGGGCGTAGTCGGTCAGCGAGCGGTCCATCGCCACCGCCTCGTCCACGGTACGGAAGTCCAGGGTCTCCAGCAGGGCGGATGCCTCCGGGTACCTCTCGGCGTCCAGGCCGGGAAGGAAGTAGTTCGGCGTGTACGGGGCGAAGTCGACGCGGGTGCGGCCGTGGGCGAGCAGCCAGTCCAGGGCGTCGGTGAGCAACTCGCGGCCCACCCCGCGTCCCCGGGCGGCCGGGTCGACGAAGAAGAAGGGGAGCCACCCCTGTTCCGGTTCCAGGTCGGTGCCGGTCATCGGGGTCAGCCGCCGCACCGCGTAGGCCGCGCCGACGAGTTGCCCGTCCTCCACGGCGACCCGGAGGCCGGCCGGGTCGAAGTTGGCGTCGAGCAGCACCAGGGAGCGGAAGCGGTCCGCGGTGACGGGGTCGGCGGGCGCGCTCCGGCACCACGCCGCCACCAGCGGCGGACCGTCACCCGGCCGGAACCCGCGGATCAGGGTCCGGGCTCTCGTCGTGGGATCGGTCATCGACGTCCTTCCGTCTCAGGGGTAGAGCAGTACGTCCTCACCGGCCCACCGGCCGGGCGGTGCGGGCGGTTCGCACAGCCGCAGCGGGTCCTCGCCCGCGTCGACCGTCCGCCGCAGTTCGTCGGAGCCCCAGAGGCGGTCGATGAAGTCGCCGGACCAGGCGAAGTCGTCCGGGTACAGCCGCCGCAGCGTGCCGAGCATGGCGACGGCGGTCCGTACGGGGGCGAACGCCTCGCGGTCCGTGACGTGGAGGTGGACCCCCCGCACGGGGCGGCCGGCGTGCTTGTCGAAGGTCGGCACGTAGCGGACCTCCCTGAAGTGCACTCCGGGTAGCTCGAGTTCGGCGAGCGCGGGGGCGAAGCGGGCGTCGACGTACGGAGCGCCGACGGTCTCGAAGGGCTGAGTGGTGCCCCGGCCCTCGGAGACGTTGGTGCCCTCGAAGAGGCAGGTGCCGGGGTACACGACGGCCGTGGCGTACGTCGGCATGTTGGGGGAGGGCGCGATCCAGGGGAGGCCGGTGGCCTCCGCGTCCATCTTCCGCTGCCAGCCTGCCGCCTTGATCACGGTCAGGTCGGCCTGTCGTCCGGCCGCTTCGGCCACCGCCGACCTGTTGAGACACCAGGCGAGCTCCCCGCAGGTCAGTCCGTGGCGGATCGGCACCGGCGCCCGGCCGACGAAGCTCGCGAACGCCGGATCGAGCACCGGCCCCTCACTGACGAGTCCGCCGAGCGGATTGGGCCGGTCGGCCACGACGAACCGCACGCCGGTGCGTGCGGCCGAGACCATCAGGTCGAACATCGTCCAGACATAGGTGTAGAAGCGCGCCCCGACATCCTGGAGGTCGTACACCAGCGCGTCCACGCCGCTGTTGATCAGCACCTTGTCGAGCCGGTCGCCCTCGCGGCGATACGTGTCGTAGATCGGCAGCCCGGTGGCCGGGTCGGCGCAGTCCGGCTCGCCGGCGCCCGCCTGGGCGGTGCCGTACAGCCCGTGCTCCGGGCCGAACAGCGCGGCCAGGTTCACGCCCGCCTCCAGCAACGCGGGTGCCGTCGGGGTCAGGTCGGGCAGCACGCAGGCGTGGTTCGTCACCAGTCCGAGCCGGCCCGGCCCGGCGAGACCGGGCACCGCGCACAGCCGGGCGATCCCGGTCGTCACCGTGAAGCGGTCGTCCGCACTACTCATTCTTCGCCCCTTATAGGAAATTCCCTTGAATGTCCCGAAATTGGGCAATGCAGCGGACACTACCTCCCGGTCGCGGCGCCCTCCTGACGACGACATTCCCCGTTCGGGTGAAAACCCGTTCGACTCCACCCGCTTCGCGGCCGATCATCAGCTCATGCCACTGAGCGACACCCTTGCCCGAGTCGACGAGGACCTGGCCGCCGGCCGTGTCCCCCTCGCGCGCCAGCGTCTGCGCGGACTGGTGTCGTCCTTCCCCTGCGATCCGGCGCTCCGCCGCCGCCTCGCCGAGGTGTACCGGCTGTACGGGGAACCCGCCCAGGCGGGCCGGTGGATGTACCTGGAGGAGGACCGCGACCCGGCCGAGACCGCCGCCTTCGAGGCGCGCTACCGCACTCCCGCGGAGCGCAGGGCCGCGCTCGGCTGGATCGGCGCCGACTCGCTCGCCCCGACGGACTTCGCCAGGGTGCAACTGGCGGCACTGTCCGCCGCTTCCCCGGAGGACGTGGAGAGTTCCGGCCCCGCGGACGTCAAGGGCTCCTTGGCGGCCCTCGGATGTCTGGTACTGGCCATCGCATTTCTGGCCATCTGGGTGATCGGTGTCATCGCTCTCTTCCGGTGAGCGCGTTCGGTTGGCCTAAAAGGGCTCCCTCGGGAGGAGGTTGACGCGCTTCGTGGGGTTTGCGGGTGCTACCGCGAGGGCGGGGCATCGAGGGCGGAACGGGTCTTTCCGGGCTCGGCACCAGCGGTGTGGGCCGGTGGTTCCTCTACCACGTCCCCTCGTCGCAATGGTTGCTTCACGACGACTTCAGGTCCGGGGGGTCAGGAGGGGCTATTCGGAACGTGGCGCACTCCGGTGTGACTAGCATGTGGGCGTAACCGGACTGGAAGATCGCCTTCCTCCGAGGCGGCCGCTTCCGGACCCGCGATCGAGGCGTTCGGTCGCCGATTCTTCTGCTCGCAGACCGAGGGACCGCGGAATGTCAGTTCCTGCACCGTCCGTTCAACACCGCTCGACGGCCGTACAGCGCAGTTCGTGGGCGGTGCCCGCGGCCGTGGTCGCGGTGACCGCCGTCGCGGCCGCCGTCGCGGTCGGGGCGGCGCCGTCCGGCACCCGCAGATGGACCCTGATCGTGGCGGGCGCGGGCTGGGCGTGCGTCGCCGTCGCGGTGCTCGTCGGACACCTTCTCGTCCGCCGGGCCAGGCTCGCGGCCGCCACCCAGGCCGCCGAGAACGACCGGCTCCGCGCGCAGGCGCAGCAAACGGCCGCGCAGACCGGCCACCTGGTCAACGTCACGCTGCCCTCCCTGCACAACCTGGTGCTGGCCGGCAGCGGCGCCGCCGACGCCCTCGCCGGGGTGTCGATGCCCAACGACCAGAACCTGCGCCGGCTCGCCCAGCTCTCCGCCGGCGCCCTGGAGGAGGCCGTGGGGCGCGCGGCCGCCGCCGACGAGGAGTCCCGGCGGACCCAGGAGGCGCTGAACGACGTGTTGGCCGAGGTGGACCGGCTCGGCCGCGAGACGCTGCCCGCCGCCGTCGCCCGGCTCGCCGAGGGCCGCTCGGCCGACACCGTCCTCGGTGAACTCGCGCTTCCCCAGATGCCGTTGATGCACGACCTGAGCGAGCTGGTCGTCCGCGAACTGGCGCGCAGCGAGCGGCGCGCGGGCGGTGCCCGGATCGCCTCCACCAAGGCACTCAGCCGCGTACAGGCCAAGGCCGTCAGCATGCTCGCCGACCTGCGGGCGATGCAGGACGAACACGACGGCAAGATGCTCGGCGACCTGATGCGGCTGGACCACAAGACCTCCCAGCTGGTGCTGATCGCCGACCGGCTGGCGCTGCTCATGGGCGGCAAGACCAGCCGTACCTGGAACAAGCCGATCCGGATGGAGAGCATCCTCCGGGGCGCCATCGGCCGTATCGCCGCCTACCAGCGGGTGCGGCTGCACTTCACCTCCCAGGCCGCGATCTCCGGGTTCGCCGCCGAGGGCGTGATGCACCTCCTCGCGGAACTGATCGACAACGCGGCCAACTTCTCCCCGCCCACCGACGAGGTGCACGTCTACGTCGAGGAGCACCGGGCCGGGGTCGTCGTCACCGTCGAGGACAGCGGACTGACCATGTCCGAGGCGGCGATGCGGCACGCCGAGGGCGCGGTGGCCGGCAGCATGGCCGACCTCGCCTCCCTCCAGGGCACCCGGCTCGGCCTCGCCGTGGTCGGACTGCTCGCGCTCAAGTACCGGATCAACGTCAGCTACCGCCCCTCCTCGCGCGGCGGCACCGGCGTGGTCGTCCTGCTGCCCCGGCACCTCATCGCGCAGCAGCGCGACCCGTGGCCCGCCCAGCGGGAGGCGGCCCAGGCGGCCACCGTCCGTCCGGTCCCGGCGCCCGAGGCACCGACGCCCGCCCCGGCCCCCGTCATCGAGGCATCCGTGCGCCCCGATCCCCCCGTGAAGCTGCGGGAGGTCCCCGAGCAGACCCGGCACGAGCCGCCCGCCGCCGCGCCCGCCGCCGCCACTCCGAACGGCCTCCCTGTCCGCAAACCCGGCCGCACCATGAGCGACGCCGAGCGCGCCCAGCGTCCCGCGAGCGAGCCCACCCCGCCGCGCAAGCGGCCCGTGCACGACGTCGGCTCCCGCTTCGGCGCCTTCCACCGCTCGCGCAAGTCCTCGGGCGACACCCTGGGCGGCCGCCCCGACCCCCAGCCGCCGACCGCCGGCTGAGCCCCTCAAGCCCCCGCCGGGCCGAGCCCGGCAGCCACGCCCCCCTCGTGCCCATGAGATTGGAGGAACGGGCCGGTGACCGAACAGCCGGACACCACCGTCCCATCACCCATCATGCAGACCACCGACAACAGCCTCGTCTGGCTGCTGCAGAACCTGCTGGAGCAGACGCCCGGTGCCCGGCACGCCCTGGTCCTCTCACGCGACGGCCTCAAGCTGTGCTGGACCCCCGACCTGGCCGCGGACCAGGCCGACCAGCTCGCCGCCATCTGCTCCGGCCTCCAGGCCCTGTCCCACGGCGCCTCGGTGGAGTTCGGCGACGGCTCCGGCGGTGTGCTCCACGCCATGACCGCCTTCCACGGCGGCCTGCTGTGCATCGTCGGCGCCGGTGAGGGCGCGCACCTCGCGGTCGTCGCCGCCGAGGACGCCGACCCCGGCCGCCTCGGCGAGGAGATGACCGGGCTGGTCGACAAGATCGGCGAGCATCTGCGGGCCGCGCCCCGGCAGCCGTTCCAGGGGAGTACCCGGCCGTGACCCGCAAGCCGGTGGACACCGGTGCCCCCGACCGGCTCTACACGGTCACGAACGGGCGCAGCAGCGTCGACGACACCCTGGACCTGGTCACGCTCATCGTCGCGGAGTGCCAGCCGGCCACGGGCATGCAGTCGGAGCACAGCCGCATCCTGACCCTGTGCCGGCATCCCACCTCGGTGGTGGAGATCTCCGCCGAGCTGGAACTGCCGATCACGGTCGTCCGCATCCTGCTGGCCGACCTGCTCGACACCGGCCGGATCACCGCACGCCACCCACCCGTGAACCCCTCGCTCCCCGACCCCGCCCTTCTCAAGGAAGTGCTCCATGGGCTCCGCAATCTCTGAGCTGCCCGCCCACCGCACGCCACTGGCCGACGCGGCGGAAACCGGGCTGAAGATCGTCGTCGTGGGCGGCTTCGGCGTCGGCAAGACCACGCTGGTCCGCTCCGTGAGCGAGATCCGGCCGCTGAACACCGAGGAGGTGATGACGGAGGCCGGCGTCGGTATCGACGAGACCAGCGGCGTCGCCGCGAAGTCGACCACCACCGTCGCCTTCGACTTCGGCCGGATCAGCCTCAACGACACCATGGTGCTGTACCTGTTCGGCGCGCCTGGCCAGAAGCGCTTCTGGTTCCTGTGGGACCGGCTCTTCTCCGGCACCCTCGGAGCCGTCGTCCTCGTGGACACCCGCCGGATGGACGACTCCTGGTACGCGATAGACCGGCTGGAACACCACGGCACGCCCTTCGTGGTGGCCGTCAACCGCTTCGACGACGACGCGAACCACCACTCCCTGGACGAGATCCGGCAGGCCCTCGCGCTCCCGGATCACGTGCCGATGCTCGACTGCGACGCACGGGTCCGGCAGTCGGGCAAGGACGTGCTGATCACTCTCGTGGACCATGTGTACACGCTGGCCACGGCCCAGGAGGCGACCCCGTGACCGACCCCGGCCCCTTCTCCGCGCACCAGGCCCCGCCGCCCGGCTGCCCCGCCCACACCGACGCGGTGCGCCTGGCGGGACTGGAGTACCAGCAGACGCCCTCGCAGATGTACCGGGCGCTGCGCCGCGAGCACGGCGCGGTCGCACCCGTCCTGCTGGACGGCGACATCCCGGCCTGGCTGGTGCTCGGCTACCACGAGGTCGCCCAGGTCACCAGCCATGACGAGTTGTTCGCACGGGACTCGCGCCGCTGGAACCAGTGGGACAGCATCCCGCCGGACTGGCCCCTGATGCCCTTCGTCGGCTACCAGCCCTCGGTGCTGTTCACCGAGGGGGAGGAGCACCGGCGGCGGGCCGGGGTGATCACCGAGGCGCTGTCCGGGGTGGACCAGTTCGAGCTGGCCCGCGACTGCGAGCTGATCGCCGACGAGCTGATCGGCCGCTTCGCCGGCAGCGGCCAGGCCGAGCTGATGTCCTCGTACGCGCACGCCCTGCCGATGCGGGCCGTGGTGCAGATGTGCGGTATGCCGCTCTCCGGCGCCGACACCCAGCAGCTCGTCGACGACCTGCGCATCTCCCTGGACGCGGCCGAGGGCGACGACCCGGTGGCGGCCTACGGGCGGGTGGGCGAGCGGCTGGTGCGGCTGGTCCAGGACAAGCGGGCCGACCCCGGCAAGGACGTCACCTCGCGGATGGTGCTGCACCCGGCGGGTCTCGGCGACGAGGAGATCGTGCAGGACCTGATCTCGGTCATCGCGGCCGCGCAGCAGCCCACCGCCAACTGGATCTGCAACGCGCTGCGTCTGCTGCTCACCGACGAGCGGTTCGAACTCAGCGTGTCCGGCGGCCGGGTCAGCGTGGGCGAGGCGCTCAACGAGGTGCTCTGGCTCGACACGCCCACCCAGAACTTCATCGGCCGCTGGGCGGTACGGGACACCCAGCTGGGCGGCCGTCAGATCCGGGCCGGCGACTGCCTGGTCCTCGGCCTGGCCGCCGCCAACACCGACCCGAGTCTCTGGCCCGAGGGCCACGTCGGCGCGGAGAACGCCGCGCACCTGTCGTTCAGCAACGGCGAGCACCGGTGCCCGTACCCGGCCCCGCTGCTCGCGGACGTCATGGCGCGCACCGCCGTGGAGACGCTGCTGGAGCGGCTGCCCGACCTGGTGCTCGCGGTGGACCCGCACACGCTGACCTGGCGGTCGTCCATCTGGATGCGGGGGCTGACCACCCTGCCGGTCCGGTTCACGCCGGTCGACGGATAGCCGGTGGCCCGCTGGGCCCCCGGGGGGAGGGGGCCCAGCGGGCGCCGCTCAGGCGGTGGGGGTGAAGCGCACCGGAAGGGCCTGGGGGCCGCGGGTGAACACGCCCTGCTCGACCGGGTCGAAGCCGTCGGCGAAGCGCAGGTCCGGCATGGCGTCCAGCAGTTGGGCGACGCCGATCTCGACCTCCGCCTTGGCGAGCAGCGCGCCCACGCAGAAGTGTCGGCCCAGCGCGAACGCCAGGTGGTCGGCGGCCGCGGAGAAGGCGTTGGTGGCGGTGAGGTCCTCGCGGAAGATGTCGAAGCGGTCCGGCTCGCGATAGCGGTTCCCGTCCCGGTTGGCCGAGCCGATCAGGCAGGTGACGGTGACCCCGGCCGGGATGGTGCCGCCGCTGAGCTTCACCTCGGTCGCGGACTGCCGCATGATCATGTGCACCGGCGGGGTGAAGCGCAGGGTCTCCGCGAACGCCCGCGGGATCAGGCTGTGGTCGGCCCGGACGGCGGCGAGCTGGTCGGGGTGGCTGAGCAGGTTGGCGAAGATGCTGGCGATCGCCTTGTCCGTGGTCTCGCCGCCGGCGGCGAGCAGCAGGCTGCAGAACGCCTTGATGTCCTCGTCGCTCATCCGCACCCCGTCGACCTCGGCGGCGCACAGCACCGACAGCAGGTCGTCGCCGAGGTTCTCGCGGCGTTCGCGGATGATCGGCAGCATGTACTCCGCGAACTCCACGCGGGTGCGCTCGCCGGCCGCGGCCACCTCCTGGTCGCCGGACAGGTTGCCGAGGAAGGCGATGACGGCGGTGTACCAGCGGTGGAAGCGGGCGTGGTCGGCCTTGTCCAGGCCCAGCATGTCCGCGATCACGTTGACCGGGAACCGGGTGGCGTAATCGGCGACCAGGTCGGCGGAGCCGGAGTGCCGGAAGGCGTCGACCAGTTCGCGCGAGTTGCGCTCGATGACGGGCAGGAACTTCTCCTGGAGGTCCCGGCCGCGGAAGGCGGGGGCGACCAGGGCCCGGCGCACCGCGTGCTCACGGCCGCTGAGCTGGAGGATCGTCTTGCCGTGGACCGGCTCGATCTGCCAGTTGTAGTTGTCGGTGGTGAACTCGCCGTCCTTGTCCTTGAAGACGCGTTCGACGTCTTCGTAGCGCGAGATGATGTAACTCTGCGTGGCCTCGTGCCAGATGAGGGGCGCGGACTCCCGCATCAGCCGGTAGGCCGGGTACGGGTCCGCCGCGAACTCGGGCGAGAGTATGTCGGGTATCTGTGCCGCAGTGGTCATGATGCTCCGTCGAGACCGGGAATGGCGTGTTCCGTAAGGTTATTGATCATTCGTCAGCCAAGACAGACCCTCAAGGCTTCAAGTGAGGCCGGTGCGTACCTTGGCCGGATACCGGTCGTCCAAAAGCGGGGTGTGCGGTCTGTTCTCCGGCCCTCGTGTCCTGATCCGGTCGGTGCGCCGCGGCGTCATGGGTGGAAACGGGGCGCACGGTCGGCGCACGGGTGCGTGGTGCGGAGTCATCTGCGCTCAAGTGAGAGCGTGACGGCACATGCGCCGGGACGGCCGGATCGACGCGGGTCATATGCGGCAGTAACGCTATATTCCGGACGCGTGTTGGCCGGATGGCAAACGCTGAATACCGTGGGGCATATGCCAAAGGCAGCGAAGGCGATTATTGCGCGCTCTATTACCCGCCGGTAATCGATCGAACGAGTACCTCCGATCGTGGACTTTCCCTTAGTGTGATGAGTGTGAATGAACAGGGTCCGGGCAGTCTGGTTCCGACCGGCCGCACGGGAACTGTCATCTCGGGGACGGAGCGCTTCGCTCCTTCGTTCGATCTGACGCTCCGTGCGGATCGGGCAAGCAGTCCGGGAGCCGCGGAAACGGAATGCGCGGCGGCTCGGAAAAACAAGCTGATGTATGTGCCGCCTAGGGGGGCGTCGTGGTCAATCCTTTCGACGATGAATCGGGCAAGTTCCTGGTGCTGGTGAACGAAGAGGGCCAGTACTCGCTCTGGCCGGCGACGCTCGCCGTGCCGGGCGGCTGGCGGGCCGGGGGCCCGGAGGGGTCGCGCCAGGAGTGCCTGGACGCGATCGAGGCCCAGTGGACCGACATGCGGCCCGCCAGTCTGGTGCGGGCGATGGCGGCCGACGGATAGGTCGGCCCGCGAACCCCGGCCCGTTCGGGGTGTCCTGCCTGGTCGTACGGCATTCGCCGCCATGTGACCCCCTGGGCGCCGCTCTCGCCCGGGGAGGCCGTCGCGCCGTCTCGCCGGACGATCGTCACCGCCGGCGAGACGCTCGCGCCGGTTCCCGTTCCCGCTCGCGGAGGTCCCGGCGGCCCACCCCGCCGCGGGGTCGACGCGCGTGGATGCGGCGGGCACCCGCGCGCCGGTAAGCGGGAGTGCGGATGGGCGCGGCCGGTTCGACATCTCGCTGACGCACTCTCTTCCTTTCACCGTCACGGAAAAGCCATGGGGCGAGCCGCCGTGGGCGCGTTCGTTATACCCAGGCTTTCCTTACCGTCCCCGGAACCTCTCCCCAAAGGTTGATCCCGCATGCGTGAAAACCCCTCGGTCGCGTTCCCAGTGGCGCCCGAAGAATCGTTCGAACTGACCGCCGCGCAACAGGGTGTGTGGTATGGGCAGCTGGTAGATCCGGACAGCCCCAAATACAACATCGGTGAATGCCTGGAGATCCGTGGCGGCCTCGACGAGGATTTATTCGCCGCCGCGGTGGACCGCGCGGTGTACCTCCACGACAGCTTTCACCTGGAGTTCGTCACTGACGGTGAAACGATTCGCCAAAGGGTGGTGCGCCCCGGACCGGACGCCCCGAGCCGGCTCCACCGGGTGGATCTGAGCGGCGAGGAAGACCCGACCGCCGCGGCGGAACGGTACATGGCCGACGACATGGCCACCGTCGATCAACTGGACTCCCCGCGCCACCACTTCGCGCTGCTCCGGCTCAGCCCCACGCTGCACTTCTGGTACATCCGCTACCACCACATCGCCGTCGACGGCCTCAGCGGCGCCCTCTTCGCCCGCACCGTCGCCGACCTGTACACCCGCGCGACACGGGGCGAGAGCACCGACGACATCACCGCCGCGCCCCTGCGCGACCTGGTGGACGAGGAGGCCGCCTACCGCGCCTCCGGCCGCACCGAGGCCGACCGCGCCTACTGGACCGGCCGCTTCACCACCCCGGCCGGGGACGCCTCCGACGACGGGACCCGCGCCGCCGCCCCGCTCGTCCGCCGCCGCACCGATGCGCCGGCCCCGCGCGCCGGTGACGCGCCGGTGGAGCTGCACTCCGGCGACACCCTCCCCGTCACCGTCCTGGACGAGCTGCGCCGCCTCGCCGGGGACAGCCGCACCACCTGGACCGCCGTCCTCGTCAGCGCGGTCGCCGCCTACGTCGCCCGGGTCACCGGCACGCGGGACGTCAGGGTCGGTCTCGCCTCCCACGGGCGGCACGCGGGGCTGCGCCACATCATGGGCATGACCTCCAACATCCTGCCGCTGCGCCTGTCCGTCAGCCCGGACATGACGGTCGGCGCCCTGGTCCGCGCGGTCGCCGCCGAGATGCGCGGCGCGATGCGCCACCGCCGCTTCTCCCGCGAACAGCTCGCCCGCGAGCTGAACATGGCCGACGACGGGGCCCGCCTCACCGACGTCGTCGTCAACATCATGGGCTTCGAGTACGGCCTCGACTTCGGCGGCAGCACCGCCACCTCCCGGCTGCTGTCCATCGGCCCGGTGGACGACGTCTCCCTCTTCGTCTCCGAACGCTCCGAGGGCCAGGGGCCGCTGATCGGCTTCGACACCAACCCGGAGCTGTACCACCCGGACGACGTCCGGTTGCACCAGCACGCCGTCGTCTCCTTCCTCACGGCCCTGGCCGGGGCGGACGCCGAAACCCCGCTCGCCGCACTCCCGTTGCTCGACGACAGCGCCGCCGCCGAGGTACTGGCGCGGGGGCGCGGGACCGGCCTGCCCGCCGGGGACACCACGCTCCCGCGGGCGTTCGCCGCACAGGTCCGCCGTACCCCGAACGCCCCGGCCGTCGTCGCCGGTGCGCACACCCTCACCTACCGCGAGCTCGCGGAGGCGGCCGGTGAGCTGGCCGGCGCGCTGAGCGGCCGGGGCGTCGGCGCCGAGGACGGTGTCGGCGTGCTGGTGGACCGCTCGGCCGCCGTGATGACGGCCACGCTCGGCACCGTCGGCGCCGGTGCCGCGTACGTGCCGCTGGACGCCGCCTGGCCCGCGGACCGGCTGGACCGCGTCGCCGGGACCGCCGGGGTCCGCGCCCTGATCGTGGACGCGGCCAACGCCGACACGGACTGGGTCAAGGAGCGGGCCGTCACCCTGCCCGTCCTCGTCGTCGACGAGCGCGGCGGCCTCCTCAGGGGCGCCCCCGAACGGCCCGGCACCCCGCGCGCGGTGGACCGGGGCGACCGCCTCGCCTACGTGATGTTCACCTCCGGCTCCACCGGCCTCCCCAAGGGCGTCGGCGTCACGCACGACGACGTCCTGGCGCTGGCCGCCGACTCGGCCTGGCGGGACGGCGTCTCCGACGCGGTGCTGATGCACTCCGCCTACGTCTTCGACGCCTCCACCTTCGAGATATGGGTGCCGCTCCTCAACGGAGGCCGGGTGGTCGTCGCCCCGCCCGGCGGCCTGGAGCCGCGCGTCCTCAAGGAGATGACGGAGCGGTACGGGGTCACCTCGCTGTTCCTGACGACCGCGCTGTTCAACCTCGTCGCCGAGACCGACCCCGCCGCCTTCGCCGGGCTCCGCCTGGTCTCCACCGGCGGTGAGGCGGCCGCCCCCGGCCTCACCCAGCGGGTCGCCCGGGCCGCCCCCGGCACGCGCGTGCTGAACGTGTACGGCCCCACCGAGACCACCACCTTCGCCACCCGCCACCAGGTCGCCGCCGGCACGACGGGCGTGCCCCCGATCGGCCGCCCGCTGGACGGCATGAACGCCTACGTCCTAGACGACCGCCTGCGTCCGGTCCCGCCCGGCGTGGTGGGCGAGCTGTACGTCAGCGGCCGGGGCGTGGCCCGCGGCTACCTGGGCCGGGCCCGGCTCACCGCCACCCGGTTCGTGGCCGACCCGTACGACGCGGACGGCGCCCGGATGTACCGCACCGGAGACCTCGCCCGCTGGACCGCCGACGGCGACATCGAGTACGCCGGACGCGTCGACGGCCAGGTCAAGCTGCGCGGGTTCCGTATCGAGCCCGCCGAGATCGAGAACACCCTGCTCACCGACCCCGCCGTACGGTCCGCCCGTGTCCTGGTCCGGGAGGACGTGCCCGGCGACCCGCGTCTCGTCGGCTACGTCGTCCCCGCACCCGGCACCGCGCCGGACGCCGCCGCGCTCGCCCGTACCCTGGGCCGGGCGCTGCCCGCCTACATGGTGCCGTCGGCGTTCGTCCTCCTCGACGCGCTGCCCCTGAACGCCAACGGCAAGCTCGACCACCGCGCCCTGCCCGCGCCCCGCGCCACCACGGCCGCCGGGCGTGCCCCGCGCACCGCCCACGAAGAGGTGCTGGCGGGGCTGTTCGCCGATGTGCTCGGTCTGGACGAGGTCGGCGTGGACGACGACTTCTTCGCCCTCGGCGGCCACTCCCTGCTCGCCACCCGCCTCACCGGCCGGGTCCGCACCGCGCTCGGCGCCGAACTCGACCTGCGGACCCTCTTCGAGCACCCGACGGTCGCCTCGCTGGCCGCCGTGCTCGACACCTCCGGCGAGGCGCGCCCCGCGCTCGTCCCGCAGGACCGGCCCGACACGGTGCCGCTGTCCTTCGCGCAGCAGCGGCTGTGGTTCCTCAACCGGGCCGAGGACTCCGGCGACACCTACAACGTGCCGCTCGTCCTCGACCTTCAGGGCCCGCTGGACACCGGCGCCCTGCGGGGCGCCCTCGCCGACGTGGTGGCCCGGCACGAGAGCCTGCGCACGGTGTTCGCGGAGGAGGACGGGGTGGCCCGGCAGGTCGTCCTGGACGCCGCGCACGCCGCCGAGCTGGTCCCGCTCGCCGTCGAGGAGCCCCCGGCCGGGGCGGACGCCGAGGCGTGGGCCGAGGAGGCGGTGGCCCGGCTGGCCGGCGCCCCCTTCGACCTCGCCGGTGGTGTGGCCTTCCGGGCCGGGCTGCTGCGGCTCGGTGCCGACCGGCACATCCTGGTCCTGGTCCCGCACCACGTCGTCGCCGACGGCTGGTCCCTCGCCCCGCTGAGCCGGGACGTCGGCGCCGCCTACCGGGCCCGGCTCGCGGGGGAGGACACGCCCGACTGGCCCGCGCTGCGGGTGCAGTACGCCGACTACGCCCTGTGGCAGCGTGAGCTGCTCGGGGAGGACGGTGACCCGGAGAGTCTGGCCGGGCGGCAGCTCGCCTTCTGGCGCGAGGCGCTGCACGGCGTCCCCGACCTGCTCGAACTGCCCCTTGACCGGCCGCGCCCGGCCGTTGCGAGCCACCGGGGCGGGGCGGTGCCCTTCGCGCTGCCCGCCGACGCGCACACCGCGCTGACCGGGCTGGCCCGCGCGGCCGGCTGCACCCCGTTCATGGTGCTGCAGGCCGCCCTCGCCGTGACCCTGCGCGCCCACGGCGCGGGCGAGGACATCCCGCTCGGCACGGCGGTCGCCGGACGCGCGGACGAGGCGCTGGACGACCTGGTCGGCTTCTTCGTCAACACCCTCGTGCTGCGCACCGACCTCTCCGGTGACCCGACGTTCCGGGAACTCCTGGGCCGGGTGAAGGAGTTCGACCTCGCCGCGTTCGGCCACGGGGACATCCCGTTCGAACGGCTGGTGGAGGCGGTCAACCCCGAGCGCTCCGGTGACCACCACCCGCTCTTCCAGACCATGCTGGTCCTCCAGAGCCAGGAGCGGGCCGGGATCGACCTGCCCGGTGTCACCAGCCGGGACCGCTCCCGGCACACCGGGATCAGCAAGTTCGACCTGACCTTCTCGCTCACCGAGAACGCGGCCTCCGCCGACCAGGACGAGCCGGCCCGGGGCATCGGCGGCTACCTCGAGTACGCCACCGATCTCTTCGACGAGGCCACCGCCCGTGACCTGTGCGACCGGTTCGCCCGCGTCCTGACCGAGGCCGTGCGGCACCCGGACCGGCGCCTCGGCGACCTCGACCCGCTCGGCCCCGGAGAACGCGACCGCCTCCTCGCCCAGGGCCACGGCACCCACCGCCCGCTCCCCGCGCTCACCGCACCGGAGGCGGTCCGCGAGTGGGCCGCCCGCACCCCGGACGCCACCGCCGTCCGGGACGCCGGCACCAGCCTCACCTACGCCGAACTGGACCAGCGGGCCGACGCGTTGGCCCACGTGCTGCGCGAGCGCGGCGCCGGGCGCGAGACGCTGGTCGCGCTCGCCCTGCCGCCGTCCGTCACCTCCGTCGTCGCCATGCTGGCCGTCCTGCGGGCCGGAGCCGCCTATCTGCCCGTGGACCCGCGCTACCCGGCCGCCCGCGTCCGGCACATGGTCACCGACGCCCGCCCGGTCCTGCTGCTCACCACACCCGACGTCCACCAGACGCTCCCGCCCACCGACGTGCCGTGGCTCGACCCCGGGCGACCCGTCGCCGGCAGAGGCGAGTCGGTGCGGCCGGTCCACCCCGCCGACCCCGCGTACGTCATCTACACCTCCGGCTCCACCGGCCGGCCCAAGGGCGTGACCGTGCCGCACGGCGCGCTCGCCAACCACATGGCCTGGATGGCGGGGCACCTCTCGCTGACGCGGGGCGACCGGGTCCTCGCCCGCACCTCCACCAGCTTCGACGCCTCCGTGTGGGAGCTGTGGCTGCCCCTGATGAACGGCGCCGAGGTGTGCGTGCTGCCCGACGGGGTCAACCAGGACCCTCGGGCGCTGGTCGACTGGATGGGCCGGTTCGGCGTCACCATCGCCCAGTTCGTGCCCTCGCACCTCGCGCTCGTCCTCGCCGAGGCCGCCGACGCGGCACCGCTGCCCGCGCTGCGCGCCGTCCTGTGCGGCGGAGAACCGCTGCCCCGCGCCCTCGCCGACGACATCGCCCGCACCTGGCACGCCGAGGCGCACAACCTGTACGGCCCGACCGAGGCCACCATCGACGCCACCGCCCACCGCGTCCATGAGGCCGCCGAGGGCCACGCGGCGGACACCGTGCCGATCGGCCGGCCCGTCGACACCATGCGCGCCTACGTCCTCGACACCCGGCTGCGCCCCGTGCCCACCGGGGTCACCGGCGAGCTGTACCTCGCCGGGCCCAACCTCGCGCGCGGCTACCTGGGACGCCCCGGCCTGACCGCGGAGCGCTTCGTCGCCGACCCGTTCGGCACCGACGGTGCCCGCATGTACCGCACCGGCGACCTCGTGCGGTGGAACCGGCACGGGCTGATCGAGTACGTGTCCCGCGCCGACGACCAGGTCAAGCTCCGGGGTTTCCGCATCGAGCTGGGCGAGGTCGAGGCCGCGCTCCTCGCCCGTCCCGGTGTCACCTCCGCCTGCGCCGTCATCCGCGAGGACGCCCCCGGAAAGCGCCGGCTGGTGGCCTACGCCGTCACCTCCGACGGCGCCCCGCGCGCCCTCACCCTGCGGGACGACCTCGCCGAGACGCTGCCGCACTACATGGTGCCCGGCGCCGTCGTCGTCCTGGACGAACTCCCGCTGCTGCCCAACGGCAAGGTGAACCGGCGCGCGCTGCCCGAGCCCGAGCCGGAGGCCGGAACCTCCACGGCGCCCGGCCGGGGCACCCCGCAGGAGGAACTCCTCGCCGGGATCTTCGCCGACGTGCTGCACCGCCGTGCCGTCGGCCCGCACGACAGCTTCTTCGACCTCGGCGGCCACTCCCTGCTCGCCATGCGCGTCGTCAGCCGCATCCGCGCCGTCCTCGGGACGGAGGTCGCGGTGCGCACCCTCTTCGAGCACCCGACCGTCGCCGGCCTCGCCCGCGCCCTGGACACACCCGGCCGGGCCCGTCCCGCCGTCTCCCCCGCCCCCCACCGCCCCGAGCCGCTGCCGCTGTCCTACGCCCAGCTGCGGCTGTGGTTCCTCAACCGGCTGGAGGGCCCCAGCTCCACGTACAACATCCCCCTCGTGCTCGAACTCGACGGCGCCCTCGACCCGGACGCCCTCCGGGCCGCGCTCGGCGACGTCGTCGAGCGGCACGAGGCGCTGCGCACGGTGTTCCCCGAGCGGGACGGCGTGCCGTACCAGACGATCCTGCCCGCCGAGGCGGCCACGCCCGCGCTGCCCGTCGTGAGCACGGCGCCGGCCGACATGGAGGCCACCGTGCTGGCCGCCGTGCGGGAGACGTTCGACGTCACCGCCGACCCGCCGCTGCGCGCCCTGCTGCTGCGTTCGGCGCCCGGACACCATGTGCTGGTCCTCGTCCTCCATCACATCGCCGGCGACGGCTGGTCCCTCGCCCCGCTCGCCCGCCACCTCGGCACCGCCTACCGGGCCCGCCTCGAAGGCGCCGAGCCCGGCCTCACCCTCGGTACCCCGCTCCAGTACGCCGACTACACCCTCTGGCAGCGTGCCCTGCTGGGCGACGGTGAGGACGACGCCGAGGACGACGGCGTGCTGCGCGGACAGCTCGACCACTGGAACACCGCGCTCGCCGGGATGCCCGGTCTGATCGACCTCCCGCTCGACCGGCCCCGCCCGGCCGCCGTCGACCCCCGGGGCGGCGTCCACACCTTCGAGGTGCCCGCCGAGCTGCACACCCGACTGGGGCGGCTGGCGCGGGAGTCGGGCAGCAGCCTCTTCATGGTGCTCCAGGCGGCCGTGGCCACCCTGCTCCACCGGCACGGCGCCGGCGACGACATCCCGCTCGGCTCGCCCGTCGCGGGCCGCACGGACGAGGCGCTGGAGGACCTGGTCGGCTTCTTCGTCAACACCCTCGTCCTGCGCACCGACCTGTCCGGACGCCCCACCTTCCGCGAACTCCTGGTTCGCGTCAGGGAGTTCGACCTCGCCGCCTACGCCAACCAGGACGTGCCCTTCGAGCGGCTGGTGGAGCACCTCAACCCGGTCCGGGCCCGTGACCACCACCCGCTGTTCCAGACCATGGTGGTGCTGCAGAACCAGGACAGCGTCCGTCCCGACCTGCCCGGGCTCACCGTCGAGGACCGGCTCGTGCACAACGGGCTCAGCAAGTTCGACCTCACCTTCGCCTTCACCGAGGAGCGGGACGGCGGCCTCGCCGCCGGGGTCGAGTACGCCACCGCGCTGTTCGACCGCGGCACGGTCGAGAACCTCACGGCCCGATTGCTGCGCCTGCTCGAACAGGTCGCCGCCGAACCCGAACGCCCGGTCGCCGAGCACGACTTGCTGACGCCGGACGAGCACACCCGCGTCGCCCGCTGGGGCACCGGCCGCGCCCTGCCCGCCGCCGACGAGCCCGCCGTCCTGCCGGCGCTGTTCGCCGCCCAGGCCGCGCGCACCCCGCACGCGACCGCCGTCACCAGCGACGACGCCTGCCTCACCTACGCCGAACTCGACACCCTCTCCGCCGAACTCGCCGCCGGCCTCGCTGGTCTCGGCGTCGGCCCCGAGACCGGCGTCGGCGTACTGCTCGGCCGGTCCCCGGCCGTCGTGACCGCCTCCCTCGGCACCGTCCGCGCCGCCGGGGCCTACGTCCCGCTCGACGCCCGCTGGCCCGAGGAGCGGCTCGACCAGGTCGCCGGGGCCGCGGGCGTGCGGGTGCTCCTGGTCGACGAGGACGCCCACGGCTCGCCCTGGGTGCGCGCGGCCGCCGGACGGACACCGGTCGTCGTCCTGGACCGGCTCGGCCGGGTCCTGCGGGGCGCGCCCGAGCGCCCCGCCCGGCCGGTGCCCGTACCGGGCCCCGCGGCGCTGGCCTACGTGATGTTCACCTCCGGCTCGACCGGTCTGCCCAAGGGTGTCGGCGTCAGCCACGCCGACGTGGTCGCGCTCGCCGCCGACTCCGCCTGGCGGGACGGCGCCGCCGACGCCGTGCTGATGCACTCGGCGTACGTCTTCGACGCCTCCACCTTCGAGATCTGGGCTCCGCTGCTGCACGGCGGCCGGATCGTCGTCGCCCCCCAGGGCGTGCTGAACGCCCGCGCGCTGGACGACGCGGTGCACACCCACGGGGCCACGGCCGTCTTCATGACGACCGCGCTGTTCAACGTGATCGCCGAGACCGACCCCGGCGCCTTCACCGGTCTGCGGCTGGTGTGCGCCGGCGGTGAACTGGCCTCCCCGGACGCCATGCAGCGGATCGCGGCCCTCGCATCCGACACCCGTGTCCTGCACGTGTACGGCCCCACCGAGACCACCACCTTCGCCACCCGCTACCGGGTGCCCGCCGACCTGCCCACCGGGCCGCCGCCCATCGGCCGCCCGCTGGACGGCATGCGCCTGCACGTCCTGGACGACTCGCTGCGGCCCGTACCGCCGGGCGTGGTGGGGGAGCTGTACCTCGCCGGACACGGTGTGGCGCGCGGCTACACGGGCCGCCCCGGCCTCACGGCCACCCGCTTCGTCGCCGACCCGTTCGACGCCGCGGGCGGCCGGATGTACCGCACCGGCGACCTGGTCCGCTGGACCCCGGACGGGCAGATCGCCTACGTCGGCCGGTCCGACGGCCAGGTGAAGCTGCGCGGCTACCGGATCGAGCTGGGCGAGATCGAGAACACCCTCGCCTCCTGCCAGGGCGTCGCGGACGCCTTCGCCCTGGTCCGCGAGGACACGCCGGGCGACCGACGCCTCGTCGCCTACGTGGTCCCCGCGAGCGGCGCCGCCCCCGACCCCGCCGACCTCGCCCGCGCCGTCGGCCGGTCCCTGCCCGCCTACATGGTGCCCAGCGCCCTCGTCCCGCTGGACGCGCTCCCGCTCACCCCCAACGGCAAGGTGGACCGGCGCGCGCTGCCCGTCCCCGAGTACGCGCCGGTGAGCGGACGCCCGGCCCGGACCGCGCGCGAGGAGATCCTCTGCGGCCTCTTCGCCGACGTGCTCGGCCTGGACGCGGTCGGTCCCGACGACGACTTCTTCGCCCTCGGCGGCCACTCCCTGCTCGCCACCCGGCTCACCGCCCGCATCCGGGCCGCGCTCGGCGTGGAGGTCCCCGTCAAGACCCTCTTCGAGCACCCGGCGCCGACCGCGCTGGCCGCAGTGCTCGACGGCGCCGAGGCGGCGCGGCCGCCACTGCGGCGGGCCGAGCACCGTGCCGAGCTGCTGCCGCTCTCCTTCGCGCAGCGCAGGCTGTGGTTCCTCAACCGGTTCGAGGGGCCCAGCGACACCTACAACGTCCCGCTCGTGCTGCGCCTGGACGGCCCGCTGGACGCCGACGCGCTGGAAGGCGCGCTGGCCGACGTGGTGGAACGCCACGAGAGTCTGCGCACCGTCTTCCCCGACACCGACGGCGTGCCGCGTCAGCTCATCCTCGACGCCCGCACCGCCGACCTCGACCTCACCCCCCGCGACACCGACCCCGCCCGGCTGGACGAGGTGCTCGCCGCCGAGGTGGCCCACGCCTTCGACGTGAGCGCCGAGGCACCGGTACGGGCCCGGCTGGTGCGGCTCGGCACCGAGGCGCACGTCCTCGTCCTGGTCCTGCACCACATCGCGGGCGACGGCTGGTCCCTCGCCCCGCTCGCCCGCGACCTCGGCGAGGCGTACCGGGCGCGGCTCGCGCACGAGGAGCCGGGCTGGACCGACCTCGCCGTCCAGTACGCCGACTACACGCTCTGGCAGCACGCGCTGCTCGGCGACGAGCAGGACCCGGACAGCCGGGCCGCCCGGCAACTCGCCTTCTGGCGCGAGGCGCTGGCCGGGGCACCCGAGCTGCTGGAGCTGCCCGGCGACCGGCCGCGCCCGGCGGTCACCGGGCACCGGGGCGACGCGTTCGCCTTCCCCGTGGACGCCGACACCCACCAGGCCCTCGCCGCGCTCGCCCGTGCCCGCGGGTGCAGCCTCTTCATGGTGCTGCAAGCGGCCCTCGCGGTGCTGCTGTCCCGGCACGGCGCCGGGCAGGACATCCCGGTCGGCACCGCCGTGGCCGGCCGCACCGACGAGGCCCTGGACGACCTGGTCGGCTTCTTCGTCAACACCCTGGTGCTGCGCACCGACCTCACCGGCGACCCCACCTTCGACGAAGTGCTCGACCGCGTGCGGGAGTTCGACCTCGCCGCCTACGACCACCAGGACGTGCCCTTCGAGCGGCTGGTGGACGCCCTCAGCCCGGAGCGGGCACAGAACCACCACCCGCTGTTCCAGACCATGCTGGTGCTCCAGAACACGGCCGGCGCCGACATCGAACTGCCCGGCCTCACCGTCTCCGAGCAGCCGGTGCGCACCGGCATCAGCAAGTTCGACCTGACCTTCACCTTCACCGAGACCGAGGACGGCGCCGGGCACCCCACCGGGCTCGACGGGGTGCTGGAGTTCTCCACCGAGCTGTTCGACCACGCCACCGCGTACACCCTCGCCGACCGGCTGACCCGCCTCCTCGCCTCCCTCGCGGCCGACCCCGGACAGCGGGTGCACGGCACCGAGGTGCTGGGCGCGGCCGAGCGGGAGCGGCTGGAGCGGGTGGCACTCGGGCCGGTCCGCCCGGTGGCCGCACGGACGGCACCCGAGGCGTTCCGCGCGCAGTGCGCCCGCACCCCGGGCGCCGTCGCGGTACGCGGGGCCGACCGCACCCTCACCTTCACCGAACTCGACCAGCTCTCCGGCGACCTCGCGCACCACCTGCGCGGCCGGGGTATCGGCCGGGGCGATCTGGTCGCCCTCGCCCTGGAGGGCACCGCCGACCAGGTGGTCGCGATGCTCGCCGTCACCAAGGCGGGGGCCGCCTACCTGCCCATCGACCTGGAACACCCCGAGGCGCGCGTCGCCTACACCCTGTCCGACGCGCGCCCGGCCCTCCTGCTCACCCATGCCCACCGCGTCCGGGACCGCCGGCCGGCGGTCCCGATCCTCACCCTGGACGACCGCGCCGCCTGGTCCACCGGGCACACCGCCCCGCCCCTGACCGTGCCCGACCCGCGCGACGCGGCGTACGTCATCTACACCTCGGGCTCCACCGGCCGTCCCAAGGGTGTCGTCGTCACCCACGCCTCGCTCACCAACCACATGGCGTGGATGGCCGGGCACCTCGCCCTCACCGGTGACGACCGGGTCCTGGCCCGGACCTCGCCCAGCTTCGACGCCTCGGTGTGGGAGACCTGGCTGCCCCTGCTGCACGGCGGCTCCACCTGCCCGGTACCGGCCGCGCTCAACCACGACCCCGCCGGGCTGCTCGGCCGGGCGCGTGAACTGGGCGTCACCATCGCGCAGTTCGTGCCCTCGCACCTCTCGCTGGTGCTCACCGAGACGGCCGGAGAGGAAGCGCCGACCACACTGCGGGCCGTGCTCTGCGGCGGCGAACCCCTGCCGCGCTCCCTGGCCCGGCGGGTCCGGGACGCCTGGGGGGCCGAGCCGCACAACCTGTACGGGCCGACCGAGACCACCATCGACGCCACCGCCCACCACCACACCGACGACGACACCGGCACCGCCGAGGGGAGCGTGCCGCTCGGGCGCCCCGTCGACAACACCCGCGCCCACGTCCTCGACGCCCGCCTCCAGCCCGTGCCGCCGGGCGTCACCGGCGAGCTGTACCTCGCCGGCGACGGACTGGCGCGCGGTTACCTGGGCCGGGCCGGGCTCACCGCCACCCGCTTCGTGGCCGACCCGTACGGGCCCGCCGGAAGCCGGATGTACCGCACCGGCGACCTCGTCCGGCGCGACGCGGACGGCCTGCTCACCTACGTCTCCCGCGCCGACGACCAGGTCAAGCTCAACGGCTTCCGCATCGAACTCGGCGAGATCGAGACCGCGCTCGCCGCCCTGCCCGGCGTCACCGCCGCCTGTGCCGTCGTCCGCGAGGACCAGCCGGGCGAACGCCGGCTGGTGGCCTACGTCGTGCCCGGCGGGGGAGCGGCCGACGTGGCCGACGACGCGCTGCGCCGGGGACTGGCCGACGTGCTGCCGCCGTACATGACGCCCGCCGTCTTCGTACACCTGGACGCGCTGCCGCTGATGACCAACGGCAAGACCGACCGGCGCGCCCTGCCCGCGCCGGCCCGCACCACCGGCACCCGGCCGGGCGGGGAGCCGCGTACCGAGCGGGAGCGCGTGCTGTGCGAGGTGTTCGGCTCCGTGCTGCGGGCGGCCACCGTCCGTACCGACGACGACTTCTTCGCGCTCGGCGGCGACAGCATCCTCTCCATCCAGCTCGTCAGCCGGGTCCGGCAGGCCGGGCTCGCCGTCACCCCGCGCGACGTCTTCGTGCACCGCACGCCGGAGGCCATCGCGGCCGCCGCCACCGTGCTCACGGCGGGCTCCGCCGAACCCGCCGAGGCGGGCACCGGAGAGATGCCGCCCACGCCGATCGCGGCCTGGTTCCTGGAGCGGCCCGGCCCCACGGACGGCTACAACCAGTCCGCCGTTCTGCGCACCCCGGCCGGCGCCGACGAGGAAACCCTCGCCGCCACCCTCCAACTCGTCATCGACCACCACGACATGCTCCGGATGCGGGTCACCCGGTCCACCGAGGAGGAGCCGTTCCTGTACGCCCAGCCGCCCGGCTCCGTACAGGCGCGCAAGCGCCTCACCCGGCTCGACATCACCGGGCTGGACGCTGCCGCCGCGACCACCGCGCTCGCCGGGGCGGGCGAACAGGCCCGCGCCCGGCTGCGGCCCGCCGACGGCCAGGTCATCGAGGCCGTCTGGGGCGACGCCGGCCGGGCCGCCCCCGGCCGGCTGCTGATCGTCGTCCACCACCTGGCCGTCGACGCGGTCTCCTGGCGGGTGCTCGGCGCCGACCTCGCCGCCGCCTGGCGGACGGTCACCGGCACGCCGTCGCCGCTGCCGTCCGTCGCCACGCCCTACCGGAGCTGGGCCCGCCTCCTCGCCGCCCAGGCCCGCACCCCGGAACGGGAACGTGAACTCCCGCTGTGGGAAGGGGTACTGAGCACCCCGGACCCGCGCATCGGACACCGGCCGCTCGACGCCGAGCGGGACACCGCAGAGCGCACCCGGACCATCACCACCCGGCTGGACGCCCGCTGGACCGGTCCGCTGCTCAGCACCGCGCCGGCCGCCTTCCACGCCGGGGTCGACGACGTGCTGCTCACCGCGCTCGCCCTCGCGATCCGCGCCTGGCGCGAGGACCGGGGCACCGGCCGCACGGACGACACCGCCGTCCTGGTCGACCTGGAGGGACACGGCCGGGAGCAGCTCGCCGACCACATCGACCTCTCGCACACCGTCGGCTGGTTCACCAGCCTCTACCCGGTGCGCCTCGACCCCGGACCCGGCCGGGTCCTGGACCCCGGACGCTTCGACGCGACGCTGATCGACCGCGCGGTGAAGCTGGTCAAGGAACAGCTCCGGGCGATACCCGACCACGGCGTGGGCTACGGGATGCTCCGGCACCTCAACCCCGCCACCCGCGACCGGCTCACCGCCGAAGCACCGCAGATCGGCTTCAACTACCTGGGCCGGTACACGACTGCGGCCGAGGGTACCGGTGACTGGGAGGTCCTGCCCGAGGGCGGCCAGCCGCGCAGCCAGGACCCGGACATGCCCGTCCACCACGTCGTCGACATCAACGCGCACACCGAGGACCGCCCCGAGGGCCCCGTCCTCGTCACCCGCTGGGCCTGGCCCGGCGACCTCCTGAAGGAGGAGGACGTGGCGGACCTGGCCGACGCCTTCGCCCGCGCCCTGCGGGCCGTCGCCGAACACGCCGAACAGCCCGACGCGGGCGGTTACACGCCCTCCGACCTTCCCCTGGTCTCCCTCGACCAGGCCCAGATCGACCGACTTCAGAACAAGTGGGGTGGACGCAAGTGACCGGGTTCCAGCTGGAGGACGTACTGCCCTTGACGCCGTTGCAGGCGGGCATGCTCTTCCACTCGCTCTACGACTCCCAGGCCGTGGACGTCTACACCACCCAGTTCGTGTTCGACCTCGAAGGCACCGTCAGCGTCTTCGCCCTGCGCTCCGCCCTCGGCACCCTGCTGCGCCGCCACGCCAACCTCCGGGTCGGCTTCCTCCACGAGGACCTGGACCAGCCCGTCCAGGCGGTCGCGGCGCAGGTGCCCGTACCGCTGGAGGAACTGGACCTCACCCCGGCCGACGGCACGGAGGCGCTGGAGGCGTTCCTCGCCGAGGACCGCACCCGGCGGTTCGACCTCACCACGCCGCCCCTGATGCGGTTCACCCTCGTCCACACCGGGCCCGGCCGGCACCGCCTGGTGATGACCAGCCACCACCTCCTCTTCGACGGCTGGTCCGTCCCGCTGCTGGTCCGCGAGCTGTTCGAGCTGTACGCCCGCCAGGGCGACGACCTCACCCTGCCCCGCGTCACCCCGTACCGCACCTACCTCGCCTGGCTGGCCGCGCAGGACCGGGCGGCCACGCTGGACACCTGGCGGGCGGCGCTGGCGGGGCTGGAGACGCCGACCCTGCTCGCCGGGCGGGGCGCACCGGAGGGGCCCGACTCCGCCGAGCTGCCCGAGACCCTCGTACTGGAGCTGGACCGGGACACCACACACCGGCTGCGCGAGACGGCCCGCGCCTCCCGGCTCACCCTGAACACCCTGGTCCAGGGCGCCTGGGGCCTGGTGCTGGCCCACCTCACCGGACGCTCCGACGTGGTGTTCGGCACCACCGTCTCCGGACGGCCGCCGGAGATCCCCGGCATCGAGACGATGATCGGCCTGTTCATCAACACCGTCCCGGTCCGACTACGCCCCGAGCCCGGCGAGTCCCTGGCAGCGCTGCTCACCCGGCTCCAGGAGGAACAGGCCCGGCTGCTGGGCCACCAGTACGTCGGGCTGACCGAGATATGCGAGACCGCCGGGCTGGACCGGCTCTTCGACACCCTCGCCGTCTTCGAGAACTACCCCCTCGACGCCGAGGCCCTGCGCACCGCCCAGCAGGGCATGGCCGGCCTCACCGTCGCCGGGATCGAGGGCACCGACGCCGCCCACTACCCGCTCACCCTCACCATCGCCCCCGGCGAGGACAGCCTCCGCGTCACCTTCGGCTACCGCGCCGCGCTGCTCGAGCGCACCCTGATCGAGCAGACCGTGGCGCGCACGCGCCGCCTGCTCACCCGCATGGCGGAGGGCCTCGACGTAGCGGCCGACAGCCTGCCGCTGCTGCTGGAGGGCGAGCGGGAGCGACTGCTGGCGACCGGACGCGGCGCGGAACTCCGGCTGGACGTGCGGAACCTGAGCGTGCCGGACGCGGTGGCCCGGCAGGCCGTGCACCACCCCGGCACCATCGCCGTCACCGGCGCGGGCGAGGAACTGACCTACGGGCAGCTCCAGGAGCTGTCCGCCGGGCTGGCCAAGGCCCTGACCGGCTCCGGGGCCGGACCCGAGGACGGGGTCGGCATCCTGCTCGGCCGCTCCTCGGCCCAGGTCACCGCCGCCCTGGCCGTCCTGCGCGCGGGCGCCGCGTACGTCCCGCTGGACCCGCGCTGGCCCGCCGAGCGCCTCGACCGCGTCACCGAGTCCGCCCCGCTGCGCGCCCTCGTCGTGGACGGGACCACGCGGGACAACCCCTGGGTGCGCGGACTCGGCATCCCCGTTCTCACCGTGGACTCGGCCGGACGCGTCGTCAGCGGCGGCCCCTTCGCCCCCGGCGCGCTGCCCGCCGTGTCCGGCGGCGACCGGCTGGCGTACGTCATGTTCACCTCCGGCTCCACCGGCCTGCCCAAGGCCGTAGGCGTCACCCACGCCGACATCACCGCCCTCGCCGCCGACCGCACCTGGGCCGACGGGGCCTCGGACGCCGTGCTGCTGCACTCCGCGTACGTCTTCGACGCGGCCACCTTCGAGATCTGGGCGCCCCTGCTGAGCGGCGGCCGGGTCGTCGTGGCCCCGCCGGGAACGCTCCAGCCCGAGACGCTCCGGGACCTCGTCGCCCGGCACGGGGTGACGGCGGCCTTCCTGACCACCGCCCTGTTCAACGTCATCGCCGAGACCGACCCCGGTGCCCTCGGCCTGCTCCGGCTGGCCGCAGCCGGCGGCGAGGCGGCCACACCCGGCGTGCTCCAGCGGCTGGCCACCGCCCACCCCGGCACGGCCGTCCTCAACGCCTACGGGCCCACCGAGACCACGACCTTCGCCACCCTCCACCGCGTCCCGGCCGACGCCCCGCCCGGCATGCCCCCGATCGGCCGCCCGCTGGACGGCATGCGGGCCTACGTGCTGGACGCCGCCCTGCGCCCGGTGCCGCCCGGCGCCGAGGGCGAGCTGTACGTCGCGGGCCCCGGGGTGGCGCGCGGCTACCTCGGGCGCCCCGGCCTCACCGCCACCCGGTTCCTCGCCGACCCCTTCGAGGCGGACGGCTCCCGGATGTACCGCACCGGTGACGTGGTGCGCCGGGACACCGAGGGCCTGATCCACTACGTCAGCCGCGCCGACCAGCAGATCAAGCTCCGCGGCCACCGCATCGAGCCCGCCGAGATCGAGGCGGTCCTGCGCACCGACCCCTCCGTACGCGCCGCCTGCGTCCTGGTCCGCGAGGACCTCCCGGGCGACCGCACCCTCACCGCGTACGTCGTCCCCGCCCCCGGCCACACCGCGGACCCCGGCAGGCTGGCCGCGCACATCGGCCGTCACCTGCCCCCCTACATGGTCCCCTCCGCCATCCAGCCGCTCGACGCCCTCCCGCTCACCGTCAACGGCAAGGTGGACCGGGCCGCCCTGCCCGCCCCCACGGGGCCGGGACCGGGCGGAGCGGGACGCGCCCCGCGCGGGGCGCACGAGGAGATCGTCGCCGGACTGTTCGCGGACGTCCTCGGGGTGCCCCACGTCGGCCTCGACGACGACTTCTTCGCCCTGGGCGGCCACTCCCTGCTCGCCACCCGGCTGGTGGGCCGCGTCCGTACCGCGCTGGGCACCGAGACCGAGATCCGTACCCTCTTCGAGCACCCGACGGTCGCCTCCTTCGCCGCCGTCCTCGCCGACGGCGACCGCCCGGCGCGGCCCGCCCTGGTCCCGCAGCCGCGTCCCGAGGTGCTGCCGCTCTCCTACGCCCAGCGGCGCCTGTGGTTCCTGCACCGGCTCGACGGCCCTTCGGCCACCTACAACATCCCCTTCGCCGTACGCCTCGACGGCCCGCTGGACGAGGAGGCCCTGCGCGCCGCGCTGGACGACGTAGTGGCCCGGCACTCCGCGCTGCGCACCCTCTTCCCGGCCGGGGACGGGCCGCACCAGCACATCACCGAACCGGGCGCGGCGAGCGTGCCGTTCACCGTCCGCGACGCCGACGAGGACGGGCTCGACGCGGCCGTGGCGGAGACCGCAGCCGAGGCCATCGACATCGAGTCCGAACTCCCGCTCCGGGCCACGCTGCTGCGGCTGGCCGGCGACTCGCACGTGCTGGTGCTCGTCGTCCACCACATCGCCGCCGACGGCTCCTCCCTGGCGCCCCTCACCCGCGACCTGGGCACCGCCTACCGCATCCGTGCCGGCGGTCAGGCCCCGGAGTGGGCCGCGCCGCCGGTCGACCACGTGGACCACGCGCTCTGGCAGCGCGCCCTCCTCGGCGACGAGGACGACCCAGACAGCGTGCTCTCCAGGCAACTCGACCACTGGAGGCGGGCGTTGAGCGGGCTTCCCGAGCTGATCGAGCTCCCGTGGGACCGGCCGCGCCCCGCCGTGCCGCAGCACACCGGCGCCACCCACGACTTCACCCTGGACGCCGGCACCGCCCGCCGGATCGCGGACCTCGCCCGCTCCAGCGGATGCAGCGTGTTCATGGTCCTCCAGGCCGCCCTCTCCCTGTTGCTCTCCCGGCACGGCGCGGGCGAGGACATCCCGCTCGGCACCGCCGTAGCCGGGCGCACCGACGAGGCGGCCACCGATCTGGTCGGCTTCTTCGTCAACACCCTCGTCCTGCGCACCGACCTCTCGGGCGACCCCACCTTCCGCGAACTCCTGGACCGGGTGAAGGAGTTCGACCTCGCCGCCTACACCCACCAGGACCTCCCCTTCGAGCGGCTGGTCGAACTCCTCAACCCCGCCCGCTCGCAGAGCCACCACCCGCTGTTCCAGACCATGCTCGTCCTTCAGAACCACAGCCCCGCCGCCCCGGTCGAGCTGCCCGGCCTGACCGTGAGCCCGGTCCCGGTCGAGCTGGAGGTCAGCAAGTTCGACCTCTCCTTCACCTTCACCGAGACCCGCGACGACCAGGGCGCACCGGGCGCCATGCGGGCCGCCGTGGACTACGCGACGGAACTCTTCGACACGGCCACCGTGGAGGCCCTCGGCGAGCGCCTCACCGGGCTGCTCACCGCCGTCACCGCCGACCCCGACCGCCCGCTGCGCGCCTACGACGTGCTCACCGACGCCGACCGCGCCCGCGTCACCGCCTGGGGCACCGGCCCCGAGGCGGACCGGCCCGAGAGCGTCCCCGCACTCCTCAGGCGCTGGGTGCGCGGCACCCCGGACGCACCGGCGGTCCGAGACGCCGCCACCACGCTCACCTACCGCGAACTCGACGCCCTCGCCGGCTCCGTCGCCGCCGGCCTCACCGCGCGCGGCATCGGCCCCGAGGACCGGGTCGCGGTCGCGCTGCCCCGCGACCGCGAACTGCTGGTCACCCTGCTCGGCGTCCTCAAGGCCGGGGCCGCGTACGTACCGCTGGACCCCGACTATCCGGCCCGGCGCCTCACCCACATGGTCGAGGACTCGCGGCCGCGCCTGCTGCTGACCACCCCCGAGGTGCGCGAGCGGCTGCCCGAACTGCCGGTGCCGTACGCCCACGTGGGGGACCTCGCCGAGGCCACGGCGTCCGCACCCGCCCCCGGTGACCCCGACCCGGCGCACCCGGCGTACGTCATCTACACGTCCGGCTCCACCGGCCTGCCCAAGGGCGTCGTCGTCACCCACCAGGGAGTCGCCGCGCTGGCCCGCACCCACGCCGAGCGGCTGCGGGTCGGGCCGGGCCACCGGGTGCTGCACCTCGCGTCCGTGAGCTTCGACGCGGCGTTCTGGGAGATGTGCATGGGCCTGTTCACCGGGGCCTGCCTGGAGATCGACGAGCGGGACGCCCTGCTGCCCGGACCGGCCCTCGCCGGCACGGTCCGGGAGCGCGGGGTCACCCACCTCACCCTGCCCCCCGCCGCGCTCGCCGTGATGCCGCCCGGCTCGCTGCCCGAAGGCACCACCATCGCCCTCGCCGGTGAGGCGTGCCCGCCGCACCTGGTGCACACCTGGGCGCGCGACCGGCACCTGGTCAACGCGTACGGGCCCACCGAGACCACCGTCTGCGCCACCATGAGCGCCTTCCAGCACGCCGACGGCCCCCTCGCCCCCGACCGCACCGTGCCCATCGGCGTCCCCGTCGACGGCACCCGCGTCCACGTCCTGGACGACCGGCTGGCCCCCGTACCGCCCGGCGTGGTCGGCGAGTTGTACGTCTCCGGCGCCGGCCTCGCCCGTGGCTACCACGAGCGGGCCGCCCTGACGGCGACCCGGTTCGTCGCCGACCCCTTCGACCGTGCGGGCGGCCGGATGTACCGCACCGGCGACCTGGCCCGCTGGACCGCCGACGGCGAACTCGTCTACGTCTCGCGCGTCGACGACCAGGTCAAACTGCGCGGTTTCCGCATCGAGTTGGGCGAGATCGAGGCCGCGCTGACCGCGCTGCCCGGTGTCGGCTCCGCCTGCGCGATGGTCCGCGAGGACCGGCCAGGCGACCGGCGCCTGGTCGCCTACACGGTCGCGGAGGAGGGGCAGCGGGTCCCCGACGGCACCGAACTGCGCGCCCGGCTCGCCGAGACGCTGCCCGACCACATGGTCCCGGCCGCCTACGTCACGCTCGACACCCTGCCGCTGACCCCCAACGGCAAGACCGACCGGCAGGCCCTCCCCGCCCCCGGGCGCACCGCGCCTGGCGAGGGCACCGCCCCGCGCACCGACCTCGAACGTGAGCTGTGCGCGGTGTTCGCCGAGACCCTCGGGGTGCCCGAAGTCGGCGTACAGGACGACTTCTTCGCCCTCGGCGGCCACTCCCTGCTCGCCGTCACCCTCGCCCAGCGGATCGAGGAACGCCGCGGCCGGCGCCTGTCCCTGCGGGACCTCTTCGCCGCGCCGACCGTGGAGGGCGTCGCCCGCCTTCTGGAGCGCACCCCGGGGGAGCAGGGGTACGGCAGCGGGCCCGACCTCGCCGCCGAGGTCCGCCTCGCACCGGACATCACGGGCGCCGCGCGCAGGAGCGCCCGCCCCGGCGCGCGCCCGTTGCTCACCGGTGCCTCCGGGTTCCTGGGCGCGTTCCTCCTGCGCGACCTCCTGGAGAGCACCGGCGGCCCGGTCGACTGCCTGGTCCGTGCCGAGGACCCCCGCCGGGCCGCCGAGCGGCTGCGGGCGAACCTGGAGCACTACGGCCTCTGGCGGCCCCGCTACAAGACCCTGATCCACGCGGTGCCGGGCGACCTCGCCGCCCCCGGCCTCGGCCTCACCGCCGAGGAGCGCACCGCCCTGGTCCGCCGCCTCGGCCCGGTCCTGCACAACGGCGCCCGCGTCAACTTCGCGGCGGGGTACGGGGATCTGCGCGCCCCCAACGTCGCGGGCACCGAGGAACTGCTGCGGCTGCTCGCCGACTCGGCGTCCCCGGGCATGCACTACATCTCGACCACCAGCGTGTTCGCCCCGGCGGCCGGCGACGACCCGGTCGTCGTCACCGAGTCCACCCCGACCGGGCCGCCGGCCGGCCTGCCCGACGGGTACGCCCGCAGCAAGTGGGTCGCGGAGGGCCTGGTCGGACTCGCCGCCGAACGGGGCCTGCCGGTCACCGTGCACCGGCCCGGCCGGATCAGCGGGGACACCGCCACCGGTGCCTGCCAGGACCGGGACCTGCTGTGGCAGCTCATCAAGGGCTGCCTCCAGGCGGGCGCCGTGCCCGACCTGCCGTACGGCTCCACGGACTGGGTGCCGGTGGACCACGTCAGCCGCGCCGTCGTGGCGCTCGCCGGGGCGGCGCAGACGGGCGGCGAGGTCTACCACTTCACCAACCCGGACGCCCCGGACCTGGGCCGCGTCTTCGCGGCGGCCGCCCGGCTCGGCCACGGACTGGCCACCGTCCCCGTCGAGGAGTGGCAGGCCCGCGTCGCCGCCGACCCGGACAACGCGGCCCAGCTCTTCCTCGGGGACGAACCGCGGACCCGGCACGAGGCGATGGACCGGCGGCGCTTCGACTCCCACCAGACGGCCAAGGCGGTGGACACCCTGGGCGTCCACCAGCCCGACCTGACCGACGAGGTGCTCGCCCGCTACCTCACCTGGTTCCAGCGCACGGGCTTCCTGCCGGCGCCGGGGAAGGGAGGAGCCGCGCGCTAGCGCGCGGAACGCTCGGCGGCACGCTTGATGCCGTGCAGGGCCTCCTCCAGGCCGCGGCTGACGTGCTCGCCCTCGACGTTGTCGGTGTGCAGCTCGACGGTCAGCCGCGAGCTGCCCGCCTCGTCGCCCGCGGCCACGTGCAGCCGGCCGTGGTAGTCGTCGGGGCCGGGCGCTCCCCACTCCAGGCTCTTGCCGTCCTCCAGCACATGGACCCACGCCTGGCTGGTGACGTCCTGCTCCGGTTCGCCGGGCGGGTCGATGTGCGCGGTGACGGTGACCCGGTCCCCGCCCTCCGGCTCGACCGCGGTCAGCCGGGGGAGGTAGGACGGGAGGTTCTCCACGTCCGCGAGGTAGTCGAAGAGGCGGTCCGCGGGGACGGCCACGGTGATCGAGTTGTCGTAGTTGCCCATGGTCCCGCTGTGCCCCGGCGCGGGGGGCGGTAACGGCGCGGACGGGCGGATTGATCCGGACGGGTGAACGGGAGCGAATGGCTGCCCCCACTACCGGTCCAGGGGGTGGTCCTCTTGCCGGTCGGTCCACCCGCATCCGAGGGCGGGGCCGTCCGCGTGGCGCCAACCGGAGCGCACCCGCGTGCGCGGCTCCGCCTCCGGTTCGAGGCTGGCTTCATGAACATCCGTCCATGGGTCGTCGTCGAGGCGCCGGACGGTCGTGGTCTTCGCCGGGTGACTGTCGGCGGGGAGACCGTAGGCACTGCCTGGTCGCTGCGTGAGCTGCGAAAGCTGCTGGATCGTCTCGGTTACCCGGATGTGGATGTGGAGGATCCGGCATCCGTGTGCTGGCGCGGCGGGGACAGCGGTACCTGGCCCGCCCGGGTCTGCAGAAGACGCGTGACCAGCGTCCTCCTGATGCTGGGACTGGTCGCGTCGGCGGTCCTCAACGGAATCATCGGATGGCCGGACGCCTCCGGCGCCCTGACTTTCGCGCAACGGATAACCGGGGCCCTCTTCGTCCTGTCCGGTCTGATACAGATCGCGGCAGCGATCTCGGTACTCGACTACGGGGGAAGACGGCAGTCCAAAGTCTCGGGTGCGATCGTCCTGCTCGGTGTCCTCATATCGCTCGGTACGGACAGCCTTCTCCTTCTCATGTGGTTCGAAGAGCGGGAGTACACGCCCTACATGCTGGCGTTCATGCCTCTCTGGTGCTGGTCGGTGTGGGCCCTCGTCCTGCTGGTCCGGGAGAAGGCATGGAAGGGAGTTCCGCAGCCCAGGAAATTCGCGGCCGGCGTGTTCGTGTCGGCCCTCCTGACTGCTCTCAGTCTGGCGTACTCGACCCTGTACCAACCAGCGGTCGCCCCTATGCGTTTCGCGCTGAAGGCGGAATTCGGAACAGCGCGGGAAGATCGCGTACGCCCCTTCATCCAGGTCCCTCTGAAACTCTCTGTCCGGAACACCGGGGAGGTCTCGGTGTACGTCATCATCAATGACTTCACGGTGTACGGCAGAACTGCCAAGTATTCCGAGCAGGGTAACTTGACGGAGCAGCAGTGGAAGAAGAGCTTCGAAAAGGGAAAGACGGGAGAGGAGGCGGAACTTCACGTCGATCAACTCGAATACACGCGGATCAGCAGCGGGCGGTTCTATCATCCGGGTGAAGTACTCGGCAGTGGACAGGAAGACGCTCGGGTGCATGTTTTCGAGATCCCCAAGAACGTCCGGTACGACCTCCTGCGTGTCGACCTTCAGGTCACATACATGAGGAAGGATCGAGGGCGGATCGCCGTGAGGGATTTCAGTGAGCCACACGCATCGTGGATCAAGACGAGCCCGTACTACTGTCATCCGTCACTGTGCGGGGAAACGCTCAGATATCACGGCCGGGTGCGTCATGATGACAACCTGGTGAACGTGACGCGCGAACCACGCTATGTGACGGCGGAGTGGTCGCCGAAGAAAGGCCCCAAGTACTCTATTTCTTCCACTTATGATTTCGAAGGAGGAGGGGCTGCGGGAGATCCTGCCGAAGAAGCGAGAGAAGTCGACAGATTCGGCGTGTCCACGGTTTATGCCTATTCGGAGGTGCCTGTGACGGAGTTGCTGAAAGCTATTCCTTCTCCTTAGCCATCTTGAGCCAGGAGCCCGATGTGACACCGGAATTCTGATCAAGCTGCAAGGCCGCCCGGAGGCAATGAAGTCCCGGAGTGGCGAGGGTCTCGAACAGTTCACTTGCCGGTAC
Source organism: Streptomyces sp. BK022 (assembly GCF_004217355.1). Classification (NCBI taxonomy): domain Bacteria; kingdom Bacillati; phylum Actinomycetota; class Actinomycetes; order Kitasatosporales; family Streptomycetaceae; genus Streptomyces; species Streptomyces sp. BK022. The sequence goes on from NZ_SHKU01000001.1 coordinate 641,262, forward strand.
TGCCTCGGCGAGCTTGGGGATGAGCCGTTTGATTTTCAGGCGAGCGTTGACGGATTCCTCGTTCAGCAACTGGACGAGTACCTCAAGGGAGTCGTCCCCTGATTCGTCGGATTTCCAGAAATCGTTGACACCTTCGGTTTTCCACTTCTCGGGAACCACGCTTTTGAGATCGCGGTTCAGAGTGTCGTCCGAGACGGAATCAAAGACGGCGTTGGTGCAGATTTCGGCCGCCTTCGGGAGTGGTTCGTCCGGCAGGGCCTGCGCGGAGGCGGCTTCCTCCTGCTTCTTCTTCATGCGCGCGGTCCGCTCGTCCGAGTCACCCTGGTCCGCCAGAGACGAACTGGCCTCGTGCGTGGTTTCCGCGAGCTCCTTCCGCTCCTTGTCGGGAGTGTTCGGGTCGCCGATGATGACGAACGAAGCAGTGATTGACTCGGCGAGCTTCAAGGCCCTCGCGTCACGGTGACGGCTCACGGCGCCGGTCGCGTCCTTCACGGCCCCGCTCAGCTCTACGCGCACCCCCTGCGTCGTCCCGCGGTCAGCGATCACGCCCGCGACGGACGCCGACCTCTCCGCGACCAGGGTGGCCGTGCGCCGCTGCCCGGGCGGTGTCCCTGACTGGTTCGCCGTGTCCAGTGCGGCGGTGACCTGCTTCACGAGCTCGGTCAACTGTCCCCGCAACGGTCCAGGTGTCTCAGGGTCGGCGATCACGTCCAGGGTGGAGCTCAGCGCCCGCGCGGTCCTGATGACGCCGTCACGCTCCTGCGGCGAGGTCCCCGGGTCCTCCACCGCCCGCAGGACAGTGGTCAGTTGCCCGAGGCTGGGGACCAGATCCTCCGGAACCTGCCCCTTCTTCTGGTTCAGGTCTCCCGTCACTTCGTCGATGTCCTTCTTCTGCCGCGTCACGGCGTGGGACGCGGATGTATCACCGTCGCTGGGACTGGGCGGCTCATCGGTGCCCGACGTCTTGCCCGGGCGCGGGGTCTCGCTCGGACTCGGAGTCCCGCTCGGTGTGGAGCCAGACGATGATGTCGTCGAGGGCGGAGTGCTCGGCGTCGACGCAGGAGTTGATGCCGTGTCCGACGGAGCGTCCGGCGTCGACGGGGGAGTGGGCCGCGGTGACGGAGGCGGTGACTGACGAGGCAGGACCGCCTGGGCCTCGCTGGGGACTTGGGGGGCCGGCAGAGGGGCCGAGGGGGTTGCCGGCACTCCGAGCGCCACTGCCAAGGCGGATGCGCCGGCCACGTGCAGAACGTTTCGCCGGGTAATTCTGGCCATCGTGCATCCAGACGGGATATACGTCGCACTGCCTTGTCCGTTACGGACAGAACTTTTCGAGAGTGGTCCAACGGCTTGCTCCGCGTACAGATCCGCTGCAAAAGCCGCCACAAGCACAGTTTTCACCGGTTCGGCCCCTCACGCAATGTGAGTCCGAGCGTCTGCAGAAGTACCCCTCGGGCGGAAGGAGCGTCAGCTCGTGGGCCGTACCCGCCCTCGGACGCCGCCGACGGGACGGCCGAGAACCTCGACGGCGTCAGCGGACCGGCCCGGACGGGAAGACCGTCCGCGATGCCCGGGCTGAGCAGGGGTTTCGCAGGTGGACAGGATTATCCGGCCGCCTCCGGGAAACGCGGACCCAGACCGCTTGACCGCGAGCGCCAGGAGGCGACCATGAGTGACGAGACCCCGATGGCGGACGACGCCTACCAGCCCACCGGCGGCAATGAGGAGCAGCAGGACGCCGCGCCGCTGGACCTGCAGGACGCGATCGGTGAGCGGGACTACGACGAGATCCTCGACGAGGGGTACTCCCCGCCCGAGCGGCCCCTGGGCGTCGAGCAGCACGGGACCACGGCCGCCGAGCAGCAGGAGGGGGAGACGCTGGACGAGCGGCTGGAGCAGGAGGTGCCGGACGTGACCGTGCCGACCGGGGACGGGGTGGGCGACCTGCCCGGCGGGGAGGGCGAACCCGTCGACCCGGAGGTGGGCGACGCCCGCGCGGGCCGCCTGGTCGCCCCGGACGAGGGCGCGCACTCCGACACGGTGAGCGAGGAGGTCGCGGAGGATGTCGGCATCGACGGGGGCGCGGCGGGCGCGGAGGAGGCGGCCGTGCACGTCATTCCGGACGAGGGCTGACCCCCCGGGTTCTTACCGAGTGGTGACGCCGGGGCGGTGAACCGGGGAAACGGGCGTCCCGGCGCCTAGCTTGAGGCCATGCGTGTATTGGTCACCGGCGGTGCCGGATTCATCGGGTCGCATGTCGTGGACGTGCTGCGGGCGTCCGGGCACGAGGCCGTGGTCTTCGACGTCCGTGCCGATCCCGCCGAGGACGTGCGGGACCGGGAGGCCGTCACCCGCGCCCTCGCCCGAGTGGACGCCGTCTGCCACCAGGCGGCCATGGTCGGCCTCGGTGACGGTGTCGCCGACGCCGCCGAGTACGTCTCCCGCAACGACCTCGGCACCGCCGTGCTGCTGGCCGCGATGGCGGAGGCGGGCGTACGGCGGCTGGTGCTGGCCGGGTCGATGGTGGTGTACGGCGAGGGCCGCTACGAGTGCCCCGCCCACGGGGTCGTACGGCCGGGCCCGCGTGCCGAGGCCGACCTGAAGGAGGGCCGCTTCGAGCCGCCCTGCCCCCTCTGCGGCACCGCGCTCGTCCCCGGCCTGGTGGGCGAGGACGCCCCGGCCGACCCGCGCAACGTCTACGCCGCCACCAAGCTGGCCCAGGAGCACCTGGCCGCCGCCTGGGCCCGCGCCACGGACGGCACCGCGCTCTCCCTGCGCTACCACAACGTGTACGGCCCCCGGATGCCCCGCGACACCCCGTACGCCGGAGTCGCCGCGTTCTTCCGCTCGGCGCTGGAACGGGGCGAGGCGCCCAGGGTGTTCGAGGACGGGGACCAGCGGCGCGACTTCGTGCACGTACGGGACGTGGCGGCGGCGAACCTGGCCGCGCTGCTGGCACCGGGGAGACCCGGCACGCTCACCGCGTACAACACCGGCAGCGGCGAGCCCCGCACGGTCGGCGAGCTGGCCCGGGCGCTGTCCGCCGCGCTCGGCGGACCGGAGCCGGTGGTCACCGGTGAGTACCGCCTCGGCGACGTGCGGCACATCACCGCGGACTCCGCCCGGCTGCGCACCGAGCTGCGCTGGCGGCCCCGGGTCGGCTTCGCCGAGGGCATGGCGGAGTTCGCGGGGACCGGCTGAGTCAGGAGGCCGGGGCGGGCAGCGTCACCTCGAAGCGGCAGCCGCCGGGGATGTTCCGTACGCTCGCCCGCCCCTGGTGCGCCTCCACGATCCCCCGGACGATCGCCAGCCCGAGCCCCGCGCCCGCCGGCGGCGTCCGCGCGTCCGTGCCGCGCCAGCCGGTGTCGAAGACACGGGGCAGGTCCTCCTCGGGAATGCCGCCGCAGCCGTCCGTCACCGACAGCACCACGCCCTCCGGCGCCCGCCGGGCCGCGACGGCGACCGTGCCGTCGGCCGGGGTCCGGCGGATGGCGTTGACCAGCAGGTTGGCGATGACCCGGCTCATCTCCTTGCCGTCCACCTCGACCGGTACCGGTCGCACCCCGTCGCCCACCAGCCGTACGCCGTGCTCGCGGGCGAGCGGGCCGACCCCGGCGAGGGCGTCGCCCACCAGGTCGTACAGCGAGATCCGCGAAGGGCTCAGGGGGAGCGTCCCGGCGTGGATGCGGGAGAGTTCGAAGAGGTCACCGACCATGCCGTTGAGGCGTTCCACCTCGGTGCGGATCTGTCGCAGATAGCGGGGCGGATCGGCGGCGACCCCGTCCTCCAGCGCCTCCGACATGGCGCGCAGACCGGCCAGCGGGGTCCGCAGGTCGTGCGAGATCCAGGCGACCAGCTCACGCCGGGACGCCTCCAGGGCCCGTTCGCGCTCACGGGAGGCGGCCAGCCGGGCGCTGGTCGCGGCCAGTTCCCGGCTCAGGGCGTCCAGTTCGGCGGTGGCCGGCGCGGCGGGTGCGGAGAAGGCGCCCGCGTCGCCGAAGTGCCGTGCCGCGTCCGTGAGTTCCCGGCTGCGGGCGACCACCCGGCGGCCCAGGAGGAGCGCGCTCGCGAGCGAGACGACCGCCGCCATGGCGACGACCGTGGTCACCACCCGCAGGTCGTGGGGGGACAGGAACATCGCCCACGCCACCGCCATGGTGCCCGCCAGCATGGCGAACACGCCGACGCCCGCGACCACCGTGAGCGAGGCGGTCAGCGAGCGGCGCCGCACCAGCCGCAGCACTGCGGCGCCGAGCAGACCGGAGGCGGCGGCGCCGAGGAAGGCGTACAGGGCGATGAGGAGGTTGTCACGCACGTCCGTCCTCCTCCGGCCCGGCGGCCGCGTCCGGTTCGAAGCGGTAGCCGACGCCCCAGACGGTGCGGATCAGCCGGGGCCGGGCCGGGTCCTCCTCGATCTTGCCGCGCAGCCGGCGGACGTGGACGGTCACCGTGGACAGATCACCGAAGTCCCAGCCCCACACCTCCCGCATCAGCTCCTCGCGGCCGAAGGCGCGGCCGGGGTGCCGCAGAAGGAAGGCCAGCAGATCGAACTCCCGCAGGGTCAGGGCCAGTTCTGTGCCGTTCCTGGTGGCCCGACGGGCAGCCGTGTCGAGGGTCAGGCCCGCCGCGGCCAACGGGCCGGGGGCGGCCGGAGCCCGGCCGGCGGGGCGGGTGCGGCGCAGTACCGACTCCACGCGCAGCACCAGCTCGCGCGGGCTGAACGGTTTCGTCACATAGTCGTCCGCGCCGACCTCCAGACCGAGCACACGGTCGTCCTCGTCGCCGCGGGCGGTGAGCATGATGACCGGCACCGGGCCGCGCTCCCGCAGCCGGGCGCACACCTCCAGCCCGTCCATGCCGGGCAGCATGAGGTCGAGCACCACCAGGTCGGGCCACCGGCCGGCGGCGGACGCGAGGGCGGAGGGGCCGTCCGCGGCGCGGTCCACCGCGTGTCCGGCACGGACGAGGTACCCGGCGACGACCTCCGCGACGGTCGGGTCGTCGTCCACGACCAGGACGCGGCCCGCGGACGGTGCTGTGTTCGGCTGCTGCATGCCCTCCAGCCTGGCACCACGGGAGGGCCCCGGCCCCCACGGCAGCCGGACGTCCGCGTTTCGTAAGGAGCGGAAGTCCGGTTCGTCCCGGTTCGGCTTCGTAGGGTGAAAGCCGTGACCACCTCATCCCCACCCACCCCTTGCCCCGTGGACGTCGTACTGCCCTGCCTGGACGAGGCGGAGGCGCTGCCCTGGGTGCTGGCCCGCATCCCGGCGGGCTGGCGCGCCATCGTCGTGGACAACGGCTCCAGCGACGGCTCCGCCGAGGTCGCCCGCGCCCTGGGCGCGACCGTCGTACGCGAGGAGCGGCGCGGCTTCGGCGCCGCCTGCCACGCCGGGCTGCTCGCCGCCACCGCGGACCTGGTCTGCTTCTGCGACTGCGACGCCTCCCTCGACCCGGGCCTGCTCGTGCCCTTCGTCGAGGAGGTACGCGCGGGCGGGGCCGACCTGGTGCTCGGGCGGCGCCGTCCGCAGGGGCGGGGCAGCTGGCCCGCGCACGCCCGCGCGGGCAACCTCGCGCTCTCCCTGCTGCTGCGCCGCCGCACCGGGCTCACCCTGCGCGACCTCGGCCCGCTGCGTGCCGCCCGCCGGGCACCGCTGCTCGACCTCGGCCTCACCGACCGGCGCAGCGGCTACCCCCTGGAGATGGTGGTCCGCGCGGCCGACGCGGGCTGGCGGGTGGCCGAGCACGACGTGCCGTACCTGCCGCGCTCCGGCGCCTCCAAGGTCACCGGCACCTGGCGCGGCACCTGGCAGGCGGTACGCGACATGAGCCGGGTCCTGCGCGACACACCGCCGGGCCCGCGGGAGCGGACGGCAGCGAGGGGTACCCGGTGACGGCAGGGCCGCCCCCCGGCGCTGCGGTACCTGGAGAACGCCCATGACCACTCTCCTCGTCATCGCCAAGGAACCCCGGCCGGGCAGGGTCAAGACCCGCCTGACCCCGCCGTTCACGCCCGTGCAGGCCGCCGCCCTCGCCGAGGCCGCGCTCACGGACACCCTGCGCGCGGTGGCCGCCGCCCCCGCGAAGCGCCGGGTACTCGTCCTGGACGGGCGGCCGGGGCCCTGGCTGCCCGCCGGGTTCGAGGTCGTCCCGCAGTGCGGGGGCGGCCTCGACGAACGGCTGGCGGACGCCTTCGCCCGCTGCACCGGGCCCACTCTGCTGGTCGGCATGGACACCCCGCAGCTCACCCCCGACCTGCTGGCCCCGGACTTCAGCGACTGCGACGCCTGTTTCGGGCCGGCCGAGGACGGCGGCTTCTGGGCCCTCGGCCTGGCCCGTCCCGAGCCGGGGCTGCTGCGGGGCGTCCCGATGTCCGTGCCGGAGACCGGGAGCGTGCAGCGCGAGCGGCTGGCCGCCGCCGGGCTCCGGGTGCGTGAGCTGCCCCGGCTGCGGGACGTCGACACCGCCGCCGACGCCCATGCCGTGGCCGCCCTCGCCCCGGACACCGCCTTCGCCGCGTCTCTGGCGGCCCTCACTCATCCCGGAGCAGCATGAGCACCGCGACCGCGCCCGCCTGGGCGGCCTCCGACCCGTACACGACCGCGCTGCGCACCGGCCGGGGCCCGCTGTTCCTGCGGCGCGGCGACGGCTGGCTGCTGCCGCTGGACGTGGAGCGCTGGTGCGCGGCGGCCGACACCGTGGACCGCGCGGTGCTGGACCGCTGCGAAGGGACCGTGCTCGACGTGGGCTGCGGCCCCGGCCGGCTGGTGGCGGAACTCGCCACGCGCGGCCGCAGGGTCCTGGGTGTCGACGTGAGCGAGGCCGCGGTGGCCCGTACCCACACGCTCGGCGGGCAGGCGCTGCACCGCTCGGTGTTCGACCCGCTGCCCGGCGAGGGCAGCTGGGGCACGGTGCTGCTCATGGACGGCAACGTGGGCATCGGCGGCGACGTGAGCGCCTTGCTGCACCGGATGCGTGAACTTCTCCGTCCCGACGGCCTGCTGATCGTCGAGACGGTGCCCGGGGACGTGGACGAGCGGGCCCGGGTGCGCGTGGTGGACGTGACGCACGGCGGGGGAGCGGTGGGCGAGCCGTTCTCCTGGGCCCGCATCGGCACCCCCGCGCTGCTGGAGCGCGCGCGGCGCGGGGGCTGGCCGGAGACCGTTCAGTGGACGGACGGCGACCGGTGCTTCGTGGGCCTGCGCAGCCGCAGGACGAGCAGCAGGGCGGAGCCGCCGAAGAGAACGGCCGTGATGAGCAGCCAGCGGAGCAGGAACACGTCCGGGTCGAGCCCGGTGGCCGACCGGTAGCGGTCGGCCGACAGGCCGAGGATCAGCGGACACCACACCAGCAGGGCCAGTGCGGACAGCACGGCGGGCACCCGTACGTACAGCGTCCACCGCGCTGCGGTCCCGGCCCGCAGCGCGCGGTCGAGCGCGGAGTACAGCGGCAGCAGCACCAGGTCGTGCAGCAGCGCCGCCCCCGCGAACCAGAGGACCACCCCGAGCCAGTCACCGGAGAGCAGCCGTACGCCCGCGTAGGCGGCGAGCGCGAACGAGCAGACCAGCAGCAGCAGTTGCAGCGGACTGCCGAGCGGGACACGGAAGGTCGGCCGGCTCATCACAGGTCTCCGAAGGTCAGCCGGCCCACCCACTTGGTGTTGTGGACGCCGGGAGCGGCGGGCACGATGATCCGCGCCGGATAGCCGTGGTCGGGGGACAGCTCCTCGCCGTTGACGTACAGGGCGAGCAGGGAACGCGGGTCGGACACCTGGTTGGCGCGCAGCGCCGCCCGCCGGAAGGCGCCGTGCCGCTGGAGCGACTCCACGAGCACGTCGGGCGGATCGCCCCCGTACCCGGCGAGCGCGGCGAGGTCGCGCAGCCGCACCCCGCGCCACCACTGGTCCGCCGTGGACCACCCCTCGACGCAGGCGATCGGCAGGGACGAGCTGTGCTGCGGCATACGGAGCAGCTCGGCCCGGCTGAGCCGGAGCGTGCCGGCCGGGCCGGTGACGACCAGGCGCCAGGCGTCCGGATGTGTGTCGGCGCCGGTGATCCCGGCGTAGCGGGCCGTCTTGTTGATCTGGAAACCGTTCGGACCGCCACCGGGATCTGACCCGCCGTGCGGCGCGAGCAGCGCGGTACGGCGCAGCGGGCCGCCGAGGCTCTGGCCCACCGTCGTCGCGAACAGCAGCAGCGAACCACCGCCGACCAGCCACAGTGCGCCCCGCCGGGAGACGGTGGGCGGGGCGGGCCGGGGCGCCTCCAACCCCGCCTCGTCCCGCCCTCGTGCGCGGACGGCACGCACGGCCATCGGTGTCCGCAACGCCGCGTGGACGGCGAACGCGGCGATGAACACCCAGGCGCCGTAGAAGTGCAGCGGGTAGAACGAGCCGGGAAAGACGTACTCCAGCTGGACGTTGAGCAGCCCGGTGACGAACTGGAACAGCACGCCCCCGACCAGGAGCAGCAGCGACACCCGCTCCAGCGCGTGCGCCACCGAGCGGGCCGGCGGCAGCGCGAACAGCTTCGGCACCACGGACCACAGCTTGGCCAGCAGGACCGGGACCAGCACCACGCCCAGCGTGACGTGGACGCCCTGGCTCAGCCGGTACAGCCAGGACGGCCCGGCCGGCCAGTCGAAGAGGTAGAAGCCGAGCACCCCCTTGTCCGGGGTCGTGTCGTTCACCGGCGAGAGGTCGGGGTTGTAGGCGGCGTACGACACCAGGCCGGTCACGAACAGCACGCTGATGCCGCCGAGCAGCACCAGCCCGAGCACCGCCGTGAACCAGGTGCCGCGCAGGGGGCTGCGCCAGAAGAGGGAAGAGGTGGGAAGCCGGGGATCGTCGCGCATGTTCCGACCGTAGGCCCGGCAGCACCCCGGAACGGGTGCGCGACCCATGACGAAACGCTGACGTCGGGCCCGGAAGGCGGACCGGAGCCGCCCCCACGGCCTAGCGTGCCGATGTGATCCACCGCGAGCCCCACGCCCCGCGCCGCGACCTGTACGCCGCGGCGGCAGCCGTCCTGCTGGTGACCGCCGCCGTCCTGGCCGGCCGTCACATCCAGCACGCCCACCACACCCTGTTCGTGCACTGGCCCCCGCTCTTCGCCGACTGGGACCCGCACCTCGGCCCCGGCACCCCGGCCGCGCTGATCCTCGCGGCCGCCGGAGTGGCGTACGGACCCCCGCTCGCCGCCCGGCTCCCGTGGCGCGCCCTGCCCTGGGTGGCCTGGGCCGCGTCCGCCGCCTGGATCGTCTCCCTCGCCCTGGTCGACGGCTGGCACGAGGGCATCGCCACCCGGCTCACCGCCGCGAACGAATACCTCCAGGTCATCGACCGCTTCCACGACATCCCGGCGACCCTGCGCGGCTTCGACGGCCACATCCTCGCGGGCGTCCCCGGCAACTGGCCCGCCCATGTCGCCGGCCATCCCCCCGCCGCCACGCTCACCTTCGTCCTGCTGGACCGGATCGGGCTGGGCGGGGGCGGCTGGGCCGGCATGTGGTGCGCGGTGCTGGGCGCGTCCGCGTCCGCCGCGGTGCTCGTCGCCGTACGGGCGCTGGCGGACGAGCGCCTCGCCCGGCGGGCGGCGCCCTTCCTGGTACTCGCCCCGGCCGCGGTCTGGATGGGCTCCTCGGCCGACGCCTACTTCGCCGCGGTGGCCGCCTGGGCGCTGGCCTGCCTCGCACTCGCCCTCACCCGGCGGTCACTGCCGTGGGCGGGCGCCTCCGGCCTGCTGGCCGGTCTGACCGGCTACCTCTCCTACGGCCTCGCCCTGATCGCCCTGATCGGCCTGGCGGTACTCGTCCTCGCCCGCGCGGACCTGCGGGCCCGCCCCTTGCTCGTGCTGCCCTTCCTCGCCGGACTGGCCGTCACCCCCGTGGTGTTCGGCCTGCTCGGCTTCAACTGGTGGACCGCGTATCACCTGCTGGTGACCCGCTACTACCAGGGCGTCGGCGGCACCCGCCCCTACGGTTACTGGATCTGGGCCAACCTCGCCTGCGCCGCGATCATCACCGGCCCGGCGACGGCGGCGGCCCTCCCGCGCACCGCGGGCTCCCTCGTCCACCGCGGCGACCGCCCCGCCACCCGTCTCGCCCTGATCGTCGGCGCGGCGCTGGCCGCCCTGCTGATCGCGGACCTGTCCGGCATGAGCAAGGCGGAGACGGAACGCATCTGGCTTCCCTTCGCGGTGTGGCTGCTGCCCGCGTGCGCCCTGCTGCCCCGCCCCCGAGCCTGGCTCGCCGCCCAGGTGATCCTGGCCCTGCTGCTCAACCACCTTCTGCTGACAGGATGGTGAGAGGCGCGCCGCTCATGGCCGGTCAGAGAGGTCGAGTTGGTACCAACTCCCCGACCTGCCGCCGAGGTCGGCCGGACCGGCGGGGCCCGTGCGGACGAACCCCGCCTTGAGCAGGACGCGTTGAGAGGCGATGTTCTCGTGGGCGGTGGCCGCGCGGAGGGTGTGCAGGCCGTGCCTGTCCGACGCCAGGGCGCGCAACTGGAGTACGCCCGCTGTGGCCACGCCACGTCCGCTCGCGTGCTCCGCCACCCGGTAGCCGACCTCGGCGGCGCCGTCGACGAGGTCGTAGAGGTTGAAGCGGCCCAGGACCGTGCCGGTGCCGGTGACGAGCAGGTAGAAGGCGCAGACGCCGGCGGCCTGTTCGGCGAGGAGGGCGGTGTAGCGGTCGGTGAAGCGGGCGAAGTACGCGTCGCCCCGGTCGGCGACGGCGGCGGCGAAGTAGTCCCGGTTCGCCAGCTCGAACGCCATCACGGCCGGGGCGAGTTCGGCGGTCAGCGGCTTCAGCGAGGGCGCCGCCCCGCCCCGCTCAGCGGCGGACATCCACCGAGGCCAGGAAGTCGTCGATCAACGCGGTGAGCGCGGCGGGCTGTTCGAGCGTGCTGCTGTGCCCCGCCCCCGGCACCACCGCCAGCCGGGCCCCCTCGACGGCGGCCGCGAGGCGCTCCGCGTCGGCGGGGGGAGTGGCCAGGTCGTCGGCGCCGACGGCGACCAGCGTGGGTACGGAGATCCGGCTCAACTCGGCATGACAGGATTCCCGTTCGATGACTCCCAGCACGGCCTTGCGTATCCCGGTCCGCTCGCAGCGCCGCAGGCGGCGGACCCACTCGTCGATCACCGGCCTGCTCGCCGGGTCGGCCAGGAAGCCGGGACCGAACATCGCGGCCTTCACCTTCCCCAGCACCGGCCCGACACCGGTGAAGCGGTAGACGCGCGCCAGCAGCCGGTACTCGGCCGCCTTGTCCGACGGCTCACCGTCCGCGCTCGTGTCCAGCAGCGTGAGCGAGCGCAGGAGTTCGCCGTGCCGGGCCGCTATGCGCTGGCCGACGAAGCCCCCCATGGAGAGACCGACCCAGTGCACCGGCCCGAGACCGAGGTGTCCGATCAGGGCGACGGCGTCGGCGGTCAGGGTGTCCATGTCGTACCCGGACGGCGTCGCGGGGGTGTCGCCCTGGCCGCGCCAGTCCACGGTCACACAGCGGTACCGCTCCCGGAGCACCTCGATCTGCGGATGGAACATCCAGCCGCTGAACAGCAGCCCGTGACCGAAGACCACGGCCGGCGCCTCCGGACTGCCCGGAGGCGCACCGGTGTCGGTGTAGGCGATCGCTGCGCCATTGACCTCGGCAGTGGGCACGTGCGGCTCCTTCGCCAGGGCAGGCGCTCCAAGACGCGCCCACGGTGGGAGCCGAGCATAGGGACGTGCCGAGCCGATGGCACGGCGGCGTGCGCGAGTCGGACGGCGCGGCCCGGGTAGGCGCGGGCCCGGACGGGCATCCATTGCCCTGACAGGTGGCCGGTGGTGCGGGCGGGGCGGGTGCCGGGCGCGAGGGAGTGACGACGGACGAGGGCGTGGCCATGGAGACGGAGCACGAGGAGCCCGCGGGCGCCGGCCGCAGGCCGTCCGTGCGAGCGCTGGCCGCCGGGTCGGTGGGCAACTTCATCGAGTGGTACGAGTTCGGGGTCTACGGCTACTTCGCCACCGTGATCGCGGAGCGCTTCTTCACCCCGGCCGGCGGCGGCACGGCCGAGGGCCTGGTCAAGACCTATGCCTCCTTCGCGCTGGCGTTCTTCTTCCGCCCGGTCGGCGCCGCCCTGTTCGGCCGGCTCGGGGACCGGATCGGGCGGCGGCCGGTGCTGATCCTGGTGATCTCGCTGATGACGGTGACGACGGCGGCGATCGGCGCGCTGCCGGCCTACGCCACGGTCGGCGTGCTGGCGCCCTGGCTGCTGACCCTGCTCCGGGTACTCCAGGGTCTGTCCGCAGGAGGGGAGTTCGGGGGCGCGGTCGCGGTCATGACCGAGTTCGCCCCGCCGGGCAGGCGGGGGCTGTACGGGGCGTGGCAGTCGTTCACCGTGGCGCTCGGGCTGCTGGGCGGAGCCGGGGTCGCCGCGGTGCTGGCGAGCCTCCTGAGCGAGGCCCAACTGAACTCGTGGGGCTGGCGGTTGCCTTTCCTGCTGGCGCTGCCGATGGGTCTGGGCGCGCTGTGGCTGCGGCTGCGGCTGGACGAGACGCCGACCTTCCGGGACCTGGAACCCACCGAGTCCCTTCCCGCGCGGGACGTCGCGTGGGCCGTCGCGCTCGGCGCCGGGCGGGTCATGGGCTGGGCCGCGGCCGGGTACGCCTTCCTCGTCGTGCTGCCCTCGTACCTCCAGACGGCCCTGCACGCGACCTTCCGCGAGGCGCTCACCGCGACCGTGCTGGCCAACCTCGGCTTCGCCGCCACGATCATCCCGGCCGGCCTGCTGAGCGACCGGATCGGGCGCCGGCCGGTGATGCTGACGGGGGCGGGCCTGGTCGTGGTGCTGGCGGTGCCCCTGCTCGACCTCCTGCAGAGCGACGGCACCAGCACCCTGCTCAAGGGGCCGGCCGTACTGCTCGCCGGTGCGATCGTGGGCCTGATGGCCGGACCGGGCCCCGCCCTGCTCGCCGAGATGTTCCCCACGCGGGTGCGCTGCACGGGCCTCGGACTCGCCTACGCCCTGTCCAATGCCGTGTTCTCGGGCTGCGCCGGGCTCATCATCGTGGAGGCGGTGAAGCGCACCGGGAACGTGGACGTGCCCGCCTACTATGCGGCGGCGGCCTGCGCGGTGAGCATGCTCGCCCTCTTCAGGAAGACCGCGTTCGACGGCACAGCGGGAAAGACGGGTGGGACGGATGCTGGTGATCGGTCTGATGTCGGGAACGTCGTACGACGGCATTGACGCGGCGGCGGCCGAACTGCGCCTCGCGGGGGACACGCTCCACCTGAAGCCGCTCGGAATGGTGAGCGAGCCCTACGATCCCGGTCTGCGGGAGCTGCTCGCCGGTGCGCTGCCCCCGGCGGCGGTACCGCTGGCGGACGTGTGCCGCCTGGACACCCGGATCGGGCAGGCGTTCGCCGCGGCGGCCGCTCGGGCCGACGCCGAACTGTGCGGCGGGGCCGCGGAGTTGATCGCCTCACACGGGCAGACGGTTTACCACTGGGTGGACGGCGACCGGGTGCGCGGCACCCTGCAGCTCGGGCAGCCCGCCTGGATCGCCGAGGCGACGGGGCTGCCCGTGGTCGCCGACTTCCGGTCCCGTGACGTGGCCGCGGGCGGTCAGGGCGCGCCGCTGGTCAGCCTGGTGGACCTGCTGTGGCTTCGGGGCAGGCCGGGGAGGCCGGTCGCGCTGAACATCGGCGGCATCGCCAACCTCACCGTGCCGGACGGTACCGCCTTCGACACCGGCCCGGGATGCGCCCTGGTGGACGCGGCGGCGCGGGAGGCCAGCGCGGGCCGGCTGGCGTACGACGCCGACGGCGCGCTGGCCGCCCGGGGGAGGGTGCACGAGCCGCTGCTGGAGCGGCTGCTGGCCGACCCTTACTACGCGCGCCCCGCGCCGAAGACGACGGGCAAGGAACTCTTCCACCCCGGTTATCTGCGGGCCATGGCGTCCGAACTGCCGACCGGCGTCTGTGCCGAGGACGTCCTCGCCACCCTCACCGAACTGACCGCCCGCACGATCGCGGACGCCGTCCGGCCGGTGTCCGCCACCGAGGTCGTCGCCTCCGGCGGCGGCACCCGGAACCCCACGCTCATGCGTGCCCTCGCCGCCGCGCTCACCGGCATCCCGGTGCGCCTCTCCGACGACCTGGGCCTCCCCTCGGCGGCCAAGGAGGCGTACGCCTTCGCCGTCCTGGGCTTCCTCACCCTGCACGGCCTCCCCGGCACCGACCCCGTCAGCACGGGCGCCCGCCATCCGAGCGTCCTGGGCTCGCTGACCCCCGGCCGCGACGGACTGAGACTGCCCGCGCGGCCGGAACAGGCCCCAGTGCGGCTGGAGTTGGAGTGACCTCGCAACCCGGTCAGTACGCCCGGTGGTACGGCTGCGGGACGTACGGCTCGTCACCCAGTTCGCGGGCGGCGCGCAGCGCGAAATAGGGGTCGCGGAGCAGCTCACGGCCGAGCAGGACGGCGTCGGCCTGGCCGTCGGCGACGATCTTCTCGGCCTGACGTGCCTCGGTGATGAGCCCCACCGCGGCGACCGGCAGGCCGGTCTCACGGCGCACCCGCTCGGCGAAGGGCACCTGGTAACCGGGGCCGGTCTCGATGCGGGCGCGGGGCGCGATGCCGCCGGAGGACACGTCGATCAGGTCGACGCCCCGGCGGCCGAGGTCGGCGGCGAGCCGGACCGAGTCGTCCACGGTCCAGCCCGTACGGTCGTCGCTCTCGTCCTCGGTGAGCCAGTCGGTGGCCGACACCCGGAAGAAGAGGGGGAGTTCGTCCGGCCATACCGCGCGGACCGCCTCCGCCACGCGCAGCGCGAACCGGGCCCGCCCCTCGTAGGAGCCGCCGTAGGCGTCGGTGCGGTGGTTGGCGTACGGGGAGAGGAACTGATGGACGAGGTAGCCGTGGGCTCCGTGGATCTCCGCGACCTCGAAGCCCGCGGCGAGCGCCCGCCGGGCGGTGGCGGCGAACTCCTCGACGATCGCGTCGATCTCGTCGGTGGTCAGCTCCGCCGGGGTGGTGTAGCCGTCGTCGAAGGCGAGCGCGCTCGCCGAGACGGGCTGCCAGCCGTGGCCGTCACCGGGGGCGATCGGGGCGCCCCGGTCCACCCAGGTCCGCTCGGTGGACGCCTTGCGGCCGGCGTGCGCGATCTGGATGCCGGGGACGGTGCCCTGGGACTTGAGGAAGCGGGTGATACGCGCGAACGCGGCCTGCTGGGTGTCGTTCCACAGCCCCAGGTCGTACGGGCTGATACGGCCCTCCGGGCTGACGGCGGTGGCCTCGGTGAGGATGAGGCCGGTGCCGCCCGCCGCGCGCGCCGCGAGGTGCTGGAAGTGCCAGTCGTTCGGCGCGCCGGTCTCGGGCCCCTCCGGCGCGGCCGAGTACTGGCACATCGGCGCCATCCACAGACGGTTCCGCACGGTCAGCGAACGGAGGGACAGCGGTTCGAACAGGACGCTCACGCGGGGCTCCCCTGGGTCGTGGGTCGGCATGGCGGCCCGCTGTGCCGGACGCGGGCCGACTCGGGTAACACCGTGCAGGGGCCACGGATTCCCGGGCGCCGATTGCGCTCAGAACGCGTACCGCACCCGCAGCCAGGGCGCGTGCGCCGCGACCAGCTCGGTCACCCGTTGTACGCCCGCGCGTTTGACGTCGTTTCGGTACCGCACGTTCAGCGCCCCGTTCTCCGAGCGCTTGGCCTGCTGGATCTCCGGGCGCCACAGCACGTCCTCGGCGCGCGGGTGCCAGCGCAGATTGACGTCGTGGAGCTGGCGGTTGTGGGTCAGCATGATGACCTCGGCCGCCGCCTGCGCCTTCACCCGCGCGGGCAGGACGTCGTCGAGGTGGCGCAGCAGGTCCGCCCAGTCCGCCTCCCAGCCGGGGCGCAGGACGACGGGGGACAGATTGAAGTGCACCTCGTAGCCGGCGTCCAGGAAGTCCCCGGCGGCGGCGATGCGTTCGGCCACCGGGCTGGTGCGCACGTCCAGCAGCCGGGAGTCGCCGGGCGGCATCACCGAGAAGCGGACACGGGTCGAGCCGCGCGGGTCCAGGTCGAGCAGGTCCCGGTTGACGTACTTGGTGGCGAAGGAGGCCATCGCGGTGGGCCACCGCCGGAAGGCCGCGACGAGGTCGGCGGTGTTGTCGCTGATCAGCGCGTCCACCGAGCAGTCGCCGTTCTCCCCGATGTCGTACACCCAGCGCTCCTCGTCGCACTGCGTGGGCTCCTGCTTCGGGCCGAGGGAGGTGATGTGCCGGTCCAGGGCGTCGACGACGTCCCCGATGTTGGTGAAGACGGTGATCGGGTTGGCGTACCCCTTGCGGCGCGGGACGTAGCAGTACGCGCAGGACATGGCGCAGCCGTTGGAGGCTCCGGGCGCGATCCAGTCCGCCGAGCGTCCGTTCGGCCGTACGGTCAGTGACTTGCGCACGCCGAGGACCAGCGTCTGCCGCTTGACCCGCACCCAGCGGTCCGCGTTGCCCTCGTTCCCGTGCAGGTGGGGGATGTTCCAGTGCGAGCCGACCTCCAGCACGCGCGCCCCGGGGAAGCGGGCGATGACCTGTCGGCCGCGGGGGGAGAGGGCGGCGGCGGGCTCGGCGTAGATCTCCCGCACGTCGAGCAGCCGGGACACGTGCGCGGGGGTGTCGCCCGGCGCCGGGTCCTCGCCGTGGCCCTCGGCGCCCAGCAGCTCGGTGAGCCCGAAGAGGGCGTCCGGGTCGCCGGGGGCGGGGGAGGAGGGCGGGGACACGGCGACTCCAGCGGGACGGGGTGTGCGGCGGTGGGGAGTGACGGCTCGGTCCCCCCAGCATCCCACTCCCATGGAGCTCGCCCGCGCGCCCGGCCACGTCCGCCACGCCGGGCCGGAGCGGGCGGGCACCGGCCGAGCGGACACCGTGCGCGGCGAGCGCGCCGGAAAGCCGGGCCGGTCACCGCGCACCGGCGCCCTCCGCTTCCCGGCCGAGTTGCTGGGGCCCGTCGATGCGAGAAGGTGAGGAGGTACGTCCGGGAAGGGAGCCTGCGGTGGCGAGCGATCCCATCGATGATGCCGCGGTGCTGAACGCGCTGTTCGGCAACTCTCCTCAGGGGCTGTACGTCTTCGACACCGAGCGGAAGGTCACGCGCTACAACCCGTCCGGACGAGGGGTGCGGAAGCTGGCCGCCGAGGACGTGGTCGGACACGACATCGAGGATTTCGCGCCCGGTGTGGAGTCGGCCGAGCTGAGCTCCCTGATGGACGAGGTGCTGGCCAGCGGCGTGCCCCTGCGGCGCATGCTGGTCCGGGGCCGGTCGCCCTCGGACCCGGACCGGACGCTCACGGTGGAGGTGTCCCTCTTCCCCTTGCCCGACCCGGGCGACGGGCCGCCCGGCCTGGTGGCCGTGGTCGAGGACGTGACCGAGAGACAGGCCGCGGCGGACCGGCTCGCGGTCCTGAGCAGGGTGCACTCGACCGTGGGTTCCACGCTGGACGTGCGGACCACGGCCGACGAGCTGGTGCGGGGCCTGGTCCCGGCGTTCGCCGACGGGGCGAGCGTCGACCTGCTGGACGACGGCTCCGCGTCCGGTCCCCTGTCGTCCGGGGTGCCACTGCGCCGGATCGCCTTCGCCCCGGCCGACACCGTCACCGCCCGTAAGGAGGGGGACAGCCGCCCCTTCCCCTACCCCACGCCGTACACGCAGGCCCTCAACGACACCGAGGCCCGGATCGTCGCGGTGACGCCGGACGCCCCGTGGCTGGCGGCCGACCCGGACATGTTCGAGCCGCTGCTCAAGGCGAACGTGCATTCCATGATCGTCGTACCGCTCAGGCTGCGGGACACCGTGCTCGGCCTGCTCACCCTGTACCGGCACCGGCCCGAGGCCTTCGAGGAGGCCGACCTCGACGTGGCCCGGCAGGCGGCCGCCACCGCCGCCGCCCACCTGGACAACGCGCGCAGCTACCGCCGCGAGCACATGGTGGCCTCCACCCTGCAGCGCAAGCTCCAGCCCAGCACCACCCCGCGCCTGTCGGCGGTGGAGACCGCCCACATGTACCTGCCCGAGAGCGCGGGCGGCGACTGGTACGACGTCATCCCCCTCTCCGGGGCGCGCGTCGCCCTCGTCGTCGGCGATGTCGCCGGGCACGGGATCGAGGCGGCGGCCACGATGGGCCAGCTCCGTATCGCCCTGCGCACTCTCGCGCTCAAGGACCTGGAGACCGACGAGCTGCTGACCCACCTGGACGAGGTCGCCGCACAGCTCGCCGAACCCTCCGACGCCTATGTGGCGACCTGCGCCATCACCGTCTACAACCCCGTCTCCCGCCGCTGCGCCATGGTGCGGGCGGGACATCCGGCTCCGGTGCTCGTCGACCCCGCCGGCTCGCCCATCCACGTGGACGTGCCGCTCGGCCCACCGCTGGGCGCGGGCGGCGGGCGTGTCTTCACCCCGGCCCTGATCGACCTGCCCGCCGGAACCCTGATCGCCCACTACACCAACGGGCTTCTCGGCGCCCACGCCCCCGACCCGGCCGCCGCCCGGCGCAGGCTCGCCCAGACCCTCGCCTCGCCCGCGCGGCCGCTGCGGGAACTGAGCGACGACGCCGTGTACCGCATGGCGCCCTCCCGCGACGACGACGCCGTCCTCCTGCTCGCCCGCACCCACACCCTGGCCAAGGAGAACGTCGCGGACTGGACGCTGCCCGCCGAGCCGTCCGTGGTGAGCACGGCACGGCGGCTCGTCGGCCAGCAGCTCGCCGTCTGGCACCTGGAGGGGTCGGCCTACACCACCGGGCTGATCGTCAGCGAACTCGTCACCAACGCCATCCGCTACGGCGCCGGGCCCATCCAGCTGCGCCTCATCCATGACAGCGGCCGGCTGCTGACCGAGGTCACCGACGCCAACAGCACCAGTCCCCACCTGCGTCACGCCCGTGACAGTGACGAGGGCGGGCGCGGCCTGTACATCGTCATGCGCCTCAGCACCCACTGGGGCGTCCGGCACAGCCAGCAGGACAAGACGATCTGGTCCGAGCAGCGGCTCGGCGGGGAGTCGGACGCGGCCGGGTTCGCGGCGTTCGACCTGGGGGACGTGGAGGAACTCTCCTGAGCGCCCCTGTCAGGCCGGCCGCCGCACGTACGCCGTCCAGGTCACGCCCGCGCACACCACGTACGCGGCGACGAACGCGACGTACGCCCCGTCGCCGTTCCCGACCGCGAGAAACGACTCGCGGAAGGCGATGTTGACCAGCACCCCGCCGAAGGCGCCGACCGCGCCCGCGAAGCCGATCAGCGCCGAGGCGCGGGCCTCGCCGCCGGGGGTGGTGCCGCACAGGGTCGGGATCATCTTGTAGGTCGAGCCGTTGCCCAGGCCGCTGAGGACGAACAGCGCGGTGAACGCCGTCACGAACAGGGGGAGGGAGTGGGCGCGGGAGGCGGCCAGCGCCAGCAGCGCGCCGCCCGCCATCGCCGCGAAGACCGCCAGACTCACCCGTGCCCCGCCGAACCGGTCGGCGAGCCGGCCGCCCACCGGGCGCACCAGCGAGCCGAGCAGCGGTCCGAGGAAGGTCAGGTACGCGGCGCTGACCGGGGTGGCGAACTCCTCGGCGAACTGCACCTGGAGCACCTGACCGAAGGCGAACGAGAAGCCGATGAACGAGCCGAAGGTCCCCACGTACAGCAGCGAGATCAGCCAGGTGTGCCGCCACCCGAGCAGCACGCGCAGCCGACCCGGCGGCCGGGGCACGCGCAGGTCGTCCATGCGCAGGTAGGCGCATACGGCGGCGGCGGCGACGAGCGGCACGTACAGCAGCACCAGCAGGCGCGGATGCCCGGCCCCGACCGTGGCGAGGACCGCGAGGCCCGCCAGCTGCATCGCCGGGACACCGAGGTTGCCCCCGCCCGCGTTGACGCCGAGAGCCCAGCCCTTGAGGGCCTGCGGGTAGTACGCGTTGATGTTCGCCATGGAGGAGGCGAAGTTGCCGCCGCCTACCCCGGCGAGGCACGCGGTGAGCAGCAGGGTGCCGTACGAGGTGCCGGGCTCCAGCACCACGGCGGTCGCCACGGTGGGGACGAGCAGGAGGAGCGCGCTCACCACCGTCCAGGTGCGGCCGCCGAAGACGGCGACGGCGGCGGCGTACGGCACCCGCAGCAGCGCGCCGAGCGCGGTGGGCAGGGCGGTCAGCAGGAACTTGCCGGCCGGGTCGACGCCGTACTCCGGACCCAGGAACAGCACGAGGACGGACCACAGGCTCCAGACCGAGAAGCCGACGTGCTCGGCGACGACGGACCACAGCAGGTTGCGGCGGGCGATCCGGGCGCCGCCCGCCTGCCAGAAGGCGGGGTCCTCGGGGTGCCAGTCGGTGAGTTCGCGGCGGCGGCCGGGAAGCAGCCGGCGCAGGGCCGGGGCGGCTTCCTGGACGCCGGAGGAGCCGGTGGGATGGGTCACGGGCATGCGGGGCCGCCTTCCGGGTCAGTGGTGCGCACCGGCCACACGGGCAGCCGGGCGGGCGTGCCGTCGGGGGCGGTGGGCTCGTCGAGACAGGTGCCGGTGCTCAGGTCGAAGATCTGCTTGTACATGGGCGAGGCGACGACCCGGGTGGTGCCCCGGCTGCCGAGCAGGCCGCGGGAGATGACCTGGGCGCCGCTGAACGGGTCGCGGTTGCCCACGGCGTGCAGAGCGCCTCCCCGGTCGCGGAAGAGGGCGACCTGCTCCTCGCCCAGCAGGACGGCCACGCCCCGGCCGGGGACGAGGTCGGCGTACCTGAGGACGGGCACCCAGCGGTCGCCGTGCCGGACCTCGACCAGGATGTCCGTCATCGGCCGGCCTCCCGGGCCGGGACGAGGGCCGGCTCCCGCAGCGGACGCCCGTTCTCGCCGGGCCGGGCGGGGCGGATCTGGTCGCGCTCGGGAACGAACGTGACCGTGGGGTCGGGTACGTCCGGGGCGTTGGCGAAGGAGGTGAAGCGGCGCAGCCGGTCGGGGTCGTCCAGGACGGCGGCCCATTCGTCCGCGTAGGCGGAGACGTGGCGGGCCATCTGGGCGTCGAGGTCGGCCGCGATGCCCAGCGCGTCGTCCAGCACGACGGCCCGCAGATGGTCCAGGCCGCCTTCGAGCCGCTCCAGCCAGGGCGCGGTGCGTTCCAGGCGGTCGGCGGTGCGGATGTAGAACATCAGGAACCGGTCGATGGCGCGGATCAGGGTCGCCTTGTCCAGGTCGGTGGCGAGCAGGTCGGCATGGCGCGGGGTGGTGCCGCCGTTGCCGCCGACGTAGAGGTTCCAGCCGGTGGAGGTGGCGATGATCCCGAAGTCCTTGGACCGGGCCTCCGCGCACTCGCGGGCGCACCCCGAGACGGCGGACTTCAGCTTGTGCGGGGCCCGCAGCCCCCGGTAGCGCAGCTCCAGTTCGATGGCGAGCGAGGTGGAGTCCTGCACGCCGTACCGGCACCAGGTCTGCCCGACGCAGGACTTCACGGTGCGCAGCGACTTGCCGTACGCGTGCCCGGACTCGAAGCCGGCGTCGACCAGACGGCGCCAGACCGCGGGGAGCTGGTCGACGCGGGCGCCGAGGAGATCGATGCGCTGCCCCCCGGTGATCTTGGTGTAGAGGCCGAAGTCGCGGGCCACCTCGCCGATGACGATGAGCTTCTCCGGGGTGATCTCGCCGCCGGGGACACGCGGGACGACCGAATAGGAGCCGTTGCGCTGGAGGTTGGCGAGGTGGTGGTCGTTGGTGTCCTGCAGGGCCGCCTGTTCGCCGTCCAGGACATGGCCGTTGCCGAGGCTCGCCAGGATCGAGGCGACCACGGGTTTGCAGACGTCACAGCCGTCGCCGGTGCCGTGGCTGTCGAGGAGTGTGGTGAAGTCGGTGATGCCCCGGACGCGGACGATCTCGTACAGCTCGGCGCGGGTGTGGGCGAAGTGCTCACACAGGTCGCGGGAGACCTCGGTGCCGGACGCGGCCAGCTCGTCCCGGACCACGGTGGCGAGGGTCTTCAGGCAACTCCCGCAGCCGGTACCGGCCTTGGTGCACTTCTTGACCTCGGCGACGTCGGTGAGCCCCTGTTCCCGTACGGCGGCGCGGGTGGCACCCGCGGTGACGGCGTGGCACGAGCAGAGCACCGCGTCGTCGGGCAACCGCGGAGTGGCGGCGCCCCCTTGGGCGAGGGGGAGCACCAACCGCTCCGGGGGTACGGTCAGCGGCTTTCCGGCGAGTGCCAGGGGCCGCAGTACGCCGTACGCCTCGGTGTCCCCCACCAGGACACCGCCCAGGAGGGAGCCGTCGGTGCCGATGACGAGCTTCTTGTAGACGCCGGAGCGGCTGTCGGCGAAGGTGACGTCGAGGGCGTCCTCGGCGATGCCGTGCGGGTCGCCGAAGCTGGCCACATCGACGCCGAGCAGCTTGAGCTTGGTGGAGAGGTCGGCGCCCGTGAACTCTGCTTTCACCCCGCACAGTTGGCGGGCGGCTGTCTCGGCCATCGCGTAGCCGGGAGCGACCAGGCCGTACACCCGGCCGTCCACCGCTCGGGCGCACTCCCCGATGGCCCACACGCGCGGGTCGGCGGTACGGCAGGCGGCGTCGACCGCGACGCCGCCGCGCTCACCCACCGGCAGACCGCAGTCGCGGGCCAGTCGATCGCGGGCGCGGACCCCGGCCGAGAACACCACGAGATCCGCCGGGAGTTCGGTGCCGTCCGACAGCCGCGCCGCGCGGACACGACCGTCGTGTCCCGCCTCCACGGCGGAGGTGCCCGCGCCGGTGTGCACGTGTACACCCAGCTCCTCGATCCTGCGCCGCAGCACCGCCCCTCCGCCCTCGTCCACCTGGAGGGCCATCAGCCGTGGGGCGAACTCCACCACGTGCGTGTCCACTCCGAGGGCGCGCAGGGCACCCGCCGCCTCCAGGCCGAGCAGTCCGCCGCCGACGACGATCCCGGTACGGGCCCGTGCCGCGTCCGCGCGGATGGCGCGGACGTCGTCGAGCGTGCGGTACACATGGCAGCCGGGGGTGTCGTGGCCGGGCACGGGCGGCACGAAGGGGTACGAGCCGGTGGCCAGGACCAGCGCGTCGTAGCGCAGGACGCGGCCGGAGGCGCTGGTGACGGTGCGGGCGGCGCGGTCGACGGCGGTGGCGGGGTCACCGAGGTGGAGGGTGACGCCGTGCCGTTGAAGAAAACCGGCGGGCACCAGGCTCAGTTCCTCGGCGGTGGTGCCGGAGAACCAGCTCGTCAGGTGGACGCGGTCGTAGGCGGGCCGGGGCTCCTCGGCGAGGACCGTGACATGCCAGGCGCCGGCGCCGGGCTGCTCGTACAGCGCCTCCAGGAAGCGCTGGCCGACCATGCCGTGGCCGACGAGCACCAGCTCCCTCGGGGGCTCGGTGGTGGGGGCGGTCATGGGCGGGACTCCTCGGTGGCTCGGGCGGACAGCGGTTCGGTGAGCAGGGACAACGGGTAGGGCCCGACGGGCCGGCCGGTGAGACAGGCACGGGTGAGGGTGCCCGCGGTGGCGAGATCGCCGACGAGGATCGCGCCGACGATCCGGTCCCCGCGCAGCACGAGCTTCTTGTACGTCCCCCGGGTGGCGTCCCCGATGCGCAGCACGTCGGCGCCCTCCTCGGCGGCGTCGTCGCACGCCCCGAACGCCGCGTACTCCAGGGGGCCCGCGGTGAGCCGGGTCATCGGCAGGGAGCCGGTGTAGCGCGCCTCGGGGTCGGCCCCGGAGAGACGGGCGGCGAGCACGTCGGCCTGCTCCCAGGCGGTCGTGGCCAGCGCGTACGGCGCGGCGCGATGCTCGGCGCAGTCCCCGATGGCATAGGTGTGCGGGGCGCAGGCCAGGGTGTCGTCGACGAGGATGCCGTGCCGCACCGGCAGTCCGGCCGCGCGGGCGAGGGCGGTGCGGGGGCGGACTCCGCAGGTGGAGACGACGAGGTCGGTGCTCGTCGGACCGAGGCCGTCGCCCGGCGCGGAGCCGAGATGGACGGTGACGCCGAGGCGGGCCAGTGTGGTGTGCAGCGCGTTGCCGGCCTGGCTGTCGAGGTGGCGGTCGATCAGGTGGGGTCCCCTGTGAACGAGGTTCACCGGCAGCCCTCGGGCGGCGAGGGCCCGTGCTGTGGCGACGCCCAGTACGCCCCCGCCGACGACCAGGGCGCGGGTGGCGACGTCTGCGTGCCGGGAGACCCGGGCGGCGTCGGCGAGGGAGCGCAGCGTGTGCGCACCGTCCGCCCCCGCCCGTACGGGCTCGGCACCCGTGGCCAGGACCAGGTCGTCGTACGTCTCGCGGCTCCGGTCGGCGAGCGTGAGCACCCGGCCCCGCACGTCGACGGCCACCACCTCGGTCCCGGTACGCACGCGCGCGTCCCCGGTCGGCAGAGCCGTCGCGCCGGCCCGGTACCGCCCGGCGAGGACGTCGGTCAGGAGCGCCCTGTTGTAGGGCGGTTCGGGCTCGGCCCCGTACAGGACCGTCTCCGTGCGCCCGGCGTGAGCCTGAAGTTGCTGAGCCAGGCGTGCGGCGGCCATCCCGGCGCCGACCACGGCGACGCGGCGGGACCTCACGCGCCGACCGCCGCCGGCTCGGCGGGTGCGCAGACCCGGGGGAGTACCGCCTTCTCCACCCGCACCGCGCACACCTTGAACTCGGGCATCCGGGAGACCGGGTCGAGCGCCGGGTTGGTGAGCAGGTTCGCGCGTCCCCCGCCAGGCCAGTGGAACGGCATGAACACCGTGTCCGGCCGGATGGCGGCGGTGAGGCGGGCCGGGGCGGTGACGGCGCCCCGGCGGCTGGTGACCGTGACCAACTCGTCCTCCCGGGTGCCGAGCCGGGCTGCCAGATCGGGATGCAGCTCCACGTACGGGCCGGGCGAGGCGGCGGCCAGCCGCGGCACCCGGCGGGTCTGCGCGCCGCTCTGGTAGTGGGTGACGGTCCGTCCCGTGGTCAGGTACAGCGGATACGCGCCGTCGGGCTCCTCGGCGGCGGGCCGGTGGGAGGGCGCGGTGAACCGGGCGCGGCCGTCGGGGTGGGCGAAACGGTCCAGGAAGAGGCGCGGGGTGCCGGGGTGCTCCGGGGAGGGGCAGGGCCAGAAGACACCGTCCTCGGCCGCGATCCGGTCGTAGGAGATGCCGGAGTAGTCCGCGGGCGCCCCGGCGGTGGCCAGGCGCAGCTCGGCGAAGACCTCCTCGGGGGCTTCGGGGAACCCCGTCGCGTGGCCCAGACGCCGGGCCAGCTGGTGCAGTACCGCCAGGTCACTGCGGACTCCGGCCGGCGGGGTGACGGCGGCGCGGCGGAGCAGGACGCGGCCCTCCAGGCTGGTGAGGGTGCCGGTCTCCTCGGCCCACTGGGTCACCGGCAGGACGACGTCGGCCAGCAGGGCCGTCTCGGACAGCACCACGTCGCACACCGCGAGGTGGTCCAGCGCGGTCAGCCGCCGGGTGATGCGGCCGGCGTCCGGCGCGGAGACGACCGGGTTGGACCCCATGACCAGCAGCGTGCGCACCCCGCCGGGCCGGCCGAGGGAGTCCAGCAACTCGTACGCCGACGCCCCGGAGTGCGGCAGGGCGGCGGGGTCGACGCCCCAGAGGGCGGCGATGTGCGCCCGCGCCCCGGGGTCCTCCAGCGAGCGGTAGCCGGGGAGCTGGTCCGCCTTCTGCCCGTGCTCGCGGCCACCCTGGCCGTTGCCCTGCCCGGTGAGGCACCCGTAGCCGCTCAGCGGGCGCCCGGCCCGGCCGGTGGCCAGGCACAGGTCGATCCAGGCGCCGACGGTCGCGGTGCCCTTGCTCTGCTGCTCGGGCCCGCGCGCGGTGAGCACCATGGCGTGCGGGGTGCGGGTGAACAGGGCGATGGCTTGCCGGAGTCGGGGCACGGCAACGCCGGTCAGGGCCTCCACCCGTTCCGGCCAGTGAGCCATCGCGGCGGCGCGGGCATCTGCCCAGCCGGTCGTACGGACCGCGATGAACTCCTCGTCCAACTGCCCTTCGGCGACGGCGAGATGGAGCAGCCCGAGCGCCAGGGCCAGATCGGTGCCGGGGAGGGGCTGGAGGTGGAGGTCGGCCAGTTCGGCGGTACGGGTCCGGCGCGGGTCGACGACGATCAGAGTGCCGCCGTTCTCGCGCAGTTCGCGCAGGTACCGCACGGCGGGCGGCATCGTCTCGGCCGGGTTGGCGCCGACCAGGATCACGCAGCCGGTGCGGGCCACGTCCGCGAGCGGGAAGGGCAGGCCCCGGTCCAGGCCGAAGGCGGCGCGGGAGGCGGCGGCAGCCGAGGACATGCAGAACCGGCCGTTGTAGTCGATCGAGCGGGTGCGCAGCGCGACACGGGCGAACTTGCCGAGCAGGTAGGCCTTTTCGTTGGTCAGGCCGCCACCGCCGAACACCCCCACCGCGTCCGGTCCCTGGGCCTCCGCAGTGGTCCTCATCGCCCCGGCGACCCGGTCCAGCGCCTCCTCCCAGGACGCCGCGCGCAGTCCGTCCGGGTCCCGCACCAGGGGCGCCGTCAGCCGTACGCCCGGTGCCAGCAGCTCGGCCGAGGTCTGCCCCTTCCCGCACAACGCCCCCCGGTTCACCGGGAACGTGTCGCGGCCGGTGACCTCGGGCACCCCGCCGGCGGGACTCGGGGTCAGGCGCATGCCGCACTGGAGGGAGCAGTAGGGGCAGTGGGTGTCGGTCATGGCGACAAGGCTGACCCGCCGCCGTTTCCGCCGGAGCTCGGCCGCGTTGCCCGTGCGGAACGGGACGCGCACAGGCCCGGCGGAGCGGTGTGCGGGAGAGGACATCTTCCGTAACACGGCAGCCCGTTGCGGTAACCGTGGCGTGACCGGCGGGCAACGGCCGCGACATCGCGCCCCCGCAGCCTCGGGGACATGAAGGCCGGTACCAGGGAGACGGCCGCCGAACTCACCGGATTCACGGTCGGTGTCACGGCGGCGCGCAGGCGTGAGGAGCTGACGGCGCTGCTGCGCCGGCGCGGGGCGCGGGTGATGGAGGCGCCCGCGCTGCGCATCGTGCCGCTGCAGGACGACGCGGCACTGCGGGCGGCCACCGAGCGGTGCCTCGCGGCCCCGCTGGACTACGTGGTCGCGACCACCGGCGTCGGCTGGCGCGGCTGGATGAGCGCCGCCGAGGGCTGGGGATACGGCGCCGCCCTCACCGCCGCCTGCCGCGACGCCGAGGTGCTCTCACGCGGCCCGAAGGCGACGGGCGCGGTCCGGGCCTGCGGCACGACCGAGACGTACTCGCCCGCCTCGGAGGCGGTGGACGAACTGCGCGCCTGGCTGCTCGCGCGGGACCTGCGGGGGCGGCGGGTCGCCGTGCAGGAGCACGGGGCGCCCCTGCCGGGGCTGGCCTCGGCGCTGCGGGAGCGAGGCGCCGAGGTGGTGGAGGTCCCGGTGTACCGCTGGGCGCCGCCCCAGGACCCCGAGCCGGTGCGCCGGCTGGCCGAGGCCACGGCGCGCGGCGAGGTGCACGCGCTGCTGTTCACCTCCGCCCCGGCCATCACCTCCTTCCTGGAGCACGCCGAGGCGGTGGGCAAGTACGAGACCGTCCTCGAACGGCTGCGCACGGACGTGCTCCCCCTGTGCGTCGGCGCGGTGTGCGCCCGCCCGCTGCTGGAGGTGGACGCCGGGCCGGTGTGGCCCGAGCGAGGCAGACTGGGAGCGATGGTCCACCTCCTCACCGCCACGCTCCCCGGCCGCGACCGCCACCTCGTCCCGGCCGGCGACCGCACCCTGGTCCTCCAGGGCAACGCGCTGCTCCTCGGTGACGACGCCCCGGCGGAAGCGGTATGGCTGACGCCGGGCTCGGCACGGGTGCTCCGGGCCCTCGCCGAACGCCCCGGCTGGGTGGTCGGCCGCACCGAGCTGCTGCGCCGGGTATGGCCGGGCCGGGGTGCGGACGAGCACGCGGTCGAGGCGGCGGTGACCCGTCTGCGAGCGGCACTCGGCCCCTACGCGAGCCTGATCCGCACGGTCCCCAAACGCGGCTACCGCCTGGCGGCCGAGCCCGGCGGAGGCACCCGGTGAACGCCACCCTGCTGGCCGTCGCCCACGGCACCCGCGACCCGGAGGGCGTCCGCACGGTACTCGCCCTGCTCGACGGGGTCCGCCGCCTGCGCCCCGGCCTGCGGGTCGAGCCGGCCTGGCTGGGCCTGGTGGAACCCTCGGTGCCCGAGGCGCTGTCCGCGCTCCCCGGCCCGGTGGTCGCCGTCCCCCTCCTGCTGGCCAGCGGCTACCACGTACGCGCCGACATCCCGGCCCTCCTCGCCGGCGCGGACCCCGGCAAGGTACGCGTCACCCCGGCCCTGGGCCCCTCTCCTCTGCTGGCCCACGCCCTCGCGGCCCGCCTGGGCGAAGCGGGCCGCCCCCCGGACGCGTCCCCCGTGGTCCTCGCCGCCACCGGCTCCTCCGATCCCCGCGCACGAGCGGACACGGCGGAGTCGGCCCGCCTGCTGTCCCTCCACCTGAGCGCCCCGGTATCGGTCGCCTACGCCTCCGGCGAGGGTCCGACCCCCAGCGAGGCGATCTCCGCCTGGCACGCGACCGGCCACCCCGACGTCTCCCTGGCCGCCCACCTCCTGGCCCCCGGCCACTTCGCCCACACCCTGACCCGGACCGCCGCCCGCTGGACCTCGTCGCCTCTCGGCACGCATACGTCGGTGGCGGAACTGGTGCTGCGGCGGTACGACGAGGCGGCGGTTCCGCAGACGGAGGCGAACAGGCCGGCCAGGGCCCGTTGAGAGGCCGCTGTCCGCGACCCCGGCCGACGCCTAGGCCGCGGGGGTGAGTTCGGCCAGGCCGAACAGCAGCGCGTAGCCGGGCGAGAGCTGGCGGAGGATGCGGGTCAGGAGGTCCGGGCCGGCGTAGGCGGCGACGGCGCAGAAGACGGAGCCGGTGTCCCAGCGGGTGGTGGCCGGAGAGGCTCCGGCGCGGGCGGCGAGGTCCTTGACGAAGGCCCAGCCGGTGAGCGGCCGGGTGTCGGGGATCTGCGCGGTGAGGACGCGTGCGGCTTCGAAGGGGAGCCGGGCGGCCAGTTCGACGCGTTCGTCGCCGGTCAGCTGACGTCCCAGGCCCGCGAGGACGAGGCGGACGGCCTCCTCGGCCCTCTCGCGGGTCGGGTAGGCGCCGTCATGGCGGACCTTCTCCAGCAAGTGCTCGTACGCCTTGTCGTAGGGCTGCCGGAGCGGCGCGCTCTGCTCGGACATCACTGCGGTGGTTGCCTTTCTGTCAACGGGGTCGTGGTGGCCGGTGGGCGGTCACCGGGGGTGGACGGTCAGGTGGGCCGGGGGCGGCCGAAGAGGAGGTCGTAGCCCGTGGGGAGCTGGAAGAGGACCTGTTCGAGGAGGTCGTCCCCGGCCGCGTCGGCGACCGTGGACAGGACGGCGCTGACGTCCCAGGACGCGGTGCGCTCGGTCGCTCCCTCGATCCAGGCCGCGGTCGCCCGCACGAACCGCTCCGGTGACAGCGGCTCGGCGCTCTGCAGCGGGTTGAGCAGGACCAGGGCGAAGCCCTCCGGCAGACGCGCCGCCAGGTGGGCGCGGATCTCGCCGACCAGGTGTGCGCCCAGCAGGGCGAGCACCACGCGCGCCGCGCGTTCGGCTTCCTGGGGGGTGGCATACTCGCCGCGCTCTTTCACCTGGTCGAGGAACGCTTCGCGTCGCACGGTCATGCCGGCCGCCGCCCTTCTTCGGTTCGCTCGCTGGGGGGCGGAGGACGGGCGAGGGGGAGATCGGAGGGATGCCCGTCCGCCGCCGCTGTTCAGCCCTCATCCAGTCCGGCTCAGCCGGAGATCTCCTTGCGGCCGCTTCCGACGCCGACGGCGATCTTGCGGGGCTTGGCGCGCTCGGCGATCGGGATGCGCAGGGTGAGCACCCCCGCGTCGTAGTCGGCCTGGATGTGCTCGGTGTCCAGTGTGTCGGCGAGCACGATCTGGCGGGAGAAGACGCCCAGCGGCCGTTCGGACAGCTCCATCTGCACGTCGTCGGCCTTCGCCGCGGGCCGGCGCTCGGCCTTCACGGTCAGCATGTTGCGTTCGACGTCGATGTCGATGCCGTCCGGGCTGACGCCGGGGAGGTCGAAGGCCACCACGTACTGGTCACCCTCGCGGTAGGCGTCCATCGGCATCGGGGACGGCCGGGACCAGGTGGCGGGGCCCGTCAACTGCTGGGCCAGCCGGTCCAGTTCACGGAAGGGGTCGGTGCGCATCAACACGGAAAACACCTCCAGGAAGGTCTCGGCAGTAGCTGCCAATGCGCTTCACGGACACCGTTGTAGCATGTCATCCAATGGATGACAAACACGGTGTCGTCCCATCGATGACACCAAGGGAGGTGCCCATGAACCAGGCCGACCAGCCGGCATCGTCCGGCGCCGACACACCGAACCCGGCGTCGTTCCTCGCCGCCGCGGCAGCCCTGGACGCCATCGACGACGCCCTGCGGACCGCCCGGCACGAGGTGCGCGGCGCGGCCGGGACGCACGACGTCGGCCCGGAGCGGGCGCTGGCCTCACTTCTGCTGCTGAGGCAGGTGCGCGAGCAGCTCGCCGGATGGGAGACGGGCCTGATCGAAACCGCCCGCCAGGCCGGCGCCAGCTGGGCGGATCTCGCCCATCCCCTCGGAGTCGCCAGCCGCCAGGCCGCCGAACGCCGCTACCTGCGCGGCCGGCCCGGCCCGGCCGGAACCACCGGCGAAGAGCGTGTCCAGGCCACCCGCGAACGCCGTGCCGCCGAACGCACCACCGCCACCTGGGCCCGCCGCAACGCGGCCGACCTGCGCCGGATCGCCGGCCAGATCACGGCACTCACCGACCTGCCCCCCGCGGCCCGCGCCCCGCTCGGCCGGCTCCACCAGGCCCTGGCCCACGACGACCCCGCCGAGCTCGTCCGCCCTCTCGCCGACACCCGCCCCCACCTGATGGGCACCCACCCCGACCTCGCCGCGCGACTCGACACCCTCACACCGCCCTGACCCCGCCCGGCTCCGGCGGCCACGGCACGGCACTCCTTCCGCGCCGGGTGCGAGGCCGGCCATCCGGCCCGCTCCGACGCCGCCCACCTCGCCGTCGTCGACCCGGTCCCGGGCGCCCCGGCATCCCGTACGCGTGAGTCCGAGGGGACACCCGGTGGCCGGTTGCGGTCCACGGCGGGGGCCCCAAACATGGACGAGGGGGGGATCACGTGCGTGGGTGATCCCCGACTCGGGGTAGCCGTCACCACGCCACGGCCGGACCGGCCGTGCGACGACGGGGCCCTCGCATGCCCGAAGGAACAGCCCTAGGAGTGCCATGTCCGAAATCCCGCCGCCCGTCACCCCCTACCTCGAACCGGCCGCCAAGGAGCTGGCCGAGGCGACCGATCCGCACCCCCGGATCTACGAGGTCCCGCCGGAGCAGGGCCGGGCCATCCTCGCGGACCTGCAGAGCGACACCAGCGTGCCCCGCCCGGAGGTCGACGAGGAGTGGGTCGACGTGGACGCCGGCGAGTGGGGCACCGTCCGGACCCGCGTCATCCGGCCCAAGGGCGTCACCGGCCCGCTGCCGGTGCTGATCTACCTCCACGGCGCCGGCTGGGTCTTCGGCGACGACAAGACCCACGACCGCCTCTTCCGTGAACTCACCGTCGGCGCGGGCGCGGTGGGCGTCTTCCCGGTCTACGACCGCGCGCCGGAGGCGAAGTACCCGACCCAGGTCGAGCAGAACTACGCCGTGGGCCAGTGGGTCCTCAAGCACGGCGCGGAGCACGACATGGACACCTCGAACATCGCCGTCACCGGCGAGTCGGTCGGCGGCTGCATGTCGGCGGTGTTCGCGCTGATGAACAAGGACCGGGGCGGCATCGACCTCAAGGCCCAGTGCCTGCTCTACCCGGTGACCGACGCCGGCTTCGACACGCCGTCCTACGCGCAGTTCGCCGAGGGCTACTACCTCACCCGCGACGGTATGAAGTGGTTCTGGGACGCCTACACCTCCGACCCGTCCCAGCGCTCCGAGAAGTACGCCGCCCCGCTCCAGGCGTCGCTGGAGGAGCTGAAGGGCCTGCCGCCCACGCTGGTCATCACCGACGAGGCGGACGTGCTGCGCGACGAGGGCGAGGAGTACGCCAACAAGCTCCGGGAGGCGGGCAACGACGTCACCTCGGTCCGGGTCGCGGGCATGGTCCACGACTTCCTCCTCCTGGACAGCCTGCGCGACACCCGGGCGGCGAACATCGCCCGGAAGATCGCCATCGACTTCCTGGGGTCGGCCCTGCACCAGGACGACTGAGACGGCCCGAGCGGCGATGTGTTGACGGTGCTTACATTGGTGGCTACGCTGATGTAATCACCGTCAACATGCGTTGCCAGGAGCCACGTCATGCCCTCGTCCCAGCCCCAGCCCGAAACCGTCGAGGTCGACCTCGGCGGCCGCTCGGTCACGGTCCCCAAGGGGGGCCTGTACGACCGGTACCGGATGGACACCGATCTCGACGCGGTCGCCCGCGACCCCCGCGTCAGCGGGGTGGACTTCTTCCGGAAGCTGCCCAAGACCAAGGTCGACTCGCCCATCGGGGAGACCCTCACCCCGAACTTCTACTACCGCATCTCCACCGCCCGGCTCACGATGCTCGCGCCCACCCGCGCCATCCGCACCCGGCTGCCCCGCGAACTGGCCCCGCTGGAGGTGGCGCCCGGCCTGGGCCTCGTCTCCGCGATGTTCTTCCGGTACGACGTGTGCGACATCGACTTCTACACCGAGGCCACCATCGGCATCGCGGTGAAGCCCGCCCGGCACGGCAGGCTCGGCTTCTTCGACCTCGTCGCCGCGCTGAAGAACGACCACCTCGACGCCTACGTGCTCTCCCTGCCGGTGAGCTCGGAGATCGCCCAGGTGCGGGGCCACGACGGCTACGGCTTCCCCAAGTGGGTGACCGGTCTGGACGTCGACATCGACGCGCGGCGCACCACCGCCCGCGTGGCCGACGACTCCGGCGGCACCGACCTCGCGCTCTCGGCGCCCACCCCGGCCCAGACCGTCCACCCGAGCGGCAAGCGGGTCTCGACCCTGACCTCGTACACGACGATCGGCGACGCCTGGCACTCCACCCTGAGCCAGACCAACGTGCTGGCGTCCGGTACCTCGCTCATGCCGCGTGATGTCGAACTCGAGGTGGGACAGGGCCGCATGGCCGACGACCTGCGCTCCCTCAAGCCGATGCGGACCATCCAGTTCGACGTCGTGACCGAGGGCCAGCTCGCCCTGCACATGCCGGTCCCGACCTCGGTCCGCACCCGGTAGACAGGAGCCCCGCCATGGCCACCGCCCAAGCCACCCACGCCCCGCTGCCCGCGTCCCTGACGCCGGCCCGGATCGAGCGGCTGGCGGCACGCGTCAGCGCGGCGCCCGGCGCCGTCCGCGTGACCACCACCGCCCCCTACACCGGCGCGCCCCTCGCCGACCTGCCCGTGTCCACGCCCGGCGACGTCGAGGACGCCTTCGCCCGCGCCCGGATCGCCCAACGGGCCTGGGCCGCCACCCCGCTCCGGCGCCGCAAGCGGATCCTGCTCCGCTTCCACGACCTCGTGCTCGCCCGCCAGGACGAGGCGCTGGACCTGATGCAGGCCGAGAACGGCAAGACCCGCCGGGACGCGTTCCTCGAAGTCCTGGACATCGCCCTCGTGTCCCGGTACTACGCCCGCAACGGTTCCCGGTACCTCGCGCCCAAGCGGCGCCGGGGTGCGATCCCGCTGCTCACCCACACCACCGAGCTGCGCCATCCCAAGGGTGTCGTATCCATCATCTCGCCCTGGAACTACCCGCTGAGCATGGCCGCCGGCGACGCCGTCGCGGCGCTCATGGCCGGCAACGCGGTCGTCCAGAAGCCCGACACCCAGACCGCGCTCACCGCGCTGTGGTCGCTGGAGCTGATGCGGGAGGCCGGACTGCCCGCCGGTGTCTGGCAGATGGTGATCGGGCGGGGCAGTTCCATCGGCGGCGCGCTGATGGCGGGCGCCGACTACATGATGTTCACCGGCTCCACCGCCAGCGGCCGGAAGATCGCACGGGACGCGGGGGAGCGGCTCATCGGCTCCTCCCTCGAACTCGGCGGCAAGAACGCCATGCTGGTCCTCGACGACGCCGACATCGAGAAGGCCGCCGACGGCGCCGTCGCCGCTTGCTTCCCCTCGGCGGGCCAGCTCTGCGTCTCCGTCGAGCGTCTGTACGTGGCGGACGCGGTGCACGACCGGTTCGTGGACGCCTTCGTCGCCCGCGCCGAGCGGCTCGAGATCGGTGGCGCGTACGACTTCAGTCGCGACGTCGGCAGCCTCACCACGGCCACCCAGCTCAAGACCGTCACCGAGCACGTCGAGGACGCCGTGGCCAAGGGGGCGAAGGTCCTCGCGGGCGGCAGGGCGCGCCCGGACCTGGGACCGCTGTTCCACGAGCCGACCATCCTCGCCGGTGTCACCCCGGACATGACGCTGTACGAGCACGAGACCTTCGGGCCCGTCGTGTCGGTCTACCCCGTCCGCGACGACAGCGAGGCGATCGCGCGGGCCAACGCCACGCCGTACGGCCTCAACGCGAGCGTCTGGTCCCGCAGTGCCGCACGGGGCCGCGCCGTGGCCGCCCGGCTGCACGCGGGCACGGTCAACGTCAACGAGGCGTTCGCCGCCGCGTGGGGCAGCGTCGACGCGCCGATGGGCGGCATGGGCGACTCCGGCCTCGGCCGGCGGCACGGTGCCGAGGGCATCCTCAAGTACACCGAGGCCCAGAACGTCGCCCATCAGCGCCTCGTGGGCTTCACCCCGCCGAAGGGCATCCCGCCCGAGACCTGGGCGGCGCTGCTGACCGGTGCCCTGAGGGTGCTGAAGGCGGTCGGCTCCCGTTGAGACACCCGGACGCGGGCGGGGGGGGGCCCCCCCCCGCCCCCCCCCCCCCGGCGGGGGGGGGCCCCCCCCCGCCCCCCCCCGGGCCCCCCCCAACGGAACCCCCGGAAGCCCCGAACAGGGGGGGCCG
>NZ_SHKU01000001.1:676208-1305487 GCF_004217355.1 Streptomyces sp. BK022
CTCCCGCTCCGCGGTGATGGCCCCCCCCCCCCCCCCCCCCCCCCCCCCGGGGGGGCCCCCCCCCCCCCCCCCCCCGGGCGCCCCCCCCCCCCCCCCCCCCCCCCCCGCCCGCGCGGTGTGAGGTCCGACCGGAGCCGCGCGAGGTCCGACCCGAAAGGCACCCCGGGTACGCACGTACCTGGGGTGCCTTTGGGTGCCTTTCCGGCGTCGTGCTACGCGGCGCCCCGCGCCGTGCCCAGCCAGTCGCGGTAGCGGCGCAGCGCCCGGCGCTGCCTGCGCTGCTCGGCGATGAGGGCGACCGCCGGGTGGGTGCCCGGCGTGGGCCTGCTGCCGCGCGCGATCCGGCGCATCTGGTGGCGGACCTGTGCCATGCCCGCCGCGGAGGCGAGCGCCTTGTCCGACCAGGTGACCGGCCGGAGCTGCCGCTCGGCCTCGCCGCCGGCGCGCCAGCGCTCCGGCAGGTCCGGGGTGACGGCGAGGGCGGTGCCCATCCCGACGACCGCCACCCCGCTGTCGAGGACGCGCTCGGCGGTCTCGCGCCGGGTGATGCCACCGGTCAGCATCAGCGGCACCGGGCTGGACCCGACCAGCTCCCTCGCCAGGTCCAGGAAGTACGCCTCGCGGGCCTGGGTGCGCGCGTCGGCGGCCCGGCCGGACATCGCCGGGCTCTCGTAGCTGCCGCCGGACAGCTCGACCAGGTCGACCCCGAGCGGCGCGAGCATCTCGATCACCTGCCGCGCGTCGTCCGCGTCGAAGCCGCCGCGCTGGAAGTCGGCGGAGTTGAGCTTGACCGCCACCGCGAAGGAGGGGGACACGGCGGTTCGTACGGCGCGGACCACGTCCAGCAGCATCCGGGCCCGGTTCTCCAGCGAGCCGCCCCACCGGTCGGTGCGCTTGTTGACCAGGGGGGAGAGGAACTGCGAGAGCAGATAGCCGTGCGCCGCGTGCACCTCGACCCCGTCGAAGCCCGCCTGCTCGGCGCGCTGTGCGGTCACCGCGTACCGGGTGACCGTCTGCTCGATCTGCTCGGCGGTCATGGCGACCGGGCGCCCGAAGCGGCCACTGTGCCGGCCCAGGTCGACGCCGACCGCCGAGGGGCCCCATACGACGCCGGGCATGTCGGAGCCGATCTGGCGGCCGGGGTGGTTGATCTGCATCCAGATCGCCCCGCCCCCGGCCCGGCCGGCCTTCGCCCACTCGACGAACGGCTCCAGCGGCGCGGCCTCGTCGAGGACGACACCGGCCGGACCGGTCAGCGCCTCGGCGTGGACCATGACGTTGCCCGTGATCAGCAGTCCGGCGCCGCCCTCGGCCCAGCGCCGGTACAGCCCGAACAGCTCGGCTCCGGGCAACTGGCCGTCGGCCGCCATGTTCTCCTCCATGGCCGCCTTGGCGATCCGGTTGCGCAGTACCTGCCCGGAGCGCAGGGACAACGGCGAGAACAGTTCGCTGGTCATCCTGCTTTCCCCTCTCGATCTCCATCGCTTACTATGTGTACAGCGTTCACATTAAGTCAGAAATGTAAGCGCCGTAAACTTCAAGGGGTGTGACCTATGCCGCAAGCGAGCAGTTCGTATCACCACGGCGATCTGCGCGCGGCCTGTCTGCGTGCCGCGCGCGAACTGCTGGAGGAGGACGGCAGTGCCGGGCTGTCGCTGCGCGCGGTGGCCCGGCGGGCGGGTGTGTCGGCCACGGCCCCCTACCGCCACTACGCGGACCGCGACGCGCTGGTCTCCGCGGTGGCCGCCGAGGGGTACCGCGAACTCGCCGAGCACCTGGCGGCCGCCCACCCCGAGCCCCGGACCCCGGACGAGCTCGCGTCGGTCGCCGTCGCCTATGTGCGCTTCGCGCTGGACCGGCCCGCGATGTTCCGGGTGATGTTCGCGGAGCCGTGCGACCCGAACAGCGAGGAGCGGGTCGCGGCGACCGCCGCCATCTCCGAGTACGTCCGCGGCATCGTGCGCGCGGTCTTCCCCGGCGTCGACCCGGACGCGCTGTCGACCACGGTCTGGGCACTCGTCCACGGCCTGGCCTTCCTGCACCTCGACGGCAAGCTCGACTCCTCGGCACCGGAGGTGGTGGACGCGCAGGTCCGCGCGGCGGTCCAGGCGCTGTTCAGCGCGTCGGCGGCGCGATAGCGGCCGGACTCATGTTGACAGTGCACACACTCGCTGCCTAATGTGTGTGCTGTAAACATGCGGGTGGGGGGCCCGCGGTGCGATGAACGGAGCATCATGAAGGCAGTGTCGATCAAGGAGCCCGGCGGTCCCGAGGTCCTGGAGTGGGTGGACGTCGAGGACCCGGCGCCCGCGGCCGGTGAAGTCGTCGTCGACGTCGTCGCCAGCGCCCTCAACCGGGCCGACGTCATGCAGCGGTACGGTCTCTACCCCCTCCAGCCCGGCACCTCGCCGTACCCCGGTCTGGAGGTCTCGGGACGCGTCAGCGCCCTCGGTGACGGTGTCACCGGCTGGCAGGTGGGCGACGAGGTCTGCGCGCTGCTCACGGGCGGCGGCTACGCGCAGAAGGTCGCCGTCCCGGCCGGCCAACTGCTCCCCGTACCCCAGGGCATCGGCCTGGTCGAGGCGGCCGCCCTGCCCGAGGCGGTGGCGACGGTCTGGTCCAACATCGTCATGACCGCCCACCTCGCGAAGGGGGAGACCCTCCTCGTACACGGCGGCGCCGGCGGCGTCGGCACCTTCGCCGTCCAGATCGCCAAGGCGCTGGGCGCGCGGGTCGTCACCACGGTCGGCGGCCTCGAGAAGGCCGCCCGCGCGCGGGAGTTGGGGGCCGACGTCACGATCGACCACCGCACCGACGACTTCACCGAGCACGGTCCCTACGACGTGATCCTGGACGTCGTCGGCGGCAGCTACCTCGAACGCAACGTGCGCTCCCTCGCCCCCGACGGACGCCTGGTGCTCATCGGCCTCCAGGACGGCCTGGAGGCCGGCCTCAACCTGGCCGAGCTGGTCTTCAAGCGCCTCTCCGTGCACGGTACGACCCTGCGCACACGGTCCAGGGAGCAGAAGGCCGAGATCATCGCCCAGGTCCGGGACGAGGTCTGGCCGATGATCGAGAGCGGCGCCGTGGGACTCGTCATCGACCAGCGCCTGCCCATGTCCCGGGCCGCCGAGGCGCACCGGCTGATGGAGGCCGGCGGTCACGTCGGCAAGATCCTGCTGGTGAACGAGTAGCGCGGCGGAGCACGCCATGGACACTCACGTCGATCTCGGTGCCCTGCCCGACCGGCCCGGCCCGCGCGTGGTTCAGCGCCCCGACCTCCGGCCGGCCACAACAAGATGATCCGTCGCCGAACGCCCCCCGGATTGGTGTGAGATGCGTCTTCATCCGATCTGAGGAAGCCACCAATCCGGCCCCCCACGCGGCCCCGGATTCCCCGCGTGAGTGAGGAACAGAGCGACCCGAGGACAGCACCGGGGCCGGTGCGGACGGCGCTTGGCGCGCTGAGCGGCGTGCTCGCCGGTTTCGCCGCGCTGGCGGTGGCCGAACTGGCGGCGGCGGGGGTGCGGCCGCAGGCCGGTCCGGTGGTCGTGGTCGGCGGGGCCTCCATCGACCAGACCCCGGCGGCGGTCAAGGACTGGGCGATCCGTCACTTCGGCACCGACGACAAGCTGGTGCTCCAGCTCGGCATCCTCGTCGTCCTCGCGCTACTCGCCCTGGGGCTCGGCGCGTTGGCGGTACGCCGCCGGGTAGCCGGAGCGGCCGGTGTCCTCCTGTTCGGCGTCATCGGCGCGGTGGCCGCCCTCACCCGCCCGGACTCCCGAGGCTTCACGGACGCGTTGCCCAGCCTGATCGGGGCCGTTGCCGGGGCCCTGCTCCTGTACTTCCTGGCCGGACGCCTCGTCACCCCCGTACCGGTCCCTGACAGCGAGCCCGGCGACTGGGACCGGAGGGACTTCGTCATCGCGGCCACCGCCGCGGCCGCCGCGTCCGCCGTCGTGGGCGGGGTCGGCCGGACGCTGAGCGGCAACCGGGCCGGGGACGCCGTGGCCTCCCGCAAGCAGGTCGTCCTGCCCCGCCCCGGCTCACCCGCGCAGCCGACACCCGAGCGAGCTGCCCTGCGGGTCGGCGGCGTCAGTTCCTACGTCACCCCCAACAAGACCTTCTACCGCGTGGACACCGCCCTGGTGGTCCCCAAGGTCGACGCCACCGCCTGGCGACTGCGCCTCCACGGGAAGGGCGTGACCCGGCCGGCCACCTTCACCTTCGACGACCTGCTGCGCCGGCGGCTGATCGAGCGCACCATCACCCTGACCTGCGTCTCCAACGAGGTCGGCGGCCCGTACGTGGGCAACGCCCGCTGGACCGGCGTCCGCCTGGCCGACCTGCTCGCCGAATGCGGGGTCAGGCCTCCCTCGCACGGCGGGCCGGCCGACCAGCTGGTGGCCCGGTCGGTGGACGGCATGACCATCGGCACGCCCGTCGAGGACATCATGGACGGCCGCGACGCCATGCTCGCCGTCGGCATGAACGGCGAACCGCTCCCCTTCGAACACGGCTTCCCGGTACGCATGCTCGTTCCCGGCCTCTACGGCTACGTCTCCGCCTGCAAGTGGATCCAGGACATCGAGCTGACCACCTTCGACTCCTACGACCCGTACTGGGTCAAGCGCGGGTGGGCGCGGAAGGCGCCGGTCAAGACGCAGTCCCGGATCGACACCCCCAAGCCGTTCGCCCGGCCCAGATCCGGCACCGTGATGGTGGCCGGGGTCGCCTGGGCCCAGCACCGGGGCATCGACAAGGTCGAGGTGCGGGTGGACGACGGCCCCTGGCAGGAGGCCCACCTCGCCGCCGAGGACACCCGGGACACCTGGCGCCAGTGGTCCTTCCCGTGGCAGGCGACCAAGGGCTCCCACACCCTGACCGTGCGCGCCACCGACCGCACCGGAAGCGTGCAGACGGAGAAGCGCGCCCGGACCATCCCCGACGGCGCGAGCGGCTGGCACTCCGTCGTCGTGACCGCGGAGTGAGCCCCGGCCGGCTCCCCGCCCCCTGACCAACTCCCAC
This sequence comes from Streptomyces sp. BK022, assembly GCF_004217355.1. Lineage (NCBI taxonomy): Bacteria > Bacillati > Actinomycetota > Actinomycetes > Kitasatosporales > Streptomycetaceae > Streptomyces > Streptomyces sp. BK022. Next base: position 681,237 of record NZ_SHKU01000001.1, read on the forward strand.
TGTCCGGCAGCCCCTTGCTGCCTCTCAATAACAGGAGAAAACCCGATGAACGCTCGCATCCGCCGCACCACCGGTCTCGTCTCGGCCGCCGTCATGCTGCCCCTCGCGCTCAGCGCCTGCTCCGGCAGCGACAGCGACTCGGCCAAGTCCGACTCCAAGGCGTCGGCGTCCGCGTCGGCCCCGGAGAGCAGCGCGGGCATGAGCAGCATGGACCAGCCGTTCGGCCCGGCCTGTTCCTCGGTGCCGAAGAACGGCGCGGGTTCCTTCGACGGCATGGCCAAGGACCCGGTGGCCACGGCCGCCTCGAACAACCCGGCGCTGTCCACGCTGGTCACCGCGGTGAAGAAGGCCGGTCTGGTCGACACCCTCAACAACGCGCAGAACATCACGGTGTTCGCGCCGACCAACGACGCCTTCGACAAGATCCCGAAGGCCACCCTGGACAAGGTCCTCGCCGACAAGGCCCAGCTCACCAAGATCCTGACCTACCACGTCGTCGGCCAGAAGCTCGCGCCGAAGGACCTGGAGAAGGGCTCCTTCGACACCCTGGAGAAGTCGAAGGTCATGACCTCCGGCATGGGCGAGTCGTACACCGTCAACGACTCCTCGAAGGTGGTCTGCGGCAACGTCAAGACCGCCAACGCCAACGTGTACATCGTCGACACCGTCCTGATGCCCAAGAGCTGACCCGGCGGACCCGCTCCCGCCCAGGCCGCCGACGGCCTGGGCGGGTCTTCCGCCCTCCCGAGCCCGACAGGGGGAACCTGTTGACCACGACCGACGAGGGGTGTCCGACGAGCGCGCGCGACGACGTACTGCGCCGAATCGCCGTCACCCGCCAAGTCGGCGCGCGGCGCGGCCTGTTCGTCAGGTTCGCCCGGTGCCGTGCGGTCCGGCGCGACGCCGCGCCTCAGAGCTGAACCACCCCCAGCGGCGCGGTTGTCGGCTGCTGTGAACCTCCCGCCGGCTCCACCGTGATCCCGACGGCCGTCGCCCGCCCGAGGGGGCCCAGCAGGACCCGGCCCTGACGGCCTCCGGTGCCGGAGAGCAGGCCGCCGGAGCGGAAGGTGGTGCCGTTGTCGGCGTACCAGAGCTGGTACACCTTCCCCTCGCCGAGGGCCGGCAGGCCGGCGGCGACGAAGGCCGCCTTCTGCTTCTGCCGGGACACGACCACGCTCGCCCGTGCTCCGTTGCTCAGCTCACCGGAGCGCACGCTCGCGTCCGGGGCGGTCACCACGTCGGCGAGCGAGGCGGTACGCCGCTCCTGCTCCTGCGCCGTGCGCCGGGCGTCCCGCGCCTCCTCGTGCTGCCACCAGGCGAGCGACCCGCCCGCGACGGCCGCCGCGAGGCAGGCGGCGAGCGCCCAGGGGAGCAGCCGCCGGGCACGGCTCGGCCGCGCAGGCGGTGCCTCCTGCCGGATGTCCCGGATGCCGGACAGCACGCGGGAGCGGGCCGCGTCGTCCGGGGGCAGCGAGACGGCCTCGGCGAGTCCGACCACCGCCTCCATGAGCTGCGCGGCCTCCTCCCGGCAGGCCGCGCAGGCCGCGAGGTGGTTCTCGAAGGCGGCGCGTTCGCCGGGGGGCAGCGCGTCGAGCACATAGGCGCCGACCGCGTCGTGATCACCCGGAGCCGTGCTCATCCGCCGGCCTCCAGACACTGCCGCAGCCGGTGCAGCCCGGTGCGCATGCGGGTCTTCACCGTGCCGGGCGGCTTGCTCAGCGCGCGGGCGACCTCGTCGTACGTCAGGCCCTCGTAGTACGCAAGCACCAGCGGCACCCGCAGGCTCCGGCTCAGCGCGGCCAGGCAGCGGTAGAGCCTGCGCTGCTCGTCGCGGTCCTGCACCAGCTCGGCCACCATGTCGAAGGGGCGCTCGCTGCCGCACTCGGCCACCCTGCGGTCCCGGTCGGACGCGGCCTGCGCCGAGCGGACCCGGTCGACCGCGCGGTGATGCGCCAGGGCGAACACCCACGCCTTGGCCGAAGCGCGCTCAGGACGGAAACGGGCCGCCGTACGCCACACCTCCAGCATGACCTCCTGCGCTACCTCCTCCGCCTGCGAGGCGTCGCGCACGACGCGCAGGGCCAGGCCCCGCACGGAGCCGGACAGGCTGTCGTACAGCAGGGTGAACGCCTCCTCGCTGCCGTGCGCGGTCGCCGTCAGCCAGCCGTCGAGACGGCGGTCGTCGGCGGACCTGTCCCTGGGCACCGGTGTCCTCCCTCCCCTCGTCCTCGCACTCCTTCCTGTCCAGCCTGGGTGTCGGGAGCCGTCCCCGCGCCCGGTGGACGCCCGCCTGCGGCCGTTCGAGTGCTATCCGTCCGGGGGGTCCAGCACGGCCCAGACGGTGTGTCCGTCAAGGGTCGGCTCGTCGCCCCAGCGGCTGGCCAGGGCGTCGACCAGGAAGAGTCCCCGGCCGGACTCCTCCAGCGTGAAGGACGGATGCCGCCACCGGGCCCGGACCAGGGTGGTGTCGAAGCTCGGCCCCGCGTCGGTCACCTCGATGCGCAGCGCCGGCCCGCCGGGGGACCGCCGACGCAGCGTGCACGCCACCCGGACGGGCGGCCTGCCGTGCCGCACCGCGTTGGAGACCAGCTCGCTGACCACCACCGAGGCGTCGTCGGTGAACTCCGCGGCCTGCCAGCGGGCCAGGTGGTCGCACAGATCGCCGCGTACCGCCTCCGCGGGGCCGGCGGAGTCGTAGCCGAGACGGCGGGAATCGCGCTTCATGACGAACACCTTCTGTGGCCTTTCAGGTAATTCGTCACGGAACGCGCCTCGGATGGGTGTCCGGTAGGACGGGGAGGGACTTCTGCGGAAGGTGTGAAACAGGGCAAACCGTGGCGCTCTCCGCTCCGAATCAAGGACATGAACGCTTCGAGACCTGAGGGGAGGTGTACTCAATGCGCACTCTCGACGTGAGGCGGGCCGCTGTCCTCGCGGCGGCCGCAGCGATGCTGGCCGGCGGTGCCGCCGTCGGCACGGCGGGCACCGCGTCGGCATCCGTACCCGGGTCGGCGCCGGCCTCCCACAGCCGGCACCACGGCGACCGGGGGCCGGGCCACCACGGCTACGACCACCGCCACCATGACCGCTACGGCCACGACGGCTACGGCCACGACCGCTACGGCCACGACGGCTGGGGCAACTCGCACCACCGCTGGCACAACCACTGGCACGACGGCTGGTGGGGCGACGGCTGGTGGCACTCGGGCTACTGGTACTGATCCGGAACGCGGTGGGGCCGGCCCATGAGCGGGGGCCGGCCTCACCGTTCCGCTGTCAGACCGAGGCCGGCTCCGGCTGCGACCGCTGCTCGCCCACGTTGCCCAGGCGCCTGGCCGGCGGCGGCTTCGTCGGCCACCACAGCCAGGGCCCCATGTCCAGGGTGAAGGCCGGGACGAGGAACGGGCGGACGAACAGGGTGTCGAGCAGCACGCCCACCGCGACGATGACGCCGATCTGCGCGAGGTAGCGCAGCGGCATCACGGTCAGGGTGGCGAAGGTGACGGCGAGCACGACCCCCGCCGAGCTGATGGCGTTCCCGGTGGCCCGCAGTCCCCTGAGCGTCCCGACGCGCTGTCCCGCGAGCAGGGACTCCCGGCGGACGCGGTGCATGAGGAAGATGTTGTAGTCCACCCCGAGCGCGATCAGGAACACGAACGAGAACAGCACCAGGGACGGCTCCGTCGCGGTCGAACCGAAGGCGATATCGAAGATCACCGCTGAGATGCCGAGCGCCGCGAGGAAGTTCGCCACGGCCACGACGACGAGCACCACCGGCAGCGCCAGGCTCCGCAACAGCCCCAGCAGGAGCAGCAGCACGATCACCAGGACGGCGGGCAGTACGCGGGTGCGGTCCCGCTCGGCCGCCCGCTGCATGTCGTACACCTGCGCCGGATAGCCCCCGACCCGGGCCCGGCCGTCCGTGTCCGCGCGCAGGCGGGCGATCGTCTCCTGGGCGCGGCGGCTGTCCGGGGCGCTGTCGAGGGTGGCCGCGATCGTCGTACGGGGCCGGGTGGTGACGACCTCGGCGCGGGCGACCCCCGGTGTCCCCGCCACCCGCTCCCGCACCCCTGCGGCGCCCTCGGCGCCGGTCACCACGATGGCCGGGCTGCCGGTGCCCGCCGGGAAGTGCGCCGCCAAGGCCGACTGGGCGCGTACCGAGGGTGCCCGCGCCGTGAGCGCCTCGCCCAGCGGAAGGCCGCCGGGAGCCAGGAGTACGGCCAGGGCGGCGCAGCCCGCGAGCAGCGCGCAGCCCACCGTCCACACCGCACGCGCCCGCCGCTCCACCAGGGCGGTGACCAGGGACCAGCCGCGCCCGCCGGCCCGGCCGGAGTGCGGACCCCGCGGCCAGAACATCGCGCGCGGGCCGAGCAGTACCGCGGCCGGGACGAAGGTCAGCGCGGCCGGCACGCAGCAGGCCATCGCCACGGCACCGGCGAGCGCGAGGGAGTGGTTGGCGGGGAGGGCGCTGAGGAGGAGGGCGACCATGGCGCAGGCAACCGTCGCCGCACTCGCCGCGATGGGCGCCCAACTCGCCCGCCACGCCGTCCGCATGGCCGCCGGAGGCGACATCTCCGGGGCGTGTTCGTGGTACCGCGCCAGCAGGAGCAGGCCGTAGTCCGTGGTCGCGCCGATGACCAGCACGGACAAGATGCCCTGCACCTGCCCGTCGACCGTCAGCACGCCCCAGCTCCGCAGCGCGTACAGCACCGCACTGCACAGGGTCAGCGCTACGACCCCGGAAGCGGCCACGACGAGGGGCAGCAGGACACTCCGGTGGACGAGGAAGAGGATGGCGGCGACGGCGGCCAGCGCGATGACCAGCAACTGGCCGTCGACGCCCGCGAAGGAGGACTCCAGGTCGGCTTGCCCCGCGGCCGGTCCCGCCAGCCGGACCCTGCTGTCCGGCAGTGACCCGGCGGCCCTGCGGACGCGCTCCAGGGAGGGGCCGAGCCCCGCGTCGGCCGCCTCGGCGAGGGTGACGACGCAGACGAGGGAGCGGCCGTCGGCCGAAGACGTCACCGCGCCGGGCGAGCCGACCGGGCGGGGCAGCCCGGTGAGGGCCCGCCGCGCTGCCCGGGCGCTGAGCCGCTTGGCAGAGGTGGCCTCCCAGACGATCACGACCGGTGGCCCCCCGGCCGGCCCGCCGGCCTCCCTGGCCACCCGGCTCGACTCCGCCGACGCGGGCAGCGTCATCGCCGGCCGACGCGCCGCCTCCGACGCCAGGCGACCGGGGAAGGCGGCCGTGCACACCGCCACCACCAGCCACGCGGCCACGACGAACACCGGAAACCGTGCCACCACGAACTGCCGGCCGGACAAACGCACTACCTCACCTCACGCGTAGGGACGGTTCCGAGGCCCGCGCTCCGACACGGCACCGCCCGCATCCATGGATGCTCGACTCGTTCGCGGGTGATCCGGTGCCGCCACCCCGCACGGATCGGTGAAAGCAGCCCGATTACCTCCATCGGCGGAGCGGGGGCACCCCTCGCGGCCCTCACTCGACGGGTGCGACGATGAGCGCTCCTGGCTCCCTACCGCGGAGGACGGCGGGCATGACGAGCAGTGCGCTCCTGGTGATGGACGTCCAGCGGGACGTGGTGGCCCTCGCCGACGACGGCTCCGGCTATCTGCCGCGCCTGCGCCGGGCGATCGACGCTGCGCGGGCCTCCGGCATTCCCGTGATCTACGTGGTGATGGGGCTGCGGCCCGGCGATCCCGAGGTCGGCCCGCGCAGCAAGGTGATGGCCGGCGTCCTGCGCGCCGGGCTGTTCACCGAGGGGGCTCCCGGCTCCGAGATCCATCCCGACATCGCGCCCCGGCAAGGGGATGTCGTGGTCACCAAGCGGCGGGGGAGCGCCTTCTCGGGGAGCGACCTCGACCTGGTCCTCAGGGCCCGGGGCGTCGACAGCCTCGTACTCACGGGCATCGCCACCAGCGCCGTGGTGCTGTCCACCCTGTGGCACGCGGTCGATCTGGACCTCGGCGTGACCGTCCTGTCGGACGGCTGCCTCGACACCGATCCCGAAGTCCACCGGATGCTCGTCGAGCGCCTGTTCCCGCAGTGGGCGGACGTGGTCACCGTCGAGGACTGGCTCAGCGCGATCGAAGCGCCCCGCCCCTTGTCCTGAACAGGTGGGTCTGGTTTCGTACCGCATGATCATCCAGACCTGAGGAGAGCGGGCGCGGCATGGAGACGAGCAGCGGGGACACCCTGCCGGCGGGACTCGGCCGGGCGATACGGGAGACGGCCCGGGCCGTCGCCGCGCTGCTGGACGGTGCGACCGATCCGGCCGCGCCCGTACCGGGGCTGGAGTGGACCGTGGGGGAGACCGCCGCCCACCTCGCCCTGGCCAACGGCCTGATGGCCGACCTCGCGGCCGGTCACGACCGTCCCTACGGCGACGGCACCCCGCAGAGCCTCGCCGCGGCCAACGCGCGCAGTCTCACCGCGTTCCCGGAGCGTGGGGCGGAACCGCTGGCCGCGATGATCGTGGAGCAGGCGGAGGCGTTCCTGGCGGCGGTGGAGGGGACCGACTTGGACCGGACGCTCATGACGCCACTGGGCCCCATGACCAGGGACGTGCTCGCCTCCTATCTGCTGACCCACATGCTGGGGCACGGCTGGGACCTCGCGCGCGGGGTGGGCCGGCCGCACATGATCGACCGGACCCGCGTGGGGCTGTGCCTGCCGTTCCTGAAGACGGCGATGCCGCGTGTCGCGGTCGCGCCGTCCGGGCTGACGGCCCGTTACACCCTCCGGGTGCGGGGCGGCGAGACCTTCGGGGTCGCCTTCGCCGAGGGGGCCGTCGAGGTCCTCCCCGGCCCGCCGGAGCGCTCCGAGTGCACCATCCTCACCGAGCCGGTCACCTTCCTCCTCATCGCGCTGGGCCGTGTGGGCCCCTGGCAGGCCATGGCGCGCGCCGGCGTACTCGCGTGGGGCCGCAAGCCCTGGCTCGCGCCCCGCTTCCCCACGCTGTTCCAAGCGCCCTGATTCAGGGGGTAATCGACGGGTAGGCGTAGCCGGGAACGACGCACGCACCAACTGCGGGAGGCTGCCCATGAGCAAGTTCGGGGATCTGGCGAACAAGGCCAAGGACCTGGCCAAGGGCCACCCTGACCAGGCCGACAAGGGCGTGGAGAGTGTCGAACGGCTGATCGACGAGCGTACGGGCGGCAAGTACGACACCCAGACCGACAAGGCCGCCGACGCGGTCCGCCGCTCCTACGGCGGCAGCGAAGCCCCGCGCGGCCCGGAGGGCACCCCGGAACGCTGACGGCCCCGCGAGGCCGTACGGGAACACGGAGGGCGGGAGACGCGACACGCGTCTCCCGCCCTCTTCCTGGCTGTGCCTACCGGGGCTTCGTCACCCCCCGCCCATGAGCCATCCCCACGCCCGCGGGTCCCGCTCGAGCCAGGAACAGAGCACGTCCAGGGTCTCGTACAGCGGGAACGAGACGCGAGCGGCGTTGTCCTGGACATAGTCACGGATCGTGGCGACGAAGTGCCGCGCCCCGCCGTCCGGGTCGAACTCGATGCTGAAATGGTCCCGGTGGTAGCGGTGCTCTATGCCTCTGACCTGCTCTCGCACGTCACCGAGCCGGGCCACACCGAAGAACTGGGGCTTGCCTCCCCAGTTGGTCACGCGCGTGTAGCGCAGTACGCGGACGTCGCCCGAGCCGACCCGTTCGCTGCGGCGCAGTCCGAGTTCCTCCGACATCTCGCGCAGCATGGCACTCTTGACCACTCCGAGCAGGTCCGGGCCGGCCTGCAGATCGGCCCAGTCCATGGAGCCACTGCCCGACGGCGCGAGCATCCCCGCGTTGGTCGTGTTCCTCTCCCCCTGCAGGGTCAGTACGACCCTGCCGCTCGACGACACCGCCACCACGTCGACCCCGAGATGGTTGGAGCACCTGCTGTACCGCAGGCGCGGGATCAGGCCGTTCCGCAGAAGAACGGCGTCACCTTGCACCAGCTCGTGTCGGCGTTGCCGCTCACGCAGCACCTTCTCCCCGAGGAGGTTCGTGACCGTGTGCGCGGAGTACCGCGTCCTCTGCACGCGCACCACATCCGCCTCCGCGACGAGATCGTCGTGAAGACGGATCTTGTCGTCATCGAAGTCCAGCTGGACACGCACCAGTTGGCGTGCCTCCTCACACTCGGCGGGAACGTTCCACAGGCCCGGTTCGATCTCCACGGGGATGACCGGGTCGTCGCGCAGACGGGCGTCCAGTTCCTCGCTGTGTACCGAGGAGTGGCCCTGGAAGCGGAGGCGGCTCCAGCCGTCGTAGGGCGCGGAGTACGAGGCGTCGAAAGGCTTCGCGCGGGCGTCGAAGTAGATCCGCGACACCCTGACCCAGTCCTCGCCGACCTGCGCGACTATGCCGATGACAGACAGCACGATGCCGGCCAGCCCGAGCGTGAGCGCGAGCATCGAGCCGGCGTCGAGGCCGACCAGGCTGATGACGAGCCCTACGACACCCAGGAGGAGCAGGGTTCCGTGCAGTGCCGACAGCCGGCCGAGTCGCCCCATGACGATACGGACCGCGTACGGCATACGTGCCCGCACGGCGCGCTGGTCGGGAAGCACCATCACGTCGACCTCTTCCTCGGAGCAGACCGCGGGTGAATTCCTCACTGCCACCAGGAACTCTATTCCGTGGACGTCGAGTTGGCGGGCGATCTCGAACGCACGGTGGCCGGAGCCGAGGGGGGCGGACCAGCGGAGCGCATGCCTGGCCGGGAACACGGCCCGCCCCGCCGACATCTCTCCGAGCCGGTGAACCGGTCACCGCGCCGGCGCGTGCGCGCTGCCGCAGGCATGCCGCCTCGCCCCCGGCCCCCCGACCGGTGAGAATCGGCCGCATGGCAAAGGAACCGCCCGAGAAGACGCCCGACGGGCACTTCGTCGTCATCGACGGCCGGCGCTGGCGGGCGACGGACCCCGACATCCCGGAGGACGTCGCCGCTCGGCTGCGGCGGCATCTCATGGCCGGGCGACGGGGGGTGCGGGACGCCGAGGACGGCGAGGCCGAGCGGGTGGCGCGGGGCCGGGTGCACGGAGCCAAGGTGGCGCTGGGGGAGCGGGGGGTGCCCTGGTGGGAGGAGTCGGGGGAGGCGAGGCGGCGACGGTGGGAGGAGGGACTGGCCCGGCTCGACGCCGATCATCCGGAGTGATGGGACTCCGCGTGGACGAAGAACTCCGCCACGCCCTCGGGGTTCTTCGTGTAGACGTCGATCTCCCGCACCAGGCCGTCCTCGACGCGGAGCACCTCGACCAGGGTCAGCGGGTACTCCTCGCCGGAGGAGCGGGCCCTCAGCGTGCCGGTGAGGCGGCCGACGATACCCGCCGGGCCCTCGAAGACGTCCGCGCCGGTGATGGTCATGTCCGCGTGGGCCGTCATCCCGCCCAGGACGGCCTCCGCGAACGCCTCGCGGCCCCGGTGCACACCCCCGTAGGGCAGCCGGTTCGGTTCGTCGATGGTCACGTCGGGGGCCAGCCGGGCGAGGACCCCCCTGATGTCGCCCTCCCTGAGCGCGGCGTACAGCGCTCGCACGACGTCCGCCGGGCTCTCGTTCCGGTCGCTCATCTCGTCACACCCTCCACTCGGAAAACAGGTACATCGACTCCTGCCCGCAGGACCGGGGACCTCCACAGAGTTCCGGCAAGGTTGGTTCCTACGGTGCAGGCCCTGATCGACATGACCGGACGGGTACGGGACGGGGCGGCCGGAACGCCGGTCCGACCCCTGCCTTCCGCGACCTTGCCCGCGCGAAGTCCGGCGGCTCCGGCTCGCAGGACCAACGTGCCCTGCACGATGCGAGGTTGACGGAGCCTCAGCCAAGCGGAGGCGGTGAAGCGTGCGCGAAGGCCGGGCGGCGAAAGGGTGAGTGGCGCACCCCTTCACGGGCATCCGGTCAGTGTTCCGGAAGACCTCACTCATCCGAAAGGGAGCACATCGTGCTGGCCATCATCTCGGCGGTCCTGTTCTTCATCGCCTTCCTGATCAACGCGGCGGACATCTCCACCAACGACACCTTCAGCTCGACCAACGTCATGCTGATCGGCCTCGCCCTGCTGGCCCTGCATGTCGCCGGCATCGGCGCCGGCTGGAGCGCCCGCGGCCGCAGACACTGAAGCCGCGGTGCCGAGCAGCCGAGGAAGCGAGCGGCTGCTCGGCGCGGCCGGGCCGCACTCATGTGCGTTCCTTACCCGGCCCCTGCATGAGAGGCGCGGCAGCGGTTACCGGGAAGCACATGGTGCGTTTCGGAGCGGTGGGTCTCCTTCTGATCGGCGCGGCGGCCGCGGTGTCCGCCGCCGTCCTCGTGTCCCCCTGGTGGTGGTCCGCCGCCGTCGTCCTCGCGGCCCTGGGCCTGCTGGGCAGCTACGACCTGCTCCAGCGCGGCCACACGGTACTGCGCAACTACCCGGTCATCGGCCATGCCCGCTACCTGCTCGAAGCGATCCGCCCGGAGCTCCAGCAGTACTTCGTCGAGCGGAACTTCGACGGCCGCCCCTACGACCGCGACACCCGCAGCATCGTGTACGAGCGGGCCAAGGGCATCGACGCCGAGGAGCCCTTCGGCAGCGAACGCGACATGTACCAGCGGGGCCACGAGTTCCTGGTGCCGTCGATGGCCCCGGTCGACACCCCCGACACGCCGCCCAGGGTCCGGATCGGCGGCCCCGACTGCGCCCAGCCTTACGACATGGCGCTGCTCAACGTCTCCGCGATGAGCTTCGGCTCCCTCTCCGCCAACGCGGTCCTCGCCCTCAACACCGGTGCGGCGCGGGGCGGTTTCGCCCACGACACCGGCGAGGGCGGCCTCTCCGAGTACCACCTGCGCCCCGGCGGCGACCTCGTGTGGGAGATCGGTACCGGTTATTTCGGCTGCCGCACCAAGGACGGCGGCTTCGACGCGGAGCAGTTCGCCGAGAAGGCCGCGCACCCTGCCGTCAAGTGCGTCTCGCTCAAGCTGTCCCAGGGCGCCAAGCCCGGCATCGGCGGCGTCCTGCCCGGTGACAAGGTCAACGCCGAGATAGCCGGGGTACGCGGGGTCCCGCGGGGGGAGACGGTGATCTCACCGCCGTACCACCGCGAGTTCCACACGCCCCGCGAGTTGGTCGGGTTCCTGGCCAGGATGCGCGAGCTGTCGGGCGGCAAGCCGGTCGGGTTCAAGCTCTGCCCCGGCTCGCGCACCCAGTTCCTCGCGGTCTGCAAGGCGATGCTGGCCGAGGGCATCACCCCCGACTTCATCGTGGTCGACGGCGCCGAGGGCGGTACCGGCGCCGCGCCGCTGGAGTTCGCCGACCACCTCGGTATGCCGCTCACCGAGGGGCTGATCACCGTCCACAACGCCCTCACCGGCGCCGGGCTGCGCGACCGCGTCCGGGTCGGCGCCAGCGGCAAGGTCGCCACCGGCTCGGACCTGGTCAAGCGGCTGCTCATGGGTGCCGACTACACCAACGCGGCGCGCAGCATGATGTTCGCCCTCGGCTGCATCCAGGCCCAGCGCTGCCACACCAACCGCTGCCCCACCGGCGTCACCACCCAGGACCCGCGCCGCGCCCGCGCCCTGGACGTCCCCGACAAGTCCGACCGGGTCCGCCGCTACCAGGAGGCGACCGTCCGCAGCGCCCAGCAGATCATGGCCGCGATGGGCGTCACCGACCCGGCGGACCTGCGCCCGGAGATGCTGCGCCGCCGCGACACCCCGACCGGCGACTTCCGCTCCTACGCCGCGCTCTACGACTGGCTGGCCCCCGGTGAGCTGACCTGCCAGCCCCCGGCCGGCTGGGCGGCCGACTGGAAAGCCGCCGACCCGGACCGTTTCACCGGCTGAACCGCAGGCACCCGTACGGGTACGGCGGCACACCGTCCGCCGTACAGCAGCAGCGGGCCTCGAGGGCCCGCGGAGAGGACGCACCCCATGGCCCGCACCGTCGCCCGTCTCGTCGTCGACACGCTGGAGGAACTCGGCGTACGCCAGGTGTTCGGCGTCGTCGGCGACGCGCTCAACCCGTTCACCGACGCCATCCGCGCCTCCGACGCGGTGTCCTGGGTGGGCTGCCGGCACGAGGAGGCGGCGGCCTTCGCGGCCGGTGCCCAGTCCCAGCTCACCGACACGCTCGGGGTCTGCATGGGCACGGTCGGTCCCGGCTCGGTCCACCTCCTGAACGGCCTGTACGACGCCGCGAAGAGCGGTACGCCGGTCCTCGCCATCGCGGGCCAGGTCCCGCAGGCGGAGATCGGCACCGACTACTTCCAGGAGGTCGACAACGACCTGCTCTTCAAGGACGTCGCCGTCTTCCGCGCCACCGTGACCTCGCCCGCGCAGCTTCCCGCGCTGCTGGAGGTCGCCGTGCGCACAGCCGTCGGCCGGCGCGGGGTCGCGGTGCTCACCGTGCCCGGGGACGTCGGCGACCTGGAGGTGCCGGACGACCGGCCGGTCCGGCTGTCGCTGACCGGCTCGGCCAACCGGCCGGACGACCCCGCGCTGGACGAGGCAGCCTCAGTGATCGACGACGGCGGCAAGGTCACCCTGCTCGTCGGCCGGGGAGCCCGCGGCTGCCGCGAGGAGGTGCTCGCCCTGGCCGAGCGGCTGGCCGCGCCGATGGTGATCACCCTCAAGGCCAAGGAAGGCTTCGAGGGCGACAACCCCTACCAGGTCGGCCAGACCGGCCTCATCGGCAACCCGGCCGCCGCCCACGCGATGGACCACGCCGACACCCTGGTACTGCTCGGCACCGACTTCCCGTACCGCGACTGGTACCCGGAGGGGAAGAAGGTGATCCAGGTCGACCGGGTCGCCGAGCACATCGGGCGCCGCGTCCCGGTGGACGTCGGGCTCGCGGCGGACGTCGGCCCGACCGTGCGCGGGCTGCTGGAGCGCGTCGGGCAGCGCACGGACCGGGGCCATCTCGACTCGGCGCGCGAGAAGTTCACCAAGTGGCAGGACGGCCAGCGGGAGCTCGCCTCGCCCGGCCATGACCGGGGGCTGATCGGCAAGGTCCGCTCCAAGTTCGACAACCGCTCCCACCTCGTACGGCCCGAGGCGCTGGCCGCGGCCGTGGACGCCGTCGCGGACGAGGACGCCGTCTTCACCTCCGACACGGGCATGGCCACGGTGTGGCTGTCCCGGTTCGTGGAGATGCGCGGCGACCGCCGACTGCTCGGCTCCTACAACCTGGGCTCGATGGCCAACGCCATGCCGCAGGCGATCGGCGCGCAGATGCTCGACAGGGACCGGCAGGTCGTCGCCTTCTGCGGCGACGGCGGGCTGTCCATGCTGCTGGGCGACCTGATGACCATCCGCACCGAGCAACTGCCGGTCAAGCTCGTCGTCTTCGACAACCAGCGCCTCGGCATGGTCAAGCTGGAGCAGGAGCAGGCCGGGCTGCCGGAGTTCGGCACGGTCCTCGACAACCCGGACTTCGCCGCCGTCGCCCAGGCCCTCGGCATCACCGGCATCCGGGTCACCCGGCCCGAGGACCTGACCGACGCGGTGAAGCGCGCCTTCGCCGAGCCGGGGCCCGTCCTGCTGGACGTGCTCACCAACCCCGACGAGATCGCCGTACCCGGCAAGACGACCGTCCAGCAGGGCTGGGGGTTCGCCATCGCCAAGGTCAAGGAGAACCTGTCGAGTTCGAGCCGGTAGACACGTGCCCTACGGGGGCGCCCGGTGTGCACACCGGGCGCCCCCGTCTCACGGTCGGGCCGGCGAGAGGTGGCGGGCGAAGAAGCGGGTCGCGCTGTCGGCCTCGACCAACTGCCAGGCGACCTGCTCACCCGCGTTGGCGTGCAGCGACTTCTCCGCCGAGGCGAAGGCGTCGAACAGGGCGAGGCTCGCCTCGCGCGGAATGCGCCCGCTGTCCCAGTGCATGGCGAACTCGACCGGGACGGTGATCCGCCTCGCCGCCTCGAACAGGGCGTCCGGCCAGGTCATGCCGAAGACCGCCGCCGTGATCCTGGGCTCGGCCGCCACCAGCGGCATTCCGATCGCCATGCCCAGACCGAAGCCGACGTAGCCGACCGGCCCGCCGGTGCCGATCTCCGGGAGCTCCTGGAGGGCGTCGAGCGTCGCCCGGTACTCGGGCACCGCCTGCTCGGCCAGCCGGACGTTGTACGGGACGACGACCGGCGCCTCCGGTGCGCCCGCCCCCTGGGCCCGGCGCAGTGCGGCGACGTCCTGCTCGTCCTGCGCGGAACGCGGCCGGTCGCCGTGGCCGGGGGCGTCGAGGACGGCCGCGTGGAAGCCGCACCGGGTCACGAGGAGGCGGGCGCGGCCCACCATCGCGCGGTGCCGCTTGGCCGCGCCGCCGCCGTGGCCCATCAGGACCAGGGGTGCGGGACCGGCGGAGGCGGGGGACCAGAGGACGCCGGGGACGTCGCCCACGGCGAAGTCGCGTTCGCGGACGCCGTCCGAGGACGACTCGGTGGTGAATCGCGGAGAGTTCATGGTGGTGCCTTTCGGGAGTGCCTGGGTGTGGAGGCGCTCCCGGCGACACCTACGTCGGTCGCCGGCCGTGACGCGAAAGGGGGAGCACCCACGTCGATACAGCGTTCATGGGTCTCACCTCCTCGGGCGGTGTCACGGTCGACTGCAAGCTACCCGGCCGGTCATGACCGGGTCCAGCGTTTTTCGCGGTGCGGGGCGGGCTCGCACGAGCCCGCCCCGCACCGGCGAAACCGTGCTCAGACCTCGCCGCGCCACTCGCCGGTGGCGGTACCGCCCCGCTCCTCGATGAAGGACTTGAACCGCTTGAGGTCGCCGGTGGCCTGGCGCTTGACGAAGCCCAGCTTGTCCCCGACCTTCTCGGTCAGCCCCTCCGGGTCGTAGTCGAGCTGGAGCATGACCTTCGTCGTGCCGTCGTCCAGGCGGTGGAACGTGACCACCCCGGCCTGGCGGGCCTCCCCGCCGATGCTGGTCCAGGCGACCCGCTCGTCGGGGATCTGCTCGGTGATCTCCGCGTCGAACTCGCGCTCGACCCCGGCGATCCTCGTCTTCCAGTGGAGGAGGGACTCCGTGCGCTGTTCGATGCGCTCGACGCCGTCCATGAACTGGGGGAAGTCCTCGAACTGGGTCCACTGGTTGTAGGCGTCCCGTACGGGGACGTTGACCTCGATGGACTCTTCCACGTGCGACATGCCGTTTCTCCTTGGCTGTAGCCGGTACCGGCGTGGCCGGTGTCGCTGCCTTGCCCGCGCGGTCAGCGGCCGAAGGAGACGACGGTGCGCTCGTACTGGCTCAGTGCCTGGCCGAGGCCGAACCAGGTGGCGGGCCAGGTGGCGACGAATATGCCCCACCGGTCGGCCCGGTCCAGACCCTTGCCCTCGACCGTGCGCGAGGTGAACCAGGACGCGATGGACAGGCCGATGGCCGCGCAGGCGACGGTGTTGGCGTGCTCGCTGCGCAGACCCTTGTCGTACAGGAACTTGATGATCATGACTCTCCCTCACGGGCTCGACGACACCTGATCCACGTTCCGGGGCGGCCGTGACGGGCGCACGCGGTGCGGGGCAATGGGGTGACATCGCCGGGGGAGGAGGCGCGGTGGACGCGGGTCGGCCCCGCGGGGGCAGGAGGTGCAGGGTTCCCCTGCGGGCCCCCGAAGGGCCGACGTTCTCCTCGTACCCCGCCAAGCGCGGCGATACGCACCTTCCCGGACACGGCGAAGTGGCCCGGCCGAATCCGGCCGGACCACTTCACCGCACGGGGCGTGTCTCTACCAGCGGTACCAACGGCCCTTGCGGCCGCCACTGCCCGCGGGGCGCACGATGAAGCCGAGCACCCACACGATGAGCACGATCACCGCGATCCACCACAGTGCCTTGAGCGCGAAGCCCGCACCGAAAAGAATCAGAGCCAGAAGAAGAACCAGAAGCAGGGGAACCATGTTTATCAACCTCCTGACCGCCGAATGCCCGCATCCTCGCCGCACACACATATGAATTGCATCCGGTTCACAGGGTTTACAAGCGGCGGACGCGGTCATCCGCCTTCTCGTCAGGCAACAGCGGCACAGCGAAAGGTGAGCGGCATGAGCGCCGGCGAGAAGGCCAAGGCCACGACCGAGCAGGCGAGCGGCAAGGTCAAGGAGGCCGCGGGCCGCGGGGTGGGCAACGAGAAGCTGACCACCGAGGGCCGCGCCGAGCAGGCCACGGGCGACGCCCGCCAGGCCAAGGAGAAGCTGAAGGACGCCGCCAAGGACTGAATCCGCGGCGCGTTCCGGAGGAACGGCGTGCGGCGGGACCCGTACCGATGAGGTGCGAGGTCTCGCCGCACGCCGTTCCTTCGTGCCCGGTCATTCTTCGAATCGTTGCCTATTCGTCATCAAGCGCCGTGCGAAATCGTGACACCCTCCTTTTCGCGCTCGCGGGATTTCCCCCTGGAAATTCCCCTCGGGGGCCCGTGGAGAGAACTCGGACGAGGAGCGGCAGGCGCGCTCCGCGGCATCCCGTCGCGCGCCACGGGCCGCACGCCGGCCCTCCTTCACCGCGGTGAGAACGAGGCATGGCCGGCCTCGCACCCTGGCCCCGGATGCCCGTCCCGCTGCGGGCTGGTCACATTTGTGCCACTCTCCCTCCCCCGGCGCACCGGCTGGGCAGACTTCACACCACTCCTTGTCCGAAAGGAGTGCCAAGTCGACCGTGAGGAGCACGAGTTGGTGACCCGTCTGGGCAGCGCAGACAGCCGACGGCACTACGCGACCACTCCGCGTCTCATCGAGATGCTGGACGCGATCTTCCAGGCGTTCCGACGCCGCAGCCCCATGGCGCTGCCGGAATTCGTGCTGTACGCGGACGGCGGATCACCGCAGGGCGACGAGGCGGTACGCGGCAGCCTCGCCGAGCTGCGGCAGGAACTCCGGTCCAGGGGCGTGCCGTTCGCCGCCGTCCGGCAGTCCGCGCTCCTCGACCCCACCGACGGCGGCAGTCCCATGGTGCGCGCCCTGCGGGTCGTCCAGGCGCTCGGCGGCAATCGCGCCCGGTCCGGGAGCGAGCCGTACGTGGAGCCGCACGCCTGGCGCGGCGGCGGACGCCAGTACGGCCAGTACACCTTCCCGCGCAGCGAGCTGCTCCTCGCCATAGAGAACGTCGTGCGGGAGGCCGGCCCCGACGCCGAGCCGGACGAACTGCTGCACGGGCTGAACCGCACCGGCTGGCGGCCCGGCGGCATCCAGTGGACGGCCAGGCTGCGCGACGCCGTCACCGATGCCTCCCGTACCGTCCCCGCCCTGCTCATCGCGGTCGTCGCGGTACTCATCACCGACAAGCCCTGGTACGTGACGCTGCTGTTCCTCGCCGTGGTGATGGCCGCGCTGCTCGCCCTGAGCATCCTGCCGGGACGCGCGCCGGTGTTCCTCGGGCTGCGCCGCGAGATCCGCTGGTTCCTCAGCACCACCTACCTCAACCAGGGCCCGCGCGCCGACCGCGGCGAGGGTCTCACCTGGCGCCTGCTGCGGCTCTGGCCGCCGGGTACGGTACGCCAGCGGGTCGGCGCCGTGGCGCGGGACATCCAGGACGGCGGTCTCCTCGACGAGCACCGCACCGGCAGCGGCGACGAGGACGCCCAGCGCCGCCACCTCCAGCTGCGGGTGCACGCCCTGCGCGAGGACCTGCGCGACGCGCACCGCGCCTGGTCACTGGACCTGCGCGGACGCAAGCGCCCCACCCCGCCGGTGCTCGTCCTCCCCGACGCCACCCCCGACAACGGCCTGATCGAACTCCTGCGCGCCATCAGCGACATCCGCAGCATCCGCAGCGAACTCGACCCCCTGCTCGTCATCGCCGCCGTACGGCACGCGGACATCGCCCTGCTGCAGCGCAGCTACGCGGCCGAGCCCGCCGCGAGCCACCTCAACGGCTCGGGCGCCGACCTGCCCGCCTGGTACGCGAGCTGGAACCGCGCCCGCCGCGTCAGCCAGTCGCCCAGCCTGGAGGGCCGGACCCTGCCGTGGGTGCTGCGGGTGCCGCTGCCGGAGGGGCTGCTGCTCCACCCCGACCTCGGCGTCGGCTCCCCGCGCCGCTCCCGGCTCTCCACCGGGCGCCCCCGCTGGACCTGGCTGTGGTCACTGCCCGCCCTCGCCCTCGTCCTCGCGGCCACCGTGCTCGGCCTCGGTGTCCGCGACCACCGGCTGGCCAGCGAGTACTGCTCCAGCGACCTGCGCGGCGCCAACCAGGACACCCGCCGGGTGGAGACGCCGGGCGGCAAGGGCCCCGAGTGCGTCGGCGTGGCGACGGGAGGAGTCACCTTCCCGGTCGCGCGGCAGCTCCAGGAACTGATCCGCGAGGAGAACGCGTCGATCGGCAACAGCGACTACGTCACACTGGTCTACGCGGGTCCACTCAGCGGACCCGACCCGGAAGGCAAGAACGACGACCAACTGGTCAAGGGCTTCGAGGAGTTGCGCGGCGCCTACATCGCCCAGCACGCCAACAACGCCTCCCAGCCGGTGAAGCTTCGCCTGCTGGTCGCCAACGGCGGTACGGACATGGCCAGTCAGGCCACGATGGCCGAGCGGATCGTGGACGTGGCACGGCGCGACCGCACGATCGTCGGCGTGGTCGGCATCGGCCGTGACATGACCGACACCGACAAGGTGCTGGAGACCCTGCGCAAGGCCGAACTCCCCGTCGTCTCCGGCACCAACTCCGGCACCTGGCTGCTGGACAAGCCCAACTTCTTCAACCTGGCCGCCACGGACCAGTGGCAGGTGCGGCAACTCAGGCTGCTGGCCGAGCAGCTGCGCGCCCCCGGCACCCACGGATACGGCACCGCCGGCCGCGCCGTCGTCCTCGGCCGCAGCCCCGTCACCCACGACCGGTACACCCGCGAGCAGATGGACCACGGCGCCCGGATGCTCACCGACGTGGGCTACCGGGTCGACCGGCTGGAACGGTACGAACTGAGCAACGGGCGCCCGGTCCTCGGCCGCCAGGTCGACCAGATCTGCCAGGAGGGCGAAGTGCCCCGCGTCGTCTACTTCGCGGGCCGCACCGAGGACGTCAACGCCCTGATGGACGGCATCACCTCCGAGCCCGGCTGCAACGGCAAGCAGATCGCGGTCCTCGCCGGGGACGACCTCTCCCAGGCGGGCTTCGACTCCGAGCGCAGCAGCGTCGCCGCCAACGTCACCCTCTACCACCTCGTCCTCACCGCCCCCGGCACCAAGAACCAGGGCACCATCTTCGTCAACAACCTGCGCAAACTCGGACCCCAGCAGGAGAAGATCCTCGGCCTGAGCGCGGCGACCCCGCAGACCGACAGTGCCCTCAGCGACGGGCAGACGATGCTCATGCACGACGCCACCGAGGTGCTCTACCGGGCCGCGACCGGGGACGGACAGCCGCGCGGGCGGGCCGAGGCATGGTCCGGCCTGCTGCGCACGAACATCGACAACCTCGCCACCGGCCGCATCGACTTCACCGCCGTCACCCAGGACGACGCCCACGACCAGGGCCTCGAACCGGGAACCCGCGACAACTACGCCATCTCCCTGGTCCGCGTCGCCAACACCGGCGGCGCCCACTACGACCGCACCGTCCTCTGCTCCCGCCGCGCGGGCGACCGGCTCCCCCTGACGGAGCAGGAGTGCGACGTGGCCCGCAAGGCCCCGTCGTCCCCCCAGCCCCGCCCCTAGGGACCCGCAGGAGGGAGCGGTTGCCGCCAGTCGCCCAGCTCGGTGACGAGGAATCGCCGGGCCGGCGAACGTACGTCGTCCCACACCGGGTCCGTGGTCAGCTCGTCGGCCCAGAGCCCGGTGTGCGGCACGTCCGCGATGTCCCGAAGCAGTCGCACGATGTCCTCCGCGTCGGACAGGGTGCCGGGCTCACCGGCCCCGCGCGCCACGAGCCCCTCCCAGACCCGGCAGAGCAGCAGCACCTCCTCGACCACCGCACCCGTCTCCACCGCCTGCCCGCCCAGCCACGCCAGCTGATCCACGGGATCGGCCGCGAGGAGGGTCATGAAGCGCAGGGCCCAGGTGCGCGTACGCGCGTCGCCGAGGTCATTCACGGGAGCACGACCGCCCTTCCCCCGGGGTCCCGGCGGTGCTGGTGAGCGCCTCGCGCAGCCACGCCTCGGCGGCCCCCGGTGTGGGCTCCGGTGGGGCGCCGGGCGGAGTCGCCAGCTCGGACACCACGTCCCAGTAGTGGTCGAGGCGGGGCTCGTCGGCGAGGACACCGGTCAGCCGTCGCCGGAACGCCGGACTGTCACGGCCGCCCCCGGCTTCCGCCCAGGCCGCCACGAACCGGTCCAGGGCCTCGCCCCCGGCCGGGGCATGCCCGGCCCGCAGCCCGGGGGCGGCGAGGTCGTACGCCTCCCTGAGCCCGGAGTAGAGGACGGCGGGACGGAAACCGTCGTCGAACCGCTTCGGCGCGGGCGGCCGGTCCGAAAGGCCCGGCGGGCAGGGCGCCGTGACGATCGCCCGCAACCGCCCGAAGGCCAGTACGTGCGCCGGGGTGGGGTCGTGGGACGGTGCGGGTACCGCGGTGTCGACGATCCCGGCCAGCAGGGGTGCCGGCAACCGGGCCGGGAAGAGCCACCGGCGCCAGAAGCGGGCGAGGACGTCGGTGTCGGGTGGCAGGCCCATGGCGCCGATGAGGTCCAGCCGCCGGGCACGCTCCTGCGGTGAGCAGTCCGTCAGGAGGTGGAGCGCGGCCTCCCGCCAGCGCAGCGAGGTGAGCCGGGGCCGCAGTTCGCGCAGGCGGTCCGCGACCAGTGCCTCCAGCGCGTCGTCCCGCTCCAGCGCCCGGCCCACGTCCGGTACGGGGAGGTCGAGGGTGCGCAGCGAGCGGATCATCCGCAGTCGGCCCAGCGCTTCCGGCCCGTAGCGGCGGTGGCCCCCGGAGCTGCGGCCGCTCTCGGGCAGCAGTCCCTGGTCGGAGTAGAAGCGGACGGTCTTCACGGTGACGCCCGCCCGCGCGGCGAGTTCCCCGATGCTCCACGAAGTACTGCCGCTCACGCCTTGAACCTCCTCCAGGGGGAGTTCCTACGGTAGCGGCGCGCGGCCGGGTACAGGGTCGCGCCCAACCAGTGGGAGGAGTAGGGGATGACAGCGGACCGAGGGACCGAGGCAGCGTTCGTCCTGGTGCCGGAGGCGCACACGGGGGACTGGGTGTGGGAGCAGGTGGCGGCGGTGCTGCGGCGAGCCGGGGCGCGGGTGTTCTGCGCGGCGTCGGCCGGGGCCGGTTCTGCTCCCACGGCCGACCTGGAGACGCACATCGCGGAGGTGATCCGCCAGGTGGAGGAGGCGGGGGAGCGCGTGGTGCTGGTCGGACACGGCTACGGACTGCTCCCGGCTCTGGGCGCCGCCGACCGGCGCCGGGACCGGGTGCTCCGGGTCGTCCACCTGGACGCGGCCGGACTGCCCGAGGACGGCGACAGCGCTCTTGACGTACTCCCCGCCCTGCCGCGCCCCCCGGGCGGCAGGGCCGAGGTGCCGCCGCCGGCACGCGAGGAGTGGCACCGGCTGGGCAGCACCGACGGGCTCACCCCTGCCGCACTCGACCAGCTCGCCGCGCGGGCCCTCCCGCAGCCCGCCGCCACTCTCACCCAGCCGCTACGGCTCTCCGAGAGCGCCGCCCGCATCCCGAGGACCGGTGTCCTGTGCCCGGCCGGCGGCTCGACCATCGACCGGCTGCGCTGGATGGCGTCTCTCGGCGACCCGCGTCTCAGCCTGCTCACCGCGCCGGGCAACACCTTCCTCGAAGTACCCACCGGGCACTGGCCGATGCTGTCCGAGCCGGACCTGCTGGCCAAGGCCCTGCGCCAGGCGGCGGCGGGTGAGGGGGAGAGCCTCGCACTGCCCCCGGGCCAGGTACCCGACCACCTCCGGCCGTTCGTCCTCGATGTGCCGGACCGGCCACGGGAGCGCAGGGAGCGCGTCGACCTGTATCCGCCCGACGGCCACGAGCCCCGGCCCGCGGTGGTGTTCGTGCACGGCGGCCCGCTGCCCTCCGGTATCCGGCCGACCCCGCGAGACTGGCCGACCTTCACCGGGTACGCCGCACTCGCCGCCCGGCTGGGCGCGGTCGGCGTCACGTTGGACCACCGGTTGCACACGCCCGCCGACCTCCCCCGCGCCGCGGACGATGTGTCCGCAGCGGTCGATCTCGTCCGCGCGCATCCCCGGGTCGACGGTGACCGGGTGGCCCTCTGGTTCTTCTCCGGCGGCGGCCCCCTGTCGGCGCCCTGGCTGTCGGCACCGCCGCCGTGGCTGCGGTGCCTCGCGCTCAACTACCCCCTGCTGGAACCGATTCCCGGTCACGGCACGGACGGCGACCGGTTCCGTCCGGCGGCGGCGGTGCGCGGTGCGGGCAACCTGCCGGTCGTGCTCACCCGCGTCGGGCTGGAAGACCCGATGCTCGACGCGACCGTGGAGCGCTTCCTGGGCGCCGCCGGGGAGTGCGGCGCCGAGGTGGAGGTCATCGCCGCCCCGCACTGCCGGCACGGCTTCGAGACGCTGGACCACACCGCCGAGGCGCGTGCCGTCGTACGGGAGGCGATGGAGCGGGTGCTCGGCGATCTCGACGCCTGATCCGCATCTCCGGGGGACGCCGCGTTCACCATCCGCTGCCTCCTCCCCGCCGGGGGACGTCGGACGGTACAGGCAGGAAGTCCTTGCGAGGTGGCGCAGGAGACCATCGCCGCACCCGAGCCCGCGCGGGGCCCCGGAAGGGCCAAGTAAGCCTCCGTAGACGCGAGTTAGAGCACCAGGTGTTGACAGTCGGGTGTGACGGTCGCACGGTGGGAGCGCTCCCAAGGTAGGTGCCCGGTCCAGTGCCGGGCACCGTCAGCGCGATGCCGTACCCCCACCCGCTCACCGTGACCTTCAGGAGACCCGCATGTCCTCCCGCAGAGCCGCACACCCGTACGCCCCGAGACACGTGGCCGTGCCGGCCGCCGCCGCACTTCTCGCCGCGCTCTCCCTGAGCGCCGTGCCACAGCCCGCCTCCGCCGCCGCCAAGCTGGACAATCCCTACGTGGGCGCCAAGCCCTACGTGAACCCCGACTGGTCGGCCAAGGCCGCCGCGGAGCCCGGTGGTTCGGCGGTGTCGGATCAGCCGACCTTCGTGTGGCTGGACCGGATCGCCGCGATCAGGGGCACCTCGGAGGCCCGCGGCCTCAAGGCCCACCTCGACGCGGCGAAGGCGCAGGGCGCCAACCTCGTCCAGCTCGTGATCTACGACCTGCCGGGCCGGGACTGCGCCGCCCTGGCCTCCAACGGCGAGCTGGCCGCCGACGACCTCGCCCGCTACCAGAGCGACTACATCGACCCGATCGCGGCCGTCCTGGCCGACCCGGCCTACGCGAGCCTGCGCATCGTCAACCTCATCGAACCCGATTCGCTGCCCAACCTCGTCACCAACGCCGGCGGCACCGCGGGCTCCACGCCCCAGTGCGCCACGATGAAGGCCAACGGCAACTACGAGAAGGGCGTCGGCTACGCCCTGCACACGCTCGGCGCGCTGCCCAACGCCTACAACTACATCGACGCGGGACACCACGGCTGGCTCGGCTGGGACTCCAACCTGGTCCCGTCGGCACAGGAGTTCAAGAAGGCCGCCACCACCAACGGCGCCAGCGTGCGCGACGTGACCGGCTTCATCGTCAACACGGCCAACTACTCGCCCACCCGCGAGCCCTACGTCAAGATCACCGACACGGTCAACGGCACCACCGTGCGCCAGTCGAAGTGGATCGACTGGAACCAGTACGACGACGAGACGACGTTCGCGCAGGGGCTGCGGTCCACGCTCGTCGCCCAGGGCTTCGACAGCGGCATCGGCATGCTGATCGACACCTCCCGCAACGGCTGGGGCGGCTCCGCGCGTCCGGCCGGTCCCGGCCCCTCGACCAGCGTGGACGCCTACGTCGACGGCGGCCGGATCGACCGGCGCATCCATGCCGGGAACTGGTGCAACCAGAGCGGTGCCGGCCTCGGCGAACGCCCGGCGACCGCGCCCGACACGGGCATCGACGCCTATGTCTGGGCCAAGCCGCCGGGCGAGTCCGACGGCGCCAGCCAGCCCCTCGACAACGACGAGGGCAAGGGCTTCGACCGGATGTGCGACCCGACGTACGCCGGGAACGGACGCAACGGCAACAACCCGACCGGGGCGCTGCCGGACTCGCCGCTGGCCGGGCACTGGTTCTCGGTGGGATTCCGGCAGCTGCTCGCCAACGCCTATCCCCCGGTGGGCGGTTCGGGTGGCGGAAGCGACACGCAGGCGCCGTCCGCGCCCACCGGCCTCGCCGTCTCCGCGACCACGGCCGACAGCGTCTCCCTCACCTGGCGGGCGGCGACCGACAACACCGGGGTGACCGGGTACGACGTCTACCGCGCCGGCACCAAGGCAGGCAGCGTCACCGGTACCTCGTACACCGACACGGGCCTGGCCGCCGCCACCGCCTACACGTACACCGTCAAGGCCAGGGACGCGGCCGGGAACGTCTCGGCGGCTTCGGCCGCCGTCTCCGCCACCACCAAGGCGTCGGGTGGGGGAGGGGGGCCGACCGGGCTCAAGGCGCAGTACAAGAACAACGACTCCTCGGCCTCCGACAACCAGTTGCGGCCCGGCATCCAGCTCGTCAACTCCGGCTCCGGCGCCGTCGATCTGTCCAAGGTGACGGTCCGCTACTGGTTCACCGGCGAGTCGGCCTCGGCCGGCTTCCAGACGTGGTGCGACTACGCCCAGCCCGGTTGCTCCACCGTGAGGACGGCTGTCACGACGCTCCCGGTGGCCCGCACCGGGGCCGACCACACCCTCGACGTCACCTTCACCTCCGGCTCGCTGGCCGCGGGCGCGAGTACCGGTGATCTCCAGCTGCGGCTCGCCAAGGCGGACTGGTCGAACTTCGACGAGACCGACGACTACAGCCGGGGCACCGGCACCTCCTACGCCGACGCTCCCAAGGTCACCGTCTACGTCAACGGCACGCTCGCCTGGGGCGTCGAGCCGTAGGCACCCACGTACCTCCGGAAGGACCCCATGTACGCGAACCTCCGCACGTTACGCCCCCTCGCGGCCGCCTTCGTCCTGGCCGCCGGTCCGGTCACCGCCCTCACCGCCGCCACCGGCCCCGCGCAGGCGGACGCCCAGGTCTGCGACCAGTTCGGCTCGGTCACCACGCCCGGCGGCTACGTCGTGCAGAACAACGCCTGGGGCACCTCCGCCCCGCAGTGCGTGACCCAGTCCGGAAACGGCTTCCGGCTCACCCGCGCCGACGGCTCCGTGCCCACCAACGGCGCTCCGAAGTCGTACCCCTCGATCTTCGCGGGCTGCCACTACACCAACTGTTCGCCAGGCACGAAGCTCCCCAAGCGGCTCGGGAGCATCGGCGGCGTGCCGACCGGCATCGCCTACCAGTACGTCGGCGGCGCGGTGTACGACGCCGCTTACGACATCTGGCTGGACCCGACGCCGAAGACGGACGGCGTCAACAAGACCGAGATCATGATCTGGCTCAACCGGACCGGCCCCGTCCAGCCGATCGGCTCCCGGACCGGCACCGCATCCCTGGCCGGGCAGACCTGGGACGTGTGGCGGGGCGGCAACGGCCAGAACGACGTGATCTCGTACGTCGCCCACTCGTCCCTGACGGGTCTCCACTTCGACATCAAGCACTTCATCGACCACACCGTCGCGCAGGGCCTCGCCACCCCGGACTGGTACCTCACCAGTGTTCAGGCAGGCTTCGAACCCTGGGAGAACGGAGCGGGGTTGGCGGTCACCGACTTCTCGGTGGCCGTGAACTGACGGTGCGCGCCGGGACGGGGACCACCGTCCCGGCGCGCCCGCGGCGCATGGCCGGGTGATCAGCTCGGGTGGGGAGCCGCCTCACCCCTGACCGGGGGGCGCCCACGGTTTCGGAACGGGCGGCGGGGCCTGCAGAGCGCCACGGAGCGACTCCTTGAGGGTCTTCGGCGGCGCCTCCTTCTCCTCCTGGGAGTGCATGAGACGGGCCGTCGTGACGCGTATGCGGGCCTCGCGGTGGCGCTGCCGCACGATCACCACCCACGCCCCGTCCTGGGAGAGCAGCGCGTGGCGGGCCGGCTCGTCCCCCGGCCTGGCGTGCCGGGCAATGGTGCCAGGTATGTAGCGCAGAGCCGCGTCCTCCGCCGCCGCGAGGGCCTGGGCCTCGCCGCCCTCGATGGGATGGGTGCCCGTCAGCATCCAGCGGTGCAGCTTCAGTCGGCTGCCGTCGACGTACTCCGTCACTCGCGTGTCCTCCTCGATGAGGACGTACCACTCAGCAGTCATGCGGGGGACCCAGCCGATTTCTTCCAAGGACGCTCTTGAGCAGCGCCAGGACGACGTGTCCCGCGCGGCTCGGCCATCCTGCCATGGGGATCAACGGCCTGGGCGGCCTGGGAACAGTCGAGAATCTGCGTCGTCCTGTAACAATCTTGCGCAGCTTCATGGACTTCATTTCCGTACGCTCCTAGCTTTCTTGCGTCCGCTCACCCCACGAGCCCTGAGGACGCACACCCATGACTGCACCCCCGAACGGCAGATCCCCGCGCCGGACCCTGGCGGCGACCGTGTCCATGGCGCTGGCCGCGGCCGGCACGCTCGTCGCCGTGGCCCTCGCGCCCGAAGCCCACGCGGCCGGAGTGCCGGCGCCGTCCCCGGTCGGCATATCCGGCCGGGGCGCGAGCGTCCCGTTCAAGGAACAGGAGGCCGAGTACGCGGCGACCAACGGCACCCTCATCGGCCCGGACCGCCTCTACGGCCACCTCCCCTCCGAGGCGTCCGGCCGGCAGGCGGTGACCCTGGACGCGCCCGGCGAGTACGTCGAGTTCACCCTGACCGCGCCGGCCAACGCGATGTCGTTCCGCTACTCGCTGCCCGACAACGCGGCCGGCACCGGGCGCGACGCCAGCCTCGACCTGAAGATCGACGGCAACCAGCTCAAGTCCGTCCCGGTGACATCCAAGTACGGCTGGTACTACGGGGGTTATCCCTTCAACAACAACCCCGGCGACTCCAACCCCCACCACTTCTACGACGAGACCCGTACCCTGCTCGGCTCGACCCTGCCGACCGGAACCAAGGTGCGCCTGCAGGTGTCGTCCACCAGCGCCTCGCCGACGTTCACCATCGACCTCGCCGACTTCGAGCAGGTGGGCGCGCCCGTCGGCAAGCCGTCCGGCGCGCTGGACGTGGTGAGCGACTTCGGCGCCGACCCGACCGGCGCGGCCGACTCCACCGCCAAGATCCAGGCGGCGGTCGACGCCGGCAAGGCGCAGGGCAGGGCGGTCTACCTACCCCAGGGCACTTTCCAGGTGCGGGACCACATAGTGGTCGATCAGGTGACCCTGGCGGGCGCCGGCCCCTGGTACAGCGTCCTCACCGGCCGCGACCCGGTGAACCGGGCGAAGGCCGTGGGCGTGTACGGCAAGTACGCCAATCAGGGCGGCAGCAAGAACGTCACGCTCAAGGACTTCGCCATCATCGGGGACATCCGCGAGCGCGTCGACGACGACCAGGTCAACGCCATCGGGGGCGCGCTGTCCAACTCCACCGTCGACAACGTGTGGCTGCAGCACACCAAGTGCGGGGCCTGGCTGGACGGCCCCATGGACAACTTCACCCTCAAGAACAGCCGCATCCTGGACCAGACCGCGGACGGCGTGAACTTCCACATGGGTGTCACCAACTCCACGGTGACCAACACGTTCGTCCGCAACACGGGTGACGACGGACTCGCCATGTGGGCGGAGAACATCCCGAACGTCAAGAACAAGTTCACCTACAACACGGTGATCCTGCCCGTCCTCGCCAACAACATCGTCACCTACGGCGGCAAGGACATCACCATCTCCGACAACGTGATGGCCGACACCGTCACCAACGGCGGCGGTCTGCACGTGGCCAACCGGTATCCCGGTGTCAACTCCGGTCAGGGTACGGCCGTCTCCGGTACCACGACAGCGGCCCGCAACACCCTGATCCGGGCCGGGAACAGCGACTACAACTGGCAGTTCGGGGTGGGCGCGGTCTGGTTCAGCGGGCTCAACGAGGCCCTGGACGCCACGGTGAACATCACCGACACCGAGATCCTCGACAGCTCCTACGCCGCGATCATGAACATCGAGGGCGCGACGAAGGGGCTGCACTTCGAGAACGTCCGGATCGACGGCACCGGCACCTACGCCCTGCAGATCCAGGCGCCCGGCAACGCCTCGTTCACCAATGTCACGGCCACCCACATCGCCCAGTCCAACCCCATCCACAACTGCGTGGGCTCCGGCTTCGTCATCACCCGCGGCACCGGCAACAGCGGCTGGTACGCCGACCCGCCCGCCTGCACCGGCACCTGGCCCGACCCGAAGTGGACGAACGGGGGAGTGCCCGGCGGCGGCCCCACCACCCCGCCGACCGACCCGCCCACCGGCCCTCCGACCGACCCGACCCTCAACCTCGCCAAGGGCCGCCCGGTCACCGAGACGAGCCACACCGACGTCTACCCCGCGACCAAGGCCGTGGACGGCGACGCCAACACCTACTGGGAGAGCGCCAACAACGCCTTCCCGCAGTCCCTCACCGTCGACCTCGGCGCGGCCAAGGCGGTCAAGCGCGTCGTCCTCAAGCTGCCCCCGGCAACGGCGTGGGCCACCCGCACCCAGACGCTGAGCGTGCTCGGCAGCACGGACAACTCCACCTTCACCACGCTGAAGCCGTCGGCGGGCTACACCTTCGACCCGTCCAGCGGGAACACGGCGACCATCTCGCTCGGCGGCACCGCGACCCGCTACCTCCGCGTGACCGTCACGGGCAACACGGGCTGGCCCGCGGCCCAGCTCTCCGAACTGGAGGCGTACACCGGCTGACCGGCCAGCGGACACGGGGCGGGCGGGGGCGCGGTGCCCCGCCCGCCCGCATGCCCGGCCGTATGCCGGTGGACTGCCGGGCCGGCGCGGTGGCATCGTCATCGACCGTGACGAAGCAGGGTTTTCTGGCGTTGGCGCCGCAGTACACCAGCACATCCGAGCTGCTCTCGGCGGCGGCGCGGCGGCGGGGGATGGAGGTGGAGGTACTCGGGGGCGCCCCCACGGTCGGGCGAGGCGCCCACTACTACGGGGGCCCCGGCTTCGCGGCGCGCGTAGCGGACGACCTCGGGATCGCGCTCCTGGAACCGTCCGACGACTGGCTGGCGACCCTGCCGTACGCGTACACGGGGCGACACATCGCCATGTCGACTCTGAGCGAGGCGCGCCGCCTGTCCCGGCCGGCCTTCGTGAAGCCCCCCAGGGAGAAGAGCTTCCCGGCCGCGGTCCATCCCACCGGCGCCGGCCTCCCGCCCGGTCCGGACGGCCCGGTACTGATCAGCGAGGTCGTGACCTGGGCGGCGGAGTTCCGCCTGTACGTCCTGGACGGCGAGGTCCGTACGGGCTCGCAGTACTCCACCTTCGGCCGCCTCGACGCCGAGCCCCTGGAGGGCCACCGGCACGAAGCCGCCGTCCGCGAGTTCGCGGCCGGACTCCTCGCAGCGTGCGGCGACGGCCTGCCCGGCGCGGTGGTGGTGGACGTCGGCCGCCTGGCCGCCCCCGACTCCGGCGCCGAGTGGGCTGTGGTCGAGGCGAACATGGCCTGGTTCAGCAATTGCTACGCCGCCGACCCCGACCGCGCCCTGGACGTCGTCCTGCGCTCCGCCGGCCCGCGGACGGCGCTGGCCGGCCGGGACCGCCGGTTCTGCCGCCACATCGAGGACGCCGCGCCTGCGGGCTGAAGCACCTGTTCCCCTACCGCGACCGTCAGTCGTTCCGACGTGAACCCGGCACGGCCTCGGCGATGGTGTCGACGGCGGCCCAGAAGGTCTCCCGGTTCGCCCCGGCGCGAGCCAGAAGCGCTTCGCGGACGGCGCGGGCGTGCGCGGTCCGGGCGGCGGCCAGCGCGCTGCGGCCGGCGTCCGTGGCGAGGATGACGCGACGCCCGCCCGGGCTGTCCGCCCGGCTCAGCAGACCGCGTTCGGCCATGCGCGAGAGCTGACGCGACAGTCGTGCCCGCTGCCAGTCGAGCAAGAGCCCCAGCTCGTGCTGCGGCATACGGCCGCCGCCGTTCTCGATCAGTCTCGACAGGATCGAGAAGTCCGGCACGGACAGGCCGGAGGCGCTGTGGATCTCGTGCGCCACGGCAGCGTTGACGGCCTCGTTGGCGCGCTTCCAGGCGATCCAGCGCGCCATTTCGGCGTCGTCGAGCGGTGCGGTCATGCGCTCACCGTACGCCCCTGTTTCCATGTAAACACACGAGGCGTAGGCTGTTTACATGGAAACAGAGGAGCGCGCACGCCACGTCCTCATCACGGGCGGCAGCGCGGGGATCGGGCTGGGCCTGGCCCGCCGCTACCTGGAGGCCGGCCACCGTGTCCTGGTCACCGGGCGCGGCGCCGAGAGGCTGGCCGCCGTCTCCGAGGAACTGCCCGGTCTGGAGACCTTCGCCAACGACATCGCCGATCCCGGGCAACGCGAGCAACTGGCCGCCCACGTACGGCAGGTCATGCCGGACCTGGACGTCGTGATCAGCAACGCCGGAATCCAGCGGCGGGTCGGGATCGCGGCGGACGACGGCCCCTGGGCCGAGGCGCAGCACGAGATCGACGTCCTGCTCGCCGGCCCCGTCCACCTCGCCCGCCTCCTCACCCCGCACCTCCTGGGCCACGGCCGGCCGAGCGTCTACGTCAACGTCACCTCCGGCGGCGCCTTCCTGCCCCAGCCCTTCGCGCCGCTCTACAGCGCGGCCAAGGCGGCCCTGCACAGCTACACGGTGAACCTGCGCCACGCGCTGCGGGCCACGCCGTGCCGGGTGGTGGAACTGGTCCCCCCGGCCGTGGCCACCGGGCTCGCCGGTCCCGGCCCGAACCACGGCGCCGATCCGGACGAGTTCTGCGACACGGTCTTCCCCCTGCTCGACGGCTCGCACCCCGTCGTCGGGTACGGCCCCACCGCGCACCCGGACTTCACCGACCGCGTCGCCGCCGAACACCGCGCCTTCGAGGCGGCAGCGCCCCGCTTCGACGTACCGCTCCACCGGCCGGACGGCACCGTGGGGGCGGCTCACTGAGCGAGGGGGCCTCCTCGTCGTCCTCCCGGTTCCCGCTCTTCGTCAGGGAGTGCGGGTCAGCCCAGTTGCTCGGCCAGGCCGACGATGACCCCCTCGGGGCCCCGGAGGTAGCAGAGCAGATAGCTGTCCTCGAACCGGGCGATCTCGCCGACGAGTTCACCGCCGTGCGGGCGCAGGCGGGCCACGGTGTCCTCGATGTCGTCGACGGCGAACATGACGCGGTGCGTGCCCAGGATGTTGTGCGGCCGGTCGCGCGGCCCGCCGTCGATCACCTCGGGGCTGCGGTACCTGGCCAGCTCCAGCCGGCTGTGGCCGTCCGGGGTCCGCAGCATCGCGATGTCGCAGTGGACGCCGTCGAGTCCGGTGCACTGGTCGGCGAAGCCGCCCCGCACCTCCCCCCGGCCCTCCAGCTCCATGCCGAGTTCCGTGAAGAACGCGACGGCGGCGTCCATGTCCTCCACCACGATGCCGACATTGTCCATCCGCTGAATCGCCACGCTGCCTTCTTTCCTCTGCCAGGACCGAGCCGACTCGTGACCGAGCGCCCCACCCGGAACGTATCCCCGGATGGAGCACCCGGCCCAGACGGCGCACCCGGTGGCTAGCCGGGGACCACCGTGTCGCTCATGCTCGGCTTCCCCTCGCCCGACGCGTTCCAGGCGCACAGCAGGATCACGTACTCGTGGCCCGCCGTGACCCCGGTGACCTTGGCGGAGCGGGCGGAGGCCGGGTAACCGATGATCCGGGAGTGGTTCGCCGGGGTGCTCTTGTCGTAGACCCACACCGCGTACCGGACGATCGAGCCGCTGTGGGAGTCGGCAGGCGCGGACCAGCGCACGTCGATCGAGCCCGCGCCGGCCGTCGCGGTGAGCCCAGGAGGCCGTCCCGCCGTCGTCGGCGCCGCCTTGCCCCGGACCGCGGAGGACCACGAGGAACGGTTGGCCGCGCCGTCACCGGCGACCGCGCGGGCCCGTACCTCGTAGGTGTGGCCGTCGTAGGGCTGGTCGGTGAACTGCCAGGACATGTCGTAGCGCGGGGCGTTCACGCCGGGCACCACGTCCTGCCAATCGGCGTTCGCGTCGCTGGTGACGTCCCGCCACTGCACGTCGTAGGTGTGCGCCCCGAACACCTTGTCCCAGGTGGCGGTGACGCCCTGCTGGGTGCCGTCGAACTCCATTCCGGACGGTGTGGCGAGTGACCGGCCGGGGACGCTGTCCGGCACGTCGGGCGCGGCCGCGCCGATGCCGAACTCCTTGTGCAGCACGGCTCCGAACGCCTGGGCGACGCGGTACTCACCGAGCGCGTTGGGGTGCAGCCCGTCGTAGGTGGTGGCGCAGGTCGTCGCCTCCGGGTCGCAGCCCATGGCCTTGTCCAGGTCGGCCAGCTCCACCGGCGAGGCGCTGGTGCTCCACCCGGGAGCCGCCTCGGCCAGGGCCGCGTTGTAGTCGCTGATGCGCTGGGGGAGGTGGGGGTTCGCATCCCCCAGGGTGGTGCGCTGGGGGACGTTGGCCAGGACGATCCGGACGTCCGGATTGGCCGCCCGCGCGTTGTCCACGAACTTCTTCATGGTGGCGACCAGGTCGGCGCCCGCGCCGTACCAGCCGATGTCGTTGAAGCCCAGCTCGACCAGGAGCAGGTCGGGCGTCCTGCCCTTGGCCTTCAGCTCCCGCATCACCGGCTCGACGGTGGGTACGGCCCGGGCCAGTGAGCGTCCCCAGAGGGCGTAGTGCGCCGAGCCGCCGGCGGAGAACCCGGCGTTCACGTCCCCGGCGTACTCGCCCTGGACGCGCGGGTCGCCCGGACCGGGCTCCGTGGGTTCGCCGCCGCCGCTCTCGCCCAGCACCGGCGGCTGCGGCGGCTCGGCGTCGGCCTGCTGCACGGTGCCCCGGTACGGTCCGACGAAGGTGACCGGCCACTTCTCGCTCCGGGCCCAGTCCCCCAGCCGGTAGCGCCAGGTGTGGTCGCCCTCGTAGCCGTGGCTGATGGAGTCGCCGACCACCATGACGTCACGGATGTCGGTGTGGGTCGCGGAGTTGCGGGCGATGATCTCGTCGATGAGTTTCCCGCCGGGGAAGTCCATCATCATGATGCCCATGCGGTCCAGGCCGGACCGCCCGCCGAACCGGTCGTCCCGCCCGGCGTAGAACTCCGGGCACCGGTCCTTCTCCCCGCGCAGGCACTGGATGAGGAAGTTGTTCACACCGGTCGCCGTCGGGGTGCCGCCCGCCACGGTGTAGGGGTGGACACCGGCTCCGGAGCCGCTGGTGTAGTTCAGGTACAGCGCGTCCTGCTCGTACGCGTGGTCCTTCTCGCCGGGCCGGCTGGCGTCCCAGGTGCCGTTGGCCCGGCGCAGGTGCGCGCGGACCTTCTCCCACTTGTCGTCGATGTCGCTGATGGTGGACAGCTCGAAGTCGTCCTGCACGTAGTCCTCGTTGGAGCCGCCGGCCGGGTAGGGCTGTGCGAGGCCGTAGCCGTCGAAGATACCGCCGCTGGTGTTCCGGTAGCCGAGGAGCACGACCTTGCCGCGCACCTCACCGAGCGTCGGGACGCGGCCCGACTGGCTCCCGCCCGTGACCGAGGGGCCCCAGAACAGATCGCGCCAGGCGGTCGAGGGGGTGCTCTCCTCACCGTCGCCTGTGTACGAGCGGCCGTCCAGGTAGGAGTCGAAGATCCGCTTGCGCCACTCGTCGGTGCCGAAACCGTCGGCGTCCTTGCAGGAGAAGGTGGAGCCGGTGCACTCCGCCTTCAGGTTCATCAGGACGGTTTCACCGGGGTGGTCGCTCAGGAAGTCTTGGGTCGCCGTCAGCACGTCGGTGAAGTTGGCGTACTGGTAGGTGGCGCCGTGGTGGACGGTGAACTTCAGTCCCTCGTCGCCCTTGTCGACCCGGACCCGGATGTCGAGCGCCCGGATTCCGGCGTCGAACTGGGTGGTCAGGGTCTTCGCGCTGAAGCCGTGGTTCTCCTGGGTCTGGGTGATGCTGGTGACGATGCCCGAGCACTGGCCCGTGTCCGGGTCCGGGGTGTCGCCGCAGAGCGCGAGGCTGTCATGGGTGCCGGGCACCGAGAGCCAGGCGAGGTCGGTCCCGTCGGGGACGTGTGACATCCAGTCGGTGTTGGCCGCGGAGGCTTCGGTGATGCTGCTGTAGTAGTCGTTCGCCCGGGCGGGGCCGGCGGAGAGGAAGACGCCGGAGACGGACAGCAGCAGGGTGAGGAGCACACCGAGGACGGTGCTTCTCGCCACCATCGCCGGCCGGGGTCTCACGGATCTTCGGAACGAGCGGGTCTGGGGTATGACGGTGATCATTTCCATCCTGGGCGGATCGGTCGGCCGGGTCCGCGCGGGCGCGCGAGAGTCGTCCGGCGAGATGTGTGATGATCCCCTTGTCGGGCTCGCCGGTTGGTGAACGCAGCCTGCCCGGGGCGTCCGTCCCGGGGCCAGCCCGGCCGGCCGTTCCGGGACGCCGGGACGTTTCGCATCCCCTGAGCAGGCAGGATGCGGCCGCGTGGGACACGGGGTGGGACGTGTGGGTGGGGTGGGGACGGTGAGGGGCGCCGATACGGCGGCCGGGCTGGGCGAGATGCTGCGCTCGCTGAAGGAGCGCACGGGCCTCAGCTACGGCGCTCTCGCGGGCCGGCTGCACCTGAGTACCTCGACGTTGCACCGCTACTGCACGGGTGACTCCGTGCCGGCCGAGTTCGCCCCGGTGGAACGCTTCGGCCGGATCTGCGGGGCGGACCCCGAGGAACTGCGGGAGCTGCACCGGCGGTGGGCGGTGGCGGACGAGGGGCGGCGCGGCAGGGTGGTGAGCCCGTCCGGGGCCGCGGTGGTGCCGGTGCCCGCGCCGGTACCGGTGGCCGAGGGTCCGCCCACTGCCGCGGCGCCGGCGCCGCGAGCACGCCAACTCCTCTCACGCTACGCCCTGTTCGGGGCCGCCGTGGTGGCTCTCAGTACCTCCGGGGCGCTGGCCATCGACCGTTTCCGCGCCGAGTCGGTACCGGCCGAGACGGTCCCGGCCGTCGTGGTGCCCGACCCGTCGGCCGGGGCGGTCGGGGCGGCCGGCGGGAGCGTCCCCCTCTCGGCGGCCGTCGTCCCGGCCGAGGACAACTGCCCCCGCACGCACGCAAGTCGGCCAGGCGCCACCACGTTCCGGGTGAAGGTGCGGAGCACGGCCCAGGGTCCCGTGACCATGGCCGGCCTCGGGGTCCGGGTCCTGTCCGCCGAGACCCCGCCCGCCGGAGCCGCCTACGCGGACTGCGGACGCGCCGACGCACGGCACCCGTTCGCCGTGGACCTGGACGCGGCCGGCCCCCGGGCGGTGAGCCCGGGACGCGGCCTCCCGTACACGGTGTCCACCGGGACCCCCCTGGTCCTCGACGTCACCGCACGGACGGCGAGGAGCGAGGTGCGCTGGTACCTGGAACTGAGCTGGACCCAGGGCACCCGCTCCGGCACGCTACGGATCGACGACGGCGGCCACCCGTTCCGTACCGGAGCGGTGGAGTAGCGCGCCCTCAGGTGCGGACCGTCAGGTACTGCCAGCCACCCCAAGTGCTCACGTTGGTCGTGTCCTTGGAGCTCCGGACGTACTCCGAGCGCACCCGGAACCTCTGGCTGACCGCGTTCGACAGGCTCAGCCGCGACGACACGGCGCTCTTGGAGCCGAGCGTGAAGCAGGCCGAGGTGTCGAGCGTGTGCCAGGCACCGCTGTAGAGCCGCTGGGCCTGGAACTTCACGCACTGGCCGGACTTGTCGGGCGACACGGTCGTGGTCACCGTCGGCCGTGTCGTGCGGTGGTAGACGCGGTAGGTGGTGCCGCTGTACGTGGTGCTCGTGTAATAGCCGCTCAGCGCCTGTGCGACCTTCACCTGACCGCTCACGGCACGGGTGGCCGCGGCCGGGGCGTAGCGGTAGTCACCGGCGAAGGACGCGGTGAACGTCGTGTTGCGGGTGAGCTTGTAGGTGGTCCTCAGGTTGCCCTTGCTGTCCACAGTGCCCGTCTTGACCAGCGTCTTCCCGCCACCGGCGGGCGTCGCCCACAGCGAGACCGTGCGGCCGTTGTACGTGGTGCCCAGGCGGGCGGTGACAGTGGCCGTCGCGCCGTAGGCGTAGGTCGAGGCGTCGGCGGCCACGGACAGGCTCGTCGTGGCGCGCGAGACCTGGACCGTCGCGGAGGCGGTGGCGGCCTGGTGGCCCCCGTCGCCCGCGTAGTCGACCGTGTACGTGTTGGCGCCGCCGGTCGACGGGGTGTCCTTGACGGTGATCGAGCCGTCGGTGGCCACGGGAGCCTTCCACGTCACGGGAGTCGTGGTGTGCGCCGCGTCCGTGCGGGTCACGGTGACCGTCCCGCCGCCGCCGTACGGGCCGTCGCCCAGGCGGGCGTCGAAGCTCAGCGCGGCGCCGCGCGTGGCGGTCGCGGGGGCCTTCAGAGTGAGGGCCGGGGCGTAGGGGGAGATGACGGTGCTGATGTCGTTCGCGCCCGGCTGGTGCGTGGTGTCGCCCTCGAACGACAGGCTGTAGGTGAACGGTCCGGCCGTACCCGGGTCGTCGGTGACCGCGAACTCGCCGGTGGCGGGGTCCAGCGGGGCGGCCGGGAGCGGCGTCGACTCGTGGGTGTCCTCGTTCGTCCGGGTCACCCGGACCGCGGTGCCCTGGTCGAAGGGGCCCCGGCTCAGGTCGGTCGTCACCGTGCCGGTGAAGGCCACCTTGTGCGGTGCCGCCGAGCTGAACTCCGGGTACGGGACGCTGGTCCCGATCCTGGACACCCACACCTTCAGCGAGGTGGTCGCGGGCCGGTGCGTGGCGTCGCCCGCGTACGACACCTCGTAGCTGTAACCGCCCTCGCCCTGGCGGGTGTCGGCGATGGCGAACGAGCCGTCCGCGCCCACCGTGGCGTCGGGCAGTTCGGTGCCGTCGCGGGTGACCTTCAGCGTGGCGCCGGCCGGCACGAAGCCGTGGCCGCCCACGGTTCCGTTCACCGTGAAGCGCTGGGCCGGGATCGCGTACGGTGAAGGGGAGTTGAGGGTGAGTTGGGTGGCCGTGAGCTTTGCGTCGCCGAGGACGTCGAGGGCGTAGGAGCCGTCGGCGCGGGTGACGGCGTAGAGCGTGCGGCCGTCGGTGCCCCAGGCGAGGCCGTCGGGGGCGACGGCACCGGAGGGGAAGGTGAAGTGGTTCTCGGCGATCGAGTCGCCCCCGTAGACGTAGGCGCCCGCGCCCGAGCCCGCGGGGGCGCCCAGGGCGATCGTGCCGTCGGAGTCGACCGCGACGGCGTCGGGGGAGGAGTTCACGCCGCCGGTGTAGTACCCGTGGGGCGTGGCGTCGCCGAGGTCCGCCGTGCTGTACACGTACACGGACGCCGACTGCGGAACGAGCAGTCTCGTGCCGTCCGCGGTGACCTTGACCGGGCCCGTCGCGGTGCCGCCGAGGCCCATGTCGGCCTTGGGGGAGGGGGTCCCGGAGGAGACGTCGTAGGTGGCGACGAGGGTGGTGTAGGGCTGGGCGCCCTGGACCGCGAGCACTCCGCCGCCGGTGCTGAGGAGGGGGGCCGCGGGCCAGTGCGGCATGCCGGGCTGCGGGGTCGGCGCGGGCGCGGCGGGGTCCAGCGAGCCGACGGTGCCCTTGCCGTCGGCGTCCGTGTAGCTGTACCAGACCTTGCCGCCGGCCATGGCGACGGAGACCGGGGCGCTGTCGGTGCCGGTGTCGACGCGGCCGGTCTCGGTGAGCGTCGCCGTGTCGATGACGGCGATCGCGTCGCCGTCGCTCAGGGCCGCGTACAGAGTCCCGCCGTCGGCGGACAGGGCCAGGCCGTCGGCGCCCTGCTCGCCGTCGACGGTGCCCACGGGGTTGCCGGACAGGTCGGTCACCACGATGCCGGTCGTGCCGGCGCCCTGGCTGAAGAAGAGGTGCTGGTGCGCACCGTCGACCACCATGTGGGCGTAGTGCGACAGGGGCAACGCGTTCGCTCCGTCGGCCCGGGCGAGGGGGCCGGTGAGGCCGACGGTGGCGGTGGTCAGCGCCGCGACGACGGATATCGCCGCCGCGAGCGAGACCTGCTTGAGGCGCATGGTGCTCCTGGGGAAGGGGGGGGCAGGCAGCCGGACGCTCGTGAGACCGCTGACCTGTCCTTTTGGTTGTACGCCGACAGACCGGGGCGCTCGCCGGGGGCGGACGGCGGTCGGCTACGCTGCGCGTCCGTGCATGGAGGGGGAGCGATGTTCAGCAGGCGGTTGGCGGTGGCCGGAGTGACGGCGTTGGTCATGGCGGGTCTGGGCGGCTGCTCGGGCGACACGGGGGGAACGCACACGAGCGCCGGGAACCACGTCCGCACCGTGGACGACGTCCCCAGCCCCTCCCCGGACACGGTGTCCGGCCTGCGCGACGAGGTACGGCACGTCTCCGCCGTGACCACCAGGGCCACCCGCCCGCACCTGGTACGCCGCTGCGCCGACGCGACCCGCCGCGTCACCCACACCCGCCGCACCGGCTCGGGCAAACGGCGCTCCGTACGCACCTGGTACACCACCGAGCACTACCAGCGCTGCCGAAAGGTCCGTCAGGGCACCGAGTCGTACCGGCGCGTGACCCGGCCCGAGCGCTGGTGCGTACGCCTGGACGACGTCGGCGGCAAGCGCTCCCGTGACGACATCTGGTACCGGGTCACCCGCACCACGTACGGCGACGCCTCCGCCGCGCACGACCACGCCCGCCTGGAGTTCAGCCCGCTGGGCACCGGCTGCTGACGAGCTGGGTGCGCGTCAGACGAAGGCGCTGATCCCCGTCGCCGCCCGGCCCACGATCAGGGAGTTCATGTCGCGGGTGCCCTCGTAGGAGTAGAGGGCCTCGGCGTCGGCCCAGAAGCGGGCGACCTCGTGGTCCAGGAGGATGCCGTTGCCCCCGAGGAGTTCACGGGCGTGGGCGACGACCTCGCGGGTGCGCGTGGTGCTGAACATCTTCGCCATGGACGCCTGCTGGTCGGTGAGCCGCCCGGCGTCCTGGAGCTGCGCCGCGCGTACGTTCATGGTCTGGCAGGCGGTGATGTCGGCCAGCATGCGGGCGAGCTGGTCCTGGACCAGTTGGAACGCGGCGATCGGCTTGCCGAACTGCTCGCGCTCCAGGGTGTAGGCGCGCGCGGCCTCGTACGCGCCCATGGCGCAGCCCACCGCGTTCCAGGAGACCCCGAGCCGGGTGGCGCGCAGCACCTTCGCGGTGTCCCTGAAGGAGTTCGCCTCCTGGAGCCGGTCCGCCTCCGGCACCCGTACGTCGCGCAGCTCGATCTCGGCGTTCTGCACGGTGCGCAGCGAGACCTTGCCGTCGATGCGGCGCGGGGTGAAGCCCTCGGCGCCCTGCTGCACCACGAAGCCCTTGACCTCGCCGTCCGCCTCGTCCTTCGCCCAGACGATCACCAGGTCGGCGAAGGTGGCGTTGCCGATCCACTTCTTGCGCCCGTTCAGCACCCAGGTGTCGCCCTCGCGCCGGGCGGTGGTGGTCAGCCCGCGGGAGGTGCCGGAGCCGACGCCGGGCTCGGTCAGGGCGAACGCGGCCAGCCGCTCCCAGCGCAGCATCTCCGGTATCCACCGCTGCTTCTGGTCCTCGGAGCCGCACTCCATGACCGAGGCGATGCCGAGGCCGCTGTGGACGCCGTGGAACGTGGCGAACGAGGGGTCGACGCGGGAGAGCTCCATGCTCACGAGCCCGGCCACCAGGGCGCCCCGGCCGGGCGATCCGTAACCCTCGAACTGGAGCCCCGCGATGCCGAGTCCGGGCAACTGCGGGATCAGCTCGTGCGGGAACTCGCCGCGCTCCCAGTAGTCGTCCGCGATGGGGGCGAGGTTCTTGCGCGCCCAGTCCCGCACCGTCGCCAGCAGCTCCTGGTCCTCGGGGCCGACCGTCTCGCGTACGTGGTAGAAGTCGGCCTCCACGGCCGCCGGGTCCGCCTCGTGGACCGTGACGGCCGGCCACTCGTGCTCCTGGCCCTGCCCGGCGTGGTCACGCTGCTGCTGTCCGGTCATGACGACCCCTCTTCTTCCCAAGTCGCGCACGGATCATGGGTGGTGGATATGCGTGCTGCTCACCGGTGCCCGCGATGCCGTACGCGTAGACCTCACCGAAGATCCCGAGTGACCGAGTCCACAGGGTGGTTCGTGGGCCACGCCCGCTCGCGGAGCAGGCGGAGGCCGTTGAGGCCGACGATCACGGTGGAGCCTTCGTGGCCGGCCACGCCGAGGGGGAGCGGGAGGGTGCCGGCCAGGTCCCAGACCACCAGGGCGGTGATGAACACGGCGGCGATGACCAGGTTCTGGATCACCAGGCGCCGGGCGGCGCGGGAGAGCCGTACGACGGCGGGGATGGCGACGAGTTCGTCGCGGACGACCACGGCGTCCGCGGTCTCCAGCGCCAGGTCGGACCCGGCGCGCCCCATGGCGACGCCGGTGTGGGCGGCGGCGAGCGCGGGGGCGTCGTTGACGCCGTCGCCTACCACCAGCACCTTGCGGCCGGCCCGCGCCATCTCCCGCACCGCCCCCGCCTTGTCCTGGGGGAGGAGCCCGGCGCGTACGTCGGTGATGCCGGCCTCGGCGGCCAGGGCCCGTGCCGCCGGTTCGTTGTCGCCGGTCAGCAACACCGGGGCGGCCGCGGTCAGCCGGGCCAGCGCGTGGACGGCGGAACCGGCTTCGTCGCGCAGCCGGTCCGCGACACCGAGTACGCCCACGGGGACGCCGTCGACGGTGACCACCACGGCCGTACGGTCCTGCTCCTCCAGGCGTGCGGCCACGGCCGCGCTCGTACCGTCCAGGAGGCGGGCCGGCCTGCGGACCACCACCGTGCGCCCCGCCACCTTCGCGCACACCCCGGTGCCGGGCGTGGAGGCGAAGTCCGTCACCGGCGGCAGGGGCAGCCGCCGGTCGCGGGCGGCGTCCACGATCGCACGGGCCAAGGGGTGTTCGCTGGGG
This sequence comes from Streptomyces sp. BK022, assembly GCF_004217355.1. Taxonomy (NCBI): domain Bacteria; kingdom Bacillati; phylum Actinomycetota; class Actinomycetes; order Kitasatosporales; family Streptomycetaceae; genus Streptomyces; species Streptomyces sp. BK022. The sequence goes on from NZ_SHKU01000001.1 coordinate 722,259, forward strand.
TGCTCGGCGGCGGCCGCGAGCCGCAGCAGCTCCTCCTCGGTCAGCCCGGAGGCGGCCAGGGGGCGGATGTCGGTGACGCGCGGGGTGCCCTCGGTCAGCGTGCCGGTCTTGTCCAGCGCCACGGCGTCGATCTGGCCCAGGCGTTCCATCACCACGGCCGACTTGACCAGCACGCCGTGGCGTCCGGCGTTGGCGATCGCGGACAGCAGCGGCGGCATGGTGGAGAGGACCACCGCACACGGTGAGGCGACGATCATGAAGGTCATCGCCCGCAGCAGCGCCGGCTGGACGGTGTCGCCGAAGGCGAGGGGCACGGCGAAGACGGCGAGGGTCGCGGCCACCATGCCGAGCGAGTAGCGCCGCTCGATCTTCTCGATGAACAGCTGGGTGGGCGCCTTGGTCCCGGACGCCTCCTCGACCATCCGCACGATCCGGGCGATCACCGAGTCCGACGGGTCCCGCTCGACACGGATCCGCAGGGAGCCGGTGCCGTTGACGGTACCGGCGAACACCTCGTCCCCGACCCGCTTCGCCACCGGCAGCGGTTCGCCGGTGATGGTCGCCTGGTCCACATCGCTCGTACCGTCGGTCACCCGGCCGTCCGCGCCGACCCGCTCACCGGGCCGGACCAGGACGGTGTCCCCGACCGAGAGGTGCCCGGCGCCGACCGTCTCCTCCGAGCCGTCCGGCAGGAGCCGGGTGGCGGTGGCGGGGGCGAGATCGAGGAGTCCACGCACCGAGTCGGCGGTGCGCGCCGTGGCGACCGCCTCCAGAGCTCCGGAGGTGGCGAAGATGACGATCAGCAGCGCGCCGTCGAGGACCTGCCCGATCGCGGCGGCCCCGAGAGCGGCCACCACCATCAGCAGGTCCACGTCCAGCGTCCGGTCCCTCAGGGCCTTCAGCCCCGCCCAGCCCGGCTCCCAGCCGCCGGTCACGTAGGTCGCGGCGAACAGCGTCCCCCACAGCCACGCCGGACCGTGCAGCAGGTGGACCGGCAAAGCCACGAGGAACAGCACCAGGGCGGCGAGAGCCCAGCGCGCCTCCGGCAACGCCAGGACGCGGGTACGGCGCCGGGGCCGGCCGGCGGCCCGCGCGACGGGAGCGGAGGACGCACGGTCCAGGCCAGAAGACACGACAGAACAACCCTTCACGGGCGGAGCGGACTATCCGTCCACCATACAGGAACAGTTGAACAGGTCTTCACATGTCGTCGTTATGATGGACGCATGGGCCACGGACGCGTCACCAGCAGCACCGCCAGCACCCGCGAACGCCTCGACGCGGTCGGCACCGCCGACGTCGCCGCCACCCTCCAGGCCCTCGCCACCCCGTCCCGGCTCCACATCCTGGCCCGGCTCCAGGAGGGCCCCTGCGCGGTCGGCGACCTCGCCAAGGCCGTCGGCATGGAGACCTCGGCCTGCTCCCACCAACTCCGGCTGCTGCGCAACCTCGGCCTGGTCACCGGCGAGCGCCAGGGCCGCTCCATCGTCTACTCGCTCTACGACAGCCACGTGGCCGAACTCCTCGACCAGGCCCTCTTCCACGTCGAGCACCTGCGCCTGGGCGTCCGCGACACCCCCGCCTCCCTCGGGGAGCCTGCCGCGGCCGAGTGAGGGCTACGACTCCGCGGCGGTGTCCTTGAGGGCGTCGCAGGTGTTCTGGAACTCCTCCATCAGCCGGGTGGCCTCCACGACGAGGACGCCGTAGGGGCGTGAGGCGTCCGAGAGGGGCAGCTCGTTGTCCTGGGCGGCGCCGAGCACCTTCTGCAGGGCCTCCTGGGCGATCGTCGCCAGCCGGCACATCTCCTGGGCCTGCTCGGTCAGCGTGTCGCTGTCGAGCTCGGCGATGACGTGCGCGATGTCGCGCAGACTGGCGGCGAACTCCGCGTACGCCTTGAGGGCGGGGGCGTAGGTGTACGTGTCCTCCGTCTCGCGCCAGCGGCCGAGGCTCCGGGTCAGCGAACCGAGCTGGTAGACCGCCCGTTCCAGCGCGTCGACACTCCGCCGGTAGCGGTCGAAGCCCAGGTAGCCGCGGTGGGCGGGCAGGAAGCGGCGGGGGTTGAGGGGGAGGCTGCTCTCCGCCGTGTCCAGACCCGCGCGGGCCTGCCCCACCGCGTGCTGCGCCCTCTCGCCGGCCCGGCGCCACTTGGCGGCCCGGTCCGCGTCCACGTCTCCGGTGCCCAGGCCGTCGGCCATGTCGTCCAGCAGGGTCTCCAGCCGCCCGGCCAGCACCTGGAGCCCGTGCTCCGCGCTGCGGTACCGCAGCGGGGGCGCGATGCAGAGGTTCACGAGCACGCCCAGCCCGCATCCGATGAGGACGAGCAGGATGATCTGCCCGAGCTGGTTCACCTTGTCGGCGGTGGTGGTCGCGGTGGCGTACGTGGAAAAGGCGAAGAAGGCCGCCGTGGCGACCTGGGAGCGCTGCTCGCCCAGGGCCGGCCACCGGCCGATGCACAGGGCGATGACGGCGACCAGGACGAAGGCGAACAGGTCCGGCCCGGCGAGGAACCCGATGGCCGCCTGGACGGCCACGCCGACGGTGACCGCCGCCGTGTAGCGAAGCGCCTGCCACACGGACTTGTAGACCGTGGCATTCATGATCAGCACGGCGGAGAAGGGCGCGAAGGCGGGCGACGCCGCGTTCAGCAGGTCGTACGCGATCCACCACGCCAGCGTCGCCGCCAGCGCGCTCTTGCCGACCAGGAGCGCCGTGTTGCGCTCGTGCCCCGGCGTGCTCCACGCCCGCTTCACCCACGCGGTACAGCTCCGCAACCACTCCATGTGCTTCGCCTCGACCCTTGCTCACTACATCCGTCCAGGTGGAGCGGATACCCCGTGCGCGGGGGGTATGCGGATGGCGGCCGTCACACCGGGGACGGATAGCGTTCCGGGATGACGTCAGCACCGCGCCGCTTCCCGCCGTATCCGATCCATGGTGTACGGGTACTGCACACGAAGCAGAACTGCGCCCCGCAGTTCGCGGCGATCGAGGTGGATTTCGAACCCGCCAAGGAGGGATTCGCCTTCGAGGTGGCCCGGGATCTCACGGTGGACTACGAGCCCGCCGACGCCCTGCCGCGCTTCTTCGCGGCTGCCGCCCTGGGAATCGAGGAGCAGTTGCGCCTGCCCGAGCACGGACTCGTGGTCGCCGTCCGGGTGGTGCTGCGCCGCGCCCGCGCCGATACGTTCGGCTCGCACGAACGGGCGTTCAAGATCGCGGGCCACCTCGCCGGCCGCCAGGCCGTGGCACGTACGGAGGGCGCGGCCGACGAGTGACGCGCTTCAGGGGCGGCGCCCCAGCGGGCTCTGGGCGAGGGAGGCGAGCAGCGCGTCCGGGTCGTCGTACAGCACGTCCGCGCCGGCCTTCTCCAGGTCCTCGCGAGGGATCCCGCCGCACAGCAGGCCCACGCAGGTGACCCCGGCCCGGCTGCCCGCCTGCATGTCCCACACGGTGTCCCCGACGAACACCGATCGCTCCGGTGTCGCCCCGGCCAGCCTCAGTGCCTGCTCGACCGGCTCGGGAGCGGGCTTGCCCTGGGAGACGTCGTCGGCACTCGCCATGCCGCTGATCGCCTCGTCGGCGTCGAGCGCGGTCCGCAGCGCGGACAACTCCTGGCCGCCCGCCGAGGTGGCCAGGACGACCTTCCACCCGTCGTCCGCCAGCCGCCGCAGCAGCCGCCCGGCCTCCGGCAGCGCCCTCAGCCGCCCGAAGTACTGCCCGTACAGCGTCTTGTGCGCCGCACTGAGCGCCTCCGCCTCCTCGCGCGCCCGGTCCGCGCCCAGCAGATGGGCCACGAGATCACTCGAACCGAGACCGATGGCCCGGTGGATCGCCTGCGACGGCACATCGTGCCCCGCCTGCCGCAAGGCCTCCCACCACGCCGCGACATGAAGGTAGTTGGTGTCCACGAGAGTGCCGTCCACATCGAACACGGCGGCGCGGGCCGCGTCCTCGGCGTCGGTGGGGGGCATGGAACGCACATCCTCTCGTCACATCTGCTGTCCGCGTCGCCCGGCCCGCACCCACGCGCGGCGGCCACCGGCCCGGCATCCACACCGGGTACCCGCTTTCCGCTGGGTGACCGCGTGGCGCCGGGAAAGATCACCCCGGCCGGATTCGCCGCGGTGACCTTTGCCGCGGAACACGGCCCGCGCACCGCAGCGACTTGATGGACTGGAGCGGTGAAGATCCTGTCGCCCCGTGTCCTGCGGACTCTCGAACGGTTCAACGCCGCTCATCCCTGGGATCACAACGCCCACTACCACCGCTGGATCCTGCGACGGTTGCCGAGGCGCTTCGACCGCGCCCTGGATGCCGGTTCCGGCAGCGGCGATCTTGCGAGGCTCCTGGCCGGACGAGCCGCCACGGTGCAGGCCGTCGACACCGATCCGGTGATCACCGACCAGGCCCGGAAGCTGACTCCGTCCGGGCTCCCCGTCACCTACACCGTCGCGGATGCGATGGCCGAGCTTCCGGCGGGCCCCTACGACGTCATCACGTGCGTCGCAACGATCCACCACCTGCCGTTCACTCAGGCGCTCACCCGGTTCCGCCGTCATCTGGCGCCGGGCGGGACCCTGGTGATCGTCGGCCTCTTCCGCGCCCAGACCCCTGTGGACCACCTGCTCGGTGGGGTCGCCATTCCGGCCAACATCGCCGTGGGCTGGCTGAAGAACACGGGACGCTTCTCGAAGAGGCCCGTCTCCATGACGGCCCCCACTCGCTCAGCGGAGATGACCTTCGGCGAAATCGTCCGGGAAGTCAGGTGTGTCCTGCCGGGCGCACGGCTGCGGCGGCGGTTGTTCTGGCGCTACACGCTCGTATGGAATCGGCCTTGAGCGGCCCTGCCCCGGGAGCACTGGCCGGACACGGGTCCGAGTCATGGAACGCCGGGCTTCCCGCAGGGCGTCGTTCGGACCACACGGTTCACGCAGAGATCCGCTTGTGCCGTCGCACATACGGCGTCACCGCCGTGCGTCCCCCTCCGGCCCGCGTGAGGATGCTGGCATGGCCGCCCAGGAGCAGGACGACAGGAAGAGCACCATCACCGCGTTCAACGAGGCGGTGAACATGACGCCGGCGGAGTTGGAGAAGTGGCTCGGGACCGACGAGTCGAACGGGGCCGGGCAGCACGGCGGCGACGACGGGGAGAGCGTGGGGCACGCCTCCGGTCGCCGCATCGTCGATCTGCTGCGCACCAGGAAGAGCGACCTCTCCGACGACGACCTCGCCCACATGCGCAAGGTCGTCGGCTATGTGCACCGGCACATCGAGCAGCGTCCCGATGGTGATGTCTCCGACACCAAATGGCGTCACTCCCTGATGAACTGGGGACACGACCCGCTCAAGTGACGGCAACGGACGACGATGATTTGCCTCCTTGGCCGGCGCGGCGCCCGGGACCCCGGCCTGCCCGGCAAGCCGGCCCTGTTTCGCCACCGGTCATCGCGGTCCGGTTCCGTGGCCGCGTGCGGCCGAGGTGGCGTCCGCCCTCGGCGGCTTGCGGGCCAGCAGGCAGGCGTGCGGTCGGTAGACCCGTCCGCCGGGCTCCTGCTCCAGCCTCGCGGTGACGAAGAGTCCGGCCTGCTCCAACAGGCCGGCCACGCGCTCCAGGGGCAGGAGATACGACTCGTAGGACACCGGACGGCCGTACCCCCGCGTCGGCTCCAGCCGCTCGTCGCCGACGTAGTCACCCCAGAGCAGGTACCCGCCGGGCGCGAGCGTGCGGTGGAACTCGGCGAACACCGCCGGCAGCCACCGTGGGGGCGTGTGATGGGTGGAGTACCAGGCCAGGATGCCGCCCAGCTCCTCGTCCCCCATGTCCAGCGCGGTCATCGAGCCCTCGCTGAACCGCAGGTCCGGATGGGCGTGCCGGGCCAACTCGACCATCCTGGGCGAGAGATCGACGCCGAAGGCGGACACTCCCAGCCCGGCCAGGTACGCCGTCACCCGGCCGGGGCCGCACCCGAGGTCCGCGACCGGCCCCGCCCCGGCCGTCCGCACGAGTTCGGCGAACCCCGCCAGCATCGCGCGGGACAGCGGGTCCATCGCGGCGGGCGGCGGGACGCGTTCGACGTAATCGACGGCGACCATGTCGTACGAGTCACGGACAGCGGTCAGATAGGAGGGCTCGGCCACGCGGCCGACCCTAGCCCGCCGCCACCGTCGAGTCGGCCCTGTCGGAGCGAGTTCCGCCGCGCGGCTCCAGGGTCGTTCGTCAGTGGTGCTGGTGTACGACGGCGTGGCCCTTGCCGCGGGTGATCATCCACCGGTTGACGGGAGTGGTCAGGACGAAGGCGACGGCCAGTGAGGCCGTCAGCGAGACCCAGAACAGTGCCTGCGTCAGTCCGGCGTCCATGGCGCCCGGGACCCCGACCATGACGGTGTTGTCGATCAGTTCCATCACGGCGATGGACACCGTGTCCGCGGCCAGAGCGACCTTGAGGGCCTGGGGGAGCGGAAGGCCGGCGCGCAGTACGCCCCGCATGGTCAGCGCGTAGCCGAAGACGAAGGCGAGCGCGATGGAGAGGACGACCGTGGCCGCGTTGTGCAGACCGGCGGCGGTGCCGATCACCATGCCGAGGACCTCGCCGATGGCGCAGCCCGTCAGGCAGTGCAGCGTCGCGCGGGCGGCGGTACGCCAGGAGGCACCCGAGCCCGGGTGCGCGTCCTGATGCCGGTGTGCGGGGTGGTCCATCGTCGGCTCCTCTCGCCGTGTCGGTCACCGATAGACAACATACCCCCTGGGGGTATTTCGGTCGAGCGCTGCGAGGAGGGAGTGGTCTACGAGTACTACATGCCGCGATCCGGGCAAGAGGAAGGAGATCAACGTCAACCCGACCGGCCCCGCAAGGCCGGCTCATGCCGAGGAGGAGTGCATGTCGAAGGTGGAAGAGTCCATCGAGGTCCGCGTCCCCGTGACGGACGCCTACAACCAGTGGACCCAGTTCGAGGACTTTCCCCGGTTCATGGACGGAGTCGAGCGCATCGAGCAGCGCACCGACACCCTCACCCACTGGAAGACGAGCATCGGCGGAGTGGAGCGGGAGTTCGACGCCGAGATCACCGAGCAGATCCCCGACGAGCGGGTCGCCTGGACCAGCGTCGGCGGGGAGGCCCGGCAGGCCGGAGTCGTCACGTTCCACCGCATCGACGACGGCACGACCAAGGTCATGCTCCAGCTCGACTACGCCCCGGAAAGCCTGACCGAGAAGGTCGGGGACAAGCTGGGCTTCGTCAAGCGCCAGGCCACCGGTGACCTCAAGCGCTTCAAGGAGTTCATCGAGAAGCGGGGTGGCGCCGCCACCGGCCAGTGGCGCGGCGAGGTCTGAGCCCGCGTCGACGGCGAGGAGGGGCGGGTCCGCGCATCAGCCGGGCCCGCCCTCGCCCCGCCCGGACGCGACTGGCGACCTCACCGGCCGCCACGCAGTATCGAGTCGTCGTCCCCGGACCGGGTCCGGCACCGGACGAACGAGCAAGGAGTGCCCCTCATGCACGATGCGCTTCCCCCGCCCGCCGAGGCGTTCGTCCGGTACGCCGACGCGCTGGCGGCCGGGAAGGCGGACTGCCCGCTGCCCGGCGGCGGCAGTACCGCCGCCCGGTTCGACACGCTGGCAGGGCTCGCCCGTGAGGACCTGTGCACGGCCCGCCTGGCGGAAGGACATCTGGACGCCGTGGCGATCCGCGCCGAGCTGGAGGGAGAGCCGGTGCGCCCCGGCGAGTACTGGGGCGTGTGGGCGGCCGAACCGCCCGGCTCCGGACTGACCGCCACCCGTACGGCGGACGGCTGGCTGCTCGACGGGATCAAGCAGTACTGCTCCGGCGCCCACACCTGCACGCACGCCCTGGTCACCGCGCTCGCCGACGACGGACGCCGGCTCTTCGCGGTGCGCACCGGCATCCCCGGTGACGCGCGGCCCGCGCCCGCTGACGGTCCCGGCTGCCGGCCGGTACCCGGGACGTGGCAGGCGGTCGGCATGACAGGCAGCGACAGCCCGGACGTGCGTTTCAGCGCGGTGCCCGCCACCCCGGTGGGCGGGGTGGAGGCGTACGTGCGCCGCCCCGGCTTCCACCACGGCGGTGTGGGCGTGGCGGCCTGCTGGTACGGCGGGGCCCAGGCCGTGGCCCGCGTCCTGTTCGAGCGGGCCGGGCGGCGCGCCGACCCCTTCACCGACGCGCACGCCGGCGCGGTCGACCTGCGGCTGCACACGGCCGGGACGGCGCTGGCGCGGGCGGCCGAGGAGATCGACGCCGACCCGCTGGACAAGGCCGACACCGCCGCGCTGCGCGCCCTGCGGGTACGGGCCCTCCTGGCCGAGGTGTGTGCCGAGGTGCTGGACCGGGTGGGCCGGGCGACCGGCGCGGGGCCGCTGTGCCACGACGAGCGGCACGCGCGGGCCGCGGCCGACCTGGCCGTCTACGTACGCCAGCACCACGCCGAACGGGATCTGGCCGCTCTGGGCGCCCTGGTGTGCCGCGGTGACGGAGCCGGCCGATGAGCGCCGCGGCCGAGGGTTACGCCGACCCGATCCAGGCCCCCGGCACCGACGAGCGGGAGTGGCGCGCGTGGGGCGGCTGGGAACGGATGCCGGAATGCGCGCTGCCGACGGAGGGACGGGTCGTCGTGGTGGCGGCGCACCCGGACGACGAGGTGCTGGGCGCGGGCGGAACCCTCGCCCTGCTGGCGGCCGCCGGGGTCGCGCTGACCGTGGTGTCCGTCACCGACGGAGAAGGCTCCCACCCCGGCTCCACCCAGGTGACCCCCGACCGGCTCGCAGAGCTGCGCGCCGGTGAACTGCGCGACGCGCTGAAGGAGTTGGGGGCGGAGCAGGCGGAGATCGTGCGGCTTCGGCTGCCCGACACCGGGGTGGCCCGGCATGAGGACCGCCTGGCGGACGAACTGGCCGCCCTGCTGCCGGACGCCGCGCTCTGCCTCGCACCGTGGACACAGGACGCCCACAGTGATCACGAGGCGGCGGGGCGCGCCGCGCTGGCCGCCTCCCGTGCGGTGTCGGTGCCGTGCCGGCTGTACCCGGTGTGGCTGTGGCACTGGGCGCGCCCGGGAGACGCCCGGGTTCCCTGGGGACAGGCCGCCCGGATCGTGCTGCCGCCCGGCGTCCAGGCCCGCAAGCGTGCCGCGGTCGACCGCTTCGTCACCCAGATCCGGCCGCTCGGTGACGCGCCGCAGGACGCCGCGGTGCTGCCTCCGGAGGAGGTGGCCCACCATCTGCGCGGCTGGGAGGTGGTGTTCGGATGACCCGGCCCCGTACCCCCGACGCGTACTTCGACGGCATGTACCGTGCCGCCCGGGACCCGTGGCGGCTGACCGAGCGCTGGTACGAACGGCGCAAGTACGACCTCACCGTGGCCACCCTCCCGATGGCCCGCTACCGGCGCGCCTTCGAGCCGGGCTGCTCCGTCGGCGAGCTGACCGTCCGCCTGGCGGAACGCTGCGACGCCGTACTCGCCTGCGACCGGGTCGAGTCGGCGGTCGAGACCGCCCGCGAGCGCACCGCCGGCCTGCCGAACGTCTCGGTGCGCCGGATGCTCGTGCCCGAGGAGTGGCCGGACGGCTCGTTCGACCTCGTCGTGCTGTCCGAGCTTCTCTACTACCTGGACGACGGCGCTCTCGACCTGCTGCTGGAGCGTGCGGTCGAGTCGCTGGAACCGGCCGGCACGCTGGTCACCGTCCACTGGGACCACCCGGTGGCGGAGCACCTGAGAACCGGCACCGGTGTCGCGCGCCGCGTCGACGCGCAGCCGGGCCTCGCTCTGCTCGCCGACCACCGCGAGGAGGACTTCGTCCTCCAGGTCCACCAGCGCACCGGTCCGGACGGGCGCACGCCCCCCGGGGTCGCCGCCCGCGAAGGGCTCGCATGAGCGTGGCCACCCTCGCCGTCGTCGTTCCCGCCCACGACGAGGAGCGGCTGCTCCCGGTGGCCCTCGCGGCGCTCGCCCGTGCCGCCCGCCACCCCGCTCTGGCCGCCGTCGGGGTGCTGACGGTGGTGGCGGCCGACGCCTGCCGCGACCGTACGGAGGCGGTGGCCCGTGACGCCGGGGCCCTGGTCGTCCGCACCGACTGCCGCAACCCCGGCCGGGCCCGCGCGGCCGGGGTCCGGCACGCGCTCGAACGGAGCACCGCCAGACCTTCCGCCCTGTGGATCGCCACGACCGACGCCGACAGCGTCGTCCCGCCCGGCTGGCTCGCCCACCAGCTCGCCCGCGCGCGGGAAGGCTGGCAGGCCGTCGTGGGCACCGTGGCCCTCCCCCTCTCCTCGCCGCTGGCCGCACCGCACCGCGCGCTGTACGAGAAGACGCGGCCGCCGAAGGGCACCCCCTGGCTCCACCCGCACGTCCACGGTGCCAACCTGGGCTTCGCCGCCGACGCCTACCTCGACGCCGGCGGCTTCCCGCCGCTCGCCACCGGAGAGGACAGGGCTCTGGTGCACGCGCTGGAACGACGCGGCCACCGCGTCCTGCGCACCGCCGCGTGCCCGGTCCAGACCTCCCCCCGCCTGCGCCCCCGCGCCCACGGCGGCTTCGGCCACTACCTGTCGGCGATGGCCCGCGCTTCGGATCAGCCTCACGGGCCTTCGCCGGTGCCGGGCGTCGGCGACCCGTACGACCTCGGGGCGAGCGGCCGCGCGGACGACGTCGACGCGTAGCCTGCGCGGCCACGCAGCCGTTCGGGCTTCCGGTCGGCTACGACGGAGTTGGGCCGAGACCCGCCAGGTGGGCGGTGTCGCCCCACGTGTGCGGTCGTAGCGTGCGGCCGTCCGTGGTCCAGTGGGACAGGGAGGCATTGGGTACGGGCGGGAGGTGGCCGGGTGCGGCCGCGCCGACCCCGGCCAGGGCGTGCCGGAGGGCGAGCAGGACGCCGTCGTGCGTGACAAGCAGGACCCGGCGGCCTGGGGCGGCCTGGGAGAGGTCGGTGATGAACTGCCGTACCCGCAGAGCGACATCGGTGAGGGCCTCGCCGCCGGGAGGCCGGTAGTGCCATTCCCCGAGCAGGCGCCGGCGACAGGCCTCCTCCGGGCTGCGCGCCTGCACTGCGGTGGGCGGGTGCAGCTCGAAGATGCCCGTCTCCCGGTCTCGTAGCCGTTCGTCGACGACTGTCTCCAGGGTGGGAACACCCTGCGCGGCGGCGGACTCCCGCATCGCGTGCCAGGTCTGGCGGGCCCGCAGGTAGGGCGAGCACACGACCAGGTCGGGGCCGCTCTCGCGGTCTTGGCCCGCGAGCCACCCACCCAGGGCCTCGGCCTGGCGGACGCCCGACGGCGAGAGCGAGACGTCCCGGTCACGCCCGGCCACCGGCTCGGTCGAGCGCGAGGCGGCCGCGGCGGCGAAGGCGAGGTTGGCCGTGGACTCACCGTGCCGGACCGCCCACAACGCGCCCAGACCGCATGGCGGTGCCAGTGCCGGCCCGGCATCAGCCGATGCGGACCCTCCTTGGGGCCTTGCTCGCGGTTCCACCGTCATGAGGACGCTCCTTTTCGCGACGCGGAGGGTGAGAGCCGTGGGGCGGTCTGCCTGCCCACCCCGAGGGCTTGGCCGATGTCTACCCACGACCCACCGCCTCTTGCCGCCTCTCGCGTCCCCAGAATCGCACCGACGAGACGGCCTGGCCTTGCCGGCGGCGGGCTCGAGGAGTGCGGACCGGATCTGGTGCGCTCCTCGTACTCCCGCAGGGCGGGCGACGCGGTGATCATCCGCCAGACCGGGGCGGCGGCGTCCCCCCTCAGTGCCGTGCCAGGACGTGGATCTCCTGGCGCGGTGCTGGAGTGAGCGGCTTGTGCGGGGCGCGGTCGGGGACCGACCACCACTCGGGTCCTCGGGGAAGATCCACGCGGCCGCCGGCGACGGTCCGACGGACGGGTGAGCGTAAGTCGTTGCCCAGTGGTGAGAGGCCGTTCCTGCGTGTAGCGTCGCAGACAGATGCCGTGCCCCGCCCGCGCCCCGGCGTGGGCGTTCTGCTGTGCGCGGCGGGAACAGGGCATCACCTTCGGGTCCGCGCGGTGCGGGCCCGGTCTCGACCGGAAGGCTCAGCATGACCAGCGGTACCGTCAAGTGGTTCAACGCCGAAAAGGGCTTCGGCTTCATCTCGCAGGACGGCGGCGGCCCGGACGTCTTCGCGCACTACTCCAACATCAACTCTTCCGGCTTCCGCGAGCTCCTCGAGGGCCAGCAGGTGACGTTCGACGTCACCCAGGGTCAGAAGGGCCCCCAGGCGGAGAACATCACCGTCGTCTGACCGGTACGGCGCGGGCCCCGGAGAATACTCCGGGGCCCGCCCCGCCCCTGGGTTCTCGGCGCCCGCCTTATCGGCGTTCTCCCAGGTCGGGAACAAAAGGTGACGCCACCTCAGATGGTCGGGGTGTCGTCCACGACCGGCTTGTGGATCTCGACGACCGGCTTCCACCCCGGCGTGAACTCGATGAAGTCCGCGCGGGTGGGGTAGGTGTCGATGGCGCGACGGTCACGCTTGGGACTGTCGCCCCCCTTGCGTCCCCGGGGAACCTGCTCCTCGAAGATGTCGACCTTGACGTCGGGAACCTCCTTCAGCCCCTGGCGCCAGATCTGCACGACGTCGGCGCCGAACGCCTGCCGGGCGGCGGCGTAAAGGGCCGAGAGGGCCCCCTTGTCCCCGCTGGGCACGAAAAGCGCCAGGTCCAGGACGACGCCCGCGGACTGGAGGACCTCGATGGTCTCCGATCCGTTCTCGTCGGCCACGTAGATCCCGGCTTCGTTCTCGTCGTCCGGAAGGCAGGAGACCTCTTCCTGGAACACGGTTCGCGCCGTTATCGAACCGCCCTCGAAATCCTCACCGGACTTGGTCAGAAAAGCAGGGACATAGCAGCCGGGAAGCTTGAGTTCTGCCGTGTCGGCGGAAACGAAGAGCCTGTCCTTGATGCCGAGCTTCGTCACCTCTTCCAGCGAGAGGCGGCGAACGGCGATCTTCTCCGTGTTCACGATTTCCCTTTCAGGTTGCTCTGTCCCTCAGAGCAAGGACGCTACCATGAAACGCCCAGGTCAACTGCCCAGTAAACGTTGGGTACATGGCCTTGGCGAGCGTTGCGTTTCGGTGCTTTGGGCGCATCCCGAGGAGAGCGGTGCAAATGGACCGGTAGTCAGCCGGCGGCTGCCATGAAGCTCTGGGCCGGGGAACCGTCGCAGGCCCGCTGGGTGAGCTGCGCGCTGTCGGTGGCGGCGGATGCCGCTGTGAGGCACTTGCCGCTGTGCCGGGCGGTGAAGTGGTACCGCCCGGCGGCCTCCCGCACCGGGAGCCACTGCTGGTTCAGCCCGCCCCCGTACGCCCACAGCTGGAGCGGCGCGTTGTCGGCGGTGGAGACGTCGGTCACGTCGATGACCTGCGCCGGATCGGGGCGTACTCCGATGCGCCGGTAGCCGCCGTCGGTCCCGGCGAGGCGGAACTGCTGCGCCTGGGTGCCGTTGCAGGCGTACTGCTGGATCGCGGTCCCGTTGGCCGTGGCGGCCGAACGGGCGTCGACACAGGTGCCGTTGCCGACGTTGCGCAGCGAGTACAGGGACGTCTCGGAGAGAGTGTCGTCCGGCGGAGTCGTACCGCCCGCGCCGCCGAGCCACTTCAGCCCGTCCAGCAGGAACCGGTTCTGCGTCGCGCTGGCGAACGTCGACGACAGACGGGTGTTCGTGTCGTAGTTCATCGCGTTGTGGCCGAAGTTCGCGTAGAGCATCCGGTACTTCGTATTGGTCCACAGGATCGGGTAGTAGCCGCTGTACCAGGACTGGCCGGGGTCGGTGCCCAGGGGGAAGCTGCTGGGGTCGACCGAGGCGAGGACCTTGATGTCCGGGTTCTGCCGCAGATCCCTGGACCAGCTGTACCACTCGCTCACCGAGGAGGTGAAGGTGGCGGGCAGGTTCACGGTGGAGGGGTGCGAGCGGTCCTCGACCTTGAGGACGGCGGAGGTCGGGCCCCAGGTGTTGGACTTGAAGTCACCACTGCCCAGGAAGGTGTTGTGGTACCAGGACCAGCCGGCCGCGTCCGTGGTGAAGGCGGAGACGTGGAAGCCCATCCAGGCCCCGCCGTCGCGCATGTACTGCTCGAACCCGGTGCGCTGGGCGGCGGTCTGCGGCAGGTCGTCGAGGAAGAGGACCACCTGATAGGCGCGCACGCCGCCGTTGGCGAGCAGGTTCCAGTCGTTGCTGGCGGTGTAGGTGAAGCCGTTCGCGGCGGCCTGCCTGGGCAGCCAGTCGTTCGCCTCCTTCTCGAAGTCGATGTGTGCCGCGTCCCAGGTGCCGCTGTAGAGGCCGAGCACCTTGAACGGCGCCGCCGCGGTGTGCGCATACGCGGTGGGTGGCGCGGTGAGCCCGAGCAGGGCCGCGAGCAGGAGGAGACCCCGCAGGAGCGTGCTGCCGGATCGGGAGCTGCTGGTGTGCATCTGCTGATCGGTCCTTTCCTGCGGCCTACGGGTAGGTGGTCAAGTAGGCGACGTTGTTCGCGGAGTTGGACGGCCCTCCGGTGTTGTTGACGACATGGCTGATGGTCCCGGTGCCGCCCAGCGAGACGGTCACCATGTCGTGGAACCTGACCCCGGAGGTGTTCGGCACCTCGAAGGCCCGGTCCGCGACGACGCCGGGGTTGGTGCTGAAGTAGCAGTAGCTGCCCAGCCCCCACGCCTCGTGACCGGTGACGGAGTCGGCGACCTTGTAGGCGGGGTAGCCCTTGCCGCCGCCGTTCGTCCAGGCGGCCTGGTTCGGCGGGTCGTAGGGCATCTCGTTCTGGAAGAAGTACGTTCTGCCGCCTTGGCCGTTCCAGAGGACCTGGGTCTTCTGGAAGTGCTCGACGAACAGGCCGTACGCGGTGACACCGGCGCCGTTGACGACCAGCCCGGTGTCGGCGGTGTTGGTGGTCCAGCCAACCGTGCCGCTGTTGCCGTGGTCGGCCCGCCAGATCCAGGTGTGGTCGATGATCGTGTTCGCGCTGTTGACGACCAGGGAGTCGGTGGCCTTCCCGACGGTGGCGCCGCCGATCCGGACGAAGAAGTCGGACAGCTGCACGGGGTCGGCGGCGTGTGTGGCGGCCGCGCCGTCCGGGCCGATCCGGACGAGCGTCCGGGAGCTGGTGGTGCCCGCGTCGATCAGCAGACCGGCCAGCTGTATGCCGTCCACGTCGGCGGTGCTGATCGCGGTGATCCCGCCGTCCGGGACGAGGGTGGCCAGGCCCATGCCGAGGACGACCGTGTCGGGCCGCGTGATGTTCAGCGTCTGGTCGAGATGGTAGACACCGGGGGTGACCAGCAGGTTCTTGCCGGCCGCGAGGGCCGCGTTCAGGTCGGCCGCGGTGGCGCCGGGTTTGACGATGAAGAACTGGTCGAGCGGCAGGGACGTGCCCGCGGGTGTCCTGCCGCTCCAGGTGGTGCCGACCGCGTTCGTGCGCAGCGCGGGCACGAACACCTTGTAGGCGCCGGCCGCGTCCACGTACAGGAAGGGCTTCTCGCGGATCGTGGGGCTGCTCGCGACATTGGTGTACGTCGGGAAGGACTGGGCGGGCGCCCCCTGGTCGCCGACGAAGACCATGTTCCAGTTGGACCCCGCCCAGCTGCCCATCTGGGAGTTGCGGGTGAGGAACTGCTGCTGGGAGCCGGAGCGTATCTGTCCGTCGACCTTGGTGTCGGAGATGAAGCCGCCGCTGGACCAGCCGCCGTCGTCGAGGGCGAGGTTGCCGCGCACGTGCATGCGCCGGTACGGGGCGGCCTGCGAGACGGCCCAGCGGTCCGTGCCGCCGGTCGGGTTGACCGAGAGGTTCTCGGCGGCGCGCCAGAAGTTCTGCGTGGCGTTGCCCTGGAACCAGTCGGCCTCCGCGTGCACGGCGCCGTTGATGGTCACGTCGTCGGGGGAGAGGCCGAGGCCGGCGACCTGCGTGTAGAAGCCGACGTTGGCGTCGGCGCTGTAGGTGCCGGGCTTGAACAGCAGGGCCTGGCGGGCCGAGCCGAACTGGTTGGTCTGCTGCTGGGCGAAGACCGAGTTCAGCTTGGACTGGATGGTGGCGGCGGGCATCGAGGGGTCGAACACCGTCACGTTCGGGCCGAAGTCCGGGGTGCCGGGCGGGTTCGTCGTACCACCGCCCAGCGTGAAGGACTGCGCGGCCGTGCCGTTACAGGTGTACTGGGCGAGCTGCACGCTGTCGGCGGTGGAGGCACCGGGCACGTCCAGGCACTTGCCGCTGTTGCGGTTGACGAAGTGGTACGCGCCGTCGGCCTCGGCGACGGGCAGCCACTGCTGGTTGGCGCCGCTGGAGTACGTCCACAGCTGGACGGCGGCGGAGTCGGCGGTGGACACGTCGGTGACGTCCCAGACCTTGGTGCCGTCCAGGCCGCTGTCGATGCGGTAGTAGCCGCCGCTGGTGGCGACGAGCTGCCAGGTCTGGGCGGCACTGGCATTGCAGGCGTACTGCTGGACGGCGGTGCCGTCGCCGCTCGCGGCCGCACGGGCGTCGACGCACTTGCCGCTGCCCTTGTTGAGCACGGTGGTGGGACCGGTCGGGATCGCCGCGGCCGCCGCGGTCCGCGCGCTCGCCGGCGTCGGCGCGGCGGACTGGAGTCCGGCGGCGGTCGTGGCCATGAGCACGGCCACGGTGAGAGCTCTCAACACGGAAGTCTCCTGGAGCGGGTCGTCAGCCGGTGTACTTGGCGAGGATGCCGGTGAACTGCCAGGCGCTCTGGGCCACGCCCGAGCACGTGTCGTCGTTCGGGTAGCCGCCGGAGCAGGGGCGGTCGCGGTTGGCCGACCAGAAGGTGAGGCGCGCGAGGTGGTGCTGTTGCGCGTAGGCGAGGATGGTCTGGAAGTCGGCGGGGGTGACGGTCTCGTTGTCGTCGGTGATCCCGTTCATGGACGAGATGCCCATGCCCCGGTAGGCCTGGTCGTCGCTGTAGCCGTAGGCGCTCTTGAGCGCGTTCTTCAGCCCTTCTGCCGCCCTCGTGGTCAGCGTCCCCATGTTCTGTCCCGCGCCGCCGAAGTCGAACGGCATGATGGTCCAGCCGTCCACCTGGAGACCGGAGTTGGCGGCTCGGTTGATCAGGCTGGTGTCGGGCCCGGACTGCCCCGTGCCGATGGTGACGTACACCTTGATGCCGGGATTGTTGGCCTTGACCGTCTTGAGCGCGTCCACGGTGCGCTGCTGCACGGTGGCGTTGCTGTACGCGTCGGCCTCGATGTCGATGTCGATGGCCTTGAGCCGGTAGGCGTCGATGACCTTCTGGTAGGCGCCGGCCAGCGCGGAGGCGCTGCTGCAGGAGCTTTCCAGCTTGTTGCCGCTGTAGCCGCCGAACGAGGGGATGACGTCGCCGCCCGCGCCCCGCACGGTGTTGATCGTCTGCTGGTCGACGCCACCGGTCAGCGGACGGCCGCCGTCCCACTGCGGGTTGCAGGTGCCGTTGCTGAGCACGAAGGCGAGGGTGAACCACTTGACGCCGGTGGCGTTCATGACGGTGGTCGGGCTGGGCGGGCTGCCCCAGCCGTTGTAGAGGTACGGGGCGACGGCCATCGGCGCCGTGGCGGGGGGCGTGCCGCCGTCGGCGGGCGCGGTCCACTTCTGGTTGGCGGCGCCGGTGCAGCTCCAGATCTGGACGGGCGTGCCGTTCGCCGAGGTGTTGCCGGTGACGTCGGCGCACTTGCCGGACTGCTGGCCGACGAGATCGCGTGCGGTGGAGACGGTCCACTTCTGGTTGGCGCCGCCGGTGCAGTCCCACAACTGGAGCCTGGTGCCGTTGGCGGTCGAACTGCCGGTCACGTCAAGGCACTTGCCGAGCGCCCGGACCGTGCCGTCGGTTCCGACCGTCCACTGCTGGGCGGTGGTGCCGTTGCAGTCGTAGAGCTGGACGGCCGTGCCGTTGGCGGAGTCGGCTCCCGCCACGTCGAGGCACTTGCCGCCGAGCCCGGTGATGGTGCCGGTGGCCGCGGCGGCGGGAGTCACGGTCAGCGCGCCGGCCGACGCCGTGAGCAGCGCGGCGGCGAGCACGCCGCGCAGGGCGGATCTGGGCATGGGAGACATGGGGGTACACAGCCTTTCAGGGAGGCCGTCGTGGGGGTGGGGTGGTGCTGTTCAGGTACCTGAACCGTGTGTGCATTCATGAAGCTGTGGCGAACGGGAAACTAAAGGTCCAGACCTGAGTCGTCAAGAGTTGACGCCGAAAAAGGCGGCAGCGTGAACTGAGGTCCGGTCAGCGGGCGCTCATGCCGCGAGGCGCGTGACGGGATGTCCGCCACGCGCCTCGCGTCGATCTCGGTGCCGTACCCGGCTTCGGCCGTCCTTGCGGCTCAGTCCCGTTCGCGCACCCGGGCCGGATGGTTGTCGACGGCCGCGACCGCGCCTTCCAGGGCGAAGCGGGCCATCGCGTCCAGTTCGAGCCGGGTGGGCGCCGGGTGCGCACCGCCGTCCGGAGTGACCGGAAGAGTGGCCCACTGCTGCACGACACCGGTCAGCTCGCTGATCATCAGTCCGGTGAGCGTCGCGCACAAGGTGGCGGCCACCCGTGGGATCTCCTCGGCCGGCAGGCCCGCCGCGGCCAGCACCTCGGTGAGGTCCAGCCAGAAGGAGTCCCCGGGCTGTATGTACTCGGCGCGTCCGAGGCAGTACGTCATGAGCTTCGGGTGCTCGAGCGCCAACTCGCGCAAAGCGATGAGCATATGGCGCAGACGGTCCTGCCAGGGCAGGTCCTCCGGGTCCCGCATGCTGAACCGCGAGCCCACGCGCGCCGCCGCACCCTGCAGCACGGCCTCCTTGTTCGGTACGTGGTGGTACAGCGACATCGGGTTGGCGTTCAGCGCCGTCGCCAGCTTGCGCATGGTGAGCGCCTCGACCCCGTCGGCCTCGATCAACCGCAGCGCCACGTCGTAGATGCCGTCCTCGGTGAGCGGCACCTCCCTCTTCCGCGTTCCCCGCGGGGGTTTCCTGCCGGATTCCATACGGTGTATGTTACCGCCCGCGCCGCCCGTCCGGGCTACCCGTCCGAGCCGTCCCGGCTTCGTCCCGGGGGAGCGACTTGCGCGTTTCCATACGTCGTATGGTAAAACGGAGACATGCTTCCGTACGACGTATGGAAAGCGAGCCGACACGAACCGAGGGAGAGACCCGTGCGAATCCACAGGAACCGCGTCACCACCGCCGTCGCCAAGAAGCACATGGGCGTCGCCTTCGCGTCGCTGCTGCTGGCCGGGGGAGCCGTACTGGGCGCCGGCGGCGTCGCGTCCGCCGCGCCGCAGGCCGGGCACCATCAGGGCGTCGGTGCGGACTCCGGCGACCACGGCCGGGGCCACGGTCCCGACCGGGGCTTCGACCGTTCCGACGGTCACCGTCCGCCCACCGTCCACGCCCCGCGCTCGCGTGACGGCCGTGACCCCTGCGCGCTGCTGCCCGGCCCCGGTGACCCCGACTTCTACCGCTGGGACCACGGTGTGAGCCTTCTCTGCGACAGCGGGCGCGGCGTACACCAATTCCCGGAGCGGGACGGGGCGAGCCGCCAGATCGTCGTGGTCCGGCCCGGCGCCGTTCGCTGACCGAGGCGTCCGAGCCGCCCGCCGGCCGGCCCCGCTGTCGCGGAGCTGGTCAGGCCCGACCCGAGGAGCACCACCGATGAGACCGTCGAAGGTCGCGATCACCGGGCTGCCCGTACAGCTCCTCCTCTCACCCGGGGCGGTGCTCATGCCCCTGCGCATGGACCTCGCCTACGATCCGGGCGATCCCTATGCCGTCCGTGTCCTCTTCACCTATCCGGACACCCGGCGGACCGTGGAGTGGATCATGGGCCGGGACCTGCTCGCCGCAGGCATGGCGGAACCCGCCGGCGAGGGGGACGTGCGGATCTGGCCCGCTCGTACGGCAGCCCGCGACGCCGTCCACATCCGGCTGAGCGGGCTGACCGGCACGGCTCTGTTCGAGGCCCCGGCCGAGGAGATCGCGGCGTTTCTGCGGGCCACGGAGGCGGTGGTCCCCAGCGGCACCGAGTCCCGGCACCTGGACATGGGAGCCCTGCTGACCCACCTCCTCGCCGAGGGATGAGCAAGGCAGGGCCCCCGAGGCACCTCCGTTCGGACCACTCCGCTGCCGCGGTCGAGGTCGCGCGGGAGAGTCGGGGCGAGTGCGCCCGGCCGGCCCGGCCTCGGCCCCGCCGAGCGCCGCGGGGCCGCATGGCCGAGGCTTTCGCCCACGACGAGGTGCCTGTCGCATCACTCCAGCCGTCCCGGACGGTCGGCCGCAGCGCCCCCGCGGGACCGGCGTGACCATTCCCCCTCGCCCCGAGCCGGGCGGCGGACGGCATCGGACGCGGTCCGATCGGTGAGCGGCCGAGGTGTGCCTTGCCGCGCCGGCCCGTTCTTGGTTCCCCGGCACTGTGTCCGCCTCAGGTCCGGCCATGGTCACCCACGCGGTGGCGCCGGTCGTCCAGAGCACTGAGCCGACCCGCGTGCGCGACCGCTGACTTCCTGCCGCGCCGTCTCCCGGCGGCGAATGCGGACAGGTGCCGTCGACGGCGGACCGGCCACCCACCCGGCCACTCCGCCGTCGCGCGGAGAGGCCGGCGAGCCGGGAACCGGGCGGGCCAGTCGGAGGAAACCGGGCCCCGATCCCGTGTGGACCGCTGCCGAGCGGATATGCGTATGCCGCCGGTCCTTCGTGCGGAGCAACCGGCAGGCAGCTCCGGCGGAATCGCCGTCGGGCCTCCCTCGGCATCATCTACAGCAAAGGAAGCACACCGTGGGCATCATCGCCTGGGTTCTCATCGGCCTCATCGCGGGCGCCATCGCCAAGGCGCTCATGCCCGGCAAGGACCCGGGCGGCTGCCTGGTCACGATGCTCATCGGCATCGTAGGCGGTCTGCTCGGCGGCTGGCTCGGCAAGGTGATCTTCGGTGTGCACTCCATCAACGGCTTCTTCCATCTCTCGACATGGATCGCCGCGGTCGTCGGCTCGGTGATCGTGCTCCTGCTGTACCGCCTCCTGACCGGGCGGCGTACGCGCTGAGCGCGGGTGGCGAGCCGCGTCCGCGCCCCTCGACGTGACCCCTCGGCGGGGTGGGGCTTTGCTGTGTCCGGTGCTGCCGGACATGGCGCGCGGTCATGCCGGGGCAGTCGCGCAGGGGAGTGGTGCTGGGCACTCGGGCCGTCGTCGTGGGTCTCGGCGCCACCGGCCGGGCCGCTGTCCCCTCCTCGGGAGACACGGCCCGGCTCTTCCGGCTTCTGGCACCGGGGGAGGTGCGCCCGGTCACTTGGGGGTGACCGCGGCTCAGGAAGCCCGTGGTGACGTCAGTCCGCTGTGCGGCCTCGGTCACCAGAGGCTGTGCCGCTGTCTGCGGAGGTCCCGCGCGTGCGGTCGTAGTCCGCGGTGCGTCTCAGTCGAGGGCGTCGAGCCCCGGCGCGAAGGTGATGAGGAGCGGCAGGGACGGAGTCAGTGCCGCCGCCACGGCGATGAGCGCGCGCTTGCGGCGCCCCAGTCTCGGCGGGGGAGCGAGGAGGCGGTCCACCCGGTCGCCCAGCGCGCGACGGCTGGAGGCGCAGGAGAAGACTCCGCGGTGCTGGTTGAGTTCGATGAGGGCGAGGGCGGTGGTGACATGGCCGCAGTGCCGCGCGGCGGTGTCGTCGGCGGCCAGCTCGACCAGGCGGTGGGTCTGCTCGCAGAAGTGGGTGAACAGGGGCACACGGGGGAACGCCTCGGCGAGGGCCGCGGACAGGTGCAGCAGCCAGTCGTGGCGGGCGCGCGCGTGACCCCGCTCGTGGGTGAGGACGGCGTCGAGCTGGCGGTCGGTCAGCCGGTGCATCGCACCGGTGGTGACGACGAGTTGCGGGGGGCTGCCGGGCAGCCACCAGGCGTCGGGGTACTCGTCCTCCAGGACCAGCAGGGGCCCGCTCGTCGCGGCGGGAAGGCCGACGGGCAGTTCGGGTGCCCTCGCCCGCAGCCGGTCGCGGGTCGCGGCCCGGGTCTGGCGGACCGCCCGGACCCGCCCGGCGAGCACGGCCGCCGTCCATGCCGCACCCGACGCCAGGAGCAGGGTGAGCCCGGTGGCCCAGGCGGGGGCGGTGGAGAAACCGTAGGCCGCGAGAACTCCGGGCGGTGCCGAGTCGAACAGGGCGTCGCGCACGGTGCGGAAGACCGCGGCCAGGCCGAGGACCAGCGCGGTCAGACAGCTCAGCAGGGCGGTGGCGACCAGACACTGCCACACCCACAGCCCGAGCACGGGTTCCCGTTCCGGCCAGGTCGCCCGGTTCAGCGCACGGGCGGCCGGGATGCCGGCCGCCAGGCCGACGGCGGTGAGCAGGAGCAGGCAGCCGATCACGCCGGAACTCCGGCGGCGGTCCGGTGGGGTGTACGGGGGACGGGGGTCCGCCCTGGCGTGTGGTGCACGTATCTCCCGTTCCATGTTCCTTGAGCGCGGCTCGGCGGTGACTGTGTCCGGCCGCGATGCCCGGGCGGAGGCTGCCGCGATGTCCCTCCGTGCTCGACGCGAGCCGGTGACGTCGACGCGTACGGGCGCCTTCTCCGGACATGGCGGCACGCACGGCAGGGACGTTCCTGTACGTCCGTGGAGGCTCAGACCGTCGGAACCTCGGGGATGGCGAGGTGCCCCTTGGCCAGAGCCACGGTCGCGGCCACGAGCGCCCTCAGGCCCGTCTGCTCCGCGGTCTCGTCCGCCAGGAACAGGGCCTGCAGGGTGAGACCGTCGAAACCGGAGAGGAAGAACCGGGCGACCGTGTCCGCGGGCGTGCTCAGCTCCTGCCCGGTCCTCGCGGCCGTCTCGCTGATCAGTCGCCCGGTGACCTCCACGACCCGCTGGTAATGCCCTTGCCGAGCCTCGTGCAGACCGGGCACGCGCAGGGCGAACATGGCCAGTTCGTTCAGCAGTTGATGGTGCGAGGAGGGCTCGCGCATGGTGCCCCACAACTGGGCCGCCAGGGCGCTGAACGTCTCCTCGAACCCCGCGTTCTCCGGCGCCGCCCGCTGCACCTGCTCGATGAGGTCGTCGGTGATCTGGTCCATGACCGCGCGGTACAGGTCCTCCTTGGTGCCGAAGGTGTAGTGGACCGTGGCTTGCGCGACCCCGAGCTCCGCGGCGATGGCGCGCGTGCTGCCGGCGGCGACCCCTTCCCTGGTCATCAGGTCGATGGCCGCTTTGATCAACTGTGGGCGGCGCTCAGCCGCGGTTACGTGAGCCATACGTTTCACTATAGCGACTCAGTCGATCGACTAAGTCTGAATCGTCCCGTAGATTCCCGTGAGCTCCGGCACCGGACCGGCCATGCGCGGCGCCGCCGGTCACCTCAGGCGGAGGGGAATGTGTCGTCGAGCGCCGGAGGGACGGTGATCGTGAGATCGACTCCCGGTACGGCCAGGGCCCCCTCGCCGGACCGGCCGCTCTCCTCAGGGAGGGGCTGCTCGGCCCAGATGACCTTCCCCTCGCGGGAGTGCCTCGTGCCCCAGCGGTCGGCCATCTGGGCGACCAGCAGCAGACCGCGTCCCCCCTCGTCGAAGGTGCGCGCGCGGCGCAGGTGCGGTGCCGTGCTGCTGGCGTCGAAGACCTCGCAGGTGAGGGAGGACTGAAGGATCATCCGTAGCTGGATGGGGCTCCGTCCGTACCGGACGGCGTTCGTCACCAGCTCGCTGACGATCAGTTCGGTGGCGAAGGACAGGTCCTCGAGCCCCCACTCCGTCAGCCTGCCGGCCGCGAAGCGACGGGCCCGGGACACGGCGGCCGGGTCGGACGGGACGTCGAGCACCGCGATGTGCCGGGCGTCGAGCGCGCGCGTCCTGGCCACCAGCAGGGTGGTGTCGTCGGCGGGCTGGTCCGGCAGCAGTGCGTCCAGCAGCCGGTCGCAGACCGCCTCGAGCGATTCCGGTGCCGCGGCCAGCTGTTCGCGGAGCACCGCGCGCGAGGCCTCCACGCCGGAGGCACCGCTCCCGGTGAGCCCGTCGGTGTGGAAGACGAGCAGGCTGCCCTCCGGAATGTCGAACTGGGCGGTCTCGAAGGGAAGTCCGCCCACCCCCAGGGGCGGTCCCAGCGGTACGTCGAGGAAGTCGACGGACCTGGTCACCGAGCCGGCGGCGTCCTGCTCCGACGGCGTCACCACGGCCGGAGGCACGTGCCCGGCGCTCGCCAGGGAACACGTCCTGGTAGACGCGTCGTAGACGGCGTACAGGCAGGTGGCGCTCAGGTCGCCCTCGTCCCGGCCCTCCTCGCGGCGGAGGCGGATGACCACGTCGTCCAGGTGGGTGAGCAGCTCATCGGGCATCAGGTCGATGTCGGCGAAGGCCCGCACCGCCATCCGCAGACGGCCCATGGCCGCGGCCGCCTCCAGGCCCCCGCCGGCCACGTCGCCCACGACCAGTGCCATCCGTGCCCCGGACAGCTGGATGACGTCGTACCAGTCGCCGCCCAGCCCCGCGCGGCCCCCGCTCGGCAGATAGCGGCCGGCCGTCTCCACCACCGCGTTCCGCACGGGCCGCTGTGGCAGCAGGCTGCGCTGGAGCGTGAGGGCGGTGAGGCGCTCGTGGGTGTAGCGGCGGGCGTTGTCGATGGACACCGCGGCCCGCGCCGCGATCTCCTGGGCCAGCGACAGATCGTCATGGTCAAACGGGGTCGTGGAGCCGCCGCGGAAGAACTGCACGAGGCCGAGGACGGCCCCTCGAGCCTGGAGGGGAAGCAGCAGAACCGAGTCCCCGGCCGCCGGCTCCCACGGGGCGGACCCGCGTGCTTCGACGCCGAGGCGGAGCACCGGCTGCCCGCTCGTCAGGGCCCGCTCCTGTGCGGAGCCCTCGGGGTAGTGGTGGGCCGGCCTGCCGGCGGGGCAGCCCTGGACCGTGCCGGGGGTCCCCAGTGCCACCCGGCGCAGCGACGAGTCGTCGGTGGAGCGGTGGGGCGAGGGTATGTCGCTCACCGCGCTGTCGAGGAGATCGACCACCACGAGATCGGCGAAGCCCTCCGTGGCGACCTCCACGAGTTCCTCAGCCGTACGCGTGATGTCCAGGGTCGTGCCGATGCGGCGCCCCGCCCCGTCGGTCAGGGCCAGTCGCCGGCGCAGGCGGCGCTCGCGTTCCTCCGTGTAGGCCGTGACGACCAGTTCGGAGCTGATGTCGACGTAGGCGAAGCCCGAGTCCGTCATCCGCGTCGCGATGGTGCTGATCAGTTCCGGGTCGTCGGTGAGACGGGCGGCTTCGGCCTGCATCTGCCGCAGCAGGATCATGTGGCCGATCCGGTACGCGCGCAGGAGTCCGCTGAGCGGCAGGCCGCGGCGAGCGCACTCACGGGAGAGCCACAGGGCCAGTTCCGGCGGCGCGACCTCGGCCAGGGTCACCTGATCGTCGAGCAGGTCGAGGAAGGTCGTCAGGTGGCCGGTGATCTCCTGGAGCGCCAGCACCGCCAGATCCTCGTGCTCCCAGAGACCGGGCAACTCGTCGCGCAGCCGACGGAGAAGGGCGTCCGCCCGCTCGCCCACCTGGGGGCGGAGCCCCTGAACCAGGCGATGCAGCAGCTTGTCGACCTCAGCGCTCATATGTCGAACCTATCGAAAGATCACGCCGTCTGTCCTTCGGGGGCGGGCGAGGCGGGCGCAGGTCCCGACGGCCGAGCGTGAAGCCCTTTCCGGGACCGGAAAGGGCTTCACGCACGCGGCGTGCGTGTCAGGGAGTGAGCACCAGGCGGATCGGGTCGCCGACCTTGTTCTCCAGGCGGGCGACCGCTTCCGCGGCCTCGGCCAGCGGCACGTGGGCGGTGATGGACGGAGCCAGGTCGATGCGGCCGGACGAAGCGAGCCCGACGAGCTGCTCCACGTGCTCGGGCTCGGAGCCGTAGTGCCCCCGGACCTGATTGACGTTGAAGCAGAAGCCGATGCTGTCGGCGACCGCGACCGGCTCCGGGGTGAGGCCGGCGAGCACGAGCGAGCCGAACGGAGCGAGCACCGACGCGGCCTGGGCACGCGCCGCGCCCACCCCGGCGAAGTCGAACGCGACATCCAGACCGCGCCCCGCCGTCGCCTCCCGGACCGCCTCCGCGAAGTCCGCCGCGAGCGGGTCGAGTGCCAGGTCCGCGCCGAAGGTGAGGGCGCGCTCGCGGGCGGAGCGCAGCGGGTCGATCGCGATGACCGGGGCCGCGCCGACCATCCGGGCGAGCCGTACCGCGTGCGCGCCCAGACCGCCCGCGCCCCAGATGCCGACCGCCTGCGCCGGACGGACGGCGCCGGTCCCCACGATCGCGGCGTACGGGGTGGAGACCGCGTCAGGGATGATCGCCGCCTGGTCGAAGGGCAGGTCGTCCGGTATCGGGAGCAGGGTGGCCTCGCGGGCGATCGTGTACTGGGCCCAGCCGCCGTCGTAGTCCAGACCGCGGGTCAGCGGTCGCTGGCACATCATCCGGCGCAGACAGCCGGGGCAGTCACCGCAGGCCTCGCCCGCCTGCAGTACGACGCGCTGCCCGGGGGTCCAGTCACCCTTCGTGTCCGGGCCGAGCGTGTGCACGACCCCGGCGACCTCGTGGCCGAGCGTCACGGCGCCCGCCTCGGTGACGGCGTCGACCGGGAAGAAGGGGCTCAGACTGCCGTCGATCAGGTGGACGTCGGACAGGCAGACCCCGGCGGCGCGGACCTCGATCAGGACCTCGCCCGGACCGGGGACCGGGATCGGCACCTCCTCGACGGCGAAGGTTCGGGTGTCCAGGCGGAGTCGTCCGGCGAGCATGCTGCTCATGGTGGGGCCCTCGATTCTGTCTCGGGAATAGCGCGCAGATCATGGCGTCGAGTGACTTGGTCGGTCGCTCAAGTCATTCAACCGTGTCGTGCGACGAGGTCCACTGTCAAGCGGGCTCGGCCCGACGTTCCAGGCGCTTCTTTAGTTCCCCCTGACGACTGTGTCGAGCAATACGGTCGCTCGACATGAGCAGGTGACAATGTCGTCTGTATGGTGGTGGGCAAGCGACCGCTGATGAGCAACGAAAGGCACGTTCATGACCCAGATGACCGTCGGCGGGACCCAGGCCATTCCTGAGCGTCCCTCGCTCCCCCTGATCGGCCACGCCCTGTCCCTCCCCGGCGGGGCCGACTTCCTGACCCACGTGCTCAAGGAGGTGAAGGAACTGGGGCCGGTGTACCGGCAGCGCATCTTCAGCCGCGAGTTCGTCGTCGTGGGCGGCCTGGACCTGGTCGAGGAACTGGCCGACGAGAGCCGCTTCCGCAAGAACGTGCACCAGGACCTGGTCGAGGTCCGGCAGATCGCCAAGGACGGCCTGTTCACCGCCTTCAACCACGAGCCGAACTGGCGCAAGGCGCACGACATCCTGATGCCCGCGTTCTCGCTGGGCGCGATGCGCAGTTACCACGGCACGATGCTCACGGTCGCCCGTTCCCTGATCGGCAAGTGGGACCGGCTCGCCGAGGTGCAGGCGGTCGACGTGCCCGACGACATGACCCGCCTGACCTTCGACACCATCGGCCTGTGCGGCTTCGGCTTCGACTTCGAGTCCTTCCGCCGCAGCGACCTGCACCCCTTCGTCGAGGCGATGGGCCGGGCCCTGCACTTCTCCCAGGAGAAGGCCGAGTCCATCCCGGGCACGGAGATCTTCCGGCGCAAGCAGACCGAGCAGTTCCGCCAGGACGCCGAGCTGATGGCGAACCTGGTCGACGACGTCATCCGGCGCCGCCGGGAATCCGGGGACACCAGCACCGACGACCTCCTCGGCATGATGCTGCACACCAAGGACCCGGTGACGGGCCAGCCCCTGGACGACGTGAACATCCGTCACCAGGTGATCACGTTCCTCATCGCCGGCCACGAGACCACCAGCGGCGCGCTCTCCTTCGCGCTCTACTACCTCACCAAGCACCCCGAGGTCCTCAAGCGGGCCCAGGCCGAGGTGGACGCCCTGTGGGGCGACACGGAGAACCCCGACCCCGACTACGGGGACATCGGCAAGCTTTCCTACATCCGCCAGGTGCTCAACGAGAGCCTCCGGCTGTGGCCGACCGCGCCGGCCTTCGCGGTGGAGCCCATCGAGGACACGGTCATCGGCGGCAGGTACGCCGTCCGCAAGGGCGAGACGCTGATGGTGATCACTCCCGCCCTGCACCGCGACCCGGCCTGGGGCGAGAACGTCGAGCTGTTCGACCCCGACCGCTTCTCGCCCGAGCGCGAGGAAGCACGCTCGGTCCACCTCTTCAAGCCGTTCGGCAACGGTGAGCGCGCCTGCATCGGACGGCAGTTCGCCCTGCACGAGGCCACGCTGCTCCTCGGCCTGCTGGTGCACCGCTACCGGCTGCTCGACCACGCCGACTACCAGCTCAACATCAAGGCGTCGCTCACCATCAAGCCCGACGCGTTCAGCCTCAAGCTGGCCCGCCGCACGAGCGACGAGCGGATCAGGCCCGCGACCGCGGCCGCCGTCCTGGGCGCCCAGGACGCGACGACCACGGTCCGGCGCGCCACCGGCACCGCCCTCACCCTGCTGCACGGCTCCAACCTCGGCACCTGCGCCGGCATCGCCGGCGACCTCGGGGCCGAGGGCGCGGACCAGGGCTTCGCCCCGGCCGTGGCCTCCCTGAACGACCACACCGGCCGGCTGCTCGACGCCGAGGGCCCCGTGGTGATCGTCGCGGCCTCGTACAACGGCAGGCCCACCGACGACGCGGCCGAGTTCGTCGCCTGGCTGGAGGATCTGCAGCCAGGCGAGCTGGACGGCCTGGAGTACGCCGTCCTCGGTGTCGGCGACCGCAACTGGGCCGCCACGTACCAGCGGGTGCCCACCCTCATCGACGAGCGCCTGGCGGCGGCCGGCGCCACGCGAATCCTGGACCGTGCGGCCGCCGACGCCTCCGGTGACTTCGGGGGCACCGTGGACCGGTGGACGGCCGACCTGTGGACCGCGCTGCTCGACCGGTACGGCACGGCGGTCGAGGGAGCTTCCGCCCCGGCCGCGGAGACGGAGGACGAGGACGAGGGCCTGTACGAACTGGAGGACGCCACCGAGTCGGTCATCGGCGGACTCGCCGCCCGCCACGGGGTCCAGCCGATGGAGGTCCTCGAGGCGTACGAGCTGGTCGACACCGACCACGAGCTGGGCCGCTCCAAGCGCTTCCTGCGGCTGCGACTGCCCGAGGGCGTCACCTACCGCACCGCCGACCACCTCGCCCTGCTGCCGAGCAACCCGGAGGGGCTGGTGCGGCGGGTGGCGGAGCGCTTCGCCCTCGACCTCGACCGCACGATCCGGCTGCGCACCCGTCGCCGGAGCCGGAACGCCCTGCCGGTCGACAGGCCGCTGACGCTGCGTCGCCTGCTGACCGACTTCGTGGAGCTCCAGGACGCCGCGGGCCGGGAGCAGATCGCCGTGCTCGCCGAGCACACCCCCTGCCCGCCGGAGAAGCAGCCGCTGGTCCGGCTCGCCGAGGCCGACGACGAGACGTTCCGTGAGCAGGTGACCGTGCCCGGGACCAGTGTCCTGGACCTGCTGGAGCGGTACCGCGCCTGCGAGCTGCCCTTCGAGGGCTTCCTCGAACTGCTGCCGGTCCTGCGCCCCCGCCACTACTCCATCTCCTCGTCGGCGGCGGCCAGTCCGGGCGAGGCGGACCTCATGGTCTCGCTGCTCGCGGCCCCCCATCGGGGCGGCGAGGGCACCTTCCGCGGTATCGCCTCGCACTACGTGCAGACGGTCGAGGCCGGTGACACCGTGCAGGCGCGGGTGCTGCCGTGCAGCGAGTCCTTCCGCCTCCCGGAGGACCCCTCCGTACCCGTGATCCTCGTCAGCGCGGGTACCGGCCTCGCGCCCTTCCGCGGAGCCGTCCTGGACCGGTACCACGCCGGCTCGACCGGCATCCTGCTGTGCTACTTCGGCTGCGACCACCCCGACGTGGACTACCTCCACCAGGACGAGTTCGAGGCGGCCGAGGCGGCGGGCGCCGTCAGCATGCGTCCCACCTTCATGCACGCGCCCGTCGAGGGTGCCCGCTTCGTCCAGGACCGGATAGCCCGCGAGAGCGACGAGGTGTGGGCCGCCCTGGAAGCGGGCGGCCGGGTCTACATCTGCGGTGACGGCCGCCGTATGGCCCCCGCCGTGCGCGAGGCGTTCATGGCCGTCCACCGCGAGCACACCGGCTCCGGCGACGAGGAGGCCGCCGCTTGGCTGGCCGGCATGGTGGAGTCCGGCCGCTACGTCGAGGACGTCTGGGCCGGCTGACCGCAAGCCACCCCACCGCCAGAGGGGCGCGCCCGCCGGGTGCGCCCCTCTGGCCTGGTCGCAAGCAGTCGATTCCCAATCGAGTTCTAGTGCGGACGTCGGCGAACCCTCGCCGTCAACTTCTTGGAGGCATCGTTTGAGCACGGGTGAGAACCGGCCCGACGACGGGTGGGCACGGCGGGGCGCCGCTTTCGGGATCGGGTACCTCCGCGTGGTCACCGCCGTGAACGTGCTCGGCGCGGTATGGGTGTCCTTCGGGGAGGACATCCGGCGGCACAACACCGCGGAACTGTTCACGCCCTACCTGGTCACGCCCGGCTTCGCCTCCGCCGCCTTCGCGTTCTTCCTGGCGGTGACCCTGCGCAGGCGCAAGCGGGCCTCCTGGATTCTCAATATGGCGCTGTCCGGGCTTCTCGGGGCGGTGTTCGCCGCGGTCCTGGCCTTCGCCCCCGAGTTCCGGACGCATCCGCAGAACTGGTTCTCCCTGGCGATGACCGTGCTGTTCGCGGGCGCCCTGCTGGCAGGGCGGCACGAGTTCTACGCCAAGGGGGACCGGTCGAACCCCCGGCGCGCCCTGCTGACCGCGGCCGGCGGCGTGCTGGTCACCTCGCTCCTGGCCGCCCTCCTGGTCACCGTCGCGGACGAGGCGCCGACGCGCTCCTCGACCTTCGCCGAGCGCTGGAGCTACGGCCTGATGCGCGCGGTCTCCATGGACCCGGCGCAGGGTGACTTCCCCGGTATCTCCTCCCCGGCCTGGGCCGACGCGCTGATCAACATCGCCAGTGCGGCGGTGTTTGCGGCGGTGCTGTGGGCCGCGTTCCGCTCGGTGCGCGCCACCGACCCGATCACCCCCGCCGACGAGGACCGCCTGCGCGCGCTGCTCGTGCGGCACGGGCAGGCGGACTCACTCGGCTATTTCGCGCTGCGCCGGGACAAGAGCGTGGTCTTCTCGCCCAGTGGAAAGGCCGCGGTGACCTACCGGGTGGTCGGCGGGGTGTCACTGGCCTCGGGCGATCCGCTGGGCGACCCCGAGGCGTGGCCGGGCGCGATCGACCGCTGGCTCGCCGAGGCCCGCGCACACGGCTGGACACCCGCGGTCATGGGGGCCGGCGAGCGCGGCGGCACCGTGTACGCGAGGCATGGTCTGGACGCGCTGGAACTGGGAGACGAGGCGATCGTCGACATCGCGGACTTCACTCTGGAGGGCCGTGCCATGCGCGGCGTCCGGCAGGCCTACCACCGGGCCCGGCGGGCCGGCTACACCGTGCGCATCCGGCGTCACGCCGAGATCCCCGCCGAGGAGATGGCCGAACTGGTGCGACTCGCCGACGACTGGCGCGACGGCGACACCGAACGGGGCTTCTCCATGGCCCTCGGACGGCTCGGCGACCCCGCCGACGGCGACTGCCTGATGCTCGAGTGCGCCGACGCCGACGGCCGGCCGCGGGCGCTGCTGAGCTTCGTGCCGTGGGGCGGGAAGGGGCTGTCGCTGGACCTGATGCGCCGGGACCGGGAGTCCGACAACGGGCTGATCGAGTTCATGGTGCTGGACCTGATCCAGCGCGCCGACGAGGCCCGGATCACGCAACTGTCGCTCAACTTCGCCATGTTCCGCTCCGTCTTCGAGCGTGGCGCACGGCTCGGGGCGGGCCCTGTCCTGCGGCTGTGGCGCTCCCTGCTCGCCTTCTTCTCCCGGTGGTGGCAGATCGAGTCGCTCTACCGCGCCAACGCGAAGTACCGCCCGGCCTGGGAACCCCGCTACATGCTGTTCGAGAAGAGCACCGACGTACTGCGCATCGGGCTGGCCGCCGCCCGCGCCGAGGGATTCCTGGAAGCGCCGGGGCTGCCGAAGTGGCTGCACCGCAAGCAGTTGGAGCGCGTTCGCTGACGCCGTGGCGGCCCCATCCGCCGGACACTCGGAAAACCCCGGGAGCCGGAACCGCCCGCGGGCGGTTCCGGCTCCGTCATTGGCGCCCGTCCGACACGTGGTCGGGTTCACGGGCGGACGCGGCCTTCGCGTCAGCGAGCGGCCCTGTACGAGTCGGCACCGTGGCCGACCGCCCGGTCACGGTCACGCCGGTCGCCGTCACGGTGGTCCCCGCGCCAGTCGCCGTGCCGCTCCCCACGGCAGTCGTCGTCCCGGTTCCAGCGGTGGTCGTGGTCCCGGTTCCACCGGTGGTCGTGGTCCCGGCTCCAGCGCTGGCCGTGCTTGCCGTCCCGGTGGTGGTGGTCGCGGTCCGTGTGATGACGGCCGTCACGGTCCCAGAGGTGGTTGTGGACGCCGTGCCGGCCGTGGTCCTCGGCCTCGACGCTGACGGCCACGCCCTTGACGTGCCCGGAAGCCGGAGTCGCGGCTGACGCCGTCCCGCCGGCCCCCAGGAGGGCTCCACCGGCCATCGTCAGAGAGGCGAGGGCGACGCTCATACGCTTCGCGAGGTTCTTCACAGTTTTCTCCTTCGGTCGGAGTGGTCCACCAGTGCAACGGCTGTTGAGATCACTGGTGCGATGCACGGGGGAGCCGCGCTGGGCTGCTCCCGAGTTCCATACGCCGTATGGAAACCACTGTCAGTGAACCATACTTTGTATGGAAAATTGCGTCCTGGCTCCGAAGGAGGGTGAGACCTGCGTCTCTCAGAGACCGAGGTGGTCACCCAGGTCGGCGTAGTCGACCTGCCACAGGCCGGGAGAGCCCGTCGGGTACTGGGAGCGGAACCCGAGCAGGCGCTGGACGCGCGGCGAGAGCGTCCTGGCGACCTCCATGTCGACCAGGAACGGGTACGCCTCCTCGCCGGTGAGGAAGCCCGGGTTGAGGGCGAAGGCCACAGCCCGCCGGTACTCGTCGTCGGTCCGGTTCGCGCCACCGCCGTGCGCGGTCTTGCCGCTGAACAGCAGGGCGTCTCCGGCGTTCATGATCGCGGGGACGGTCTGCTCGGGAGTCCCGCGGTCCTCGAAGTCGCTCCAGTGGTTGCTCCCCGGGATGACTCGCGTGGCGCCGTTCTCCTCCGTGAAGTCGGTCAGAGCGATCAGGAAGTTGAGGGTGACTTCCGGGCCGTCGGGCCCCATCCCGATGAACGGGAACCAGTTCTCCAGGTCCCGGTGCAGCATCTGGGCCTGGCTGTGGGGGCCGATCTCGATCACCTGCGCGGTGGTCATCCAGTACGTCCCCGACTCCGGGAGGAAGATCTGGTCGCAGACCTCGTGGACCAGGGGGTGCTCCAGGATCTCGGCGCGGAACGTCGTACTGTGCGTGACCAGGTTCGTGAGCCGTTTGGTGTTGCTGCCGTGGAACGCGGCCACCATCTCGTCCTCGTGGGTCGAGCCCGGGCGGAGGGCCCGCAAC
The DNA here is from genome assembly GCF_004217355.1 of Streptomyces sp. BK022. NCBI lineage: Bacteria > Bacillati > Actinomycetota > Actinomycetes > Kitasatosporales > Streptomycetaceae > Streptomyces > Streptomyces sp. BK022. The sequence continues at coordinate 755,778 of NZ_SHKU01000001.1, forward strand.
GGCGGCTCGATCTCGGTGTTGAAGCGGTTCATCTGTTCCGTCGTCAGGAACCCCTTGAGGACGACGCCTCCGTCCCGGGTCAGGAGCCCGAGAATCTCCTCGGTGGGCGTGTCGGTCGACACCGACGACAATGTCCGGGTCTGCTTCTGCGCTGTCATGGAATCTCTCTCCCTGGAAGTGAACTCCGTTTGCCCCATGGCTTCTTCACACAGCCCGGTGACGGTCCCGGTCTGCTGGGGTCCGAGCGGCGCGCGGGGCGCGGCGCCGGCGGTCAGCGGCGAGTGGTCACCGTCAGACCGGCGTACTGGCCGGCCCGCTCCAGCAGCCGGGGGACACCCGTTTCGAGCGACGGTCCGAAGCTCGTGTCGTGGGGCCGCTCGCCCCGTTGCCAGCGGGTGTAGATGGCCTCGGAGAAGATCGCTGCCTTCCACAGGGCGAGGGTCTGGTACCAGGGCAGCGCGGTGAGATCGAGGCCCGTCCGGGACCGGTAGCGCTCTGCCAGCTGGCGCCGGGTGAGGTAGCCGGGCGACCGGGTCACCCGGGTGAGCTCGAGCGGGGTGGCGGGGCTGCCGGCCTCGGAATAGGTGGCGGTCAGGTACCCCAGGTCCGCGAGTGGGTCGCCGAGCGTGGCCATCTCCCAGTCGAGGACCCCGAGGACCCTTGCCGGTGCCTCGGGCGCGAACATGAGATTGCCCATGCGGTAGTCGCCGTGCACGACCGAAGCAGTCCGGCTCGCCGGCAGGTTGCGGCCGAGCCAGTCCCCGACGCGCTCCACCGCGGGCAGGCTGCGGGTGGTGTTGACCTCCCACAGCCCGCGGAACCTCTCGACCTGGCGCCGGAGGTATCCCTCGGGGGAGCCCAGGGAGGCGAGTTCCCCTTCGGCCACATCGATGCTGTGCAGCGCGACGAGGACGTCGACGACCGCCTCGCTGGTGGCCTTGCGCTGTCCGGCGGGGGAGAGGTGCGGCGGGATGGTGTTGGTGATGACCGTGCCGTCGAGACGGGACATGACGTAGAACGGCACACCGAGGAGCGACTCGTCCTCGCACACGGCGAGGATCTCCGGCACCGGTACCCCGTGCCGGCCGAGGATTCTCTGGATGCGGGCCTCACGCACCATGTCGTGTGTCGATTTCGGCAGCGGTGGACGCGGCCCGCGACGCAGGACGACGGACCTGTCACCGCGCTCGATCAGGTAGGTGACGTTGGAGTGGCCGTCGCCGATGCGCTGCCAGGCGATCGGGCCGCTGCCGATGCCGTGCTGATCGAGGAAGCCGGTGACCGGGTCGAGGATCAGGAGCGGAGGGCTGTCGAGACGACGGGCGCTCTCCCAATTCGCGACCACTTCCACGCCGTCGGGGACAGTGAGCATCACGCGCCTCCGTCCCGGCCCACGACAGCGTCGCCCCGGTACGGTTCACCGGCCCGGACCGCGGCGCTGCGTCCTGCCGAGGCGCGGCGGGCGATGGCCCATCTGTGGGTCTCGTTGGAGCCGTCGTAGATGCGGAACGGGCGGACCTCGTTCAGGTACTGCGCCAGCGGGAGTCCGTCGGAGACCCCGTCGCCGCCACAGATCTGGATGGCACGGTCGATCACCCGGAAGATCGCCTCCGAGCAGTGCACCTTCGCGACCGAGGACATCGCCGAGCCGGCCTTCGGGTCACTGTGCAGCAGTGCCGCGGTCTTGGTGATGACCGCGTCGGACGTCTCCATGTCGATCACGGACTCGGCGATCAGGTGCTGCGCCAGCCCGAGTGAGTCGATGGGACCGCCGAACAACTCCCTCTTCCCGGCCCGGTCGAGTGCGATGTCGTGCGCCCGCCGCGCCAGCCCCAGCCACCGCATGCAGTGCGTGAGACGCGCGGGGCCGAGCCGGACCTGCGCGTAGCGGAACCCGAGTCCGACCTCGCCGAGTACCGCGTCGTCGGGGACGAAGCAGTTCTCGATGTACAGGTGCGGGTGACCGCCGTCGATGGCGCGATCGACGGTGTGGATCGCCTCGCCGCCCCGGAGCCCGGGGTTCGTCATGTCGACGAGGAACATGGTGGCCCCTTCCGGGGAGCCGCCGACGGCCGGCGTCCGCGCCATGACGATGCAGAAGGCGGCACCCTCGGCACCACTGGTGAAGCGCTTGTGGCCGTCGATGATCCAGCCGCCCTCGCCGCGCACCGCCGTGGTCCGGAGCGCGGCCGGGTCGGATCCCGCTCCGGGGTGGGGCTCGGTCATGCCGAAGCACGACCGGACATCCCCCGCCGCCAGGGGCGCGAGATAGCGCTTCTTCTGCTCCTCGGTCGCGATCTGGTGGAGCATGTGCATGTTCCCCTCGTCGGGCGCCATGCAGTTGAGCGCGACCGGGCCGACCGGCGAGTAGCCGGCCTCCTGGAGAATCGGTGACCAGTGCTCGATGGACAGGCCCTGCCCGCCGAACTCCGTCGGCACCAGGGGCGCGAAGACACCCGCCTCCTTCGCCGCGGCCTGCAGCCGGTCACGGGTGGCCCGGTCGAGGCGTCCGCCCGGTGCGGGCTCCGCGTCGATGACGACCTCGCGGACGAACCGGCGGGTGCGCTCACGCAGGTCCGCGACTCCGGGCGGAAGATGAGGGAAAGTCATGGTCGTCCTTCGTCGGTGGGCAGGATCGTCACGCGGTGCCGCCGGCGACCGTGAGGCCGCCGTCGACGGTGAGGACATGGCCGGTGACCCAGGAGGAGTCCTCCGAGCCCAGGTACGCCACCGCCGAGGCGACGTCGGACGGCACGCCCAGCCGCCGCAGGGGGTAGTCGGCGGCCACCTCGGCCTCCCTGCCCTCGTAGAGGGCTTCGGCGAACCGGGTCTTCACCACGGCGGGAGCCACCGCGTTGACACGTATCTCCGGGCCGAGTTCCACGGCCAGGGTCCTGGTCAGGTGGGAGACCGCCGCCTTGCTCACTCCGTAGAAGCCGATGCCGGGTGCCGGGGTCTCGCCGGTGACGGAGGAGAGGTTCACGACCGTGCCGCGGCGCTCGGTGAAACCGAGCTTCGGGTGGGCCACCGCGTCCTGCACCCAGGCGAGGGTGGCGAGGACGTTGACCTCCAGTACCTTGCGCGCGGCGTCGAGGTCGAGGCCGACGACAGGACCGTACGCGGGATTGACGCCCGCGTTGTTCACCAGGACGTCCAGGCCGCCGAACTCGCGGGCGACCGTGTCGAAGACCTCGCGGCGGTGCTCCGGATCGTCCGCCTTGCCGGCGACGGTGATGACGCTGCCCCGGGGGAAAGAAGCCGCGGCCTCCTCGAGCGGGCCGGTGTGGCGTGCGGTGAGGCACACGCGCGCTCCTTCGGCGACGAGCCGCCGCGTCACGGCGAGGCCGATGCCTCGGCTCGCTCCGGTCACGACGGCGACACGGCCTGAGAAACGGCCCTGGTCGGTGTGGTTGTCGCTCATGGATCAGTCCTTCGAGGGGGAGAACGGACCTGGCCCTTCAAGGCCGCGGAGTTCGGCGCGGCGGATCTTGCCGGTCTGGGTCTTGGGCAGGTCGGCGATGAAGTGGATCCGGCGGGGACACTTGTAGGCGGCCAGCCGTTCGCGGGAGAAGGCGATCAGCTCTTCCTCGGTCGCGCCCCGACCGGACTTGAGGGAGACGTAGGCGACCACCGTCTCCCCGCGGTACTCGTCGGGCCGCCCGACGACGGCGGCCTCCAGCACCGAGGGGTGCTCGTAGAGCGCGTCCTCGACCTCGCGCGGCCAGACCTTGTAGCCGGACACGTTGATCTGGTCCTTGAGCCGGTCCACGAGGTAGACCCAGCCCTGTGCGTCGATGACGGCCACGTCACCGGTGCGCAGCCGGCCCTCCGGCATCGTCACCTCGGTGACCTCGGGTTTTCCCCAGTATCCGGGTACCACCTGCGGCCCGCTCAGCTCCAGCTCGCCCTGCTCCCCGTGCGGCACCGGCCGGCCCCCGGGGTCCACCACCCGCGCCGTGAGCCCCGGCAGCGGCATCCCGATGGACAGCGTGCCGCTCGGCAGGTGTACCGGCGCCCTGGCTCCGGCGGGGACGGCGATGACGGCGGAGGTCGTCTCGGTCATCCCGTAGCCGTTGTGGATGTAGGCGCCGAACCGCTCCTGGAACCGCTCGACGGTCGCGGGCGGGATCGGGGCGCCTCCGGAGTAGAGGTGCTTCACCGAGGCGAAGTGCTCCGGCCCGGCCTGCGGCAGCTCGTAGATCGCGTTGTAGGCGGTGATGGAGCCGATCGTGTAGGTCACCCCGTGCTCGGCGAACGCCTCCAGGGCGATCTCGGGGTGGAACCGGCCCGCGAGGACGAGGGTGGTGTCGGTGAGCAGGGAGATCGCCGCGTTGACCACCGCGCCGGTGATGTGGAAGAGCGGGGCCATGGCGAACACGACGTCCCCCTCGCCCACTCCGGTCCAGGGCGCGGCCGTCGCCACCACGCTGAGGACGTTGCCGTGGGTGTTCATGGCGCCCTTCGGCGGGCCGGTCGTGCCGGAGGTGTACGTCAGGAACGCGACGTCGTCGTGAGCTGGTTCCACGGGCGAGGCGCCGCGTCCCTCGAACTCACCGATCAAGGCCACCAGGTCGCCGTCCGGCGCGGGGGCGTGGCGCTCTGTCGTCGCGAAGGCCCGCGGGTCGTTCCTCGACTGGAAGTCCAGCGCCGAGGTGCTGACCAGCCACCGCACCGTGCTGCCCGCCAGCGTGCCCAGCGTCTCGTGGACGTCCGCGTCCGCGCACACGACGCCGACCGCCCCGGAGTCGTCGACGATCCGGCGCAACTCCTGCCGCCGGTACATGGGGTTGAGCCCCAGCGCGGTGGCCCCCAGCTTCCACAGGGCCAGCAGCACCAGTACGTAACCCGGCACGTTCTGGAGGTACACGCCGACGCGGTCGCCCCGCCTGGTGCCGCGCGCTTCGAACGCGGCGGCCAGGGCGTCCGTCGCGGAGTCCAACTCCCTTGCGGACAAGGCCCCGTCGAAGTAGCGCAGCGCCACGCCCTCCGGATTCCTCGCCACCCGGTCCTGCCAAGCGGCCACCAGCGAGGCGGGGGCCGAGGCCGCTGCCGTACCGGACCCGGCGGGACACGTGCCCCGCCGCCGGCCCTCATCCACTGTCATCTGCCGTCCTTCCCACCCGTGTCCATGCGCTTGTCGGGCCGGTCACGTGAGTTCGCGCTTGAGGATCTTCCCGGTGGACGTCATCGGCAGGGTCGGCACGATCTCCACGATGCGCGGGTACTTGTGGCCGGCCATCTGCTCCCTGCCCCAGGCGACCAGTTCGTCGGGACGGGCCTCCGCGCCGCGGTCGAGGATGACGAACGCCTTGATCTCCTCGCCGTGGCTCTCGTGCGGCACGCCGACGACCGCGGCCAGGCTGATCGCCGGGTGGGTCATCAGGACCTCCTCGGTCTCGCGGGGGTACACGTTGAAGCCGCCGCGGATGATGAGGTCCTTGGCCCGGTCGACGATGTAGTAGAGGCCGTCCTTGTCCCTGCGGGCCAGGTCGCCGGTGCGGAACCAGCCGTCCCGGACCGCTTCGGCAGTGGCCTCGGGGCGGCCGTGGTAACCCCTCATCACGTTGTGGCCCTTGACCGCGATCTCCCCGATGGCGCTGCCCGTGCCGTCGTCCTCGACCTCCGACCAGTCCGGCCTGACGAGCTTGAGCTCCACCCCCCAGATCGGCACGCCGATGGAACCGGGCCGAGGCTCCCGCGCCGGGTCGCTGAAGGTCACCACGGGCGAGGTCTCGGAGAGGCCGTAGCCCTCCCGGACCTGGACGCCCAGCCGCTCCCCGACCTCCTTGATGATCTCTGCCGGGAGGGCCGCACCGCCGGAGACGCCGACGCGCAGGTTCCTCGCGATCCTTTCGACGTCGACATCGTCGGTGAGCGCCCGCAACAGGCCCCACCACATGGTGGGGACGCCCGCGAAGAAGGTGATGTCCTCCTGCTGCATCAAGGCCACCGCCTGCCGGCCGTCGAACCGTGGCAGCAGCACCAGGGTGCTCGCCGTCGAGAAGCCGGCGTTCATCTGCACGGTCGCGCCGAAGGAGTGGAACAGCGGCAGCACGACCAGATGAGTGTCCGAGGCAGGCTGGTTCTCCCACAGCCGGTTGCACGCGAGGGCGTTGATGACCAGGTTGGAGTGGCTGAGTTCGGCACCCTTCGCCTGTCCCGTCGTACCACTGGTGTAGAGGAGCACAGCCAGGTCGTCCCCCGAGGTCCCCACGCTGTCGAAGGTCGTCGCCGTGCCCCGCAGCGCGGCGGCCATGGTCTGGACGCCCTCGATCGGGGCTTTCGCCGCCGGATCGGCGGTGATGAGGAAGAAGTGCTCGCAGCCCGCGGTCGCGTCGAACCCGGCATGTCCCTCCGCGCCCATGGGCAGGCCCGCGTCACCCTCGAAGCAGAAGTACGCCTTCGCCTCCGAGTCGGCGAGGTGGTAGGCGATCTCCCGGCTCTTGAGCAGGATGTTGAGGGGTACGACGACCGCACCGGCCTTGAGGATCCCGTAGTACACGATCGGGAAGCTCGGCAGGTTCGGGCAACTGAGCGCGACCTTGTCACCGGGCCGGACACCCAGGTCGGCCAGGAGGTTGGCGACCTGGTTGGCGGCGGCGTCGACGTGCGCGTAGGTGAGGCGCGTCGTGCCGAGCACGACCGCGTCCCGGTCCGGGTGCGTGCGCGCGGAGTCCTCGAGCAGGACCGAGAGGTTCAGCATGGTGTCTTCCGGGAGGGTGGGCCGGGCCAGGCCGTGGGGAATGCGACACACGGCGTGGCCCGGAGCGGGTGGGGATTACAGGTGGCTCGGCGCGGACGTCACGACTGCCGGAGGGTTCGGTCCAGGGCCTCGGCCGTCGCCTCGATGTCGGAGGAGGTGTGCGCCGTGCTGATGAAGACCTTGCCGGACGGCATGAAGAGGAAGCGCTGACGCAGCATCCCTTCGAGGATCGTGGTCCAGAGTCCGCCGGTTCCGTGGAGCCCGGTGGCGCCGCCGGCGGGGACGTACTGCAGGAGCGAACCGACCCTGTTGAAGCGGCCGGAGCCGGGAGAGGAGCGGAGGACGCCGCCGACGTGGGCTTCGAACGCGGTCGAGTTCTGTTCGAGCAGCTCGTAGACCGCAGGGTCCGCCAGGACGCGCATCGTCGCCTCGACGGCGGCCAGTGCGATCGGGTTCGCGTTGAAGGTTCCGGCATGCACGACGCCGGCCGCCACCTGATCGACCAGCTCCGCCCGGCCCACGACGGCACTCTGGGTGAACCCGCCTGCCATCGCCTTGCCGAAGACGGACAGGTCGGGCAGCACGCCGTACTTCTCGGCCGCTCCTCCCCGTGCGATCCGGAACCCGGCGATCACCTCGTCGAAGATGAGGACGACGCCGTGCCGGTCGCAGAGAGTTCGCAGCGTCGACAGGAACTGCGGTGCGGGTTCTTCGACTCCGGCGTTGCTCATCACCGGGTCGACGAGCACGGCGGCGATGTCGCGCTCGACGGACTCGCTCAGCAGGCGTTCGGCCAGCCGCACGTCGTTGAAGCGCGCCACGACCAGGTCGTCCAGGACGCTGGCCGACTGCCCTGGTCCGCCGGGCGTCGCAGGACGATCACAGTCGTCCTCGGACATCCCGGCGTACACGGTGTCATGCCAGCCGTGGTAGCTCTTGGCGAACTTGAGCACGCGCCGTCGCCCGGTGGCGGCGCGCGCCAGCCGTAGGGCGACCTGCACCGCTTCGGTCCCCGTGTTGCTCCACAGAAGGCGCTCGCCGTGCGGCACGGCATCGAGTACCGCTTCCGCCGCGAGGTATTCGAGCGGGTGGCCGGTTCCGACGACCTGCATCTTCTTCGCCACCTCGGACACGGCGGACAGCACGCGCCGGTCACCGTGACCGAGGACGAGGGGGCCCCAGGCCATCACGTAGTCGGTGTACCGGTCGCCGTCCAGGTCCCATACGTGCGCGCCCCGCGCCTCCCGCACGAAGAGCGGATGGGGAGGCATGGTGGCGCGCAGACCTGAACCCACACCTCCGCCTATGCTGCGGCGGGCCCGCTCGAAGGCCAAGCGCGATGATTCCAGGGCCATGTGACAGTCCCCGCCTTTCAGTACGTGATCACCGAGCGGATGCCGATACCGCGCTTCATCTGGTCGAACGCCTCGTTGATGTCCTTCAGATCGATCACGCTCGTCACGAGGGAGTCGAGGTCGATGCGGTTGTCCATGTAGTGATCGATCAGCAACGGGAAGTCGGAAGCCGGCTTGCTCGACCCGTAGTTCGAGCCGATGAGGGAAAGTTCCTGATCGGACATGACGAAGGGATCGATGGAGACCCGCATACCGTCCGCGACCTGTCCGGCGACCACCGCCGTGCCGCCCCGGGCCAGTACCTCGTAGGCCGACTCGATGGTGCGCGGCAGCCCGATGGCCTCGATGGCGATCTCCACACCGCGTCCGTCGGTGATCTGGCGCACCCGGTCCGCGAAGTCCTCGCGGCCGTTGTTGATCAGCTCGGTCGCGCCGAAGACGCGTGCCTGCTCGAGCTTCTCGTCGGAGATGTCCGCGGCGATGATCTTCCGGGCGCCGGCGAGCCGGGCTCCCTGGATCGCGTTCAGGCCCACGCCGCCGCAGCCGAGGACCAGCACGGTGTCGCTCGGACGGACCTTGGCGGTGTTGACGGCCGCGCCGACGCCGGTCGTGACGGCACATCCGACCAGAGCCGACTGTGCGAACGGTGCGTCGTCCCGAATGGCGATCGCACCGGATTCCGGCACGACGGCGTACTCGCCGAACGTTCCGAGGCCCGCGAAGCTGTAGACGTCGCCCTCGCCGACGGATGTGATCCGGGACCTGCCGTCGAACGACAGGTGATTCGCCGAGTGCCGGCTGACCATGTCGCAGAGGACCGGCCTGCCACTGACGCAGTAGCGGCAGCGGCGACAGGAAGGCGTCCACGACAACACGACGTGATCGCCCTGCTTCAGCGTCGTGACGCCGTCGCCGACACTCTCGACGACTCCGGACCCTTCGTGGCCGAGAATCATCGGCGCGGGCACGTCCCATTCGCCCAGGAGCACGTGGAGGTCGCTGTGGCACACCCCGCTCGCCTTGAGCCGCACGAGCACGTCGCCAGGCGGGGGTGTCGAGGGAACGGTCACCCTCTCGATCGTCAGTGGTTCGTTGGGCGTCCTGAAAACGGCGGCGTCGAATTCGATGGTCATGTCAGGTGTCCTTCCGTGCGGGGTGGCGATCAGGTCCGAGCGGTGCGGATGAGCTTCTTGTTGGCGAACTCGTCGATCCCGGCCCGGCCCAGTTCGCGGCCGAAGCCGGACCGCTTGACACCGCCGAACGGCAGTTCCACACCTTCGAGGCCGACGCCGTTGACGAAGACCATGCCCGCCTCGATCTTGTCGGCGACGCGTATCGCCTGCTCGGCGTCCGTCGTGAACACGTAGGAGCCCAGCCCGTACGGTGTCGCGTTCGCCAGCTCGACTGCCTCGTCCTCGGAGCCGACCCGGTAGACGGTCGCGACAGGGCCGAAGAGTTCCTCGGCTGCCGACGGGGCCGTAGGAGACACGCCGGTCAGAACGCCGGGCGGGAAGTACGCTCCCGCGCGTCGTCCTGCGGAGACGAAGGTCGCCCCGTCGGCGGCGGCCCGCTCGACCTGTTCCTCGAGGCGCTCGGCGGCGGCGACCGAGGACAGGGGCGCCAGGCCGCCGGCCATGGCGAGTACCTTCTCGGTGAACTTGTCGAGGAAGGCGTCATAGATGTCGTCGGCGACGATGACGCGCTTTCCGGCGTTGCACGCCTGCCCCGTGTTCTCGAAGCGCGTTTCGACCGCCGCGTCGACCGTGGCGTCCAGGTCGTCGGTCGACAGCACGATGAAGGGGTCCGAGCCGCCCAGTTCGAGCACCACCTTCTTCAGGCTGCGCCCGGCCCGCTCGGCGACCTCCGCGCCGGCCCGCTCCGAGCCGGTGAAGGAGACGCCTCGCACCCGGGAGTCCGCGATGACGCCGGCGATCTGCTCGTGGGTGGCGTAGACGTTGACGTAGCAGCCCTGGGGGTAACCCGCGTCCGTGAACAGCTGCTGCAGAGCCGCGGACGACTCCGGACACTGCGGGGCGTGCTTGAGCACGATGGTGTTGCCCAGCGCGAGATTGGGTGCGGCGAATCGAGCGACCTGGTAGTACGGGTAGTTCCAGGGCATGATCCCCAGCAACGCGCCGATCGGCTGGCGACGGACGAAAGCGCTGCCCTCTCCTTCGAGCAGCTCGATCGGCTCGTCGGCGAGAAACGCGGGCGCGTTCTCGGCGTAGTACCGGTAGATGGCCGCGCTGAACTCCACCTCTGCGACGGCCTGGTCCAGCGGCTTGCCCATCTCCCGGTGGATGATCTCGGCAAGTCGCTCACTGCGCTCGATGTGCAGTTCGGCGACGGTGCCGAGCAACTGGGCACGCTGCGCCACGGAGGTCTGCTTCGACCATTGCGCGTACGCCCTGACCGCCGCGTCGAGCGCTCCGTCGACGGCCTCGTCCGTGGCGGTGGGGTACTCCTCGACCAGCTTCCCGCTCGCGGGGTCGACCACCGCGTACACGTGCTTGCCCGTCATATCGACTCTCTCCTCGTGCTCGGGGTTCCTGCGACCGGTCCCCCGGCGTGAGCCGGGGCCGCGGCCGAGGACGCGTTGTGGTCGTGCAGCGTGCGGTAGGCGCGGAAGTAGACGAACCCCTGGGTGCCCCACGTCGCCAGCGCGGCGGTGTAGAAGATCGTGCGATTCGCGTCGTCGAACGTCAGGGGGAAGAAGTCGTAGGTCAACGCGATGGTGGTCCCGGCGGCCGTGACCAGCCCTGTCCAGATCGCCGGCCGCTTCGCGCCCGCGTCCCAGAGCCGCTTGACGAAGAACCCGATGAAGACCGTCGTGAGGAGATTGGCGGCGACGTAGAAGGCGGCGACCGAGAACGCGCCGCGGTCGGTGTGGAGATCCGCGCCGTGGAAGGGCCGGAGGACCAGGCCCGCCACGATCGCGACTCCGAACACGCCGACGTCGACGCCGAGGCTCGGCTTGTAGCGGTGGGTGACCTTCATCAGGCCCATGATCAGGATGAGCGTGATGCCGACCGACCTGGAGAACGCGTCGAAGAAGTACGCCACGTCGTACATGACGCTGTCTTTGTCGGCTCCGGACAGCGACCAGAGAAGGAAGTTGCTGCCCGACGTCGCGACGACCATCCACTCGAGACCGAGGAGGTAGTTGCCGTACCGGCGGATGAGTCTCCAGCCGTAGAAGTAGCCGGCGAAGATCATCCATAGGTCGGCCAGCAAGAACAGCGCGACCTTCACCGCGACACCGCCCCCTGGGCGTCGTGGGACAGGAGGGTGACGACGCGTTCGGCGGTGCGCTGGCCCGTCAGAACCGCGCCGTTCATGGTGCCGGCCCATTCGCCGGCGGTTTCGGTGCCGGCCCAGTGGATGCGCCCGTGGGGCTCGGTGAGCGCCTTGCCGTAGCTCACGGTCGCGTGCGGGCCGGCGGCGGGGTGGGGGCCGCCCGGGGCGAAGGGTTCCGTTCCCCAGCGGTGGTCCATGTAGTCGATCGGGGTGCGGGCCTGCGGACCGTAGAGGTCGACGAGCTGCTGGACGACCAGGTCGCGTCGGGTCCCGGGGTCGAAGCCGTCGAAGACGCGGGGGTCGCAGAAGGTCATCAGGACGCCCGGTCCGCTGTGGGCGGGTGACACGTCGAAGGTGATGAACACGGTTCCGGTGTCGGTCACCGCCTCACCGGAGCATCCGTCGGCCCGCCAGAACGGCCTCTCGTAGGCCACGAAGGCCTTACTGAGGACGCCCATGGGCCAGGTTCGGGTGAGCCCCTGGGCCTGCTCGGGCAGAGCGGGTGCGAACTCGATGGCGGCACGGTGCTCCGGGGCGGCCGTGACGATCGCGTACCTGGCGTGGATCTCGCCGGAGTCGGTGCGGACGGTGACGCCGTCGTCGTCCTGCGCGATGCCGCGCACCGGTGTCCCCAGCCGCACCCGGTCGCCGAGCCGCTCCGCCACCCGCTTGGCGATCTCCTGGGTGGTCTCGACGAACCGGTCCTGGTTCGCTCCGCCCTCGACGTCCAGCATGTGGTCGAGCCCGCCCGCCGCACGGATGTAACGCAGGACGTGCAGCAGGGAGACGTCTGACGGGGGGCAGCCCCACTGCACCTTGCTGACGACCGTCATCAGCGCACGGGTACTGGGCAGTGCGTTCTTCCGGTCCAGCCATTCGCCGAACGAGATGGCGTCCAGCCCGCTCGCCCCGGGCGTCTCCCACGGGGCGTTCACGTCGACGGTCGCGACCAGCTTGTTCATCGCCGTCTGCATGCGGGCCATGTCCACCAGGGTCAGCGGGGAGACCTTGGGGATGGTGCCGCTGTACGTGCGACGCCGACCCGCCATCCAGAGCACGTTGCGACCCTGGTTGAACTGGTCGGTGGTGGTACACCCCACCCGGCTCGCGAGGTCCCGGATGGCCGTGTGGCGTGGCGCCACCCACGTCGCTCCGAGGTCGACCCGCACGCCCGCCACCTCGCCGGAGAGCGACCGGCCTCCGACCCGGTCGCGGCCTTCCAGCACCAGCACGGACCGCCCGGTGTCCACCAGCCGCTCGGCGGCGCTCAGGCCCGCGAAGCCGGCACCGACGACCACGACGTCGACCGAGGTGTCCGCAGAACCGTGCTCACGAGATCCGGACATGGTTTCCTCCTTCACCCACGCGGTTCGCGTGCTGCGAGATGTATGTAGTGACGGGGCCGACGAGGGCCTCGGGAAGGTGATGGCCCATACCGGGAATGACCACGTGCTGCGCCGAACGGATCGCCCGGACGGTCGCGGCGCCGCCGCTCGGGTGCACCAGCAGGTCCCGGTCACCGTTGATGACCAGCGTCGGCGCCGTGATTCCGCTCAACTGGGCCGTCCGGTCTCCGGAACGGTGGATCGCCTGGATCTGGCGCGCGGTGGCGGCCGCTGGATCACCGGCGCTGCGGTCCCACCCACGCGCCGCGACGGCCGCCTCGGCGGCGTCGTCGATCGGATGTCCCAGTCCTGCGACGTGCCGGGTGAGCCTCAGGTGCGCACGGACCGCCGCGGTCCTGGTCCTCGCCGGCGGAGCGGCGAGGAGCCGCATCGTCGACAGAGCCGGCTGGCCGACCTTCCGTGCCCCGGTGGTGGAGTAGATCGAGGTCAGGGACAGGACCCGCTCAGGTGCGGTGGCCGCGATCGTCTGCGCGATCATTCCGCCCATCGACCGGCCGACCAGGTGGGCCCGCGAGATGCCGAGATGGTCGAGTACGCCGATGGCGTCCTGCGCCATGTCGGCCAGCGCGTACGCGTCGGCACGCGGCCGGGCGGCGATCTGACGCCAGAGCGCGGGAGGGGGAGTGGCGACGAACGTGGACTGGCCCACGTCGCGGTTGTCTATCGCGACGACCCGAAAGCCGCGGCTGACGAGTGAGCCGACGAACGACTCGCTCCAGAAGGTGAGGTCCTCGCCCAGTCCGGCGATGAGCAGTATCGCCGGGTCGGCCTTGTCGCCGAAGTCCCGGAAGCAGATGGTCAGTCCGGATGGCAGGGTCGCGTACTGGTCGGCGCCGTTCGTCTCAGACACGGGTCGCTCGCTTCCCGCCGGGTCGCCGCCCGGCGGACCGGCCGACGCCGAACTCGAGGTTCTCGTCGACCACCGGACCGCGCAGGGCCTTGGCGTCCTCGGGGTAGGACATCGCCATCCGCCAGGGGGCGGACGGCCCCTGCTTCGGCAGGAACTTCTCGCCGCGCTTGGCGTATCCGGCCTGAAGGTCCATGACGGGCCTGCGGTTCGTCTCCGACGGCGCGATCGGTACCACCGTGTCGTAGCCGCGGGCGTCCATGTGCCGGACCAGATCGACGAAGTAACGACACATCAGGCTCACCTTGAGCGTCCAGGACGAGGTGGTGTAGCCGATCGCCATCGCCCAGTTCGGGAGCCCGCTCAGCAGCATGCCGCGGTAACAGAGCGCGTCCGCGATGTCGATCCGGCGTCCGTCGACCGTGATGGGCATGCCGTCGAAGAGCCGCAGGTTCAGCCCCGTCGCGGTGACGATGACGTCGGCCTCCAGCTCCTCGCCCGACGACAGGACGATTCCGCGCCTGCTGAACCTCGCCACGGTGTCGGTGACGACGGACGTCCTGCCCTCCTTGATCGCGTCGAAGAAGTCGCCGTCCGGTGCCAGACACAACCGTTGGTCCCAGGGGTCGTACGGCGGGTTGAAGTGCTTGTCGACGTCGAATCCCTTGGGAAGGCGCTTGATGTTCTCGCGCCGGATCAGCGCTCGCCCGGCCTTGGGGAAGGTCCGCAGACCCTTGACGACGGCCCGGTCGACCCAGATGTTCTTGAACCGGGTCACGGCGTACCCGCGTTTCTCTCCGAACAGCTTCGTGAGCGCGAGGGCGATCCGGTCGATCCGGGGGAGCGCCATGACGTAGGTGGGAGTGCGCTGCAGCATCGTCACGTGCCGGGCGGCGCCCGGCCCGGTGGTCATGGCCGGCGCCAGTGTGATCGCGGTCGCCCCGCTGCCGATGACCACGACCTTCTTCCCGCTGTAGTCGAGATCCTCGGGCCAGTGCTGGGGATGGACGATCTGCCCCTCGAAGTCGTCCTGGCCGGGGAACTCCGGGGAGAATCCCTGGTCGTACCGGTAGTAGCCGGTGGCGGCGAAGACCCATCCCGCGTGGATCGTCTTGGTCCGGGTCTCACCCGTGGCCGGGTCCGGCGTCTGAACGGTGAGGGTCCACCGTGAATCCGCCGACGACCACTCCGCGCTGATGACGCGGTGGCGGAGCTTGAGGACGTGGTCCAGCTCGTTCTCCTCGACTGCTTCCCGCAGGTACTCCCTGATGAGGGGTGCGTCGGCGATCGCCACCTCGTGGCGCCACGGCTTGAAGTCGTAACCGAACGTGTGCAGGTCGGAGTCGGAGCGGATGCCGGGATAGCGGAACAGGTCCCAGGTGCCCCCGATGTTGTCTCGCGCTTCCAGCACGGCGAGCGACTTGTCGGGGAGCTCCCGGCGGAAATTGGCGGCCGCGCCGATCCCGGAGATCCCTGCTCCGATGATCACCACGTCGAACTCCTCGACGGAGTCCAACACCTCAGCTGTCATGGCGTTTCCTCGCTGTTCCTGTGGCGGTCACCTCACTGTCGTCAGCCGCGAACGCCGTGAGAACGACAGTGAGCACCTGCTTCGCCGGGGCTCGGTGCACGGTGCACAAGCCAGTCGCACGGTCGCGCCCCTACGGTGGTCGGCGGCCGGCACCGGCCCGTGAGTTGAAAGGCGGTCGGCATGAGCGGCCTCTCGAAGACAGAGCACGGCGGAGCACCTGACGGCGCGGCAGGGTCGGCTTCCCTGCTCGACCGTGGGCTCGGCGTATCGCAGATCGTGTTCATGGTCGTAGCCGCGGCGGCGCCGCTCGGACTGGTGATCGGTGGTGTGCCGCTCGGCCTCGCGGTGAGTGACAGCCCGGGCATGCCGCTGTTCTTCGCGCTGGCCACCGTGCTGCTGCTGGTCTTCGCGTTCGGTTTCACGCTGATGGCCGGCCGGGTACGGGAAGCGGGCGCCTTCTACGCCTACGTCCGGGCGGGGCTGGGCCGGATACCGGGTCTGTCGGCGGCGACGCTCGCGCTCTTCTCCTACACACTGCTGCTCGCCGGCGTGAACGCCTACGTCGGCGTCGCCACCCGCAACGTCGTCGAGCGGTACACCGCGGTCGCCTCACCGTGGTGGCTGTGGGCGCTGGTGTCGCTGGGCGTCATCGCCTTCCTCGGCTATCGCGACATCGAGCTGAGTGCCAAGGTGCTCAGTGCCGTGCTGGTGCTGGAGTCCCTGCTGCTCCTGGTCATGGACTTCGGCATCGTGGGCCACGGTGGCGCCCACGGGCTGACGGCCGAGCCGCTGTCGCCTTCGATGGTGGGCAACGGCTCGCCGGGCCTCGGCATGATGTTCGCCGTCTTCGGGTTCATCGGCTTCGAGGCGACGGCTGTCTTCCGCAACGAGGCCAAGGACCCTGATACCACCATCCCGCGAGCCACGTACGTCGCGATCCTGATCATCGGCGTTTTCTACTCGTTCACCGTGTGGGCGGTGGTGGTGGGCGCGGGTGTCGACACGGTGACCGGTGCCGCGAAGGCCGACCCCGAGGGGCTGGTCCTCTCCCTGGCCCGAAGTTACGTCGGGCCCGCCTGGGCCGACTTGATGCAGGTACTCCTGATCAGCAGTCAGTTCGCGTGCGTGCTTGCCTTCCACAACGTCGTGACGCGCTACCAGTTCGTGCTGGCCCGGTCCGGCGTCCTTCCGGCGGCGCTGGGGGTCGTGCACTCCCGGCACCGCGCCCCGTCGGCGTCCTCTGCCGTCGCCTCGGCGCTCGCCTTCGCCCTCACGCTCGTCGTCGCCGCGCTCCGCCTCGACCCGATCGGGGATCTCTACGCCTGGTTCTCCGGCGCCGCCACCCTCGGCATCGTTCTGCTGATGGCGGCCACCAGCCTCGCGGTGATCGGCTTCTTCCGGCGCGCCGGTGAACGACAGTCGGTGTGGCGCACGGCGGTGGCTCCGGCCGTGGCCTTCCTCGGTCTGGCCGGTGTGGTCTGCATGATGGCCGTCAACTTCCCCCTGCTCGTGGGCACCGTCGACGGCGCCCTGGTGATCGGCGGACTGATCGCCCTCTCGGCCGCGGCCGGGGCGGTGCAGGCCCTTGTGCTGCGGGCGCGCCGGCCGGCCCTCTTCCAGCGGCTCTAGGATGAACCGGGCACGGCACGCGGCGGAGGAGGCGACGGGGCCCACAGGAACTCCCTCGGGCATCCGGCGCCGAGCCCCTTGCGGCCGTGCCACCAGGCTGGTAGACCTGCCGCCGACTGGTGGAGCCAAGCGCGTTCCCCGAGCTCCCGGAGACCCGTGCGCGCGGTGGTTCCCGGGCCGTACACGTGCTGGTGACACGGCATCCCGGCAGCACCGGCTCCTCGCGATTCAGGGGAAACTAAGGACATGGAAGAGCTGTGGCCCGCGCCCTCCGGCGAGGTCGCCGACGCGATCAGATCCCTGTGTCAGCGACTGCTCACGGAAACGGACGCCATGGTGGAGGCGTTCGCCAGGCCCTCCCTTGTCGCCCAGAACGATCCGGCCCTGCTCGCGGACGCCTCACTGGTCGAGGAGGACCGCGAGCTCAATCGCTCCGATCTCGTCCAATGGCTGACCGCGAACGTGCAGCAACCGGGGCGGAGGGTGGAGCCCTACGTCGGTCCGCGCACCACGGCGTACATCAACGACCTCGTCTCCCGCGGCATCGCGCCGGACTTCGCCGTTGCCTGGCGAGTGGCACTGGGGATCGGCTGGCGGCGATGGCTGGAGGAATGCGTCGCCGACTGCGCCCGCCCCGAAGTCCTCGTAGGCGTGCTGGACGTGACGGGCAGGTCGCTGGTGCAGTACGCGCTCGACTCGGTCGCCGCCCTGCGCCAGGCCGGTCTGGCCGCGGCGATGGGCAACACGGATTCCGAGGAAATCGCCCTGATCCAGCTCATCGCCAGCGGGGCACCGATGACGGAGGATCTCGCCGAAGGGCGCCTGCGCTACCGGATGGCGCGGTGGCACGTCGGTCTCGTGGTGTGGATCGACGATCCGCAGCGGGCCGACGCCCTGAACGAGGCGATCTCCGCCGTGCGCTCCGCGGCCGGGGGCCGGTGCGCCCTGGTGGCGCGTGCCAGTGCCACCTCGCGGTGGATCTGGCTCTCGGGGAAGGCCGTTCCGGAGGTCCACCATGTGGCGAAGGCCCTCGCGGCGACCGACGAGGTCCGCGCGGCGGTGGGGAGGCCTGGGCGCGGTCTCGAAGGATTCCGGTCCAGTCACCAGGACGCCCTGGCGGCGCAGGCGCTGGTCATCCGGCTCGGCTCCGACCGGCGGTTCACGGCCTACGCCGACGTCGAGCTGCTCGACGCGCTCACGAAAGACCGTGCCGGCGCGCGTCGGTTCGTCGTCAACACTCTCGGACCGTTGGCCGAAGCCGACCCGGCACTGCGGCAGGCGCTCCTCACCTACGTGCAGTGCGGCTTCAACACCACGAGGGCGGCGGCCAATCTCTACGCGCACCGCAACACCGTCGAGCGGCGGGTCTCACGGGCCAACGAGCTCTCGGCCGTCAAGGTGGAGGACAACCCGGCCCACGTGGCGGCGGCACTCCTGGTGCTGGACATCGCGCCTGACATCGTGGCGGTCGATCCGACCTGACCTCGACCAGGACCGGCAGTCGTGCGGTGAGCGGTCGGCGGGGCGCGTGGCGCGGGTGGAGGCCGTACGGCCGCGCGTGATCCCCCGCCGCATCGCATTGGTATCGTACGAAGTATGGAAAAGAAGGCGAGTCGTCCCGCGCGGGGAACGAGGAAGCGGGACGTGCCCCTGACCGAGGCAGGGATCTACGCCGCCGCCCTGCGGCTGATCGACGCGGACGGCGTCGAGGCGCTCACCATGCGCAGACTCGCCACCGAGCTCGACGCGAACCCGATGTCGCTGTACTACCACGTGCCGAACAAGGAAGCGGTCATGCGCGGCGTGACGCGGATGGTCGGCGCCCAGTTCCGCACGGTGGCGCCCGAGGGTGCCGCCTGGCAGGAGCGCATCCGTCTGCTCGCGACAGACCTACGGGCCCTGGCGCACCGGCACCCCCAGCTCATGGCCTACTCGATCACCCAGCAGCCCGACTTCATCCAGGCCGACGACCCGTTCTGGACCGCACTGATCGCGATCGTGGAGGCGGCCGGCGTTCCGCGGTCGGAGGTCCCGGAGATCGCGGCCATGATGGTCGCCGTCGTCATGGGTGTGCTCGCCGCCGAACTCAACGGCTCGCTCCACCGGTGGTCGACCCTCAAGCCCCCTTCCGCGAACGCCGGTGAGGACGGGGACGGGGACGGGCCCACAGATCCCGACGCCGCGGACGTGGCCCCCGGAGGTCCTGGCCAGGACCATATGTTCCGCCTGGTGACGGACACGCTGATCACGGGCCTGGAAGGCCGGCTCACCGCTGAGCGCGCCGGGCGGGGTACCGGCCCGTGAGCCGCGCCGTACCCGGTGCGTGCCGGGCGAAGATCTCCTCGTAGGGGAAGGGCGCCCAGGAGCGGACCGGGCACATACGCCCGCGGCGGACCGGGCCGGCATCGCTGACGTCGCCGGCCCGGCTCGCTGAAGAGGTCGGGTACGCCGTTGTACCCCCTCCCCGCGCCGGCTCACCCCCGCCAGGGGTGCTTAACGCCGGGCGCCTTCGGCGCCGAGTCGCCGGGCGACCTGCTCTGCGGTGTCCAGACCCGTCAGGACGGCGCCGTTCATGGTTCCGACCCACTCACCCGCGGTCTCGGTGCCGGCCCAGTGGACACGTCCGTGAGGCTCGGTGAGGGCGCTCCCGTAGCTCACGGACGCGTAGGGGGCCACAGCGGGGTGTGGACCGCCAGGGGCGAACGGTTCCGTGCCCCAGCAGTGGTCCACGTAGTCGATGGGCTCACTCGCCTGGGCGCCGAAGAGGTCGACCAGCTGCCGGGTGACCCGGCTGCGCCGGATCTCCGGACTGAAGCCGTCGTACACGCGCGGGACACAGAAGACCATCAGGACGCCCGGTCCGTCCTCAGGCGACACGTCGAAGGTGATGAACGCCGTTCCGGTGTCGGTCAGCGACTCGCCGGAGAGCCCCGCTTCGCGCCAGAAGGGCTTGTCATAGGCGACGAACGCCTTGCTCAGCGCGCCCATGGGCCAGGTCCTCGTCAGCCCCTCGGCCTTTTCCGGCAGGGCCGGCTGGAACTCGATGTAGGCGCGGTGCTCGGGGGCCGCGGTGACGATGGCGTACTTGGCGTCCACCACGCCGTCGTCGGTCTGGACCGTGACGCCGTTGTCGTCCTGGGAGATGAGGCGGACGCGGGTGTTCAGGACGACCCTGTCCCCGAGCCGCTCGGCGAGCCGGCTGGCGATCTCCTGCGTGGTCTCGGTGATGCGGTCCTGCTGCTGGCCGCCTTCGACGGCGAGCATGTGCTCGAGCCCCCCCACGGCCTGGATGTAGCGCAGTACGTGCAGCAGCGACACGTCTCCGGGGCTGCATCCCCACTGCACCTTGCTGGCGATGGCCATCAGCGCACGCGTGCTGGTGCCCGCCTGCTGCTGGTCGAGCCATTCGCCGAACGAGACCGAGTCGAGTTCGCCGGCGTTCGGGGAGTTCCAGGCGGCGTCGACGTCGATGGTCTCCAGCAGCTTGTCCATTTCCGCCTGGACGCGGCCGAGGTCCTCCAGGTCGACGGGTTCGACCATCGGCAGGACGCCCGTCCAGGTGCGACGCTGGCCGGCCATCCACAGGACATTGAGGCCGTCGTGGAACTGGCTGGTCGTGGAACACCCCAGTCGCAGGGCGAGGTCACGGATCGCCGTGTGGCGCTCGGCGACCCACGTCGCCCCGAGGTCGACCTTGACCCCGGCCACCTCGCCCGAGTACGACCGGCCACCGACCCTGTCCCGGCCCTCGATGACCCTGACGGACATGCCCATGTCCACGAGCCGTTCCGCGGCGCTCAGTCCGGCGAAGCCGGCACCGACGATCACGACATCGACCGAGGCGGCCTTGGAGCCGCCCTTGGTTTCCATTGTCACGGGTTTCTCCTTCGCTTGGGTGCTTCCAGCAGTACCATACACTGTATGAAAAACCGAAACGGCAAGGGTGACCGCGCGTCTGTGCTGCCCCCCGGCCGACGGCCGCGCCGCGTAGGCTGGCCGCATTGGGGGGACTGACATGCTCACGCTTTGCCGGAAACTCACGACGCTCAGCGCGCTCGGGGCCGCCCCGCTCTTCCTGGCAGCCGCCTGCTCCGCAGACCACGGGGACGGCGGGCAGCCGGTCGGGGCGGGGCATGCGACCGCATCCCGCTCGGCGAGGGCCACCGCTCCTCACGGCACGCAGGCTCCCGTGCTCGGGCCGCCTGAGCTGGACGCGGACGAGACGCCGGCCGGCCGCCAGGGGGTGACCACGGGGAACGCGGAGGTCGAGTTCGCCGGGGGCAGGAAGGGGGACGCGCTGATCGTCGCGGTGCGCTGCCAGGGCGCGGGGGCCGTGAAGGTCGCCGTGCGGCCCGTACAGGTCGCCTTCCGCGTGGAGTGCCTCGCCGGCAAGGTCGGCACGACCTACAACCAAGTGGCCGTCTCGGGAGTGGACCGCGCGGGAACCGTCTCCGTCGAGGCGCCCTCGGCTGTGCGCTGGTCCTTGACGGTAGGCCGGGGCGCACCGGCCGAGGAGGAAGCGCCACGGACCGACGCCAACTCCCCGGAGGCGTCTTAGAGCCGGCCCGCTCGACGGGCCGGGCCGGCACCCGCCAGGCAAGTCCTGACGGGAGGCTTCGAGGACCATCCCGATGGCAACGGCTCGTACACGAGGCGGCCGTGCCGGGGGAGTTGTGGCGTGCGGTCACGATCGGGGTGCGATCGCCGCCTGCCCGCTCGTGCGGCCCGCGGCCCGACCCGCACCTCCGGTGAAGCGTCGCATCGAGCGGTGCGCGCCCCGTTCACTGGTGGACGTGCGCGCGCTGCCCGTCCCGGTCGAAGACCATGATCAGCTCGGCCGGAGCGTCCAGTGCCGAGATCGCGTGCGGGATCATCGTCGCGAACTCCGCCGCCTCTCCGGCGTCGACGTCGATCTGCCGCTCGCCGAGCCACAGCCGTACGCGTCCCTCCAGCACGAGAAACCAGTCGTGGCCCGGATGCACCCGCTGGCCGGGCCGCTCTGCGGACGGCTCGACGCGCATCTTCATCGCGACCATGCGGCCGTCCGGACGGCTCAGCGGCCATGTCGTGCGCGTGCCGCTGCTGTGCGCGACCGGACGGATGACGACATCGTCGTCGGTGGGCACCTCGAAGAGCACGTCGAGGCTCACCTGGAGGGCGTTGGCCAACGGTACGAGCACATCGAGGCTCAGCGTGCGCTTGCCCGTCTCCACCCGGCTGATGGTCGACGGGCTGAGATTGGTCCGCTGCGCCAGCTCGTCGAGTGAGTACCCCAGCGTGGTGCGCAGGCTGCGCAGGCGCGACCGCGCCAGGGCTTCGATGTTGCTTGCTCCGTTCACACCCCTCATGCTTCCATTCCTTGCTGATTCCGCAAGAATCTTTGCGCAAAACGCCGGACGCCGTACGGTCGGGTCCATGAGCAACCACCCCGCGCAGAACGGGTCGTCGGCCCACTCCGAGCACTCCGAGCACTCCGGTCACCCCGGGCACCCCACCGTGGAACGGCATTGCGACGTCGCCGTCATCGGTGGGTCGGCCGCCGGTCTCGCCGCCGCACTGCAACTCTCCCGCCAGCGTCGCGGCGTCGTCGTGGTCGACGACGGCACCCCGCGCAACGCCCCGGCCGCACACATGCACGGCTACCTGGGGCACGAAGGGGTCGCGCCCGGCGAGCTGACGGAGGCCGGGCGCGAGGAGGTACGCGCGTACGGCGGCGAGGTGCTGTCCGGGCGCGTCGTAGGAGTGCACCCCCACGGCGACGGCCGGTTCCGGCTCGACCTCACCGGTGGCCACACGCTGGTCGCCCGCCGTGTCCTCGCCGCGACCGGCATGTCGGACGAACTTCCCGCGATCGACGGCGTCGCCCGGGGATGGGGGCGCGGTGTGATCCACTGCCCGTTCTGTCACGGCTTCGAGGCGCGCGACCAACGCCTGGTGCAGATCGTCACCCACCCCCTGGGCCTCAACCCGGCCCCGCTGTTCCGGCACCTGACCGACCGGCTGACCCTCGTACTGCACGACCCGGCCGGGCTCGACGAGCGAGCCCTCGAAGCCCTCGCCGCCTCCGGCGTCACCATCGAGCGTGCGCAAGCCGGCCGGGTGCTCACCGGGCCGGACGGCGAGGTGTCCGGCGTGGAACTCGGCGACGGGCGGGTTCTGGAGGCCGACGCCGTCGTGGTCGGCTCGCGGTTCCGGGCACGCGCCGACGTGCTGGCCGGGGTCGGGCTCACCCCGACCGCGCACCCGAGCGGCGCCGGTGACTTCCTCGCGGTCGACGCGCGCGGCGAGACCGCCGTACCGGGGATCTACGCGGCCGGCAACATCACCGACCCGAGCCTGCAGGTGCTGCCCTCGGCCGCCCAGGGCAGCCAGGTCGGCGCCAAGATCGCCTTCAGCCTCGCGGAGGAGGACCTGCGCGCCGCCGTACGGCACTCGGGCGAACAGGCCGACTGGGACCACCGCTACGCGGGCCCCGACCGCGCCTGGAGCGGCAATCCCAACGGCACGCTCGTCCACGAGGCCGCCGC
This sequence comes from Streptomyces sp. BK022, assembly GCF_004217355.1. Classification (NCBI taxonomy): domain Bacteria; kingdom Bacillati; phylum Actinomycetota; class Actinomycetes; order Kitasatosporales; family Streptomycetaceae; genus Streptomyces; species Streptomyces sp. BK022. The sequence goes on from NZ_SHKU01000001.1 coordinate 779,073, forward strand.
CCTGTCCCCGGGCCGCGCGCTGGACGTCGGCACCGGCGAGGGCGCCGACGCCCTCTGGCTGGCCGAGCACGGCTGGAAGGTGACCGCCACCGACATCTCCGGCAACGCGCTCGCCCGGGTCCGCGCCGAGGCCGGACGCCGAGGGCTCGCCGTCAGCCTCGTACGCGGCGACGCGGGCGATCCGGCTCCCTTCGGCACCGAGACCTTCGACCTTGTCTCCCTGCAGTACGGCTCGTTCAAGCGCACGCCCGACCAGCGCGGTCTGCGCAGCCTGCTCGCCGCCGTCGCCCCCGGTGGCACGCTCCTGGTCGTACACCACGACCTCGGCCCGCTGAGCGAACCCGTGGACGTGGCGGCCCAGACCCGGATGTACGACCCGTCGGCGTTCGTCGGGGTCGACGAGATCGCTGCCGCGCTCACCGCCGAGCCCGGCACCTGGAAGGTCGAGATCCACGAGACCCGGCCCCGGCCGGCCGGCGCGGTCAGCACCCACCACGTCAGCGACGTCGTACTGCGGGCGACCCGGCGCACGGTCTGATCGCCCGCGACAACCGCCCGCGCGGCGGCTCCCCCTCCGCCGCGGTGATTGAATGGACCCTCGTTCCTGTTCTGGCAAGGAGAAGCGCTGTGCCCCTGGTGTCTGTCGTGATGCCCGTGTACAACTCGGCCGCCACCCTCGGCGCAGCCGTCCGGTCGGTACTCACGCAGACTCACAGCGATCTGGAGCTGCTGGTCACCGACGACCAGTCCTCCGACGGCTCCATGGAGCTGCTGCGCGAGTTCGCCGAGCACGACGAGCGCGTTCTGCCGCGGTCGGCACCCGAGCGGGGCGGTGCCGGCCGGGCCCGCAATCTCGCGATCGAGCGGGCCCGCGGGGACTACATCGCCTTCCTCGACTCCGACGACATGTGGCTGCCGCAGAAGACCGAGAAGCAGCTCGCCTTCGCCGCCGAGGGCGACGCGCCCCTGACCTTCACCTCGTACTTCAAGATGGACGCGGGCCATGCCGGCGAGAGCACCGAGTGGGTTCCTAACGGGCGCGTGATCCGGGCACGGGAGCGCGTGGACTACCGCGCCATGCTGGTACGGGACCACATCGGTGCCCTCACCGCCATGTACGACCGCAACGCCCTGGGCACCAGGCTGATGCCGGAGATGCGCAAGCGCCAGGACTACGCCCTCTGGCTGTCGATCATGCGGGACGGCGCGGACGCCCGGGGCCTCGCCGAGCCGCTCGCGGTGTACCGGGCCCACCAGGCGGGATCGCTGTCCTCCAACAAGATGTCCCTGGTCAAGTACAACTGGGAGCTGTACCGCGAGCACGAGCACCTCTCGGTCCCGCGGGCCACGCGCGCGCTGTCCGGCGCCGTGTGGCAGTCGCTGCGCAACTCCCGCATCTGACCTGCCCCGCTCCGGTCACGTCGTCTGCGAAGGGGCGGAGTTGGCGTTCGAGCCCGGTGCCGACGGGGTGCGAGCCGACGAAGCCGACGACCAGCAGGTCGACGGGGGACAGGCAGGCTGCTCTGCCAAGGTCACGGGGGCGGGGCCTCGGTGGCGGGGCGCCCTCCCCGTCGCGCCTGGCGATTGCCCGCGTGGACGCCGGAAGAGCGGCTCGGGGCCTGACGGTCCGTGCGGTAGAGGTCGATGGCGAGGGCGACGGCGGCGCGGGTGGCGGGATGGGGGTCCGTCCGGCGCCAGATGAGGTGAACCGGGACGGGTTCGGCATCGCGCAGCGGACGGTAGGTGATGCCGGCGGGACGGTACTGGGCCGCGGTGGCCTGGGGTGTGACACCGACGCAGCGCCCGGAGGCGATGGCGGCGAGCCAGTCGTCGATGTCGTGGACGTGCTCGACGGCCGGCCGTTCGGTCTCGGACCAGAGGTTCAACGTGGTCGTGCCGGTGCGACGGTCGAGGGCGAGGGTGCGGGACGCGACCTCGGCCAGACGGATGCCCCGGCGGCGGGCCCAGGGGTCGTCGGAGGCCAGGGCCAGGTAGCGGTCCTCGTGGCCGACGAACGCGTGTGACCAGGGCTTGAGGTCGACGGCGCTGCGGACGACCGCGAGGTCGCACAGTCCTTCGGCCAGCCCGCCGGTGGAGGAGTTGTGCCGGACGAGCCGGAGCTCGATGCCGGGGTGGTCGTGGTGCCAGCGGCGCTGGAACTCGGTGGTGTGGCGCCCGAAGGCCGACCAGGCGTGACCGATGTGCAGGCGGCTGTGGCCGGAGGCGGCCTCGGCGACGAGTTCCTCCGCGCCGGCCAGGAGCAGACGGGCCCGGGCGAGGACCAGCACACCCGCCTTGGTGGGCTCGACCGTGCGGCTGGTGCGGTGCAGCAGCCGCACCCCCAGCGTCTTCTCCAGGGAGAGCAGGGTGCGGGAGACCGCGGCCTGGGAGACGCCCAGCTCCCGAGCGGCGTCCGTGAAGCCGCCGGTGTCGACGATGGCGACCAGACAGCGCAGGTGCTTCAGCTCCAGCCCGGCGCCGTGTCCTCCGCGTGCATCCATGCGTTCAGCGTATCGCTGGTGGGTCGGATGCATTTTGTGTATCCCGCGAGGGAGAGCACGGTGAGCAGATGCAGACCTCGCAGAATCCCGCCGCCGCGGAGGCGCCGGCCCCGGGCGGGAACCGGCCGCTGACCGGCTCGCGCCCGCTACGGCGCGGCTTCGCCTTCCTCGCCTTCGCCGGACTCGCCTGGGGGACCACCGGCGCGGCCGTGGAGGTCATCTACCGGACCGGCGGCCTGGGACCCATGGCCATCTCGTTCTGGCGCTTCCTGGCCGGGGCGGTGCTGCTGCTGCCCGCCTGGACGCTGCGCCCGTCCCGCAAGAGGCCGCGTGCGCGCCAGCCTGCCCGGCGGCGGATACCGCTGCTGCTGGGCACCGGCGCCGCGCTGGCCGTGTTCCAGACCGCTTACTTCGCCGCCGTGCGGGACACCGGGCTGGCGGTGGGCACCATCGTGACACTCGGCGCCGCGCCCGTGTTCACGGCAGCGGGCGGGCGTCTGTTCCTGGGTGAGCGCATAGGGCGGGCCGGAGTGCTGGCCGTCGTCGGCGCGCCGGCCGGACTGGCCGTGCTCGTGCTGGGCAACCAGCCGGGCGTCGTCCACCTGGGAGGCGTCGGGGCGGCGCTGCTGTCCGCCGCCGGCTACGCCGTCTCCAACCTGCTGGGCCGATGGACCGGACGGCACGGCACCGGCGAGGACGCACTCACCCTCACTCTGTGGTCCTTTTTCATCGGCGCGGCGGTGATGCTGCCGCCGGCCCTCCACGAGGGTCTCCTCCCGCAGAGCGCAGACGCCACCGAGACGGCCCTGCTGATGCTGTACATCGCCGCCGTCACCACGGCGCTCGCCTACCCGCTGTACTTCGCCGGCGTCGCCGTACTCAGGGCCGCCACCGCGTCGGTGACGATGCTGCTCGAACCCGTCAGCGCCGCTGTCCTGGCCGTGCTGTTCCTCGGCGAACAGCTCACCACGGCCACGGTCGCGGGCACGGCGATCCTGCTCGGGGCCATCGCCGCCCTCGCCCTCGCCGAGTCCCGACCGGGGGCCCGGCCCCGGACCTCGAGAAGTGCCGGAAGGCTCCGGGAGCCCGTCTCCGAGAGGCGGGGGAGTACATGATCGGCTGATCTTCAGCGGCAATCACCGTGCGTTGCCTCGCGTACCCATAACGTGATCAGCCGTGGGGTCGAGGGACCCCGCGGGAAGGAGTCCTCCTCATGCCGACGCCGGTCACGACCGACATCACGCCCGCGGAGAAGAGTGTCTGGGTGCGCTGGCTGCCGAACGCGCTGCCCGCCGCCGGATACATCACCCTGAAGAACTCGGCTCGACTCCGCTCCCAACTCCCCCGTCCCCCTGTGGGGCAACGTGCTGCTCACCCGTGGCGACACCCGCCACGAGGCCACCACCGCCTGGGTCGAGGAGGTGGAGAACACCGACACCCACCAGGACGTCGTCCTCATCGCCGGTGACCCGGCCCACCCCGCCTCCCGTCGCGTCCGCCTCACCGACGCCTGGGCCAGCGCCAGTTACCACCTGGACGAGGACGACGACCCGGACGCCTTCCTCATCAGCTTCACTGACATCACGATCGACAAGTAGCCCCGGAGCCGCACGGCCGGCGAGCGGGGCGCCGACGCTCACGCTCGCCGTCGCCGGCTCCCTTGTCCCTCCTCAGCCGCACGAAACCGACGGTGTTCCGTCGTACAGCCCGGAATCGGGCCGACCGCCGATGACGCTGCGCAGGTAGTAGCCGCAGGCGGGGCGCTGGGCGAAGTCGAACGTCGCGCCCGGCTTCAGGTGCCAGATCTTGAAGTCGCTGTACGTCAGCGACCGGCCTGAAGCCGCCCGCTCGGGTTGGTGGTCGGCCAGGACGACGTAGGCGTCGGCACCGTAGAGCGTCGCCCTGCCCTGGGCGTCGAGGTAGAGCGAGCCCCCGCCTTCGTTCACGCCGACGCCCCACGCCTTGCCCCCCGCGGTCAGGCCGTCCTTGACCGCTCTCGCGGTGAAGGACATCAGGCGGCCCATCCGGTCGCGGGCGACGAAGTGGGAGTCGTTGACCGTGTCCGCGTAGTGGGGCCAGGAGAACATGCCGGTGGTGAAGGTGGCGTACGAGTCGTAGGGGTTGGCGAGTGCCTCACCGCTGGTGATGCTTCCCCTGCAGGCGTCGTACACGACGGAGCTGTTGATGTGGGTGCCGGCGCTGCCGCCCCCCGCTCCGCCGCCCTTGGCGACGACGGACTTGACCGACGCCTGGAGGTCGGTGCCCTTCCACGCCGCGTAACGGCACTGGTCGCCGCCGGCGAAGTAGACGAACTCCGCATTGCGGATGTCCTGGTTCACCTGTGCGCTGTTGCCGTCCGAAGCGGTGGTGAGGGTCCAGGTCGTGCAGGAGTTGACGCCGACGAGACCCGTCACGGTGTCGCATTCGGGGGTGGCGCTGCCGGACGAGGGAGCCGAACCCGCCAGGACCACGACGTCGAGGCTCCCGCTTCCGCCGCGGATCGTGTCGATCGCGCGGCCCATCGACGCGGCGACGACACCGCCGTCACCGTTCATCGTGAAGGCGGGACCGGACCAGGAGGCGCGGCTCGCGTCGCCCGCGCTGCCCAGGCGGACCCGATCGGCCCGCGCCTCGGCTGGCGGCGCCGCAAGCCCCGCGCAGGTCACGGCGAGCATCGAGGCCGACAGCGCCACGCGCAGGGCACCACGGCCGACGGAGAAAGATGTCACGGAGTCTCCTTCCGCTCACGCCTCTTGGCGCGGCGTGAGTACGCCGCCCACACCCGGAGGCGGACCTGGAACATACAACCCCAGTTGTACTGGCGCCATATGTAATCGCGGGAAAGCTCGTGCCTCCGCGGAAAGCTTCGGCTCATTGCCCTTGTTGGTCACGTCATATGCCGCTTCGGGCAGGCCCATGCAGCGCGTTACCCGAACGTGACGGTCATTACATCTATGCAGCTCTGTCGGCGCCATGTAATTTCCGTGCTCGTACCGCCCGCCGGCCCCGCCGCAAGCGAAGAGAGACCTCCGTGACTTTCAGATCCGCATCGCGCCACCTCGCTCCGGCCGTTGCCGCCACCGCGCTCGTCTGCCTCCTCGGAGCATGCGGCAACGACTCCGAGGCGACGGGCGGCCAAGCCCCCGCCGCGCTGAAGATCGCCGGGGTCACCGTGAAGAAGGACGCGCGGCTGCACGCCTCGCTGCCTGACGCCGTCAGGAAGACGGGTACCGTGCGCGTGGCCTCCGACGTGCCCTACGCACCCTTCGAGATGTTCGTGAAGGAGGGTGGCAGCGAACTGACTGGCCTGGACTACGACTTGGGGCAGGCCCTGGGAGCCCGGCTCGGCGTCACCCTCAAGTTCACCCCGCAGAAGTTCGACGGCATCGTCCCGGCGATCCAGGCCGGCAAGTTCGACGCGGCGATGTCGGCGATCACCGACAACAAGGAACGTCAGCAGGTCGTCGACTTCGTCGACTACTCCCAGTCGGGGTCCGGAATCCTCGTCTCCGAGGGCAACCCCGAGAAGATCGCGACGCTGCACGACCTGTGCGGCCGCAAGGTCGCCGTGCAGGCCGCGACGAACCAGCTGAAGCTGCTCCAGGCGCACCAGAAGGAGTGCGGTGGCAGGCAACTGGAGATCCAGACGTACCCCAAGGACTCCGACGCCCAACTGGCCCTGCGCTCCGGCAAGGTGGACGCCGAGGTCCTGACGAAGCCCGCCGCGGGCTGGACCGCCAAGGCCGCGGACGCGGGCAACGCCTTCGACCTGGTCGAGGACCCCGAGGCGCCCGGCGGCTACAACGCCTCGCCCAACGGCATCGCGATATCCAAGAAGCTGCCGCAGCTGACCGACGCCATACAGAAGGCGCTGCAGTCACTCATCGACGACGGCACCGTCAAGAAGATCTACGCCGAGTACGGCGTCGCGTCGATCGCCCTGAAGAGCGCCACGAAGAACGCGGCGGTGGACTGATCATGACCACCGCTTCCGTCACCACGGGCACGCCCCGCACCGATGCCCCGCCTCCCCACGAGCCGCGGATCGTGCCGATCCGGCACTGGGGCCGCTGGATCGCGGCGCTCGCCGCCCTGGCGGCCGTCGGCGGCCTCCTCGGCTCGCTCGCCCGCAATGCCAACCTGCACTGGGACCTCGTCGGGGACTACCTCTTCGAGGGGCTGATCTTCGACGGCCTGGCCACCACGCTGTGGCTGACCGCGGCCGCGATGGCGCTCGGCCTGGTGCTGGGCACGCTGCTCGCCGTGCTGCGCCTGTCGCGGAATCCGGTCCTGTACGGCCTGTCGACGCTGTTCGTCTGGTTCTTCCGGGGCACGCCGCTGCTCGTCCAGATCATCTTCTGGGGGTACGCCGCCGCCCTCTACAAGAAGGTGCTGATCGGTGTCCCGTTCACCGGCATCACCTTCTTCAGCGGGGACACCAACGCCCTTCTCACCCCCTCGGTCGCCGCGCTGCTGGCACTGGGGCTCAACGAGGCCGCCTACGCGAGCGAGATCGTGCGCGCGGGTATCCAGTCCGTCGATCCGGGACAGACCGAGGCCGCCCACTCGCTCGGCATGCGGCCGGCCCTCACCATGCGCCGGATCGTGCTGCCGCAGGCGATGCGGGTGATCATCCCCCCGATGGGCAACGAGACCATCAACATGCTCAAGATGACCGCGCTGGTATCGGTGATCGCCGCCCATGACCTGATGTCGAACATCCAGGACGTGTACGCGCAGAACTATCAGGTCATCCCGATGCTCACGGTCGCCGGCCTCTGGTACCTGGCCCTCGTCAGTCTGCTGAGCCTGCCTCAGGCGTGGCTGGAGCGCCGTTACGGCCGCGGGCAGTCCGCCGGCCGGGTGTCGCCGCTGGCCCGCCTGGTCTCCGGCGGTCTCCTCGCCCGCAAGCCCGCGACCGCCCGGCCCGACATGAACGAGACCACGAAGGACCCGGCATGACGACCGCCTCACCGACCGCGCACGGCGCCACGCCGGCCACGGCCGAGCCGATGGTGCGCGCCGAGGGTGTGCGCAAGAGCTTCGGCCGCCTGGAGGTGCTCAAGGGCATCGACCTGACCGTGGGACCCGGTCAGGTGTGCTGCCTGCTCGGCCCCTCCGGATCAGGCAAGTCGACCTTCCTGCGCTGCGTCAACCACCTCGAGAAGATCGACGGCGGCCGCCTCACCGTGTCCGGAGTGCCCGTCGGCTACCGCGAACGCGGCGGGAACCTGTACGAACTGCGCGAACGCGAGGTGGCCGAGCACCGGCGCTCGATCGGCATGGTGTTCCAGCGCTTCAACCTCTTCCCGCATCTGACCGCCCTGGAGAACGTGACCGAGGCGCCCGTACGGGTGGCACGTCGTCAGCGAGCCCAGGTCCGCGAGGAGGCGATGGAGCTCCTGGACCGCGTGGGCCTCGCCGACCGGGCGCGGCATCACCCCGCCCAGTTGTCCGGCGGTCAGCAACAGCGTGTGGCCATCGCCCGGGCACTGGCCATGAAGCCGCAGCTCATGCTGTTCGACGAGCCGACCTCCGCGCTCGATCCGGAGCTGGTGGGTGACGTGCTGGACGTCATGCGGTCCCTCGCCGAGGACGGCATGACCATGGTGGTGGTCACCCATGAGATCGGCTTCGCCCGCGAGGTCGCCGACACCGCCGTCTTCATGGACGACGGAGTCGTGGTGGAAGCGGGTCATCCGCGGGACGTACTGACGCGCCCTCAGCGGGAGCGCACCCGTGCCTTCCTGTCGAAGGTCCTGTGAGCGCCCCGGTCGCCGGCCGTCCCACCGCGGACGGCCTCGTGGCGCACACCCGCACCTCCCTGCCCCGCTATCTCGACGAACTCGCCCAGCTGGTCGCGGTGGACTCCGGCTCGTACAGCGCCGACGGCGTCAACCGCGTCGCCGACTGGGTCGAGGGCCGCATGCACGGGCTCGGCTTCACCGTGGAGCGGCTGTCCGGTGGGACGCTGCCCACGGGGCAGGCCGCCGGAGACGTGCTCGTGGCACGCCGGGCGGGCGCGCTCGCGCACGTGGACGGCGCGCGCCGGGTTCTCCTGGCCGGCCACATGGACACCGTGTTCGACGACGGGACCGCGGCGGCGCGTCCCTTCGCCGTGCGGGGCGGTCACGCGTACGGCCCCGGCGTCAGCGACGACAAGGGCGGGCTCCTCGCCGGCATACATGCCATCGACGCGCTCGACGCGCTCGGCTGGGACCAGTACGCCGAACTCGTCCTGCTGGCGACGCCCGACGAGGAGATCGGGTCACCGGTGAGCCGCCCGGTGACCGAGGCCGCCGCGGCCGAGGCCGACTGCGCGCTCGCGCTGGAGTGCGCGCGGGAGAACGGTGACCTGGTCGTCGCACGCAAGGGCGTCGCCGATCTCCGCGTCACGGTCACCGGCCGCGCCGCGCACGCCGGGATCGAACCGGAGCGGGGCGCCCACGCCGCCCTGGCCGCGGCCCACCTCGTGGTCGCTCTCCAGGCCCTGAACGGCCGGTTCCCGGACGCGAGCGTCAACGTCGGCGTGCTGCGGTCCGGTTCACGGCCCAACATCGTGCCCGCCGAGGCGGAGCTGCACGTCGAGATCCGGTCGTCGAGCGCACACGGCCTCGACGAGTGCCGCAGGGCGGTCGAGGACCTGGCCCGTACCCCGTCGGTTCCCGGCACCCGCACGGTGGTGGAGGTCGCCGACGTGTGCCCGCCCATGGAGGACACGGCACCGGTCCGCCGCCTCGCCGAGACGGCCCTCGGGGTCGCAGCCGCGCTCGGGCTGCGGGTCGGTGCGGCCGCGACCGGCGGCGTGGGGGACGCGAACATCATCGCCGGGACCGGTACCCCGGTCCTGGACGGACTCGGCCCCGTGGGCGGCGGGGACCACGGCCCCGACGAGTGGTTGGACGTGTCCTCGGTTCCCGCCCGCGTCGCCCTCCTGGCCGCCCTGATCACCGAGGTCGGCGACACCCACGACGGCCCGCGCCTGTGACCCGACCGCACGTGCGGCCGGCCCAGCCCACCCCTCTCCCAAGGAGCACACCGCGATTGAGCACACCTTCGAAGCACCGTCCGCCGCACGGCGTCCGCCGCATCCTCGGCGCGGCCGGTATCGCCGTCTGCCTCGGCGTGATCGGCGCGAACCCGGCCCCCGCCGCCCCGTCCGGTACGGCGCCCTCGCACCACGGTCCCGGCTCCCTCGTCCTGGTCGGCGGGGGCCTCAAGGACGACAACACGCAGGTGTACGGGGAGATCGTCCGCCGCGCGGGCGGCCCAGGACACGCTCGCATCGGCATCCTGACCGCGGCGTCCGTGCCCGCCAGCCGGGACCCGGACGCGGGCGACCCCGAGAAGTGCAGCAACTCCGAGTGCAACGGCGCCTATTACGCCGATCTCTTCCGGCGCCACGGAGCCGGGGACGCCCAGTGGATCCCGGTGGACCTGGACCACGTCGCCAACGCCGACTCCGACGCGGTGGTCAGGCAGATCGACTCGATGACCGGGTTCTTCTTCGGCGGCGGTGACCAGTACCGGTACGTCACCACGCTGCTGCACGGCGCACGGCACACCGACTCCAAGGTGCTCGCCGCGATCCGCGCCAAGCTGACCGAGGGCGCCGTGGTCTCCGGCTCCAGCGCCGGCGCCCAGATCGCCTCCGGCCCCGACATGGTCACCGGAGGCGATTCCTATCCCGCGCTGCGGGACGGCAGCAGACCCGGGTACTTCGACGACCCGGCCGTCCTCGGCTATCTGCCCCGCGGTGGATTCGGCTTCCTGCGCTCGGGTCTGCTCGACACCCACACCGGGACCACGGGCCGCGAGGGACGTGCGCTGCGCCTGGCCGCCGACACGGGCCACGACCTCGTCTACGCCCTCGACGAGGACACGGCCCTCGTCGTCGACCGTCCGGGCAGCGGACACGAGCGGGTGGGTGTCATCGGCAGCCAGGGCGTCAGCGTCCTGAACCTCTCCGCCGCCCGAGCGGGAGAAGGGCCGGCGGGCTGGCACCTGCACAACGCCCGCTACAGCTATCTGACATCAGGAGACAGCTACGACCCCGCTACAGGCACCGTGGCCAGTCCGGGCAAGGACCGGCTGGTCCCGGACTCGCACGGAGCGGTGCCGCTCAACACGGACGTCTTCCACTCCGCCGCCAACGCCGCGGGCAGGCCGTACAGCCTGCGCACCACGGCCCGCGCACTGGCTGCCTCCACGCGTCGCACCGCCACCGCGACCACCTTCGAGAGCGGCCCCCGGTTCACCGTCACCCTGACCGAACCCCGTGGTTTCCGCCCGCTCAGCGCGGACGGCACCACGCCGCAGACGCTGCTGGACCTGCGCCTGGACATCGACTCCGACGCCGGCACCGGCTGACCCGGCGAGGCGCACGACGCTAGTCTCGACGCACCGCTCACCCCGCAAAGGAACGTTCCATGGCCAAGGGCACCCTCGCCGACCAGATCCGCCACCAGCTGGGGGAACTCAGCCCCGCGGAGCGCCGGGTCGGCAGGGTGCTCCTCGCCGACTACCCCGCCGCCGGTTTCGAGACGGTGGCCGTCGTGGCCGAACGGGCCCGCGTCAGCGCCCCGACGGTGCTGCGGTTCGTGGGCCGCTTCGGATTCCGGGGCTTTCCCGACTTCCAGTCCGGCCTGCGCGCGGAGCTCGAGGAGCGCAGCGCCTCTCCGCTGTCCCTGTACGAGTCGTCGGGCCGGGCCGCGAGCGAGCAGGAACGTGAGGAGAGCCTGCTGGATCAGGGCCGTCGGGTCTTCACGGCGGCACTCGCGCAGACCTACGACGAACTGCCGCCGCACGACCTGGAGCGCGCCGTCGAACTGCTCGGCGACCCGAAACGACGGATCACGCTCACCGGCGGCCGCTTCACCGCCCACCTCGCCCAGTACCTGGCACTTCACCTGATGCAGCTGCGCGACGGTGTCTCGGTGCTGTCCGAGCGCGCCGTCGAGCGGACCGCGGCCATGACGAGCTGGGGACGCCGTGACGTCCTGGTCGTCTTCGACTACCGGCGCTACGAGCCGGACAAGGCGGCGCTCGCCCAGCTGCTCCACGAACGGGGCGGCCGGGTCGTCCTCTTCACCGACCCCTGGCTGTCGCCCGTCGCCGCCCACTCCGAGGTGGTGCTGGCCGCCCAGGTGTCCGCCCCCTCCCCGTACGACAGCCTGGTGCCGACCATGGCTGTGATCGAGACGGTAGTGGCGGGCCTGGTGCAGACCCTCGGCGAGGAGGCCCACGCCCGCCTGAAGGAAGGCGAACGGCTGGCGCGGGCCACGGGTCTGCTCGCCTAGGCCGGGTCTTGTGATCGGAAGACGCTGAGCTGCTCGCGGCAGCCTCGGCCGGAGGGGGGCCCACCCTCAGCGCGCGTCGAGTGCCCGGACGCGCCCCCTGGTTCACGCCTCGTGCGCTCCTGCGGACGGATACGCGAGCTGCCACCATCAACGCGGGCGGACGGCAACCGCCTTCGGCCGCGTGCACGGAGTGAGCCCTGCGCGAGTGGGTGGGGGAGCGACCGGCACGTGGGCTGATGCGAGGGCCTCCGTGGGGGCTGTCACAAGGGGGACGTATGACGCGAAGATGGCTGGTCACGGGGTGCTCCACGGGACTGGGACGGGCTGTGGTGGAGGCCGCCGCGCGTGCGGGGGACCTGGTGGTCGCGACGGCCCGCCGGCCCGCCGTGCTGGAGGAACTGGCGTCCCGGTTCCCGGACCGGGTGACGACCCTCGCCCTCGACGTGTGCGATCCCGCGCGGTGCGAGGCTGCCGTGGAGCACGCGGTCGACCGCTTCGGCGGGGTGGACGTGCTGGTGAACAACGCGGGAGCGGGCCTGTTCGGGGCCGTGGAGGAGGTGACGGACGACGAGCTGCGGGCACAGCTGGAGATCCTCACGGTGGCTCCGTGGCGACTCGCCCGGCTGGTGCTCCCGCTGATGCGCGCGCAGGGCTCGGGCCACATCGTCAACGTCTCCTCGCTCGCCGGACGCACGGGGTTCCCGGGGCTGTCCGCGTACGTGGCGGGCAAGTACGCCCTGGAGGGCATGAGCCAGGTGCTCGCGGCGGAGGCCGCACCGTTCGGCATCCGGGTGAGCGCGGTCGAGCCCGGCGGCTTCGCCACCCGTTACGGTGCCGCCCTGACCGAGGCCGTGACGCGTATCCCGGCGTACGAGGGCATCACGCGGGACATGCGCTCGGGCCTGCGGGACATGGAGGACAACCCCGCGCTGGGCCGGCCCGAGGATTTCGCCGCTCTGCTGCTGCGCCTGGTGGCAGCGGACTCCGCACCCGTGCGGGTGCCGGTCGGGGCCGACGCGTTCGCTTTCCTGGAACTGGTCGAGGAGGCCGCCCGCAAGGAACTGGAGACCGCCCGGACCCTCGTGACGGGCGCCCCCGAGCCGCCGGTGACGGCCGCCGTGCCGGGGCCGGTGAGGTAAGGGCCTCCGCGGTGTAGGTCCCGGCCTGGGCTCACCATGGTGTGCGCCGTACCGCCCCCGCCTGGTCGGCCGGCTCGGCACCGCCCGCACGGCACGGGCCACCGTGGTCGGCCGGCACTGCGAAGCGGGCGACGTCCTGGCGGCGGACGCGGCACTCCCCGCCGACATCCGCCCCGGCGACCTGCTCGCCGTGCCGGTCGCCGGCGCCTAGCACCTCTCCATGGCATCCGACTACAACATGGTGGGCCGCCCGGCGACCAGCAGCCCGGCGAACACGAGGGGGGCGGCTGTCTGGTACCCCATCCAGACCTCACCCCCAGCACCGCTGCCCTGCCACGCCATCAGGAGGCCGACCACGGCTGCCAGTACCCAGCCGATGTCGTAGGCCACCATGAGCTGCGTGTAAGTGCGCATCGACCGGCGGCGCGAGTATCCGAGTTCGACGCCGCCGCCGATCAGCAGGGCCAGCCCCGAGACGACCATCAGCCAGGGTGCCGTGCCGAGCAACCGACCCAGCGGGGCAGCGCCGGCGATGCAGACCACGGCGAGCAACACCTTGAAGGCGCCATCGGCGAGGGCACCTATCGTCCGGCGGTTCACCCGCGACGCCGCAACCTGGGCCATGAGCATCCTCCTTGAAGACTCGTCATGACTTTTCTCGTAACGAGATTACGGCAATAATCAAGCTATGAGAATGACGAGAGCGGAGAGCAAGGAACGCAACCGGCGGGCCTTGCTGGACGCCGCGTTCCAGGTCGTTTCCCGGGACGGGCACCGTGCCAGGCTCGACGAGATCGCCGATCGCGCCGGTCTGACCACGGGCGCCGTCTACTCACTGTTCGGGAGCAAGAACGGCCTGGTGGTCGCCCTCGTGGCCGACTACCTGCGGCCGCACTACGAGGAGGTCGAGCGCGCGGTCCCCGCTGGACTGGATCTGCTTGAAGCGGTGGACGCCTTTGCGCGGTACTACCGGCGTAGCTGTGACGGTCCCGACGCGCTGTCTCGCCTGTCGCTCCAGATCACCCTGCTGGACATGGCCCTCCACGACCCAGAGCTGGGGTCCCGGCTCGCCACGTCCATCCGGTCGCAGGAGAACCATCTGATCGCGCTGTTCACAGGAAGGGTCCACGACGGAGGGCTTGTGACGTCGCGTCAGGCAGAGCGTCTGACCACCGCTCTCAGGGCGCTGCTCGTCGGCCTCGGCCAGGGCGTCCCCCTCGGCCTGGCCCCTGGTGCCGACGAGGAGTACTTCGCCGCCACCGCTCGCGCCCTGGTGTCCGGCCTGTCCCTCATCGATCACGACGCGCACCCTTCGTGACGGCGCCGCGGAAGAACTGGTGGCCACGACGAGTGCGATCCGACGTGCCGCGGCTTCAGGGGCCTGTGATCGTGCTGGGCGGGCGTCCGGCTGAGGGACCGTCCGGGCCCGGCGCAGGTGCCCTCGGTCTGGAGTGAGGACAAGCGTCTCGGCGCACGGCTCCGGCCTGACACCGGGACCCGCCAATGTCCGAACGAGGTCGCACGCCCCTCCATGCCCTCCATGCTCGGACTCAGTCGTCGCCGGCCCGGTCGATGGCTGTGCGCAACAACTCGGCCATCGATCTTCCCGCCACCCGCAGCGGTGCCGGGTCGCGGGCGGCCCGGCTGAGCATGAAAGCCCCCTCCAGCATCATGACCGTCGAGTACGCGAGGGACCGTGCCGTCTCCGGTTCAGTCACCCAGTGCCCGAACCACCCCGTCGCCGCGCCGACCCACTCCTCGAAGACCTCCGCCGTCGCGATCCGCAACACCTCATTGCTGCTCGCGACCTCCAGGGCCACCGTCCCGATCGGGCACGCGTCGGCGTAGTCGGCCGCCGCAAGGTCGTCCGCGGCCGCTTCGAATGCGTGCACGAGGGACTCCGCCGGGTCCGGCACGCTGCCCAGCAGATCCAGGACCAGTCGTCCGTACGCTGGTCCGGACGTTCGGATCATGTGCTCGGCCAGTTGCTGCTTCCCGCCGGGGAAGAAGTGGTAGATCGACCCGAACGGTGCGTCCGCCTCCGCCGCGATGCGCTTCAGGCCGGTGGCCGCGTAACCGTGCCGACGGAACAGTGTCGCGGCGGCGCCCTGGATCCTGGCTCGCGTGTCCGGCTTTCCCATTGCCTTCCACCCCCTTCCTCCGACAAGATTACAGTAGAACGATCTATCAAGTCGGGGGTGGAAGTGTCGAGGATCGTGCTGTCGTCCGGACCGATCGACTACCAGGACACCGGCGGTGAGGGGCCGGTGCTGGTGTTCGGCCACGGTCTGCCGATGAACGAGACCCAGTGGCGCAAGGTGGTCCCGTTGCTGGACGGATACCGCTGCGTCCTGCCCACGCTGCCTCTGGGCGGTCACCGTCAGCCGATGAACCCGGATGCCGACCTGTCTCAGCGCGGTGTCGCCCGGCTCCTGGGCGAGTTCATCGAGAGACTCGGTCTGGACCAGGTGACGCTCGTCCTCAACGACTGGGGCGGGGGCCAGTTCCTGGTGTCGGAAGGGCGGGACCAGCGGATCGCGCGCCTGGTGCTGGTGGCATGCGAGGCCTTCGACAACTTTCCTCCGGGGCCGGCCAAGGCATTGGCACAGGTGAGCAGGGTTCCCGGCGGCGTCTGGCTCCTGACGCGGCTCATGCGCGTTCCCGCTTTCCGCCACCACCGGGGCGGATACGGCGGGATGAGCCTGCGGGGGGTTCCCGACGAGATCCTGGACGACTGGTTCGCTCCCGCCACCCGCAGCGGAGCCATCCGCAGGGACTTCGCCAAATTCGCCACCGGGGCACCTGGGCGCAAGACCTTGCTCGCCTGGAGCGAGCGACTGCGGGCCTTCGACCGCCCGGTACTGGTCGTCTGGGCGACCGAGGACCGGCTGATGCCGCGTGAGCACGGCCCCCGGCTGGCCGAGCTGTACCCGCAGGGCCGGCTGGTCGAGATCGCCGACTCCTCCACCCTCATCCCCGAGGACCAGCCGGAACGGCTCGCCGGCGTGCTCACCGACTTCCTGATCCAGACCGGAGCGGATCCGGTCCGGCACGTCCGGTGAGTGCGGGGGCGGCGGGCGGAACCGACTCTGCCCACGTGGAGCAGGGAGGCAAGTCCCCGGACCTCGTTCGCGGGCGCCCCCCACGACATGGCCGGCGCTCAGGAGGAGTACTTCGGCCCGGTGGCCACGGTGATCCCGTTCGGCATGGACGAGCGCACGGGAGCACGTGGAGAGCCACCCGCACCCGAAGGCCGTGTCCACGAACCTGCCGCAGGTCGTGGTTGCCGTCCCGGACCTCCTGGCGCGACACGGGTACAGGGTCAGTTCTGCGCGGCGGCCAGGTGCCGGGTGAAGAAGGGGACGGCTTCGGCGACGGCCTGGTCGACGTATTTGAGGACGTCGTAGAAGTCCATGTGGGTGCCGCCCTCGACGACGCGGAGGGTCCTCTTCGGCGGCCCCGTGCTCCACTTGGCCACCACGGCCTGGTTCTACCGCGCCAGCGCCCAGGGAGCCTGGACCCCACGCCTCTTCGCCTCCGGCGCCCTGATCGTCGTAGGGTTCGCGGCCGTCTGGTTGCCCCCGCTGGCATATCTCGGCCTGGTCGACGCCATTCTCGTCGTGACGGCGGCCGTACTGGCCCGCGCACAGCAGGAGTTGGGGGGTGCCGGGAACTGAGCCGAGACCGCTCCGGGAACTCCAGTCGATGAGTTTCCGGGGTGCTGGCCGAAGTAGTTGTGGGCGTAGAACCGCTGGTGGGAGCAGGTGAGCATCGGCAGCAGCGCCCCAAAAGAATACTTAGCGTGCCGAAACCGGTCTAATCAGTCACTCTGCGTATACGGTCAAGGCGGACTCGTCCCCCCACCTTGGAGATGTCGTGGCACGCTTCCGTAACCGTCTCGCTCTGCTCGGCTCTGCCGCGGCCCTCACCGCCGGAGCCGTTCTGCCCTCGCAGCTCGTCGGCGCCCCGCACGCCTCCGCTGCGGATGAGCGCCAGTGGGTCGCCTTGGGTGACTCCTACACCGCCGGAGTCATCCGGGCCGCCGGCCATACCTTCGAAATCCCGCGCGACGGCTGCGAGCGCACCGACCGGTCCTACCCCCAGGTCATCGACCGCGACCTCGGCGGCCTCTTCGAGCTGACCAACGTCAGCTGCGGCGCCGCCACCATCGACAACGTCACCTCCACGCCCCAGGCGCCGATCGGCCGTCACCTGCCGCCCTTCTCCGAGGACCCCGACTACCCCTTCCCCGCCGTACCCCCGCAGTCCGTAGCCGTGGGCCCCGACACCGACGTCATCACCGTCGGCGCGGGCGGAAACACCCTCGGCTTCGCCGACCTCCTCACCAAGTGCCAACAGCTGGGCGGTGAAAGCGGCGACGAGGGCACACCGTGCAAGGACGCCCTTGCCGCCGGCATCCCGGCCCGGCTGAAGAAGGTGCGCCAGGACTACGATCAGATGCTCACCGTGCTCCACGAGCGCGCCTCCAAGGCGAAGATCCTGGCCGTCGGCTACCCCACGATCGTCCCCAGTGACGTCTCCAAGTGCGGCTACGGCGACCTGACGAAGTTCGGCACGATCACCCCGGGCGACCTGACCTGGCTGCGCGAAGACGTCCTGGAGCCCCTCAACAAGGCCATCGGCGACTCGACCGGCACCCAGGATGTCGCCGACTTCGTCGACCTCTACGCCTCGTCCCGGAACCACAGCGTCTGCGATGACGCCAAGTGGGTCGAAGGCATCGTCACCCTCCCCGACCAGCTGTCCTTCGTGCACCCCAACGCTCTCGGCCACCGCAACGCCGCCGACCACGTGGAAGAAGCGATGCTGAACGCCATCAGCTGAGCCGGTGCCGACCGCTCCCCTCGGGGTGATCCCGCAGGACTGGCGACCGGCTGTCATCGCTGCCGCCGGGCCGGACCGGGCAGGGGGGCGGTGCTCGGGGCTTCCGGCGGCGTCGGCCCATGCGTGACGAGGTGCCGACGCCGCCGGCCTCGGGGCACCCGTGTACGAGCTGCTGCGTGACCTCGATGGGCTCGTCATCCATTACGCAGCGAGCTGGTCCCCGGCGAGGTAGTAGGCCGGCGTCAGCTCGTCGACGAGGGTCTCGGGTGCGGGCGTGAGCAGAGTGGGGCTCATGGAGTCTCCTGTGCCGGCTGGCCGGTGGGACGGCACTGGGAGACGCCCGCAGTCCTGGGACTGTGCAGGCTCACAAGGGGGCTCACAACTCGCAAACCGCTGCCTGTGTACGTGCGTTGGGCCTACTCTGCTGCTCCCGGCGTCGGGCAGTCTGAACCCGGTGCCCTCCCTCATCGCCCGTGCGCTGGCCGAACGTCTCGGTCGGCCGCTCGATGCCGCCGAGATCGGCATGAGCACCGTGCGAGAGAACGCCGAGGATCTGCGGTTGGATTTCGCGCGAGACACCGCCGGAGCCGTGCGTAATGCCGTCACTTTCTGGAGCACTGTGGAACACCTGGGCCGTCGCCGCTTCCTCAGCCGCGCCTTCGCCGTCGGCGCCTACGGTGCCCCAGTCACCCGTTGGCTCGGGGTGCCCGTCGACTCCGGCGCAGCGCACCACGGCACCCAGCGCGTCGGACGGGAGGATCTGGCCGAGCTATGGCAGGCCGCACAGGAGGCGCAGCGCCGGGACTCCAAATACGGCGGCGGCAACTGGCGATCCTGCTCGGTCACCCGATGCCTCGCACGCCGGGCCACCCCTCTCCTGCACGGCTCCTACAGCGACGAGATCGGACGTGGCCTGTTCTCCGTGACCGCTGAACTCGCCCGAGTCGCGGGCTGGAGCGCCGTCGACACCGGCCACCACGACATCGCCCAGCGGCACTTCATACAAGCGCTGCGCATGGCCAAGGCAGGCGGCGCCGTGGACATCGGCTGCCATGTCATGGCCAACATGGCTCTGCAAACCCTGCTGCGTGGCTACCCGGACGAGGCCGTCGACATGGTTCAGGGTGCCTACGACCGGTCGCGTGGACGCGCGGGGCACCGGGTCCTGGGATTCGCCAAGCTGGTCGAGGCCCGCGCGCAGGCCAAGGCAGGCGAGGCCAGGGCTGCGGCCGCCGCGCTCGGCGCCTCTGAACGCTGCCTTGAGCAGGCGGAGACAGACACCGAGGAGCCGGCCTGGATTCGGTACTTCACGCACGCCCGGCTCTCCGCCGACGCCGTCGAAGTCCACCGGGATCTTCGGAATCCCGGTGCGGCCTGGCGCTGGAACACCCAGGCGGCCGCCATGTCTCCCGCCGACTTCGCACGCTCCGTCGGCCTGCGCCTGACCGTCCTCGCCACCACCCACCTCCAGGAGGGCAACCTCGACCAGGGCCTCGTCCTCGGGAACCGGGCCATCGACACCCTCGGCCGCGTGGCCTCCGCGCGTGCTCTGGACTACGTCGCCGATGTCACGGCCGCCCTCGCTCCCTGGAACCGGGAGCGTGCCGTCGCCGACCTCCTCCATCGCGCACGCACTGAACTCACGCTAGCGAGTCAGGACTTAGAGGTTGTCTCACGTGGTGGTGCAGCTACTCGACCGCACTCGTGAGAAATGTGTGGAACTCAGCGGCGAGGGTTCGCATGTCCTCGCCGGCCGCATGAACGGTGGTGGTCTCGAAGTGCCACTCCTCGGACGGAGGCCGGTCGTGGATGCCCCACGTCAGGTGGACATAACCGCCCGAGCGGTGTTCCGCCGACATCGTCAGGTCGCGTTCCAGGGAGCGCCAGGTGCGCGCTCCTTCCCAGCCGCGGAAGTCCTCGGCCAGTGAGGAGAGGAAGGCGTCGAGGCCATCACCCTCCCACGTCCGCACCAGGGTCTCGACGCTCACCCATTGCCCGCGAGCTCTCACGAGGAAGTCGAGTGTGGGGTCGTCCCCGAAGGGTCTTGCCGGCTCGGAGAAGAGCAGGTGGACCGGTCGTGGGCCGGAGTCTCCTACACGTACCGCGGGGCTACCTTCGATCATTCGAGCAGATTAGAAGTCGCGGGACTCGACGACCAGTTCTTATCGCCACGCAGCCCCGGGCACGGGCCCAGGCGCCGTCTGGGGCATGATCGTCCGCTGGGCTGTGGCTGTGGTTCTTGCGCGAGAACTGGTCCCCGATGGGCTGTGGCAGACAGTCGCCCCGCTGATACCGCCCTTCAGGCCCAGACAGCAGGGCGGCGGGACGATGCCGGTGGCGGACCGGAATGTGGTCACGGCGGTGGTGTACGTGTTGACCAGTGGTTGCGCACGGCGGTACCTGCCGCCGACGTTCGACACCTCGCCAGCCACCGCGCACCGCCGGCTCGCCGCGTGAACCAAGGCCGGCCTGCGGCGTCGGCTGCACCGAGCGGCCCAGGGCGGCCACTTCCTCGCCTTCCGGGGACTAGCCGCAGCTCTCACCTGCTACAAGAAACGCGCAAAACTCACCACGTGGGACACCCTCTAAAGCCCCGATTTCGTCGAGGACCACCCGGCGCAGCCTGGCCCACACCTGGCCGCCGCTCTAACGGGGGAGCGGCGATTGGCGTTGGGCCAGGCTGGTCCGAACACCGGAGGCAACTGCCGCCAGATGCAACCCGAGGTGGCTGCGAAGATGATCGCCGCCAGACATGCACGTTCTCCAACTCGTCGGCGGCCGCCGCCCTGCGGGCGTAAGACCTCCGTCGGCGGGACCACCCGCCGGAACGGCGACCACCACTCGTCTGGCACCAGCCGCTCGACCAGCTGCGTCATGTGCGGTTCAACGAGAGATCGCACCATCAGAAGCGACGTCTCAGGCGGGTGGAGGCGCTCCCTCAGGCCCGGAAGTCCGCCGGGCGTTCCGGGGACGCCTCGGCCAGGGCCTTGCGGACCGCCTCCACACCTGCCTGCAGGCCGTAGACCGGGGTGCCCGGCTGCTGGCGCCAGGAGTCGGTGATGCCGCCGGCGTCGACCGTGTCGAAGCCCAGTTCCTCGATCAGGGCCCGGACGGTCCGCTTGGCCGCCTCGTCGTCGCCGGCGACCGGGAGGGCGAGGCGGTCAGGGTCGCCCGCCGGGCGGGGGCGGTCCAGGATGTCCTGGGCGTAGGTGCCGTTGAACGCCTTGATCACCGGGTGGCCGAGGTGCCGCTCGGTCCAGCGGCTCTCGGTGAGACCCTCGTCCTCGATGGCCGCGATCCGGCCGTCCCGCTGCGGGTAGTAGTTGCCGGTGTCGATCACCGCGGCGCCCTCGGCCGCGCCGTCCAGCAGGCCGTCGGGCAGTAGCGGGACCGCCTTCAGCGGGACGGTGACGACCACGACCTGGGCGCCCTTGGCCGCGTCCTCGGCCTGGACCGGGGTCGCGCCGGTCTCCTCGGCCAGTTCGCGGAGCGTCTCGGGGCCGCGGGAGTTGGCGACGGCGACGTCGTGCCCGAGGGCGGTGAGCCGCCGGGTGAGGTTGCCGCCGATGTTCCCCGCGCCGATGATGCCGATCTTCATGGCTGACCCTCCGGATGTTCATGCGTGTGCATGCGTCTGTCACCGAGGTAAACCTCACCGGGCCGGGCCCTATTCCAGCTGCTGCGCCGAGCGGGTGACGGCGCACAGTCCGGGCCCGTACTGTGCGCCGGCCGGGAGGGGGGAGCAACGGCCGGGTGCCGACGCGGCCCTCACCCCCGTTCGCGCGGCAGCTCCGGCACCGATCGGGTCCCGCACCATGTCTCGCACATTCGCCGGGGGCCCTATCTTGATCGGGTTCCTATAGCGGCGGATCTTGCCGGTGCATGGTCAACGGGGCGCTCGGCGGATTCAGCCAGCCGGCGTCACGACCACGGGACAGTAGACCCTCGCCCGCGTTCTGCCCTCAGCGAGCAAGCCTGACGGTCACCGGCACGTTCGGGCACTCCTCCAGTACGTCGCCTAGCGCCGCCCGCTCAGCGCCGTCCAGCCACGTGCTTGGGTCCTGGTCCGCCTTGGAGCGCTTGCCCGTAGCTGACACCGCGATGAGGGCGCGGCCGTCTTCGAGATCGTTCGCGTACGCCGGTATCGCCGAGGGTGTGTTCGGCGGCCGAGGCGGTGTGGATGACGCGCTGCCTTCACGGCAACGACGGATGCGAGCATGACCGGCCTGGCCCGCACCGTCATTGGTGATGTCGAAGCAGCCGCCCGGTATAGCTCTGGTCTAGTCCGTGTGTTCCTCGCGACGCCACCGGTTCCAGAGCGGTCGCCGCGCCGGCTCCCTCCAGAAGGTCGGGATCACTGACGTGATCAACCTCGACTTCGAGCGTTAGCAGCCGCACCCGCACAGCTCGCGATCCCCCGACAGTCAGCAGGCCGGGGCTCGCTCGCGTATCCGCGGGGCGGGCGGACGCTCGTGCGCGAGAGCCGTGCCCAACGACGGCTGCCTCCACCGGTCACCATGCGAAGCGAATCTCTGTGGTCCGTTGCCCAGTTGAGGCATGTCGGGGTGGGTGATGATGTGCCGACGGGTCTGGATCTGAGCAACTACGAGCTCCGCTGGCCCGCGACGCTGTTCGCGTCCGAGGGAGAGCGTGTCCTGCGGTCCTGGAACCGGTGGTGGGAGGAGCAGGCGGTCCGGCTGTTGACGGAGGCATTGGTCGGCACCATGGCCGCCGCCGACTTCGAGGACCTGTCCAACCATCCCGCCACCTCAGACGACCCGTGAGCCAGCACGACCTCCGGCTGGGGAAACGCGGCGGGACAGACAAGCGTGACTGGCTGACAGAACTCGTCAGCCGCGCTGCCGAACTGCGCCGCGCAGCCGAGCCGCGACCCTACTGGCCACAGCGGCAAGGGCGCGGCCTCTCGCGCGACGGCAGCACCGTGCGGGACACCCGACGCGACTTCGAGCGGGTCATCAGCGACTCCACCGACAACGGCCACCTGGTGGAGGTCTTCGACGAGCTGTGCGTCGACGCGTGCCGGTGTCCGAGCACGGACTGCCGTGGTCTCAGGAGAAGATGACGGAGCGCACAAGCAGGCGGTCGGAGGCGCCGGTGCCGGACGGCAGGACGTAGTAGGTATCGCCTTCGCAGTCGGCGTCGAGGAAGACGGTGGCCGTCGCGTTCGTGTGGTTCTTCGGGGCCCGGGAGGCGGAGTCGGGGTCGGCCGCCGGGGGTGTGAGGTTGATGCACTGGCCGCTGGCGGGGTTGTTCAGGAAGCCGACGGCCTCGTACCCGTCCACGGTGGTGTAGGAGTAGCGGAACTGGCCTCCAGCGGCGTTGGCCGAGCCGGGCACGGCTACGAGCAGAACCGCTGCGCTGACGGCAGCGCCGGCAGCCAGGGTGAGAGAGCGAAGGGACATGGGGAGGGTCCTTTCCCGGTCGTTCGTCTGGTCGCCGCCAAAGATGCCCCGGCCCTCCGGGAACTGAACACGACCTCCCTCGATCGAGGGCTGTCGAATCGATTCCTCTCGGGCAGACGGCCCATCCGCCCCATACGGTGCCGTCACCTCACCGGCCGTCAGGCGTGCCCATTCCCAGCCCGATTTACCCCGATGGAGGGAACGGCTTCGCTGGCACAACATGGTGACGGCGGCCCGCTCGTGATCATCTCCGCGTCGACGGAGCAAGCCGCTCGCCCACGACTCCATCGTCCTCCGGGCCGGTGGGCGGGACCAACGCGTGTGGGGGCGGTTCAGTCGGGGACAGGATCGGCATCCGGACTGGAAGGAGCAGCACAACGCCTCACCGTCCGGGCCCAGGTTGGGCACGCCTTGGCCCGGATGAAGAATCGGAAGATCCTGCGGGACTGCCGCCTGAAGGGTGACGGTGTCTATTGGGCCACCAACTGCGTCGCCCACATGCACAACCTCACCCTCAGCCGAGCCTGATCGACTTCACGAGACAAGCTTTAGAGGCGGTAGGTGACAAAGTCGGTTACAGGGCGAAAACCCAGGCGCTGGTAGATCGCGTTGCTGGTGGCGTTGGCGAGGTCCGTGAAGAGGAGAACATCGGCCGCGCCGCCGACGAGGGCGGCCTGTGCCGCCGCGGCAGTGACCGCGCTCCCGTATCCGCGCCCACGAAGGTGGATCGGCGTGTAGACGGGTGCTATCCGGACTTGGCCGGCGACGAGGCGCGAGGAACCAACCATGGCGACGGGCTCGCCTCCGTCGTTCTCCCATAGGGTGACCCCGCCGTAGGCGAGGCGTCCGTCCGCCCAGACGCCGAAATCGCGCCGGTCGGGCTCGCCGATCGCAGTGGCGTACTCCTGGGCCCAGCGCACGAGGAGATCTCGGTCCCCCCGATCAGCGACCCGCGCCCGGCCTGCGGGCATCGGAGCGGGGGCAGTAAGAGTGCCTAGGTTGTAGAGACGTTCGCGGCGGTGCTCCACGACGGTGTCTCCGGTGCGCTGTCGCCAGGCGGTCACGAGCGCCTCGACGCTCTTACGATCACCGGAAAAGCCGTGCGGGTTCTCTCCTTCGTCCGCCAGGCGGGCAGCCAAAGCCGCGGCTCCGGACTCGGACAACGGTGAGACGACCAACCCGTGTTGCTGCGTGTGTACAAACGCAGCCAGCGTCTGACCGTCTTGAGCGAGCGTGCCGAAGAGCGGTGCTCCGGGCCCAGGCGGCACCGGTCCTGCTTGACGAAGCGCTTCAGTCACTGTCAGTAGCACCGTGTGCACTGTCGGACGTGAACGGAGGAATGTCTCTACGCGGCCGAGGAAAGCGTCCAGATCTCGGCTGAAGTGCCAGGGTTCGAAAGTTGCCACAACCCATCATGGCGCGTTGGGTAAACCACCACCACAGCCCGATCGTTGAGGCGCCCCCAAGTTCTCACACGACCGGCCGGATCACATTGGTCATGCCCGAGCATGACACATCGACAAGATCCTGTTACGAGCTGTAAGGACCTGGAGGCTCGCGGAGTAGCGGTAGTTCTTCGACGAGGCGGACACGCTCCGGTCGCGCGTAGGCGTCACCGTGCCGTCCGCGATGAGGACTTGCTGCCGTCCGGGCTTGCGCTTACCCGGCGCGAGGGCCAGCAGCGGGCCGTGTCGGCTGATGACCCGGCCGACAGCCGCCGGCGAGATCCCGAACAGCAGGGCAAGCTGGCGCATAGTGAGGTCGGTGCGGCAGTACACCGCCACCAGCAGTACCCGGTCCGCCAGCGTCAGCGCCCACGGACGGCCCGGCCGGTCCGGGGCCAGGGCCTTACCACCCTCACGGTGGCGAACACCTCTAGGCCGTGTATCGAAGAGGCTGGTCAGGACCATTGAGTCCTCGGCAACCAGGACTAGGCCGTGTATCGAAAATGGATCTTGCGCGCTGAATGATCCTGGTCATGGGGCGGGGAGATCTCACGGACGAGCAGTGGGCGTTGTTGGAGCCGTTGTTGCCGAAGCTGGCCAAGGCAGGGCGACCGCCCGCCTGGCCTCGGCGGCAGCTGATCGACGGCATACGGTTCCGGATTCGGACCGGTGTTCCGTGGCGTGACGTGCCGGTCGAGTACGGGCCGTGGGGCCGGGTCTACGACCTGTTCCGTCGGTGGCAGCGGGCGGGCACCTGGCACCACATCCTGACTCGGCTCCAGTCACTGGCCGATTCGAGGGGTGCGATCACGGGGGACCTCAGTATCGACTCCACGGTTTGCCGCGCCCACCAGCATGCGGCCGGGGCTCGCAAGCAGGGCGACCTGCAGAAGGAACCGCCGGGTGGCGTGTTCACCGAGCCTCGTGATCACGGGCTGGGACGCTCGCGCGGTGGGTTCACCACCAAGCTGCACCTGGCCGTCGAGCAGGGCCAGAAGCCCATGTCCATCGTCGTGACGGCAGGGCAGCGTGGGGACTCGCCGCAGTTCGAACTCGTACTGGCAAAGGTCCGCCTGCCTCGGCTGGGTCCGGGCCGGCCCCGGGTCCGGCCTGAACGTGTGCGGGCGGACAAGGCGTACGCCTCCCGCAAGAACCGCGCCTACCTGCGCCGGCGCGGGATCCGCTGCACCATCCCCGACAAGGCCGATCAGGCACGCAACCGTCAGAAGCTCGGCTCCCGGGGTGGCCGGCCACCGCGCTTCGCCCCGGTCGACTACCGCGAGCGTCACGCGGTCGAGTGCGGAATCAACCGCCTCAAGAGGCACCGTGCCGTCGCCACCAGGTACGACAAGCTCGCGGTCCGATACGAGGCGACGGTCCTGGTCGCAGTGATCAACGAGTGGTTGTGACGTCCTGGTTTCGCCGGGGCGCGCTGCGGGTGGGGAGGTCTTCTAGCAGGAGTTCCACGATGAGGTCAGGCCGCCCCACGAACGGGGAGTGGCCTGTCTGCCATTCGCGTACGTCGGTGCAGCGCGCGGCCATGGTCCGTTGGAGGCTGGGGTCGATGGCCCGGTCCTGTGCGCAGATGACGTAGGTGGAGGGAGTCGTCTTCCAGCTGTGGCGCTGGGGGACTCCTCGTCCGCAGCCCGGGGCTTGAGTACGCAGCAGGTCAACCGCCCGCGCGGCGAGGGGGTCAGGGCAGTCGCCGTAGAGGGTGTCGATGGCCAGGCCGGGGTGCAGGGTGGTCGAGCCGTCCAGCTCAGCGACGATGGCGTCCTTGAGCTGTTGGGACGCGCCGCCCAGACTGGCCGCGCTCTCGCCGGCATCGAGCACGAACGCTGCCAGGTAGACCAGGTGTGCCGCTCCGCGGACCCCTGTGATCACCGACCCTCCGTAGGAGTGGCCGAGGACGACCGGGGGCTCGGGTAACGCGTCGATGACGGCTTGGACGGCGGCGGTGTCAGCAGCCAAAGAGCCGCGGTGGAGCTCGGGCACAGCAACCTCGATTCCGTTTGTCCGCAATCCTTCCGCCACCACCGCAAAGTGCTCGGGACGGTGGTACAGGCCGTGAACAAGCACCGCAGCAGCCAACTCGTCCGTCTCCTCAGATCGACCCAGACCGGCCAGACCGGTGAGCCTAGCCCCGAACCACGGCCGCACCCTCACCTTGATCCACTTTCGATACACGGCCTAGGACCAGCGCCCGATGGCACGCAGTCACTCAATCTCTAAGCTCACTGCTGTCCAAGCCCACGGACACAGCCACTGGTTCATGCCGGGCCTGCCCCTGTCGCGAGGTAGAACGATGTCGGCCGACGCCGCTGCTCACATCCGCATAGCCCGACCCTCACACGACCTCCGAGCGGCTGAACGCTTCTGGGTTTCAGGTCTCGGCCTCGACGTCCTGTATCGGCATGCGGCGGACGGCACCCCGGGCCGGAGCTCGCTCCTGATGGTCGGCTGGCCCGGGGCCGGCTGGCATCTGGAACTCGTTCACGATCCTGCTGCTCCTTTCGAACCGCGGCCAACCGTGGAAGACCTGCTGGTCATCTACCTCGGCGAACCGGTGCCCGACTCTCTCGTGGAGCAGCTCGAGCGGCACGGCGGGAAGCGAGTGCCCGCCCATAATCCGTACTGGGACACCTGGGGCATGACTTTTCAAGACCCCGACGGCTATCTGCTGGTGCTCTCCACTCGCGACTGGTCCAACTCGTAGACCTCACAAACATGCATGTCAAAGCCACTCCTTGATGGCAGCGACCAGCACGATCGCCTCGAAGCGGACCGCGCGCTTGTCGTATCGCGTGGCGACGGCTCGGTGCCTCTTGAGCCGGCTGATCCCGCACTCGACCGCATGGCGCTCGCGGTAGTCGGCCGGTCGAAGCGCAGCGGCCGCCCGCCGGGGGAGCCGAGCTTTCGGCGGTTGCGTGCCTGGTCAGCCTTCTCCGGGATGGTGCAGCGGATCCCGCGGCGGCGCAGATGGGCGCGGTTCCTGCGGGCGGCGTACGCCTTGTCGGCCCGTACGCGGTCGGGACGGACCCGCGGCCGGCCCGCCCCGATGCGGGGCACACGGATGTGGCTCAACGCTTCTGTTGGCGGATGAGCACTTGAGTTGGCGAGCTGTGTCTTCCGATTGGCAGGGCGGGGCCGGCAGGTGCTGTGCAGGTACGACTCGCAGGGCCACGTCGACGCTTGACCCCAACCAAACTCGAGCTTCTAGGTTCCTTCCAGGACCGCAGGAACCGACCAGCGGTGCCTTTGCAAGGAGGTTCCCCGTGACCGAGCGCACAGACCACGTCGAGATCCCCGACCGCTACCGCTATGCCGTGATCCCGCACATCATGGTCGACGACGCCGCTGCGGCGATCGATTTCTACCAGCGGGCGTTCGGCGCCCGTGAGGACTTCAGGATCGACGCTCCGGGCGGCGGGATTCTGCACGCCGAGATCACCATCGGACGGTCGGCCCTGATGCTGGGCGACGCCAGCCTGGACGAGGCGGAGGCCGCCTCCTTCGCCGCGCCTGCCTCACTCGGCGGAGGCACGTCCGTCACGCTGCATGTCTTCGTGCCGGACGTCGACAGCCTGGCGAAGCGCGCGGAAGCCGCCGGCGCTGAGATCCTCCAGCCACCGAAAGACATGTTCTACGGCGACCGCACCGTCATCCTCAAGGACCCTTCAGGCCACATGTGGGTGTTTCTGACCCACGTGGAAGACATCTCGCAGGAAGAGCTTCAGCGCCGCCTGGCCACCGCCGGGTGACCGGACCCCGTGCGCCTGGTGAGCCTTACCGGACACCGCGCGCCGTACCCCACGGAACCAGCCGACTGAACCGCTCGGCCATGCCCGGGCTGCTCGCCACCGGCAATGGCCGGCCCGCGTCCGTACCCGGACCGCCCGCATCAGCGAGAGCGTGATCTTGCTGGTGGGCGTGACCGAGTGCGCTGGTTGGCCACCGAGGGCCTCAGCTGGCCGATGCGCGTGCGACCGCAGCAGTGGGCCCCGTGACCCAGGTGTCAGTGGCTGCACGTACCGTCTGCGCATGACTGATCAATGGTGGGTGGGCGTGCGTCAGCGGGTCGAGGCGGCCGGTGCAGGGCCGTCCAGCAGCACGGTGTTCGGGGCGTTGGGGCACAGGTGGATCGTGGAGGACCCGCTGACCCAGGGCGAGCTTGACGAACTCGAGGCTCAGACGGGCGTGCGGCTGCCAGAGGAGTACCGGGCCTTCCTGCTACACGTCGGCGCGGGTGGCGCCGGCCCCGCGTACGGCCTGTTCCCGGTTCGGCGCGTGCAAGGCCGCTGGCGTTGGGAAGGCGACGGCGCGGACCTGGCCGACCTGTCGAGGCTTGCCGAGCCGTTTCCCGACCAGGGCCCGGACCCGAAGCTGCTCGACGACCTCCTTGCCCAACGCCCCGAGGAAGAGGACTTCGACGACATCGAGGACTTCGACGACGCCATCGAGGCGTGGGACGAGCGGTGGGAGGTCATCATGTTCGCCCCGGAGCGCACTGCCGGCGCCGTCGTGCTCTCCCACCTGGGCTGCGCGCAGAGAGAGTGGCTGATCATCAGCGGCAGCCACCGTGGCACGATCTGGTCCGACTGCCGGGTGGACGACGTCGACCTCGCCCCGCTACTCGACGACGACGGCACGCCGGTGACGTTCGCCCGCTGGTACACCGACTGGCTGGAGAAAGCCGAGCGCACAGCAATGTCGGCACCGTAGGTCCGTCGGCCTGTGCTGTGGAGCGTTGCGGTTGGTCAAACGGGCCAAGTAGAGCCCTCAGTACGACTGGGCCGTCGTCGACCTCACCGAGGCAGCCCCGGGCCGCCACCAGTGGTGGAGCTTAGAGAAGTGCCGGTTCAGCGCACCCGCCCTCGTGGTTTCAGTGGCACGGGCGGGAGTTGGGGAGCGGGCAGCGGCTGCCCGTCATACCCCTTCACCTCCCCGAATCGCGAACCCGTCATCCAGTCCTCCCGGGCCCGACGGATGTCGTCCTGCGTACGCCCCACGAAGTTCCACCACATACCACGCGATCTGCGCTTTATCCCAGGTCAGAGGTATCGCGGACCCTCAGGCGTCAGCAAAAGGTCAGCATCGGACGCCGAGGAGTCAGCACCACATGGCAGCACGGAAACTCGCCCGCGGCATAGGCACCTTCTTCAAGGACTGCGAGCATCCTGAGGTTCGTTGGTCGAGGTGCCCGCACGAGTACAAGATCAGGTACCGGAGCGCAGCGGGCATGCAGACCGAGGAGGCTGGGTTCGCAACCCAGGACAGGGCGATCACTCGTTTGACGGAGATCTACAACGAGAAGAAGGCGACCCTTCGGTCCCAGTCGAAAGCCGAGCGCATCCAGAAGTACGGGACGATGCGCTTCGAGGAGTGCGCCTAGGAGTGGAAGGCCGGCCAGCGGCACCTGGCGGTCGCCTCGGTGCGACAAAACCTCGATTCGCTCCTGGAGCACCACCTCAACCCGCCGCTCGGAAGCCGACGGATGAACTCCTTCGACCACAAGGTGGTGGATCACTTCATCCGCACCATGGAGCGCTTGAAGACGGGGCTCGCGACACAGGCCAACGCCTTCGACAAACTCCGCGCGACCCTCCTGGACGCCCATCGGTTGGGGATCTACGCCGACAACCCCCTGCTGGGGGTGAAGCCACCGCAATACGACCCTGCTCGGGCCGTCATCCCGTCCCTTGAGCAACTCCGTGGGATCCGCGCGGCGGGGGACGACGCGTTCAGGCTGATGGTTGACCTGATGAGTGGCTGCGGGTTGCGTAACGGGGAGGCGGCGGCGGTGAACCTCAACAACCTTGTGGCTGACGATGTCTATCGGGTCAGTGAGCAGGTGATCTTGTCGACCAAGAGCTATGGGCCGCTGAAGCATCGGAAGGCGGGGGAGTACCGCGACGTGCCCCTACCCGCTCGGATCAGGGAGACGATCCAGTGGTACGCCGAGAAGCACGGCACCTTCGACGGCTACCTACTGCGTCAACCCACTGACCCCACCAAGCCGTATCCGCACTGGGCTATGGACAACCAGTGGAAGCGAATACGTGCGTCGGGTCAAGTGGACATCCCCGAAAGGATGGTGCTGTACGGTAACCGTCATTTTTTCGCGTCGAACTGCCTGAGCAACGGCATCCCGATCACCGACGTCGCCGAATGGATGGGCCACAAGAGTTTCGACATCACGTTCAAGGTTTAGCGGCACCTCATGCCGGGATCGATCGGAAAGGCGGCCCAAATTCTCGACATGGCGCTTGCGGCTTAGTGCTCCGGTGGGCCTGGCTGGACA
Source organism: Streptomyces sp. BK022 (assembly GCF_004217355.1). NCBI lineage: Bacteria > Bacillati > Actinomycetota > Actinomycetes > Kitasatosporales > Streptomycetaceae > Streptomyces > Streptomyces sp. BK022. The sequence goes on from NZ_SHKU01000001.1 coordinate 810,026, forward strand.
TAGCCAGGCCCACAAGAGCTGAATTCAAGAACGTTTCTGCTGCTCAGTCCAAGCCTGAACCTCCTTGATCCTGAACTGCAGTTTGGCGCTGTTACCTGTACCGAACTTGTAAGGCGTGAGCCCGAGTTTCGGCGCATCCCGGTAGACCCACGTGATTGACATGTTCAGGTACTCGGCGGTCTGTTGGGCTGTCATGAACTGTGCGGACATGCGGAGGCCTTCCAGATGTGGCTAAGACGAAGTCTCTAGTCTTGGGAAGGCGTGGGCTTTGGAGAGACGGCGATCAAGTGGTAAGGACACCTTTTGTTCCCGGGTGCGTGGAAGAGGACAAGCGTCGGTACTAGCGCAAGATGGCCGTGGACGCCCGCACCGGAGACACGTAGGACGACGGCTTCGATCTGTCGGACCAGCTACTCGCCCTGGCGCCGACATTGACGCCTGGCACACCGAGAGGCCGGCCACCCGCCGTCCGTCGCAGTCATTCCTCCGGTGGTGCATGAGGACCGGCCGGATGCCCCGCCTCACGCTGCCGCCCGCCGTCATGACCCAGGACACGGAACCGCTGCACCAGCACCGCCGGCTCGCGATACTCCGCCGCGTCCTCAATGAAGACTCCTTACCCCTCCGGGCCAGGGTCGCTGCAGCGCTCGTTCTCCTCTATGCGCAACCCGTCAGCCGCATCGGCCGCCTCACAATCAACGACGTCCCTCACAATCAACGACGTCACTGACGACCAGACCACCGTCACCGTCCAGTTAGTAGACCCACCGTCCCCGCTGCCGGGGCCCGTCGCCGAGCTGATGCGGGCATACATCCTGTCCCGCCAGCATCTGCCCTACGCCAGCAGCAGAAGCTCCCACTGGCTCTTCCCCGGCCGCCAACCCGGACAGCCGATGAACCCGGTCAGCCTCCAAACCCATCTGCGTGAGATCGGCGTCCCGCCACAGCGCGGCAGAGCCTCCGCGATCCGTCAGCTCGTCCTGCAGGCCCCGGCCCCCGTCATCGCGAAGGCACTCGGCTATCACGACAAGACCGCCACCCGGCTGATCACCGAAGCTGGCGGAACCTGGAGCCGATACGCACCTGGCGGCCGCAATCGGTGACCGCCGGCGGATGGAAACTCAGGCAACAGACGCCCTGAAAGGATCGGTGGGGATGATCTCTGCCTCGTCGAAGAGCTGCTCCAACGCCTCGTGCCCGTGACGCCTGCGGAACTCGATCTCGGCTGTCGTTACGGGCAGGGTCCACAGGATGCGGGCGTGGCCCCCGGGAACGGGGCAGTGTTCAAGGTCTGGTCCGTGGAGATAGGGCAGGCTGATCAGCAGGTGATCGCAGGTTGACCCCGGTACCCACGGTTCCCCGATCGGCATGCTGTGGTCCAGGTCGAGCTGATGTCCTCCGCAGTGGTAGTAGGCGATCATCGCCATGAGTTCGATGAACCGCTGGTCGCGGACGTGGGCGGTCATGACGAACTCAAGGCCGTTGCCGTGACCGTCCTTCTCCATCGCGGCCCAGCACCCGGCGGTCACATAGGCCCAGCTGTCGCTGCGGGGACCGGGCCCCACAACGAGAACTCGCAGCTCGGGCACCACCTCTCGCCGTTCCGGCCCGAGGTCGTAGTCGACGACCTCCACGGAGTGCCCTTCGAAGAACGCCCGGACATGTGACTCAACGGCCTCCGCGGCCAGCACCCTCGCATCACTCACCACGCGATCATCCCACCGCGATCGGCAGCCCCTGGCGGCTCACTCAGCGTCATGGGGCTGACAACGTCAGCTACTGTCGGTGTACTCCAGAAAGTGCTCAGGCAGGTACGGAGGAACGTGCCCAGTGAACAGCACGAACAGGGTTGCTCAGGCAGCATCGAAGCCGTTGCTCGCGAGGGCCTGTAGGTAGGGGTTCTGTCGTGTCACAGGTTGCCTCGAGAAGATCAGGGCGAGAGCGTCCCGCAGGGACTGCTCCACCAGGCTGTCGAACTCACGTGCCAGGCAGTGCCCTTCTGCGGGGCGGAAGTGCCAGCCCTCCCGGGTGGCGTATCGAGTGCGCAATCCAATCAGTTCTTTGTCCCGCGTGAAGTGCCATTCGTCCTGTCGGTCGGAGAGTTCGAACACTGCGCGCCTGTCTTCACGGAGCGTGACCCTTGCGGCTTGAAGCATCAGGACAAAGTCCAGAACACAGACAGAGGTCGCGGCGTCCGAGAAGTCGCCATTGCCGATCCTCAGGCTGACGTCGACCTTGAAGTTGTCCCAAATGAAGGCAGCCTGGGTGAGCTCCTCAACCACCGTGGGCTCGCGGAAGGCGTCGAGTGGCACCCACCCAGGGCCCCATGACCCGTCCCTGGGGGCGGGAACGAAACTGAGTGAAGGCGTTGTAGGTGTGCTCACCGCTCCAGGATGCCGGACGGGGTGGCGACCGCTGGAGGTCAGGCCACGATGGTGTCGCGTTCGATGGCGAGCGGTCGGGTTCGCCGGACACTACGAAGCGCGACGGCGATGTGGGTCTTGCCTACCCCAGGCGGGCCCTCCACCGCGCGGCGGGCGTACCGGCGGCCGGTGACCTTGACCGAGCAGCAGTCGCACCTTGAGCGCGAGACCATGGACCGTTGGGCAGATGACGGCGGTCGTTGCCCTGCGGCCGAGCACGTCGAACCCCCCTTGGTGCAGCCCGCATTGTCGTGACGTCGGGGCGCGGTTGGTCATCCCACGGCGGTGCTGCCGTTCACCGTGGGCACCTCGGCGGGCGTCATGTCGGCGCGAAGCCGGACGACACCACGGTATGCCGCCACACCCCGCCGGCCTGAGCGGTGTCCACCGACATCTCGGCCACCTGCTCTGGCTCAACGAGCCGGACATCCAGTGGGGCGCGTGAGCGCCAAGAGGTCGTGAACGTCACGCCCTCCCAAGCATGGCCGGGCCGGGCCGGGGCGAGCTGGGCACCGCTACGGCGGACCTGGTCAGGGTGCAGAGGTGTGCTGCGCGCCACCGCGCGCAGCACACCCTCCTCGTCATAGCGGCCCAGGACCAGAGTCTGCGGGCGCTCCACCATGCCGGTGACCGCGCCGACGACGGTCTCGGTGGTATCCCTGCGGCACTGGTGAAGGGTCGGTATATGTGCAGCGTGCGCAATTCCCCGCGACATCGGCGCGTGAACATGCCCCAACTGAAGGAAGGGGGGACGCCGCGGTCCTGGTTCGACTACGGCTGGCCGGTGGACCGTTTAACAAGAGCGAGACGGGTCCAACGTTGAAGCTCCTGTTCGTGGCTGCCAGTGCCCGTCTGCTGGGTGACCGCCGCAGTGTCCTCGGGTGCCGGATCGCCATTGCGGGAGAGGAGCTTCAGTGGCCACGCCGGAATGGTGGTCTGCTGGCCGTCGAAGGGATGCCAGTCCCAGGGGCCGTCGAACCGCCAGGCGCGCCCGTCATGGTCAACGACTTCGTCGCCTGCCTCCAGGAAGGCGTAGGGGCGGAACAGCAACTCGATGCGGATGGGTTCAGCGCCGACCGGGTCGAGGGCATATCCCTGGTCCTCGAGCTCGGGATCATGGGCTTCGCCCTGCCGCAGGATTTCGAGGTAGCAGGCGGGGCGGGGCAGCATGCCAGTCACCAGGGGTGGATCGAAGTGGTAGACGGCCGCGACGTGCACCACGGTCGGCGCGATTCCCACCAGACAGGTGTTGCCGGCGTTCAGGTCTGTTTCCGCCGGCACGGTACGGAAGTACGTGCGGTCCCAGTCGAAGGCCTCCGGTGTGGGTAGCGCGGTCTCGCCGTTCCAGCGGAAGCTGTGCGCCTCCGGGTCGACGTCGTTCTACGGCCACCGTACGGACACGTAGGAGCGAGAGACCGAAGCGACCGTGGTCTCGGTGAGTGGGCATTCCAGCGACAGCACATCGCCGGCCCGGAACCGGACACCACCCCCGTCCGGGCGATACCGCCCCGCCGGCTCTTCTTCCCAGTCACCCATCACGTCCTCCTCGTCAAGGAGCGATCATCACAGACAGGGACGTTCCGCCTCCCCCCCGGGGGGGGGGCATTCGCTGACGGCTGCACGGGCGGAGTTCCCGCCCCTGAACAAGGGGTGGGCACCAACGCCCTGCTCGGTCCGGTGAAGGCGTGATCTAAGGACTGGTGAGGTAGTGGGACCAGCTTTCGCTGACCATCTGTGCCCAGCGGTTGGCGGTGTGGGGCTGGATACCGAGCGGGTCAGCCATCACGATCGGTGGGATGTCGGCGATGGCTTCGATCATGGGGGTGTTGCGGGCTGCTCGGGCCGGAAGACCGTGGCGCCGGAGTGTGTCGGCAAGGGCCAGAGCGTTGCGGGGAAGGCCGAGGCTCTGTCCCGGAAGGAGGTAGGAGACTTCGTCGGGCAGTGGCGTCGGTGCGCCGAGGTGCCGCTGAGGTGGTCGGTCTGTTCCTCGACGAGGCGGCCCAAGGTGGGCGGAAGGAACACTGGATGGCGGTTGATGGTGAGTTAGGCGGCCTCAGCGTTGCGGCCGTAGCGGTCGGCAGTGAGTTCGACGATGCGTGAGCGGGAAAGCGCGTAGAGGCGGATCAGGGCGCCGATGATTCGGATGTTCAGGGGGAGGGTTGCATCGGTCAGGCACCGTCGTAGTTATTCATGGTGGGTGTCCTCCGATTGGAAGGTGGCCGGGTACTGGCTGGGTGGGTAGTGGATGTCCAGCCCGGTGACCAGGCGGCGTGATCGTGCCCAGCGGATGAACGAGACGATGGTCCTCGCCTTGCTGGGGTGAGCGGCCGTCCACAGGTCGAGGTCTGTCTGGCTGCTTGAGGCTGCTGAGCTCCAGCGAGACGATCCGGCGCTGGGCGAGGAAGAACCGGGTCGAGCTGTGCTTCACCCCGACCTACGCGTCTTGGGCCAACCCGATCGAGGCCCATTGCGGGCCGCTGCGGCAGTTCACGATCGCCAACTCGAACCACCCCAACCATGCCGTCCAGACCCGAGCGCTTCACGCGTACTTGCGCTGGCGCAACCAAAATACGCGCCATCCCGACGTCCTCGCCGCCCAGCGGCGCGAGCGCGCCCGCATCCGCAGTGAGAAAGGCATCCGCTGGGGCGGACGGATACGCATCCCGGCGTCCTGACCACCGGAGAAGCAAGGTCTCAGGCGAGCGATAGGGTCCCCCGCGTGCGGTCCCGGCGCGGGCCCACCGCAGGCGACATGGGAGTTCCGATGACCACATGGCGGCGGTTCGAACGCCAAGACGTCACGCTCGAATTCTGGGAGATCCGCCAGGAGGGGATCCGCTGCTTCCTTCGCTGGGGCTCCGACCGCACCTCGGGCAAGGGGAGCACGACAATCCTCGACGACGAGGAACAGGCGCGACGCCACGCAGCACGCAAGATCAACGAGCGTCTCCGCAAGGGCTTCACCGAGGTGGCACCACCCTCTGATCCGGCGGAAGCCGAGGCCGGGACACCGGTGCTGGACGTCATCACCAGGGCGGTCGGCCCCTACGCGCCGGTCCCCGAGTTCAGGCCGGTCGAGGGCTTCGACCAGGTCTACTGCTGCGCGCGCACGCCCGATCACCCGATGGGCTTCTTCGAGTACTACGTGCTGCGCGAGCAGGGACACACCGCGGTCCGTTTCGCAGTGCGAGCCGGCAGCCACCAGAACGCTGCGGTTGCCGAGTTCCTGGACTTTCTCTGCTCCCGGCGTGACCTCGCCTTCGACGGCCGGTCCCACCACAAGGTGCCGTTGCCGCGTGCGGTCGGGTCCTTCGATTACGCGCTGTTCTGTTCGCCGGCACTGGGCCGGGCCTGTGCTGCGTATCCGGCGGCGGCAGCGCGGGTGGCGACAGCCGTCCCCGTGTTCAACTGCGAGATCGGGGACGAGGACCCTGAGGTGCTGGTCGACGCCCGCATCCACGGTCATGCCTCGCTGCCCTACAGTGACTGGCGACGAGCGCCATTTCCCGCCGTTGACCTGCGCTTCGACATCCAGCCGTCGTTCTACCGACCGTCACCGAAGTTCAAGGTCTTCCGTCCGGACGACGTCCAGAAGCTCATGGACGCACTACCGACGGCATCGCCGCAGAGCTGGCTGGAGGTGCGGTCCTTCCGGGGCGAGACCCTGCGCCTGCAGCCCGACACGACCATGTCCTTCGCTGACGTGCTTTCCGTTCTGACCAACTGAATCGACCTGGCTGTTTTTTCCGCGGAGGGCCAGAGCCGGTGAACCTTCTCGGTCACAGCATTAGGGCCTGTTGTGAAAGTGCTGGCCACGAGCGGTCTGGCGTACATGGGCAGCGTCGTTGTCAGTGGTGCCGTGCATGATTGGCGCGTCAGTTCTTCTACCGGGTGGGGAAGCGCCATGCCAATCACGAACCAGCAGGTAGCAGGGCACGTGTTCCTGCGGCAGATGTATGCGGACTCGTACTTCCCCGATCACCTCGTCGACCGCGGCAGGGCGATCCTGTTGCGGCTGTGCGAGCGGATTGAGGCTGAGCAGCCGTCGAATCTGGGGGCTCTGTATGCGCTCACCCAGGCCGCAATCGAGGAGTTCAACAGTCTGGAAGCGGAGTTCGAGGCAGCCGGGAGTGAGATCGAGACGGTTGCGCGCGAGGTGATCGCTGAGAACTTCTGGTCTGTCGCGTCGGCATACGGGTTCACGGACGCGGATGTAGAGGAGCTGATCGCCACCCGGGACTGGTGAGCGACGACCGGGAGGTCGCCTGCCGGTCAGAGCCATTCGTTGAAGGCTGCGATCAGCACGGTCGCCTCATAGCGGACGGAGAGCTTGTCGTATCTCGTGGCGACCGCGCGGTGGCGCTTGAGGCGGTTGATGCCGCATTCCACCGCGTGGCGCTCCTTGTAATCGACTTTGTCGAACTTCGGCGGACGGCCTCCGCGAGAGCCGAGCTTCTTACGGTTGCGGACCTGGTCAGCCTTCTCCGGGATGGTAGAGCCTATGCCGCGTCTGCGCAGGTAGGCGCGGTTTCCGCGGGAGCCGTAGGCATTATCGGCGCGGACCTTGTCCGGCCGTGTTCGCGGCCGGCCTCGACCGACGCGGGGCACCCGGATGCCCTCCAGGACCGGCTGGAACTGCGGACTGTCGTGCCGCTGGCCAGCGGTGACAAGCAGCGAAAGAGGCTTTTTCCCCTGCTCACCCGTCAGGTGCAGCTTGGTAGTCAGCCCGCCGCGCGAGCGTCCCAGGCCGTGATCGTCGGGTTCGGCGTCGACGCCGCCGGGAGGCTCCTTCTGCAGTGCCCCTTTCTACGCGCCCCGGCGGCGTGCTGATGGGCCCGTGATCGTGGAGTCCACGCTGACGTCCCACGTGATCAGGCCCTCCGCGTCGGCCTCGGCCTGCAGCCCTTCGAAGATCCGCTTCCAGGTGCCGTCGCGCTGCCAGCGCCGGAATAGGTCGTAGGCCCGGTCTCACGGCCCATACCGCTCCGGCACGTCGCGCCACGGGGCACCGGTCCTGGTCCGCCACCGTATGCGGTCTATCAACTGCCGCCGGGTCCACAGCGGTGTACGGCCCGGCTTTTTACCCCGCGGCAGCAACGGCTCAAGCCGAGCCCACTGGTCGTTCGTCAGATCTCCACGCCCCACGGCAGGTGATCATTCACAACCAAGATCCACTTTCGCAACAGGCCCTAGCGCAAGATGGCCGTGGACGCCCGCACCGGAGACACGTATGACGACGGCTTCGATCTGTCGGACCAGCTACTCGCCCTGGCGCACGGCTACGCCGCCTTGGACCATGTGATCCCGTTCTATAAGAGCTTCCGGCAGTGGGGTTGCACAGCCCTTGGGCGCAGCGCCGACAGTCATTCGGGCCCGGCCACGGCAGCGATCTGGCCAGGAGCGCCACCTCGACGTCGAGACGGTCCTCGGCCAACGGACGGCCGAGCAGTTCCTCGGCTTTGCGGAGCGGGAGCGGCCGGGGAGCGCAGCGACCCGGCTCGCTTCTTCGGGCGCAGCCCGAAGGGAACCCGCGCGGCCCCGGCCGTCCCCTTCGAGGGGAAGCCGGGGACCATTGTCGTGCGTCAGCGCCGCCGTGGTGCACCAGGTGGACCGGCCCATGCACCGCACCCGGCGTTCGGTGCCAACCGTCCGCCAGCTGCTGCGGCACCGCTGGGAGACGGCGCGCATGCTGACGGAGTTCCCGGGGCTGGCCGCGACCATGGACCTGCTCCTGCGGCGGGTCGCCCGGCCGTGGCGGACCGCTCCGCTGCCGCGGTACCCGGCCTTCCGCCGCTGAGACCGGGGCGGCCGGGCCTGCCGCACCGCCGAGGCTGGTGACGGGCGGGCACTGCGCGCTTTTCGGGCGCCGCGGAAGGGGCACGCGGGCGGAACACAGCTCCCGCACGGAGGGAAGTACCACGATGGCCGAGTACGAACGTTCCCGCACGATGCACGCGCGGCCCGAGCAGGTCTTCGACCAGGCCGCCGACGTCGGCCAGCTCGACACCTGGATCCCCGACGACGTGCACGTCGAGGCGGCGGACCTCCCTGCCGTGACCGTGCACGAGGACCGCTCCGGCCAGGACATGCCCGCGCTGCTGCGCTCGGAGCGGGACCAGATGCGGCTGGAGTGGGGCACCCGGGAGCAGGGCACCTACGCCGGCTGGCTCCAGGTGTCCGGCATCGACAGCGGGCCCGGCGAGGTGATCGTGCATCTGTCCTTCTTCGACGAGGCGCACGACCCGGGCGAGCAGGCGGTCGGCGAGGCGCTGGACGGCAGCCTGCGGCGGCTGGAGGAGCGGGTGCGGGCCCGGTCCGGGGACGCGGCGGGCTGACCGCCCCGCCGGGGGCCGGGCCGGAGCGGACGGCCCGCGTACAAGGCCCTCGGCCACGCGCTGCACGACGGACCGCGGGTGACGGTCGCCGCCACCGATCCCGCCCCGAGGAGAAGCCCGCCGCACCGGGCTCCGCTCAGCCCGAGGGATGGGAGCCGGCCGATACGACGGTCACGGCCGGCGACACGGCCGACTTCCGGATGACCGGTGATCGGTCGCCGGTCGCCGGTGAGGCGGTCTCGGGCGGCGGTCCGGCGAACACCGGCTCCGGTGCGGTGCTGCCGGTCGCCACAGCGGGAGCCGTGCTCATGGGCACCGGGCCGGGCGTGGGCGTACGACGTCGGACCGGCCCGGGGCGCCGGCGGCCCCGGCCGGTGGTCAGTTCGAGCCGGAGCCGAGCGTCCGGGTCGTATAGGCGCACTCCATGTAGAGGACTGTCGAACTACCGGAATCCGGTCCTCTGGGTGTGCGCATTGCGCCCACCCGGCACGGCGGTGAGGGGATGCACGAGGCACGGCGCGGAGCGTCGTTCCTCGAGCAGGACCGTCCCCGCTCGGCGGGCGGGTCGGCTCGGCCGGACGCCCCGCCGACGGGACTCCCTCACTCCGGCAGTCCGTGACTCCGGGAGTTCGGCACTGCGTCAGCCGGTCGGAGCGGGGCCGGGTCCGAGGGGGCGCCGTATGCCGGGCGCGGTCGGCGGGCGGTCGACGACGGGCAAGATGCCTATCGAGTCGGGTTGCTGCTGTGTGCCGATCATGTTCCTCAACCCCCGAGGCCGGGCTAGGACACTGAGGTGGCCCTCGAGACCTAGCTCAGACACCGGCCCCGTCAGGCTTCCACACTGCCGGCGGAGCCCCGCGGCCTGTCCGCTCTCGCAGACTCGCCACCTGCAACAGCGTCTAAAAGAGTGTTTTGTCCTGTCAGGGGGATTTGGTGCCGTTATGGGTGGCAGAGCGGGTTGGGACGGCTGAGGCTAGGGTCGCTATCCGTGATGTGAGAGACGGCTGACTCGATTGCTGGAGACGTTTCCGCCCGTTCGCTCCTGTCTGATCCCAAGGCGCCCCCAGTCACCCCTGTTTGCGCCCTGTGGCTGCGTGTCTGCTGACGGGACTATCGAAACGTGTCCCGACAGCGGCCGTACCCGAGTGACCTGTCCGATGCCCGATGGGAACTGCTTGAGCCTATTCTGTCGACCTGGCGGGCCGAGCGGAGAGGGAAGGGCCTGGACATCGGGCGGCCACCCGAGCACGACCTGCGTCGGATCATGGACGCGGTCTTGTATGTGGACCGCACCGGGATCCCCTGGCGCTACCTTCCCCACGACTTCGCGCCGTGGGAAACCGTCTACGGATACTTCGCCGCCTGGCAGAAGGACGGCGTGTTCGACCAGCTCAACGGCCTGCTTCGCCGACTAGTTCGGGAGGCCGCGGGCCGGGACGCCGAACCGAGCGCGTGCGTGCTGGACGCCCAGAGTGTCAAGACCTCTGCCAACGTCCCGACCGCCGGGCAAGGCATCGACGCGGGCAAGAAGATCGCCGGACGCAAGCGCCATATCGGCGTCGACACCCTCGGCCTCCTCCTCGCGGTCTGGGTCACCGCGGCCAGCGTCTCCGACAACGCCGGCGGCATCCACCTGCTCTCCCACATCGCCAAGGACCACCCCACGATCACCAGAGCGTGGGCCGACACCGGCTATCGGATCAAGGCCATCGAACACGGCGCCATCCTCGGCATCGACGTCGAGGTCACCCCCCGCGACCCGGGCCAGAAAGGCTTCAAGGTCATCCCACGGCGCTGGGTCGTCGAGCGGACCTTCGGCTGGCTCATGAACCACCGCCGCCTCGCCCGCGACTACCAAACCCACCCACACCGCTCCGAAGCAATGATCCGCATCGCGATGATCGACCTGATGAGCCGCAGGCTCACACGAGAATCGACTCCGAACTTGAAGGACTCATAGCCGCCGGGCCACGCTGACCCGCGCGTCCTCGCCCCTCATTTCCTGCGGCCAGCGGTCATCAATGACACCCGCCGCCTCCCGGCAGGCGCTACAGGCGTTCTCCCGCTCCGGCAGCCACCAGTGATCCGAAGGCGACATACCGGCTATCTGGATTCCGCACAACGTCCTGTCGAAGACGCCGAAGGCGTGGGAGACATCGGCGGGAAGGCCGTCCGCGACGGCCCTCTCCCAGCGCATCCCCGCGGGCAAGTACGGCGGCCGCGAGACTTCGAACCACTCGCCACCCACATGCGTGACGGCGTGGCACCAGGAACAGGACCAGACCTCCTCTTGCGGCACAGCCGGCTGCACCGGCCATCGCCACATCGCCCTTCCACACACATCGCACTCCACGAGCGGATCCTCACACGCTTCCGTGCGTGGCCCCAACCCGCTGACACCGCGCGACTTACCAAACACCCCCGACGGGACAAAACGCCCTTTTAGAGGCCGCGCAGATAGGCGCGGTTGCAGACCCTGGTAGCAATGCAGGCGCTGGTCCTGGTGATCACGGAGTTGCTACGCTCTGTGATGATCGGAGACACCTGAGCCTGTAAAAGGCGTACCAGTGGTTCACGTCCCTGGGTAGGCCGGCTATTCCGAGCGGATCAAGCGGCTGCTGGGGAGGGTGTGACACCCCCGGTTGGCTGTTCGCTTGCGAGGCCTGACGGAGCTGCGTTGAGTACCGTGTCCAGAATGGCCCGTGATGCCTGAAGTGCCTCGATCTCCTGTGTAATCCGCCGCCGTTCGCCTTGGAGCTGGCGGACAAGGTTCGGACACATGGGGACCAGGTGGTCGATGTCGTCGGCAACACAGGGCAGGACTCGAGCGATCACGGTGGTGGAGAGGCCGGCCGTCAGGAGGCTGCGGATACGTCGCACTGTCTCCACGTCTGCGTCGCTGTACTCCCGGTATCCGCTGGGAAGTCGGGTCGGGGCGAGCAGCCCCTGCTGTTCGTAGTAGCGCAGGAGTCGTTCGTGCACTCCAGTCCGCTGGACCATCTCCTTCATACGCATGGGATGCTGCCTCTCCCCGGCGACTTGACTCTGACACCAGTGTCGGAGTTTAGCGTCGTATCCATGAGTGCTGAACAGGCCGTTCTCGAACGGAATCTTGATGTGTATGTGCAGGGCAGCGGCGCTGCCCTGCTGCTGGCGCATGGTGCCGGCGGAGGTATCGAAGGCAACTTCGGGCTGGTGCTCGACGATCTGGCGCGGGACCACACGCTGATCGGTCCGCACTACCCAGGAGCGGGCGGCACACCGGTCGCAACTGAACCGCTCGATCCCGACGAGCTGGCAGACGCCCTTGTCGCCTCCGCTGTGGCACGCGGGCACGAGGCGTTCGCCATCCTTGGAGAGTCCCTGGGGACCGCCATCGCAGTGCGCGCCGCGACCCGCCATCCCGAACGGGTGACAGGACTGGTGCTCACGGCAGGGTTTCCCGTGGCCGATCCAGCCCTCGCACACGCCTCCCAACTGATCGCCCTTCTCGGCAAGGCGGGCGAGTGGGAGGAGGTGGCCCGGCTGGCTTTCCTGGCGTGCCTGTCCGAGAGCCAGTTGAACGGGCTGTCGCCGACCGACGTGGAGGAGGCGGTGGCGCAGGTGGAGGCGTCGATGCCTCCCGGCATGCTCGACCACTTCGACCTTGTCTCCCGCGTGGACGTCCGCGGCGACCTCACCGGCGTGACGGCCCCCACCCTCGTGTTCGCGCCGACGGGAGACCGTCTGGTGCTCCCGGAGAGTTCCCGCCGCCTTGCTGCGGGAATCCAGACCGCCACGCTGATCGAACTGCCCGGAGCAGGGCACATCCTCGACGCGGACAACCGGGCGCTCTGGCTCGGCCACGTACGCCGTTTCCTCGCGTCTCTTGGCCCCATTTCCGCATGACCACTATGGACGCGCAGGGCCAGGCCGTTGCGCCGCGTGGTCCCATGGGAAAGCACCGCGGCGGCCTGGCCGTCCTTGCCCTAGCCACCTTCATCGTGGTCACCACAGAGATGCTCCCTGTCGGTTTGCTGTCCACAATCAGCACGAGTCTGGAGGTGTCCGTGTCTCAGACGGGGACGCTGCTCGCGGCCTATGCCTTCACGGTGGCAATGACTGCGACCGCGTTGACTTCCTGGACCGCGAGCTGGCAGAGGAAGCATCTTCTTCTTGCGATCGTGGGGATCTTCGCCGCAGGTGCGGTCCTCTCCGGTGCGGCGACGAATTTTGCGCTGCTGGCTGTCGCACGGCTCATCTGCGGTGCCGCGCACGGCGTGTTCTGGTCCATCGTGGCCGGTTACGCCGCAGCTCTCGCCCCTCCGGAACGACCGGGCCGAGCAACGGCGGTCGTCTTCGCCGGAAACTCCGGAGCACTGGTCCTCGGCGTCCCACTGACCGCTGTGTTGGGCGACGCCGTGGGCTGGCGAGCAGCCTTCTGGTTGGTGGCCTTCGCCGCGCTGCTGATGCTGACAGTAGCCATGATGGTGCTTCCTCCGGTTCCAGGAAATCCACTAGGAGCCGACCGAGGCCCTCGTGCACTGCGCCTGCCTGGTCTCCTTCCGCTGGTGATGACCACGATGGTGCTCGTGCTTGGCCACTTCACTCTGTACAGCTATGTCACCCCACTGCTCCACAGCATGCGGATACCGGACGGCGCCGGAGTGAGCGCGCTCCTGGCGACGTACGGCGTAACAGGGCTCGGCGGCACGTGGCTTGCGGGTCTCTGGGTGGACCGCGCGCCGTCCGCCGCCATATTCGGAACCACTGGAGCGATGACGCTGGCGATCGGCCTGTTGGCATTCGGAGCTTCGCTGACGCCCGTCGCCGTTGTGGCTGTCGCCGTCTGGGGGATGGCCTTCGCAGCCGCACCGGTGTGCTTGCAGGCGACAGTTCTGCGCATCGCCGGCACGGCTCACGACACAGCCTCTTCCTGGTACGTCGCCGCCTTCAATCTGGGAATCGGTGGAGGTGCCCTGGCTGGTGGCGCTGCGCTTGCCATCGCCGGAGTTCGAGCGCTCGGCTGGGTGGCGCTCGCAGCGGTCTCCCTAGCCGCGGCGATAGCGTGGCGCTCAAGCAGACACTGGTGCATGCAGGACCGGAACGGTGCGCCCTGACGTCGGGGACATAAGTTGCGCAGATTGGGGTGCTCATGGGCGGCGGTCCGGGCGTTCGTCCCAGCGGTGGGTGGTCTATGCCCGCCGGATCAGGCTGCGGACGGTGATGATGGTGTCGGCCAGGTCGAAGAAGGCGTCGATGACGGTGGTGCGCCGCTCGTAACAGCGGGCGAGGCGGTGGAAGGCGTTCTGCCAGGCGTGGGTCCGTTCGACATGCCACCTCTGGCTTGCCTGGATCGGTACCTTCTCACCCTGCCCGGCGTGGACCGCGCCGACGACGGCCCGCCAAGCTCCATGGCGACGAGGGGTACGACTGTGACTACCTGCGGCGATGGCTGCGCTCGCGAAACATCATTCCGCGCATCGCGCGCAAGGGCATTGAGTCATCCCAGCGGCTGGACCGGCATCGTTGGACGGTGGAGCGGACGGTGGCCTGGCTGGCAGGATGCCGTCGTCTGCACCGGCGCTACGAGCGGAAGGCCGAACACTTCCTCGCCTTCGCTGGTATCGCCGCCATCCTCATCTGCTATCGGCGGCTCACCAGATGAGGGATCTCACCGGGTACCAGGCTGATGGTGGGCGAGGAGGATTCCCCCAAGGGGGCTCTCGGCCGAGGTGAGCGTTCTGTGTTCGTCGACGGTGAAGCCTGCCTCGTGGAGCCAGCCGATCATCTGGCTGTGCTCGCGATGATGGACATGGACCTTCATCGGGTGGCCGCCATAGCCCTCTCTTTACCTTCGACTCGCCCCCGACATGAAAGCTGGGGAGCAGTAGTCCGCCTGGCTGCAGCACTCGATGTAAGTGCTGGAAGACCGTGCCGATCTCCGTGTCAGGGATGTGGATCAGCGAGTACCAAGCCACCGGGCCGGCCATCGAGCCATCGCCCAGGTCGAGGTCCGTCATGGAGCCGGCATACATGTGGAGCGGAACCCGCCGCCGGTGTTTTGGAGGCAGGTTCCGCTTCGTCTATTCCCTTTTGAGTGGTGGTCCGATGCGGAGCTGGCTAACGCAATACAAGTCCTGCTGGTACTTGACGTTGCCCTGCCGGTAGAAGTAGCGGCATCCGGTCAAGGCGCGCGTGATCTCGCCTGTCACGCGTACCCGCGCGGCCCAATAGATGTCGCCGGAGGCATGGGCTTCGACCTGGGACGGTTTACCGGAGTGGTCGGGCATCGCGGTGAGGTCCGCTATGCCTGGTGATCCACCGACCGGGGTGGTTCCCAGGGGGTGGCCTTCGGTCTCCTCGTGGCTGAAGGCCCGGTACTCCGTGATCTGCAAACCGGGTGGGACATGGGTGATCTCGCCCTTGAGGAGTGTGAGTGGCCGATCGGACGTATTCTCGGCCCGGGGCAGCGCCACCCAGTATTCGTGGCCGATCTGCAGGTGAGGGCTTTCTACATCGCCGCCGATCGTGTCGTACTCCAGTGCTGTGCCAGCTGTGTAGCCGTGCGGAGCGCCCGCGGGCCAGAGCTGCCACGTGGCCACAGCGGCCAGTGTGGCCGCTGAGAGGAGGGCCGTGACGAGTGCCCGGCTTCTACTTGGAGTAGAAAACTCCGGCCTTGCCGCTGCTGACGCTGCCATTCTTGCCCCAGATCCAGTGCTTGCCGCTCTTGTTCCCGGCAGTGATCCTCTGCCGGTGGTTAGTGTCGTAGCCGGTCTTCCCGCCCAAGGAGACGCCGTAGACGCTGACGGCAGCCGCGAATTTCACGCTCTTGCCCTTTGCGAGGGAGAAAGTCTGCCCGGAGCCCACGTAGTTGCGGTTGGCTTTCGGGGACTTGTTGAAGTTCGCGGAACCATCCTTGCCAGAGACGTCCTTGCCCAGCTTTCCGAGCGCACCACCGCTGGGAGCCTTGTACCGCTTGGGCTCGATCTTGTACCAGGTAGAGCGCACGTTGCCGCCGCACATGTACTGGCTCTTGGTCTTCACGTACTCGATCGGGATCTTGTACTGCTTGGCGTAGTGCGAGCCCTTGTTTGCGTACCCGACGGAAATGTTGACGCTCTGGGACAGCTCCTTGGACGCGCCGATGGACCAGTTGCCGGTGGATTTCACCGCCGTCTCTACGCTGGTGCTCATGGACGATTCGTACTCGAACCCGGCCTTAGAATCCCACCCGGCGTGAGCCTCGCCGACGACGGTGTATCTGATCTCTGATCCGACGGGGTAACGGACCGTTTCGCAGTTCCCGGATGCGCCGGATCCTGGCGGCGGGCTGTAGGGCTGCACCACTTCGGCACTGACGTCTTGGCCGTCGACGATGTAGGGGTTGTAGTTGGCAGACAGGATGTTGGTGTCGCTCTGCCACCGCGGGTCCTCACCGTCCAGCACGGCCGGATTCGCCTCGGCCTTGGCCGCGTATGTCTGCGGTTCCGTGGAACTCACGAAGGAGTCCTTGGGGCCGCCCTCAGCGTCTCCGGTGTTGGGGGTGAGCTTCACGCTGTGGCCGTTGTCCGGGCCGGCGATACTGGCATCCACAGCCGCCTGATCGGTCATCGCGCTGAGGGGGTCGACGCCGAGCATCTTCACCCCGCCGCTGGTGGTGCCCGCAGTAACAGCGTCGAGGTTCAGGATGCCGCCGTTCGCGTCCTTCGCCTGTTGAACGGCGTCCGGGAGCGTGTCGGGAAGGGTGAAGGACCAAGAACCGTCGGCCTGGGTCGTGGCGTCGCCGACGACGGTCTCCTTGGTGGGGTCGGTGGCGTCGATGTCTACGTCGCTGGCAAGAAGCCTGACGACGAGACCTGGCGCTGGCTGGCCGTTGCCGAGCGTGAACTTGCCGGTCACGGTGCGGGACGCGGGCGCAACAGGATCAGCGGCGGGCTCGCCCGTCAGTGCGTCGCCGGTGTCGTCCGGGGGAGTGCCGAAGAACGGAGCCTTCTCGGGGTCCGGGTCGGTCAGGCAGGGCCCCGCATCGGCCATGATGTCGCCGACGATGCCGGAGCGGATGTCGTCGTCGGCGCTCGCCCACGGGCTGGTGGTGAACGCGCGAATCTGCCCCGTGGTGTCGGGATCACTTGTGACGGACTGAGTGCTGATCGCACCCCAACCGGGCGACCATGCCTGAGTTGCGTCCACCCCCGTGGCATAAGTGCCGACCCCGTACACCATTGAGATCTTGGTGTCGGTCCCGTTTGCGTTTTTCACCGGTTGCCACAGGGCGCCCTTGATCGTCCCGTTGGTCAGCCACATCACTCGCGAGTTGATCATCCACGCGTCGTCTGCCTGCGCTATGTCATCGACATACGGGCCCAGCACGCTCGGTGAGGCGAGCGGTGTCAGGGTGCCATTGCCCGTAGCGGGGTTGGACTGCTTGTAGACGTCCATGGATCCGTCGGACCTGACCACGAAGATCCACTCGCCGTTGGTCATGATCCGCTTGGCCGACGACAGGTTGATGGCGTATGTCTTGACTGGTGTCAGCAGGGACCCGCCCGTAGCGGTGTTGTCCTTGTAGGACTTCAGCTGCCCGCTCGCCGTCGCCTCGTAGATGACGCCGTTGCCGCCGCCGGTGAACACCTTGCTGGTCCCAGGCAGGTTTGCCGTGTACAGGGTGTCGAGCAGGTCGGTATCCGCGCTCTTAGGCCCCCACTCCATGTACTTGTGGAGCACACGGGTGCTGGAGCTGCTGGTGGCCGGCTCCAGCACGTAGGTGGGCACGGAGAAAGTCGTGCAGGTGGCGTCATCAGCGTAGGCCGCGTGGCCTGCGGTCAGCCCCTGCGGAAGCACGGAAAGCCCTGCGCTTACCACAACAGTGCTGAGTACTCGGACGGCTACAGCGGTGCCGCGTCGTCGTGCGGTCGATGACATTGGTTCCCCCCAATGTGCTGGCGAGCACCGGTCGGCGCCCGCGATGCCGCACATCGAATCATGGTCAAACCCGCAGGCCACCATCACAAGCGGAATATGGACTTCCGTTAGATCATCCTTTGTGTCCCCGTTTGGGGGTCGCGCGTCCGATATACGGACACCTTCCGTTGAGTGGAATCTGAGCCTTCAGGACAATAGCTTTGCTATTAATTGACTCTTCCGTGAATGAATCATTGTGATGTCTGTCGAACCTTCGGGTGGATCACCGTCGCCCAGACCCTCGCCTCCGGCGCGGGACCGGGTTCAAGGCCACCGACACCCGCTCCGGCCGCTGGCTGTCCCTCACTCGCGGCGTCGACCCCCAGCGCGTGAGCGCAACTGACAACTCCGGCCGCACGGTCGCCTACGTGACCTCGGGCGCGATCGCCTCCGGCACGGCGAAGATGACCGTCACCGACGTGACCGGCGGCAGCACCGTCTACGCCTACGACACCTCGGGACGCATCAACCAGGTCACCAGACGGCGCGGCGTCGAGCTCGCTGGGAGCGCGCCGGACAGACAGCGGGGCCGGTGGCGCGGGCGCTGGCGGCGTGAGCAACGGAAATGTCGCCGCCACGGCATTCAAACGGAGGTTCGATGATGAAAGCGTGGAAACGGTCGGATACCGGCGTTCGTGTGCCGCGACTCCGGCCGGGACGGCATCGTTGGGCAGCGCGCAGAAGGAAGCCGTCCATTGCGGGGACGCCATGGACGTGAGGGTAGGAGGGGACCCGTGAGCGACCGCAGCTCCATCGAGTGGACCGAGGCGACCTGGAACCCGACGACGGGCTGCGACCGGGTGTCGACCGGCTGCGACCACTGCTACGCCCTCACGCTGGCAAAGCGGCTGAAGGCGATGGGGTCGGCGAAGTACCAGAACGACGGGGACCCGCGCACCTCGGGGCCGGGGTTCGGGCTGACGCTGCACCCGGAGGCGCTCTCTGTACCGTACGGGTGGAGGAGTCCGCGGACGGTGTTCGTGAACTCCATGAGCGACCTGTTCCACGCGCGGGTGCCACTGGACTACGTGCGGCGGGTCTTCGATGTGATCGCGGACACGCCGCAGCACACATACCAGGTGCTGACCAAGCGGGCGCGGCGGCTGTGGCTGGTCGCCAGCCGCCTCGAGTGGCCAGCCAACCTGTGGATGGGTGTGTCGGTGGAGACCGCCAGAGAGCTGCCGCGCGTGGATGCCCTGCGACGCGTTCCGGCGGCCGTCCGGTTCTTGTCGTGTGAACCACTGCTCGGCCCGCTCACGGATCTGGACCTGACCGGCATTGACTGGGCGATCGTGGGCGGCGAGTCCGGGCCAGGTGCCCGGCCGATGCGTGCGGAGTGGGCCGCCGACATCGTCGAGCGGTGCCGGCGCTCTGGGACCGCGCCGTTCGTCAAGCAACTCGGCTCCTGCTGGGACAAGACGCACCACAAGGACATCACCCAGTTCCCCACCGCCCTGCGGGTGCGCGAATACCCGAAGATCAGAGATATCACTCCGGTTTGACCGGCGGAACTGGATCAGGCCGTGCGGGGAAGGCTGACCCAGCTTTTGCTGCTCAGCTTGCCCGGCGACTGGACTGCGACGGAGCCGTCCTGCCGCATCTGCCGCACAACTTTCAGCGCGTGGGTTGGCATCCAGCGGGCGGTCTCGGTCAGCAGCCACTGCCCGACGGTCTCCACCGTCGCCCTGCCGAGCGCGAGACGCTGGGTGACCAGCTCGATCAGCTCCGGGTCGCAGGCGTCGGAGACCTGGAAGATGTCGAGCTGCCCGTCCGGCGTGGCCCCGCGGGTACGGGGATCCTGGAAGCTCTCCCCGTCACGGTCGTCGACCTTCCACATCGCTTCCTTCATGGCCTTCAGCCCTGCGTCACTGCCGGTGCCGAAAACCAGGTACAGAGGCTGGCCAGTGCGGGGCACGAGCCGGAACTGCAGCTGGTAGCTGAACCCGGCCCGCCGCAGCGCGCTGCGGTAGGTGCCCAGCCACGCCCGCCACCGCTCATCGGGCCGGGCCTCGTCCGCAGCCGGCACCCAGTGCTCCCGGCCGCCGAACACCTCGTCGAGGATGTCCGCGTTCAGCTCCTCGCGGCGGCTGAACCAGTTGGGGCCAAACGTGGTGATGATCTCGCTGGAGCGGTTGCGGGCTATCCGCCGGGTCACCTCCAGCGGCACGTTCACGCTGCCCCAGCTGTCGAAGATGCCGAGGATCGGATGACCCCAGGCGCCCAGTTCCGTCAGCACCGGCAGGCTGTCCCGGCCCGCGTCACCGCGCCGGACTTCTACCCGCACCGGCAGGTCGGCCAGCTTCCCGAAGCGGTCCGTCAGTTCGGCCAGGAGATGTTCGTGGCGGGCCCGGTCCTTCTCGATGAAGATCAGGTGCACTCGGCGCGGGCTGAGGTTCATCCGGTCCACGGCGGTGTGGTGCAGGAGCCGGTCCAGGATGAACACCGGCGAGCCCGGCTCGCCGCCTTCGTAGCGTCCCGGGCCGGCGAACGCGTCCAGCAGCGTCACCCGCGGCCTGCTGTAGTTCGTGCGCTGGGAGGTCTGCAGGAGAATCGGCCACCAGGCGTCCAAGTACCGCTGGTATAGGCGGTGCTTGGCTGCCGTAGCAGGCTCCAACGGCCACAGAACACCCATGCTGGCCCCCTCGGACAACAGAATGTGGCACCGATTGTCCGCTGAGTACCCGTCAGGCGCCAGAGCGCATGTGGCCGGGATGCCGGGGTGGGGCCGTAACCTCGGTGTCCCGGTGGGCGGCTTCGGGTAGCACCTCTCGGAGCTATCGAGGAGGGGAAGAAAGTGGGCAAGGCGAGTCGCGGCAAGAAGCAGCGAAGCCGGGACAGCTCGACGACATGGAGCGCAACCGGGGCAGCACGCGCCGCACACCGAACACGAGCCGATAGCTTGCGGCTTCTGCAGCAACGTATGGGTACGCACCATGATGGCGTCGAACACGGTCAACCGGATGGCGGAGCTGCGCACCGTACTTCATCACAGCAACGCGCCTGAGGACCACCACGAGAACTTAGCGTTCGCGATGATGCTCGGAAAGCAGGGGCGAAGGCCGCCATGGCCGTCAAGCCCCGCCGAGGCGGCGCAGTGGCAGCTCCAGCAGATCTTGAAGCTGCTTGATGGCGCTGATGTCCTCATCATCTCGCCAGCCGCCCACGCGGCCGTCATGGCGGCGGCCGCCACCCTGGAACCCGCCGACGTCGGCACGCTCGATAAAGACCGGGACATTCCCATTCGGGCAGGCCTGCTGGTGCTGCCGGAACCCGTGGTCGTGGAGAACCGAGGTGGCTCCGTTTCCGACATCCGTGCCTTCGGTTGGCAGCTTGTTACTCAGCATCAGGTCCTGCCGAACGCCCAGTACCCCGGGGTCCAGCTCACCTGTTTCATGGATCGCGACGGCCCTGTACAGCCGCAGTCCTGGCGCCTCGCCGTCGCCCAGGCCCGCGCCTCCGGATCACCGCTGCCTCCACTCGTCCCAGACGGCATCTACGGACTTCGAGCCGACACTGCACTCACCGCTGAGAGCAACGAACAGCACGCCGAGATCTCCGAGGAGCACCGCAGGCTGAACACCGTCCTGAACCAGGTCGCCGAACACAGAGCTCTGCCGGCGGAGGAAGGGCAGTGGGACGGCGGCCGGATCAAAGACACCGACGACGACTTCGCCGCCCGGTACGCGTTTGCCTTCTGGCGGCTCGCCGCCCAAGGCGTCACCGTGCTCGGCGCCCCGCGCCAGGCCGCCGAGAGCGGACCACCACACCAGGCCCGGGCTCAGTCAGCGGACCCGGACGTCCGCGTCATCCGCCTCGCCAATCAGGTGCCCGCGCAGCGTTCGGCGGCGGATGACGGCGCGAGCCGGATCTACCACCACCGGTGGACCGTCCGGATGCATAAAGTCCGCCAGTGGTACCCCAGCGCCCAGGAACACCGGGTGATCTGGCGCGGCCCCTACATCAAAGGCCCGGCTGACGCACCTTTCATGGTGGGCGAGAAGGCATACACCGTGACCTGACACCAGTCACGGCTCGACGCTCACAGGCCGGGGCAAACCCGCCACCTCAGACGTGTGATCCGGGCCAGCGGCGTACTGCGTAGGGGACCAGCCAGCCCTGCACCTACTCAAGTTTTACTGGCTGTATCGCTCCAAGTAGACAGACGTGAACACCGCGACCTTGGCGCGCAGGGCCCAGAGATCGAAGGGCTTGCTGATGTAGTCGACGGTGCCGGTCAGCACCGGGCTAACGAACCGCGGAGTGACAGCACGCCTATGGCGTTGAAGCGGGGGATGTTGCGAGGGGGCTGTGCGGGATATCCATCGTCGGTTGCCAGGGTGCCGTCCGAGTGCCGTCCGGATCCATACCGTGTGGCCATCGCATGCGGAGCATCGATGCCCAAACCTTGTGTTCGTATTCGACAGAGGCTCCGCCGTGGTCGGCAACTTCCCGGGCCAGGATCGTCGCGTTCTCCCGGTCCCCGGCAGACTCCCGCATCTCAGCCAGTTGGCGCAGGACGTCGGTGTCGCCGTGGTCGGCGGCCTGCCGGGCCAGGGTTTCCGCGCTTGCCCGGTCCCCGGCAGACTCCCGCATCATCGCCAGCCGACACAGGGCGATGGTGTCACCGCGGTCGGCGGCCTGCTGGCTCAGGGCTTCGGCACCATCACGGTCCCCGGTTTCCTCCCGCAAAACTGCCAACTGGCGCAAAGCATCGGTGTCGCCGTGGTCGGCGGCCTGCCGGGCCAGGGTTTCCGCGCTTGCCCGGTCCCCGGCAGACTCCCGCATCATCGCCAGCCGACACAGGGCGATGGCGTCACCGTAGACGGCGGTCTTCCGAGCCAGGGCTTCGGCACCGTCCCGGTCCCCGGCGAGTTCGCGTGTCACCGCCAGTTGGTGCAGGGCATCGGTGTCGCCGAGGTCGGCGGCTTGACGAATCAGGGCTTCGGCACCGTCCCGGTCCCCGGCTTCCTCCCGCATCTCAGCCAGTTGCCGCAGGGCGCCGGTGTCGCCGAGGTCGGCGGCTTGACGAATCAGGGCTTCGGCACCGTCCCGGTCCCCGGCGAGTTCGCGTGTCACCGCCAGTCGGCGCAGGGCATCGGTGTCGCCGAGGTCGGCGGCCTGCTGAATCAGAGCCTCGGCACCGTCCCGGTCCCCGGCCTCCTCCCGCATCTCAGCCAGTTGGCGCAGGGCGTCTGGGTCGCCGAGGCCAGCGGCCTCTTGGGCCAGGGCTTCGGCACCGTCCCGGTCCCCGGCCTCCTCCCGCATCTCAGCCAGTTGCCGCAGGGCGCCGGTGTCGCCGAGGTCGGCGGCTTGACGAATCAGGGCTTCGGCACCGTCCCGGTCCCCGGCTTCCTCCCGCATCTCAGCCAGTTGCCGCAGGGCGCCGGTGTCGCCGAGGTCGGCGGCTTGACGAATCAGGGCTTCGGCACCGCCCCGGTCCCGGGCGAGTTCGCGTGTCACCGCCAGTTGGTGCAGGGCGTCTGTGTCGCCGAGGCCAGCGGCCTCTTGGGCCAGGGCTTCGGCACTATCCCGGTCCCCGGCTTTCTCCCGCATCTCAGCCAGTTGGCGCAGGGCGTCGGTGTTGCCATGGCCAGCGGCCTGTCGCGCTAAGACTTCGGCGCCGTCCGGGTCCCCAGCCTCCGCACGCAACACCGCTAGTAAGGCCAGCGCCACAGGGCTTCCGTGGGTGGCGGCACGGTGGCGCAAGTGATGAGCCCACTGCAGCCGAAGACGTCTCTCGGCTTCATCCGCGATGCGGTTCAGGTCATCGGGGTGAGCGAGATGCGTAAGGGCGGCATACCAGAAAGATGCAGGTGGGCACAGGTGACGGCGACTGGCGCGGCCGTGTTGCTCGAGGTAGTCGGCGAGCCGGAACTGAGGTCCTCTCCCTGCCTCTGCACCCGTGGTGGCGGCACAGGCAGGGGCGGGTGGACGTCGCAGGGGGCGGGGGGAGGTTTGTCGTAAGGGAGCTTGTTTGCCGTGGACAGGCTTGGCGAGTTCGGCGTATGCCTGTTCTGGCCAACCGTCGGTGAGCTGGTCGTAGTCGCTCTGGCTGAGGTAGTCAGTGGCGGCATCAGTGAGGAAGGCCTGGGGGAGGTGCAAGCCGACGCCGAGGCGGCGCGCGTCCATCGCGGCCTGCAGCACTGCCTTGGCGGCTGGGCCGGCATGCTGGTAGCGGTTGAGAAGCTCGGGAGCACCGGCCAGGTCCTGGGTGATCCGCCCGTCGGCGTGTGCACGGGTGAGGGCGTCGGCCAGCAGCCAGTCGCCATCCTCGGCGAGAACCTTGGCCGCGGCCAGGGCCGGGGCGTCAAAAGCATCGGGTACTGCCAAAAGGTGGCCAGCGAGTAACTCTCTTACTCGACTGTGCAGATCCGGCTCGGCCGGTATGGGCAGAGCCGTGTACTGGGTGGCGTACTCGGGCCAGAGCGTGCCCAGCACCAGCACGGGCCCGCGCTCCCGGCTGACCAGTAGACGGTGCACGGCTGCCGCGATCTGCTCACCTACTGCCCGGTCGCCGAGGTAATGCTGGGCCTCGTTCAACCACACCACCGTCCGGGGCCCGACGCGGTGCAGCTGCTCCAACGCGGCCTGCGCCCTGGTCGGGTCGAAGGGATGCCACAGCCGCCACCCCTGATCCGCAAGGGGTTGGACGGCCTCCCAGCACGCCCGTGTCTTGCCCGTCGAGGAGGCGCCCACCAGCACCATGATCCGACTGCGGCCGGCCATGGTGTCGTCGACTGCTTTGTCCAGCACCCGGTCATGCTCGCGGCGCACATAGGCGGGCCAAGCCCGCTCTGCAGACATGTCGGAGCCCGCGGCCGTCGGGCCGGGTCCGGCCCGGTGGACCTCCAGGTCGTGCGGCGCCCACTCTCCAATGGGGCGGCCCGGCCCCTCTGTCGTACGTGGGCCCGCTTGTTGCACCGCGGTGCGCTGCAACGCAAGCATTTCTGCCTCAGGCAGCTGCAGTGCGCGTGACAGCGCCGCCACCGTCTCCGCGGACGGCACCGGCTTCTGAGGAGAGAGCGCCTCCGAGACGGTGGTCCGTCCCAGACCCGCCCGCCGGGCCAGCTGGGTCTGGTTCAACCGGGCCCGGGCCAGCCCGTCGGCCAGTCTCCCGCGCAGTTTGGTGAGTTGCGGGCTGTGGCCGTTCTGCTCGTCCATGTACCTTCCCCGAGGCCCCGATGTGTTCGCCGGTGTTCATTCTCATCCCGGCGAACCCCGGCGAACACCGGTTCCATGACCTTCGACCACGTCAACGTCCCACCACTTACCGGGAGTCCTCGTGGCCGTCGTCCTTCTGACCACCGCGCTCGTGATCGTCGTCGCACTGCTGGCCGCCGCCGGGACGGGCAAACTCGCCCGCATGGAGGGCGCCACGTACGCCACCGCACTCACCCGGGCCGCCGCCGCCTTCGCAGCGGTCCTCACTCTCGCCGCGACCGTGACCGCGGCCTTCGCAGCAATGTTCGCCTGAATCACCAGACGGATGCTGTCCTACTCGTACGGAGCAGGTACGGCTCCGCTACCTGGAACAGACCGGAGCGGGGGGTAGAACGTCACCAGGGTGCGGGGGGGTTCCGAGCCCCAGGTGGTGCATCCCGGAGTCAACGTCGCCTTCTCCGTCTGTCGACGGTCACGCAATTCCCCACCGCTGTGGTCACGTAATTCCCCAGGTCGTGGGACGTTGCATTGCATGATGTGGAGCGAGTGCGTCGGCTTGGGCCTGCGCCATCGTGGCTCTGCCGGCGCCGGTGGTAGCTGTCGCGGCGCCGGCCTGAGAAGCTTTCCGATGTCGGTGCTGGCTATTCGGTGAGGGACATTCGAGGTGCATCGCGACGATCAGTCAGTGAACCTTTCGACCCCGCTGTCGCTGGAGCGGGTCGCTGAGATCAACGAGGTCATCGACCGGATCACACGCTGGGCGAGGGGCCGCGAAGACATCGTCGGCCTGCTCTTGGTGGGATCGTGCGCCCGCAACGCTGCGCGACCGGACTCCGACATCGACGTCGTCCTGCTCACCACGGACGAGTCCCGATATCTCCATGAGGATGCCTGGTCCGTGGAACTCGGCCTGGGCGAACTGATCCACACCCAGCCGTGGGGACCGATCACAGAACGACGCTATTCTACGGCCTCCGGCCTGGAGGTCGAGCTGGGTATCGGCTCTCCGACCTGGGCAAGGATAGATCCCGTCGATCATGGGACGCATCGTGTCGTCACCGACGGTGCCCGGGTGTTGCACGACCCGACAGGCATCCTCGCCGACCTTCTCGCGGCCTGCTAACTGACCGGCGGCTTGTCGGTGGGGCCCTTGGGCCGCTTGGGATTCGTCCGCGATCCGGCGGGCACACTGATCGGCATGACCAGCGGCGGCAACCCGTACTACTACGTCACCGACAACCAGGGCGACCCATCCGTCCTGGTCGACAACTCCGGTGCCAAGCAGGGCCGCTAGGACTACAGTCCCACCGGCAGCGCACGCTCCGGAAACTCGGCCTCCCTCGACCAGCCCTTCGACTACACCGGCGCCTACCTGGACTCCAGCGGGCTGTACAAAAGGGCGCACGCTACAACGACCCCACCCTCGGCCGCTTCACCCAGCCTGACCCCTCGGGCCAGGAGCAGAACGCCTACCTGTACTCGAGCGGCGATCCGATCAACCGGATCGATCCGACTGGGCTCTGGAGTTGGAAGAGCTTCGCTCTCTCAGGTGTCGTCGGGGCCGTCGCAGGCGCGGCGGGGGGTTGCGTGACGGGCGCCGTCACCGCAGGCATCGTTGGGTCGGCCGCCGGTCCCGCCGGAACAACCGTCGGTGTCGTGGGCGGCTGCGGCATTGGAGCAATCGTGGGCGGTTACGGCGGCCTGACCTCGGGATTGGTCACTTACAGCCTGAACCAAGCACTCTTGCAGGAAGGGGGACCACCATCGTAACGATCGTAGTTGTAGGTGTCCTTGTCGGAGCGGTTGCTGGCGTCGTAGCGGTGCTAGTCGTGAATCGTTCGAGAAGGAGGCGCTAGACACACCCACTGCCAGCAGAGCTGGCCCGGATGGTGCATTCCGGACCAGCCCTGCTGGCGTCCGCCTGCTTAGACCAGTCCATGAACCGGGTGTTGTGCTCCATGCGTCGCAGCTGGTCCAGTTGCGGGGCGGCTTCCTCCTGCGCGTACTAAACCTGCTGGCGGAACTGGTCGAACTGTGCCTCGTTCACTGCGTGCCTGGCCGTGTCGTCGGCCATCGCCTTCGAGGCGATCGCCGGGCGGCGCAGGAAGTCCGCGGTCCACCAGCTCGCGGATGAGCGCGAGGCTGGGCACCACATGGCTGACCCCAATGCGAGATCCTCGTCGAGCGCGCCGTCGGGCGCTCAGGAAATGGGGCCGCCCTCGTTGAGCCTGCTCGACAGTTAATGAAGACACGGGACGCCTTCATCGATCTCCTTCGGAGCAACGACGGCATGTTTTGGCCTTGACGGTGATCTGGCCGTCGGGTGTGACCGGATCGAGGCCCAGTTCACGGCCCTGCGCTACTTCACCCTCGCCGGCACCGATCACGCCAGTCACAAGGAGCAGGGCAGCATGACCCACCGCTACGTCATCTGGCGGAACAAGCACGTCCAGGACGAGCGCCTACGCGCGGTCGTGAGCAGGGTGAACGTCGCCTGACGTCGTAAGAGCCGCATCCCGACGGAACAACGCGGTCCACAGGTAGGTCACGCCGAACAGTGCTGACTCAGGGGGCTCCTCCCGCATGCGGCGCAGTTCCACCTCCCCCAGGTCGGAGAAGATCCAGCGCAGCGATTCGGGGGTGTAGGCGAGGCCGCCCTGCAGCTCGCGTTCGCGGTAGAGGTCAGCGTCCGTGAGTTCCGACCCTGTTCCCCCTTCGCCGGCGGCGAAGCTGGTGAGCGCGAGATGGCCGCCAGGGGCGAGGACCCGGTCGAGGAGGGCCAGGTAGCTGACCCGGCGGTGCGGCGCCAGATGGTGGAAGCAGCCCGAGTCGACGACCAGGTCGTATGGGCCGCTCAACTCGGCCGCGGGGAGCGCGAAAGCGTCACCGCACAGGAAACGGACGTCGACTCCGGCCTCGTGGGCCCGGTCCTCACCCCAGGCGACGGCCACCGGGGAGAGGTCGACGGCGTCCACCTCGAAGCCGCGCGAGGCGAGGTACAGGGCGTTGCGGCCAGGTCCGCATCCCAGGTCCAGGGCCCGGCCGGGAGCGATTAGGCCCTGGTCGAGGTAGGCAGCCAGGTTCTCGTCCGGCTTTGACACGAAGAACGGGACCGGCCTTGACCGGTCGGCATAGAAGCGGTCCCAGAAGCCCTTACCGTCGCCCGTCGCCAAGCGGCTGGCCTCGGACTCAGATGCGAAGAGCCCGTCCAAGAGCGCGAGAACGTCCTCGACGGTGCGCACGGTCCGGTCCATTCGGCCCCCCTTTCGACCGATGCCGATCATAGAAGCGAGGATGGCAAAAGACCAGGTCAGGCAGTATATGGCGGCGGCCGGAACAGGCTGCCGCAGGCCTCGGAGGCCGCTGGTGAGCAACCCATTCCAGACCCCGACTCCGCGTCTGCCCAGCCAGTCGTCAAGGGCCGGAACGGGGCCACCCTCGGCTACTGCGGGGAGACTATTTCGACGAGTTTTCCAGCGGTGCTACGGGACGAACGTTGCCTGACCTCACCCTCGCGTCCCTGGACTGCCGCGGTTCAGCCAGTCGCGCTGGGCTTCTGTGCCGCCGAGGACAGCCAGCGCACGGCGTTGTCGTGGAAGGACGCGTGGATCGGGACGAGGTCTTCACTGCTGGTGTCGTCGAGGGCCGTGACGTTGATGCCGATCTCCGGGATGTCGCTGTCGATCGCCGCGACGCGGCTGCCGCAGGTCGGGCAGAAGCCGCGCTTCGCCTCACCGGGGAAGGTCTCGTACCAGGTCGGCTCGCCACCCTCGCCGATCCAGGTGATCGTCTTGAAGCCCACCCACCACATCACGGGGGTGCCGCCGAGTTTCTGGCAATGATCACATTCACAGGTGTGGGGGAAGACTGCCGGGCCCTGGGCGGTGAAGCGGACGCGACCGCAGAGGCAACCGCCGGTGCGATCTTCGGCTGGTTCGGATCGCTGGGCGTCGGCGGTGGGGGTTGCGTTCATCAGGTGATCTCCCAGGCGCGATAGGCAAGTTGAGCGCATCAGTGTGCGATCGCTCCCGTGGTCGTCAGGCCGCTGTGCTCGGGCTGACCCCGGCCGCGTGCGCCGATTGCGGAGGCGTCACGGGCCGGGCGACGAAACCGCGGCTCAGAGGCGGCCGAGGGTTCGAGTGATCCAGCCGGCTTCGCGCCACTGGGCGGTGTTGAGGGTGCCGCGGGCGTCGATGACCTTGGGCCTGGTGGTGCGGGTGGCGAGCCGCTTGGGGTCGAGGGTCGAGTACTGGTGCCACTCGGTGAGGTGCAGGAGGAGGTCAGCGTCGTCGACGGCGGCGATGGGGTCTTCGACGTAGTCGAGTTCGGGGTGGAGCTTGCGGGCGTTGTCGAGGGCCTTGGGGTCGGTGACGGTGGCGCCGAGGTTGTGGAGGGTCTGGGCGACGGCGAGGGCGGGCGAGTCGCGGATGTCGTCGGTCTCGGGCTTGAAGGCGGCTCCCCAGACGGTGATCCGCTTGCCGCGCAGGTCGCCCCCGAGTTCCTCGTGAGCGAGGTCGATGACGCGCTGGCGGCGGCGGGCGTTGACGGAGGCGGCTTCGCGGAGGATGCCGACGGCCTGGCTGGCGTCGAGTTCGTCGGCGCGGTTGATGAACCCGGCGAGGTCCTTGGGCAGGCAGCCGCCGCCGAAGCCGAGGCCGGGCCGCATGCCGTGGCGGCCGATGCGGTGGTCGTGGCCGAGGATGTCGGCGAGCTCTGCGACGTTGGCGCCGGAGGCTTCGCAGACCTCGGCCATCGCGTTGATGAAGGAGATCTTGGTGCCGAGGTAGGAGTTCGCGGCGCCCTTGGCGAGCTCGGCGGTGGCCCAGTCCGTGATGATTGTGGGCGTCCCCGACTCGATGATCTTCTCGAACGCCTGCCGCAGCAGGGCCTCGGCCCAGGAATGGGTGGTGTTGAAGCCGAGGACGAGCCGGTCGGGGCGGAGGGTGTCGTCGACCGCGAAGGACTCGCGGAGGAACTCGGGGTTCCAGGCGACCTCGACGAGGTCCCCGGCGGGGGCGTGCTCGCGCAGGATCTCGTCAACGCGGGGTGCGGTGCCGACGGGGACGGTGGACTTGACCGCGACGACGGCCGGGGTGGTCAGGCCGGGGGCCAGGCGGCGGACGGCGTCGAAGAGGTGGGTGAGGTCGTAGGCGTCGCTGCCGGTCTGCGGCGGGGTGCCCACCCCGATGAAGTGCAGGTCGGCGAAGTCGGCGGCCTCGCCGTAGGAGGCGGTGAAGCGGAGCCGGCCCGAGGCGGTGTGCTTGGCGAGGAGGCCGTCGAGGTCGCGTTCGAAGAACGTGGCCTTCCCGCTGTTGAGGGTGTGGACCTTGTCGATGTCGGAGTCCATGCCCAGGACCTCGTGGCCGAGTTCGGCCATGCAGGCGGCGTGGGTGGCGCCGAGGTAGCCGCATCCGATGACGGTCATCTTCATGAGCGGGGTGTCCCTTCGGGTGGGGCCGCCGTCGATGGCCCCACCCTTGCCCCGCCCGGAAGGGCGGGGTGATCAGGAGGGCCTGGCGGCCAGATAGCGGTGGATCCCGTCCCGGATGAACGGCGGGATCGTGAGGATGTCGATGTGCTCAGGGGCGAAGAACTGGAGCTTGACGCCCTCGGAGAGCGGGAGGCGGGTCTCGTCGCCGTCCCAGGTGGCGGCGAAGCAGGTGATGATCTGCCCGGAGCCGTGCTCGTCGCGGGTCTCAAACAGCTCGGTCAGCGATTCGGCGGTGAGGCCGGCTTCTTCGTCGAGTTCGCGGACGATCGCGGCAGCCGGCGCCTCGCCGGGGTCGCAGCCGCCTCCCAGCAGGCTCCAGTGGCCGGGCCAGGCGATGGCGGGGCGGTCATCGCGGAGGTGGAGGAGGAGTTCGCCGCGGCGGTTGGCGATGATCGCAACGGCTCCGCGGGCGGCGGCCGGCCCATTGGTGGCGGTGGTCTCAAAGTGCATCCCCTCACCGCCGTAAGGGTGTTGGGGATCATGCGGCAGCCCTCACCGGCTGGTCCGAAAACCAGGCGGCTGCCGTGAGGGCCTGCCTCCGGTGCGGTCGAAGCGGCCGCCGGGCTGCAAACCCCCCTCGAGGAGGGGGCGGAACGCGGCCGGGGCTGGGATGCCGGTGACCTGGTAGGAAGTCCGGCCGCACTGGCAGTGCCCCGTGCGAACCGGTGCGGTGGCATCTGACGCGGCTCGTGTGGACGGCAGGGGCACAGCGGGCACGGGCCGGGTGCCGAGAGCGGGTGACGTGTCGCTCATGCGAGTCCTCGTTTCGGGGGATGGGCTGGGGCGGGCTACAAGGTGGTGAGGTCGGTGGCGTCCGGCAGTTCGGTGAGGGGCTGCCGCGCGGCACGGGGGAGCCCGAGCCGCGCGCGGGCGCGGTGGACGGCGGTGAGCTGGTCGGCGGCCGGGAGTCCCCAGTCGAAGAGCTCCAGAGCCTGCTCCGGTGTGGCCAGGACCCGCAGGTGGGTGCGTCCGGTGGCCGGGTCGACGGGAAGCGGGCCGAGACGGGTGAGGGGCGCGGCGTAGCGGAGGCGTGCGGACGGCTTGTCGGGATCAGTCAGGTGACCGAGGAACAGCGGTTCGCCGAACTCGGCCGCAGCCACCTCGAGCGCCTCCCGGCGCAGTGTGACGAGCGGGTCGCCGCGGTCGAGGAGTTCGGGAGTGCCGCCGGGCAGGCAGGCTGCGCCGGTGTCCGGCTCCAGGAGCACCAGGGCGCGGCCGTCGGGTCCCAGGAGCCAGCCCCACGCCTGGACCACCGAGAGCTGCTCCGGGGCGGTGCCGGCGTGGAAGGGCAGGTGGTGTTGGGCGCGGGCGGTGCGCAGGGCGCCGGCCCGGTCCAGGACGGTGGGGGAGATCGGGAGGCCGTTCTCCAGCAGCGCGGGGCCGGCGGAGTTGATGCGGGCGCGCAGGGCGGACAGGGCCCGGCGGGCGTCGCCGGGGGACATCAGGTCCGGTAGCCGGGCGGGTTCGACGAACTCGATGGAGTCGATCTCGCGGTCGGGCAGCTGGATGGCGGCGATCTGCTCTGCGTTCCACGTGCCGCCGTCGTAGACGTGCAGGATCTCGCCGGGGAAGCGCATGCCGGCGGGCGCCTTGAGGCTGTCGGCGCTGACCCAGTCCACGGCGAGCCCGCGGTCGACGGTCGTGGTGACGCCGAGTTCCTCGCACAGCTCGCGGGCGGCGCCGCTGGCAGGTGACTCGTTCGCGTCGACGCAGCCGCCGGGCAGGAGGCAGGTCGGGCGGTAGTCGACGTGCTGGATCAGGACCCGGCCGCGCTCGTCGGTGATCAGCACACAGGTTCCGGCCCACAAGGCGGCCGAGGCGCGAAAGGCCCCGTACTCCTCATCGGTCATCGACGTGCCGGGCGGTGCGTCGGGGGAGGGCGTGGTGGTCATCTCGTCTCCGATCGGGCGGGCGGGAGCGCGCGTGGGGGGTGGGGAGCCGGTCAGGCGACGAGTCTGTGCGGGTCACCTGGCGCGGGGCCGGGGGTGAGCCGGGTGAAGGACTCGGTGCTGATGATCTCGTCGCGCTCCGGTTCGGGGAGGCGGGCCAGGAGGCCGGGCAGCGGCCGCTCGCGCGCGACCTCACCGCGGTGGGCGAGGATCGCCCGCATCTTCACCGCGGCCCACGGGGAGACGTCGACGGTCGTGGTCACGTACGCGTCCGGCACCGCGAAGAGGGCTTTCCCGACGCTCTGCAGGAGCGGGCCTACCCGGCCCACCCCGGATTCCGGGTGCGTGGCCGCGTAGAGCGCGGCGGGCTGCCAGGGTTTCCCGGCGTCGGGAAACAGGTGCGGCAGGGCGGCGGCCTCGACGGCGAGAAGGGTGATCTGGTGGGCACGCCGGTGATCCGGGTGCCCCGTGAGCTGGCCCAGGGCGTCGTGGCCGACGACGATGTCGGGCCGGAACTCGCGGATGTGTGCCACCAGGCGGCCGACGGCCTCGTCGACAGGTGCGTCGACGAGGCGGACGGCTCCGTCGGGGGCGGAGGCGGGGTTGCGGGCATCGGCGTAGCCGAGCAGCCGCGGGCCCCCGGCGCCCAGGACGGCAAGGGCGTCGGCGAGTTCGGAGGCGCGGTGGGTCGTCGGCGTCCAGGTCGCAGTGACGACGCAGGTGCGGGCGCCCGCGGCGTGGTGCTGCGCGAACACACCGCCGGCCAGCAGGCTCTCATCGTCGGGGTGGGCGAACACCCCCATCAACGAGGGCAACGACGGCTGGTTCATGGCGAAGGAACTCCTCGACGTGGCGGACCGGGGGAAAGGGGTCAGATGATCGGCGGCCGCCCGGCGGCGGAGAGCCGGTGGACGGTGCGCCAGCTCATCGGACGCCGGCGCTGCGTGCGTCGGGTCGTCCAGCCTTCGCGCATGCCGCGAAGCGTCTGGCCCAGTCCGCCGCCGCGCACGGCCCGGGCCAGGGTGATCGTGGACCAGGCGCTCAGGTAGAAGGGGAGGAGCGGGGCGGGGAGGTTGCGGTAGGCGATCCAGATCCGGTTGCGGGCGGCGAGCCGGTGGTACAGCGCGTGACGGGCGGGCTGGGTGAGGGGGTGGTGCATGCGGATCGACGCCGCGTACCAGCCGCTCCAGCCCGCCTCATACAGCCGCCAGGCCAGGTCGAACCCCTCGTGATACAGGAAGAGTCGATCTTCCCAACCGCCTACCGCCTCGAAGGCGCCGCGCCGGACCAGGACGACACCTTCGGTCATCGAGGCGACCTTCCCCGGCCGTCCCGGGTCCGAGGCGCGCAGCCGGGGGACCCAACGGCGCGGCGTGGTCGAATCGTCCGGGCCGGTCAGCCGGGGCTGCACCCAGGCGGCTTCCGGATGCCGCTCGGCCTCGGCGACAAGCCGGGCAAGTACGTCGGGGCGAGGGAAGCTGGCGTCGTTGTCGAGGAAGAACAGCCACTCGGCCGGACCGCCCGCCTCGCGCAGCTTGTTGGCGCCGGCGTTGCGACCTCCGGGGATGCCGACGTTCTCAGGCAAGCACACGGTGAGCGCACCGGCCGGTACGACCTCGGGCCTGCAGCCGTTGCCGACCACCACCACCCGCGCGTCGATGCCGCTCTGTGCAAGGAGCGTGGCCTGCGCGGTTGCTTCCTCGGCAGGACGATCGTTCATCGTCAGAACGACGATGTCGACACGTGGGCGGGACATGGCTTGCTCCAGGCTGTCGGGGCCGGTCAGGACGTGGGGACGGGGGTGTTGGTGAGGTGCTCGGCCTGGCGGGCGACGAGCGGGGCGAGGCGACGGTGGACACCCCGGGAGCACGCCTGGAGGAGCTGCCCGAGGGCGATGAGCTCCCCCGTCCGGCCGGCGTCCGTGTCCAGGACGTGGCCGAACTCGCACCGGATCCGGGCGGCGGTCGCCGGCGCGGCCAGCGAGTAGGCGTGCAGGAGCCCAAGGTCGTAGCCCACGGGCAGCCGGCCCCAGTTCTCCCAGTCCAACAGGACCAGGGGCGCACATGTCAGGTTCGCCCAGTGCAGATCGGCATGCCCGGTCGTCGTCTCATGGATCCGGACGGGGGCGATGCCGAGGAAGCGGCGGAAGTTCCGGTCGACCCAGTTCTGTCGCACCGACTCCCGGTGTGTGGGCACCGTTGCGAGCGTGCCGAGCGCGGACTTCAGCTCCGCCCACCACGAGTCGGGCAGCGCGATGTCCTGCTCGAGCGCGGGAGTACCGCTGGTCACCGGGCGCACGGTCACGAATTCGGTGAGCTCCGCCCGGTAGGCGATGCCCGGTGTGGTCCAGTCGACAACGCCGCGGAGGCGTGGCCGCGGTACCGACCGGGGCACGCACGTGTCTGCGGTCGCCGTCCCTTCCCACAGCCGTCCGCCCGCCTTGCCGGCCTCGGCGGAGACGACGCGCAGCCAGCAGTCCCCGGCGCGTCGCCCCAAGGTGCGGCCCTGCCACCCCCACACCTCCGGCCCCGACGCATCCACCTCGAACTGCTTCGCGGCGGTCGCGTGCGCGCGACGCATCCGGTCCCGCTCGTCACGATCCACCGGAGCGACGAACACCGCCTCCCGCCCGGCCCGTTCCACCGTCATTCCCCCTCCGCAACGACGTCGGCCACAGGACGCTCAACGGGCCTGGGCAGCACCACGTCACGCCCTGGCCACCGGAACACCATGCGGCAGTGAGGCGCGGCGACCCGGTCGGCCATGGCCAGGACCTCCGGGCGGGCCATCCAGTGGAAGGACCGGCAGCAGCTGATCAGGGTGGGCGCCCGGCCGGGCGCGGCGGGGGCGAAGGTGTGGGCGGCGCCGGTGAAGACCTCGACCGTGCACGCTCCGCGGATCGGTTCGAGTACCGCGCGGGCCGCCTCCAGCATCGACGCGTTCACGTCGACCAGGTCGATGTGGGTCATGCGGCGCAGGACGGGACGCAGCGCGCGGGGCACCTGGCCGGTGCCGGTCCCCAGGTCCAGCAGGACGGGGGCGGGCACACCGTGCTGGGTGGCGGCCAACAAGTGGACCTCGGCGCCCGGTAGGCCGGGACGGTAGCGGGCGTAGCCGGCGGCCTCGGGCCCGAACAGGGCACCGTCCGAAACCGTCGCGTAGGCCGGTCGGTTGGGGCGGGTCATCGTGCATCTCCAGTCTCGCCAGGGGAAAGCTGCCAGGTCAGGGTGCCGTTCGGGCTGGTGGCCCGCTGGCCGCCGTCGGCGTCGAAGTGGAGCCGGAAGACGTCGGGTACACCGGCCGCCCGCCACCGGCCGGCGACATCCTGGATCTCCGCCCAGATGTCCCGGGGCCCCGACATCGTCACCTCCCACCGGCGGTGGCTGACGGCCCGCACGCGCATCCATGACCGGCACGCGGGCGCGCCGATCGTCAGGTCCTCGGCGCCGAAGTGCCGTACCAGGCCCGGATACAGGTGGTCCAGGGCGAGCCACAGGCCGCGCGCCGTGTCGGGAGGCGGCGCGAGCATGCTGCGCTGCGTCCACCCGTCGGCCGTGGTGATCTCCGCGCGGAAGGCGGCGGACAGGAACAGCCGGTCGAAGCCGGCACCTCCCCGGTGACCGAACTCGACCGCCCGCAGCCGCCCCTCCACGTTCCCGTCCGTCCGTCGTTCGATCACGGCCAAGCCCGGCCACGACGGCGACGACGTCCCCAGCGTCATCAGCGCGCGCCCGCCCGGAGCCAGCTGATCCACCAGGGCCTGCGGCACGCGGGGGACGGCGAAGGAGACGAAGATCCGGTCGTACGGGCCCGTGTCCGGCCAGCCTGTGGTGCCGTCCCCGGTCACCGTGGCCGGCCGGTAGCCGAGGGCGGACAGCCGCGCGCGGGCGGCCGCGGTGACGTGCGGGTCGATGTCGAGGGTGACGACGCCTTCGTCGCCGCACACGAAACAGGCCGCCGCCGCGGTCACCCCGGCGCCCGTCCCCACGTCCAGCGCCCGCTGCCCGGGCCGCAGGTCCAACTGCTGCAGCAGGCCGGCGGTCAGACCCATCGTGCTCGACATAGCGGTCATCACGCCCCCGCGGCGTGGCCCGGGATGGCGGCCGAGGATCGGCTCGCCGTCGTGCTGGATCGCGACGCTGTCCCCGCTGTGCAGGCGCTCCAGCAGCTCCTTCCGGTCGGCCGGGCGGGAGAAGTCGAGCAGATCCCAGCGCGGCGGGGTCTCGTCGGGGGCGCTGCGCCGTACGTACGCCTGAGGCATCAGGAGTTGGCGCGGCAGCGCGAGCAGGGCCTCGCGTACCGGACCTGGGCCGAGCGCTCCGCTCTCCTCGAGCCGGGCGACCATTGCCGCCCGAGCCGCCACGACCTCGGAGGTGTCGCCGTCGGGCTGCGCCGGAAGGAGGGGCGCGGCGGGGGCAGTGGGATCGCTCAGCACGGTGCGCTCCAGGGGATCGGGTGGAAGAGCGGCGGGGATCACCGCCGAGTTCGGTACCTCGTTCACGGCGCATCGCCTCCGAGGACGCGGTCGTGCCGCATACCGTCCGTGGGCGCTGGAGAGGCTGCGCCGGGAGGGGGCATCCGGGCTGCGGGCGGCTTCGGTAGAGCGGCGGGAGCGGTTCCGGCGTCTGCCGCAGGGCGCGGATCGGGGAGCGGGCGAGGACGACGAGCGGCAGGACGGTTCCGGCGGTCAGGGCGGGCCGGACACTGATCCACGTGCCCAAGGCGCCGGCCGAGGTATGCCTCGACGGTGTGACGGATCGCGGTGGGAGCGGGTGGCATGGGGGTTCTCTCGCCTTCGCGGTCGTGGGGGAGGGGCGGACAGGCTAGGGGAAGGCCGTGGGGGCGGGCGTAGTACCGCGCGGAGACCGCCCGCTCCACCTGGGGCTCCAGCCGGCCGGACATGGCCGTCGACCATGCCGCCAGGACGGCGCCGGCCACCGCCACGACGGCGAGTGCCACCAGGGACGGCAGCGCGTCGCGGAGCTTGTTTACGGTCGGACCGCTGGCGAACAGCTGGGCGAGGACGCCGTTGACCGCCACCAGCCCCCACCCGGCCGTGACGCCCTGCCCGAGCTCGGCTGTGACGACCCCCATCAGCGCGCGCCGGTCCGCCGTCCAGCCGGTGCGCAGCACCATGCCCACCATGTGCGGCAGCGCCGCAGCCATGTGCCCGAACTTCAGTCGGGTCAGCGGGCCTTCATGCCGCGCGTAGGACTGGTCGTAGCGCAGCCGACCACCATAGAGCTCCCGCTCGGCGTCCGAGATGCTGTCCGCGGTGGCGGTCTTCGGGCTGCTCGTGCTCTTGTCGCTGCCTGGTTCGACTGTCGGCAAGGTGTTTCCCCTTCGTGGACGTGGTGGTGGCGGCGCAGTGCTCAACGACGCCGCATGATTTCGAGCACCTGTTCCTTTCGGACGGCTTGTGCGCCCTGCAATTCAGCGGTTTCCGACCGTGCCCGTTGAACCGACCCTTGCCGCGCAAGGGCACCCGGTGCGTGGGAGTTGGCCGAAACGACGGTCAAGTGCTGTCGCGATCGGTTGCCGGTCGGAGATCGTCGCTGGGGCGCCCCCCTGGCTGCTGGAAGCGGTGCGCAGCCCCTAGAGCCTGTCTGACAAATGATCTCTGCGAAGCTGTGAGGCAGAGATCATTGGAGGGTCGATGGGCATCGAGCTTGAACTGCACTCCGGGAGGCCTCGCAAGGGTCCGTCTCGGACGACGTTGCTTCGTGGGTCCTACGCACACGGCGACGCGCTGGCGCGTGCGCTGAGTGCGCTCGACCGCCACGGGCCCGGCAAATTGGGCTGGGTTGACCCGTACGGGGACACCATGTTCAACGAGCAGGAGGCCGAAGTCGCTCGTCAGGAGGTTGCTGTCCTGGTGCGCAACTGCTCAGACGAGGGGCAGCGGGCGGCCCTCCTCGACCTGGGTGTGCTCCTGGAAGCGTGTGCGGCAACGCCGGGCAGCTACCTGTGGTTCATGGGCGACTGAGGTCGGTCGATAATTGATCTTGTGACGGGTCGAGGTGAGCTGACGGATGCGGCGTGGGAGCGGATAGAACCGCTGTTGCCGCAGGTGGACGGGCGTGGCCGTCCGTGGCGTGACCACCGCCAGGTGGTCAACGGGGTTCTATGGCGACTGCGGACCGGGGCCCCGTGGCGTGACCTCCCCGACCGGTAAGGGCCGTGGCAGACCGTCTACGAGCGGTTCGCCCGCTGGGAGTGCGATGGGACCTGGGCGAAGCTGCTGGAGCATGTCCAGGTCCGCGACGACGCGGTGGGCCGAGTGGAATGGAGCGTCTCGATCGACTCCACCATCAACCGGGCCCACCAGCACGCCGCCGGCGCCCGCAAAAAGGGGTCACGTACGGGGACGAACCGGAAGCTCCGGGCCACGCGCAGGCGCGCCAGGCCCTCGGCTGCTCCCGGGGAGGGCTGACCACCAAAGTCCACCTCGCCGTCGACGGCCGGGGCCTTCCTCTGTCGATCGTGCTCACGCCCGGCAACGTCAACGACGCCACCGCCTTCGGCCAGGTCCTCGCCGGGATCCGCGTCCCGCGCGCCGCAGGAGGCCGCCCGCGCACCACACCCGAACGCGTGCTGGGCGACAAGGCGTACTCCAGCAGGGCGATCCGCCACCTACTGCGGCGTCGGAGCATCGTCGCCACAATCCCCGAGCGCCGCGACCAGGCGGCCAACCGCCGACGGCGCGGGACCCTCGGCGGCCGGCCACCCGCATTCGACAAGGCCATCTACCGCGACCGCAACGTAGTCGAACGATGCTTCGCCCGCCTCAAGCAGTTCCGCTCGATCGCGACCAGGTTCGACAAACTCGCCGACCGCTACCGAGCCGGAGTCGTCCTGGCATGCCTGATCCTCTGGCTCCGCGAACCCGCTCGGTGATCATTTGTCAGACAGGCTCTAGAGCACAGCGTCATGACGGCGTGGCCGGTCATTCGCGGACGGAGGCGGGCTCGTCCCTTCGGCGCAGCAGCACCACGACGGTGGCGTTGTCGCGGTAGCCCTCCTCGTCCGCGGTGGCGGCCGCGACCAGCGCATCGGCCATTGCCTGCGGGTCGTCGGCGTGCGTCGCGCACAGTTCTCGCCAGGTCGCCTGATCCACCTGGTCGGAGACGCCGTCCGAGCACAGCAGCACCAGAGTGACGTCGTCGGGGAGCTGGGCTTCGCGGCACGTCGCCGCGGACGCCTGGGCGAGCCCGAGCCTCGCCCAGGCGTCGTGGTGCTCGACGATCGGCGCCGGGACGTCCCCGTGCACGCGGAGGAATTCGCCCATGGTCTGGTCGGTACTGAAGAGGGTGAGTTCGTGGCCGTTCCAGCCGTAGGCCCGGCAGTCACCTTCCCCGTCAAGTTCTTCTGTTCAGATCGGAGGGGGGTTCCTTCCGCGACGCGCGGCTGGCAGGCGGCGACGAGTGGGTGAGGGCTGTTCTGGTCGTGGGTGACGAGAACGAGGAGATGTACTTGTCGAAGGCGGGTAGGACTCCGCCGGCCATCAGGAGCCAAGTCCAGGCACACGAAGGTGGAGAACGTCCGCCGGTACTTCGAGCAGTCCCCGGAGGCGAGCGCCGAAATCACCAGCCTGCTCGTGCCTGGTGACAGGCAGCGCTGAAGGCACTGGACGGTTCAGCCCGGGCCCGGGGCGGAGGTCAGCCCTCGCTCACCTCGATCAAGCTTTTGGAGATCCATGCGTTCTCCGACATCGATAACCAGGAAGCCCTGACTGTGCTGAGCGCATTGCGCAGCGAGATACTCCGACCAAAGCAGCTTCTCTCCGCTGCTGACCTGCCTGGTCGGTCACCCATGGGCCGCCCCGGGCCCGGCTGGGCGTCGGGCCGAGCAGCTCGAGCGCGGGTCACGCGGGCAGCAGGGCGCCGATGACCTGGCGGCGGGACTATCCCCGCGTACGCGGCGATAGTCCCACCAATGCACCCTGGAGTTCGCCTGCGGCTGCCAGGACCTCCACCGTGGATGCAACCCTGCTGCGCCGTCGCACTCCGCCGATCTATCGGTGTTTGAGATACGGGCGGCGCGGTTTCGTGGGCTCGACTTCTGGCATGCGGCGATGGGCAAGCTTGTGGGGATCCCACAAGCGGGGTCTCAGGTCAGCATCGTCCCGAAGAGGGCCGGGTTTCGTGTGTGCTGAGCGAGGGGTACTTCGTCGACGATGTGGGGCGCAAGTTCGAGAACGGCGTGGTGAGAGCAGTGCGGTCAGCACTGGCAGAGCCCCACGTGGCAATCTGACTAGCCGTCAGCAAAGTCGGCACCGGGTCAGCA
Source organism: Streptomyces sp. BK022 (assembly GCF_004217355.1). Taxonomy (NCBI): domain Bacteria; kingdom Bacillati; phylum Actinomycetota; class Actinomycetes; order Kitasatosporales; family Streptomycetaceae; genus Streptomyces; species Streptomyces sp. BK022. The sequence continues at coordinate 850,554 of NZ_SHKU01000001.1, forward strand.
TCAGTCCGAGCAAGGTCGGTCAAGCGTGGCGAAACTTGCACGTCGTGCGTGGGTCGCATGATCGGCCATAGAAGTGTTTGCATCTGCGATGCAATGGTAGTCGGGTGGGATGGTTTCCCGTTGTTCATCCTTGTGTGATCGAGCTTAGAGAAGTGCCGGTTCAGCGCACCCGCCCTCGTGGTTTCAGTGGCACGGGCGGGAGTTGGGGAGCGGGCAGCGGCTGCCCGTCGTACCCCTTCACCTCCCCGAATCGCGAACCCGTCATCCAGTCCTCCCGGGCCCGACGGATGTCGTCCTGCGTCCGCCCCACGAAGTTCCACCACATGATCAGCTCCTCCGCGAACGGCTCTCCGCCCAGGAGCATGACCGAGGCGTCGGAGTCCGCGTGGAGGGGGAGGGACGTGCGGCCGCAGCCGAGGTAGAGCATGGAGCCCGGGGTGACGGGGACGCCGTCCACGTGGACCGAACCCGACATCGAGAGCACGCCGTACTCGAAGTCGGGGTCGAGGGGGAGGTGGGTCCGGGTGCCCTCGGTGAGGGTCAGGTCGGCGCCGACCAGAGGGGTGTACGTGGTGCCGGGGGACGTCGTGCCGTCCAGGGTGCCCAGGATCACCGTGGCCGTCAGGCCGGGGGCCGTCACCGTCGGCAGCTCCGCGTGGTACTCGAAGTGCGGGTCGGTGTGGCGGTGTTCGTCCGGGAGGGCCACCCACAACTGGGCTCCGTGCAGGTAGCGCGCGTGGGGCTTCGGGCTCTCCTCGGAGTGGCTGATCGCCCGGCCCGCCGTCATCAGGCCCAGTTCGCGCGGCCGGATCGTCTGGAGACTGCCGGTGGAGTCCCGGTGCAGCACCTCTCCGTCGTGCAACCAGCTCACCGTCTGCAGGCCGATGTGCGGGTGCGGGGGCACCTGCATGCCGGGCTCGTCCGCGATGTCGTCCGGGCCGTAGTGGTCCACGAACGCCCACGCCCCGATCATGCGCCGCCCCAGGTTCGGCAGCAGCCGGCGGACCTCGGTGGACTCCCCGAGCTTCACCGTGCGAGGGCTCAGCAGCTCACGGACCGGCTCGGCGACGACAAAGCCACGGCCACCGCATGCGCGCGGCTCCGGCGCGAGGTCAAGGTTGCTCATACGGCCAACCTAGCGCTCCGCTCACCCGGCGGCGGGACCGAGTCCTCACTCCACTCGTTCCGGGGCCGCGTCGGGGGCGGAGTCCTTCACCTCGCCGCCACCTGGGCCCTGCCCCCCCGTGGCTCCCCGACCACCGGAGTCGAACGCCTCACCCGCACGGCTCTCTGCCGCAGGCCGCCCCGTCCGCCCCCCTCGTCCCGCCGACTCCTCCCTCACCCCGCCAACTCCCGCGCCCGCTCCGCCGTAGCCTCCAGTGCCGCGCGCAGCGATTCCCCCACCCGGTGCTGCCGCAGCGTGGCGATGCCCTCGGCGGTCGTGCCGTTCGGGGTGCTGGCCTGTCGGTACAGGGATTCCGGGGTCGCGCCCGGTTCCGACAGGACGGCCGCCGTACCCCGCAGCACCTGGCTCGTCAGCAGCAGGGCGTCGGCGGGGGCGAAGCCCGCCCCGCGGGCGAAGTCCGTGAAGGACTGGGCGAGGTACGCCACCAGGGCCGGGCCGCTGCCCGCCACCGCGGTCGCCGCGTCGAGAAGGGACTCGTCCCGGACCACGAGGACCTCGCCGATCACCGACAGCGCGCCCCTGGCCCGGTCCACCCCGCCGGCGGTGACCTGGTCGCCGGGGCAGAGGACCGTCATGCTCTGGCCCACCCCAGCGGCGAGGTTCGGCATCGCGCGGAGGACCCTGTCCGTGCCCAGCGCGGAGGCTAGGGTCTCCAGGCGTACGCCCGCCATGATCGAGACGACTGTCGTCTGCGCGCACGCGCCCGGCGGCAGGCTCTCCGCGAAGGAGTCGAACGCCTGGGGCGGGATGGCGAGCACGAGGAGGTCGTCCGGGCGGGGGTCGTACGCGGCGGCCACCTCCGCGCGGCCGGCCAGGGAGGCCCGGCGTTCCGCCGAGGGTTCCACGACGACCACCTCGGCCTGCGGCACCCCGTCCACCAGGCCCCCTGCGATGACCGACCCCATGTGGCCGGCGCCGACGACGACGATGCGTTCCACAGCCGCCACACTCCTCGCTTCGGATGCCAGAAGTGATACCAAAAGGGGTGTTCCGGCCCCCGTACGGGCGACCACAACGCGCCGACCCGCTGCCCCGGCCGGTGCAATGGACGGGTGACCGCCGCCCCCGACGACTGCCTCGCGCGCAACGAGTGGATCTGCGGCGACTACCTGAGCAGCCGCCGTCAGATCCTCCTCGACGCCGTCGGGCAGCACCTGGAGCTGACCGCGCTGTCCGTGCTGATCGGGCTCGCGGTCGCGCTGCCGCTCGCCGTGCTCGCCCGCCGCTGGGGATGGGCCGCGGGGCCGGTGCTCGCCGTCACCACCGTGCTCTACACCATCCCCTCCCTGGCGATGTTCTCCCTGCTGCTCCCGGTGTACGGGCTGTCCGCCACCCTCGTCGTCGCCGGACTGGTGCTGTACTCGCTCACGCTGCTCGTACGGAACATCCTCGCCGGACTGCGCGCCGTCCCCGAGGAGACCCGGCAGGCCGCGCGCGGGCTCGGCTTCGGTCCCGTACGGCTGCTGCTCACCGTGGAGCTGCCGCTGGCGCTGCCCGCCGCGATGGCCGGGCTGCGCATCGCCACCGTCTCGGCGGTCTCCCTCGTCACCATCGGCGCGATCGTCGGCTTCGGCGGGCTCGGCAATCTGATCTACGCGGGCATGAACACCTACTTCAAGGCGCAGGTCCTCACCGCGTCCGTGCTGTGCGTGCTCATCGCCGTCGCCGCCGACCTGCTCCTGCTGGGCGTGCAGTGGCTGCTCACCCCGTGGGCGAGGAAGGGCCGTACATGAACGTGCTCGGCTCCACCTGGGACTGGCTCGCCGACCCCGCCCACTGGTCCGGCGACGACGGCGTCTGGCACCGCCTGCTGCAACACCTGCTGCTCACCGTCGTGTGCCTGATCGTCAGCTGCCTGATCGCGCTGCCCGTCGCGCTGGTCCTCGGGCACCTCGGCAAGGGCGGCGCGCTGGCCGTCAACATCTCCAACGTCGGCCGGGCGGTGCCCACCTTCGCCGTGCTGGTGCTGCTCCTGCTGACCCCGGTGGGGAAGTGGGGGGAGGGGCCCACCGTCGTCGCCCTGGTGCTCTTCGCCGTGCCACCCCTGCTCACCAACGCCTACGTCGGCATGCGCGAGGTCGACCGGGGCGTGGTGCAGGCCGCACGCGGCATGGGGATGACCGGGCGGCAGACACTGGTCCGGGTCGAGGTGCCGCTCGCACTGCCGATGATCCTCACCGGGGTACGGATCGCCGCCGTCCAGCTCGTCGCCACCGCCACCATCGCCGCTCTCGCGGGCGGCGGCGGCCTCGGCCGGATCATCACCGCGGGGTTCAACCTGGCCAGCACCCCGCAGGTCGTCGCGGGCGCCATCCTCGTCGCCGTGTTCGCCCTGCTCGTCGAGGGCGTGTTCGAGGTCGTGGAGCGGCTCGGTCCCGCCTGGGCGAGGGGCGGCCGGTGAGAGTCCGCGCGGCGCTCGCCGCCGCCACTCTCCTCGCCCTGGCCGGCTGCTCCTCAGGGCCCTCGCTGGAGAACCGGGACGCCGTCACCGCGCCGCCCGGCGACAGCCACCACCTGGTCATCGGCTCGGCGGGCTTCACCGAGAGCGACCTGCTCGCCCAGCTCTACGCCCAGCTCCTCGGCCAGGCCGGATACCAGACCTCGCTGATCACCGTCGCCAACCGGGAGCTGTACGAACCCGCCCTGGAGTCCGGGCAGATCGACGTCGCCCCCGAGTACGCCGCCACCTTCGCCGACTGGCTCAACGCCAAGGAGCACGGCGCCGACGCGCCCCCGGCCGGCTCACCCGACCTCGCCGAGACCATGAGGAACCTGCGCGCCCTGGCCACCCCGCGCGGACTCACCGTCCTCCCGCCGGGCCGGGCCGTCGACCAGAACGCCTTCGCGGTCAGCGCCTCCTACGCCCGCCGCCACCACCTCAAGACCCTCAGCGACCTCGGGGCCTCCGGACTCAAGGTGCGCCTCGCGGCGGGCGACGAGTGCGTGAAGCGCCCGTACTGCGCGCCCGGCCTGAGGAAGGTGTATGGGATCGACATCACCGCCGTCGATCCCAAGGGTGTCGGCACCACCCCGGCCAAGCAGGCCGTGCAGTCCGGGCGCGACCAGATGGTGCTGACCACCACCACCGACGCCACCCTCGGCTCCTTCGGCCTCGTCCTGCTCGCCGACGACAAGCACCTCCAGAACGCCGACTACGTCGTCCCCGTCGTCAACCGGGCCCGAGCCGGCAGCGAGCGCGTCGCCAAGGCGCTCGGCAAGCTCAACGACGTCCTCACCACGAAGGACCTCGCCGACATGAACCAGCAGGTCGACAGCTGGCGCCGACTGCCCGCCGACGTGGCCCGCGCGTACCTGAAGGACAAGGGCCTCCTCAGCTGACCTACGCGTCCGACACCGAGTCGAACGGCACCTGACCCCGCGCCACCCCCAGCACGTCCGCGTCCACCGACCGCCGCAGCGCCTCGTGCAGCTTGGCCGGGGTCAGCACACCCAGGAGACGGGAGCCGTCCAGTACCGCGACCCACCCGGCGTCGTACTGGAGCATCACGCCGAACGCCTGCTTCAGCGGGGCGCCCACCGGGACCCAGGCCGTCATCCGGTGGGCCAGCTCGCCGACCGTGCCGCCCGCCGCCAGCTCCTCCAGGCCGACCCAGCCGTGCAGGTCGCCGTCCGCGTCCAGGACGACCGCCCAGCGCGCGCCCTCCTCGCGCAGCCGCCGGGCGGCGGAACCGGCGGGCTCGTCCGGGCGGGCCACCGGGGGCTGTTCCAGGTCGTCCGGCTCGATCGCGGTCACCGACAGCCGCTTCAGACCCCGGTCGGCGCCGACGAACCCGGCGACGTACGGGGTCGCGGGGGCGCCCAGGACCGCGCCGGGGGTGTCGAACTGCTCGATGCGGCCCTCGCCGTACACCGCGATCCGGTCGCCGAGCCGGACCGCCTCCTCGATGTCGTGCGTGACCAGCAGCACCGTCTTGCGCACCGCCTGCTGCATGCGCAGGAACTCGTCCTGCAACTGCTCGCGCACCACCGGGTCGACCGCGCCGAACGGCTCGTCCATCAGTAGCACCGGCGGATCGGCCGCGAGCGCCCGTGCCACCCCGACCCGCTGCCGCTGACCGCCGGAGAGCTGATCCGGGTAGCGCGCGCCGAACGTCTTGGGGTCCAGGCCCACCAGGTCCAGCAGCTCGGCGGCGCGCGCCCGTGCCTTGGCCCGCTTCCAGCCGAGCAGGGACGGCACGGTCGCGGTGTTGTCCAGCACCGTGCGGTGCGGGAAGAGGCCGACCTGCTGGATGACGTACCCGATGCGGCGGCGGAGCCGGACCGGGTCGATCCGCGCGATGTCCTCGCCGTCCACGACGATCCGGCCCGCGGTGGGCTCGATCAGCCGGTTCACCATCATCATGGTGGTCGTCTTGCCGCAGCCCGAGGGGCCGACCAGGGTGACGAGTTCGCCCTCGGACACCTCGAAGGAGAGGTCGTCCACGGCCGTCGTACCGTCCGGGTAGCGCTTGCTGACCTGCTCGAACCGGATCATTCCCCCACGCTAGCCGGGGTCCCGTCCCCCCGCCCGGTCCCGCCGACCGAAGGGATGACCCCGGCGAGCACGACCTCCAGCGTGCGCGGACCGTGCACCCCCTCCACCCGGTCCAGCTCGATGTCACTGGTGGCCGAGGGGCCCGAGATCCAGGTCAACGGCCTGGTGGGGGAGAGGCGTTCGAGGGCCTGCGGAACGGACGCCACGACCTGCTCGGGGACACGGACCACGCAGATGTGGTGGTCCGGCACGAGGGTGATCCGGCGGCGCCCCTGGCCCGGCCCGCCGTCGAGCACGAGGGTGCCGGTCTCGGCGACGGCCACCGCGCAGCCGGTCACGACGCTGTCCACGGCGTCCAGCTCGTACGGGGTGCTTTCCGCGCGGTCGGGGACGGGCACCGGGCCGGCGTTCGCCAGCCACGCCGGCGGGAGCCCCTCCGGCACGAGCACGGACTCGGCCCCCCGCGCCGCCAGCAGCCGGGCGATCAGCTCGGGCAGGTCCGCCTCCGCGCACCGGTGCACCACGGCCCGGTAGTCGGCCAGGTTCTCCGCCAGCAGTTCCACCCTCTCCCCGGCGGTGCGCTCGCCGTGCTCGCGCAGGTAGTCGCGGGGGACCGCCCGGTCGTACGGCGTGTCGTCCTCGGGTACGTCGGCCAGCGCGCGCCGGATTCGGCCGAGGACGCGTTCCCGGTCGCTCACTTCGTCTCCTCCTTGCCGCCCCGGGTGCGTGCCCACCAGTCCCGGAAGGGCTCGGCCGGCACCTCCGGCAGGTCGCGGGTCCGGGTCCACGCCGCGCCGGGCCCCGGCAGGGTGCGCGGGCGCAGACGGCGGGCGCGGGAGGCGAGGCGCTGGCCGGTGCGCAGCGCGTCCGGGTGGGTGAAGGTCCAGCGGGCCGCCCGCATGGCCGCCCGTTCCGCCGCGTGGCCCCTGGCCGGCCTCAGCACGACCCGGTTGCCCTCGCGCACCGCCGGACCGCCCTCCACGACCCGCTCGCGCAGCCGGACCAGCACCTCGGGGATGTCGATGGCGACCGGGCACACCTCGTAGCAGGCCCCGCACAGCGAGGACGCGTACGGCAGCGAGGCGTCGATCTCGCTTGCCGTGCCGCGCAGTTGAGGGCTGAGGATGGCCCCGATGGGGCCGGGATAGACCGAGCCGTAGGCATGGCCGCCCGCGCGCTCGTACACCGGGCACACGTTCAGGCAGGCCGAGCAGCGGATGCAGCGCAGCGCCTGGCGGCCGACCTCGTCGGCGAGGGTGTCGGTGCGCCCGTTGTCCACCAGCACCAGATGGAAGACGCGCGGTCCGTCGCCGTCCGTGGTACCGGTCCACATGCTGGTGTACGGGTTCATGCGCTCGGCGGTGGAGGAGCGGGGCAGGGTCTGGAGGAAGACCTCCAGGTCGCGCCAGGTGGGGACGACCTTCTCGATGCCGGCCACCGAGATCAGGGTCTCCGGCAGGGTGAGGCACATCCGCCCGTTGCCCTCGGACTCCACCACCACCATCGTGCCGGTCTCCGCGACCATGAAGTTGGCCCCCGAGATGCCCACCTTGGCCCGCAGGAACTTCTCCCGCAGATGCAGCCGCGCCGCCTCCGCCAGCTCGGCCGGACTGTCGGACAGCCCCTCGGGCGCCGGGCGGCCCCAACCGGCCATCTCGGTACGGAAGATGTCGCGGATCTCGGCCCGGTTGCGATGGATGGCCGGGACCAGGATGTGCGAGGGGCGGTCCTCACCCAACTGCACGATCAGCTCGGCGAGATCGGTCTCGTAGGCCCGGATGCCGGCCGCCTCCAGCGCCTCGTTGAGCCCGATCTCCTGCGTGGCCATCGACTTGACCTTCACGACCTCGAACTCGCCCGTCTCCCGCACGAGCCGGGTGACGATCCGGTTGGCCTCCGCCGCGTCCGCCGCCCAGTGGACCGTGCCGCCGGCGGCGGTGACCGACTCCTCCAACTGCTCCAGATAGCGGTCGAGACGGCGGAGCGTGTGCTCCTTGATCCGGCTGCCCGCCTCGCGCAGCTCCGCCCAGTCGGACACCTCCGCCACGGCCGCCGCGCGCTTGGCGCGGATGGTGTGGGTGGCGTGCCGCAGATTGCCGCGCAAGGTGCCGTCGGCCAGCGCTTCCCGTGCCGCCTCGGGGAAGGCGGGCATTCCCACGAAGGTCTCGTTCACCGGGCCGGCGCCTCCTCCGTGCTCGCCAGGATCTCCGCGATGTGCACCGGCCGCACCGGAGAGCCCGCCCGGCTCATCGTGCCACCCAGGTGCATCAGGCACGAGTTGTCGGCCGCGCACAGCACCTCCGCGCCGGTCGACTCGGCGTTGCGCATCTTGTCCGCCCCCATCGCCGCCGACACCCCGGCGTTCTTGACCGCGAAGGTGCCGCCGAACCCGCAGCACTCGTCGGCGCCGGGCAGTTCGACCAGCTCAAGCCCCCGCACCGCCTCCAGCAGCCGGCGCGGCCGGTCGCCGAGCCCCAGGGCGCGCAGACCGTGACAGGTGGGGTGGTAGGTGACCTTGTGCGGATAGAAGGCGCCGACGTCGGTGACGCCGAGCACGTCCACCAGGAACTCCGTCAGCTCGTACGTCTTCGGCACCACCGGCGCCAGCACGTCGGCCAGTGCCTCCCCGCGCCCCTCGGCCCGGGCCCGCTCACCCAGCCTCGGGTACAGCTCCCGGACCATCGCCGCGCACGAACCCGACGGCGTGACGATCGCGTCGTAGGCCCCGAAGACCTCCGCGAAGTGCCGGGCCAGCGGTTCCGTCTCGTGCCGGTAGCCGGTGTTGTAGTGGGCCTGCCCGCAGCAGGTCTGCGCCAGGGGGAAGTCGACGTCGACCCCGAGGCGGTCCAGGAGTCCCACCACGGCGCGGCCGGTGTCCGGGTAGAGCGTGTCGTTGACACAGGTCAGGAACAGGGCGACACGCATCGCGGCTCCTCGGGTCTCGAAGATCGGACAAGGGCAGCCTAGCCAGAGCCCGTACCCTTGCCGCGATGCCTGATCACATACCCCTCCTCGGCGCCGACTGCGCCAACTGCTTCGGCCTCTGCTGCGTGGCCCTGCCCTTCGCGCGCTCCGCCGACTTCGCCCACGACAAGCCCGCCGGCAAGCCCTGCGCCAACCTGCGCGAGGACCACGCCTGCGGCATCCACACCGAGCTGCGCGCCAAGGGCTACGCCGGGTGCACGGTGTACGACTGCTTCGGCGCCGGCCAGCGCGTCTCCCAGGTCACCTTCGGCGGCCGGGACTGGCGCACGGGCGAGGGGGAGCGTGCCCGGCTGATGTTCGAGGTGTTTCCGGTGGTCCGGCGCCTGCACGAGCTGCTCTGGTACCTCACCGAGGCGCTCCGTCTCGACGCCGCCCGGCCTCTCCACCCGGAGCTGCGCCGCGCGCTTCAGGAGACCGAGCGGCTCGCCGCCCAGGAGCCCGGGGAACTGGCCGCGCTGGACCCGGCCGCCCAGTGGCAGCAGGTGGCGGAACTCCTGCTCCGGGCTTCGGAGCTGGCCCGTAAAGGCCGGAAGAAGGGCCGGGACCGGCGGGGCGCGGACCTGGCGGGCGCGAAACTCAAGGGTGCCGATCTGCGCGGGGTCAGCCTGCGCGGCGCCTGCCTGATCGCGGCCGACCTGACCGGTGCCGACCTGCGGCACGCCGATCTCATCGGCGCCGATCTTCGGGGCGCCGATCTGACGGACGCCGACCTCACCGGCGCCCTCTTCCTCACCCAGCCGCAGGTCAACGCCGCCCGCGGGGGACCCGGTACCCGGCTGCCGGGCTCACTCGTCCGTCCCGTGCACTGGGCAGCGCCCCGCTGAACCGGCGTCCGGCTCGGGAGCGCCGGCCGGGGCGGCGGCGGGGGCCTTCCGGCGTTCCAGGCCCAGGCGAAGGCCGTCCGGCATCAGCGTCAGGCGCTCGGTGACCCTCAGGCGGTAGCCGGGGTCCGGGATCAGCTCGTAGCGGCGCAGCAGCAGGCCGAGCACCAACGTGGCCTCGTGCAGCGCGAACTGGCGGCCCACGCAGGCCCGCGCGCCCGTGCCGAAGGGCTTGAAGGTGTGCGGCGGCCGGGCCCGTACCGCCTTGGCGTCGAAGCGGTCCGGGTCGAACCGCTCGGCGTCATCGCCCCACACCTCGGGGTCGCGGTGCAGCATCGGCGTGAGGACCAGCGCCCAGCCGCCCCGGCGCATGGGGTGCTCCCCGGCCAGCACGGTGTCCTCGGTGGCCTCGCGGGCGAACGCGGGCGCGGTCGGCCACAGCCGCAGCGACTCGTCCAGCACCCGGCGCAGATAGCGCAGCCGGGCCACCTGGTCGTAGCCCGGCTCGGGGGTGTCGCCCCAGACGCGGTCCACCTCGGCGCGGGCGCGGGCGGCGACCTCGGGGTGCTCGGCCAGGTAGTACAGCGCGAACGAGAGGGCGCCGGAGGTGGTCTCGTGACCCGCGACCAGGAACGTGATCACCTGCTTGCGGACGTTCTCCGCCGACAGCCGCTCGCCGGTCTCGGGGTGGGCCGTCTCCAGCATGCGGTCCAGCAGGTCGCCCTCCCCGCGCCCCGAGGCGCGGCGGGCGGCCACCAGGGCGTCGACCGTGTCGTCCAGGTAGGCGATGTCGGCGGCGTTGCGCCGGGCGGCCCTCCGCTGGAGCGCCGGGGGCACCGGCAGGCTGTTGAGCCGCTGGGCGTAGGCCAGGGTGCCGACCATGGCGGTGACGAAGGGGTGCGGCCGGTCACGCTCGAAGGAGCCGAAGTCGTGCCCGAAGCCGGTGCGCGCGATGGTCTCCAGCGTCAGCCGGGTCATGTCGCCCGGTACGTCCACCGTGCGTCCGGCGGCCAGTTCGCCGTCCCAGTGGCCGGTCAGCCGGCCCGCGACCGACAGCATCATCGCGTGGTACCCGGCCATCGCCTCCCGGCTGAAGCCGGGCGCGAGCACGTCGTGCGCCAGCTGCCAGTTGGGCTCGTGGTTGTAGGCGGTGAACAGCCCGTCCCCGGCGACCGGGCGCAGGTTGGCCACCCCGAGACCCACGTGCTTGGCGAACCGGCTCTCGTCCGCCATGTCCGCGGCCAGCTTCGCACCCCACAGGAACACGAACTCCCGGTTCAGCACCCGGCGCCGGAAGATCGGGCCCAGTTCGCTCGCGAGCCGCATCGAGTCCTGGAGGGGGGTGCGCCGGTCGACGCCCAGCACGTCACCGAGCAGCGGCAGCCGGCGCGGCGGATGGGGGATGCGGTCAAGCTCCGGCCAGCCCTGCTCGGCACCGCGGAACCCCTTGGGCAGTCCCGCCCCCGTCGTCTCGGCCATGACGCGATCTCCCTTGATCCGGTGGCCTGTTGCCCGCCCGCCACGCGCGTGTTGAACGTGAGTTCAATAGCGCTGGCAGTCTGGTCCGCCCACTGAACCCACGTCAAGCAACGTGTCCACTAGGGTGACGGCATGGCCGCCAACCAGGGGGAACGCGCCCGGCGCCGACTGAGCACCGAGGAGCGCCGCGAGCAACTCCTCTCGGTCGGGGCGCGCCTGTTCTCCGAGAGCCCGTACGACGACGTGTGGATCGAGCGGGTGGCCGAGATCGCCGGGGTCTCGCGGGGTCTGCTGTACCACTACTTCCCGACGAAGCGGGACTTCTTCGCCGCCGTGGTGGAGCGGGAGAGCGAGCGCATGCTCCGGATGACCGCGGCCGTGCCCGGCGTGCCGGTCCGCGAACAGCTCGGCGCCGGGCTGGACGCCTACCTCGGGTACGTCGAGGCGCACGCCCACGGCTTCCGCGCCTTCCACCGTGCCGACGCGGCCGGCGACCAGGCCGTACGCCGGGTCTACCGGCGGGCGTTGGCCGCGCAGGAGCGGCAGATCCTCGCCGCGCTGGCCGCCGACCCCGAGTTCGGGCCCGCCTTCGAGGGCTCCCCGCAGGCCCGGTTGGCGGTGCGCGGCTGGCTCGCCTTCACCACCGCCGTCTGCCTGGAGTGGCTGCGCGAGGGTGAACCCGGCCGGGATCAGGTGCGCGAGCTGTGCGCGCGGGCGCTGCTCGGCGCCATCGCCTGACGGCGCGTCCGGATACCTCCATCCGTGTCACTCGGCCGGGTGGTGCGGTTGGCGTACGCCCGGATCTTCGATAGGTTAGGCAAGGCTTACCTAAGGAGGACTCGGGATGGGTGACACGCAGGACTGGGCGGCAGGACCCGGAGCGGCGGAGCGGGCGCGGTCGGTCCTCGCCGCCGCGTGGTCGTGCGCGGTGACCGCGGACGGCGCCCGCGAGGAGTACGTCGGCGCGCACACCGTGACCGGGGACGGCCGGGTGCTGCTCGACGTGCCCGAGGACAGCGCCCTGTCCGCCGCCGCGCTGTGCGCCCCGCGCGGCGAGCCCACCGCGGTGCTGGAGTTCGCCGACGTGGCACCCGTACCGGTGCGCCGGCGCATCCGGGCCCGGCTGTGGCTTTCCGGCCGGCTCTCCGGGCGGGGTGGCCGGCTGCTGTTCCAGCCCACCCGCGTAGTGCTGCGGCGGCCTTCCGGGGCCGTCCTCATCGACCCGGCGGAGTACGCGGACGCCCGGCCCGACCCGCTGGCCGTCGCCGAGGCGCACTTGCTCACCCACCTGGCCGACTCCCACCCGGATGCCGTGGAGCGGCTCACCCGGCTGGTCCCGCCGCAGAGCCTGCACGCCGTGACCCGCGTGACCCCCCTGGCGCTGGACCGGCACGGGCTCACCCTGCGCATCGAGCGCGCCCGCGCGCACGGCGACGTCCGGCTGACGTTCCACACGCCCGCCGACGACGTCGGGCAGCTCACCGAGCGTATGCACGCGCTGCTCACCCAGGCCGGCGCCGGCTGCCCGCGCTCCCTACAGCGGCACCGCGCAGACGGCGACCGGTGACGGGAACGGCTCACCCGCCCGACCGAGCGCTCCGGTACCGGTGTCGACCCGGAACACGCTCACCGTGCCGGAGCGCTGGTTCGCCGTGAAGAGCAGCCGCCCGTCCGGCGAGAGCGCCAGCTGGCGGGGGAAGTCCCCGTCCACCGGCACCGTGTCCAGCAGCCGCAGCCGGGCCCCGTCCTCCTCGACGGCGTACCGGGCGACGCTGTCGTGCCCCCGGTTGGCGAGGAACGCGAAGTCGCCGCCGGGCGTCACCACGAACTGCGCCGGGTAGTTGGTGGCGTCCCCGGCCGAACCCGAGGACTGCGGCTCACCCACGGTCAGCCGCCCGGTCGCCGGGTCGTAGGCGCAGACGGCCACCGTGTCGTCCACCTCGTTGGCGAGGTAGGCGTACCGCCCGTTCGGATGGAACGTCAGATGGCGCGGGCCGGCGCCCGGCCGGGTGCGGGCACGGGACACCTCGGTCAGGGTGCCGTGCCCGGTGTCGAGCCGGTAGGTGTAGACGGTGTCGGTGCCCAGGTCGACGGAGAGCACATGGCCGCCGTCCGGGCTCGTGATGAACTGGTGCGCGTGCGGGCCCTGTTGACCCGGACCCGGCGCCGGGCTGGAGTGCGTGACCAGGGCGGTGCGCTCACCGAGCGCGCCCGAGGCGTCGACGGGGTGCACGGCGACACTGCCCGAGCCGTAGTTCGCGCTCAGCAGCCAGCGCCCGCTCGGGTGCACCGACAGATGACAGGGCCCCGATCCGCCCGTGCTCCGGCTGCCCAGCACCTGTCCGTCCGCCCGCCGTACGGCGGTCACCGCGCCGTCCTCGCGCTCGTCGACCGCGTACAGCGTGTGCCCGTCCGGGTGGACGGTGACGTACGAGGGGTCCGCGATCCCGGCCAGCGGCTCCGCGTCGGTGACCGCGCCCGAGACCGGGTCGTACCGGGCCACGGAGACGCCCTTGCCGCCGCCTTCGACGGAGGTGTAGGTGCCCAGGTACAGCGGGCGGGGCCCCGGTGCGGCCTTCCGGCCGCGGGGCGCCGGGGCGGGGTCCGGGGCGGGGTCGTCCGGGGGCGGCGCGGCGGGCGCGGGCACCGTCACGACGGCGGCCGTCCCCGCCACGGCGCCCACGAAGCGCCGCCTGCTCCAGCCGTCCCGCTGCGCCCGTACCGCGTTGTCCATGCCGCCCCTTGAGCTTTCACCCGTCACCGTGGTCCCGGCCACCCTGTCGCGGACCGGCCGCCGAAGGCAAGGCGGGGCGCGCGGTCACCACTCCCCGTCGGCCACCGGCCCGCCCGGCGCGTCCTTCAGCGGGACCACCTGCCCCGGTGCCGGCTGCTGCCAGGGGTCCAGGTCGGCGCCCAGCCAGTCGCCCACCGGCCGCACCGGCCGCAGGGGGCCGGCGGGGGAGAGGTCGCCGGCCTCGTCGTTGTAGTACTCGAACCACGGCAGGCCCGCCCTGGTGTACGCGGCCCGGTCCACGGGCGAGGGCGGGGGCTCCTCGCCGGTGATACGGCGCCACTCGGGCGGGGTGACCAGGTGCACGAAGACCCGGCCGGCCGGGGTGTCGGACCAGTCGGACGCGGGACGTTCGTCCCGGAAGACCTCCTGGCGCATCGTGCCGCCCACGCCGAGGCCCATCGCCGCCGCCCGCCGGGGAGCGGCGCCCGCCGGCGGGGGGCCGCCGGGGGCCGGGGCGGCGAAGGCGGGCGGAGCGCCGTACCCCCCGGCGAGCGGCGCGGACCGGGCGCGCTCGGCCTCCCGCCACCGCGCCAGCGCCTCCGGGCGCAGCCCGAACACCTGCAACTGCACCCCGCCCCAGGTCTCCTCGCCGGTCACCTGACCCTCCACGGTCGCGCCGAGCCCGAGGGGCACGGCGACGAACTGGCGGACGGTGCCCCTGCCGGAGTTGATGCCGTCCAGCCAGGGCTGCCGGGGGAGCGTGAGGTAGTTCTGCGGGTCCCGCGCCAGCGCGCCCCGCCAGGGCTTGCCGGAGACCGCGCACACCTTGCCGACGCCGACCTGGAGGGCGGCCGGCTCTGTCGTCCCGGCGAAGCCGATCCACATCGCCTCGCGCAGGTACATCGGCAGCAGCACCCCGCCGCGCGCCCGCCACGCCTCCGGCACCCGGTCGGCGTGGTCCGCGACCCGGCGCAGCGGGAACTCGCCCAGCCCCGGCGGCAGCGGATGCGTACCCCGCTCGGGGAGCCGCAGGGTGCGTACGAACCGCACCACCACCCCGTCACCCAGCCGCAGCGTGTTCCCCTCGATCCGCACCCCGGCCCGCTCGGCCATCGGCCCGCCCCCTTCAGGCTCCGGCACCGGTCGCGCCCGGTGTCCCGTCACCGAGAACGCCCGCCGACCCCCGCACGGTTCCGCCAGAGGTCCTCCTGTACGCCGAGGCGCTGGCGCAGGCGGTTCACGCGGGGCATCTTCGCGCGCTGCTGGCGGGAGACGCGGTCCAGCTCCTCCAGCAGACGGCGGCTGCGGTGCTCGGTGTCCAGCTCGTCGATGATCCGGCTGACCTCGGTGAGGACGGCCCCGAGCAACTGCCAGTCCTCGTGGTCCTCCGCGACATGCGCGAGGAGCTGCTCCGCGAGCCGGTCGCGGGTGGCGGCGGCCGTGTGCAGCTCGGCGGTGAGCCGGGACTCGGCCGACTCGGCGTTGGCGCTCAGGTCGGTGGTCACCAGGACCGCGAAGCTCACCACGGCGTCCGCGATCTCGGACAGCACCTGTTCCACGGTCTGCCCGATCGGCGGCGGGAACAGCTCCTTGGCCCCGCGTGCCTTGGCCAGGTCGGTGAAGGAGCGGGCCATCACCCGCAGGACGACCGTGCAGATCTCCAGGGTGTCCAGGCCGGTGCGCAGTACCACCCGGTGGAGCAGTCCCTCCTTGACGCGCGGGTTGAGCCTGAGGCTCTCCTCGGCCTGCCGCAGGGCCGCGTCCACCTGGATGATGTCGTGGTCCAGCCGGCGCGCCTCGTGCAGCCGTTCGGCCGCCCGCTGCCAGGGGATGGCGCCCGCCGCCTCCTCACCCATCCGGATCATGAGCTGACGCAGCCGGCGGGCCAGCCACTCGATGGACCGCCCGGCCGCGTCCACCCACACCGGGGGCGGCAGCAGCAGATTGCAGGCCATGCCGATGATGGCGCCGATCAGGGTCTCCACGATCCGCGCCCACGCGGTGAAGCCGACCGTGGTGACGCCGAGCACGAGCATGGCGCTGATCGCCACCTCGTTCACGTACTCGTCCACGCGCACCAGATGACCCACGCTCAGCGCGGCCACCAGCAGCAGGGCCAGGCTCCACCAGGTCAGGCCGACCAGGAGGCTGAAGACGATGGCGACCAGCACGCCCGTGACCACGGCGTTCACGCGGCGGATGCCGTTGGTGAGGGTGGCGAAGAAGGTGACCTGGACGACCAGCAGGGCCGTCAGGGGCGCGGTCAGGGGCGCCGGTTCCGGGCTGAGCCGCAGCGCGATCACATAGGCGACCGTGGCCGCGGCGGCCGACCGCAGTGTCTGGACGACCACCGGCTCGCGGCGGCGCGCGACCAGGCGCCGCAGCGCGTCGGCCCACCTGCGTCGCGCTTGCGCGTCCATCCACTTCCGTACGTCTGGCATCCTTTGGCGTCTTCCCTTTCCGTAACCGCGCCGAACGGGGCCGTTCGAGCACCGTGTACGCGAAAGGGGCGGCCCTCAGGCGTACAGGCGATCGACGAAGGCATGGAGGTTGCCGCCCGCCCGGGCGATCTGCTCCTCCGTCGTGAGGCTCTCCTCGAACCTGCTCCCCGACTCCGGCACCTTCTTCCCCCGGACGTAGAGGGAACACGCCAGGTTGGCGCACATGTACACGCCGACGGAGTTGCCCTCGCGGCCGGCCGCCCCCGTCTTGCGGGCGGTCATCAGCGAGACCCCGCCGCCGCGATGGGTCGTCAGGCACACCGAGCACATGCTGCGGTGCTGGAAGCCGCGCCGGACCGTCGGGCAGCGCAGCGCGATGCCGACCGGAGAGGTGCCGCGTTCGAGGACCAGATAGCTGCGGTCGGGCGCGCCCGGATCGCGCCAGCCCAGGAAGTCCAGGTCGTCCCAGGGGCGTTCGGCCAGGTCGCGGGGGACGGTCAGCCGCTTGGCGTCGCCCTTGGAGCAGTTGACGAAGGAGGCGCGGATTTCCTGCTCGGTGAGGGGTCGCATCGGAGAAGTCCTTCTGTTGTAGCCATGAGCCTAGGGGCTCTAGGTTTACGAGGGTATAGAGCACCGCCGTACCGGGCCAAGCGGTTTTCCGCGCGCCGCTCCTAACCCGCCCCGGCACCCCGTACCCGAGGCGGCCACACGCCGGGCGCGAGCACGCCGAGGGCGTAGGCGCGGGCGACCAGTTCGGTGCGGTTGGCCGCGTGCCAGCGGGCGGACAGGCGGCGCAGGTGATACGCGACACCGTCCCGGCTCAACCCCAGCTCACGGGCGGCCCGGCCGGTGGTGGCGCCCTGGGCCAGCAGCGCCAGCACCGCGCCCTCGACCGGGGTGACGGAGGCGGGCTCGGCGGTGGGCTCCGGCTCGCTTTGTCCGAGCACCCGGAGCATCACCAGCAGTGCCGGGGTCTCGTCCGTGGAGTCGCTCACCGGGTCGGCGGTCAGCTCGCCGTACCGCTCCGTGCCGCCGGGCGCGGTCCAGCTCACCGACACCTGGTAGCGGGAGCGGTGCCGCAGCCGCAGCGCCTGGGCGATCCGCTCGACCTGGCCGGCCTCCTCGGGGCGGAACAGCTCCAGCACGTCACGGCCGCGGAGCCGACCCGGTGACGTACCGCACTCGGCGGCCATCGCAGGGTTCGCCATCAGCACCTTGCCGTACACGTCGCAGACCGCGACCGGCACCGCGACCCGGTCGAAGAGCATCAGGGCCCGGTTGCGCCACACCACGGCATCCGCCAGCCCCCACTCCACGCCAGCCTCCCAAGGTGCCGAACCGTCCCCGCCATCCAAGACGAAAACCCAGGTCAGCGGCAACTCAGGCGGCATCCCGGAGCCGGTGCGCAAGGGTCCGGGCCGACTTTCCACTGCACGTTCGTGTAGTGGCCCGGCACGGGCGCGCCCCGCCTCTGGAGCACGCTGGAAGACGCCAGCCCCCACGCGAAACGCCAGTCCCCGCCCCGCGAAAGGCAGTTGCCGACGCCATGCCCCCCACCGCCCCGCACCCCGAGCCCCCCGCACTCACCGGCGTGCCGGTCGTCGACATCTCCGCCACCGGGCCGACCCGCACCCCCATCCAGCAGGTCATGGAGCTGATGCGGACCCACGGGCCGGTGCTGGTGCGCCGCCTGCACGGGCGTGACGCCCTCTTCGTCGCCGACGCCGATCTGATCGCCGACCTCGCCGACGAGGACCGGTTCGCCAAGCACATCGGGCCCGCGCTGGAGAACGTGCGCGCCTTCGCCGCCGACGGCCTGTTCACCGCGTACAACGACGAGCCGAACTGGGCCAAGGCGCACGACATCCTGATGCCCGCCTTCGCGCTCGGCTCCATGCGCGCCTACCACCCGGTGATGCTGAAGGTGGCCCGGCGGCTGATCGAGGCATGGGACCGCTCCGCCCGCGCCGGGCAGCCGGTCGACGTGCCCGGCGACATGACCCGGATGACGCTCGACACCATCGGCCTCGCCGGGTTCGACTACGACTTCGGCTCCTTCGAGCGCGCCGAGCCACACCCCTTCGTGGAGTCGATGGTGCGCTGCCTGGAGTGGAGCATGACCCGCCTGGCCCGCGTGCCGGGCGGCGACCACACCGCGGCCGACGCCGCCTTCCGCGAGGACGCCGACTACCTCGCCGGGGTGGTGGACGAGGTCATCGCCGCCCGCACCGGCACCGACCAGAGCGAGGCCGCCGACCTGCTCGGGCTGATGCTCACCGCCCAGCACCCCGCCGACGGCACCACCCTGGACACCGCGAACATCCGCAACCAGGTCATCACCTTCCTCATCGCAGGCCACGAGACCACCTCCGGCGCGATGTCCTTCGCCCTGTACTACCTGGCCAAGCACCCCGCCGTGCTCCGCCTGGTCCAGCGTGAGGCCGACGCCCTGTGGGGCGACACCGCCGACCCCGAGCCGTCCTACGACGACATCGGCAGGCTCACCTACACCCGGCAGGTGCTCAACGAGGCGCTCCGGCTGTGGCCGACCGCCGCCGCCTTCAGCCGGGAGGCCCGCGAGGACACCCTGCTCGGCGGGCGGGTGCCGCTGCGCGCCGGGCAGGCGGTCAGCGTGCTGGTGCCGATGCTGCACCGCCAGCCCGTCTGGGGCGACAACCCCGAGCTGTTCGACCCCGACCGCTTCACCGCCGAGGCCGAGGCGGCCCGCCCGGTGCACGCCTTCAAGCCCTTCGGCACCGGTGAACGAGCCTGCATCGGACGGCAGTTCGCGCTGCATGAGGCGACCATGCTGCTCGCCATGCTGGTCCACCGCTACCGGCTGCACGACCACGCCGACTACGCGCTGGACATCAAGGAGACCCTCACCCTCAAGCCCGAGGGCTTCACGCTCACCCTGACCCCGCGCACCGACGCCGACCGCGTCCACTCCCCGCTGCCCGGCGCCGCCGCCGCGGCCGTCGTCGAGGACACCGACGCCCGGGCGCTCCCCGCCCGCGTCCGCCCCGGCACCACCGCGCTGTTCCTGCACGGCAGCAACTACGGCACCTGCCGCGAGTTCGCCGGACAGCTCGCGGACGAGGCAGCCGCGCTCGGCTGCGCCACCGAGGTCGCCCCGCTGGACGCGTACGCCGACGGGCTGCCCACCGACCGGCCCGTCGTCATCACCGCCGCCTCCTACAACGGCCGCCCCACCGACGACGCGATCGCCTTCGCCGCCTGGCTGGAGGGCGAGCACGACCTCACCGGCGTCACCTACACCGTGCTCGGCGTCGGCGACCGCAACTGGGCCGCCACCTACCAGCACATGCCCACCCGCGTCGACGCCCGCCTCGCCGAGCTGGGCGCCACCCGGCTCACCCCGCGCGCGGCCGCCGACGCCTCCGGCGACCTCACCGGCGCCGTCCGCGACTACACCGCCGCGCTGCGCACCGCCCTGCTCACCGAGTACGGCGACCCCGACGCCACCGCCCCGGCGGACGACCCCGAGAACGCCTACGAGGTCCGCGCCCTGACCGGCGGCCCGCTGGACGCCCTCGCGGAGCGGCACGAGCTGGTCCCGATGACCGTCACCGAGGCGTACGACCTCACCGCGCCCGGCCACCCGCGCGTCAAGCGGTTC
Source organism: Streptomyces sp. BK022 (assembly GCF_004217355.1). NCBI lineage: Bacteria > Bacillati > Actinomycetota > Actinomycetes > Kitasatosporales > Streptomycetaceae > Streptomyces > Streptomyces sp. BK022. Next base: position 870,335 of record NZ_SHKU01000001.1, read on the forward strand.
CTGCGCGTCGCCCTGCCCGACGGCGTCACCTACCGCACCGCCGACCACCTCACCGTGCTGCCGGTCAACGCCCCCGGGACCGTGGAGAGGGCCCTCAGCGCGCTCGGTGCCGACCCCGACACGGTGCTGGACATCCGCGCCACCCGCCCGCGCCGCGACGGCCTGGCCGTGGACCGCCCGCTCACCGTGCGCGAACTCCTGACCCGGCACGTCGAGTTGCAGGAGCGGCCCACCGCGCGCCAGCGCGAACTCCTCGCCGCCGCCAACCCCTGCCCGCCCGAGCGCGCCGCCCTCGCCGCCCTCACCGGCGACGACCCGCGCACCCTCCTCGAACTGCTGGAGGACCACCCCGCCCTGCGCGAGGCCCTCGACTGGCCCCGCCTGCTCGACCTGCTCACCCCGCTGCGCCCGCGCCACTACTCCATCTCCTCCTCCCCGGCCGCCGGCCCGCGCCACGCCGACCTCATGGTCTCCGTGCTCGACGCGCCCGCCCGCTCCGGCAACGGCCGCTACCGGGGCACCGGTTCGGGACACCTGGCGGGCGTGCGGCCCGGCGACACGGTGTACGCCCGCGTCCAGCCCTGCCGGGAGGCGTTCCGCACCGACACCTCCACCCCCGTCGTGCTGATCGCGGCCGGCACCGGCCTCGCCCCGTTCCGCGGGGTGGTCATGGACCGGGTCGCGGCCCGTGCCCAGGACGCCGAACTCCCGCCCGCACTGCTGTACTTCGGCTGCGACGCCCCCGACGCCGACTATCTGCACGCGGCCGAACTGGGCGCCGCCGAGAGCGCCGGAGCCGTCTCGCTGCGCCCCGCCTTCAGCGCGGCCCCCGTCGACGGCGCGCAGTTCGTCCAGCACCGGATCGCCGCCGAGGCCGACGAGGTCTGGGAACTGCTCGGTGCCGGGGCGCGGGTGTACGTCTGCGGCGACGGCGCCCGCATGGCGCCCGGCGTCCGCGAGGCCTTCCGCACCCTGTACCGGACGCGCACCCCGGGCGCGGACGAGGCGGCGGCCACGCGCTGGCTGGACGAGCTGGTCGGCGCCGGCCGCTACGTGGAGGACGTGTACGCGGCCGGCTGAGCCGCCCCCGGTCCCACCCGTACGCCCTGGAAATCTCACAGCATGAAATAAGGGGGCCCGTGAAGTCGTGCCCGACCTGCCGCGAGGGGTATGTTGCAGGTCGGGCACGGGTCGGAAGGGGCCACATGGCGGGGCGGAACGGGCGCACGGTACGCGATCTGAGGCGGGGCAACCGCACGGCCGTGCTGCACAGGCTGTACTTCGACGGCCCCCTCAGCCGCTTCGAGCTCGGGCCGGCTACCGGACTCAGCTCCGGCTCGGTCAGCAATGTCGTCGCCGACCTGATCGCGGACGGACTCGTGGAGGAGGCCGGCAGCGTCGACTCCGACGGCGGCCGGCCCCGCACCCTGCTCCGGGTCGCCCCGCACAGCGGCCAGATGATCGGCGTGGACGTCGGCGAGACCCGCGTCCGCGTCGAGCTGTTCGACCTCGCCCTCACCGAACTCGCCCGCGCCGAGCGCCCGTTGACCCGTCCCGGCTATGACGTGGAGGACATCACCGGCCATGTCCGGGACGGTGTCGCCGAGGTGCTGGCCGCCGAGGGCGCGCGACCGGAGCGGCTGCTCGGCGTCGGGGTGGGCGTGCCCGGCATCGTGGAGCACACCGCCGACCGGGGCGCCGTGGTGCACGGCCAGACCATCGGCTGGGACGCCGTGCCGCTGGAGCGGCTGCTCCGGGCGACCTCCGGGCTTCCGGAGAGCGTGCCGTACTTTATCGACAACGGAGCCAAGACCCTCGGCCAGGCGGAGATGTGGTTCGGCGCCGGGCGCGGCGCCCGCAACGCCCTGGTGGTGCTCTTCGGCTCCGGCGTCGGCGCCTGCCTGGTCACCCCGGAGGTGGAGAACGGCCGCGCGGTGGAGTGGGGGCATCTGACGGTACGGGTGCGCGGGCGCCGCTGCCGCTGCGGGGCGCCGGGCTGCCTGGAGGCGTACGCGGGCGCCGAGTCGCTGCTGGCCCGGTGGCGCGAGGAGGGCGGACGCCCGCCCGAGGGCACCGACGAGGAGACCGCGCTCACCGCGATGCTCGCCGCCGCCTATCCGGCCGGGGACGCGGAGCCCGACCCGGTCGCGCTCGCGGTGCTGGAGGAGACCGCCGAGTACCTGGGCGCGGGTCTCTCCGACCTGATCAATCTCTTCCAGCCGGAGCGCATCCTCATCGGCGGCTGGGCCGGGCTCCAGCTCGGCACCCGCTTCCTGCCCGCCGTACGCCGGCACGCGGCCACCTACGCGCTCAGGCACCCGGCGGACCGGGTCACCATCGACCTGGGGCGGCTCGGTCCTGACGCCGTCACCGTGGGCGCGGCCATCCTGCCGCTGGCCGACTTCTTCAGCCGGGGCGGCCGCCGCGCCGAACCGGTGCCCGAGGACCGTCCCCCCGCCTGGCGGGCCGCGCTGGACGAGCGCGCCCCGCGCTGAGCCCGGACGCGAAGATGCCCCGGCCGTGACGGGGGAATCACGACCGGGGCGGTCCATCAGCGGACGGGGTCCAGGTCAGGGCGGGCCCGCGTCCACGTGTGGTTCAACGGACAACGAAGCGGTGCTGTTCCCGCCCGGCCGGGTGATCCGGGTCACGCGAGGGAACCGCTGGTCAGGACGCCGGTACCCGCCCCTCGCGGGTCCAGTCCAGCAGCTCGTCCGCCGTCCAGGTGTTCACCACCCGCCCGGCGGGCACCCCGCACTCCTCGGCGCGGGCGCAGCCGAGGATCTGCCAGTCCAGCTGGCCCGGCGCGTGCGCGTCGGTGTCGACCGAGAACAGCGTCCCGGCGTCCACCGCCTCGCGCAGCAGACGTCTGGGCGGGTCCAGCCGCTCCGGACGGCTGTTGATCTCCACGGCGGTGCCCGACTCGGCGCACGCGGCGAACACCTCGCCCGCGTCGAAGGCCGACTCGGGCCGCCCCCGCCCGGTGAGCAGCCGGCCGGTGCAGTGGCCCAGCACGTCGGCGTGCGGATCGGAGACGGCGGCCACCATCCGGCGGGTCATCGCGGCCGCGTCCATCTTCAGCTTGGAGTGCACCGACACCACCACGACGTCCAGCCGGTCCAGCAGCTCCGGCTCCTGGTCCAGCGAGCCGTCGTCCAGGATGTCGCACTCGATGCCGGTGAGCAGCCGGAACGGCGCCCAGCGCTCGTTCAGCGTCTCGACGAGGTCGAGCTGCTCCCGCAGCCGCTCGGGGGACAGGCCGCGGGCCACGGTGAGGCGGGGGGAGTGGTCGGTGAGCGCGGTCCACTCGTGGCCCAGCCCGGCCGCCGCCCAGCCCATCTCCTCGACGGAGCTGCCGCCGTCCGACCAGTCCGAGTGGGTGTGGCAGTCGCCGCGCAGCAGCGCCCGCAGCTCCTCGCCGCCGTCCGCCGTCAGCGGGCCCCCGGCGTCCTCCTCCAATGAGCGCAGATAGGCGGGCGTCTCCCCGGCCACCGCCTCCTCGACCACCTTCGCGGTCTTCGGGCCGATCCCCTTCAGGGTCTGGAGCGTCCCCGTGGAGACCCGCCGGGCGATCTCGTCCTCGGGGAGGTCCTTCAGTACGCGCGCGGCCGTGCGGAACGCCCGCACCCGGTAGGTGGGCGCGAGCGAGCGCTCCAGCAGGAAGGCGATCCGGTCCAGCGCCGCGACGGGTTCCATGGCCACCTCCCGGCTCCGCACGGACCTCCAGGGTTGCCCACCCGGGCGGTCTCCGCACGGTGGCGGCCCGGACGGCCCGTGCGGACGAGCCTTCCCCGCGCCTCGCGTTCTAGGCTCGGATACATGACCGAACAATCAGCTCCGTACATGTCCAATCCGCGCGTCCGGGTGCTCGGGGTATGTGAGGGCAAGCCGGGTTCGCCGCCGTTCCGGGTCATGGAGATCGACGGCGAGGTGATCGGCGAGGTCACGTCCATCACGGGGGTGCTGGAGGCCGCCGCCGCCCGCGGCATTGTCATCCACGACCTGGACGACCCGGACGTGGTCCGCTGGGTCGGCGGCGACAAGTTCACCTGGCGGGTGCGCGGCGGCACCCGCCGGGGCAAGGGGTAACTAGCCGACCGTCCACTTCTGGGCGGCTGTGCCGTTGCAGGTCCAGAGCTGGAGCCGGGTGCCGTTGGCCGAGTTGGCGCCCGTCACGTCCAGGCACTTGTCGGCCTGCGGGTTGACGATGTCGTTGGCCGAGGACACCACCCACTTCTGGTTGGGGCTACCGCCGCAGTCCCACAGTTGCAGGGGCGTACCGTCCGCCGTGCCGTTGTCCTTCAGGTCCAGGCACTTGCCGAGCGCGCGGATCGTGCCGTCCGAGCCGACCGTCCACTGCTGGGCCGCCGAGCCGTTGCAGTCGTAGAGCTGTACGGGGGTGCCGTTGGCGGAGTTCGCCGCGGCCACGTCCACGCACTTGCCGGCCAGGCCCCGGATGGCCTTGCCGCCCGTCGAGCCGCCGCTGGTGGTCACCGACACCGAGTCCACGACGAGCTGCGCCGGGAACTGGGTCGAGCCGTCCGGGTCGCCGGGCCAGTAGCCGCCGACCGCGAGGTTCAGGATCAGGAAGAACGGCTTGTTGAACACCCAGGTCCTGCCGCCCAGGTCGGCCGGGGTGCGCCGCTGGTAGACGTTGCCGTCCACCGTCCAGGTGATGGAGTCCGGCGCCCAGTCGACGGCGTAGGTGTGGAAGGCGTCCGCGAACGCCTGCCCGTTCGGCAGCGAGTAGCCCGCGCCGATGCCGCCCGAGCCCGAGTAGCCGGGGCCGTGGATGGTGCCGTGCACGGTGGAGGGCTCGAAGCCGACGTTCTCCATCACGTCGATCTCGCCCGAGTCCGGCCAGTTCACCGGCGTGCCCAGCATCCAGAACGCGGGCCACATGCCCTGCCCGCGCGGGATCTTCATCCGGGCCTCGACGTGCCCGTACTGGGCGTTGAACTTGCCCGAGGTGTTGAGCCGGGCCGAGGTGTACTGGCAACTGCCGTACCAGCACTGGTAGTTCGCCGGGTTCTCGCGCTTGGCGGTGATGACCAGGTGGCCCTGGCCGTCCAGCGCCGCGTTCTTGGTGCCCGAGGTGTAGTACTGCCGCTCGTGGTTGTTGACGTTGTCTCCGGTCTCCAGCGTCCACTTGGAGCCGTCGACGGCGGAGCCCGCCGGGCCGTCGAAGGAGTCCGAGAACGTCGCAGCCGCGACGGCCGGGGCGGCGGCCGTGTCGGCCCTCGCGGGTCCGACGGCCGCCGCGCCGACCAGCGCGGCGGAGAGAGCGGCAAGGAGGCATCTGCGGAGCAGGCGTGGGGATGCCATGACTCTCCGTTTCACATGGGGGGAGTGACGCCTCTTGTTGTAGAGATCCGGACCGGGGCCGTCAATAGCTTGGTACAGACCAGTGAGCGGCCGACCGGACAAACCGGTGGAGGACGCTCAGTCCTGCGCGACCTTGGGCCGCCGCGCGTGCACCGCCCGCCCCAGCCGGCGCCCCAGCAGCAGCCAGCCCAGCAGCGCGCCGGTGGTGTTGAGGATGACGTCGTCGATGTCGAAGGCCCGCCCGGTGATCAGCGCGCCCTGGGTCAGCTCCACCATCAGCATCACCAGCGCGGTCAGGAACAGGACCTGGAGGATGCCCCGCGCCCGGGGGGCCAGCACCGGCACCAGCACGCCGAACGGCACACCCAGCAGGACGTTGCCGCCGATCTGCTTGAGGGTGTCGCGCACCGTCCCGTAGTCGAAGTAGGCCTTGAGGGAGTTGCCCGGCCGCATGTTGCTGTGCGTCAGTGCCTCCGAGGCGGGCGACGGCTCGAGCGTGATCCGGGCCAGCGCGATGGCGAAGGCCACCATGAAGACGAACGCCAGCAGCATGATCGGCAGCCGGATCGGCAGCGGCAGCGGCTTGCGCTCGGCCACCACCGGCTCCGTCACCGCCGGCTCCGGCTCGGCGACCGGTTCGGTCTTCTCAACACGCCCCCGCCGCAGAGGGGTGCGCAGTACGGTCGGCAGGCGTAGGGCGGTACGGGCCATGCGGTGGTCCTCCAGTCGTGAACATCCCCGTGAGAAGCAGCTAATGCCCGGGAAGCGGCCGGTGATGCCGGACCGGGCAGGGCGTCAGGGGCCGTACGAGACGCGTACGTCCGTGAAGCCGAGGGAGCGCAGCAGGCCCTGGAGCATGCCGGTGGTGTTGGACTCGGCGCGCGCGGTCAGCTCGCTGTCCCGGGCCGCCTCGCCGATGTGCTTGACGGCCAGCTTCTGCACCGCCTGCTCGCCGTTGGGGTTGTCCGAGAACAGGTCGCCCAGCCGGTCCAGCAGGCCGCGCTGCTTGGAGACGGCGTAGGAGCGGTCCGGGTCCAGCGCGGGCCTGCCGAGCTGAGCGTGCGGCAGCTTCAGTACGGCGGAGGTGCGGTCGTCGTTGACCGTCACGTCCTTCTCGCCGACCTTGCCGAGGTCCACATAGGAGTCCACGGTGCCCGCGCCGACGTACAGGGTGCGGGTGCCGCGCAGCGCGTCGGGCAGGTACTTGGCGTTCTTCTCCAGGTCCACGACGACCTGGAAGTTGCCCGAGGCCGCCTGGTAGCGGCTCATGTCCTGGATGGACTGGAGCAGCGCCGGGCCCGAGCGGTCGCGGGACTCGGTGCCGAACAGGTCCTTGATGCCGGGCAGCACGGCCAGTCGTATCCCGGCGAACAGCAGCACCAGTACCAGGGCGATGGCCGCCAGCACCTTGACCCAGAGCGGTGTCCGCCGGGGCCGCTGCTGGACCGGAGTCGTCCTCGCGGCCGTAGTCGTCTTGTCCACGGTTCTCCCTTCCCCCTCCTCGGATGCCCACCAAGTAAGCGAACAGGCAAGCGAGTTGACCATCCCCCACCACTGACGTACGTACCCCTGCCGCTCCCGTACGAGACGCGCCACGCCTGCCGTCCGGGTAGGGGGAGGGGCGGCCGGTAGCATGGCCGCCCAGCCCGTACCGATCATGCGAGGAGCGGATCGTGCGAGACATCGCCGTCTTCAGCGGCAGCGCCCACCCCCGGCTGGCCGAGGAGGTGTGCGCGCACCTGGGCGTCACGCTCAGCCCGGCGCGGGTCAGCAGGTTCGCCAACGACTGCCTGGAGGTCCAGCTCCTGGCCAACTGCCGGGAACGGGACGTGTTCCTGATCCAGCCCCTGGTGCGGCCGGTGCAGGAGCACCTGGTGGAGCTGCTGATGATGTGCGACGCGGCCCGCGGCGCCTCGGCGGCCCGGATCACCGTCGTCATGCCGCACTACTCCTACGCCCGCTCGGACAAGAAGGACACGCCCCGCATCTCGCTGGGCGGCCGTCTGGTGGCGGACCTGCTGGTGGCGGCGGGCGCCGGCCGGGTGCTCACCATGACCCTGCACGCCCCGCAGGTGCACGGCTTCTTCTCGGTGCCGGTCGACCACCTGCACGCGCTGCGCGAACTCGCCGCGCACTTCCGGCAGTACGACCTCTCGCGCACCACGGTCGTCTCCCCGGACCTCGGCAACGCCAAGGAGGCCGCCGCCTTCGCCCGGCTGCTCGGCGCCCGGGTCGCGGCCGGCGCCAAGCAGCGCTTCGCGGACGACCGGGTCAGCATCAGCTCGGTGATCGGCGACATCGCAGGCCGGGACGTGATCGTGCTGGACGACGAGATCGCCAAGGGCAGCACGGTGCTCGAACTCCTGGACCGGCTGCGGGAGCTGGGCCCGCGCTCGATCCGGGTCGCCTGCACCCACGGCCTGTTCGCCGGGGGAGCGCTGAAGCGGCTGGGGGAGCAGCCGGACGTGCTGGAGATCGTCTGCACCAACACCGTGCCGGTCCCGGAGGACGAGCGCACCGACAAGCTCCGGGTACTGTCCATCGCCCCGGCACTGGCGGAGGCGGTGCGGCGCATCCACGACGGGGAATCGGTGAGCGCGCTGTTCGAACAGCCGACGGAGGCCTAGAGGGCGTCCGAGGCCCGCAGTGCGGACTGGAGCGTCGGGTGCGGGGGCAGCACCCGGTTCAGGCCCGTGACCGCGAGGACGCGCAGGGTCAGTGGGTGCGCGCAGACCAGCTGGAGGTGGCCGCCGCGTTCCAGGACGCGGTGCCGGGCCCGGCTCACCAGGCGCAGCCCCGAGCAGTCGAAGAACTCCACGGGGCGCAGGTCGAGCACCACCCGGACGCCCTCGCGGCCGGTGAGCCGGTCCAGCAGGGGTGAGATCTCCGCCGCCGAGGCGATGTCGATCTCACCCCGTAACTCCAGCACGGTGTGCCCGTGCTCCTCCCGCACCCGCAGATGCCGGCTGAGCGGGATGGATTCCTCCCGCACGACGGCACCACCTCCCACCCGTCCCACCCGCGCCCGCGACGGACCGCGCCACGTGGCGACCAGCTCGCCAGGAGGAATTTGAGCATGTTCGCTTGACACATGTCTTCGGGTTTGACGGAGTCGGTTCGAATCTGTGCGTTCGTGATCGGGTCGTGGCCTCGCCCCCGTCGCCGGCCGGGTGGTTCAGCGTCTGCCCGGAGCCGCGTTCGGGTGCGGCCAGGTGCCCGTGGACCGGGCGACCGCCTTGGCGCGGGTGCGGTCCACCACGCTGCGCGCCACCGCGAAGATCGCGCCCTGCACCGCGGCCGCCAGCAGGATCTCGCCCCAGCCGCGGTCCGGGTCCAGCGGGTCGGGTGCCTCCTCCTCGTGCCGGATCACCATCCATGCCTTGCGGAAGGCCAGCCCGGCCAGCGCACCGCCCGCCCAGCTCAGCGCGAAGCCCACCGGTCTGTGCAGGAGGGGCGCCTTGATCTTGCTCATGTTCGTGCTCTTCTTCGCCATGTGACACTCCTTCCTCACCGGGTCCGCGTCCTCCCCGGACAGCCTCCGACCTCCCCCGTCCGGGCCCGTGTGATCCTCCCCGCCGGGGGCAGTCGCCGACAGGTGAGCGCTACTTCGGAAAAGCAGCCGGACACGACGACCGGCCACAGCGACGGCCAGGAGGCCGACAAGTCCGACGGACACACCCGCGTCACCGTCCTCGTGGCACTCGCCGCGAACCTGGTGATCGCGGTGGCCAAGGCCGTCGGCGGGATCTTCGCGGGCTCGCCCGCCCTGCTGTCGGAGGCCGCGCACTCCGTGGCCGACAGCCTGAACGAGGTGTTCCTGCTGGCCGCGCTGAGCCGCAGCCGCCGGCCGCCGGACGCCCGCCACCCCTTCGGCTACGGCAAGGAACGGTTCTTCTGGTCCCTGCTCGCGGCCGTCGGCATCTTCGTGATGGGCGGCTGCTTCTCCTTCTTCCAGGGCTTCGAGGCGATCAGGAGCGGCGGTGAGGAGAAGCTCAGCGGCTACATAGCGGGCCTCGTCGTGCTCGGCGTCGCCTTCGTCGCCGAGGGGGTCTCCCTGATCCGGGCGGTACGCCAGGCGCACCGGCAGGGCGAGGGCGTCGGTGACGTCCAGGACCCCGCGCTGCGTACGGTGCTCGCCGAGGACGGCACCGCGGTGCTCGGCGTGACCTTCGCCGCCATCGGCATGGTGCTGCACATGCTCACCGGGCAGGCCCTCTGGGAAGGCTGCGCGTCGATCCTGATCGGCGCCCTGCTGGTCTACGTCGCCTACCGGCTCGGCCGCGACGCCCGCGACCAGCTCATCGGCGAGGCGGCCGACCCCGAGCTGACCGGTCGGATACGGGAACTGCTGCGCGCCCAGCCCGAGATCGACAGCGTGGAGGCGCTGTTCACCATGAAGACCGGCGTCGACTCCGCCCTCGTGGCCGCACGCGTCGACCTCGCGCCGGGAATGGACAGCGAGGAGGTCGAGGAGGTCGCCGTCCGCATCAAGCGGTCCGTCGCCGAGATGTTCCCCGACGCCGGGCAGATCTTCCTCGACGTCACCGACCGCGACCACACCGGCCGCGACCACACCGAGCGCACCGCACGGGAGAGCCCCGCCGCGACGGGGGAGCGCGGCGGGGCCTGACCTTCGCGTGCCCTCCGGGGGACGGTTCACGCCCGCCGTACGCGGAAGGGCGTGAACCGTCCCCCGGCGGCCGTTCAGCTCGCGTCGGCGGGCTCCAGGACGAAGACCGGGATCTCCCGGTCGGTCTTCTCCTGGTACTCGGCATAGGGCGGGAAGGCCGCGACGGCCCGCTCCCACCACCGCGCCTTCTCGTCGCCCGTCACCTCGCGGGCGCGCATCTCCCGCTTCTGCGGGCCGTCCTGGAGTTCGACCGCCGGGTCGGCCTTGACGTTGAAGTACCAGACCGGGTGCTTCGGCGCGCCGCCCACGGAGGCGACCACCGCGTACTTCCCGTCGTGCTCCACCCGCATCAGGGGGGTCTTGCGGAGCTTGCCGCTGCGGTTGCCGCGCGTGGTCAGGATGATCACCGGCAGCCCGGTGTCGAGCAGCGTGTTCCCCTTCGTCCCGCCGGAGCTCTCGTACAGCTCGACCTGATCGCGTACCCACTGCTCCGGGCTCGGCTCGTACTCGCCCTCAAGAGGCATCGCTTCTCCCCTTCGTCATGTTTCGTCCTGCCGACGGCTTCACGCCTGCGGTCCACCGCAACACCGGGGGCCGCCGGAATCATCCGTACCGCGCATCCTCTGGGCCACGCGGGTGAATAGCCGGATCTCTCGGTCGGTCTCCGGCCGGGGGTGGCCGAAAAGGGGCGCAGGCGACGACACTGGGAGGACCGATGTGCGTCGGACGACCGGATTCCGCTGCCCGGACACCTCCGGCGGCCGCGCTTCTTCGGCCAGATCCGACGGGCCGCCGATCTGGCCGAACTTGCCGTCGCCCCATAGGTGCCCCGGGCATCTAATGAAGATCGGTTCGAGGTACTTCTTCGTCTGCGAGGTCCATCCATGACGGAACTGACGGACACCACCGGCCCGGCGAAGGCGGCCGATCCCGTCGCCTTCCCGCAGGACCGCACCTGTCCCTACCACCCGCCCACCGGGTACGGCCCGCTGCGCGAGGGCCGGCCCGTGTCCCGCGTCACCCTGTACGACGGCCGCGAGGTCTGGGCCGTCAGCGGGCACTCCGCGGCCCGCGCGCTGCTCGCCGACCCCCGGCTCTCCAGCGACCGGCGCCGCCCCGAGTTCCCCGTCCCCACCGCCCGGTTCGCGGGCGTACGGGACCGCCGGGTCGCCCTGCTGGGCCTGGACGACCCCGAGCACCAGATCCAGCGGCGGATGATGATCCCGTCGTTCACGGTCAAACGCGCCACGGCCCTGCGGCCCGCCATCCAGAAGATCGTCGACGACCTGCTGGACGCGATGATCGCGCGAGGGCCGGGCGCCGAGCTGGTGTCGGCCTTCGCGCTGCCCGTGCCGTCCATGGTCATCTGCGACCTGCTCGGGGTGCCGTACGCCGACCACGAGTTCTTCGAGGAGCAGTCCCGCAAGCTGCTGCGCGGGCCGACGGCCGACGACAGCCAGAACGCCCGCAAGGAGCTGGAGACCTACCTCGGCGGCCTCATCGACGCCAAGGCCGGCCACCCCGAGCCGGGCGAGGGGGTACTGGACGACCTGGTCCACAAACAGCTCAGCGAGGGCGCGCTGGACCGGGCCGAGGTCGTCTCGCTCGCCGTCATCCTGCTGGTCGCCGGGCACGAGACCACCGCCAACATGATCTCGCTGGGCACCTACACCCTGCTCCAGCACCCCGACCGGCTGGCCGAGCTGCGCGCCGACCCCGCGCTGCTGCCCACGGCCGTCGAGGAGCTGATGCGCATGCTGTCCATCGCCGACGGCCTGCTCCGGGTGGCCGTCGACGACATCGAGATCGAGGGGGTCACCATCCGGGCCGGGGAGGGCGTGATGTTCTCCACCTCGGTGATCAACCGCGACGACTCCGTGTACCCCGAGCCCGACGCCCTCGACTTCGGCCGCTCCGCCCGCCATCACGTCGCCTTCGGCTTCGGCATCCACCAGTGCCTCGGCCAGAACCTGGCGCGTGCGGAGCTGGAGATCGCCCTGGGCACCCTCTTCGCCCGGCTGCCCGGACTGCGCCTCGCGGTTCCGGCCGAGGAGATCCCCTTCAAGCCCGGCGACACGATCCAGGGGATGCTGGAACTCCCCGTGACCTGGTAAGAGGCTTCTCGCCATGCACACCGACATCATGATCGACAAGGACCTCTGCATCGGCGCGGGCCAGTGCACACTGGCCGCCCCGAGCGTCTTCACCCAGGACGACGACGGCTACAGCACGCTGCTGCCCGGCGCCGAGGACGGGGCGGGCAGCCCGATGCTCCGGGAGGCCGCCCGCGCCTGCCCGGTCGGGGCGATCACCGTCACCGAGAGCTGACCGCCGCTCAGGTGGACTTATAGGGTTTCCCGGTGACCGAACTCGCCGGGAAACCCTTTCTCTACGTCGTCGTCTGCGCGGCCGGGGTCGCCTCCGGCGTCGGCACGCTGATCACCGAGGCCCAGGAGCGGGGCTGGGAGGTGGGCGTGATCGCCACGCCGGCCGCGATGAACGGCTTCTTCGACGCGTCCGGCACCGAGTCCCGCACCGGGCGTCCCGTGCGCTCCGCCTGGCGCTCCCCGGCCGACCCCCGCCCCTTCCCGCCACCGGACGCGGTCGTGGTGGCCCCGGCGACCTTCAACACCGTCAACAAGTGGGCCGCGGGCATCGCGGACACCCTGGCCGTCGGCACCCTGTGCGAGGCGCTGGGGCTGGGCGTGCCGATCGCCGTCCTGCCCAGCGTGGGCGAGGCGCTGGCCGCCCACCCCGCCTACCGGGAGAGCCTGACCCGGCTGCGCGGGCTCGGTGTCCGCTTCGGCGAGGGACGGGTACCGGGCGGCTTCGCCTGGACACGCGGGCTGGAGCTGCTGGAGCTGCCCTGAAGGCATCAGCCCGTGCGGCGTACGTACCCCGCCTCGCCCGGTGTGGAGACGTCCAGGTCGCGGCGGACGATGCTGAGCCGCGAGCCCCAGCCGGCCAGCGCCTTGCGCAGGCCGCTGTCGGTGTACTCGATGTCCAGCACCCGGTCGTCGAAGGCACGGGCGTAGGTCGCGCACTCGTCGTACTGGCCGCACTCCTCGGCCACCGCGAAGTCCAGTCCGGCGCTTTCGCGCTTCCCCGCCAGCTCCGGGGTGTTCTTCTGGCCGACGGCCAGGTGGCGGGCGTGTGCGTGCCGGGTGAGCAGGCGCATGAAGGCGGTCGCGTCGGAGGGGGTGAGCAGGTGGCTGGAGCGGGTGTAGCTGTCGTAGTTGTCGGGCTCGACCGCGTCGTAGCCCTTCTCGGCGCAGCCGTCGGTCCAGCGGTTCACCCGGTCGGCGATACGTCTCCGCTTGGCCGGGGTGCCGATGTCGAGCAGGGGCTCGTCCCAGTCCTCGTCGATGACGGCCTTGCCCGCGCGGTCACGGAGCAGCAGGTCGGCCGGCCAGTCGGCGCGCTCCTGCGGCTGGACCTGGAAGGCGTTGACGTAGCAGACGTTGTACAGCCCCCCGGCGGGGGAGTCGGCGCGGTCGCGGGTGACGATCCGGACACCGGCGGGCGGGGGGTAGGCGCCGCCGATCTGGTAGTCGAACCCGGTGTGCCGGGGCGGCAGCCGGAGTGCCGGCGGGGGCTCGCCCCCGCAGGCGACGAGCGAGAGGAGGAGCAGGAGGGCCCCGGCGAAAAGGGGCGCGGGGCGGTTCGTCCTGAGCGGCACGGGGATGATCCAACCCACCCCGCTCCGGGCCCGTCAACTCCCCGGCGGCCGGCGCGGACCGAGGCGCCGGCCGCCCGCCCGCTACTTCCGCACCTTCCGCACCACCGCGCGCAGCTTCTGCCGGACCGCCTTCGGCACGTCCACCCGCCGGATCTCCAGCACCAGCGTCGTCTCCGACGCCTGCCTCACGGGGCCGGCGGAGAGGGGGCGGGCGCGGTGGAACCACCGGGCGCGGCCGACGCCGGCGAGGTAGGGGACGGCGGCGACGGGGGAGGAGCCGGACAGGGCGAGGGCCACCGTCCAGCGGCCCGGGCGCAGGCCCCTGAGCGGCAGCGCCGCCGTGAACCGCCCCTCGGAGCGGCTCAGCGACGCCGGGGCCTCGCGGTGGCCGCCCACGCCGTTCTCCGCACGCAGCCGCAGGCTCAGGACGTCCCGCGCGCCCTCGCCGGCCATCTTGCCGGTCACCACCAGGGTGCCCTTGCGCGATCTGTGCCACGACAGCCCGGTCACCGTGCAGGGAGTGTCGTCACGCGGTATCTCCTGGCCGACGTCGATGGAGAGGTTCCCCCATTTCGTCACGTACGGCGTGACGGTCGTGGGGCTGCCCGCGCCCATGGTCACGATCGTCTGCGGCGGTGTCCGCTCGGACCGGGGGTACTTCAGCCGGACCGTACGGCTGACCCCCTGCGCCCGTACGTCGAGGAAGAGATTCCAGCGCCCCCGGTCCAGTGGGGCGCCGGCCGCCACCGTGGCCACGGCGACGTCGGCGACGAAGCCCGCGTTCGCGTACCGCTCGTCGTCCGCTGCCCCGGCGGCGGCATGCACCGAGACGGGGACGCGGAACTCCTGGCCCGCGTCGTCGTAGCGCCGCAGCACCAGCTCGGTGGCCGGGTCCAGAGACGCGACGTTCTCGATGTAGGCGTGGCCGGTCAGCCGCAGCACCCCGTCCTCCTGCCAGCACGCCGAGTCGAGCCGGTGGCGCACCGGCAGGCGGCCGGTGACGTCGAAGGCGCTGTCCGGCACCCCCACCGCCGCGTCACGGAACAGCGGGTGCTGCCAGTAGACCCGGCCCCCGTCGACCACATGACCTCGTCGGGCGTCCTCCTCGGCGTTGCGGATGACCGTCATCACCTCCTCGTACCGGTCGGCTCGCAGCAGGTGCAGCAGCATCCGGTCCCGGGGTTCGAGCGTCGCGATGACGGGGTCGGTGACCCAGTTCTCCACCCAGTCGCGGATCTCCGGGTAGAAGCGCTCGCGGATGTCCTCCTCGCTCTCCCGGAGCAGCAGCCACCACAGCGGCCCGCACAGTTCCCACTCGACGTGCCTGCGCATGATCTGGTCGCGGCGCGGCCCCGGTTCCAGGTAACGGGCCACCGTCTCGAAGCACAGCCGGGTGCCCGCCATCCGGTGGCTCAGGTTCTGCGCGGTCAGGGTGAGGTTGTTCCCGTTCGCCCGGTCGCGCTGGTAGTAGCAGTCGTAGTCCGCCACGACGGAGATGCCGTCCGCGTTGAGGTACGCGGCGGCGGTGAAGGGCTTGTCCTCGGTGTTGCGGTACGGGGGGAAACGCAGGTTCAGCCGTTCCAGCAGCGAGCGGCGGAAGAGCTTCCAGCAGCCGAGGGTCCGGTAGGCGGCCGACGAGAAGATGTCCGTGCGGGGCTGGGTGTTCTTGAAGACGGCGGTGGGCACCGCCCGGCCGCCCACCGACACCATTTTGCCCAGCACGACGTCGGTGCCGTTCTCGTCGGCCATCGCCACCATGCGGCGCAGCGCGTCGGGGCCCAGATAGTCGTCGGAGTCGAGGAAGAAGACGTAGTCACCGCGGGCGACGTCCAGAGCGACGTTGCGCGGGACGGCCGCGGTGCCCGAGTTCTCCTGGTGGATGACGCGCAGTGAGGGGCACGACGCGGCCAGGCGGTCGAGCTCCTTGCCGGTTCCGTCGGTCGATCCGTCGTTCACCGCGATGATCTCGAGCTGGTCCAGGCCGATGGTCTGCCGCATCGCCGAGGTGATGCACTCGGTGAGCTCCGGCATGGCGTTGTAAGCGGGGACGATCACGCTGACACGGGGATGATGCATTGCGTTCCTCGGGCAACTCGGCGGCGGCGGCATGTACGCGCACCCGGAAAGCGGCGTCGACGAGTACCCGGTTCCCTGGGCAGGGTTCCGGGTGCGGCCGCTTCGAGGTGACATATGCGAAAAATTCGCTGTGTACGTGTAGTTGGACACCAGTGATCGCCAAAAGGTTGCACACAAGATCAAAGTGGAACTGGGGGGTCCGCATGACGGGGTGGAGCAGGCCCGCCCGGAGGGGTTGATGCGAAAACTGAATCCCGGTCAAATATTGCGCGGTGTGCCGGTCTCCGACGGGAGATCTCTTGTCCCCTCTGCCGCCCTGTGCGAAAGTGTGCGTCGCTGTGATGGGTGTGATTTCCCTTCACCCAAAGGGAGTTGAGGTCACCTCGTCCACCGTCCTGCCGATCGGTACGGACCTGATTCCCATGTGCATTGCGGAGGAACAGCGCGTGAAGGGCGAAGGGCCGTCGCATTCCCCGGATTCCGCCGGGCCGTTCGGGATCTCCGACGGCGAACTCAGCGCGGAACTCCAGAAGTGGACGGGATCGGCGTCCGCCCTCCACCCCGTGGGGGAACTGCTCGACCGGCACTGGGCCGCCGCCTTCACCTACGCCCGGCTGTGCACCGACGGGCCCCGCGCGGCCGGGATGCTCACCACGGCCGCGTTCACCCGGCTGTTCGGCGAGTCGCTGCGCCAGGCCGGCCCGTCCGCCGCCTGGCGGCCCCAACTCCTGGTCACCGTGCGGCGCATCGCCGCCGAGTGGGACACCGACGGCCGCCAGGGACTCCTGCATCCCGCGCTGCGTCCCGACCCGGCGAGCGGGGAGCGCGTCGCCGGCCGGCTGCTCCCGCCGCCGGGGCGGCGGCTGCTGGCCCGCGCCTTCCAGCGGCTGCCCCAGCCCTCCCGCGCGGTGCTCTGGCACACCGAGGTCGAGGGCGAACCCCTCGCCGTGCCCGCCGCACTGCTCGGGCTGGACGAGGAGAGCACGGCCGTCGAGCTCGCCCGCGCCCGCGACCGGTTGCGCGAGGAGTGCCTGCAGACCCACCGCGAACTCGCCACCGACGCCGAGTGCGGACGCTACCTGCGGATGCTGGACGTCACCTTCCGGCGCGGCGGCGGCCTCGCCATGGACCCGGACCTGCGCGGCCACCTGGACGGCTGCGGCCACTGCGCCCGTACGGCCGACCAGCTCGCCCGCTTCCACGACGGGCTCCCCCTCGCGCTCGCCGAGGCCGTGCTCGGCTGGGGTGCCGCCGCCTACCTCGCCGCCCGCGCCGACGACAGCGCCGCACCGCCCGCACCGGCGCCGCCCCTGCCCGCCGGCGGCGAGGAGTTCGTACCCCCGCCGGCACCCGCCGAGGCGGACCGGGCTCCCGTCGGCCGCACCGCCCACCGCGCGGCCCGCCGGGTCCGGCGCCGCAATGTCGCCCTCGCCGTCGCCACCGTCGGCGCGCTTCTCGCGCTGCCCCTGGTGCTGTGGTCGGTGCTCGGCTCCGACGACGGTCCCACCACCGCGCACGACGCCACCCCGTCCCCGGCGCGGTCCACCTCCCCGCACGCGCCGCAGCCGTCCTGGGCGGGCGCGGACGGCAACCGGCCGACCGTCCGGGGCCGGCTGCACAACGCGGCCTCCGGGCGCTGCGTCGGCATCGTCGGGAAGAAGGCCGTCGAGGGCGCCGAGACCGAGGTCGTCACCTGCTCCTCGGCACCCGGCCAGCGCTGGCGGTACGAGGCGGACGGCCGGCTGCGCAGCGACACGGCGCCCGACCTCTGCCTGGACTCCCGACTCGGCTACTCGGTCCGGCTCGCCCCCTGCTCGGCCACCGGCACCGACGGCCGCTTCATCCGCTACGACTTCACCCTCCAGGGCGTCCTCGTCCCCCGCTGGAACCAGAACCTCGCCCTCACCCCGGCCGCCACCGACGGCTCCGGCGCGCTGGTGCTGAAGAACCGCGCCGAGACCGCCGTCCAGCGCTGGGTCGTCGACACCGCCCGCAACGACCCGCAGATGGAGGTCGTGGGCTGGGACAAGGGCGGCCCGACGGCCTCCGTCCGCCGCACTCCGGCGAAGCCGGCCCCCACCGCGGGCTCCGCCGGCCCGACGCCGAGCCCGACACCCACGGCCACGCCGTCCGCCAGTCCCACGCCCAGCGCGACGGACGACGGCACCTGCTTCCCGTACCGGGACCGCTGCGGCTGGGGCGGCGGGGGAGACGGGCGCCGGTACGGGGGCGGCGGCTACGGGGGCCGGCACCGCTGAACCGTCACCTCAGCGCTGGTGCGGCGGGGGTGGGATCGTGGCCAGGCCGGGGGCCTGTCCGGGCCAGACCAGCAGGACCGGGCACGGCGCGTGGTCGACGACGAAGCGCGCGGCCGGGCCCAGGCTGTGCGGGCCGAGGCGGGAGCGGTCGCCGTCGCGGGCGAGGACCAGGAGGCCCGCGCCCTCGGCCGCCGCGACCACCTCGCGCTCCGGGCGGCCCGAGCGCTCCTCGCGTACACAGGGGCGGCCCAGACGTTCGGCGGCCGCGTCCAGCAGCTCCGCCGCCGAGCCGTCGCCGAGGGCCTCGACGCGGTCGCCCGGATCGGTCTCCCAGGTCCGCCCGCGGCCCATCAGCCCCGCGAAGGCGCCGTGCGCCACCTCGGGCACCTCGGGCCCCGACACATGCAGCAGCACCACCTCGCGGGCGTGCGGGGCGTGCACGCGCACGGCGTCCACACAGGCGGGCCAGGTGCCCTCGACGAGCCAGACGACCGCACGCATCCCATGTCCTCCTCGGTCCACGTCACCCCGTCAGAAGAGCTGCAGCGTCCCCCACAGTGCCACCACCGACACCGCCAGCGCCGAGGGTACGGCGATCAGACCCAGCCGGGTGAACTCCCCGAGGTCCACGCCCTCGTCGTGCTGGTGCACGATCCGCCGCCACAGCAGGGTGGCCAGCGAACCCGCGTAGGTGAGGTTCGGGCCGATGTTCACGCCCAGCAGCACCGCCAGCACCGCGCCCGCCCCGCCCGGCGCGGCCAGCGGCAGCAGCACCAGCACGGCGGGCAGGTTGTTGATCAGGTTGGCCAGCACGGCGGCCAGCGCGGCGATCCCCAGCAGCGTGAGCAGCCCGCTCCCGGACGGCAGCAGATGCCCGAGCGCGTCCGAGAGGCCGTTGTCCACGACCGCCCGCACCACCACACCCAGCGCCAGCACGAACGCCAGGAACGGCGGCGCGGCCGCCCGCACCACGGACAGCGGGGTCGCCTGCCGCCGTACCACCGCCCGCCCGGCCATGACCAGCGCGCCCGCCGCCGCCGCCCACGCCGGGTCGACGCCGAACGCCGACGCCACCACGAATCCGGCCAGCGTGCAGCCGACGGTCACCAGCGCGAACACCGGCAGCGGCGGCTCTTCGCCGGTGTCCGGGGCGGCCGGCGCCGCCGCCGACAGATCGCGGCGGAAGAAGCGCCGGAACACCACGTACTCCACCCCGATCGCGGCCAGCCAGGGGAGTGCCATCAGCGCGGCGAACCGGGTGAAGGACAGCCCGCTCGCCGTGAAGGCCAGCAGGTTCGTCAGATTGGACACCGGCAGCAGCAGTGACGCCGTGTTCGACAGGTGGGTGCACGCGTAGACGTGCGGCTTGGGACGGACGCCGGACCGGGCGGCCGTGGCGAACACCACCGGGGTGAGCAGCACGATCGTCGCGTCCAGACTGAGGACGGCCGTGATCACCGAAGCCAGCGCGAACACCGCCGTCAGCAGCCGTACCGGCCGCCCCCGCGACCAGCGGGCCATCCACGCCCCGCAGGCCCGGAACAGGCCCTCCACGTCGCAGAAGTGGGCCAGGACGAGCACCGCGGCCAGGAATCCGACCACCGGTCCCAGCCGGGCCACCTCGTCGCGGGCGTGGTCCAGCGAGATGGCACCGGTGAGGACGGCGATCCCGGCGGCGGGCACCGCGAGCACCGCCTCCGACCGGCCGAAGGGCCGTACCACCGCCCAGGCGAGCACGGCGACGAGCAGGACGGCCGACAGGGCCTCGGCGAGCGGGGTGTTCAGGGGGATCCTCCGGATCGGTGGTGATGTGCCCGCTCATGAAAACAGACCCCGGTGTGCCGGCCCGACCCCGACCCGGCGCACCGGTGACGGTCAGGCGCCCGAACCGGGGGCGAAGACGGTCAGGCGGACCGACGAGGAGTTCCCGGAGACCGGCACCGGACCGCCCGTCCAGGTCGCCTTCAGCGGCTCCCGCTCATCGGGCGGGGTGATCACCAGCGAGGCCGGCTTCTCCGACTTCGCGCCGCTGACCTGCGGGTTGGAGAAGGTCAGCCCGGCCCAGGCGCTCTGGCCGGGGCGGAGGGTGACCGTCACCGGGGAGCCCGGGGTGCGCTCGGGGTCGCGGCCGAGCTGGGCGCCGGAGGCGTTCACGAAGGCCGCGCCCGGATACCCGCGCAGGGTGCAGGTGCGGGACGACTTGTTGGTGAGGACGAGGGGGAAGTTCTCCTGACCGGCGCCCGGATCGTTGCGGCCCACGGCGGCCCGCAGCTCCGAGGTGTGGCAGCGGGTGCTCCTTGCGCTGTCGGGCCCGACGGTCTTCGTCGCCGTGTCCGGCGCCGAGCTGGGGGTCGTGGTGCCGCCGCTCTGGGTCACCGGCGAGGGGGTGCCGGCCGCGTCGGGCGAGCCGGTGGACTCGGCCGGCGCCGACGTCTCGGTCGCGGGGGCCGCCGAGCCGGACACCGTCTTCGCCGGGGTCGCGCCCACGTCACCGTTGCCGCAGGCGGTCAGGAGGCCCAGTACGGCGGCGGAGCCCACGAGCAGGGTCCCGCGCCGCCTGGCCGGGGATGAGTTCGCCATGTCGCACAAGCCTCCCTGTAATCCACGGCCCGCGAGGTCCGCGTGCCGTCGGCGCCGGATGCGCCGTCACAGCTTCCGATGCGCCGTCCGGCGGAAAAGTTCGGGACGAGGAGGAAAAAACTTCCGCGCCCGAAGAAGTCTCCGCTCACCGGGCCCTCTTCGCCACGCCGTGCGAGGGTTCCCCCCGATCAGGTGACCCGGAGCGAGCGGAGTATGCCGTCGGTGGCGTCCGGGTCGCCGTGCTGGCGCACCTGCACGTAGACCTGCGGGCCGTGCGCGCCGTCCGGGGGGCGCAGCGCGGACTCCGTGACCGAGCCCCCGCCCGCGCAGCCGCTCCACACCCGGACCGTGCCCCGCCAGCCCGGCCCGGTGAACGCGTGCCGGTCCGCGCCCCGGCAGCCGGAGTGCGTCAGGGCGTCCACCCTGCCGGTGAGATCCCCCGCGCCCACCCCGACGAAGACCCCGTTCACCGGCTCGCCGAGGTCCGGCCAGCGGGACAGGTCGTCGGCCACCACCAGCCCGGGCTCCCTGCCGCCCGACAGCCCGAGGACGCGCGGGTCCCACCCGGAGCCGCGCAGCTCCCGGTCCCAGCCCGCGGGCACCTCGACGGCTATCCGGCCGGAGGCGTCCCGCACCCGCGCCGCGTCGGAGCCCCCGGCGGGCCGGTGCAGGACCAGCGCCGCCACGCTCCCGGCCGCCACGAGGGCGAGCGCGGCCGCCACGGCGAGGACCGCGCGCCCGCCCCGTACCGCGCCGGACCACCCGGGCCGGCCAGGGGCCGCCGCCAGCCGGTCCAGCTCGTCGGCGAACGCCCGCGCGGAGGGCCAGCGCCGCTCGCGGTCCGGCTCCAGCGCCCGCAGCACCGCCTGATCCACCCGGGGGTCCAGGCCCGGCCGCAGACGGCTCGGCGGCACCGCTCTGCCGGGCGGTCCCGGCACGGTCCCGGTGAGCAGTTCGTAGCCCACCGCGCCCAGGCTGTAGACGTCGGCGCGCTCGTCGATGCCCGCGCCCGGCTCCGCCTGCTCCGGGGGCTGGTAGCCCGCCGACCCCGCGGCGAGGGTCAGTGCCGACGCCTGCGCCAGGCTCTTGGCCAGCCCCAGATCGGCCAGCAGCAGCCGGCGCCCGCCGTCCGGGGCGGTGCGCAGCAGCAGGTTGGCCGGCTTGATGTCCCGGTGCACGATCCCCGCCTCGTGCAGCGCGGCGGCGCCCCGCGCGGCCAGCGCCGTCAGCTCCAGCGCCTCGGACACCGGCGGCGGACCGCCGGCGCACAGGTCGGTGAGGGTGCCTCCGTCGGCGTACTCCATGACGAAGTACGGCCTGCCGTCGTCCAGTTCACCGATGTCCCAGACCTGCACCACCCGGCTGGACCCGGCCCGGCGCAGCAGCCGCGCCTCGGAGAGGAAGCGCTCGCGCACATCGAGGCGGTGGGACCAGTTGTCGGCGAGCACCTTGACCGCCACCAGGGCGTCCAGTTCGTCGTCGTGGGCGAGCCACACCGTGGCGAACGCCCCGCTGCCCAGGCGCTGTCGAAGGCGGTACCGGCCGATCCGCTCCGGGGAGTGCATACGACTATCATGCCTGGCCCGAGATCGTCTCCGAGAGGAGAGCCGACGTGCCGGACGCCGCGACGGCCGAGGAACTGGCCCGCCTGGCGGCCGCGGGCGACCGGGCGGCCCTGGACCGGCTGCTGGCCGGGCTGCGGCCGGAGGTGGTGCGCCGCTGCGGGCGCTTCCTGCCCTGCCGGGAGGACGCCGAGGAGGCCGCCCAGGACGTGCTGCTCCAGGTGGCCCGGCACATCGGCGGCTTCGAGGGCCGCAGCCGCTTCAGCACCTGGCTCCACACGGTCGTCGCCAACTGCTGCCGGCAGAAGTACCGCGAGCTGAAGCGGCGGGCCGCCGAACAGCCCGCCCCGGCCGAGGCGCCGGAGCCCGCCGACCCGCGCACCACCAGCGTCATCGCGGGCTCCCGGATCGACCTGCTGGAGGCGCTGGACCGGCTGGAGCGCGAGCACCCGCACCTGGTCGCCCCGCTGGTCTACCGCGACCTGTGCCAACTGGACTACGCCGAGGCCGCCGAGCGCGCGGGCATCCCGCTGGGCACCCTGAAGTCCCGGCTGCACGAGGCCCGCAGGCTGGTACGGCCCTGGCTGCGCGACCTCTGACCCGCCACCGGGGCGGGTCCGGGGACACTCACTTCTTGTAGCCGAGCACCGTCATCATGCCGCTCTCCGAGTGGTACTGGTTGTGGCAGTGCAGCATCCACAGACCGGGGTTGTCGGCGTCGAAGTCGATGACCAGCTTGCGGTGGGGCAGCACCACGGCGGTGTCCTTGCGGGCGCCCACCGCGTCGATGCCGGTCAGGGCGAAGGTGTGGCCGTGCAGATGCAGCGGGTGCCACATGTCGGTGGCGTTGATCAGGGTCATCCGCACCCGCTCCCCGGCCCGCACCGCGTGCCGTTCCCGCACGTCGTACTGCTTGTGGTCGAAGCCCCAGTCGTACTTCGCCATGGTGCCGGTGACCTTGATGCGCATCTCGCGGTCCGGCTCGCGGTGGTCCAGGGCGACGGAGTCGGCGGGCACCAGACGGCGCGCCGGCACCACCTCGCGGTCCAGCTCCGGCAGCTTCACATCCGCAGGAGGAACGGTTCTGCCGTTGTCCGTACGGAGCACCGCGAGCGCCTGCCCGCTCTTGCCCTCGGCGAGCGCCACCAGCGGGAACACCCCGTCCTTGGCCGTGACCAGCACGTCGTACCGCTCCGCCATGCCGACCAGCAGCGCGTCCGTCTCCCGGTGCTGGACGGGGTAGCCGTCGGTGTGCGTCACCGTCAGCTTGTGGCCGCCGAGCGCCACCCGGAAGGCGGTGTCCGAACCCGCGTTGATGATGCGCAGCCGCACCCGCTCGCCGGGACGGCACCTGAACGAGGTCGGCGCGCCCGGCCGGCGCCCGTTGATCAGGTAGATCGGGTACGAGACATTGCCGCCGACCCCGTCCAGGATGCGGCTCCTGGTCCCGTGCAGCATGCGGTTGGGGCCGGTGCTCTTCGGCGGTTTGGGCATGGCCGACATCGGGTGCTCGTGCGGGTGGGCGGTCGGGCGCTCGGGGCCCATCATCGCCATGCCGCCGCCCGGCTTGAGCTGCTGCAGCACCTTCTCCGGGGTGGAGCCGTCGACGCCGTCCACCCAGTCGTCGAGGACGACCACCCACTCCTTGTCGTACTTCAGCGGCTCCCTGGGGTCGTCCACCACGAGCGGGGCGTACAGGCCCCGGTCCGGCTGCATGCCGACGTGACTGTGCAGCAGGTAGGTGCCGGGGTCGGCGACGGTGAAGCGGTAGTTGAAGTCCATCCCGGCCGGGATGGAGTCCTGGGTGAGGCCCGGCGCGCCGTCCATGTCGCAGCGCAGCCGGACCCCGTGCGAGTGGAGCGTGGTGGTCTCCGGCAGCCGGTTGGCGAGCGTGATGCTCAGCACGTCACCGGCGGTCGCCCGCACCAGCGGTCCGGGCAGCGCGTCCTGGTAGGCCCAGGTGCGCACCGACCGGCCGCCCAGGTCCAGCGTGGTCTCACCGGCCGTGAGCGTGAACATGCGCACCCGGCCCGACCCGCGCCGCCGCTCGGCGGCCCGGACCTCCGGGCCCGACGGTTCGACGTAACCCGCGGGCCCCGGCGGGACGAAGTTCCCCGCCGCCATCATCGTGCCGTGCGGTCCCGGCCGGGGCCGGGGGCCCGAGTCGGAGCAGGCGGCCAGGAGTCCCGCGCCCGCGGCAGCGAGCGGGACGCGGAGGAGAGTACGCCGCGAAGGTGTATGCATGAAGGAAATAAGACACTTTTTGTGCTCATATGTGATGGATCTGAGGGCGGCGCGTCTGCTGGTGTCGGCCCCGCGACGTGCCCCGAGCGCCGGGTACCGGGGGTGCCTGCGGCTGATCTGGCTCGATTTACGGGTGAGTACCCTCGCGGTACCGTGAGGGCATGCCAGCTCTCAACGTGGAGTTCAGCGAGCGCGAACTAGCGGACCTGCGGCAGATCGCCAAGGAACGCGGTACGTCGATGAAGGCCCTGGTCCGGGAGGCCGCCGCGGCGGACATCGCCCGGCACCGGGCGCTGAAGGAGGGCGCGGAGACCTTCCGGGCCTTCTTCACCGCGCACGCCGAGGAGTTCGCCACCGCCTTCCCCGACGACGAGGCCGTGCCGGCCAGGGGCGAGGCCGCCTGACCCGGCGATGGCCCCCGTCATCCACATCGACGTCCCCTGGCTGCTCCAGCGTCACGAGGACGTCCTGCCCGAACAGCCCTCGGTGGACGACTTCTCCGCCCTGGTCGCCGCCGTCGCCCGGCACCGCGTCGACCCGCCCCGGCTCGGCGTCGACTCCGACCCCGCCTGGCGGGCCGCGGCCCTGCTGCACACCCTGGCCGTGCTGCGGCCGCTGCCCGCGGCCAACGCCCGCTTCGCCTGCGCCACCGCCGTCGCCTACCTGCACATCAGCGGCGCCGGCATCGACCCGCCGTACGGCGCCCTAGCCGACCTCGTCCGCGACCTGACCGCCGGCCGCGCCGACGTGTACGGCGCGGCCGACCGGCTGAGGTCCTGGCGGATCTGACGCCGCCCCGGCGGACGGGGGAAGCCGAAGGGCGATCGGCCGGAGGGGGTCCTCCGCGAGGGCCGGGCACAGTCCACCCTTCTCCCGCCCGGCGGGAGAAGGGTGTGCGTGGTGTCTCCGTGTGCGCGAGTTTCACACGGGGCGCACAGAACCCGACTTCCCTGCAAACCCGGTGATGTGGGACGCGCTCCTTGTTGCGTGTGGAGAAGTTGTGCGAGGGTTGACACTCCCGCGCGGGGGGTGAAGTCCGGACCCGATTCGGCAGTCGGGCCACCTGGCCGGGGGACGCCGGGGCGAAGCCGCGGGTCCCGTTCACTCCGTGCGCACCCCGGAGGACCGCTCCCACGCTCCGCACGCGCCAAAGGAAACCGCTCAGTGACCACCCCTCAGCCTCCCCTTCCCCCCTACCTGCCCGGCACGGCGGCGGGGGAGTCCGACGAGTCCACGGCCGCGCCGCTGCGCGCCGGCTCGGACACGGAGGCGTCCCGGTCCGCCGCCCTGCTGATGGCCCGGCACTGGCAGCCCGCCGCCGACTACGCCGTGATCTGCCTCGCCGGACCGGGACCGCTGGCCCACATGGTCACCGCCGCCGTCTTCCACCAGGCCCTGGGCCGGCTCGCTCTCGGCGAGCCCGCGGAGGCGCTGCGTCCCCGGCTGCTGGTGGCGGTGCGGGACACCGTCCTCGACTGGGCGGCGACCGACCGCCTCACCGCCGTCCTGCCCGGCCTCGCCAAGCCCGCCGGGGGACGCGGGATGCGTGCCGCGAACTCCCTCACCCCGGAGAACCGCACCCTCGCCGAGCGCGCCTTCCACCAGCTGCCCCGGCTGGAACAGACGCTCCTGTGGCACACCGAGGTCGAGGCCGAGCCCGTGACCGTGCCGGCCGCCCTGCTCGGCGTGGACCCGGTGGGCGCCGCCGCCGCGCTCGAACAGAGCCGGGAGAAGCTGCGCGCGGGTGTGCTGCGCGCACACCGCGAGCTGGCGCCCACCGGGGAGTGCCGCCACTACAACCG
Organism: Streptomyces sp. BK022; assembly: GCF_004217355.1. NCBI lineage: Bacteria > Bacillati > Actinomycetota > Actinomycetes > Kitasatosporales > Streptomycetaceae > Streptomyces > Streptomyces sp. BK022. Next base: position 896,491 of record NZ_SHKU01000001.1, read on the forward strand.
GCTGCTCGATGTGCCGACGCGCCGGGGCGGGGGCGTACTGCCCGATGTCCGGCAGCACTTGGACGCCTGCGCCTACTGCCGGCACGCCGCCGAACAGCTCGGCCAGATCCACGGCGGGGCGGGGCTGCTGCTCGCGGAGGCGGTCCTCGGCTGGGGCGCCCGCCGCTACCTCGACTCCCGGCCCGGCCGGGGCCAGGCCGCCACCGCCCGGAGCGAGACCCCACGTTCCGGCGGGCGCCGGCGGACCGGCAAGCGGGGCGCGGGGCGGCGCGGTGGCGGATGGTCGCTGCGGACCGGGGCGGGGGTCGTCTCGGCCGGACTGCTGGCGACCGGGCTGGCCTTCGCCGTCTGGCCGGAGGCCGAGGGCGGCCGCACCCCCGTGGCCTCCGCCGGGGCCGCGCCCGCCGCCGATCCCCGTACGGCCCAGCCGTCGGCGACCGCCTCGGCCACCCCGCCCCTGGCGGGCCGGCCGATCCGGCTGCGCAACGCGGGCGCCGCGCTGTGCCTGGGCATCAAGGGCGAGCCGGAGCGTGGCGGGCTGGTGACGCTGGCCCTGTGCTCGGACGCCGTCACCCAGCAGTGGACGTACGACGCGGACGGCCTCCTGCACAGCCAGGCCGACCCCGAGCTGTGCCTCGACTCCCACGCCGACGCCGCCGTGGTCATCCTCGGCACCTGCGACGACGCGGGCACCGAGCGCGGGAAGGACGTGCGGTACGACCTCACGGTACGGGGCGAGCTGCTGCCCCTCTGGGACGAGACCCTCGCGCTGGCCGCGTCGGACGCGCGTCCCGGCGCCGACATCGTGGTCTCCCTCCGCGACCGCTCGCCCGCCCAGCACTGGCTGACCGACACCCCCTCGGCCACCCCCGGCACGCTGTCGGCGGCGGAGGCCTCCGAGACCCCTGCCTGACCGACGCGCCGGCCCCTAGCCTTGGTCCGTGATCACATGTGTCGTGCGGTACACCATCGACCCTTCGAAGACCGCGGCCTTCGAGCGGTTCGGCCGGCGTTGGATGGAGCTGGTGCGGGCCCACGGCGGCGTGCACCACGGTTACTTCCTGCCGGCCGAGGGCGCGAGTGACGAGGCTCTGGCCCTGTTCACGTTCCCCAGCCTGGCCGCCTACGAGGAGTACCGTCAACTCTTCGGCCGGGACCCCGAGTTCATCGAGGCGGACCGCATCCGCGACGAGAGCGGATGCGTGCTGCGCCACGAGCGCACCTTCATGCGCCCCATGCTCCCCGGCGACCTGGCCCCGCCAGGACAGCCGGGGAGCGGTCCAGCGGACACCCCCTAGGGCTCCTCCGTCAGGACGGACGGGTTCAGGGTGGCGGGAGAAGCGTGGCCGGAGAGGGCGAGGGTCAGGTCGAGTTCCGCGAGGATGCTGCGGACGACGTGCTCGACGCCCGCCTGGCCGTCCAGCCCGAGCCCGTACGCGTACGGACGGCCGAGCAGGACCGCGCGGGCGCCCAGGGCGAGCGCCTTGGCGATGTCGTCACCGGTGCGGATGCCGCTGTCGAAGAGCACGTCCAGCCGGTCGCCGACCGCGCCCACGACGCCCGGCAGGGCGTCCGCGGCGGCGACGGAACCGGCGACCTGACGCCCGCCGTGGTTGGAGACCACCACCCCGTCCATCCCGGCGTCGGCGGCCGCGCGGGCGTCGTCCGGGTGCAGGATGCCCTTGAGGACGATCGGGCCGTCCCAGTGCTCCCGCAGGAACGCCAGGTCCGGCCAGGTGTGCCCGGCGTCCCCGAAGAGGCCGAGGAAGCGGAGGACGGCCGCGTCCGGGTCCTCCTCCACCGGCTTGGCGAGCCCCGCCCGGAAGGCGGGGTCGGTGAAGTAGTTGGCGGTGCCGACGCCGTGCAGGAACGGCAGGTACGCCCGGTCCAGATCGCGCGGGCGCCAGGACAGCAGGGGGGTGTCCAGCGTGACCACCAGCACCGAGAACCCGGCCGCGCGTGCCCGGCCCAGGAAGCTCCGGGTCACCTCCCGGTCGCTGCCCCAGTAGAGCTGGAACCACCGCTCGGCGTCCCCCATCGCCTCCGCGACCGTCTCCATGGGCGTGCTCGACGCGGACGACAGGATGAAGGGCACCCCCTGCGCGGCGGCGGCCCGTGCGGCCCCGCACTCCGCGTCCGGGTGCATGATCGACAGCACGCCGACGGGCGCGAGGGCCAGCGGCGCGGGCAGCCTACGCCCCAACACGCTTACGGAAAGGTCGCGTTCCTCGACGTCCCGCAGCATGCGCGGCACGATCCTGCGGCGCTCCAGGGCGGTGCGGTTGGCCCGCTCGGTGCTCCCGTTCCCCGCGCTCCCCGCGACGTACCCGACCGGGCCCGGCCCGAGCCGGTGCTCCGCCAGCTCCTCCAGCCGGGTCAGATCGGTGGGCAGCCGGGGGACTGTCCCGTTCATTCCGTTCAGGTAGATCTCGTACTGAAAGTCGGCCCACCGAGCACCCACGCCGCCGCTCCCTCTTCCTGGGGTGTCATGCTCGGCTCAGTGTGCCTCAGGTGCCCCGAACCGTGGGTGGCCGGGAAGGGGACGCTCAGGCCGAGTTGTCCCGCAGCCAGGCAAGCCGTTCCGCTGTCGTGCGGGTGAGGGGGTGCTGGGGGCCGAACGCGCGGGTGTAGTCCGTGTGGCAACGGGTGAGGAGGGTGGTGGCCTCCGCGTGGTCGCCGTTGTCGATCAGGACGTTGGCCAGGTTGTCGCGGGCGTGGAGGGTGTCGGGGTGGGACTCGCCCTTGTGGCGCGTGGTGACGGCGAGGACTTCGCGGAGGGTGTGGGCCGCCTCGGCGTAGCGCTCGCGGGCGTGGAGGACGGCGGCGAGGTTGTTGCGGGTGGTGAGGGTGTCGGAGTGGTCCGGCCCCTTGGCGCGCTGCTGTGCGGAGAGGACCGCGCGCAGCACCCCCTCCGCCTCGTCCAGGCGGCCCAGCCGGCACAGGGCGGCGCCCAGGTTGGCGCGGGCGGCCAGGCCGGTGCCGTCGTCCTGGAGGCCCCGGCGCTCCAACCGGGCGATGAGGGAACGCAGTTCGCGTTCCGCCTCCGCCCAGTGGCCGGCCTTGACCAGGGCCGCCGCGTGGCTGCCGGTGGCGGACAGGACCGCCGGGTCGTCCGGGCCGAGCAGGCGCTTGCGGCGCTCCAGTACGTCCCGGCGCAGGGCGGCCGCCTCCGCCTCGCGGCGCAGGTCCTCCAGCACCGAGGCCAGGGAGGAGGCGCTGTCCAGCGTGTGCGGGTGGTCCGGGCCGAGGAGTTCGGCCCGGCTGGTCCACACGCTGCGCCACACCTCCTCCGACTTGCCCAACTCGCCTGTCACGTGCATCAGTCCGGCCAGGTCGGCGGCGGTCGTCAGGGTGTCCTCGTGGACGTAGCCGATGGTGAGGGACTGGATGCGCACCAGGTCCCACAGCCGCTCACGCGCCTCCTCCTGGCGGCCCTTCATGTGGGTGAGCGCACGGGCGTAGTCACGGAACGCCAGGAGGGTGTCCGGGTGTTCGGGGCCGAGCCGCTGATGGGCCGCGTTGGCCCGCATGCCGTAGAACTCGTGCGGGGGCAGGCCGACACGTGAGATCTCCTGCTCGCTGCCGTCGTCGCCGAGCAGCGTGACGACCAGGTCGGCGGCCGGGGGCAGTTCCGGTTCGGGCGGGGGCGTCGGCCGGGCGTCCCGTCCCGCGTCGTCCTTGCGCTTACCGCGCCGTCCAAGGGCCATCTCCCGGCCCCTCCTCTCGTCCGGCTCCGGTGCCTCACGCCCCGGAGTGCACATGGGCGGCCCACAGGCTGGGGCTGCCGGGGAAGGCCGTCCGGCACTCCCGGACGGCGTGGTGCAGCGCGAGGGCCGCCCGCTCGGCATCCAACTTCACTGATCCGGCGTGGGGTTCGGCGCGCAGCCCGCGGTACAGGCTCCGGGTCACGCGTACCGCCACCGCGTCGTGCACCGGCCAGAGGGTGCCGATCGCGTGCGGGTATCCGGCGATCTGGAAGGCCGAGGTGATGTGGATCGCCTCGTCCGCCAGCCGCTCCGAGCCCCGCGCCGTCTCGCAGGCCGACAGCACGGCCAGCCGGGCGTCCGGCAGCTCCAGGCGCGAGATGTGACGTACCGTCAGCGGATGCTCCTGGTGGTCGTGCACCAGCAGCCGCGCCCGGGACGGGTCGTCGGGCTCGCTCACCCCGTGGCAGGCGAAGTGCACGTACGGATGCGTGGGCAGCGCCGCCAGCACCCCGGCGAACGTGGCACGCGCGCCCGCCACCACCTCGGTCGGCAGCAGCGCGCTCAGCTCCCGCACCTCCCGGCGCACCCCGCCGAGCCTGCGGGTTCCGGGGGCGTCCGGGACGACCACCGCGAGCAGACGCCCGGCCGGCGGAGGGCCCGCCGCGCGGGCACGGGCGTAGGCCAGGGCGCGGACGGTCGGTGTGTAGGAGGAGACCGCCAGGTCCAGCACCGTACGCGTGGGGTCGCCGTGGTGACCGGCCGCGTGCAGCGGCAGCGCGGCGAGCGGCCCGCCCGGCGACCACCACACCCTCGGCCAGGCGCCGTCGGGGGGCGGAGCGGACAGCCCCAGCGCGTCCAGGACCGGCCCGGTGACGTGGTCCCACGTCCAGGCGAGCACCGCCGCGACCGCCTCCTGCGCGGCCCGCTCCCCGTCCGGGGCGGCCGCCTCGGCGAGCGCGGCGGTCAGGCGTCCCACCTGCCTCTCCACCGCCGGAAGTCCCGCTTCCGGCAGCGGGACCAGGAGCACCCGGTCCGGGAGCAGCACCAGCGCGTCGCTGCGGTACGGACTCGCGTACACCACGACCACCGGCCCCTGCCCGGCACACGCCCGGACCTCGGCGGTGCTCGGACCGGCCAGGAAGCGGCCGAAGCCCGGCAGCGCGCGGATCTCGCCGACCAGCCGCTCCCACCGGGCCGCGAGCGCGTGCCGTTCGTCGGCGTTCCGCCCCTCCGCGTCCGTCCCCTCGCTGTTCTCGCCCTCCGTGGAGTCCAGCGCCTCGATGAGCTCGCGCAGCCCCGTGAAACGGTCGGCGGCCGCCGGATACGCGGCCCGCAGCCGCTCCAGTTCGGCACGCGCCGCGATGGTCTGCCCGAGCAGCACCCCGCGCCCCTGCTCCAACAGCAGCACCGCGTGGTCGAGTCGGCCCAGCTGCACGGCACACGCGGCGGCATCGGCGGCCAGCCCCTGCACACTGGTCAGCCCGTGTTCCTGGTCGCTGCGGTTCAGCCGTCTGGTGATGCTGAACGGCAGCAGGGTGAGGGCGAGTTCGAACCCCTCGAGCGCCTGCTCCCACCGGCCCGCGTCCCCCGCGGCGATGCCCCAGGAGTACGCGGCCCGGACCCGCTGCGCCGCGGGCAGCGCCGTGATCCGGGCGACCTGCCGGTAGGCGTCCTCCGCCGCGAGCAGCACGGCCGGGTCCTCGGTCACCTCATGCAGGGTGCGCAGCGCGGACGCGTACGACTGGAGGCGGTTGGCCAAGTGGGCCGCGCCGGGGGCCGAGGCCCACACCGCCCGGCCCAGCGTGGTCACCGCCTGGTTCAGCAGCGCCGGGTCCTCGGCCGCGCGGGCCCCGGTGAGCTGGACCAGACCCAGGTTGTGCAGATGGTCGGCGTGCCCCGGAGTGCCGTACGCCGTCCGTTCCACGGCCTCGGTCAGTACCGCGACCGACTCCGCCAGATCGGCCTGGTCGCCCCCGCACTTGTACCGCTTGGAGAGGGCGTTGCCGAGGTGGTTCAGCCGCATGGCCCGCTCCCTGCCGCCCGGCGGGGTCCGGGCGAGCACCTCGCGGGCCGCGTCGACGGCCTCGCTCGCGGCGTCCGCGTCACCCGTCCGGTCGGACCAGGTCTGGAGGATCACCCCGAGGTTGGCGAGCGCGATGTCGGAGTCCCGAGCCGTACGGGGCGTGTGCAGCGCCAGCCGGGCCAGCCGGGCGGCCTCGCGCAGCGTCTCCAGGTCGCTCGTCAGGTGGTAGCGCTCGCGCAGGGCCAGGGCGAGGTTCGCCACCCGCTCGAAGTGGCCCTCCTCCTGGGGCGAGGGCTCCGCGATGGCGGCGCGCAGGACGCGTACCGACTCGTCCAGCAGAGCCGCTTCGCCGGTGCGTTCCCCGAGCAGGTGCAGGGCGTTGCCGAGGCTGTTCAGCCGGTGGGGGAGCGGCCGACTGCCCCGAGGTGTCTCCCGCACGGCCTCGGTCAGCAGGGCCACGGCTTCCCGCAGCTGACCGGTGTCCTCGGTGTGCGCGGCCGCCAGCCGGAGGGCCACCCCGAGCCCGGTGAGGGTCCGCACCCGCAGCGGGTGCCCCCTGGGGGTCCGGGCGTGGGCCGCGCGGTGTGCGGCGACCATGGCCTCGGCGTCGGCCGCCCGGGAGGTCAGTTCGGCTTTCGTCTGCCAGGCCGTGGCCAGGTTGAGCAGCGCCTGCGGTCGGCGCGGCGAGTCGGGCGGGGTGCCGGTGAGGGCCGCGTCCAGCAGCTCCACGGCCTCCCGCGCCTGGTCCGGGTTCCGGTACAGCTCGGCGGCGTGACGGAGGGTCGCCGCCAGGTTGTTCCGTACGGTCGGCAGCTCCGGCGAGTCCTCGGTCAGCAGGCTCAGGGCCACCCGGCGCAGCCGCTCCGCCTCCGCGAGGTCGGCGGGGTCGCCCGTCGCCTCGCCGCGCTCGGCCAGCAGGCCGCCGAGGGTGTCGAGGATGAAGGGCCGGTTGTCCCCGCCGTGCATGGGCAGCTCGGCGGCTCGGCGCAGGGCGGCGATGCCCGCAGCCAGGTCGGCCGGATCACGGGTGAGTGCGTGGCGGTCGGCCAGCATGGCGCCCAGGAGGCGGAAGTCCTGCTCGTCCGGGGCGGGGCCCGCGGTGAGCACCCGTCCCTCGGCGATCGACTCGTCCAGGTCCCGCCGGTCGTGGAACGCCGACCAGCGCATCACGAGGGTGCTGCGCAGTGCCGCCCGGCACGCGCCGGGTACGGGGCCTCCGGGTGGCGCCGCGCGCAGGGCCTCCCGGGAGATCCCGACCGCGCTGTCCAGCGGAAGACGGTCACCTGTCCGGTCGAACTCGCGAATCAGCGCAGCCACTTGGCGGAGCGCGCGCCCAGCCGCTCCGTGCGCGTCCGACATGACCGGCCCCCGTGTGTGACGCCATGGGTTTTCGAGTCCCGAGCCCGATTTTACCCAAGTGCTCCGCGCGGTGCCCTCGTTATGCTGAGTCGCCGGTCGGCTGGTCCAGGGAGGTCAAGACGATGAGCGGGCATGACGACGGGGACGGCGGCCCGGGCCACGAGCGGCTGGCGGCCCTCTGCCACCGGTTGGCCGTGCGGGCGCCCGAACTCGGCCCCGAGGGGGACCGGTTGATCGACCACATCACCACCGAGGTGCGCGGCGGACGCCCGCCGGAGGAACTCGAGGACTCCTTCGACGAGTTGGAGGACCTCCTGCTGGCCGCCGGTCTCACCGCGGGCCTCGGCTCGTACCGCACCGACACCCCGCCCGTCTATCAGCGGTTTCCCGGCGCCGGGCACCCGCTGCTGCGCGTACTTGCGTGTCCCGGTGGCGGCTGCGCCCGCGTGGAGGCCCCCGAGCCCGAGAGCCCGGCCCGGTGCCGGATCTTCGGACGGCCACTGCGGGAGATCAGGCTGCGCCCGTGACCGCCTTCCTCAACGCGCTCAGCGGCAAGCTGGCCGAACGCTGGCTCGCCCTGCTGGCCGTTCCCGGCCTGGTGTACCTCGCCCTGCTGGCCACCGCCGTCACCCTCGGCCAGCGGCACTGGCGGGACACCGGCCGGCTGCGCGAGCGCCTCGACGCCCTCGCCGGGGCGCCGGGCGCGCACAGCGCCGGTGTGCTCGCGGTGTGCGCGGTCGCCGTGCTGGCCGGGGCCGCGCTGGCAGGTGCCGGTGCGCAGGCGCTGGGTGCGCTGGTGGAGCGGATCTGGCTGACCGGCCCGCGCGGGCCGGTGACCCGGTGGCTGACGGAGCGCCGGGCGCGCGAGTGGCGGGCCGCCGACGGCGCTTACCGCACGGCCCTGATCGCCGCAGGCCGGGCCCGGCTGGGCGGTGCGGCCGACGCGGACGCCCTGGCGGAGGAGGCGGAGTCGCGGTACGCCCGGCGCAACGAGCTCGGGCTCGTGGCGCCGCGCCACCCCTTTTGGACCGGAGACCGGGTCACGACCCCGGACCGGCGCGTGTGGCGGGCGTACCGCCTGGACCTGGCCGCCGCCTGGCCCCACCTCTGGCTCCTCGCCCCCGACAGCACCCGCGCCGAACTCGGCACGGCGCGGGCCGCCCTGAGTGCCGCCGCCCGGCTGACGGCCTGGGGCCTGGCCTATCTGCTGGCGGCCGTGTGGTGGTGGCCCGCCGCGCTGGTCGGCGCCGCCACGACGGCGACGGGTGTCGTACGCGGCCGTGCGGCGGCGGCGTCCTTCGCGGAGCTGGCGGAGGCCCTGGTCGACCTCCAGGGCGCGGACCTGGCCCGCGCCCTCGGCCTGCCGTGCGAGGGCCGTCTCACCCCGGAGACCGGCGAAGAGGTGACCCGGCTGCTGAGCAAGCCCGACTGAGCCGGTCGGCGAGGTCACACGGCGGCCGGCGCCGGCACCTGCGTGATCGGTGGCACCGGCAGCTCCCGCGTGGGCACCCAGCGCGCGCCCTCCGGCCCGTAGGCCGCCCGCGGTTCCGGGAACAGCCACAGCAGGGCGAGGTACAGCACCGCCGCCACGGCCAGCGACAGCGGCAGGCTGATGTCGACCCCGCCCGCCAGGCCGCCCAGCGGGCCGACGAACTGCCCCGGGATGTCGGTGCAGAGGATGCCGAGGGCCGCCGACACCCACCACGCGGTCATCCCGCGCCAGTTCCAGCCGTGGGCGAACCAGTAACGGCCGCCGCGCTGTCGGCGGTTGAAGACCTGGAGGGCATCCGGGTCGTACCAGCCGCGCCGGGTGAAGAAGCCGATGATCATCACCACCATCCACGGTGTGGTGCAGGTGATGATCATCGTGGCGAAGGTGGAGATCGACTGCACCAGGTCCAGGGCGAACCGGCCGAGGAAGATGAACGCGACCGACACCGCGCCGACCAGCATGGTCGCCCGCACCCGCGACAGGCGGGGGAACACCGAGGAGAAGTCCAGCCCGGTGCCGTACAGCGCGGTCGTGCCCGTGGACATGCCGCCGATCAGGGCGAGCAGGCACACCGGCAGGAAGAACCAGCTCGGAGAGATCGCCAGCAGCCCGCCCACGAAGTCGGGCGCGGCCGGGTCGACGTACTTCGGGGCCTTGGTGGCGATGATGCTCGCCGTCGCCAGGCCGAACACGAAGGGGAGCAGGGTGGCGAGCTGGGAGAGGAACGCGGCGCCGGCCACCCGCCGGCGCGGGACGTCCGCCGGGATGTACCGCGACCAGTCACCGAGGAACGCCCCGAACGACACCGGGTTGGACAGCACGATCAGGGCCGCGCCGATGAAGGACGGCCAGAACATCGCCCGCGTCGCGGCGTCCGCCGAGGCGGTGAACGAGCCGCCGTACGACGGGTCGAAGTCACCGGCGAAGGCGACCGAGCCCAGCAGGAACAGCACCGTGGCCGAGGGGACCGCGATCTTGTTGACGAACAGCATGAAGCGGAACCCGTACACGCACACCGCGAGCACCAGTCCCGCGAACAGCGCGTACGCGACCACGTACGACAGCGTGCCGCGCGGCAGGCCGAACAGGCGGTGCGCGCCGCCGACCAGGGCGTCGCCCGAGCTCCACACCGAGATGGAGAAGAACGCCACCGCCGTCAGCAGGGAGAGGAAGGAACCGACCACGCGGCCGTGCACGCCCAGGTGCGCCGAGGAGGAGACCGCGTTGTTGGTGCCGTTGGCCGGGCCGAAAACCGCCATCGGACAGAGGATCAGGGCACCCGTGAGCACCCCGAGCACGGTCGCCGCGAGGCCCTGCCGGAAGGAGAGCCCGAAGAGGATGGGGAACGCCCCCAGGACGCAGGTGGAGAAGGTGTTGGCGCCCCCGAAGGCGACCCGGAACAGGTCGAACGGGGTCGCGGTGCGCTCCGCGTCGGGGATGCGCTCGACTCCGTAGGGCTCGACCTCGGTGAGCGAGGGCGCCGGGGCGGGGGAGTCGGGGTGCTGTGGGGTCAACGAGGGCTCCTGGGGCCGGGTCTGCCGACCGTACGGCCGGATCGGCACGGCGAGCCAGGGGACGTTTCATCCATCCTCGGCCGCCCCGGTGGAGGGTTCGACCATCGGGAGGGCCCGGCGAAACCCGCGCGAACGCGAGGAATCGTGAAGGTGTCGCGGGCGGATCGTGAAAGCGGCCCCCGCGCGGGCGGGCGGAATGTTTCAGGCCGATTGCGCAGGCGGTGAGTTCCGGCCATCGGGCGGACCCCCGTGTTCGGAAAGCCCGGCGTTGAGGGGTGGAGGTGTTCGAATTCTGTGACTTCGCGCCACTGATTCAATACGCAATGTTACCGAAAGTCATGGGTGGGATGTGTGTTCCGGCTGCGGACTCGGCAGAGTGGCGCTCGCCGTCGCGGCGCCCCACCGGGCAACGGGCGGCACACCCTCAAAATCGAGCGGAAGGATGCACACCATGCGGAACACCGCGCGCTGGGCCGCGGCCCTCGGCCTCACCGCCGCCGCCGTCTGCGGACCCCTGACCGGTTCCGCCGTAGCCGCGCCTGCCTCCCTGTACGCGCCCTCGGCACTGGTCCTCACCACCGGGCACGGCGACAGCGCGACCACGGTCACCCCGGAGCGCGCCGTCACCCTGAGCTGCGCCCCGACGGCCACCGGCACGCACCCGGCCGCGGCGGAGGCCTGTGCCGAACTGCGCGGCGTGGGAGGCGACTTCACCGCTCTCAAGGCCCGCGCCGACGTCCACTGCACCCGGCTGTACGACCCGGTGGTCGTCACCGTCCAGGGTGTCTGGCAGGGCCAACGGGTCGCCTACGAGCGCACGTTCGGCAACGCTTGCGCGAAGGACGCGCTCGGCAGCAGCGTCTTCGCGTTCTAGACCGGGATCGCACGGACTCCGTGCCGCAGGGTCGGTTTTCGCAACTGGGGAGTGCGGCCCCTGGGGCGGAGCGGCCGGCGATCCCGTACCGGGAGGGTGAGGCGGAGTGGGGCCGCCGCCTTCCGGACCCACAGCCGCTTCCCGGCCAGGCCCGTGGGGGGCCTTGCCGGGAAGCGGCACATCCATCCCTACGTGAGCTGCCTGCGCACCAGTTCGTGCAGCCGGCCGCCGGTGTCGGCGAGCAGTTCGGCGGGGGTGCCCTGCTGGATCACCTTGCCGTCCTCCATCACGACCACCCGGTCCGCGTCCATCACGGTGGACAGCCGGTGGGCGATCACCACCCGGGTGGCGTTCAGCTTGCGGGTGGACTCGATGACCGTGCGCTGGGTGTCGTTGTCCAGGGCGCTGGTCGCCTCGTCGAAGAAGAGGATGCGCGGCCGGCGGATCAACGCCTGCGCGATCATCAGCCGTTGGCGCTGGCCGCCGGAGACCGCGCCGCTCCCGGCGACGATCGTGTGCAGCCCCATCGGCATCCGCCGCACGTCCTCCGCCAGGCCCGCCAGCTCGATGGCCGCCATGACCTCCTCCGGCGAGTACGGCTCGGTGCCGCAGACCACGTCCATGATGGAACCGTTGAACGGCTGCGCGTGCTGGAGCACCACCCCGCACTGCCGCCGCACCGCGGACTGGTCCAGCGCGCCGAGATCCTGGCCGTCGTACAGCACACTGCCGGAGACCGGCTTGTCGAAGCCGATCAGCAGGCGCAGCAGGGTGGACTTCCCGCAGCCGCTGGGGCCGACCACCGCGACGAACTCGCCCGGCCGCACCGAGAAGGACACGTCGTCCAGGACCAGCGGGCCGTCGTCGGAGTACCGGAAGGACAGCCGCCGGGCCTCCAGCGCGCCGGTCAGCGGGCCCGGCCGGGTGCTGCCCGCCCGCACCTCCGGGGTGGCGTCCAGCACCGGGCGCAGCTCCTCGAACAGCGGAAGCGCCGCCACCGCCGACACGAAGGCGCCGGTCAACTGGGTGACCGAGGTCAGCACCATCGTCACCGCCGTGCTGAAGGTGAGGAACGACGCCGCCGACATCGCGCCCTTCGCCGGGCCCGCCAGCAGCATGAACATCACCAGTGTGCACACCGGCAGATACACCGCGCCCAGCACCGAGCTGAGGTTCTTGATCCGGCCGACCTTCTGCTGGAGCTCCCGGCTGCGCGCGAACTCCCGGGCCCAGGCGGCGTAGGCGTAGTTCTCCGCCGACGCCACCCGCAGCTTGGGCAGCCCGCGCAGGGTCTGGAACGCCTGGTTGTTCAGTTTGTTGCCGAGCGTCACAAGACGCCGCTGCCAGCGCACCTGCCACAGTCCGAGCCCCGTGAAGACGGCGCCGATCACCAGGAGCATCGCGATCGCGGCCATCGCCATCGGCACGTTGTAGTAGAGCAGCAGGCCGACGTTCATCGCGCCGATCGTCACCGACTGCGCCACCACCGGGCCGACGCCCGCCAGCAGCCGCCGGATCGAGCTGATGCCCATCGCGGCACTCGCCAGCTCGCCGGTGGAGCGCCCGCTGAAGAACCGGGTCGGCAGCCGCAGCAGCCGGTCCCAGACCGCCGGCTGGAGCGAGCCCTCTATGCGCCCCTCCAGGCGCAGGATGGTGAGGTTCTCCAGCAGCGTGAACGCCGCCGACACCACCCCGCTGAGCATCACCGCGAGACACACCTGCGCGATCAGGTTCTCCCGCGCCTGCGGCACGTACTCGCCGAGCACCTTGCCCGTGGCGACGGGCACCAGCGCGCCGATCGCCACCGTGACCAACCCCGCCAGCAGCAGGTTCAGCACGTCGTTCCGCGTGCCGCCCAGGCTGAACCGGAGCAGGCCCAGCGGGCCGAGCCGCTTCTCGGGCAGCGGCCGGTAGAACATCACCGCCCGCGGCTCGAACTCCTCCGCGTTCGCCTTCTCCACCGGCGTCTCCCGGCCGGTCGCCGGCTGTACGGCCACATAGCCGCCCCGGCGCCACAGCAGCGCCACCGGCGCACCCGAGAGCGCCCGGTGACCGACCAGCGGGCCCACGTTCTCCCGCCACCAGCGGCCCTCCAGGCGTACCGCCCGGACCCTTACGCGCGAGGCCAGCGCCACCCGCTCCACCGGGTCCAGCCGCTCGCTCTCGCCGATCCCGCGCGCCGGGTCGGCCAGCGTGATCCCGGCCGCCTGCGCGACCAGCTTGCAGGCCGCGTAACCGGCGTCCGCGTCGGCCGCCGTCGTCCGCCGGTCCGAGCGCTTGCCGATGGAGGCGAGCAAGGTCTGGTCGGCCTGGGCGCGTACCGCCTCACCGGCCTTGATGCCGGCCGCCGCCCGCGTCTCGTGGGTGCGCTCCAGCTGCTCGATCCAGCGGTCCAGCGCGGTCAGCAGCCGGTACTGCTGGTCGACCAGGCTCTGCCACAGCCCCGGGTCCATCAGCAGGTCGGCCGCCGCCTCCGCGCCGTACACCGAGCCGTACTGCACGCTGCCCGGCGGCACCTGCATCCAGAACACGTCGTCGTCCGAGGGCGCCACCGACTTGTCCTCGGCGAGCGGCGCCTGGAACAGCACCGAGAGACCCCGGCCGACGCCGAGCGCGAGGGCGTACTCCAGCGGGCTGGAGGAGGGCGGCACGTACTGCGGGTTGCCGTACTCGTCGTAGGACCAGGTCTCGGTCTGCGCGCCCTGGTACAGCTCGCGCAGGTCGACCCGGTGCACCACGCAGTCCCGCACCGGGCGGGCGACCAGGGAGTGCTGGGGTCCGGCGACCGGGCCGAGCAGCAGCGCGCCCGCCTCCAGCCGGCCCAGGTGGTGCCAGTGACCCTGCTCGGCGGCGTCCACCGCGAACAGGTCGAGCGCGCCGGCGGCCACCAGCCAGAGGACCTGTGGTCCTTCGAGATCGAGCCGGTTCAGGCCGGCGCAGTCGACCCGCGTACCCAGCGAGCCGAGGGCGCCCAGCACCAGATCACCGTCGTGCGTGGACGTCATCTCACCGCTCCCTGACCAGCGCCGCGTACGCGCCACCGCGCGCCACCAGCTCCTCGTGCCTGCCCCGCTCCACGACCGTGCCGTGCTGGAGCACCACGATCTCGTCGCTGTCGCGGACCGTGGACAGCCGGTGGGCGATCACCACACAGGCGCAGCCGCGCCGGCGCAGGTTGTCCATCACCGTCAGCTCCGTCTCCGCGTCCAGCGCGCTGGTCACCTCGTCCAGCACCAGGATGCTGGGGCGGCGCACCAGCGCCCGCGCGATCTCCAGCCGCTGGCGCTGCCCGCCGGAGAAGTTGCGGCCGTCCTGCTCGACCTTGCTGTGCACCCCGCCCGGCCTGCGGGCCACCACGTCGTACAGCGCCGCGTCCCGCAGCGCCTCCTCCACCGCCTCGTCCGGGATCGAGGGGTCCCACAGCGCCACGTTGTCGCGGACCGAGCCCTCGAAGAGGAACACGTCCTGGTCGACGAAGGACACCGAGGCGGCGAGCGCGCCGCGCGGGATGTCCTCCAGCCTGCGGCCGTCGATCCGGATCACGCCCTCCCAGGGCGAGTACAGGCCGGAGATCAGCCGGGACACCGTCGACTTGCCGCTGCCGGAGCCGCCCACCAGCGCCACCTGCTGACCCGGCCCGACCGTGAGGTCGAAGTCCGTCAGCAGCGGCTTGTCCAGCGGGCTGTAGCCGAAGGTGACGCCCTCCAGCTCCACGTGCCCGCGCAGCCTGCGGGTGGAGTCGGCGCCGCCGGGACGCGCGTACAGCGGGTCGGCCTGGAAGTTCTCCACGTCCTTCAGCCGGGCCACGTCGGCCGCGAAGTCCTGGATGCGGCCCGCCACGCCGTTGAGCCGGGTGAGCGGCGCGGTGAAGCGGGCCACCAGCGCCTGGAACGCCACCAGCAGACCGACCGAGATGTGCCCCTCGACCGCCCGGAGACCGCCGATCCACAGGATCAGCGCGCTGTTGAAGGTGGCCAGCGTCGGCGCGACCACGCCCAGCCAGGCGCTCGGCACCCCGAGCTTCTGCTGCTCCTCCAGCGTCGCCGCGTGCTGCCCCGCCCACTTGCGGAAGTAGCCGTCCTCCCCGCCGGTCGCCTTCATCGTCTCGATGAGCTGGAGCCCGGTGTACGAGGTGTTCGTCAGCCGCGCGGTGTCCGCCCGCAGCTTCGCGGTACGGGTCGCGCGCAGCCGGATCACCAGCCGCATCGCCACGATGTTCAGCAGCGCCACGCCGATGCCGACGAAGGTGAGCTGCGGGTCGTAGGTGTACAGCAGGACCGCGTACAGCACGACCACGATCGCGTCCACGCCCGCCGCCGCGAGGTCGCGGGCCAGTGTCTCGGCGACCTGGTCGTTCGACTGCAGGCGCTGCACCAGGTCGGCGGGGGAGCGCTGGGAGAAGAAGGTGACCGGCAGCCGCAGCAGGTGGCGCAGGAACCGCGCGCTGGACAGCGTGGAGGAGATGATCCGGCCGTGCAGCAGGTTGGCCTGCTGGAGCCAGGTCAGCACCAGGGTCAGCGCCACACAGGTCGCCATCGACGTGAACAGCACGCCGAGCAGCGAGGTCTGGCCGCCGATCAGGAACATGTCGATGTAGGTACGGCTCAGCGCGGGGACCGCCGCGCCCACCGCGACCAGCAGCAGACTCGCCAGCACCGCCGCGGGCAGGGTGCCCGCCGTGCCGCGCAACCGGGCGGGCATCGCGCCGAGCACACCGGGCTTGCGGCCGCCCCTGCTGAAGCCGTCGCCCGGCTCCAGCACCAGCACCACACCGGTGAAGCTGCCGTCGAACTCCTCCATGGGCACGAACCGGCGGCCCTTGGCGGGGTCGTTGATGTACACCCCGCGCCGGCCGAAGCGGCGGCCCATGCCGTCGTAGACGACGTAGTGGTTGAACTCCCAGAACAGGATGGCCGGGGCGCGCACCTCGGCGAGCGCCGCGAGGTCCATCTGCATGCCCTTGGCGGTCAGCCCGTAACTCCGGGCCGCCTTCAGCAGGTTGCTCGCGCGCGAGCCGTCGCGGGAGACACCGCAGGCGATGCGGAGCTCCTCCAGCGGGACATGGCGGCCGTAGTGGCCGAGCACCATGGCGAGGGAGGCGGCGCCGCACTCGACGGCCTCCATCTGGAGCACGGTGGGCGTACGGACCGTGCCGCCACGGGGTTTGGGCACCGGGCGGCGGGCCGGCGCGGCCCGTCTGCGGCCCCGGTTCTCCTGCGCGGTGTCGGTCGGGGCGGTCACGGGAGCAGCCAATCGATCGGGCGCTGGTCGCTCAGATGGACCGCACCGGAGGCCAGGGTCATGGAGTCCAGCCCGAACGGCGGCCCGCCCGCCGACGACCAGCGGTAACCGCTCTTCGCGGAGGCCGACTTGTCCAGCGAGACGAGGACGGCGACCGGGCGGCCCTTGCTGGTGAACTGCTTGCCGAGCTGGCTGTCGCCGAGGAACGCCCCGATCGACTGCGGGGTCTGCGCCGTGCGGTCCACCGACTTCACCGTGCCGCGCAGCACGCCGTAGCGCTCGGCCGGTACGGAGGACACGGTCAGGTCCACGGTGGCGTGCGCGGGGATCGAGGCCGCGTTCTCGGCGGGGACGTACACCGTCGCGTACAGGGGGTCGGAGTCGTGTGCGACCTTCTCCACGGCGGCCACGTCGGCGCCGGTCTGCACGATCTGCCCGATGGTCGCGGCCAGCGCGGTGATCCGGCCCGCGGCGACGGTACGGATCACCGAATCGCCTTGCGCGGTCCGGACCTTGAGCACCGGGGCGCCGGCGGGCAGGCGTTGCCCCTGCCTGGTGAGCACACCGGTGACCTGGCCGGCCACGGGGCTCTGGAGGACGTAACTGCCCTGCCCGTGCGTGAGGATGGCCGGGGCGCTCACGGTGGAGGCGACCGAACCGGTCACCGCCCACACTGATGCGGCCGCCATGACGACGACGGTGATACCGAGGACGAGCCACCCCTGCGGACGTGCCAGCCGCACCGGGAGGTCGAGATCCTCCGGCGACTGGAGCTTGGCGAGGGCCTGTTGGCGGAACTGCACGGAACTTCCCTCACCCGAGGAGAGACGACGGCACGGAAAGGTTTCGGGACGCCCGAGAGTCCCGGACCCGCGAGGGGGTCCGGGACTCTCGGTGACACCGAGGTGCGGTCAGAGACCGGCGACCAGGCCGGTGACCGGGGCGGTGTTGAGGCCGGTGACACCCTCGACGGTGCCGACGACGGTGTCCACCAGGCCGGAAACCGGGGCGATGCCGTTGACGGCGCCGGTCACGGTGGAGAGGGCGTTCACGGACAGACCGCCGGAAACGTTGTCCAGCTCGGCGTCCGAGATCTCGACGGTCTCGACACGGGGGGTGGAGTTCATGGGAGAACTTCCCTTCGTATAGGTCTTCATAAGGGGGGAGCGGCCCCCTCTGGGGACAGATGACGGCCGCGACCGCGAGGAGTTCCAGACCTTCCGGCCGCCGTCTCCGGCAGCCATGGGGCGGTTCCTGCGATGCGATGGATCAAAGCACGCACGCCGCGCCCGGTTCCACTTACTCAGGGCTCTCACCAGCGAGTTCGGTGCAGGGTGGGGGTCATTCGTGCAGGGAGGCGCACTCCCTGGGCGGTTTTCCTCCACATTCCCCGCGCCGTCGTCGCACCGTCTCCACTACCGCCGGTAACGCGAATCCGGCACACCTCTCCAAAGGCATGTCCGGGGCACCCGTACCGGCGCGCGGACCCCTCGGTCCGTGCCCCGCCTGGGTGCGGGATGTGCAGATTCCCTGAAGCCGGGATTCCGTTACCGGTGTTGGACGCAGGGCGACCCGGTCGTGACAAGGGGTGACCGAGGTGCCGGTGTGTCAGAAGAGGCGTGGGCGTGGCTGATTCCCCACCCGCACAACGAAGTTGGCAATCGGGATTGAACGCGCCGGGCGGACCGCCCGTACCTGTAGCCAGCCGGCACCCCCCTACGAACTGCCCGACAGCGGCAGACCCCCGCACCCAGGAGGTCGAGAAGTTGAGTCACAAGCGCATGCCCAAGAGGAAGGCCGCGATAGCGGTCGGCGGTGTCGCGGCGCTCGGAGCGGCGGCCCTGCTGCTGCCCAACGCCAACGCGTCCCAGGACAAGGACACGGCCGCGACGGGCACCGCGAGGACCCTCAAGGCCACCGACGCGACCACCCTCGCCGCCCAGTTGAAGCAGTCCCTGGGCGGCCAGTTCGCCGGCTCCTACTACGACAGCGCCAAGCGGCAGCTCGTCGTCAACGCCGTCGGTGACGGTGCCGCCGTCGCACGTGCGAAGAGTGCGGGCGCCGTCGTACGGCAGGTGGAGAACAGCACCGCCGACCTCCAGTCCGCCGCGCGGACCCTGCGGACCAAGGCGGCCATCCCCGGTACCGCCTGGGCCGTCGACCCGCGCACCAACAAGGTGATCGTCAGCGCCGACTCCACGGTGACCGGCGCCAAGTGGGACCGGCTGGAGTCGACCGTCGACGGTCTCGGGTCCGGCACGGCCACGCTGAAGAAGACCGGCGGCACCTTCAAGACCTTCGTCTCCGGCGGCGACGCGATCTTCTCCCAGGTGCAGGGCGGCGGCGTCCGCTGCTCCCTCGGCTTCAACGTCACCGCCTCCGACGGCAGCCCCGCCTTCCTGACCGCCGGTCACTGCGGGGTCGCGGCCAAGGAGTGGTCCGACTCGCAGACGGGGCAGCCCATCGCCACCGTCGACCAGGCCACCTTCCCCGGCGAGGGCGACTTCTCCCTCGTCAAGTACGACGACCCGGCGACCCAGGCGCCCAGCGAGGTCAACGCGGGCAACGGCCAGGTCGTGGCGATCACCCAGGCCGCCGAGGCCACCGTCGGCTCCACCGTGTTCCGGATGGGCTCCACCACCGGGCTGCACGACGGCCAGGTCACCGGCCTGGACGCCACCGTGAACTTCCAGAGCGAGACCGACCCGAACGGTGTCGACACCGTCACCGGACTCATCCAGACCGACGTGTGCGCCGAGCCCGGCGACAGCGGCGGCTCGCTGTTCACCCAGGAGGGCGCGGCGATCGGCCTGACCTCCGGCGGCAGCGGCGACTGCACCAGCGGCGGCGAGACCTTCTTCCAGCCGGTCACCGCCGCCCTCGCGGCCACGGGCGCCACCCTCGGCGACGGGGGCGCGGGTGCCGGTGCCGGTGACGGCCAGGCGGGTGCTGGCGACCAGGCGGGCGCCGGGGACCAGTCCGGCGCGGGCGACCAGGCGGGTGCCGGGGACCAGTCCGGTGCCGGTGCCGGTGACCAGGCGGGCGGTGACCAGATCGGCGGCGCCGACGACCAGGCCGGCGCGGGTGCGGGAGCCGCTCAGGAGCAGGGCACCAAGCACCACCACCGCAACCGTCAGCAGGGCGGAACCGCCTCCAACTGACCGACCGGGTCCGGCCCTTCGGCGGAGGGGCCGGACCCTTTGCGCGGCGGACGCTCACATACCGTCCTGCGCCCGGAGCAGCAGCACCGCCACGTCGTCCACCCGGTCCCGCCCCGCCGTGCCGTGCCGGACCAGCGCGTCCGCCAGTTCCTCCAGCGGACCGTCGCCCGCCTCGGAGAACAGCGCGCCCAGGTCGGTCAGCGCGTCCTCGATGTCCACACCGGGCGACTCCACCAGTCCGTCCGTATAAAGGGCGAGCACCGAGCCCGGGGTGAGCGGCACCTCCGTCGTCGGGTAGGCCGCCTCCGAGTCGATGCCGAGCAGCGGGCCCCCGGCCAGGTCCAGCACCCGTACCCGCCCGTCCGGACGTCTGAGCAGCGGCGGCGGATGACCGGCCCGCGCCATCACGGCACGGCCGTGCGCGGGGTCGAGGCGCAGATAGAGGCAACTGGCGAACAGCTCGGTACCGAGGTCGATCAGCAGCCGGTTGATGCTGCGCATCACCTCGCCCGGTGCCTGCCCCACCGTGCTGTACGCGCGGACACCGGTGCGGATCTGGCCCATCAGCGCCGCCGCCGTCACGTTGTGCCCCTGCACGTCGCCGATCACCGCGGACGCCCGCGGCCGGGTCGGCACCAGGTCGTAGAAATCGCCGCCGATGTCCATGCCCCGTGTCGCCGGGAGATAGCGCGCGGCGGCCTCGATGCCGGGCGGCGGGGACAGCGAGTGCGGCAGCAGCGCCTCCTGGAGCCCGTGCGCCAGCCGGTGCTTGGCGTCGTACAGCATCGTCCGCTCCAGCGCCTGGGCGATCAGCCCGCCCAGGCTGGTCAGCACCGCCCGCTCCTCGGCGGGGAAGGAACGCGGCTCGGCGTACGCCAGCACACACGTCCCCACCGGGCGCCCGGACGCGACCAACGGCAGAAAGGCCCACGCCGAGAAGCCGTCACGGGACTCGCGTCGCACGGGATACAGCCGCTCCAACTGCTCCAGAGACTCGAAGAACGCCGGCACTCCACTGCTCAGCGCCTGGGTGCCCGGGGTGCGTTCGCTCAGCGGCATCCCGTCGAACCAGCCGGCCACCCGCTCGTCCCGGTAGCCGCGGTGCCCGAGCACCCGCATCCGCCCCTCCTCGGCGGCGAGCAGCATCAGCGCGTGACTGCCGACCGCCGGACCCACCTCGTCCGCGACCAGCTGGACGAGATCCTCGACCGCCACCGCCTCCGTCAGCGCCCCCGTCAGGCTCAGCAGCCGCGAGATCGTCACCAGCCGGTGCGGCCGCGCCCCGGCCGGCACACGCGTGCGCTCGGTCAGCACCCGGACCCGCGTGATGCGCACGCTCACCCCGGTGCTGCCCGGATAGAGCCGGAAGGACAGCCAGTGGCCGGGTGGCCGCAGGGCCACGAAGGAGGCCGGACGGCGGCTGATCAGCGCGGCCCGGTAACGGTCCTCGTACAGCGGATCGTTCAGCCACGGCACCGACACCCAGGGCAGCGTGCCGAGCAGTTCGGCGGCGGGTCGGCCGAGGAGCTCCGCGGCGGCCGCGTTGACGTGGCCGATCCGGCCGTGCAGGTCGAGCGACACCAGCCCGTACGGCAGCCGGGCCACCATCCGCGCCGCCTCAACCGGTCCCAGCGTGTCCACGACGGCCGCGTCCGGTGTCGCCACCAGATCCCGTTCGGAGCCCAGCGACAGATTCCCGGCCGACGCCCGCGCCAGCACCCGGGTCAGCCGCTCGCACCCCGCCGCCAGCAGCGTCCGCTCCCGCTCGGTCAGCTCCGGGCCGTGCCCGGCCGGCCAGGTCACGAACACCGAGCCGAGCACGGCGTCGTCCGTGGCCAGCGGCAGCGCCGCCAGCGCGAAGGGGTACGGCAGCACCATCGCGATGCGCGGGAAGCGGCGTGCCATCTCCTCGCCGCCGCCGACCCACACCGGCCGCCGCTGCCGCACCGCCTGCGCGACCGGGATGGGCGCGCTCACCCCGACCCGCTCCCACGGCGCGGCGAACGCCCTGGGCAGGCCCGCCATCACCGCCATCTCCAGCACGGGCACATCGGGCCGCAGCAGGTAGACCGCGCCCGAGTGCGCGCCCACGTCCTCCATCATCGCGGTCAGGGCGACCGACAGCGGCGGCCGTCCCGCCTCCGCCGTCTCCCGCGCGGGGTCCGGCGTGTCGGACACGCCGACCACCTCCTCGTACGGCCCTCGCGCCCCGGACTGCGGACGAGTCCCAGCTCTGGGAGACACGCCGAGTACCCCCTCCCGACGCCGCTCATGCCGAGCGGCGGAAAAGGCCGGTACACGCATGCATGAGGCTTACGGGCCAATCGCGCGGTAGGGAAAAACCGCGCGTGGTCGGTGCACAGGGGCTGCGCCACGCGCCCGCACGCGCTGTAATGGCCAACGTGGTGGGTGAGGGTGCTGCGGTGCGCAGGACGGGAGCCGGGCGTGCCGAGCACGTCCTCGCCACACTCATGGCCGCGCCCCCCTCCTCCGACCGGCTCCGCCGCGTCCTGGAACAGGCCCTCGTCCTCGCCGGCGCCTCGTTCGCCGGCGTGTACGCCCCCGGTGACGACCCCGCAGTGCTGTGCCTGGCCGAGTCCGTCGGACTGCCCGGCTCGCTGTACGGCCTGCGCGACAGCTACCCCGCGGGCGGCGGCGCCCCGGTCGCCGGGGCCCACCGCACCGGCCGCCCCCTCTGGCTCGGCCCCGGCGAAGTGGCCGACCGGGCCGAGGGCCGCCGTACCCCGGCACCCGACTTCTCCCTCGCCGCCCTGCCCCTCGCCGGGCCCGGCGGCGGCTCGCTGCTGGCGGTCGCGGAACGGCCCGAGGGGTTCGACGCGGGGGAGAGGGCCGCGCTGGAACTCATCGCCCGCGCCGTCGCCGTCCCCGAGCCCGGCCCCGCCGACTCCCGCGAACTGGCCCCGGACGCCTTCAGCCTCGCCATGGACACCGGGCGGGTGGAGGTCGGCGACGAGATACTGCGGCTCTTCGGCATAGGGCGCGACGACTTCGACGGCAAGGTGGAGACGCTGCTCCGGCTCACGGTGCCCGAGGACCTGCCCGCGCTGATGTCGGTGGTGGAGCCCGGCCACATGTCGCTGGACGAGCGCGAGCTGGAGTTCCGCGTCCGGCAGCCGTCCGGGGCGCTCCGCTGGCTCCGGCTGCGCGGACGGCTGCTGCCCGGCGGGGAGGGCAGGCCCGCACGGCTGGCCGGCACCGTCGCGGACGCCACCAAGCTGCGCTCCGACGTCACCGACGTGGCGCGCGTCCAGCGCCTCGCCGCCGACCTCGCCACGGCGGGCACCGTGAAGGACGTGGGGCACGCCGTCGTCGACGCCCTGCGCAAGCCGCTGCGCGCCGACCGCATCGCCCTGGCCGAACTGGAGAACGACCGGCTCGTGGTCACCGTCCTCGACCCGCCCGAACCCGAGGCGTGGCCCGAACTCTGGCGGGCCGAGTGGCGCGGGGAGTGGCCCGACGCCCCCGTACGCGCCATGCCCGCCCTCGCCGCCGCCCTGCGCGACGGCCGCGCCCACATCTGGCCCGCCGGCTCCGCCCTGGAGCCGAGCCTCGCCGGAGTCGGCCCCGGCGGCCTGGCGGTGCTGCCGCTGCCCGCGGGCGGCCGGATGGCCGGGGCCTGCCTGATCGGCTGGGACCGCCCGCACGAGTTCGCCCCCGACGAACGCGCCCTGCTCACCGCCTGTGCCGCCCTCGCCGGACAGGCCCTGCGACGCGCCCACGCCTTCGACGCCGAGCACGAACTCGTCGGCATGCTCCAGCGCACCCTGCTGCCCCACCGGCTGCCCCGCCTGCCCGGCGCCGAGGCCGTCGCCCGGTACCTGCCCGCCACCGAGGGCCTGGAGGTCGGCGGTGACTGGTACGACGTGATCCCGCTCGCCGACAACCACGTGGCCTTCGTCATCGGCGACGTCCAGGGACACAACGCGGGCGCCGCCACCCTGATGGGCCAGATGCGCACCGCCCTGCGCGCCTACGCGGCCGAGGGCCACCCTCCCGACGTGGTCGCGGCCCACGCCAACCGGCTGCTCCTGGACATGGAGACCGACCTCTTCGCCACCTGCGTCTACGTCGACATCGACATGGAGCAGGGCACCGCCCTCTGCGTACGCGCCGGGCACCCGCAGCCGGTGCTGCGCCACCCGGACGGCAGCACCGAGATCGTGGAGGCCGAGGGCGGACCGCCGCTCGGGGTCCTCACCCGGGCGGAGTACCCGATGACGCCGCTGAGACTCAAGGCCGGCACGGTCCTCGCGCTGACCACCGACGGCCTGGTCGAGTCGTCCGGCACGGACCTCGACACCGGCATGGACCGGCTCGCCCGCGACCTCGCCGCCGCCGATCCCGTCCACCTCGGCCAGACCGCCGACGCCCTGCTGGCGGGCGCGCACCGGGGCGACGACGTGGCGCTGCTGCTGGTCCGCTACGACGGCATGGCCGTGCGCCCGCGCCGCGAGAGCTGGAGCGTGTGGCGGGTCCCGGAGGCGGTACGGCACGCCCGGCGTTTCGTCCGCCGCACCCTGCGCGCCTGGGAGCTGCCGAGGGACACCGCCGACACCGCGCTGCTGGTGGTGTCCGAGCTGGTCACCAACGCCCTCGTGCACACCGAGGGGCAGGTACGGCTCGACCTCAGCCTGGTCGGGCACCGGCTGCGCATCGCGGTCACCGACTCCTCGCCGCGCGGGCCCCTCAAGCCGACCAGCGTCGGCTGGGAGGCCACCGGCGGCCGGGGCATCCTGCTGGTCGAGGCGGTCTCGCACGCCTGGGGGACCGTCCCGGTCAGCGGCGGCAAGCAGGTGTGGGCGGAGCTGGTGACGGACGAGGCGTGAGGGGCGGGTGGGGGATGAGAGACCTCGACGAGGCGGGCGACGACGCCGGGAGACCGGCCCTGGCGGACAGCGCGGACGGCGGCCCCGAGTGGCGGGTTCGCCCCGCGTGCCTAGGGTCGGTTGGTGTGGCACACACCTTCGAAGAACTGGTCCAGAAGCAGCGCGCGGCGGCCGCGGCCCACGCCACGGTGGAGGGACTGCGGGACACCTACGGTCCCCCGGCCGAGCGGGCGATGACCGGCGCGCAGTCCGGGACGTACGAGACCGCCCTGCGCGCCTGGCGCGACCTGGCCCGCGACGTGCAGACCGCGCTCAGCGAGTACGCCCGGGACACCGGACGGCCCCGCGCCGAGGTCGAGGCCGAGGTGGAGCGCGCCGCGGCCGCCGGGGACTGACCGGACGACGGCGGCGGAAAGGCCCGGCACCCCCGTGGGTGCCGGGCCGTCCGGGCGTGCTCAGGCGTGGGTCTTGGCCAGCAGTTCGAGGATCTCCGCCGTCGTACCGCTCTCACCGAGGCGGGGGAAGATCCGCTCGACGCTGTTGGCGTGCGCGTCCGCGTCGGCGTCGGCCATGGCGTCGGTGGCCAGGGTGACGTGGTAGCCGGCCGCGTACGCGTCACGGGCGGTGGACTCCACGCCGATGCTGGTGGCGATGCCGGTGAGCACGATCTGCGTGACGCCCCGGCGGCGGAGCTGCACCTCCAGGTCGGTGCCGAAGAGGGCGCTCCAGTTGTGCTTGGTGACCAGGACGTCCCCGGCGTGGCCGGTCAGCTCGTCCACGATCACGTCCCAGCCCTCGGGGAAGGACAGGCCGCGCGCCTGGCGCTCGGTGCGGCCGGGCACCGCGTCCGCGCCGTCGGCGGCGAAGGACACCCGGACCAGCACCACGGGCAGGTCACGGGCGCGGAAGGCGTCGGCCAGCTCGGCACTGCGGGCCACCACGTCGGCGGCGCTGTGCGGCTGGACGGGCATCGCCGTGATCCCGGCCTGGAGGTCGATCACGACGAGGGCGGTACGGGGGTCGAGCGTGGTGACGGACATGCGTCGGCCTTTCGAGAAGGGTGGGGGCCGGGGAGGGCCCGGTGTTCAGGGGCGGGACAGCCGCTCCAGCAGCTCCAGCGCGGTCAGCACCGTCTCCCGCTCCTCCTCGGTGAACCGGTCCTGGAAGGCGCGGGCGAGCCACTCCTCACGCAGTTGCCGGTTGCCCTCGACGCGGGCCCGGCCCGCCTCGGTGAGGGTGACGAGCTGACGGCGGCCGTCGTCCGGGTCGGGGGCGCGGCGGATGAGTCCCTGCTGGTCCAGCGCGGCGAGCGTGGCCGCCATGGACTGCGGACGAACGCCCTCGGCCGCCGCGAGCGCGCTCGCCGTGGCCGCGCCGTGCTTGCCGACCAGGGAGAGCGCGGACTCCTGCGGGGGCGTGAGATCGGCGTCCCGCGCCACCTCACGGATACGGCGCCGCAGCCGGCTGAACACCACCCGCAGCTCGCGCGCCGCGCGGGCGGCCGAACCGGACATCTGGACCATGCCCGCCACCGTAGAGAACGTCAGCCCAGCCTGTCCAGTTCGAGCTGTTCAGTTTTACCTGTCCATTGTGCTTTCCCTAGGCTGGAGACGTGCGCCTCCTCCTCATGTCCGACACCCACCTCCCGAAGCGGGCCAAGCGGCTCCCAGACCGCCTCCTCGCCGAACTCCCGCACGCGGACGTGGTGTTCCACGCCGGCGACTGGGTGGACACCGCCACCCTCGACCTGCTGGAGTCCGAGAGCCGCCGCCTGGTCGGCGTGTACGGCAACAACGACGGCGACGACCTGCGCGCCCGGCTGCCCGAGGTGGCCCACGCCGAGCTGGGCGGCCTGCGCTTCGGCGTGGTGCACGAGACCGGGCCCACCCGAGGCCGCGAGGCCCGCTGCGCCGAGCGCTTCCCCGGCCTGGACGTCCTGGTCTTCGGGCACAGCCACATCCCCTGGGACACCACCGCCCCCGGCGGCCTCCGCCTGCTCAACCCCGGCTCCCCGACCGACCGCCGACGCCAGCCGCACGCCACCTACCTGACCGCCACCGTGGCGGACGGCGTCCTGGCCGACGTCACCTTGCACACCCTTCCCTGAGCCCGGTTCCCCGCCTCGGCGCGCGCGATCGGGGTACTGCTGGTCTGCTGGAGCGAAGGCCCGGGCGGGCCTTCCCGACGTTCTCCGGAGAGGCGTATGAGTACGTATCGAGTGGCGCAGGTGACCGAACCCGGCGGCGGCTTCGAGCTGGTCGAACGGGAGGTGCGGCAGCCGGGCCCCGGCCATGTGCGGATCGCCGTGGAGGCGTGCGGGATCTGCCACAGCGACGCCATGTTCGTCGAGGGCGGGCTGCCGGGCATCTCCTTCCCCGAGGTGGCCGGGCACGAGATCGCCGGGCGGATCGCCGAGCTGGGGGAGGGTACGGCGGACCGGGACTGGAAGGTCGGGGACCGGGTCGCGGTCGGCTGGTTCGGCGGGAGCTGCGGCTGGTGCAAGCCGTGCCGCGAGGGCGACTTCATCACCTGCGTCCGCCTCCAGGTGCCCGGCTGGGCCTACGACGGCGGCTTCGCCGAGCAGGTGATCGTGCCCGTCGACGCCCTCGCCCGCATCCCCGAGGGACTGGACGCCGTCGACGCGGGGCCCATGGCCTGCGCGGGCGTCACCACCTTCAACGCCCTGCGGCGCACCGACGCCCGGCCCGGCGGAGACCTGGTCGCGGTTCTCGGGGTCGGCGGTCTGGGGCACCTCGGGGTGCGGTACGCGGCCGCGATGGGGTTCGAGACCGTCGCCATCGCACGCGGCGCCGAGAAGGAGGACTTCGCGCGGGAACTGGGCGCCCACCACTACATCGACAGCACCTCCGGGACCGCGGTCGCCGAGGCGCTCCAGGCGCTGGGCGGTGCCAAGGTGGTGCTGGCCACCGCCGGGAACTCCGATGCCATGTCGGCCACCGTGGACGGCCTCGCCCCACGCGGCCAGCTCGTCGTCATCGGCGCCACCATGGAGCCGATCGACATCAGCCCGGTCCAGCTCCTGATGGCCGGCCGTGAGGTCAGGGGCCACCCCTCCGGCACCTCCCAGGACGTGCAGGACACCTTGGAGTTCAGCGCCCTGCACGGCATCCGCCCGATGAGCGAGACCGTGCCGCTCGACGACGTCGAGTCCGCCTTCCAGAAGATGCTCGCGGGCAAGGCCCGCTTCCGGATGGTTCTCACCACCTGACCCGCTCAGCGGTGCCGGTGCGGCAGACCCGGCCGCACCGCCCGCAGCACCGCCAGCACCAGCCGGACCGGACCGGGCAGCACGCTCCACCGCCGGGAACTCCCGCCCGGCGGCGGACCCGGTCCCAGCCGGGCCGAGAAGGTCCAGGTCAGCCGGGAGCTGACCTGGACCCGCGCGAGCCTCGCACCTACTCGTCCCATGCCTGGATGAGGATCTGTTCCGAGATCCGGCCGTCGCGCAGGGTGACCATCGACTCGGCGTAGACCTTGTTGCCGTTGGGGTACTGGCACGACTCGGTGAACGCCGCGTGGTCGCCGTCGATGACGCACTGGTCGAGCCGGTGGATCATCTCGCGGCTGTAGATGTCGGCGAGCATCTCCTCGATCTCGCCCCTTCCGCGCAGCACCTTGGGGTGGCTCGGCTGGTCGGCCTGGTCGATGACACGGATCTGCGCGTCGTCCTCGTACAGCGCGAGCAGGCCGTCTCCCGAGTCCGCTTCGATGGCCTCGCGCAGTGCCTCCGTGGTGAAGGCGGAATCCTTCTTGCTCGCCATGGTGACCTCCTTCGTACGCCCGCGGCCCGGCGGGCGGCGGACCGCGGGGGCCCACATCCGAGACTCCTCCGCCCCGGCGGCGACGGCAAACGCAGGCGACCGGGTCCGCCTGTCGGGTGAGCCACGGCCGCCGCCCGTGTCCGGCACGGGGGTACGGACGTTGCTCCAGGCATGATCTCAACACGACGCATCGTCGCCGCCGTCGGTCTGGCCGTCGGTGTCACGGGCCTTGCCGCACCCCTGGCGAACGCGGCCGACGCCGCCGCACCGGCAGGCGGGCAGCTCAACCCGATGACCGTGCTGGACGACGTCGCCCTCAGCGAACTCCCGCCCCAGGCCCAGAGCCAGGTCCCGCGCGTCGGCGAGCAGTTGCGCGGCCTGAACCAGGTGAGCGAGCTGAACCGGCTGAACGAACTGCACCAGCTCACCGACCTCGCCGCCCCCGTGACCGGCCTGCTCCCCGGCCTCTAGGGCCGAGCCGGGTCTGAACAGCCGTACCCGCGAGGGCCGTCCGTGACCGGGCGGCCCTCGCTCGTGCCGGGAAACCCGCTGGTCCACGCCCTCACGGAACCTCCCCGCGGATCTCCGGTGGCGTAGGGTCGGCACGAGCGGAACACCGATGGAAAGGGGCCTGACCATGGCGCAGGAAGTACGCGGCGTCGTCGCACCGGGGAAGGACGAGCCGGTACGGATCGAGACGATCGTGATCCCCGATCCGGGCCCCGGCGAGGCCGTCGTGGACATCCAGGCGTGCGGGGTCTGCCACACCGACCTGCACTACAAGCAGGGCGGAATCTCCGACGACTACCCCTTCCTGCTGGGCCACGAGGCCGCCGGTGTCGTGGAGTCGGTCGGCGAGGGCGTCACCGACGTGGCACCCGGTGACTTCGTCATCCTCAACTGGCGTGCGGTGTGCGGCAATTGTCGTGCCTGTCTGCGGGGACGCCCCTGGTACTGCTTCAACACCCACAACGCGAAGCAGAAGATGACCCTGGCCTCCACCGGCCAGGAACTCACCCCCGCCCTCGGCATCGGCGCCTTCGCCGAGAAGACGCTCGTCGCGGCCGGCCAGTGCACCAAGGTCGACCCCGAGGTCTCCCCGGCCGTCGCCGGACTGCTCGGCTGCGGTGTCATGGCGGGCATCGGCGCGGCCATCAACACCGGCAACGTCGGCCGGGGCGACTCCGTCGCCGTCATCGGCTGCGGCGGCGTCGGGGACGCGGCCATCGCCGGGGCCGCGCTGGCCGGGGCCGTGAAGATCATCGCTGTTGACATCGACGACCGGAAGCTGCAGAAGGCGCGCACGCTGGGCGCCACCCACACGGTCAACTCCAAGGAGACCGACCCGGTCGAGGCGATCCGCGAACTCACCGGCGGTTTCGGCGCCGACGTGGTGATCGACGCGGTCGGCCGTCCGGAGACCTACCGGCAGGCCTTCTACGCCCGGGACCTGGCCGGCACCGTCGTCCTGGTCGGCGTGCCCACGCCGGAGATGAAGCTCGAACTGCCCCTGCTGGACGTGTTCGGCCGCGGCGGCTCCCTCAAGTCCTCCTGGTACGGCGACTGTCTGCCCTCGCGGGACTTCCCGGTGCTGATCGACCTGCACCTCCAGGGGCGCCTGCCGCTGGACGCGTTCGTCTCCGAGACCATCCGACTGGACGAGGTGGAGCAGGCGTTCGAGCGGATGCAGCACGGCGACGTGCTGCGCTCGGTGGTGGAGTTCTGATGACCGCCCGTATCGAACGCCTCGTCACCTCCGGCCAGTTCACTCTCGACGGCGGAAGCTGGGACGTCGACAACAACGTGTGGATCGTCGGCGACGACCACGAGGCCGTCGTCATCGACCCCGCGCACGACGCCCAGGCCATCGTCGCGGCCGTGGGCGACCGCCGGCTCACCGCGATCGTGTGCACCCACGCGCACAACGACCATGTGAACGCGGCCCCCGCCCTCGCCGAGCTGACCGGTGCCACGATCTGGCTCCACCCGGACGACCTGCCGCTCTGGCGGCTCACCCACCCCGACCGCGAGCCCGACGAGCACCTGGTCGACGGTCAGGTGCTGGAGGCCGCAGGAGCCGACCTGACCGTGCTGCACACGCCCGGCCACGCCCCCGGCGCCGTCTGCCTCTACGACCCCGGCCTCGGCGCGGTGTTCAGCGGCGACACCCTCTTCCAGGGCGGCCCCGGCGCCACCGGGCGGTCGTACTCGCACTTCCCGACGATCATCGACTCGATCCGGGACCGGCTGCTCACCCTGCCCCCACAGACCAAGGTGCTCACCGGCCACGGCGACCCGACGACGATCGGCGAGGAGTCGGGTCACCTCCAGGAGTGGATCGAGCGGGGTCACTGATCCGCACCGCCTGAGCGGGGACCGCCGCGGCCGCACAGCCTCTGTCGCGGCGGTCCCCGCTGCCCTACCGTCGGCCCATGACCGATCTCACCCATCGCTTCACGGGCCACGCGGCCCTCGTCACGGGCGCGGGCCGGGGCATCGGCGCCGCCGTCGCCCGGCGCCTCGCCCAGGAGGGCGCCCGCGTCCTGGTCACCGACCAGGACGCACCCGAGGCCGAGCGGACCGCCGACTCGCTGCGCCAACAGGGGCTCACCGCCGAGGCGTCGGTGTGCGACGTGGCCGACCGGGCCTCGGTGGAGGCGGCTGTGGCCCACGCGGTCGACGCCTTCGGCTCGCTCGACGTGCTGGTGAACTGCGCCGCCCACTGCTCACCGGACGCGGGCACGAAGTTCGAGGACGACCCGGACGAGTCCTGGGCCCGTGACCTCGACATCACCCTGGGCGGCGTCCGCCGCTGCTGCCAGGCCGCGCTGCCCCACCTCGCCGCCTCCGGACGCGGCGCCATCGTGAGCATCGGCTCGGTCAACGGCCTGATGGACTTCGGCAACCACGCCTACAGCGCCGCCAAGGCCGGCCTCGGCTCCCTCACCCGCACCCTCGCCGGCCGCTCGGCCGCCCGCGGGGTCCGGGTCAACCTGGTCGCGCCGGGCACCGTGCGCACCTCCGCCTGGGAGGGCCGCGACGACGACCTGGACGCCGTACGCGACTGCTACCCGCTCGGCCGGGTCGGCGAGCCCGGGGACATCGCGGCGGCCGTCGCCTTCCTCGCCTCCCGCGACGCCGCCTGGATCACCGGAACCACCCTCGTCGTCGACGGCGGCCTCACCTCGGTGCACACCGGGTTCAGGACCGCGATGGACGGGAGCCGCGGCGGACCGGGATAAAGTTCACCGTTTCGTCACAGCATGCCGGAAACGCAACCATCCGGCCGACGAGCCGGTCTAGTAGGCCGAAAGCCCCACGGACGAGCGGGGCAGACAACCCCGGGGGACGTCCCGGGACCCGCAGGGGAGAAGGGATGGGGCCGACCATGGGCGACATACGCAGACGGGGAGCCGTGGCACTCGGGATCGGCGCGCTGGTCGCGCCGCTCACCATCGCCGCCACCGCCACTCCGGCCCAGGCCGCGAGCTGCACCACCAAGGCGGGCCCGTACCAAAAGCAGGTCGAGCGGTTCCTCGGCCGCACGGTGGATGGCAAGCAGTCCTCGGGGGACTGCTCGGCCATCCGCAGCTTCCAGAACAAGCACGGCATCACCCCCAACATCGGCTACGCCGGACCCGTCACCTGGGGTGTGATGGACCTCATGAACCGGCAGAAGGCCGTGGGGAAGAACCCCAACAAGGACGGCAAGTGCCCGGTGAACAAGGGCCGCATCGCCTGTGTGAACCTCACCCTGCAGCTCAGCTGGGTCCAGGACGGCAAGAAGCTGGTCTACGGCCCCGTCCCGGTGCGCACCGGCCGCGACAAGTACGAGACCCGCACCGGTCTGAAGAAGGTCTACTGGCGTGACATCGACCACGTCTCCAACCTCTACGACGTGCCGATGCCCTACAGCCAGTTCTTCGACGGCGGCCAGGCCTTCCACTCCGTCGGTCTCAGCATGTGGAACCCGCCGGGCTCCCACGGCTGTGTGAACATGACCACGAAGGACGCGAAGAAGTACTGGTCGCTGCTGAAGAACGGCGACGACGTCTTCGTCTACGGCCGCAAGCCCGGCACCTGAGCACGGCCCGCGTGCGGACGGGCGGGCCGAGCCGAACTCGCCCTTCCGCACGGCTTCTTGACGTGATGAGCAACACGGTCCGAAATGCCCGAATCGCACGTACTTATTCACGGCGCCTTCACGGGGACCGGCCTATGCTTCACACCATGTCCACCACTGCTGAAGCCTCCTGCGGGCGCTCGGCCGCGGAGGTCAACGAGGAGATCCGGGCCCTGTGGCGCCGGTCGGGCGGCATCCTGACCAGCGAGCAGCGCGCGGAGTACCAGCGCCTCGTGATGGAGTGGGCCGCCGCGGCCCCGACGCCGCGCCGCCCGGTCTGACCGGACCCCGCAGAGCCACCGTCGAACCGCCCAGAGGGCACCCGTGACCGGGTGCCCTCGTCTGCCGTGCCCGTCTCCTCGGCCGCCGCGACCGCCTCGGCCGGGACTCAGTTCCAGGTCGCCGAGTAGTACCGCTGGTACGCCTTGCGGTCCTGCTCGGCACGGATGTACCGGGTGGCGACCAGCGCGATCACGCTCCCCGCGATCACCAGCAGTCCGGGGCCGACGTTGCGGGTGTCGGTGAGGCGGGCCAGCAGGGTCTGTCCGTCCACGCCGGTGACCGGGGCCGAGGAGCCGGGGCGGGCCGCGCTCGGCGTCATCCCGCTCTGGCCGGCCTCCGTCGTGGGGGCGGGGGCGGCGCTCTGGGCGCCGGGGGGCGGCGTCGCGGTGATGAGCTTCACGTTCAGGGCGGTGAGCGCCTTGGTCACCGGCTGGAAGAAGGTCGTCCCGCCCGTGGTGCAGTCGCCGTTGCCGCCCGAGGTGACGCCGAGGGCGACACCCTCGGAGAACATCGGGCCTCCGCTGTCCCCGGGTTCGGCGCAGACATCGGTCTCGATCAGGCCGGTGACGGTGCCCTCGGGGTAGTTCACGGTCGCGTTGAGCGCGGTCACCTGCCCGTCGTGCAGCCCGCTGGTGCTGCCGCTGCGGAACACCCGCTGGCCCACGGCCGCGTCGCCCGCGCCGGTGATGCGGACGCCCTTGCCGCCGCCGACCGCGACCACGTCGGCGCCCTGGCCGGCCTTGTCGGTGTCGTACTGGACGAGGGAGAAGTCGCCGCCGGGGAAGCTGCTCTTCACCGTCGCGCCGAGCTGCCGGGTGCCCTGGCCGTCCGCGAACCAGATGGAGCCGGTCGGCCCGCAGTGCCCGGCCGTGAGGATGAAGTCCCGCTGTCCGTCGCTCACGTTGAACCCGGCCGAGCAGCGACCGCCGGTCGAGAGGATCGGCTGGGCGCCGTTGAGCCGGGTGGTGAACCTGCCCCCGGTCCGTCGCATCGTCACGAAGTCACCGATGCGCGAGGCGACCTGCGTCATCTTCGTCCAGTCGCCGGACGAGACCGTGCGGTCCCCGCTCACCACGATCCGGTTGGTGCGGTAGTCCACCGCCCAGGCGGTTCCCGGCACGCGCGGGGCCGAACGCAGCGCGGTGGTGGCGGACTTCAGCTCGTTCATGCTGTGTCCGACGACCTTCGCCCGCGCTCCGGCCGCGCGTACCTCGGCGGCCGCCCGCTCGTCGGTCACGGCGACGACCGGACGGCCCTGCGCGTCCACCCAGTTGCCCGCCGAGCGGGCGGTGCCGAGCCGCTCCGCGAGTGCGGCGCCCTTGGTCCCGGCCGTACCGGCCGCGCTGAAGGTGGCCGCCGGCGTGGCCGGGGTCTCGCTCGCCATGGCGGCCTGCGCGACCATCCCTCCTCCCAGGAGGAGTCCGCCGACCGCCGCCAGCCGTGTCACTCGCCGGACGACCCGCCGTCGTGCGTGCCTCATGCCAGACTCCCGAACCCCGAGCGCGCACCGCCCGGACCGGCGGCACGGGGCCCTCCGGTCGCGAGCGCCCCCCGTCAGTACGGGACCGGGGCCGGGAGTGTTCACCGGACGGCACGATTCCGCCCGGCGGGGTCAGTTCTTGCGGGCCACCCCGCCGAACATGGCGACCTCCTCCGGCTCGGCGTCCCCGGCGCCCTCGGGACGCCAGCGCGAGCAGGACACCACGCCCGGCTCCAGCAGCTCCAGACCGTCGAAGAAGCGGGTCACGTCCTCGGGGGTGCGCTGGGTGAGCTTGGGCGTGCCGTGCTCGTTCCAGAACTTCACCGCCTCGTCCACGTCCGGCATCGAGGGGCTGGTGACGGTGTGCGACAGCACCAGGTGGCTCCCGGCCGGCAGCCGGTCCACCAACTGCCGTACCAGGCCGTACGGGTCCTCGTCGTCGCCGATGAAGATGACCACGCCGAGCAGCATCAGGGCCACCGGCCGGCTGAAGTCCAGTGTCTTCGACGCATGTTCGAAGATCGCGTCGATGTTGCGCAGATCCTCGTCCAGGTAGTCGGTACGGCCCTCCGGGGTGCTGGTGAGCAGGGCGCGGGCGTGGGTGAGGACCAGCGGGTCGTTGTCGACGTAGACGACCCGCGTCTCCGGGGCCACGCTCTGCGCGACCTCGTGCGTGTTGTCGGCGGTGGGCAGGCCGGTGCCGATGTCCAGGAACTGCCGGATGCCGAGGTCGCCGACCAGATGACGCACGGCGCGGCCCAGGAAGAGGCGGTCGTGGCGGGCGTACTCCCCGATGCCGGGGTGCAGTTGGCGGATCTGGTCGCCGGCCGCGCGGTCGACCTCGTAGTTGTCCTTGCCGCCGAGCCAGTAGTTCCAGATGCGGGCGGTGTGCGGCTGGCCGGTGTTGATGCGGGCGCGCAGGGACACGGCCACGTCGTTGGTGGCGGCCGGGTTGTCGGTCACGGGGGTCAGCTCCTGGGGTGCCTGGGACGGGAGGTACCGGTCAAGACGCAATCTAGACGCCGGAGTTGTTCCGCGCCGCAGGTCCGCGGCATTGGGGGTGTCCGCGCGGCCCGCCGGTGGCCCGCCTCGTAGACTCCGAGCCATGGAAGACGCGCTTGTGTCCCGGCTCGGCTCGGGCAAGTATCTGCTGGTCACCAGCTACCGCAAGGACGGCACCGCGGTGGCCACCCCGGTCTGGGTCGTCCCCGACGGCGACGCCCTCGGCGTCTGGACCGCCGCCGACAGCTACAAGGTCAAGCGCATCCGCCGCCGCGCGGACGTCCTGGTGGGTCCCTGCGACATGCGCGGCCGCCCGACCGGCGCCCCGCACCCCGCGCACGCCGAGATCGCCGACCCCGCCACCACGGCCCGCTACCGCGCCCTGATCGCCCGCAAGTACGGCATCGCGGGCCGCCTCACCCTGCTGGGCAGCAGGCTGCGACGGGGGACCGAGGGCACGGTGGGAATCCGGGTGACCTTTCCGTCCTAGCCGGCCGACCGCTTCAGGTCCACGCCCGGCACGACTCGTCCAGCAGCTGGAAGACCGGTTCGCCGCGTACCGGGTCCTCGGCCGTCGACAGGCGGACCCGGTCGCCGCTGTGGATGCCGATCAGGGGGCCCATGACGCGGCCGCGCACGACGAAACCCTCGGCGAGTTCGACGAGGGAGACGTTGCGGGCGGCGGGGGTGTTGCGGTGGACGGTGGTGGAGTGGCGGACCGTGCCGATGCCCTCGCTGCGCTCGGTGCGCAGGTCGCTGCCCTGGCAGACCGGACACAGCAGCCGGTGGTACATCGCGGTGCCGCACCAGCCGCAGCGCTGGTACTCGAGGGAGTCGGCGGGGCGTTCGGTGAGGAGGCTCGCCGAGCCCGCCCCCGGCTGGGCCGTTCCTGCTGAGTGGTGGTACACGCTCGTCAACTCCCTGCACTGGGCCGGAATCCGCTCGTGCCCGATGCCGTGCCACCGTGCACGGGCGACAGCGTATGGCACTCAGTGTCACTCGTAAAGGCACTGCGTACCCTTAATTACCGGCTCTCGCCCCGGGCCGCCTCGAACTGCCGCACCACCTGCCAGAGCGGGGCGTCCCTGCGGGCCACCAGCACCACCACGTCGTCCGGGCGCGGCGACTCGGGCGGGAAGGGGGAGGGCGCGGGCCGGGCCGGCGCGTCGGCGAACGCCGCCTGGACGCAGCCCAGCGCGTGGTCCACGGCCGTCTCCGCGTCCCCCTTGCCGTCCGAACGCAGCCACGAGCGCAGGGCGTTGTTGTGCGCGGCGACCACCGCGGCCGCGATCACGTCCGCGCGCAGCGTGCCGTCCGGGAGGTCCGCGAACCTCCCGCGCAGATACGCGGCGAGTGCCCGCTCGTAGCGCCAGACGACCGACAGCTCGTACGCCCGCAGCCCCGGCACCCGGCGGGTCAGCCGGTAGCGCTGGACCGAGAACGCCGGGTTCTCCGCGTACATGCGCAGCACCAGCCGGGCCGCGTCGCACACCCGCCGCACCGGCTCCGCGTCGCTCTCGCCCGCCGCGAGGAACGCGGTCATGTCGGCGAGGCAGCTCTCGTGGTCGGGGAAGACCACGTCCTCCTTGGAGGGGAAGTAGCGGAAGAACGACCGCCGTCCGACCTCCGCCAGCGCCACGATGTCGTCCACCGTGGTCTGCTCGTACCCGCGCTCCAGGAAGAGCTGGAAGGCGGCCGCCACCAGGGCGTCGCGCATCGGCGGCTTCGCGGGCGGCGCCGCACTGCTGGTGCTCATGGACGGGAACGTAGCATCCGGTGGCCGCGCCTGGCACTGAGTGCAGCCAACAGGGCCACGCGAGGGAACCGAGTGCTCCGTGCGGGCCCGGCGATCATCGTCCACCTGCTGCGACGTAACCTTTCTCCACCCTGTCGGCACCCGGCCCGTACGAGGAGATCCCGTATGCCCTCCGCCCGCCCCCGCCTGCTCTACGTCACCGACCTGGCGTACCCGGCCCGCGGGCGTCGCTACGGCGACGAGGACGTCTTCCTCACCTCCCGGCTGCGCGACCACTTCGACCTCGCCCTCTGTCACCCGATGGACGCGGCCGCGCTGATGGACGGCTTCGACGCCGTCGTGGTCCGCAACAGCGGCCCCGTGCTGGGCTACCACGCCGAGTACGAGGCGTTCCGGGCCCGCGCCCTGGAGACCGGCGCCCGCGTCTACAACCCGCTGACCGGCAAGGCCGACATGGCCGGCAAGGGGTATCTGCTCGACCTCACCGAGGCCGGACTCCCGGTCATCCCCACCGTCGACCGTGCCGAGGACCTGCACCGGCTGCCCGCCGCCGACCGGTACGTGGTCAAGCCTACCTACGGCGCGGACTCCCTCGGCCTGCGCACCGTCCCGGCCGGCCGCGTGGCCGAGGCGCCGGTGGCGGACGGCTCGGTCCTGGTCCAGCCGCACATCGAATTCGTCCACGAGGTGTCCTTCTACTTCGTGGACGACGACTTCCAGTACGCCCTCTACGCCCCCGACCCCCGCGACCGCTGGGACCTGCGGCCGTACCGGGCGACCGCCGCCGACCTGGAGTTCGCGCGCGGCTTCGTCGACTGGAACGGCCTCGGCTTCGGCATCCAGCGCGTCGACGCCTGCCGCACCCTGGAGGGCGAGCTGCTGCTGGTCGAGCTGGAGGACCTGAACCCCTATCTCTCCCTGGACGTCCTGCCCGAGGAGGAGCAGGACGCGTTCGTGGGCACGTTCACCGCGTCCCTGAGCCGTTTCGTGCTGGCGGGTGCCCTGGCCCCGGCGTGACAGGGGCCCGCTGAACGGCGCCGCCCCGCGCTCCGTATCCCCCGGCGAGGGACGGAAGGAGAGCAGCGTGCCGACACCCCCCGATCCCGAACGCCCGCGCCCCGCGAGGGTCGTGGAACCCGTACGCGTCCTGCGTGCCCGCCCCACCGACGCCCTCGCGGAGCTGATGCGCGAGCTGATGCCGGAACCGGGGGAGCGGGCACGGGCCGAGCCGCCCGCCGGGGCCGAGGAGGACACCGAAGAACTGCCGCCGGTCCCGGCCGAGGACCCGGCGGTCACGGGGCCGCGTCGGCGGCGCCCGGCCGTCGCGGCGGCGCTGGCGGCGGCCGCCCTGGCCGGCTTCGGCTGCGCCCTCCTGCTCCCCGACCGTCAGGAGTCCACCGCGCGCCCGGCACCCGCACCCGCCCCGGCCACGGCCCGCGCCACGACCGCCGACCCCGACGGCC
The DNA here is from genome assembly GCF_004217355.1 of Streptomyces sp. BK022. Taxonomy (NCBI): domain Bacteria; kingdom Bacillati; phylum Actinomycetota; class Actinomycetes; order Kitasatosporales; family Streptomycetaceae; genus Streptomyces; species Streptomyces sp. BK022. The sequence goes on from NZ_SHKU01000001.1 coordinate 934,597, forward strand.
CCGGCACCCTCCGCCAGGGCGACTCCGGTCCCGAGGTCACCGAGCTGCGCCGGCGCCTCCTCCGCATCCCCGACGTCTTCCGGGACGGCTCCGCCACCGGCCCCTACGACGCCCCACTCACCGAAGCCGTGGCGCGGTTCCAGCTCTGGTACGGGGTCCGCGGCGACGAGAGGGGCGTCTACGGCGACGACACCCGCCGGGACCTGGAGTCCCGCACCGGCTGATCCCTCACTCCTCCGGGAACCGGATGTCCACCACGCACACGTCGTCCCGGTGCTCGTCCACCAGCATCGAGGCGAGCAGCGAGTCCAGACTGTCGTCACCCTTGGTGAGGACCGTGTCGGCGAGCCGGGCGAAGCCCATGAGGACGTCCTCGCCGGGGCGCTCCACGAGACCGTCGGTGAACAGCAGCAGCCGGTCGCCGGGCTCCAGCCGGGCCTCGGCGGAGTCGAACACCGGGGTCGCGCTCGCGCCGAGCAGCATGCCGACGGGCCGGGTGAGGAAGTGCGCCGTGCCCCCGCGCACCAGCAGCGGCGGCGGGTGCCCGGCCTGGGCCCACGTCAGTACGCGGGTCGTGGGGTCGTAGCGGGCGAGGACCATGGTGGCGGTGGAGCGGCCGTCCCGTGAGTGCAGCAGCAGGGTGTTCAGCCGGGTCAGCGCCCCGGTCAGCGAGGAGCCCGTACCCACCATGCCCTTGGCGGTGAAGCGGAGCTGGGCCATCGTGGCCACCGCCCCGATGCCGTGCCCCGCCACGTCGCCGACCACGAACAGGGCCGCGTCGTCGGAGAGCTCGATCGCGCTGAACCAGTCGCCGCCGACCTGGATGCCCGACTGGGCGGGCAGATAGGCGACTTCCACCCGCAGCCCGGCCAGGCCGACCGGTCCGGCCGGCAGGGGCAGCAGCGCGTGCTGCAGCCGGTCGGCCAGTGCCCGCTCGGCCTGGAGCACCCCGCGCTGGAGCAGCATCGCCCGCTCGCTCTCGACCAGCGCGAGCTCGGCGCTGCGCTGGGCGGTGAGGTTCTGTACGAACCCGTGCACCTCGGCGGGTGTGCCGTCCGGCTCGGTCACCGCCTCCGCGACGATCCGCAGGTGCCGCACCCCACTCGGCGTGTCGATCCGGAAGGGAACGTCGAAGGGGCGTGCGTGGCGGACGAGTTGGTCGATCGCGGCGCGCAGCGGAGCCGCGTCCTGCGGCTCCACCAGCGCGGGCAGCTCCGCCAGCGGCACCGGCCCGCGTGCCGCGTTGAGACCGAGCACGGCGTACGTCTGCGCGGACCAGGAGATCTCGCCGGTGACCAGGTTCCAGTTGGCCCAGCCCAGATTGCCCAGCCGCTGCACGTCCCACAGCCGCTGCTCCTGCCGGTCCACCGGGTCCAGGCGCTGCCAGGTCACCAGCAGCTCGTCGCCCAGCGGCGTCGCCCGCACGGAGTAGGTGGCGGTCACCGGTACGCCGTCCACCACGTCCTGGTAGGCGAACGGCGCGCTCTCGAAGGGCACGCCCGTGGTGAGTGCCGAGAGATAGCCGTGCCACAACTGCTCGCCCGCGACACTGGGATAGCTCTCCAGGATCTGCCGGCCGAGCATGTCGCGCCCGGTGTTGCCGAACACGTCGACCGCCTCCGGGCTCACGGCCTCGATCCGGTAGTCCTCGACCGCGCCGGACGCGGCGCGCAGCGGACGCAGCAGGATCGTGGCACCCGGCAGCGCGTCGAGCACCATCTGCACGTGCGGGGCGGTGCCGCTCGCGTCGGCGGCGCGGTCCGCGTCGAAGGCCCGCAGCCGCCCCGCGCACAACCGGGCCGCGCCCAGCAGCAGTTGCCGCTCACGGGGCTCGAACGGCCCTTCTTGAGCACGCAGTACGCCGAGTGCCACGCCCGAGCCCAGCCCCTGCGGCACCGGCAGCCAGGCCCGCGACAGCCACCGCTCGGAGGGGTCCAGGAGCATGTAGTGGCGCCGGTCCTCGGCGAGGTTCTCCAGCCAGCGCGGCGCGCCGGTGCGCAGGCACTCCAGCGGGGCGAGCCTGTGCGCCTCGGGCAGGTGGCGCCAGCGCCCGGCGAGGGCGGCGTCGACACCCGCGTACCCGATGAGTTCGAGGCCGTCCTCGGGCCGGTGCTGGTACAGCAGGACGGCGTCGACCGCCGCGTTCGGGCTCAGGTGGCGCAGCAGGCACCCGGCCAGCTCCTGCGGCGAGCCGACCCGGACCAGGGCCCGGCCCAGGTCGGCCAGGACGTCCGCGAGGTCGCCGGGCGTGGTCGGCGCGGGCTTGCGGGAGGCGGACACCGGCTCCGGCGCATCGGCCGGGTAGGTATCCGGCCCGCCCGACTTCGCGTGCTCCAGCGTGCCCAGTGTGAGCCAGCACTCCTCGATCAGGGTGCGGTGCCCGGCCTCGGCGCGGGCGAGCAGTTCCTCGTGAGCGGCGTCGGCGGACCGGCCGGTGAGAGCCATCAGCGCCCCCTTGGCGCGTTCCAGCACCGCCGAGGAGGCGGTGAGGTCCCGCAGCCGCTCCAGCTCGGCGCGCTGTCGGGCCACGACCTTGGCCAGCGCCGCCACGTCAGCGCCGAAACCGGTTTCCATGGAAGGGGTGGGCTCGCTCGTCACGCGACGAGCATGGCACACCCCGGCCGTTCGCTCACTTGTCCGGGCCTGCCGGTCCCCTCAGGGGCGGCGGGTGCCGGACCGGGGGCGCGAGGCGCGAGGTCAGCGGGGGCGCGAGGCGCGGGGTCAGCGGCCGGTACCACGGGTGCCCAGCGCCTCGGAGACGGCGCGCACGCTGCGCGCGATGTGCTGGAGCTGGAGCAGCTCGGCGGCGTACAGCTTGATGGTGTGCTCGATGACCGACTCCGGCAGCCCGAGCATCGGCAGTTCGGCGCGGGCGGTCTGCAGCGCGGTGCGTGCCACCCGGATCTCCTGCTGGACCTGGAGCCCCGCGTGCCGGGCCAGCAGCACGGGGTGCCGGATCAGCGCCGGATAGCTGGCGTAGCGCGCCGGGATCAGTTCGCGCAGCCACTTGGCCGCTGAGCGTTCCCAGTCGTAGCTGCCCGGCTGCTTCACCTGGCAGGGCCAGTCGGGGCTGATGCGCGTGGTGGTGATCGGCATGCTCATCGCTTCCGGTATGCCTCGTCGCCGGAGAGGGCGTCCGACGGGTGGGGGCGGCCCTGGCCCCGGCGGGCCGGGCGGGGACGCCACGGAATCCGTGAGCAGTATTTATATATGCCAACCGCTTTTCAAGACGGATGAAAACATTCATCCGGGCCGGGGTCGGCGCCGCCCCGTGCCGGATCAGTCCCGCAGGAAGAACTGCTGCTGGTCGGCGACCTGCTCGTACTGTTCCAGCCGGGCCTGGGTGCGCTCGGGGTCGGCGTCGGTCATCGCCTGGAGCAGCGCGGCGGCCAGCAGACCGGGGGCGGCGTAGGAGTCGAAGACCAGCCGGGAGCCGGTGCCGGTGGCGAAGGTGACGTCGGCCTCCTCCGCCAGCGGCCCGAGCGCGAGGTCGGTGATCAACGCGACCTTCAGTCCCGCCTCCCGCGCCACCCGCAGCGCGGCGAGCGTCTCCTGCGCGTGCCGGGGCATGGCGAACGCCAGCACCCAGGTGCCGCCCGCCTCACGGGACTGGAGCAGCGCGTCGCACGCCACGCTGCCGCCCCGCGTCACCAGCCGTACATCGGGGTGGATGCGCCGGGCCGCGTACCCGAAGTACTCCGCCAGCGACCCCGAGATGCGCAGCCCCAGCACGGTCAGCGGGGCGGAGCGCGACAGCTCGCGGCCCACCCGGACCACCCGGTCGGGGTCGGCCAGGTCGCGGCGCAGATGCTCCAGGTTCTGGATCTCCGCGTCCACGGCGGCCTGCAGCTCGTTCGCCCGGTCCTCCTCGCTCGGACCGCCCGCCAGCGCGCCCAGCGCGATCGACTGCAGCCGCTCCCGCAGCGCCGGATATCCGCTGAAGCCGACCGCGGAGGCGAACCGGGTCACCGAGGGCTGGCTCACCCCGGCCCGGTCGGCCAGCTCGGTGATGGACAGGAACGCGGCCTCGGTGAGGTGCTCGATCAGGTACTGGGCCACCCGGCGCTGTCCGGGGGAGAGCCGGGGCCCGTCGAACAGGGCCCGGAGCTGGGAGGTCGGCGCGGCCTCGGTGCCCGTGGCAGAGCCGCCCGAGGTGATCGCTGATGCCTGGGCGCGTGCCTGTTGCGGCGAGGCCGCCGGACCGTCGACTTTGTCTCCCACGACGAGCCAACATAGCTCACCCCTCCTGGTGGCACCGCGTGTCGGTGCGCGGGGTCAGCGCCGGTACACCGTGATCGAGTGCCCCACGTCGTCGACCGGGCGGCTCGTGCGGATCAGCTCCGCCAGCCGCCCCCGCGCCTTGGCGGCGGCGGAGTCCGACACCACCAGCAGCCCCCGCACCCGCTCCGGCGGCACCGAGAGGGGAGCGCCCGCGTGGATGCCGTAGTACGACGGGACCCCGCTGCCCTTGTAGACCAGCCACACCCGCTCCCCCGGGTACCGCTCGCGCAGCCGGTCCGCGAGGGCGCCGAGGTCCTGGCCCCAGTCCACGTTGGAGTCGTGCAGCAGCCGGTGCGTCCGCGCGGGGCCGCCGAACGCCTCGTTGGCGTAGGGCAGGTAGTACGGGAACGTCCGCAGCGAGCTCGCCACCACCCACAGCACCAGCACCAGCACCCCGGCCGGCGCTCCGGCCCACCGGCGCCGCCAGAGCGTGACGCACCCCCCGGCCAGCGCCAGGAACACCGGGACGAACAGCGCGTACCGGGTGCCGAAGTCCCGCGCGCCCGTCGTCGCGACCGCCAGCAGCAGCGCGGGCGGCAGCAGCAGGTAGGGGGCCGCGGGGCGCAGGCGGGGCACCGCCAGGACGGTCGCGGCGCCGGCCGCGCCCAGGGCCAGGAGGCCGAGCGGGGTCTTCACCAGGAGGGCCACCGGCAGGTAGTACCAGAGGGTGCCGGTGTACACCCGGCCGAAGAGGAAGCCCTCCCACGGGTAGTACTCCATGGAGAACTGCAGGCGCAGCCCGGCGCCGTAGGCGGGCGGCAGCGGCAGCAGACCGCTCACCAGCGCCCGCTTGCCCGCCAGCGGAGGGATCGGCTCCGCGGGCGCGAACCCGAGCCGGGGGTCGACGGCCAGATAGGTGGCCCAGACGACGGCCAGCGCCACCGCCAGCACGACGGCCGCGCCCCCGAGCGCCGACAGCGCCCTCGGCCGCCGTCCGGCACCGGCCCGCGCGTGCCGGACCGACCAGGCGGCCAGCAGCATCAGCAGCGGGATCGCGGGCAGCGCGCTCATCTTCGTGGCCACCGCCGCGCCCAGCGCCGCACCCGCGAGCGGCACGTACAGCCAGGGCCGGTTCCGCGCCCGCCAGGCCAGCCAGACCGAGGTCAGCAGGAAGGCGGTCATCGGGAGGTCCAGGGTGGCCAGCGAGCCGTGCGCGACCACATCGGGGCAGAAGGCGTACAGCGCGAGGGCCACCAGACCGGCCGCCCGCCCCGCCAGGTCCCGTGCGAAGGCGAACACCACCAGCCCGCCGAGCAGCGTCAGCGCGATCACCGGCAGCCGGGCCCACAGCATCAGCCGCCAGGGGTCGTTCCCCGACTCGTACAGGAGATGGCGCCCCGCCTCGCCCTGGGTGCCGGAGAAGCCGGGGTCGTAGTGCGGAGCGGCCACCGCGATCCCGGCCGCGATCAGGAGCTTGCCGAGCGGCGGATGCTCGGGGTTGTAGCGCAGCCGGTGCTCGTGGAGGTAGTCGGTGGCGGTGACCACGTACACCGGCTCGTCGATGGTGGGCGTCTGCCTGAGGGCCGTGGCGGCCATCGCGGCCGCCATCTGGGCCAGGAGCAGCGTCACCAGCAACGGCACCAGCCAACGGCGGTCACGGGGGCGGGGGAGCGGTGGTGCCGGGGGCGCCGGTGCGGGGATCGTCCCGGTCCCGAGGTGTTCGCTCGCCATCATCCGCCCCACGGTGGCACGGGCCGCACCGGTCCCGGTGCCGATCCGCCCCCTCGGGGGCCGTGTCCGCGCACCGTTCCCGCGACCGGCGGCGCCACCGCCCCCACCGGTCCCCTCGGCGGACCCTCCGCCGCGCACCCACGGATACGGGCCCCGGCGGGCGCCGGTTCAGCCCCGGCCCGGTGCGGGCAGCGCCGAGGCCGGTATCACCAGGTCCGCCCGGTCCCGCGTGGTGGCGATCAGGTCCGCGTTGCGCTGGTCGGTGCCGAGCACCCAGGCCACCGCCGCCGTGTGCTTCTTTCCGAACTCCACGTGCCGGGCCACCAGCCGCCGCACCCGCTCGGCCTCGCCGACCTCGCAGTACCAGACCTCGTCCAGCAGCGGCCGCACCCCGGCCCACGAACGCTCGCGCAGCAGAAGGTAGTTGCCCTCGGTCACCACCAGCCGCGCCGAGGGCGGCACCGGGATCGAGCCCGCCACCGGCTGCTCCAGGTCCCGCTCGAAGGCGGGCGCGTACACCACCTCGTCCGCGTCGGCGGGGCTCTCGCGCAGCCGCCGCAGCAGCGCCGCGTACCCGGCCGCGTCGAAGGTGTCCGGAGCACCCTTGCGGTCCCGCCGGCCCAGCCGGTCCAGCTCCGCGTCGGCCAGGTGGAAACCGTCCATCGGGACGTGCGCCACCCAGGGCGGGCCGTCCGCGTTCAGGGCGCGTACGAGGTGTCCGGCGAGGGTCGTCTTGCCCGCGCCCGGACCGCCCGCGATGCCGAGGATCGCGCGCTGTCCGTCCCTGACCAGGCTGCGGGCGCGGAGGAGAAGATCGTCGAAGGTCGGCGGCATGCAGCGAAGTGTGCCACCGGGCGTGCGCGGGGCGGCCGCCGGGCGCCCCCGTTTCCGCCCGGAACGGCGTGATCGCCGCGCCCGATCCGGGGAAGGGAGCAGGGTATGACTCAGCTCGGACTGCCCGACACCATCCAGGCGTGCCTGTTCGACCTCGACGGAGTCGTCACCAAGACGGCCGTCGTGCACGCCGCCGCCTGGAAGGAGACCTTCGACGCCTTCCTCCGCGACCACGAGGGCCCGGACGCGCGGCCGTTCGACGAGGTCGCCGACTACGACGAGTACGTGGACGGCCGCCCCCGCGCCGACGGCGTCCGCTCCTTCCTGAAGTCCCGCGGGATCGAACTGCCCGAGGGCGCCCCCGACGACCCGCCGGACGCCGGCACCGTGCAGGGCCTCGGCAACCGCAAGAACGAGCTGCTCCTGGAGAAGATCCGCACCGACGGTGTCGAGCCGTACGAGGGCACGCTGCGCTATCTGGCCGCCGTGCGCGCGGCCGGCCTGGCCACCGCCATCGTCTCCTCCAGCGCCAACTGCCAGGACGTGCTCCGCTCCATCGACGCCGAGGACCTCTTCGACGTACGGATCGACGGCGTGGTGGCCGCCGAACGGCACCTGCCGGGCAAGCCGGAGCCCGACACCTTCCTGGCCGCCGCGAAGGACCTCGGCGTGCCCCCGGAGCGGGCCGCCGTCTACGAGGACGCGCTCGCCGGGATGGACGCCGGCCGCGCCGGGGGCTTCGGATACGTGGTCGGACTGGACCGCACGGGGCAGGCCGACGCGCTGTACGCGCACGGCGCGCATATCGTCGTGAAGGACCTCGCCGAGCTGGGAGGGAATCAGTGATCACTGAGCGGGCGTACACCGTCGAGCCCTGGCACGTGCGCGAGACCACCCTCGATCTGGACGTGCTGGCCCAGAGCGAGTCGGTGTTCGCGCTGTCCAACGGGCACGTCGGCTGGCGCGGCAACCTCGACGAGGGCGAGCCGCACGGCCTGCCCGGCAGCTACCTCAACGGCGTGCACGAGGTGCACCCGCTGCCCTACGCGGAAGCCGGCTACGGCTACCCGGAGTCCGGGCAGAGCGTCATCGACGTCACCAACGGCAAGATCCTGCGCCTGCTGGTGGACGACGAACCCTTCGACCTGCGCTACGGCCGCCTGGTCTCCCACGAACGCGTCCTCGACATGCGGCGCGGGGTGCTGGAACGCACCTGCGAGTGGACCTCCCCGGCCGGCTCCACGGTCCGGGTGCGCTCCACCCGGCTGGTCTCCCTCACCCAGCGCGCCGTGGCCGCCATCGCCTACGAGGTCGAGGCCGTGGGCCGTCCCAGCCGTGTCGTGATCCAGTCCGAGCTGGTCGCCAACGAGAGCCTGCCCGAGTCCAACGGCGACCCGCGTGCCGCCATGAGCCTGCGCTCGCCGCTGGAGCAGGAGGACGGCTTCGCCTCCGGGGAGCGGCTGCGGCTGGTGCACCGCACCAAGCGCAGCGGCCTCAGGGTCGCGGTCGCCGCCGACCACGTCGTCACCGGACCCGGCCGCACCACCAGCCGCAGCGAGAGCGGCATCGACGTCGCCCGGCTCACCGTCACGTCCGTACTGGAGCCCGGTCACACCCTGCGGGTGGAGAAACTGGTCGCGCACGGCTGGTCCGGCACCCGCTCGCTGCCCGCCATGGCCGACCAGGTCGACGCCGCCCTCGCCGCCGCCTCCCACGACGGCTGGGAAGGACTGCTGGCGGACCAGCGGGAGGCCCTCGACGACTTCTGGGCGCGTGCCGACGTCGAGGTGCACGGCGACGAGGAGATCCAGCAGGCCGTACGCTTCGCCCTCTTCCACGTCTTCCAGGCCGGCGCCCGTGCCGAGCAGCGCGCCATCCCCGCCAAGGGCCTCACCGGCTCCGGGTACGACGGGCACGCGTTCTGGGACACCGAGATGTTCGTGCTGCCCCTGCTCACCCACACCGCGCCCCGCGCCGTCGCCGAGGCGCTCCGCTGGCGCCACAACACCCTGGACGCCGCCCGGGAGCGCGCCGCACAGCTGGGGCTCGGCGGCGCCGCCTTCCCCTGGCGGACCATCGAGGGCTCGGAAGGCTCCGCCTACTGGCCGGCGGGCACCGCCGCCTTCCATGTGAACGCCGGCATCGCGGACGCCGTCGTGCGCTACGTCGAGGCCACCGGCGACCTCCGCTTCGAGCGCGAGGTGGGGCTGGAACTGCTGGTGGAGACCGCCCGGCTGTGGCGCTCGCTGGGCCACCACGACCACCACGGCGCCTTCCACATCGACGGGGTCACCGGGCCCGACGAGTACAGCGCGGTCGCCGACGACAACACCTACACCAACCTGATGGCGCGGCAGAACCTGCTCGCGGCCGCCGACGCCGTGGAGCGCTACCCCGAGGAGGCCCAGCGGCTCGGCACCGACGAGGAGGAGAGCGCCGCCTGGCGGGACGCCGCCGACGCGATGAACATCCCCTACAACGACGAACTCGGCGTCCACGAGCAGAGCGCCGGCTTCACCCGCTACCAGCGCTGGGACTTCGCCGGGACCCGCCCCGAGCAGTACCCCCTGCTGCTGAACTTCCCGTACTTCGACCTCTACCGCAAACAGGTCGTCAAACAGGCCGACCTGGTCCTGGCCATGTACAGCTGCCCCTCCTACTTCGACGACGAGCAGGTGGCCCGGAACTTCGCCTACTACGAGCCGCTGACCGTCCGCGACTCCTCCCTGTCGGCCTGCTGCCAGGCCGTCATCGCCGCCCAGGCGGGCCATCTGCGGCTCGCCTACGCCTACACGACCGAGGCGGCGCTGATGGACCTGCACGACCTGGAGCACAACACCCGCGACGGACTGCACATCGCCTCGCTGGCCGGGACGTGGATGGCCCTGGTCGCCGGTTTCGGCGGCATGCGGCGGGTACTGGCGGGCCCGGCCGGGATGAGCTTCGCGCCCCGGCTGCCCGAGCGGCTGCGCAAACTCGCCTTCCACCTGCAGTTCCGGGGGCGGCGGCTGCGCGTGGAGATCAGCGGGGACAAGGCGACCTACACGCTGCTCGAAGGACCGCCGCTGATCATCGAGCACCACGGGGAGACCGTGATGCTGGAGGCCGACGAGCCCGCCGTGCGGACCGTGCCGCCGCCCACCCCGCGCCCCACCCCCGAGCAGCCCCCGCACCGGGTGCCGAAGGGGCTCTGAGCCCGCCGGTCACCCCGTGCGTCCCCCCGCCGCGCGCCGGGCCGCGGCCGTATGGCCGTACCTGCGCGGCGGGGGGTGGGGTTCCGCGTTAGTTTGACCTTGATCTCGCTGTGGCGTCCGGTTTCCCCCGGCGTCGGCGACGGGTGCTTCCGTGGAGGGGGAGGGGTGCCGATGACGCAGGACGCTCCCGACGTGCTCCCCGTACCGGCCGGCCGTCCGGCACCGCGCGTGCGAGGCCTCGTCTGGCAGGTGGGGCTGCTGGTCTGCGTCCTGCTCGTCCTCGCCTACCTCACCCAGCGGTACTGGCCCACCGTGCGCGGCGGCGCGGTGCGGCTCACCGAGGCCGACCAGGGCTGGCTCTCGGTCGGGGCGGTCGCGGCCATGGGTACCTGGGCGGCCGCCGCGCTCGCCCAGCAGGGGGCCGTCGTGGAGCGGCTGCCCGGCGCACGGCTCGTCGCGGCCCAGTTCGCCGCCTGTGCCGCCAACCATCTGCTCCCCGCCGGGATCGGCGCCGGGGCGGTGAACCTGCGCTTCCTGCTGCGCTGCGGGCTGCCCATGGGCCGTTCCGCCGGTGCGCTCGCCGTCAAGGGCGGGGCCGGGGGAGTCTCGAAGCTGCTGCTGATCGCGCTGCTGGTGCCGTTCTGTCCGGGGCTGCTGCGCGCACCCGAAGTGCCGCTGGTCTGGCTGACCGGCGCGCTCGGCGCGGCGCTGCTGATCGCGGCGGTCGCCGCCGGGCCGCTGTGGCCGCGCTGCCGCCGGCTGCTGAGCGCGCTGATGGCCGACGTACGGGCCGTGCACGCGCGCCCGCGGCGGGCGGCGGCCCTGTGGGGCGGCTCGCTCGGCTTCGCCGCGCTGCACTGCGCGGTGCTGGTCGCGGTGGCGCGTGCCGTCGCGCTGCCGCTGCCCGCGCCCGAGGTGGCCCTGCTGTACCTCGCCGCCAGCGGCGCCGCCGCCCTGCTGCCCACGCCGGGCGGGCTGGGCTCGCTGGACGCGGCGCTCGTCCTCGCGCTCGCCACGTCCGGCGCGCCCGCCGCCACGGCCGCCTCCGCCGTGCTCGGCTACCGCATGCTGACCGTCTGGCTGCCCCTGCCGCCCGGCCTGCTGACCCTCGCCGTACTGATGCGCCGCAAGGCGCTGTGAGAGGACTTCGACAGCCGCCTTCAGGGCAGGAGCTTCTCGATCGCCACCGGTCCCTCCGCCTCCAGCTTGCGGCGGGCCCAGTCCAGGGTCTTCGGGGTGACGTCCCTGCCCGCCGCCATCACCAGGTCCTCCGGGGTGACGTCCCTGGCCGGGGCGGTGTGCAGCAGGGCGTCGGGGGTGCAGTGGTCGTCGATCGACCGCGACTCTTCGGGCGTGGAACTCGACATGATGCCTCCTCCTCCGGATGGGCGCATCCGTGCCGGTGCCGCCGAACGGGGCACACTCTCACCATCGGCCGCCGGGCGCCCACGCGCATCCCGAGCGGCCTACGCTGGACGGGCAGCCGTACACCACCTTGGGAGGCCGCAGCGATGGCCGAGACGCCCTTCCAGCAGGAGACCCGGCAGAGCCACCGCTATCTGCCGATCGCCGAGCATGGCCTCATCGGGGACTTGCGCAGCGTGGCGCTCGTCGGCAGCGACGGCACCATCGACTGGTACTGCTCCCCGTCCTTCGACGCCCCCAGCGTGTTCGCCGCCCTGCTGGACGCCGAGCGCGGCGGCCGGTTCGAGCTGGCGGCCTCCGTGCCGGCCCACACCAAACAGTTCTACTTCCCCGACACCAACGTCCTGATCACCCGCTTCTTCACCGAGGAGGGCGTCGGCGAGGTGCAGGACTTCATGCCGGTCGGCACCGGCCGCCCCGGTGAGGAGGGCCGGCACCGGCTGATCCGCCGCGTGATCTGCGTACGCGGCACCGTGCCGTTCCGCGCCCTGGTCGCGCCCCGCTTCGGGTACGGCGCCGACCCGCACACCCTGCGCGAGGAGGAGGGCCTGCTGCTGTTCGACGCCGGGGAGCGCGCCCTCACCCTCACCGCCACCGTGGCCATGGAGTGCGACGGCCGGGACGCGCGGGCCGAGTTCAAGCTCGGCGAGGGCGAGAGCGCGGTGTTCGCGCTGGACCAGGCGGGCGGCGAGATCGCCCCGCGCGGCTGCGCGCACGCCGAGGCCGAGCACGAGTTCAACGCCACCGTCGCCTACTGGCGCCACTGGCTCGCCCAGTCCCGCTACCGGGGCCGCTGGCGCGAGATGGTGCACCGCTCCGCCCTCACCCTGAAGCTGCTCACCTACGCCCCCACCGGCGCCATCGTCGCCGCCCCCACCACCAGCCTGCCCGAACAGCTCGGCGGCGAGCGCAACTGGGACTACCGCTACGTCTGGGTCCGCGACGCCGCCTTCGCCGTCTACGCCCTGCTCCGGCTCGGCTTCGCCGGCGAGGCCGAGGCGTTCATGCGCTTCGTCACCACCCACATCAGCCCCGGCGACGGCGCCGTCGAGGGCCCGCTCCAGATCATGTACGGCATCGACGGCCGGGCCGAGCTGCCCGAGAGGGAACTGCCACACCTGGAGGGCTACTTGGGTTCGTCCCCGGTCCGCATCGGCAACGCCGCCGCCTCGCAGCTCCAACTCGACATCTACGGCGCCCTGATCGACTCCATCTACCTGTACGACAAGTGGGCCCAGCCCATCTCCAGCGCGCAGTGGGACGACCTGTGCCACCTGGTGGACTGGGTGTGCGACCACTGGGACCAGCCGGACGAAGGGGTGTGGGAGACGCGGGGCGGCCGGAAGAACTTCCTGTACTCGCGGCTGATGTGCTGGGTCGCCATCGAACGCGCCATCCGCCTCGCCAACCGCCGCGGCCTGCCCGCCGACCTGCCCCGCTGGCGCCGCTCCCGCGACGCCATCTACCGGCGCATCATGGACCGCGGCTGGTCCGAGGAGCGGAGCGCCTTCACCCAGTGCGAGGACAGCGACGTACTGGACGCGTCCCTGCTGATGATGCCGCTCGCCAAGTTCATCGCGCCGACCGACCCCAAATGGCTCTCCACCCTCGACGCCCTCACCGAGGACCTGGTCTCCGACTCCCTCGTCTACCGCTACGACCCCGAGGCCAGCCCCGACGGCCTGCGCGGCGACGAGGGCACCTTCTCCATCTGCTCCTTCTGGTACGTCGAGGCCCTGGTCCGCGCCGGCCGCGTCGACGAAGCCCGCCTGGCCTTCGAGAAGATGCTCACCTACGCCAACCATCTCGGCCTCTACGCCGAGGAAATAGGCCGCACCGGCGAACAACAGGGCAACTTCCCGCAGGCGTTCACCCACCTCGCGCTGATCAGCGCGGCCTTCAACCTGGACAAGGCGCTGGGCTGAGCCACCGGACCGCCAGCGCCGGCCCGGGCCTACGGCAGTGGCTGTTCCGCCCAGATGATCTTGCCGGTCGGGGTGTAGCGGGTGCCCCAGCGGTCGGAGAGCTGGGCCACGAGGAAGAGGCCGCGGCCGCCCTCGTCGGTGCTGGCGGCGTAGCGGAGGTGCGGGGAGGTGGTGGTGCCGTCCGAGACCTCGCAGATGAGGGTCCGGCCGCGCAGCAGGCGTACGCCGATGGGGCCCCGGCCGTAACGGATCGCGTTGGTGACCAGCTCGCTGAGGATCAGCTCCGTGGTGAAGGTCAGCTCCTCCAGGCCCCAGTCGGCGAGCTGACGGGTCACCTTGGCGCGGATCTCGGAGACGGCCGCCGGATCGGCGGGCACCTCCCACTGGGCCACCTGGTCCTCGCCCAGGACGCGGGTCTCGGCCACGATCAGCGCCACGTCGTCCGCGGGGCGCACCGGCAGCCGGTCCAGTACCGTCCGGCAGGTCTCCTCCGGCGAGGCGCCCGACGCGTGCCGCAGCGCGTCGCGCAGCAGGTCGAGCCCCTCGTCGATGTCCCGCTCCCGGTCCTCCACCAGCCCGTCGGTGTACAGCACCAGCCGGCTGCCCTCCGGCAGCTCCAGATCGGCCGTCTCGAACGGCAGCCCGCCCAGCCCCAGCGGGGGCCCGGCCGGCACGTCCGGGAACTCCACCGTGCCGTCCGGCAGCACCAGCGCGGGCGGCAGATGCCCGGCCCGCGCGATGGTGCAGCGCCGGGACGCCGGGTCGTAGACCGCGTACAGACAGGTCGCGCCGGTGACGGCGGCCGCGCCGTCCGCCGGGGTCTCGTCCTGGTCGAGCCGGGCCACCAGCTCGTCCAGCAGCCCCAGCAACTCGTCCGGGGGCAGGTCGAGCGAGGAGAAGTTGTGCACGGCCGTACGCAGCCGGCCCATCGTCGCCGCCGCGTGCAGCCCGTGCCCGACCACGTCACCGACCACCAGCGCCACCCGGGCACCCGGCAGCGGCAGGACGTCGAACCAGTCGCCGCCCACCCCGGACTGCGCGGGCAGATACCGGTAGGCGATCTCCAGCGCGTCTTGCGCGGGCAGCGTGCGCGGCAGCAGGCTGCGCTGGAGGGTCACCGCCATGCTGTGCTCGCGGGTGTACCGGCGGGCGTTGTCGATGGACACCGCCGCCCGCGCCACCAGCTCCTCCGCCAGCGCCAGATCCTCGGAGTCGAACGGCTGCGGCTTCTCCGTGCGCCAGAAGTTCGCCACCCCCAGCACCAGACTGCCGGCCCGCAGCGGCACCGTGATCAGCGAGTGGACGCCGTACTCGATGATCTGCTCGGTCCGCTCCAGATCCTGCGCCTGCCAGCCCGGCGCCGCGCTGAGGTCCGGCTCCACCACGGACTGCCCGGTCGCCAGGCTGCGCGCCTGCGGCGAGGTCGGCACGAACCGGATGCGCTCGCCCAGCGGATACAGCGGCGCGTCCTTGCGGATGCCGCTGAACGCCGCCCGACGCAGCTCGGTGCCCGGCTTCGGTTCCTCCCCCTTGAGCACCGGCTCGAACAGGTCCACCGTGACGAAGTCCGCGAACCTGGGCACCGCCAGCTCGGCCAGTTCCTCCGCCGTGCGGGTCACGTCCAGGCTGGTGCCGATGCCCACTCCGGCGTCGTACAGCATGTTCAGCCGCTCGCGGGCCACCTCGGCGCGGCCGGACAGGGCGCGCAGCTCGGTGGAGTCGCGGAGCGTGGTGACGCTGCCGGGCGGGCCGCCGCGCAGATCGGTGGGCCGCTGGTTGATGGCCAGCAGCCGGTCCTTGACCAGATGGACCTCGTCCGTGGCGACCCGCCCCGAGGCGAGCAGCCCGGCCGTCTCGTCGTCCAGGCCGAGGTCCAGCACGCTGCGCATCTCGGCGTCCTCGGGCAGGTCCAGCAGCCGGTGCGCCTCGTCGTTGGCGAGCAGCAGCTTGCCGCCGTCGCCCACGATCAGCACCCCCTCCCGGACCGCGTGCAGCACCGCGTCGTGGTGCTCGTACATCCGGGTCATCTCGTAGGGGCCGAGGCCGTGGGTCTGGCGCAGCAGGCGCCTGCTGACCAGCGCGGTGCCCGCCGTGGCCAGCGCGAGCGCCGCCGCGGCCGCCGCGAGGAGGAGCGGCAGCTGCTGGTCGGCGGCCCCGCCGACGTGCGCGGTGGTGATACCGGCCGAGACCAGGCCCACCACCTTGCCGTCCGCGTCCCGCACCGGGACGACCACCTGGACCAGCGGGCCTATCGTGCCGGTCAGCTGCTCGACCACCGTCCCCCCGCGCAGCGCGGGCCCGATCGTGCCGACGAACTTCTTGCCGATCCGGTCCGGATCGGGGTGGGTGTAGCGGATGCCCCGGGTGTTCATCACGACGATGAAGTCGACGTTGGTCGCCTTGCGAGCCGCCTCCGCGCTCGGCTGGAGGATCGCCGTCGGGTCCGGGGCGCGCAGCGCGGCGGCCGTACCGGGGGCGTTGGCGAAGGAACCGGCGGCGGACAAGGAGCGGTTACGGGCCTCCAGGTCGCTGTCGTGCCGTACCTGGAGCACCTGGGCCACCACGGCCGACACGACCAGCAGCAGCACGATCACCACTTGGAGCAGGAACACCTGACCGGCCACGCTGCGCCCCGTCGCCGCGGCCCGCAGCACACCGGGCTGACCGCCGTCGCCGGCACCGCCCGGATGCCGCGCGCCTATGGGCGCGCGCGGGTGCCCGAACGAACGGGGCGCCCGCGGATCGGGTCGGCCGGGCAGTCGCACCATGTGCCCATGTCTACACTGCCGCGCTCCGTCAGGCGAGGCCGTACCCCGAGGTGAAGGGCCTTGCGGCGCCCGTCCGCGCTCACCTGCGCCGCCCCCCTGCTCACCCGGTCGGTGGAAACCCGTACGGGATCACCCGAACCGCCCCGGGCCCCCGCGGGCTCAGAAGTCGCCGGGCTTCTCCGGCAGCGGGCGTGTCGCGGCGCGCATGCTGCGCAGGGCGAGCAGGAGGACGCCGATGTCGTCGAGGTAGACCGGGTCGGGGAGCAGATCGGTCGGCAGCACCAGATAGAGGACCGCGCCCCAGAACACCCAGCGCGGCCCGGTCGGCAGCCCCGCGTCCCGCAGCGAGCGCCGCGCCCTGACCAGCCGCACCAGCAGGACGACGGCGACCACCAGCACCACCGCCGCAGCGAGGGCCGCGACCACCAGCACGATCGTGGAGTTGTCCATGCGCCCTGTCCCCTCCCGACGCGCGGCCCGCCCGCGCCCTCTTCCTTCTGCCCGCTGTGGCGCGCGGCAGCCGTCGCGTCACACCCGGTCGCTGCCCCCGGCCTCGCGCTCCGGGCCGGTCTCATGGAGGGGCTCGGGGACGTGCTCGGGGTCTTCGGGCCGCTGCCCCCACGCCGGGATCCGCAGCCGCTCGAACGTCCGGGTGAGCTGCTGCAACGGCGACTGGCCGCGGGCCGGGGGCCGCTGATGGGGCAGCACCGGCAGCGGGGTGTCGCGGTACGCGGCCAGCGCCTCGTGGGCCTGCTCGGCGGCCTCGCGGTACAGATCCCGCGACTTGGTCATCGCCTCCAGCGCCTCCCGGTACCGCTCGGTCCGGCGCCGCTCCCGCTCCAGCTCCTCCCGCACGGTCATCAGCGTCCAGTTGTCCCGCAGACCGGACAGCGCCTCACCGAGCCCGCGCGGCCTGGGGCGCGACAGCGTGACGAAGTCCCGCAGGGCGGTGACCAGCTCGGCCGGCTCGGAGCCGTCCAGGAAGACGCTGCGCACGGCGTACGCCTGCCGGTCGTACCCCGCGGGCGCCGGGTCCGGGGGCAGCAGCACGGCACCACCGCGCGGCACCTCCACCCCGAGGTCCTTCAGCGCCCAGTTGACCGCCCGGAACTGCTGGGGGGTGGCCCGGTGCTCGATCACCCGGTGCCGCAGCCCCGGTGGCAGCAGCCGGGCCAGTGGCAGCCTGCCCCGCTCGTCCGGCGTCATCGCCTCGTGTACGACCAGATTGACGCACCACGCCTCACGGGCCGCGTCCCGCAGCCGCCTGCGCATCTCCTTGTCGTCCAGCGGCAGCGCGTTGACCTGCCGGAACCGCAGCCCCGGCACGGTCGGGTGGTGGTCCCACTCGCCGTCCTCGGCCGGGGAGCCGGACTCGGGCCAGAACAGAGTGGCCGGTGAGGGCCACGCCTCCTCCCAGAGCCGCTCGGCCTCCGCGACGAGCGTCCACTCGTGCCCCGGCCGCTCGGGCACGGAGACGAGTGTGAGCCGGGCCCGGACGGTGACCGTGCCCCCGGCGCGCCAGCGCGCCTCGAAGACGCGGTCGGCGGAGCCTTCGGGAAGGGGCGGCTCCGAGAAGTCGTCGAGATCCCCGCTCGCCCGGCGCTCGCTCAGGGTGCGGCGTACGACGTCCTCGGGGGTGGGACCGGTGTGACGGCCGCGGGCCGCCCAGATCGTCTGCGGGACGGGGGCGCGGTCGGTGGCGGAGTTCGACATGGGCCAATCTGCTGGTGGGGGCCGGTGCGCGTTCCAGTATCACCGGTATGCCCCGTCATCGGTGCGCCGGGTCCCGGGGCGGCGCGTCGGGCAGGGGCGCGCGCGGTCGCGTGCGCCCGTGGTGCGCCTCGTGCGCGCCCCGTCGGGGGCCGGATACGCGAGACCCCGGCGAGAGCCGGGCCACCGGTCTCGTCGGGGTCGCGTCGTCGTTCAGCCGCACGGGGGCGCCACGGGATCAGGCGCCGCTCTCCCGCAGCATGTCCTCGCGCTCCACGAGCTTCACGCGCTCGCGGCCGTGCGGCTCACCGAGGGCGCGCTCGGCGGCGTCCAGCTTGTACCAGCCGTCCCAGGTGGTGAAGCGGACTCCCCGCCCGGACAGGAAGGCGTACACGGCCTCCGGGTCCGGCGCGGACGGCGTGTGCAGCCGGCCATTGGCGTGATCGTCCAGCAGGTTGGCCACCGTCTCGTTGGCGTCGCCCTTGGTGTGACCGATCAGACCGACCGGGCCGCGCCTGATCCAGCCCGTGACGTAGGTCGACGTCAGGTGGGCGCCGCTCTCCTCGATGACCCGGCCGCCCTCGTCCGGGACGGTGCCCGTCCGAAGGTCCCAGGGCAGCTTGGGCAGCTTCTCCGAGAGGTAGCCGACCGCGCGGTAGACCGACTGGACGTCCCAGTCCTTGAACTCGCCGGTGCCCTTGACGTTGCCGGTGCCGTCCAGCACGGTGCGCTCGGTGCGCAGGCCGACGACCTTGCCGTTCTCGCCGAGGATCTCCGCCGGGGACTCGAAGAAGTGCAGGAACAGTTTGTGGGGGCGGTCGCCGATGTCGCGGATCGCCCACTTCTCCAGCGTCTTGGCGACCATGTCGGCCTGCTTGTTGCCGCGCCGTGTCTCGATGGAGCCCGCGTCGTAGTCGATGTCCTCCGGGTCGACGATGACCTCGATGTTGGGGGAGTGGTCCAGCTCGCGCAGTTCCATCGGGCTGAACTTCGCCTGCGCCGGGCCGCGGCGGCCGAAGACGTGGACCTCGAGGGCCTTGTTGGCCTTCAGGCCGTCGTAGACGTTCTGCGGGATCTCCGTGGGCAGCAGCTCGTCCGCCGTCTTGGCGAGGACGCGGGCCACGTCCAGGGCGACGTTGCCGACACCGAGGACGGCGACCTTCTCGGCCTCGAGCGGCCAGGTGCGCGGTACGTCGGGGTGGCCGTCGTACCAGGACACGAAGTCGGCGGCGCCGTAGGAGCCGTCCAGGTCGATGCCGGGGATCGACATGTCGCGGTCGGCCATGGCGCCCGTGGAGAAGATCACCGCGTCGTAGAAGGCCCGCAGGTCGTCCAGGTTGATGTCGCGCGGGTAGTCGACATTGCCGAAGAGGCGGATCTGCGGCTTGTCGAGCACCTGGTGCAGGGCGGTGATGATGCCCTTGATGCGCGGGTGGTCGGGCGCCACGCCGTAACGGATCAGGCCGAACGGGGCGGGCATCCGCTCGAAGAGGTCGATGGACACGCCCGGATCGGCGGCCGTCTCGGACTTCAGCAGGGCGTCGGCGGCGTAGATCCCGGCGGGGCCGGCTCCGACGATGGCTACCCGCAGGGGGCGCGGCATGATCAGGTTCCCTTCGAGCGTGGACAGGCGACTCGATCAGGAAGCCTAAGCTAAGGCAGCCCTAAGTTAGTACACGGGTCCGGTCTATGGACCCATAAACGGGTTTTATGAGTATCAGGCGGGCCTGATCACCCGGTGAATCGCGGCCTCTCCCGCGCCGTACACCGACTCCTCGCGGATGGTCGCGCCCGGACCCGGCGCGTGGATCATCGTGCCGTTGCCGACGTACAGACCCACGTGCCGGTCGTCCTCGAAGAAGAGCACCAGGTCACCGGGGAGGGCGGCGGCGAGCGTCACCTCGGTACCGGCCGCCGCCTGCTCGTGCGCGGCCCTCGGCAGCTCGACCCCGGCCGTGCGCCAGGCGCCCTGGGTGAGGCTGGAGCAGTCGAACGAGTCGGGGCCGGTGGCGCCCCAGACGCAGGGCTTGCCGACCTGGGCGGCGGCGAAGGCGATGGCCTTGGCGGCGCGCACGACGTGGGCGGATTCGGTGGTGGGACGGGGGGTGAGGGCGGCGGTGGGGAAGGTGCCGGTCCCGGGGGCGGGCGCGGGGGCCGCCGGCGGCGCGGGCTGGAAAGCGGGAGCCGGGGCCGGGGAGGGTGCGGCCGCCGGGGGCGCGGCCTGGAAAGCGGGCGCCACGCCAGGGGCCGCGGGTGGTGCGGGCTGGAACGCGGGGGCCGAGGGTGGTGCGGGCTGGAACGCGGGGGCCGCCGGGAAAGCGCCGGTCCCGTACGCGGGGGCCGGGGTCTCCTCGGCCAGGGGGGCCATGCCCGGGAACGCGCCCGTCCCGTACGCCGGGACCGGGAGCGCCTCGGCCACCGGAGGTACCGCCGGGAACGTCCCCGTGTCGTACGTGGGTGCCAGAGACGCCGCCGGGAACGCCCCGGTGTCGTAGCCGGGCGCGAAGGCGCTGGTGTCCACCGCCGGGAGGGTGCCCGTGTCCGTCTGCGGGGCCGGGGCCAGGTAGCTCAGGCCGCCGGTGTCGCTCAGCGGGCCGGGGATCGGGTAGGGCAGCGAGCCGGTGTCGCCCGGCGCCCCCGGCATCGGGTACGTCAGCGGGCCGGTGTCCGTGACGGGGGACGGTACCGCCCACTGGCCCGTCGGGGCGGCCGGTGCAGGAGCCGCGCCGGGGCTGGCGATCCCCGGCGCGGCAGTCTGAGCGCCGTCCGCCTGCGGGGTGTCCCACGCCTGCGCCGGGGCGGCGTTCCAGGAGTGGCGGGACAGCAGGTCCTTGGCGGCGGCGAGCTTGCGGCGGTTGCCCGCTTTGAGGTCGGCGGGGGAGCGACGGTCCAGGGAGGCGGGCTGGGCCGGCAGTACGTGGGGGGTGCCGCCGGGCGGTGCCGGCGCGGGAGCGGCCGGGAGGCCCGGCATGCCGGAGCCCCCGAGTGCGGGTCCACCGACCGGCACGGCGGGGGGAGCCGACTGGGGCGCGCTCACCGGCAGTTGGGCCACCGGCGCGGCCGGCAGTGCCGCCACGGGCGGGGCCGGGGGAAGCGCGACCGCCGTACCCGCCGCCTCGAGTGCCGGGGAGGACGGCGTGCCGCCGGTCAGCTCGGCCACCGGACGCTGCGAGGAACCCGCGGGCAGTGCGGGCCTCTCGGGCTCAGGGCTGGGCAGGCCCAGCTCGGCGGCGGTCCAAGTGCGTTCCACGGCAGGGCCGTTGTCGGGCATCCGGTCGGCGGGGAGCGCGGCGGGCACGGTCGGTCCGGCCTTGGCGCGGGCCGCGTCGAACCACTGGCGGGTCACGGCGTCGAGCGCGGGATCGGGACGGCTGCCGGACCGCTTGGCCAGCGGGACACCCCGCCTGCGGGTGGCGGCGGCCATCGCACGGGTGGCGTTGTAGTTGCCCGTGGCGGTCTCGGCCCGTGCGTAGAGGGAGTCGATCCGCTGCCGAACCTCTTCGTGACTCTCCGGCGCCATGGGAGACGACTCCTTCCTCGCCCCGCGGGGCAGTCGGGCCGCGCGCCCGGAGATCGGTCGAATCTCCCGTACCGGACGGCGCTGCGGGCTCCTGGGGACGGGGAGCCGGGCGGCCTGCGGTCAACCTAGCCAACTTGTGTCACTCGTGTGAAGGTCACCGGGTGGAATGTCCGATACGTATTTGTGATGTTCGCCGCCGTGTTCGGATGGGCACACTAGGAGCCCACGTGGCCGGCTCCCCTGTACGGGTGCGCGCGTCCCCCTTATGCCTCATCTGGCGCGGTTCTCTTGAGAGTTCGCCATGAAATCCGGGCCGGGCTGAACACCCCGGTGCCACCCCGCGTATGGGTGTGGGGCGCCACATGCCCCCACCGACCACGACTCGCAGGGGACGATCTTGGAACCGAACAGGCGCAGGCGCCCGACCGGCGCACGACGCGTGACCCTCGCCGCGGTCGCGCTGATGCTCGGCGGCGGCGGCCTCGTCGCGGCGAACGTCTACGCGTCGGCCAGCGAAGGCGGCTGGAGCGGACAGGGCTCCGGCGACGCGGCCGGCGCATCTCTCAGGTCGGCCGGCATGGCCACCGTCGACTGCCCCGACGTCGGCGCCCGGCTGACCGACGTACCGGAGGCGGCCCGGGGGGACGTCGACCGTGAACTGGCCCAGCTGGACCAGCAGATCGCGGAGGCGTACCAGCGGCTCCAGCAGTCGGCGGACGCGCTCCGGCAGGACCCCGCGGCCGCCGACAACTCGGTGATGAACCCGCTGAAGGACAAGCGGACCGCGACCCTGGGCCGCATCGCCGACGCCATCGGCCGGGCCGGGAACCGCCCCGACCAGCTCGACGCGCTCGCCCCCTGCACCCTGCGCCCCGCCGAGGCGGCGCCCGGCGGCGAGTCCGCCGTACCCTCCCAGAGCGGGGAAGGGGGCCAGGGCCAAGGCCAGGGCCAGAACGGCGGCACCGGGCAGGGTGGCAACGGACCCGTCGCCGCCGACTACGCGGACATCAACTCCGTGCAGCCCAACGCCCCCAAGGCGCCCCCCGGCGGCACCTTCCGCACCGAGTGCGGGGTCAACGAGAACGGGTTGTTCAACTCGGACAACGTGATCGTGGCCCCCGGTGTCTCCAACGGCGCCCACCACTTCCACGACTACGTCGGCAACCAGTCCAACACCGCCTTCGCCAGCGACCAGGACCTCGCGGACGCCAGGACGAGCTGCGCCGACCAGGGTGACAAGTCCACCTACTACTGGCCGGTGCTGCGTCTGCAGAACGGCAAGCAGGAGCGGGACGCCGGGGCGCCGGGCGGCGGTACCGAGGGCAACGCGGGACAGATCGTCACGCCCAAGGAGGTCACCCTGACCTTCGTCGGCAGCCCGAGCGGCAAGGTCACCGAGATGCCCCGGCTGCTGCGCATCATCACCGGTGACGCCAAGGCCTTCGTCAACGGACCCGCCAACGCCAACGCCTCCTGGAGCTGCACCGGGTTCGAGGACCGGCAGCTCAAGGACAAGTACCCGCTGTGCCCGTCCGGGAGCGACGTGGTGCGCAGCTTCCACTTCCAGAGCTGCTGGGACGGCCGCAACGCCGACAGCGCCAACCACCGCACCCATGTCGCCTTCGCCGACGGCCAGGGCAACTGCCCCGCAGGCTTCAAGGCCATTCCGCAGCTCGTGCAGCGGATCGTCTACGATGTGGACGCGCCGAGCCTGGACGACGGCGGCAAGAACACCCCGCTGTTCGCGGTCGACTCCTTCCCGGAGCAGCAGCACAAGCCGGTCACCGACCACGGCGACTTCATCAACGTCTTCGACGAGGGCCTGATGCGCACGATGGTCGACTGCATCAACTCCGGCCGGAACTGCGGTCCCGGCGACGACGGCAAGGGCGACGACGGCAAGGGCGGGACGGCCGAGCCGAGCGAGGAGCCCGGTGGCGGTCAGAACACCGCCGAGCCGAGCGCGACCGCCGAGCCGAGCGCGACCGCGGAGCCCGAGAGGCCCGCCGAGCCCGAGAAGCCCGCGGAGTCCCAGCCGGCGCAGTCGGAGCAGCCGGCCGAGTCCGGCCGGTCCGCCGGCACCGCCCCGGCCGGGCAGCCCGCGCAGTCCGACCCCGCCGAGGCCCCCCGCGTCGACGCCGGCACCGCCCCGGCCAACACCACCAAGAACCAGGGCGGCACCCCCAGGCGGGACGAGTCCAGCGCCCCGGCCACCGCCGCCGCGCCCCAGGTCTCCGAGTCCGCCCCGGCCCAGGCCGCCGCCGTCACCACTCCGCCGCCCGCGAACCTGGAGCCGCAGGCCGTGGGCAACGGCGGCCTCGCCGAGACCGGAGCCAACCTGTGGCCTGCGGCCCTCGGCGTGCTGCTGGCCGCCTCCGGCCTGGTGATGCTGCTCCGCGCCCGGCGTCTGCGCTACTGAGCCCCGGTCTCCGAGCCCCCGGTTCCCTCGCGGGACCGGGGGCTCAGTGCGCCGTGCGCCGGCAGTACAGGAACAGATGCGGCTCCGGACCGGCGTCGGCGTGGGCCGGCATGAAGGTGGCGTGCGCCTCGGACAGCACGGAGAATCCCGCGTCCGTGGCGAGTCGGGCGAAGTCGTCGGGGGAGAAGCTGCTCACCCGCACCGGCTGCCCCATGAACTCGGTCTCCGCGTCGGCCACGTCCACGGGCACCGTGGCCAGCACCGCGAGACCGCCCGGCCGCAGCGCCCGCGCCAGCGAGGTGAGGACGTCCCGCTGTTCGTCGCGGGACATCTGGAGCAGCGAGAAGTACACACAGATCGCTTCGAACGACCCTTCCTCCAGCTCCAGTTCACGGATGTCGGCCAGCTTGAACTCGGCGTCCGGCACCTGGCGCGCGGCCAGCTCGACCATCACCGGTGACACGTCGACGCCCAGCACCCGGTGTCCGGCCCGCGCGAGTGCCTCGGCGGTGGGCCGGCCGGTGCCGCTGCCCACGTCCAGCACCCGGCTGCCCGGCATCAGGTGGTCCACCAGCCAGCTCAGCGAGGCCAGATGCGGCCCGGAGGAGGCGAACGCCTGCTCGTAGGCGATGCCCAGCGTGTCGAACACCGCCGCCGCCGGTGCCCGGTTGTCTTCCTCTGCCAAGACGGCTCCTCTCACGTCCCCTACCGATGCCCGGCATCGTCGCACCCATACCCGCACGCACGGCAGCGCTGTTTGCGGACCGAAGCGCCGGCAGGGCAGGGTGCGGGCGTGCCCACCTTGCTGATCATCCACCACACCCCGTCGCCGAACTGCCAGGAACTGTTCGAGGCCGTCGTGTCCGGCGCCACCGCGCCCGAGATCGAGGGCGTCCGGGTCGTCCGCCGTGCCGCCCTCGCCGCGACCGCCGCCGACGTGCTGGCCGCCGACGGCTACCTCCTCGGCACCCCGGCCAACCTCGGCTACATGTCCGGCGCCCTCAAGCATTTCTTCGACCAGATCTACTACCCGTGCCTGGACGACACCCGCGGCCGCCCCTTCGGCTACTGGGTGCACGGCGGCAACGACGTGACCGGCGCCGTCCGCGCGATCGAGACCGTCACCACCGGCCTGGGCTGGCGCCGCGCCGCAGAGCCCGTCACGGTCACCGGCGCACCCGGCAGGGCCGACACCGAGGCGTGCTGGGAACTCGGGGCCGTCCTCGCCGCGGGCCTGACCGGCTGACGCCGGCCTCGCCCGTTCGGCGGCACCCGCCCACCTCCCTCGCCGTCCCGCCCCCGCCCGGCGCGGGAGCGGAAAGCCGCTGGTCCCCACACCCGGCACCGGCCGGACGAAGGTGCGGGCGCGGGACCCCTGGCCGACGATGGGCACGAGGCCGCGTCCCGCCGGACGCGGTCGCATCCCGTCGTACGTCGACCGAATCGAGGGAGCGTCGGATGCGAGCGGACGGCCACGCACCCGGACGGCCCGCGCCCGGCGGGCAGGACGCCGACCAGCGCACCACCGGGCAACTCCTGCGCGACGGCGCCCGCGAGGTCGCCGAGGTCGCCGACGGCGTACGCGCCGTCGCCGAACGCACCGCGGACGCGCTGCTCGCCCCACCCCACAGACGCGCCGCCCGCCACCCCCGTACAGGACTCACCGCCCGCTGGACGCTGCTGCGCGCCCTGACGGACCCGCGTGGTCTGGGTGCCCCCGCCGGGGCCGCGCGCAGAAGGATCGCGCGGCTGCTCGGTGCCCGCCGGGGCGGAGAGCCCCTGGCCGCGCTGATGGCCGTCACCTCGCTGCGGCTGCGCCTCGCGGCCGTGCTCACCGGCCACCCCGAACTGGCCCGCGACCCCGGCGCGCGCCGCCTCACCGAGGCCCTCGGCACCAGGGGCGACCGCGAGGCCGTACGCGCCCTGCGCGCCCTCTTCCGGGACCCCGGCGCCCAGCGCGCCCTGGCCGCGCTCACCCCCGTGCTGGACGAACTCCTGCGGGTACGCGCCCTGCTGGACGCCGAGCCCCCCGCGCCCGCGGAACCGGAGACCGGCGGGGACCGGCGCGCCGCCGAGGCCGTCGACCTCACCGACCGGGAGCGGCAGACCCTCGCCACCGAGGGCTCGCTGCTCGGGTTCCTCCGCAACATCGACATCCTCGCCCCCGAGGGCCGTGTCCTCGTGCAGAACGTGCGCGGCCCCGACGGGGTCGTCCGGTACGTCGTCCAGGCCCCCGGCAGCAGTTCCGGCCGGCCCCGCCACGGCTCCCCGCGCGATGTCGTCGGCGCCTGGCGGGAGCAGCTCACCGCCGACTCGCCGTACACCCGCGCGCTGCGGCCCGCGATCGAGGAACACGGCATCCCGCGCGGCGCCGAACTGGCCCTGATCGGGCACGGGGAAGGCGGAACCGCACTGCTCAACCTCGCGCGGGACGCCGGGTTCTGCCGTGCCTACCGGCTCACCCATGTCATCGCGGTCGGCGCTCCTGACCCCGCCGGACGCCCCGCCGACCCCCGCACCTGGGTCGGCCACGTCACCAACGAGCACGACCTCGTCCCGGCCGCCGCCCCCGCCGACCCGCACCCGGGCCGGTACGACGCCCGCTACACCGGACCCACCCGCGCCTTCCCGGAGTCCCACCTGCTGCGCGAGTACATCGGCCATCTGCGTACCGTCGCCCCCGAGGCCCGCGCGCACCTCGACGAGGCACTCACTCCGTACCGGGGCCCGGTCGTGCGCAGCCAGGCGTACCAGCTCAAGGACCCGGCGCACCCGCCCGAGGGCCACCCCTTCCTCACCCTGCCGACCTCCTCGATACCGACGACCACCGGCCCGGTCGGCGTGCCGGTGCGCTACCAGGACTCGGCCGCCGCCCACCTCTGCTTCCCGGTCGACACCGAGGCCGTACGGGCCCTGCTGCCCGACGTGCCCTGGATGCGGCCCAGCGGGATCGGCCGGCGCACCCTCGCCGTGCTCTCGCTGTACGAGCACCGCTGCTCCACCCTCGGCCCGTACACCGAGATCGCGCTGTCCGTGCCGGTGGACGACCTGTGGCGGCCCCACCCGGCCGACTTCGCCACCGATCTGCTGCGCCGTGCCGACCTGCGCCGTACCGGCCGCTACGTCCTCTCCCTCGCCGTCACCACCGAGGAGGCCCGGGTGGCCGCGCGCGAGCTGTGGGGCCAGCCCGCGGTACGGGCCGCCGCCGAGGTCCACCTCACCGGCCCCCGGCTCCGGCTCAGCGCGCCCGGCCTCGGCATCGCCGTGCTCGGCCGCCTCGGTCCCGGCGTGCGCTGCCCCGAGCCGGACTGGGCGCTGTACGGGCGGCGCGGCGACAGCACGGTACGCACCGCGATCCGCACCTCCGGGCGCCCCCGGCTGCACGCCGGGGCCGGGGTGCGCCTCCGGCTGGACACCGCCGCCGCCGAACCCATGGCCGGGCAGCTGCGCAGGCTCGGCATCGACACGGCCCGGCCGCTGTTCGTCGTGGCCTGCCCGCAGTTCATGGTCCACCGCGCGGCGGGCGCCGTCCTGCCGCGCTGAACCTCCGCCACCGGGAGCCGTCATGGTGAGCCACTCCACGCCCGCCCACCCGATCGCCGCCGAACTCCTCGACCGCATAGCCCAGTTGCGCACCGATGCCGATCTGATGGACGGCTACGCCCGCCGCCTCCTCGCCACCGCGGCCGCCCTGAACGGCCGGGTCGCCGCCCCCGAGTGGGGCAGACCCACGCTCGCCCGCCAGGCCGCCGCGTGCCGTACGACCGCTCGCCAACTCCGTCTCGTGGCGGAGATGTTGCTCCGTCAGGGCGGGCCCGGCCGGTCCCGGCCCCGTCGCCGGCCGGCCGCCACCGCCGTGCTCCCGGCCGCCGGCCGGGAATGAGGCGGTGCGTCAAGCACGTTCGGGCATCCGGGTGGTAGCCCGTGGCGTCCTGGGCCGAACGGGTCGTGGCGGCCGGGGGAGTACCCCACAGGTCCGGATAATCACCGCTCATGCAGCTCGTGAACGCAGGTCAAGCGACCCGGCGCGCCCCCGTGGCCGTCACCGGACTCGGACTGGTCACCCCGGCCGGCGTCGGACAGGCGGCCGCCTGGGAGGGCCTGTGCGCCGGGACCTCCACGGCCACCGCCGACCCCGGACTCGACGGCCTGCCCGTGGCGTTCTCCTGCCAGGTGCCCGACCTCGACGCGCCCCGGCTGCTCGGGCACCGCCTCAGCCGCCGGCTGGACCGCTTCACCACCTTCGCCCTGCTCGCCGCCCGCGAGGCCGTCGCCGACGCCGGGCTCACCCCCGGCGACTGGGACGGCCCCCGCATCGGCATCGTCATGGGTGTCGGCACCGGCTCCATGCAGGGCTGGCAGGCCGAGTTCGATCGGCTCGCCGCCCGCGTCCCCGACCGGGTCTCCCCGCTCGCCCTGCCGCGCAGTGTGCCCAACATGGCCGCCGCCGAGATCGCCCTCGACCTCGGTGCCGCGGGCCCCAACCTGGTCGTGTCCACCGCCTGCGCCTCCGGGACCAGCGCCATCGGTCTCGCCCGCGACCTGCTGCTCGCCGGCGCCTGCGACCTCGTCCTGGCCGGCGGCAGCGAGTCCGCCCGGCTGCCGATGACCGCCGCCTGCTTCGCCCAGATGCGTGCCCTGTCCCGCCGCGCCGACGCCCCGCACGAGGCGTCCCGCCCCTTCGACCGCGACCGCGACGGCTTCGTGCTCGGTGAGGGCGCCGCCGTCCTCGTGCTGGAACGCACCGCCGACGCCCGCGCCCGCGCCGCCCGGCCCACCGCCCTGGTCGCCGGCTACGGCGCCTCCTGCGACGCCCACCACTTCACCTCCCCGCACCCCGGCGGCGACGGCGCCGCCCGCGCCATCCGCAGCGCCCTCCTCGACGCCGGGCTCGCCCCCGAGGACATCGACCACGTCAACGCGCACGGCACCTCCACCCCGCAGGGCGACCTCGCCGAGCACAACGCCCTCCACCAGGTCTTCCACCGCCCGCCCCCGGTGACCGCGGTCAAGGGCGCCATCGGGCACGCCATCGGCGGAGCCGGTGCCATCGAGGCCGCCTGCACCGCCCTCACCCTGCGCCACCAGCTCATCCCGCCCACCGCCAACCTGCACACCCAGGACCCGGCCATCGACCTCGACATCGTCGCCAAGGCCCCGCGTCCCACGCCGATGCGCGCCGCCATCAGCAGCTCCTTCGGCTTCGGCGGCCAGAACGCCGTACTGGCCCTCACCGCCGCCGAGTAGTCACCACTCCACCGGGCCCACCCAGCGCCCGTGCCCAGCCGAAAGGTCCCGCCCGTGCCGGAAGTCCCGGAAGCGCCGCAGATCCCGGACCCCGTACCGCCCCCCGGCCAGACGGGGTCCTGGTCCTGGCCGGACGCCGAGCAGATCCTCATCGGGGTCTTCGTCGCCGTCCCCTTCCTCGCGCTCCTCGCCGCCGTCCCGCTGGCCTGGCGCGACGGGCTCAGCCCGGTCGACCTCGCGCTCGCCGCCGTGTTCTACCTGATCAGCGGGCTCGGTATCACCGTCGGGTTCCACCGGTACTTCACCCACGGCTCGTTCAAGGCGCGCCGCCCGCTGCGGATCGCGCTCGCCGTCGCGGGGAGTCTCGCCGTGCAGGGGCCGCTGCTCACCTGGGTCGCCGACCACCGCAAGCACCACCGGTACTCCGACCGCGACGGCGACCCGCACTCGCCGTGGCGGTACGGCCGCACGCCCGGCGCGCTCGCCAAGGGCATGTTCCACGCCCACCTCGGCTGGCTCTTCCACACCGATCACGCCTCCACGGCCCGGTACGCGCCCGACCTGGAACGGGATCCGGCGCTGCGGCTGGTCTCGCGGGGCTTCGGGGTCTTCGTGGTGCTCTCGCTGGCGCTGCCCGCCCTGCTCGGGCTCCTGATCACCGGGACCTGGGCGGGCGCGGCGACGGCGTTCTTCTGGGCCGGGCTGGTGCGGATCTGCCTGGTGCACCATGTGACCTGGTCCATCAACTCCATCTGCCACGCGGCCGGTTCACACCCGTTCCGCAGCCGGGACCGCTCCGGCAACGTGTGGTGGCTGGCGCCGCTGTCGTTGGGCGAGTCCTGGCACAACCTCCACCACGCGGACCCGACCAGCGCCCGGCACGGCGTCCTCACCGGCCAACTCGACGCCAGCGCCCGCCTGATCCGCTGGTTCGAGGGGCTCGGCTGGGCCTACGACGTGCGCTGGCCCGACGCCGGCCGGGTGCGGGCGCGACGCCGCGAAGCCAAAGCGCCGGGATCGGGAACCGGGGCGCGAGAATTGCGGTCTTAGGCACCGTCAACGACCGGGATCGGCCCGGCCGCGTGGAATACGGGGAATCGAGACACATGTCCATCCGCATTCGTACGACTCCGCTGACCGTCGTCGCACTCGCCGCGGGCCTCGCCCTGGCCGCCGTCACCCCGGCGCTCGCGGGCACCGCCTCGACCCCGTCCCGGCCCGCCGCCGCGACCTCCGTCCAGGGCGACCCGCGCAATGTCACCCAGCGGGTCACCGACTTCTACGGCGCCTACATCGACGCCGTGTGGGAGACCGAGGACCCGGCGAGCGGGGCCGGCGCCAAGGCGCTGCGCGACTTCTACCTCTCCGCCGCCGCCCGCAAGAAGGTCACGGCCTGGGAGAAGAAGAACCACGCCGACGGCATCCTCTTCGCGCAGAACGTGCCGGTGAAGTGGAAGGTCGCCTACACCGGCTCCGGCATGGGCCACGCCACCAGCAGGGTCACTTTGACCTGGAGCGACGGCAAGAACCCGGAGGTCACCCGGATCGACGTCCAGTCCGATCTGACGACGCGCAAGATCACGGATCTGAAGCCGGTCAAGTGAGTCCCGTTTCCTCGGGTGTGCGGTGTTTTCGGGGGGTACTCGAATCGCTGTAAAATCCACATAAGGACGTGGAGCCCCTACGCAGGAGGCGCGATCATGACGGAACGTATGCACACCACCATGGAGACGCACCCGGACGTCCTGGAGATGCGGGAGCGCTTCGTGCTCGCGGAGCGGGCGGCCGCGACGCGGCAGGGACAGGCCGTCGAGGCGATGGCCCTGATCACGGGGCTCTACATGGCGGCCTCCCCGTGGATCGCGGGCTTCAACGGCTTCACCACCCTCGCGGTGAACAACCTGATCGCGGGCGTCGCCTACGCCCTGCTGATGAGCGGCTTCGGCCACGCCTACGAGCGCACCCACGCCCGCGCCTGGGCCGCCGCCCTCATCGGCATCTGGATGATCATCGCACCCTGGGTGGTCGCGGGCGACGTCAGCACCACCCGTACGATCATCAGCAACGTCGTGGCCGGAGCGGTGGGCCTGTGCCTCGCCCTGATGGCCACCGCGGCCAACCGGTCCGGCGCCCGCCGGAGCAGCCGGGCGGCGGGGCTGATGGGCCGGTAGCGGGACACACCGGCCGGGATCCGGCGCCGTACGCGGGCCCGGCCGGGCGGTCCGGATCAGATGTTGACGGCTCGCATCCCCGCCTCGTCGTACCGTTCGCCCGAGACGTCGGGCAACTCGGCGTCGATCTGCGAGAGTTCCTCGGGCGTGAGGACGATGTCGACCGCGGCCGCGTTCTGTTCGAGGTAGGAGCGGCGCTTGGTGCCCGGGATGGGGACGATGTGGTCGCCCTGGGCGAGGACCCACGCGAGGGCGAGCTGGGCGGGGGTGACGCCCTTCTTCTCGGCGATCTCCTTGACCTTCGCCGCGAGGCGCAGGTTGGCCTCCAGGTGCTGGTCGGTGAAGCGGGGGCTGTTGCGGCGGTAGTCGTTCTCGTCCAGCTCGTCCGGGGAGGAGAAGCGGCCGGCGAGGAAGCCGCGGCCCAGCGGGGAGTAGGCGACGAAGCCGATACCCAGCTCGCGGCAGGTCGGCAGCACCTCCGCCTCCACGTCCCGCGACCACAGCGAGTACTCGCTCTGCACGGCCGTGATCGGGTGCACCGCGTTGCCCCGGCGCAGCGTCTCCGCGCTCGCCTCGCTCAGCCCGATGTGCCCGATCTTGCCCTCGGCGACCAGCTCGGCCAGCGCGCCGACCGTCTCCTCGATCGGCACGTTCGGGTCGACCCGGTGCTGGTAGTACAGGTCGATGTGGTCGGTGCCGAGCCGCTGGAGCGAGCCCTCCACCGAGGCCCGGACATGCTCGGCCGAGCCGTCCTGGCGGCCCACGCTGGACATGTCGCCGGGTACCGCGTCGTCCATCCGGTAGTTGAACTTGGTGGCCAGCACGTACTCGTCGCGGTGGCCCCGGATCGCCTCGCCGACCAGGGACTCGTTGGTCAGCGGGCCGTACATCTGGGCCGTGTCCAGGAAGTCGATGCCCAGCTCGCGGGCGCGCCGGATGGTCTCCACGCCCTCGTCCTGGTCCGCCGTCCCGTAGAAGGCGGACATTCCCATACAGCCCAGACCGATTGCGGAAACTTGCAGGTCACGCAGACTGCGCTGTCGCATGTGGTGTTCCAGCCTTTCGCACGCGCTCGATCGTCCGTCGGACGACTTCGGGCCCCTTCATCCATCTAGCGACGGATCTGGCCGCCCGGCATCCCGTGGGGGACGCCGGGCACCGGAGCACCTGCGACGCTACGAGCTGAAGCGCGCTCGAAGTCAAGTCACCCGTTCAGGCGGACCGGAAGCTCGAACAGGTCGTTCTGCGTGACCACCGGCTTGTGGCGCAGCTCGGCCGCCGGGACCGCCAGGTCCAGGTGCGGGAAACGGGCGTACAGCGCGGGCAGCGCCACCCCAGCCTCCAGCCGCGACAGGGCGGCGCCGGGGCAGACGTGGGGGCCGTGGCCGAAGGAGATGTGCCGGTTCCCGCTCTCCCGCGTGATGTCGAACTCCCCGGCGCTCGGCCCGTGCGCCTCCTCGTCCCGGCCGAGCGCGCCGTACGACACGATCAGCGCGTCCCCGGCCGGGATCACCCGGTCGCCGACCGGTACGTCCTCGGTGGCGAAGCGGATCAGCACGTGCGAGGTCGGGGTGGACCAGCGCAGCGTCTCCTCCACCACCGCCGACCAGTCCGCCTTCCCGGACAGCACCAGCTCCCGCTGGCCGGGATGGGTGGAGAGGTTGACGACCGCGTTGACGATCAGGGAGATCGTCGTCTCGTGTCCGGCCGCGATCATCAACTGCAGGGTGGCGACGATCTCCTCGTCCGTGAGGTGGTCGCCGTCCGCCGACGCCAGGATCAGCGCGCTGGTGAGGTCGTCCCCCGGCTCGGCACGCTTCGCCGCGACGGTCGCCGCCATCATCCCGGCCAGCTCGGTTAGGGTGGCGATGACCTCGGCGGGCGGTGTCTGGGTGGAGAAGAACTTCTCGAACAGCACCTTCAGCCGGGGCAGCAGCGCCTCGTCGATGCCCATCAGCTCGGCCACCACGTACATCGGCAGCGGGTAGGCGAAGGCGGCCTTCAGGTCGACCACCCCGCCGTCGGCGGGCAGCGCGTCCAGCAGCTCCCGGGTGAGCTCGCCGATCCGCTCCCGCATCAGCTCCACCCGGCGCGGGGTGAGCGCCTGGGCCACCAGCGTGCGCATCCGCCGGTGGTCCGGGCCGTCCACGGTGAGCATCGAACGGCCCGGATTGGCCAGCCCGATCAGCGGCCAGTCCGCGGGTATCTCGCCGCGCCGCCAGGCGCCCCACACATTGATGTCCTTCACCAGGCGCGGGTCGGTCAGCAGCGCCTTGGCCTCGGCGTGCCGGGTGACGGCCCACACCGGCACCCCGCCGGGCAGCTCCACGGCCGCCAGCGGTCCGGCCGCGCGCAGGGCCGCGCTCTCGCCGTCCAGATCGGTGACGAAGGGGTCGAGGGCGATACGGGAAATCCCGGTACCGGTGGTCATCGTGACGTGCCTCCCAGGGCAGGGGTCGAAGTGAACCGCACGGGCAGCTCGGTCAGCCCGCGCAGCCACGGCGAGGGCCGGCGGGTGAGGGACCCGGCGGGCACCGCCAGGTCGATGTCCGGCAGCCGGTCGAGGACGACCTCGATGCCGGTACGCGCGATGACCTCGGCGACCTCCTGCGCCGGGAACGGGCAGCGGTGCTCGCCGTGCCCGAAGGAGAAGTGCGCGTTGTTGCCGCCGGTCAGCGCGGAGGCGTCGGTACGCACCTGGGGGTCGGAGTTGGCGCCCTGGAGACCGAGCAGCAGCAGGTCACCGGCGCGGACCCGGCGCCCGCCGAGGTGGGTGTCGCGCGCGGCCCAGCGGCCCGCCACGTTCTGGGTGGGCGTGTCCTCCCACAGCACCTCGTTCATCGCCTCCGCGACACTGTTCCGGCCGCCGAACAGGGAGGCCGCGAACCGGTCGTCGGTCAGCATCAGCCGCAGCGAGTTGCCGATCCAGTCGGCGGTCGGCTGGTGTCCGGCCGCCATCATCACCATCAGGTCCTGGACGATCTCCTCGCCCGTGAACCCGCTGTCGTCGGCGAGCATCCGCGAGACCACGTCGTCGGCGGGCTTCTCGGTACGGTCGGCGACCAGCCGGGCCATGGAGGAGGCCAGGTGGGACTGCCCGGCCAGCGCCCGCTCCCGGCCGTCGATCATGTCGTTGAGCGCGGTCACCAGCCCCGGCCCCTCGTCGTCCGGGAAGCCGTAGAGGTGCGCGAGGACCCGTACCGGCAGCAGGGACGAGTACTGGGCGACGAGGTCGGCCTCGCCGGAGAGGCAGACGGTGTCGATCAGCTCGTCCGCGAACCGTTCGGCCTGGCGCCGGAGTTCGAAGGGGTCCACCGACTCCAGCGCGTTGCTGATCATCGCGGCGCGCTGCCGGTGCCGTTCCCCGACCGTGTAGAGGATGGAGGGCTGGCGGTGCCCGATCATCGGCAGCAGCGGCCAGTCCTCCGGGATGTTCTCCCACTGGTTCCACAGCTCGGAGTCCCGGCTGAACAGCGCCGGATCACCGGTCACCTGATGCAGCTCGCGGTAGCCCAGCACCAGCCACGCCGGGATGCCGCCGTCCAGCTCCACCGGGACGACGGACCCGTGGTCGCGCCGCATCTCCCGGTACAGGCAGCCGGGTTCGGTCTGGAAGCGGGGTCCGCCGAGCGGAACGGCCTCGGACATCACACCAGTTCCCCTCTGACCCCGGCGGCCGTGGCGTACCGGGCCTGCACATGGCGGACCAGGGTGATCAGGACCTCCTTGACCGACTCGCGCGACCGCGCGTCGCAGTCGACGAGCGGGACGTCCGGGTCGAGGTCCAGCGCCGCGCGAACGTCCGCGCCCGCGCGCACCGGGCCGCCGAAGTCGTTGCAGGCCACGATGAACGGCGTGCCGTGGTGTTCCAGGCGGTCGATGGCGTACCAGGAGTCGTCGATGCGCCGGGTGTCGACCAGGACGACCGCGCCGAGCGTGCCGGAGAACAGCCGGTCCCACAGGAACCAGAACCGCTCCTGGCCGGGCGCGCCGAACAGGTACAGCACGTTGTGCGCGTCCAGCGTGATGCGGCCGAAGTCGAAGGCGACGGTGGTGGCCGTCTTGGTGCCGACGTGCGCGATGTCGTCCACCGACTCGCCCGCCTGCGTCATCGTCTCCTCGGTGTTGAGGGGACGGATCTCGCTGACCGAGCGGACCAGCGTGGTCTTGCCGACGCCGAAGCCGCCCACGACGACGATCTTCAGACCGTTGTCGGCGGAGGCACCCAACGGGGTGCGCGCGTCAGAGATTGCGGAGTCCAACGAGCACCTGCTCCAGGATGTCGGGGTCGGTGATGGCGGGGCGGCGCGGATGACGGGCGCTGACATGGCCGGTGGCCAGCAGGTCGGACAGCAGCACCTTGGTGATGCTGACGGGCAGGCGCAGCTCGGCGGCGATCTCCACCACCGAGGTGGGGAACTCCGCCAGCCGCAGGATGGCCACGTGCTCGGACTGCATGCCGGTGGCCGCCGCCGACTCGGCGACGATCAGCGTGACCAGGTCCAGCGTGCTGCCGGCGCCGGCCCCGGTCCGTCCCCGCGTGATGGTGTAGAGACGGTCGGGAGCGTCGTCCCTGCCCGGACGGCTCATGAGGAGCGGGGCGGCGCGGTCAGGTGCTCGCCGAGCTGCTCCACCAGTTCGCTCATCGTGTGGCCGACCACGCCGGGGTCCGCGTCCTCGCTGGTCACCACGGCCAGATGGGCGCCCTCGCCGGCCTCGACGATGAACAGCACCCCGCCGTAGAACTCGGCCATCGCCGAGCGGACGCCGCCGCTGCCGTCGCCGAACTCCACGGACGCCCCGTGCGACAGCGACTGGATGCCGGCGGCGATGGCGGCGAGCTGGTCCGCCTGGTCGACGGACAACTCCGGGGTACGGCACAGCTTGAGGCCGTCGCGGGAGAGGACGAGCGCGTGCCGGGCGCCCGGAGTCTTCTCCAGCAGGCCCTCGAGGAGCCAGGTGAGCGTGTCGTCCGCGGTGGTCGGGCCGGTCATGAAGTGGTGTCGCCTTCCAGGTGCGTGTGCGGTTGCGTCGGGGGATGGGAGACAGCGGGGGTGTCGGCCGGGCCGCCTTCGCGCGGTTCCTCGGACCGGGTGTGCGGTGCCTCGCCCTCGGGGGTCCTGCCGGGGCGTACCGCGTTGCGGAAGCTGCTGAAGCGGGCCGCGCGGACCTTGGCCTCGTCGGGGCCGGGCGCGGGCCGTCCGGTGTCGTCCCGCCCGGCCGACCGGGACCGCTCGGCCTCGGCCAGCGTCCGGCCGCGCCGCCGCTTGGGCAGACCGCCCACCTCCTCGGCTGGCGGCGCCGGGGTCTCGCGCACCCGGGCGGGCGGCGCGGCGGGACGCTCGGGCTCCGGCGCGGGGGCGGCCGGGGCGGCGGGCGCCGGGCTGGTGAGGATCTCCTGCGGTACGAGCATCAGTACCCCGGTGCCGCCGCGCGCCGAGGGCCGGAACGACACCTTCAGCCCGTACTTCCGGGCCAGCCTGCCGACCACCGCGAGCCCGAGCCGGGTGCCGGTCAGACCGCCCAGTCCGGAGATGTCACCGGTCACCGCCTTCTCGGCGCGCCGCAGTTGGACGTCGCCCATCACCAGGCCGCTGTCCTCCACCGAGACGATGACCCCGGCCGGGACCTCCTCGACGTAGACATGGACCTCGGCGGTGGGCGGCGAGAAGTTCGTGGCGTTGTCCAGGAGTTCCGCGAGTGCGTGCATCACGCCCTCGGCCGCGTGCCCGGCGACGGCGATCTCGCTGACGGAGTGCACCCGCACCCGGCGGTAGCCGCCGATCCGGCCCATGGCACCGCGCAGGATGGACTCCATCGCGATGGGCCGCGCCCAGCGCCGCCCCGAACGCGCCCCGGTCAGCACGGCGATGGAGTCCGCCAGCCGGCCCGCCTGCGCGGTGCGGTGGTCCAGGTGCAGCAGGTCGGCGAGCACGTCCTCGTCGCTGTGCCGCTCCTCCATCGCCCGCAGGTCGGCCAGGGTGGCCGTGGCCAACGCCTGCATCCGGCCCGCCGTGTTGGACGTGGCCGACACGGCCGCCGCCCGCTCGCGCCGGGCCTTCTCCAGCTCGCCGGAGAGCCGCAGCACCTCACGGCGCAGCCGGTCCGCCTCGCGCGCGCCCTCCTTCTCGACCCTGGTCTGCTCGGCACTGAACTCGGCCCGCTGTGCCGCCAGTTCGTCGATGAGCCGCTGCTGTTCCCGCCGCGTCTCCTCGGTCGCCGAGGTCCGCTCCCGCTGCAGCCGCTCCACGTCGGCCAGCGCGCTCGCAAGCCGCAGCCGGGCCCGGTGGGCGGAACCCCGGGCATGCGCGGCCACGGTCACCGCGACACAGAGCACGACCGCCGCCGGACCCCCGGCCCACAGCAGCGCGTCGTGCGCCGAACGCGGGGCCGCCGCCAGGGCCGCGCCGAGCGCGAGCGCCGACAGGACGGCGGACGCGGCCAGGGCGAGGGCGGGCGTACGGAGGGCTGGGCGGTCGCCGGGGGGAGTGGGCGCGGTCATCGGTCCGGTCTGGTCCTCGCGGAAATCGGGGGTGGTCGGGAGACGAGAAACGACAAGAAACAGCGTCTTGGGTGAACCGGCGGTCACTATACGAGAGTTGATGATCAAAATGGAAAGAAAGCAGCGGCCTTCCATGAAGTGGACGTGCAAATGGTGGTGTTGGCCGCAATCCGGGCGGTGACGGCTTATCGACCGAAGCCGTGGATCTTGACTCCCGGTTCCCGGCCCGCTGGACTGTGACCGCCCGCCCCGGCGGGCCGTCGGCGAAG
The DNA here is from genome assembly GCF_004217355.1 of Streptomyces sp. BK022. Classification (NCBI taxonomy): domain Bacteria; kingdom Bacillati; phylum Actinomycetota; class Actinomycetes; order Kitasatosporales; family Streptomycetaceae; genus Streptomyces; species Streptomyces sp. BK022. The sequence continues at coordinate 972,533 of NZ_SHKU01000001.1, forward strand.
GGGGAGCGGCACGTGGCGGGGGAAGCGGGGGCGTGGAGCCTCCTCGTGCGCGCGGCCCGGTTCACCGGCCGCACCCTGCGCGGCGAATGGCACGCCATGGTGGTGGACCCGGTACGCCGCCTCGCGCACCGCGGACTGTCCGGGCTGCTCCTCGCCTTCGTGGCCGCGTCCGGCGTCATCTTCTTCCACGACCTGGCCCAGCACCCCGCCGGCGCCACGTGGGTCCGGCGGCTCGGCGGCGTCACGGCCGACCTCCCCCTCTGGCTCTCCCTGCTCCGCACCCCCGTCTCGCTGTACGTCCCCGCGCTCGACCTGCCGGTGTGGGCGGGCATCACCCAGCTGTTCCTGGCCTTCGCCCTGGCCGAACTGGTCCTCGGCCGCGCCCGCACCCTGGTCATCGCCCATGCCACCACCCTGGCCGGCACCCTCACCGCGCGGCTGATGATCGAGCTGGGGCCCGGCCCGTGGGGGCTCGGGCTGCCCGCCGGGTACAGAGCCGTCCTCGACACCGGCCCCTCGGCGGCAGTGGTGGGCCTGTTCACCTATCTGGCCGTCATCCGGCGCGCCCCCGTGGTTTTCACCCTGACAGGCGGATCGATGGTGTGGGAGTCCATCGCCGTACCCAACCTCGCCGGGCGCGAGCACCTCGTCGCCGTGTCCGCCGCGATCGCCCTCGCCCTGCTGCGCGGCCGCCGCCTCCGCCTGCCCCACGCCCGAAGGCACCGGCCCGGACCGGTGCCCGCGGCCGCGGCCCCGCCCAGGACTTCCGTGCCGCACCCCCGCGCCTCGGCCGTACGCCCCACCGACCCGACGCGCGCACGTCAATGTGACGGTTTTCGCACTTCGACCGGGGCGCGCACCCCCTAGTGTTTCGGCGGAGTACGGGGGCAGTACGTGGCTGACACCATGGTGTTCGTCGCCGGCAGGCTGAAGGGAATCCCAGATGTTCCGCAAGGTGCTGGTAGCCAACCGCGGAGAGATCGCCATCCGCGCGTTCCGGGCGGGCTACGAACTCGGCGCGCGCACGGTGGCCGTCTTCCCCCACGAGGACCGCAACTCGCTGCACCGGCTCAAGGCCGACGAGGCGTACGAGATCGGCGAGCCCGGTCACCCCGTACGCGCCTATCTCTCCGTCGACGAGATCGTGACCGCCGCCCGCCGCGCCGGTGCCGACGCCGTGTACCCCGGCTACGGCTTCCTGTCGGAGAACCCCGACCTGGCCCGCGCCTGCGAGGAGGCCGGGATCACCTTCGTCGGCCCCAGCGCCGACACCCTCGAACTCACCGGCAACAAGGCCAGCGCGGTCGCCGCCGCGCGTGCGGCCGGGGTGCCCGTGCTCGGCTCCTCCGCACCCTCCAACGACGTGGACGAACTGGTGCGCGCCGCCGACGAGATCGGCTTCCCCCTCTTCGTGAAGGCGGTCGCGGGCGGCGGCGGCCGGGGCATGCGCCGGGTCGAGGAGCCGGCGCAGCTCCGCGAGTCCATCGAGGCCGCCTCCCGCGAGGCCGCGTCCGCCTTCGGCGACCCGACCGTCTTCCTGGAGAAGGCCGTCGTGGACCCCCGCCACATCGAGGTGCAGATCCTCGCCGACGGCGAGGGCGACGTGATCCACCTCTACGAGCGCGACTGCTCGCTCCAGCGGCGTCACCAGAAGGTCATCGAGCTGGCGCCCGCCCCCAACCTCGACCCCGCGCTGCGGGACCGGATCTGCGCCGACGCCGTGCGCTTCGCCCGCGAGATCGGCTACCGCAACGCGGGCACCGTGGAGTTCCTCCTCGACCGGGACGGCAACCACGTCTTCATCGAGATGAACCCCCGCATCCAGGTCGAGCACACGGTCACCGAGGAGGTCACCGACGTCGACCTCGTCCAGGCCCAGATGCGCATCGCCGGCGGGGAGACCCTGGCCGACCTCGGGCTCTCCCAGGACCGCGTCACCCTGCGCGGCGCCGCCCTCCAGTGCCGGATCACCACCGAGGACCCCGCCAACGGGTTCCGCCCGGACACCGGACTGATCAGCGCGTACCGCTCACCCGGCGGCTCCGGTATCCGGCTCGACGGCGGAACCACCCACGCCGGCACCGAGATCAGCGCCCACTTCGACTCCATGCTGGTCAAACTCACCTGCCGGGGACGGGACTTCCAGGCCGCCGTGGGCCGCGCCCGGCGCGCGGTCGCCGAGTTCCGCATCCGGGGCGTGGCCACCAACATCCCCTTCCTGCAGGCCGTGCTGGACGACCCCGACTTCCGTGCCGGGCGCGTCACCACCTCGTTCATCGAGGAGCGTCCGTACCTGCTGACGTCCCGTCACTCGGCCGACCGGGGCACCAAGCTGCTCACCTACCTGGCCGACGTCACCGTCAACAAGCCGCACGGCGAGCGCCCCGAACTCCTCGACCCGGTCGCCAAGTTGCCCGTCCTCCCGGCGGGCGAGCCCCCGGCCGGCTCCCGGCAGCGACTGGTCCACCTCGGACCCGAGGGCTTCGCCCGCGAACTGCGCGAATCCCCGGCGCTCGGCGTCACCGACACCACCTTCCGCGACGCCCACCAGTCGCTGCTGGCCACCCGCGTGCGCACCAAGGACCTGCTCGCGGTCGCCCCCGTCGTCGCCCGCACGCTGCCCGAACTGCTCTCCCTGGAGTGCTGGGGCGGCGCCACCTACGACGTCGCGCTGCGCTTCCTCGCGGAGGACCCCTGGGAGCGGCTGGCCGCGCTGCGCGAGGCGGTGCCCAACATCTGCCTCCAGATGCTGCTGCGTGGCCGGAACACCGTCGGGTACACCCCGTACCCCACCGAGGTCACCGACGCCTTCGTACGGGAGGCCGCCGCCACCGGCGTCGACATCTTCCGCATCTTCGACGCGCTCAACGACGTCGACCAGATGCGGCCCGCCATCGACGCCGTACGGGAGACCGGCACGGCCGTCGCCGAGGTCGCGCTCTGCTACACCGCCGACCTCAGCGACCCGGCCGAGCGGCTCTACACACTCGACTACTACCTGAGGCTGGCCGAGCGGATCGTCGACGCCGGCGCCCATGTCCTCGCCATCAAGGACATGGCCGGCCTGCTGCGGGCCCCCGCCGCCGCGAAGCTGGTCACCGCGCTGCGCGGCGAGTTCGGGCTGCCGGTGCATCTGCACACCCACGACACCGCGGGCGGCCAGCTCGCCACCTACCTCGCCGCGATCCAGGCGGGCGTCGACGCGGTGGACGGCGCGGTCGCCTCCATGGCCGGAACGACCTCACAGCCCTCGCTCTCCGCCCTGGTCGCCGCCACCGACCACTCCGAGCGCCCCACCGGCCTCAGCCTCCACGCGGTCGAGGAGCTGGAGCCGTACTGGGAGGGCGTGCGCAAGATCTACGCCCCCTTCGAGGCCGGCCTCGCCTCCCCGACCGGCCGGGTCTACCACCACGAGATTCCCGGCGGCCAGCTCTCCAACCTGCGCACCCAGGCCGTCGCGCTCGGCCTCGGCGACCGCTTCGAGGAGATCGAGGCGATGTACGCGGCCGCCGACCGCATCCTGGGCCGCCTGGTCAAGGTCACCCCGTCCTCCAAGGTGGTCGGCGACCTCGCCCTGCACCTGGTGGGCGCGGGCGTGTCGCCGGACGACTTCGAGGCCGACCCGGACCGCTTCGACATCCCTGACTCGGTGATCGGCTTCCTCCGCGGCGAGCTGGGCACCCCGCCCGGCGGCTGGCCGGAGCCGTTCCGCACCAAGGCGCTGCGCGGCCGCGCCGAGGCCAAGCCGGTGCGGGAGCTGTCCGCGGAGGACCGCGAGGGGCTGGAGAAGGACCCGAAGCCCACGCTGAACCGCCTGCTGTTCCCCGGCCCGACCGGCGAGTTCGACACCCATCGGCAGGCGTACGGCGACACCAGCGTCCTGGACAGCAAGTCCTTCTTCTACGGCCTGCGCCCGGCCAAGGAGTACGCCGTCGACCTGGAGCCCGGTGTGCGGCTGCTGATCGAGCTGCAGGCGGTCGGCGAGGCGGACGAGCGCGGAATGCGCACGGTGATGTCCACCCTCAACGGCCAGCTCCGGCCGATCCAGGTCCGCGACCGCTCGGCCGCGACCGACGTGCCGGTGACGGAGAAGGCCGACCGCTCGAACCCCGGCCAGGTGGCGGCGCCGTTCGCCGGCGTGGTGACGCTCGCGGTGGAGGAGGGCGCCGAGGTGGCCGCCGGGGAGACCGTGGCCACCATCGAGGCGATGAAGATGGAGGCGACGATCACCGCGCCGAAGGCGGGCCGGGTCTCCCGGCTGGCGATCAACCGCATCCAGCAGGTGGAGGGCGGAGACCTGCTGGTCGAGCTGGCCTGAGCCGCGCGCGTCCGCTCCGGCCCTCAGCGGGGCCGGAGCGGAGTGCCTGCGAGCGGGATCAGTCCCAGAGCGGATAGACCATGGTCTGCGTGAAGCCCTTCGGGCGCGCGTCGTCGTACGTGACGCTCATCCGGGTGTAGCGCTTGACGTCCGGGTTCTTCTTCCAGGCGGCCGGGCGGTCGAGGCGCACGGTGACGTGGTAGGAGCGGAAGACGCCCTTGGCGCAGTACGGGTCGCAGTTGTTGACCGCGTTCACACCCTCGGCCAGGGCCGACTCCGAGTCCCACTTCACCCACGTGAGTCCGCCGAGCCTGCTGTTGCCGTCACCGCAGGCCAGGATGAAGTCGGTGGGGCGCACGTTCTTGTTGAACTGGCAGTCGACGAGGACGGGCGCGGTCACGCGCGGCACGGAGCCCGTCGGCGGGCTGGCCGACGCTGTCGTCATCGCCGCGGTGAGCAGGGCTCCCGCAGCCAGGGTGACCGTCGTTCCCACCAGCGATCCGCGCATGGTCGCTCCCACCTGTCGTGCTGTGTCCGACCGTGAGCCGACGCTACGACCGTTCGCCCGAATGCACCACTCGCGCAGGTGGGAGCGCGGGTCACCCGTGCTGGACGGTCAGCCCGTAGAACGCGACGCGGGCGCCGTTGGTGGTCGAGTCCGAGGAGGACTGGTTGTAGGACCCGGCCTTGAAGTACTGCTTGTACGGGTCGAAGGACGCGGGGATCGGGTAGCGCGTGGTGCTGCCGTTGACGGTCAGCTCGATGGTGTTCCCGCCGGTCACGGCGATGCTGTACGTCCAGGTCTTGCCCAGGGACACATGGCCCACCGTGTGCGCGGTCTGACCGCCGGAGGGGGAGTTCTCGGTGCCCAGGACGATGTCGCCGTCCGCGTGGTAGTAGAGCTCCAGCAGTGGCTTGGTGGAGGAGCCGCCGGAGCCGAGGTGGATCTGTCCGACGCAGACGTTCTTGGTCACCGACACCACCCGGAGGGTCGCGGTCATCCGGTGCGTACCGGCGAGCGCCCAGTCGGCCGCGCCGCCGTCGCGGTTCATCTCGCGCAGCTCGGAGCGGGCGTAGTTCGAGTTCGGCGTGGTGACGCCCTTCTCGGGCGCCCAGAAGGTCATCGCGCCGTCGCGGGTGTCGGTGTAGAAGTACGCGTCCTGGTAGCCGTTCGCGCCGCGCAGCCGGGACGAGGAGATCGTGGTGGGGGAGCCGGGGGAGCCGACCGGCTCCTGGAGCTGCCAGACCGAGAGGTCGAAGTTGCCGCCGGGCGCCACGTGCGGATCGGCCGCGCGCGCGGTGCCGCCGAAGGCGCCGAGGGTGAGGGCGAGGCTCGCGGCCGCAGCCGTGAGAAGCCGGGAACGGATCATGTGGGGGGTCCTCCCGCCGGGCTGGATGCGTTCAGCATGCTGAACGCCGAACGCATCCTTGGACGTCGATGGACCGTGAAGCTAAAGGTCCGGTCCAGGCCCGTCAAGGGGTCGCGCTGTCAGCAGGAGCCCTCGTCCTGCCACGGGCCCCAGTCGGAGCCGTTCGGAGTCTCGTTCTGCGTCCACCACTTGGCCTTCCAGTTGTGGTGGTTGTAGGACACCTCGTCCCCGCTGACGTACACCGCCGACGAACTCCACGCGGACTTGCAGGAGTTGCCGGGGTTCGGGGGCGTCGGGGTGGGAGTGGGCGTGGGCGTGGAGCTCGGCGGGGTGGCACCGGCGAACTTCACCGAGAACTTGGCGAAGTCCCAGGCGTTCTGGGCCACGCTGGAGCAGGTGCCGGAGGTGCGGCCGCCGTTGTCGGCCGGCGTGCACTGGCGGTCCCGGTTCAGACTCCAGAAGGTGAAGCGGTCCATGTGGTGGGCGGTGGCGAAGTCCAGCACCGTCTGGAAGTCGGCCTGGGAGAAGTACTCCCCGGTGTCGCTGCGGCCGTTCATCCCGGAAAAGCCCTCGTGCGCGTACGCCGTGGCCTCGTCCCAGCCGAAGGTGGAGCGCAGGATGCCGTTGAAGTTGGCCAGCGCGCCGGTCTGGCTCGCCGCGCCGTTGAAGCCGCCGTCGAACGGCATGATGGAGAAGTTGTTCGGGGTGAAGCCCTGGGACTTCGCCTCCAGCAGCATCTGCTTGCCGAACCAGCCGGTGCCGTCCGCCGTGCCCGCCGTGGTGACCGAGACGTACAGGCCGGGGTTGTTCTGCTGGAGGATCCTGGCCGCGCCGATCTCGTTGTGGATGGCCGCGGTGTTCTCGTACTCCGGCTCCTCCAAGTCGAAGTCGATGGCGTGCAGGCCGTACTTGGTGATGACCTGCTGGTAGGCCGCCGCCGTGGCGGCCGGGTCGGCGCAGGTCTGGCCCAGCTTGGTGCCGCCGTATCCGCCGATCGAGATCGAGACGTCACCGCCCTTGGACCGGATGGTGTTGATCACGGACTGCACGGCGGTGTCCGAGGAGACCGGCGAGGTGCCGCCCCAGGTGGGCGAGCAGCCGCCCCCGTTGGGCGCCAGCACGAAGGCGAGCTGGAAGGCCTTGAGGCCGGTCGCGTCCATGATGGCGGCCGCGTCCGGCGGCTCGTTGTCCGTCGGCATCAGATACGGGGCCGCCGCGTACCAGCGGTTGTCGAGCGCGCTCGTGGCGCCGGACGCGTTGCCGGCCACCAGTGCCGTCGTGCCGGCCGCGGCCAGCGTGACGGCGGCCGCCGCGCCCAGACATGCCCGAAGTCGTCTCACTACGAGCCTCCAGAGGGTGGGGGATGGGGGAGTGCCAGACTCGCGGACGGCGCCCTGTTTGGTCTAGTCCAATACGTGTCTTTGGACTGGACCAAACCGTCTCTTTACTCGGTGGTAAGTGAACGGCCCCTCGGTGCACGGCACTTGCCGGACCTCTCGATCTGTGCGGAACCGTGGCGGACCGTCCGCCCTCTGAGGCACCCTTGACGCTGTGCGTACTGTTTCGCCACGTTTGAGCGGCGGTGCGCGAGGGGGAGCGATCACATGAAGGGCGGGGCGAACCACGGTGGAGATCACCATTCACAGACCCGGCGAACTGACCTCCGCGCTGCGCGGGGCCTGGCACCGGGCGATGGACGAGTCACCCGAGTACGCCAATCCCTTCCTCGCGCCGGAGTTCGCCGTCGGGGTCGGCCGCCATCGCGGCGGTGTACGCATCGCGGTGCTGCACGAGGACGGTGAGCCCGTCGGCTTCCTCCCGTACGAGCGGGGGCCGCTCGGCATCGGCCGGGCCATCGGCCTCGGACTCTCCGACTGCCAGGCGCTCGTACACCGGCCCGGCGTCACCTGGGACGCGGCCGAACTGCTGCGGGCCTGCGGGCTCAGCATCTTCGAGTTCGATCATCTGGTGCAGGAGCAGCGGCCGTTCGCCCCGCACCTCACCGGCACCTTCGCCTCGCCGGTCATCGACGTGAAGCCGGGCGACGGCACCTACCCGGAGTGGCTGCGCGCCACCTACCCCGGTCTCGCGAAGACGACCCTGAAGAAGGAGCGCCGGCTCGGCCGGGACATCGGCGAGGTGCGGTTCGTCTTCGACGAGCGCGACCCGCGGATGCTGCGCACCCTCATGCGCTGGAAGTCGGCCCAGTACCGCCGCACCGGCCGCATGGACCGGTTCTCCCGTCCCTGGATCGTGGACCTGGTGAACCACCTCTTCCATGTCTGCGAGGAGCACTTCACCGGCGTGCTCTCCGTGCTGTACGCGGGCGACCGCCCGGTCGCCGCCCACTTCGGACCCCGCTCCAGCACCGTCCTGGCCGCCTGGTTCACCGCCTACGACCCCGAACTGCACTACTACTCGCCGGGGTTGATGATGCACCTGCGCACGGCCGAGGGCGCCGCCCGCAGCGGCGTGACCCTGGTCGACCTCGGGCGGGGCGACAAGGAGTACAAGGACTGGCTCAAGACCCGGGAACTCCGGGTCGGCGAGGGCTTCGCCTCCCGCCCCCACCCGGTGTCCGTGGCCCGGCGGGTGTGGCGCCGGCCGGTGCGCGGGCTGCGCAACACCGTGCTGGCCCATCCTCAACTGCTGGCACCCGCCGATCGGTTGCTGAAGACGGTGGGTCAACTACGCACCCAGGGGCGGTCGGGCCGCTGACCGTACCGGGCGGGGCTGTCGGGACCAAAGCACATGGTCCGGACAGTCCCGCCCTGGTGTGAACGGCTGCTGGGTGTGAACGCCCTTGTGCGTGAAGGATTTGGCTTCCGAAGGCTTGCGCCCCGTTGGTTCATCCCTTAAATCAAAACATGAACTAAGTAGGGGCCGGTCTCCCGGTCCCGCAGTCGCAGGGAGCCGCAATGAGACTGAGATCCCTGGGGACAGCGCTCGCCGCCACGGCAGCACTGCTCGCCCTGCCCACCTTCCAACCCCCGGCCGTCGCCGCCACGGACGCCGCCCAGGCCGGCTGCAACACCGCCAACGCCGCGCAAGGGAGGCCCGCCACCGCCTCGTCCAGCGAGAGCGCGGGCACCCCGGCCTCCGCCGCCTTCGACGGCGACACGGGCACCCGCTGGTCGAGCGCGTTCGCCGACCCGCAGTGGCTCCGCGTCGACCTCGGCTCGGTGCAGGACCTGTGCGGTATCGACCTGAACTGGGAAGCCGCCTACGGCAAGGACTTCCAGCTCCAGAGCTCGACCGACGGCACCAACTGGACCACGCTCAAGACCGTCACCGGCGGTACGGGCGGTACCGCCTCCTACGCGGTCAGCGGCTCCGGCCGGTACGTCCGCATCAACGGGACCGCGCGAGCCACCGCCTACGGCTACTCGCTGTGGGAGATGGCCGTGCACACGGCCACCACCGGTGTCCCGCCGGTACAGGGCGGCGGTGACCTCGGGCCGAACGTGATCGTCGTCGACCCGAGCACGCCGAACCTCCAGCAGAAGTTCGACAGTGTCTTCGCCAGCCAGGAGTCGAACCAGTTCGGTTCCGGCCGCTACCAGTTCCTCATGAAGCCGGGCACCTACAACAACATCAACGCCCAGCTCGGCTTCTACACGTCGGTCTCCGGCCTCGGGCTCAACCCCGACGACGTGCAGATCAACGGTGACATCACCGTCGACGCGGGCTGGTTCAACGGCAACGCCACGCAGAACTTCTGGCGTTCGGCGGAGAACCTCGCCATCCGCCCGGTCAACGGCACCGACCGCTGGGCCGTCGCCCAGGCGGCGCCCTTCCGCCGCATCCACGTCCAGGGCGGGCTCAACCTCGCGCCCAACGGCTACGGCTGGGCCTCCGGCGGCTACATCGCCGACTCGAAGATCGACGGCACGGTGGGACCGTACTCCCAGCAGCAGTGGTACACCCGCGACAGCTCGGTGGGCGGCTGGACCAACGGCGTCTGGAACATGGTCTTCAGCGGTGTGCAGGGCGCACCCGCGACCAACTTCGACAGCGGCCCCTACACCACGCTGGACAACACCCCGGTCTCGCGTGAGAAGCCGTTCCTCTACCTCGACGGCTCCACGTACAAGGTGTTCGTCCCGGCCAAGCGCACCAACGCGCGGGGCGTGTCCTGGCCGGCCAACGCGGGCTCCTCGCTGCCGCTCGACCAGTTCTACGTGGTCAAGCCCGGTGCGACCGCGGCCACCATCAACCAGGCGCTAGCCCAGGGGCTCAACCTCCTGTTCACCCCGGGTGTCTACCACCTGGACCGGTCCATCGAGGTCACCCGCGCCAACACCGTGGTCCTCGGCCTGGGTCTGGCCACCATCGTCCCGGACGGCGGCGTCGACGCCATGCACGTGGCCGACGTGGACGGCGTCAAGCTCGCCGGCTTCCTCATCGACGCGGGCAGCGCCAACTCGGACACCCTGCTGCGGATCGGCCCGGCCGGCTCCACCGCCGACCACTCGGCCAACCCCACCACCATGCAGGACGTGTTCGTGCGCATCGGCGGTGCCGGACCCGGCCTCGCCACCAACTCGGTCGTGGTCAACAGCAACAACGTGATCATCGACCACACCTGGCTGTGGCGCGCCGACCACGGCAGCGGCGTCGGCTGGGACACCAACCGCGCCGACTACGGCCTGCGGGTGAACGGCAACGACGTCCTGGCCACCGGCCTGTTCGTCGAGCACTACAACAAGTACGACGTGTACTGGGCCGGACAGCGCGGTCGCACGATCTTCTTCCAGAACGAGAAGGCGTACGACGTGCCCAACTCCGCCGCCATCACCCATGACGGCATCGTCGGCTACGCGGCCTACAAGGTCGCCGACTCGGTCACCTCGCACGAGGCGTGGGGTCTGGGCAGTTACTGCAACTTCACCACGGACTCCTCCATCGTCCAGGCGCACGGGTTCCAGGTCCCGGTGAACTCCGGGGTCAAGCTGCACGACATCCTGGTGATCTCACTGGGCGGCAAGGGCCAGTACGCCCACGTCGTCAACAACACCGGGGCTCCCACCTCGGGGTCGGACACCGTCCCGTCCAAGATCACGCAGTTCCCGTAGAGCGGGTGCGCGGAGTCCGGAAGGCGGGCTTCGCGGGCCGCGCCTAGGGTGGCGTGCACGGAGGGCCGGGTGGTCCTCCGTCACGGCCCCCGGCCCGGTCAGGCGTCCGAGCGGCCGGCCGCCCAGGTGAACCCCTGGGCGGCCGGGCCGACTTCACCCACCGGGAGCCTCACGCTCCCACCTCGGACGGCACCGGACCGGGGGCTGCCGCCCGAACGGAGTACCACAGCGGGCGCACCGCCGGGGCTGCCGATGTGATGGAGGGGTCCCCAACCTCGATTCAGTGAGGCAACCTCATGCGTATGCGCAAGCTTGCTGCAACGGCCGTTCTCGCGGGCGCCCTCGCCCTCTCCGGTGCCACGGCGGCCCAGGCGGCCGACCCGGACCCGACCACCGGTGTCGCCGCCAACAGCCCCGGCGTCGCTTCCGGCAACGTCATCCAGATCCCGGTGGACGTCCCGGTCAACCTGTGCGGCAACACGATCGACGTCGTCGGCCTGCTGAACCCCGCGTTCGGCAACATCTGCGCCAACTCCTGACGGAACGTGCGAAGAGTGCCGGCTCCTTCCTCCGGGGGGCCGGCACCCGCCTGCCGTGAGTCAGTCGGCCGCGACCGGTTCCTTCTGGACGGCGGGGAGCCCCTTCGTCCGGCCGCTCCGCAGCAGCAGGCGCCGGACCGGGCGTTCCACACCCTCGAACAGCGCCCAGGACAGCGCGAGCGAGATCGCGAACGCGGCCGCGGTCACCCCGATGCCGGCGACGGCGCCGAAGCGCGGTTTGTCGCCCAGGACGGAGATGCCCGCGCGCAGCACCAGCAGATGCACCATGTAGAACGCGAACGACAGCTCCCCGAGCCGCACCAGCAGCCGCCCCCGCCACAGCGTCGGCAGCCCGCGCAGGTCGGCCACGGCCGCCGCCGGGATCAGCAGGGTGAACCCGGTCAGGGTGCAGGACGTGGCCGCGTAACCCGGCGCCACCTGGGGGACGAGGAAGTAGCCGAGGAGGGCCAGGGCGAGTGAGCCCTCCACACCGGGGCCGCGCCAGCGGCCGAGCAGCACGAGCCGCGCGGTGACCGTGCCGAGCACGAACTCCGGCAGCCGGGCCAGGGGCAGCGAGTACATCGGCTGATTCAGCCAGTGATGGGCGTCCGCCCAGGCCAGGGCCAGCGCGACCACCGCCGCGCAGCCGCCGAGGACCAGCGTGCCGCGCGCGCCGAGGCGGCGCAGCAGCCAGAAGAGGGCGGGGAAGAGCGCGTAGAAGAACGCCTCGCACGCCAGCGACCAGCTCACCGGGTTGAGCGTCTGCCACCAGGGCTGCCACCAGGAGTGCACCAGCGACACGTTCGCCAGGGTCTGCTTCCAGGTCGGGAGGGCCGGCTTGCCCATGGCGAAGGCGATGGCGACCGCGAGGAGTGCGGTGGCCAGGTGCACCGGGTAGACCCGGGCGATCCGCCGCCGCCAGAAGCCGGGTGCCCGGTCGCCGGGCCGGGCCGACCAGGTCAGTACGAACCCCGACAGGATGAAGAAGAAGGACACCCCGGTGCCGCCGGGCGTGAAGGCCCAGGAGACCAGGCGCCCGGCCTGGCCGCCGAGATAGCCGAAGTTGTTGATGTGCAGTCCGAAGACCAGCAGGGCCGCCACCCAGCGCAGTCCGGTGAGCGAGGGCAGTGAGGGTCTGACCCCGTCCGGTGGGGCGGGGGCGCCGGCCGCATCGGGCCGTGCGGGCGGCGTCCGGGGCGTCCGGGTCGTCGCCGTGGTCATCCGATCACCTGCCGCTGGAGGTTCGCGTGGGGCATGAAGGGGACTGCTGCCCTCCGTCGCCCCGACATTCACGTCATGCCGGAAACATCACACTGCTGCCGAACGAGAGAGCGTCCGCCCTGCCACGGATGGCGGGCCCGGAGCACCCGGACGAGTGAGCGCCGCTCCGGCGGGGAACCACCACCTCGGTGGGTTCCGTTTTGTGCGACACAGGGCGATATGTGGCGGTACGCGCCGGTGTCGACTGGTGACCCTGAGAAGTCAAAAACTTGTACAGCTCGTTTTCTTGAATCGTTCGTGTTTAAGGCGCTAGTGTTCCCTCATGACCACATCCCAGCCTCCGACCGCCGCCGCCGCGGAACTGCGCGGTGCCGGCCTCCGCGTCACGGCGGCCCGCGTCGCGCTGCTGGAGACCGTCCGCGCGGGCGACCACCTCGGTGCCGAGGCGATCGCCGCCCAGGTCCGCGCACGGGTGGGCCACATCTCCGTACAGGCCGTCTACGAGGGCCTGCACGCGCTCACCGCCGCGGGTCTCATACGCCGCATCGAGCCGGCCGGCAGTGCCGCCCGGTTCGAGGGACGTGTCGGTGACAACCACCACCACGCCGTGTGCCGGTCGTGCGGTGCCGTCGCCGACGTCGACTGCGCGGTGGGTCACGCGCCCTGCCTGACCGCCTCCGACGACCGGGGCTTCGTCATCGACGAGGCCGAGGTCGTGTACTGGGGCGTCTGCTCCGACTGTTCCACCGGCCGCAGCTCCTAGCGCCGCTTTATCCCGCCCTTTCCGGAAGGATCGACATGCCTCACAACGAAGACGCGATCGTCACCGACCCGAAGCCCGAGGAGACCGGCGGCTGCCCCGTCGCACACGGTGCCAGTGCCACCTCCCTGCACCCGGCCCTGGGCAGCGGCAACGACCGCTGGTGGCCCAAGCAGCTCAACCTGAAGGTCCTTGCCAAGAACCCGCCCGTCGCCAACCCGCTGGGCGAGGACTTCGACTACGCCGAGGCGTTCCTGAGCCTGGACCTGCCGGCCGTGAAGCGCGACCTCGCCGAGGTGCTCACCACCTCCCAGGACTGGTGGCCCGCCGACTTCGGCCACTACGGCCCGTTCATCATCCGCATGGCCTGGCACAGCGCCGGCACCTACCGCACCCGTGACGGCCGCGGCGGTGGCGGCACCGGCCAGCAGCGCTTCGCCCCGCTGAACAGCTGGCCGGACAACGCCAACCTGGACAAGGCCCGCCGACTGCTCTGGCCGGTGAAGAAGAAGTACGGCAAGAACATCTCCTGGGCCGACCTCATGATCCTCGCGGGCAATGTCGCGCTGGAGACCATGGGCTTCAAGACCTTCGGCTTCGGCGGCGGCCGCGTGGACGCCTGGGAGCCCGACGCCGACGTGTACTGGGGTCCGGAGACCACCTGGCTTGGCGACGAGCGCTACACGGGTGACCGCGAGCTGGAGGAGCCCCTCGCGGCCGTCCAGATGGGCCTGATCTACGTCAACCCGGAGGGCCCCAACGGCAACCCGGACCCCGTCGCCGCGGCCCGCGACATCCGCGAGACCTTCGGCCGCATGGCGATGAACGACGAGGAGACCGTCGCCCTGATCGCGGGCGGCCACACCTTCGGCAAGACCCACGGCGCGGGCCCGTCGAGCGATGTCGGCCCCGACCCGATGGACGCCCCGATGGAGCAGCAGGGCCTCGGCTGGAAGAGCAGCTACGGCACCGGCAAGGGCCCCGACACCATCACCTCGGGCCTGGAGGTCACCTGGAACTCCACCCCGATCACCTGGGACGTCAACTTCTTCGCCACCCTCTTCGGCTACGAGTGGGAGCTGACCGAGAGCCCCGCCGGCGCCAAGCAGTGGAAGCCGAAGGACGGCGCGGGCGAGGGCACCGTGCCCAGCGCCTTCGACCCGGACAAGAAGATCGCGCCGAACATGCTCACGACGGACCTGTCGCTGCGCTTCGACCCGATCTACGAGCCGATCTCCCGCCGGTTCTACGAGAACCCCGAGGAGTTCGCGGACGCCTTCGCCCGTGCCTGGTACAAGCTGACCCACCGGGACATGGGCCCCAAGTCGCTGCTGCTCGGCCCCGAGGTCCCCGAGGAGACGCTGCTCTGGCAGGACCCGCTGCCCCAGCCGGTGGGCGAGCCGATCGACGCGGCCGACGCCGACGCGCTCAAGGGCAAGATCCTCGACTCCGGTCTGACCGTGGCCCAGCTCGTCAGCGCCGCGTGGGCGTCCGCGTCCACCTTCCGCGGCAGTGACAAGCGCGGCGGTGCCGACGGCGCCCGGGTCCGCCTGGAGCCGCAGCGCGGCTGGGAGGTCAACGACCCGGACCAGCTCGCCCTGGTGCTCCGCACGCTCGAGGGCATCCAGGAGGAGTTCAACGCCTCCGCCGGCGCCAAGCACGTCTCCCTGGCCGACCTGATCGTCCTCGGCGGCGACGCCGCGGTGGAGAAGGCCGCGAAGGACGGCGGCTTCCCGGTCGACGTGCCCTTCACCCCGGGCCGCGTGGACGCGAGCCAGGAGCAGACCGACGTGGAGTCGTTCGAGGCGCTCAAGCCCGCCGCCGACGGTTTCCGCAACTACGCCGGCAAGGGCAGCAACCCCGGCCGCGCCGAGTACGCGCTCATCGATCGCGCCAACCTGCTGACCCTCACCTCCCCGGAGCTGACCGTCCTCATCGGCGGCCTCAGGGTCCTGGGCGCCAACTACCAGGACTCCGACCTGGGCGTCTTCACCGAGACGCCGGGCGTGCTGACGAACGACTGGTTCGTCAACCTGCTCGACCTCGGCACCACGTGGAGCTCCACCTCCGAGGACCAGGCCACCTTCGAGGGCCGCGACGCCTCCACCGGCGCGGTTCGGTGGACCGGCACCCGTGCCGACCTGGTCTTCGGCTCCAACGCCGAGCTGCGCGCCGTCGCCGAGGTGTACGCCTCCGACGACGCCAAGGAGAAGTTCGTCAAGGACTTCGCCGCCGCGTGGCACAAGGTGATGAACCTGGGCCGCTTCGACCTCGCCTGAGTCGCGGCGCCCCCTTGCCTTGCCGTACCCCCTCCCGCCTGCGGCTCCTGTGCCCCGGCCGTCCGCACTGCGGGTGCGCCGGGTCAGGTGCACGATGGTGGTGTGGGCAGGCGAGAGGAGGCGGCTGCCGATGACTCGGACACCTCCGCACACGATCACCCCGATACGGCTCTGGCGCTGGCGGCGCAATCCGCTGCGCCGGCACGGCGACCTCGTCGAGGCGTGGGTCGTGCTCCTCACCTGGGTCCTCGTCGTCCTGGGCGGTGCCCTCGCGGGCTGGGCGGCCGCGTCTTCCGTGGACTTCGCCCTCGCCGCCCGCCGCGACCAGGTGCACCAGGTCCGCGCGGTCCTCACCGGCCCCGCGCCCAGGACCGCGCCCTCGCGCGGCGGTTACGACGACGACCGGGTGTGGGCCAAGGCCCGCTGGACCGACGACCGGGGCGCCGTGCACACCGACAGGGCCAAGGTGAGCCCCGGCACCCCGGCCGGCACCACCGTCGACCTGTGGACGGACGGCACCGGGCGCACCGTGCCGCCGCCCGCCTCCACGGCCGAGTCCATGCTCCAGACCGTGCTCACCGGCGTCCTCGTCGCCCAGGTCACCGGCACGGCCGTCTGGGGCGGCGGACGGCTGGTGTGCGGTTCGCTCGTCCGGCGCCGGCTCGCGGAGTGGGACGCGGAGTGGAGTCGCGTCGGTCCGGAGTGGCGGCGGCTCAGCGGCGGCAGGGGCTGACGCCCGGCCTCAGCTCCGCAGCGCCTCGAACGCGCGCCGGGCCGCGACCCCGATCGCCAGGTCGATGTCCGGCGCCAGGGACGCCCTGCGGTCGGCGCGGGTCAGCGCCGCCAGCGCCACCCGGTCGCCGGAGTCCGCCTCCACCACACCGATCTCGTGCCGCAGATGCAGGAACGACCCCGTCTTCCCGCTGTACCGCAGCGAGTCCGCGCGCAGCTCGCTGACCATCCGGTGGGCGAAGACCTGGAGGCCCATGAGCCGGCGCAGCTCCGCCGTCGCCGCCGGATCGGAGATCTCGTCGCGCCACACCCGCTCCAGCAGGGACACCAGCGCCCCGGCCGTCCCGGTGCTGGCGTGCGCCGGGTCCAGCGTCTCGATGGTGTGCCGGCCGGCGCGCTCGTCGCGTACGGCCAGCTCCAGCGCGAGGGAGAAGTCGTTGCCCGAGGCTCCGGCGGCGCAGGCGTACATGTGGTGCAGCCGGTGCCGTACCCGCAGGTCCGCGCAGTCCCACGAGCGCAGCCGGTCGTCCACCTCCGGCACCGGGACCAGGTCGAGGAGGAGGTCGGCGGCGGCGTTGTCGCTCACCGAGAGCATCATCAGCAGCAGGTCGCCGACGGCCAGCGTCACCGGATGGCGGAACGCCGCGAGCCCGGTCGGACCGGCGCTCCCGGCGGGGGGTACGTGGGTCACGGGCCGGGCGGGGTCGAGCTCCCCGGCCGCGATGCGGTCCAGCACCACCAGGGCCAACGGGACCTTCACCACCGAGGCGAGCGGCACCGGTACGTCCACGGCGAAGCCCAGCTCCTCGCCGGTGTCGATGTTCCGGGCCAGGAACGAACCCCGGACGCCGAGCGCGTCCCACTCGCGGGCGATGCCGTCCGCCACCTCGGCGCTCATCGCGGCACCTCCGCCAGGGCCTCCGCGAGCCACCGCGGGATCTCACCGCTCTCCCCGTGGGACTCGCTCGCGCCGACCTCGTACCCCCGGTGCAGGGAGGGGTCGGCCAGCGGGGTCCAGCCCGCGCCGTGCTGCCGGGCGAACGGTTCCGCGCACAGCAGCCGTGCCCGCCCGGCCAGCGTGTCGGCCAGCGCGGCGGCGGCCGGGCCGGCCGGTCGCAGAAGCGTCTCCGGCAGTCCCGCACGAGCGGTGGCCCGCGCCAACCGGTCCCGCGCACAGGGCACTTCGTCCTCCTCCAGGGTCAGGATCGGCAGCCCGGCCACGCCTCGCGGCGGGCGGAGGTCCTCCAGGTGGAGGGTGCGCCGGGCCGGCCGCTCCGCCGCGGCCAGGCCGAGCGGGACCCGGAGCGCGGCCCGCTCCGGGGCCACGCGGAGCAGGGCGTAGGCCAGCGAACCGTCGCCGAGGCCCGACTTCCTCTGCCCCGGCGGGAGTTCCCGAACCATCAGCGTAGTGCCGTGCTCGGTACCCGCCCGGAGTACGCCCGCCAGGGCCACCGGCGCGCAGTGCGCGGGCACGCCCACGACCCGCGTCCGCGCGGAGCGGGCGGAGCGGGCGGCCTGGTCAAGCCGGTCGGCGCGCTCCAGTACGGCGCGTGCGTACGGGAGCAGTGAGGTGCCGAACTCGGTCACGGCGACCTGGCGCCGGGAACGGTCGAACAACTGGCCGCCGAAACGCGCCTCCAGCGACTTGATGCGGCGGCTGAGGAGCGGCTGCGCGATCCCCAGCCGGTCGGCGGCGCGCGAGAAGCTCACCTCCTCGGCCGTTGCGGTGAACGCCGCCAGATGCGCGAGCAGATCCATCCAGGAGTCATATCAATAAGTCATGGAGCCTTCAAAGTTCACTCTTGGACATGAGCGGTGCCCTGCTGTTTCGCTGTCACCCCGTCGGTGATCCAACCGGCCCGACAGCCCAACTCCAGTGGAGGAAAGCGCAGATGACCCGTGCCACCCCCGTTCCGCGCCGCACCCTGCTCCGTGCGGGCGCCGCCCTCACCGCCGCTGCCGCCGCCGCCACCCCCGCCCCCGCCTTCGCCGCCCCGAACGGCCCGGCCGTGCCGCGCCCGGAGCTGGCCGCGCTGGAGAAGCGGTACGGCGCACGGCTCGGTGTGTACGCGCGCAACACCCGCACCGGCGCGACGGTGGCGTACCGCGCCGACGAGCCGTTCGCCATGTGCTCGACCTTCAAGGCCATCGCCGCCGCCGCGGTGCTGCGCGACCACGGCGGCCGCGCCGCGCTCGGCGAGGTGATCCACTACCCGCCGGCGGACATCCTTTCCAACTCCGAGCAGACCAGGGCCCATCAGCAGACCGGCATGGCGCTGGGCGACGTGTGCGCGGCCGCCATCCAGTACAGCGACAACACGGCGGGCAACCTCATGCTCCGCCGGATCGGCGGCCCGGCCGGCCTCACCCGCTTCTTCCGCTCCCTCGGCGACCGGGTGAGCCGGCTCGACCGGTGGGAGACCGATCTGAACACCGCCGTACCCGGTGACCCGCGCGACACCACCACCCCGCGCGCCCTCGGTCGCACCTTCGAACTGCTCACGCTGGGGCGGGCGTTGGGCGGAAGCGAGCGGGAGCAGCTGGTCGGCTGGCTGCGCGGCAACACCACCAGCGGCAAGCGGTTCGGCGCCGGGCTCCCCTCGGACTGGGTTCTCGCGGACAAGACCGGTACCGGCTCCTACGCCAGCGCGAACGACCTCGGCGTGGCCTGGACCGGCAAGGGTACGCCGCTGCTGCTTTCCGTGCTGTCCACCAGGCCCGAGCCCGACGCACCGGTGGACGAGGCGCTGATCGAGGAGACGGCGCGCCTGCTCGCGACCACCCTCGCGCCGGGGGAGTAGCCACCGGTCGGCCCCGCCCCCCGGCCGGCGGGGCCGACCCGTGCAATTCGGGGATGTCGGGTCCCGTACCGAAATCTGCCGTCCGTGCTGACCTGCGTATTCGGTGCAGGCGCGGCTGTGATGATGCTCAACTCATGGAAAATTGACGGGAGTTGTAAAGGCGACAAGACTCTGACCGTCCTCGCTTCCGCCTCGGGCGGGCGAAGGGACACGGGGCGCCGCGCGCCGGTTCGCGCGCGCCCTGCCACCTCCCACACCTTTGAACGGACAGAGGCTCACCTTGGCACGCTCGCAACCAGCCAGATTTCTCGCCACGGCCGCCGCGGCCTTCCTCGCGGCGACCGCCGCGCCGCTGATCGGCGCCACCGCCGCCCATGCCCAGGAGGGCGGCGCCTGCTCGTCCGCCACCGTGCAGTACCGCCTGGTCGACGCGGACGGCAAGGTCGTCGGCGCCGACTGGTCCTCCCAGGGCGGGTTCCACCAGTGGGACACCCTCCCCGGCACCGTCGAGGTCCGCCTCGCGCCCGGCCAGAGCGTGGGCGAGGGGTGCACTTATCCCGTGTCCCTGGCCGAGTACACCACCGAGGGCCCGGACTGGGCGTCCTCCGGCCGCCAGGAGATGGTCGACAAGGCCACTGTCCACCTCACGGCCGAGGACCTGGCGGGCGAGGGCGACGAGGGACGCACCTGGCAGAAGCTGAGCGTCAAGCCCCCGGCCTGTTTCGGTCAGCTCGACCTGTACGGCGAGGACACCGCCTACGACGGCAAGGAGGGCGACGGGCACGGCCCGCTGCCCGACGTGCGCGCCGGCGTCGTCACGCCGTACCACCTGATAGCCGCCTGGAACGGCGGGGACAAGCGGTGCGAGGCCGGTACGCCGGAGTCGGCCCCGCCGAGCCCGTCCGCGCCGGAGACCTCCGCGAGCCCGGCGCCTTCCGCGCCGCCCGCCGGTGGTGGGCCGAGCACGCCCGCCGAGGGGACCAGGCCTCCGGTGAGCCCCAAGCCCGGCGCGACGCCGTCCACCGACGCGGACGTACCGCCCGCCCAGTCCAGTCCGCCCGCGCCCAAGTCCTCGCCGAACGGCGGTCATCCGCCGCTGGCGGAGACCGGTGCGGGTGCCCCGGTCGGCATGCTCGCGGGTGGGGCCGCGCTCGTGCTGGCCGTGGGAGCCGGGACGGTGTACGCCTCGCGCGCACGCCGTTCCTGACCCCTCCCGCGTCACCGGCGCGGGAAGGGGAGGCAGGAGGGGGAGCCGTCGGCGGACGGTTCCCCCTTTTTCGGCTTCACGCGGGCTGGTTTCCCAGTACCGGCAGTAACATGATGATCTTCCTCCGGAAGTTACTCACCAGTCAATCAGGCGCCGTCCGCGTGGGCGCGCCTCCTCCGGAGATGACCATGTCCATGGCCGACGAGGCGTTGGAAAACGCCCGCATCACCTATGAGCAGCACGTACGGACCTGTCGCCAGTGCCGTGCCGACGGAGCGGCCTGCGCCGTGGCCAAGGTGCATCTGCGCACGTACAACAACGCCCGCCGTGACCATCTCCGGGCCACGGGCGGCGCGGCTCCCAGAGGCTGAGGCCCCCGGGGCTCAGAACGGGGGAGCGTCGCCGGTCTCCAGCAGTGAGCGGGCACCGTTCGCCGACTCCGTCGCGGCCGGGAAGAGCCGGGTCCAGGCACGCGCGCGGCCCAGCGCGCCCAGCCGCCAGGCGAGTCGGGCGGCGCGGCGGAGTTCCGCGGCCGACAGCCCGAGGTCCGTCCAGGGGTCCAGGTAGGCGTCCCGCAGGCGGGGGAGCACCTCGGGCCCGTACCGCTCGGCCGCCCGCTGGGCCGGGACGCGCAGAGTGGCGAAGGGGTGCGAGACGACGGCGTCTCCCCAGTCGAAGTAGGTGAACCGGCCCGGCGCCGGATGGAAGAGCTGGCCCTCGTGCAGGTCGGCGTGGTCCAGGGAGTCGGGGACCCCGATCGCGTCCAACTCCGCACACCAGTCGGCCAGTCGGGGACGCAGGGCGTCGAGCCGGGCCCGCTGCTCCGGCTCCAGGGAGCCGTTGCCGTGCCGCAACCGGTCGAAGGACGCGGGCACTTCGCTGACCCGCAGCCGCGGTACACCGAGCGCGCCGAGCTCACCGGCGCGCGGAACAAGGGCACGCTGCATCCTGGCGTAGCCGCCGAGCAACTCCTCCCAGGCCCGCGGGCTCGCCTCCGCGTCCCGGAACAGTGGCCCGCCGTCCGGCAGCAGCGACCACCCCCGCTCGCCGTCCACCGCCAGCGGCCGCAACACGCACTCCGGCACCCACCGGGCCAACGCGGCGGTCAACGGAGCCTCGAACGCGCTGCCGGGTGGATTGGCCTTGAACCACACGGGGCCCCGCCCGCCCACCGGCACCCGCATCAGCACCGACCAGGGCCGCACCCGTACCCGGGCCACCCCCGTCGACCGCAGCCCGCGCCCCGTGAGTCGCCCTTCGATCCACGCGAAGACGGCGTCCCGCCACGCCTCTTCCTCCCAGGGCGTCACCGCATCGGGATACGCACCCCGGTCCACCTCGATCACGTGCTCCATCGAGCCATCCCAGCACGCCGGACCGCCCCCGGCCAGGGATTTCCACCACACCGCCCGAGTGGGCGGCTCCACCACCGTCGGCGGTGCCGGGCGCGGTCACCGTCTCCGGGCTGGAGTACTCACCGCGCGGTCCCCACCACCAGCTCCCTCAGCTCCGCCACCGCCCGTTCGCGCGCCGCCGTCAGCTCGGGTGAGTCGACCGTCGCCGCCACCACCGGGACGGGACGCGGCCCGGCGGCGAGCTGGTGGTCGACCGCCGCCCGCATCGCCGGAAGGCGTCCCCACTCGCCGCCCAGCACGATCAGCGCGGGGTCTGCCAGGGCCACGGCCGCTCCCAGCACGCCGCCCACCGCGCGCGCCAGCGTCCGCGCCGAACCCGCGTCGGAGGTGATGGCCGCCTCCAGGGCCGGTACGTCGACGGCCGTCGAGTCGGGCCGGCGCAGGCCGAGCGCGGCGAAGACCTCCGTCAGAGGCATGGCCGAGCCGTCCGGGCCGGTGGTGTGCACATGGGCGATCTCGCCGGCCACGCCCCGGTGGCCGCGGCGGACGGCACCGTCGGTGACGACGGCGCAGCCGAGGCCCTCGCCGAGGTGGACGTAGACGAAGTCGTCGACGCCCACGGCCCGGTGTTCGGCGCGGGCGGCCCAGTTGACGTCGTTGTCCACCAGGACGGTCCCGGCGACATGGGGGGCGAGCACGGCCGCCGGGTCGAGGGCGCCGACCAGGAAGGGGGCGTCGGGCAGGCGCACCAGGCGGCCGGTCGCGCGGTCGACGGGGTCGGCCGCGCTGACGACGGCCAGCCGCGAGGGGCCGTCGAGCCGGGCCGCCGCCTCGGCCAGCGCCCTGGCCGCCTGGTGCTCGCCCGCGTTGCGACTGAGGGCTGCGTGCGCCCGCCCCACGGTGTCACCGAGCGCGTCCACCGTCTCGGCCGTCACGCCGTGCGGCGAGATGCTCGCCACCAGCGCCGTGCCGAGCCCCGGTGCGAGTGCGTAGTACGAGCCCGAGCGGCCGCGTCCCGTCGTGCGCTCGCCGGTGTCCACCACCAGACCCGAGGCCGCGAGGCGCTGGACGGCGTCGGAGATGGTCGGCTTGGAGATACCCGTACGGGCCGCGATCTCCGCGCGGGTCAGCCGTCGGTCGGCCATGAGGGCGCGCAGCACGTTCTCGTCCGTGAGGGCGCGCAGCATCTCCAGCGAGGGCTTGGCGGGTGTCATGCGCGCGAGTCTAGTAAGGACTCTTGCCCAAAGTCGTCGTCCCGCCTACCGTTGTTTTAGTAAGGAGCCCTCACCAAAGGAGCCGGGCCGCCATGACCCCCACCCGCAGCGACCTGCCGCACTGGGAAACCGTCCCCACCGACCTGCCCGCCGCGATCCGCGAGATCAAGGCCGCCCTCCGGACCCGCATCGAGGCCTCCGGCCGCGGCGTCGAGGAGGTCTTCGCCGTCGTCGAGCGGCGCGTGGCCGCGCGCGTCGCGGAGATCGAGGCGGCCGGTGACGACGTCTGGCCGGTCGTCGACTACGCCGACATCGAGAACGGCACCGTCACCCCCGAGCAGTCGGCCCGCGTCACGGCCCGCGGCTGCCTCGTCGTACGCGGCCACTTCCCCCGCGAGCAGGCGCTCGCCTGGGACGCCGGGATCGTGGACTACGTCGAGGGCAACCGCTTCTTCGACAACTACACCGGCCCCGGGGACGACTTCTTCGGCAGCGTCGGCTCCAAGCCGGAGATCTACCCCGTCTACTGGTCCCCGGCGCAGATGGAGGCACGGCAGAGCGAGCGCATGGCCCGCGTGCAGTCCTTCCTCAACTCCTTCTGGCGGCACACCTCCGACGGCGTCCAGTGGTTCGACCCAGACCGTGACGCCCTCTACCCCGACCGCATCCGCCGCCGCCCGCCCGGCACCGACTCCGCCGGGCTGGGCACCCACTGCGACCCCGGCACCCTCGACCTCTGGATGACCGGCGCCTACCAGCGGGCGTTCCGCCACCTCTTCGACGGCACCGTGGAGGAGTACGACCCCTGGGACCCGGCCCACCGGACGTCAGGCCCCCAGTACCCCGGCTCCACCATGTGCTCGGCGTTCCGCACCTTCCAGGGCTGGACCGCGCTGTCCGACATGGACCGCGACCAGGGCGTCCTGCACACCGTGCCGATCCCCGAAGCCATGGCCTACCTGATGCTGCGCCCGCTGCTGGCCGACGTCCCCGAGGACGACATGTGCGGAGTCACCGTCAACCAGGTCTTCCCCGCGAGCGAGAAGTGGCACCCGCTGCTCATGAAGCCGCTCACCGGCATCCCCGACGTCCGCGCGGGCGACTCCGTCTGGTGGCACTGCGACATGATCCACAGCGTGGCCCCGGTCCGGGACCAGCGCGGCTGGGGCAACGTCATGTACATCCCCGCCGCCCCCTGGTGCCCGCGCAACGAGGCGTACGCCTCCTCGGTGCGCGAGGCGTTCCTCACCGGTTCGAGCCCGGCCGACTTCCCCGGGGAGCACTACGAGCGCACCTGGCCCGACCGCTTCCCGGCCGAGCGCCTCAACGCCACCGGCCGCCGGGGGATGGGCCTGGACTGACGCCCGCTCAGCGCCCGTAGCGCCGCTCGCGGGCCGCGTACGAGCGCAGCGCGCGCAGCAGGTCGATCTGGCGGAACGCGGGCCACAGCACGTCCACGAAGTGCACCTCCGCGTACGCCGACTGCCACAGCAGGAAGCCGGACAGGCGCTGCTCGCCGGAGGTGCGGATGACGAAGTCGGTGTCGTGCCCGGCGGGGGAGTACAGGTTGTCGGTGATGTGCTCCAGGTCGAAGTCGGCGGCCAGGTCGCGCGGGTCGCCCCCGGCGCGGATGTGCTTGTCGAAGGCGGCCCGGACCGCGTCCACGATCTCCCGGCGGCCCCCGTAGCCGACCGCCACGTCGACCTTCAGGCCGCCCCGGCCGGTCGTCGTGGCGGCGGCCTCCTTCAGCACCCGCGCGGTGTCGCCGGGCAGCAGGTCCAGCGCGCCGATGATCTCGATCTCCCACGGCGCGTCGGTCCCGCACACCCGGCGCACGGTCTCCTCGATGATGTCGAGCAGCGGGCCGAGTTCGGCCGCCGGACGGTGCAGGTTGTCGTCGGAGAGCATCCACAGGGTGACGTGACTGATCTCGGCGTCGGCGCACCAGTGCAGGAAGTCCGTGACCTTCGCGCCGCCGACCCGATAGCCCTCACGGACGTCCGTGTGCCCGGCGCCGCGCGCCCAGCGCCGGTTGCCGTCCAGCATGATCGCCACATGCCGGGGCCGGGGCAGCCCCTCCAACTTGCGGTTCAGCCGCCGCAGATAAACCGCTTCCAGCGCCGAGCGCAGTGCCTTCCATGCCACGCCGAGATCCTTCCAAGGCCAGGGGGGACGAGGTCGCAAACGATAGCGGCAATTGCCGGGGGCGTACCTCCCGGCCGCCCTCCGGCCGCATCCGGCACGGGCGTTACGCTGCCGCGGTGACCGCCCGACCGATCAGCCGACGCGGGCTGCTGCGCTCCGCCCTGCTCGGCGGCCCGGCCCTCGCGCTGCCCGGCTGCGCCCAGGAGGACGGCCCACACCGGCGGCTCACCCTGGCCACGGGCGCCCCCGGCGGCCCGTACCACGCCTTCGGACACGCCCTCGCCGCCGAGGCCGCCCGCACCCCGCCGCACCCGCGCGTCACCGCGGTGAGTACGGCCGCCAGTGTGGACAACCTGCGTCGGATGACGGCCGGTTCGGCGGACCTGGCGCTCGCCATGGCGGACGCCGCCGAGCAGGCGCTGCACGGGGCGGCGCCCTTCACGGCCCCGGCCCGTGTGACCGCGCTCGCCCGTGTCTACGTCAACTACACCCATCTCCTGGCCCGTGCCCACGGCCCGGTGCGCTCCGTGGCCGACCTCGCGGGCCGCCCGGTGGCCACCGGCGCCACCGGCTCCGGGGCCCAGGTGCTCGCCGGGCGGCTGCTGCGGGTGGCGGGGCTCACGGGCGGGCGCGCGGTACGGGAACAACGGCTCGGGCTGGCCGAGTCGGTGGCCGCGCTGCGCCGGGGCACGGTGGACGCCGTGATCTGGGCCGGCGGGGTCCCCACCCCGGCCCTGTCGGCGCTCACCCGCCGACTACCGCTGCGTGTCCTGCCGTTGGAGGCCGAGGCGGAGGCGCTGCGTACGGAGTACGGCCCGGTGTACTCGGCGGTCACCCTGCCGGCGGGGGTCTACGGGCTCACCGCGCCGGTCACCACCATCGGCGTCGGCAACTATCTGCTGGCCCGCCCCCAGGTGCCGGACCGGGACGTGCGTGACGTGCTGCGGGTGGTCTTCGACCGCTGGCGGGTGCTGCTGCGCGAGGTCACCGCGGGCGCGCGACTGGAACCCCGCTTCGCCGTCGCCACCGGCGACCTCCCGCTGCACCCGGGAGCGGTGGCGTACTACCGGTCCGTGTACGGCTGAGCGGGCAGCCACAGCTCCACCACCAGCCCGCGCGGAGCCCCCGCCCGCGCGGCCAGCCGTCCCCCGCTGAGCCGGGCGATCTCGTCCGCGATGGCCAGACCCAGACCGGTACCGGGCACGTTCTGATGCTCGGGCGCCCGCACGAAGCGCCGTGTGAGAAGCGGGAGTTGACTGTCCGGGACACCGGGACCGTCGTCGGCCACCCGCACCACGGCCTCGCCGTCCTCCACCGCCTCCGCCGACACGGTCACCCGCCCGCCGGCCGGCACGAACTTCAGCGCGTTGTCCAGCGCCGCGTCCAGCACCCGCCCCACCGCGTCCGGCACCGCCCGCACCCGCAGACCGGGCGGTACCCCGGCACCGGTGAGCGTCAGCCGCGAAGCGTCGAACACCGGCTCCCAGGCCGCCACCCGGGCCGCCACCGCGCCGGAGAGATCCTGCTCGACCCGCTCGGCCGAACCCGACTCCACCCGCGCCAACGCCAGCAGTCCGTCCAGGAGTTCCGCCAGCCGCTCCGCCTCGTCCAGCGCGCGGGTGTGCTCCTCGCGGCCCGGGCCCGGTGCCAGATGCGGTTCGATGTTCTCCAGTTGCAGCACCAGTGTGGCCAGCGGATTGCGCAACTGGTGCGAGGCGTCCGCGACGAAGGCCCGCTGCCGCCCGATCGAGTCCGCCACCGCCTCCGCCATGGCGTTGAACTGCTCACGCAGGCGGCGGAGTTCGGGCGGTCCGGTGGCCGAGACGGCGCGCGCCTCCAGTCGGCCCGAGGCCAGCCGCGCCACCGCCCGGTCGAGGTCCCGGACCGGACGCATCAGCCAGCGGGTGATCCCGGCCGCGACCAGACCCGCGGCTCCGAAGGCCGCCGGCGCGCCGCAGGCGATCAGCAGCCAGCGCACGGTCACGTCCCGGCGCGCGGCCCCGGTCGGCACGGCCATCAGCACCGTCCCGCTCACCCGCTCGTCCCGGCCCACCGGCTCGGCCAGCACCAGCCGGTGCGGACCCCACGGCCGCACCGTCGGCAGACGCTCGGTCGACCGGCCGGTCAGCGCCCGCCCCAGCGCCTCCCGCGCCGCTGCCGCTGGCACCGGAGCCCCGGCCCGCGCGACGGTCCGCCCCGAGGTGTCCGACACCGCCACGGAGGCGCCGTACAGACAGGCGTACCGGCGGATCTCGGTGGCCAGTTCGGTGCGGTCGGCGGGGGAGCGGACCCGGTCGGCGAGGTCGGCGAACCGTACGGCGTCCGCCCGCCGCCGGAGCAGCAGATGCTCGGTGCGCCCGGCCGCGTACGACTCGGCCAGCGGGACGGACAGCAGCAGGGCCGCCGCTCCCATCAGGGCCATCAGCACCGCCAGTAGCCTGCGCCTCATCGCGGGCCCAGTCGGTAGCCGAAGCCCCTGACCGTACGCACCAGTTGGGCGCGGCCGGTCTTGGCCCGGATGCCGGCCACGTGCACGTCCAGCGAGCGGGACGCGGCGAGGAAGGCGTCACCCCAGACGCGGTCGAGGATCTCCTCCCGGGAGTGCGCCTCCTCCGGGCGGCCGGCCAGCATCGCCAGCACGTCGAACTCCCGCCGGGTCAGCCGTACTTCCACCCCCGCGACGGTGACCGTGCGGCCCGCGAGGTCCACCTCCACGTCCCCGGCGCGCACCGGGCCGGGGCCGGCGTCCGGGCGCGGGGGCAGGGCGCCGGTGCGACGGCGGACGGTGTCGATGCGGGCCATCAGCTCGTTCATCCGGAACGGTTTGACCACGTAGTCGTCCGCGCCCGCCCGGAGCGCCTGCACGATGTCCCGTTCCTCGCAGCGCGCCGTCACCACGATCAGGGGCGCCGCGCACACCGTGCGCAGCCGCCTGAGGAGTTCCAGCCCGTCCAGGTCGGGCAGGCCGAGGTCCAGCAGGACGAACTCGGCCTCCCGTACGTGCCGGAGCGCGTCCAGGGCGCGGGCGGCCCGGCGCACGGTGTGGCCGCGCTGGGCCAGGGCCGTGGTGAGCGCCTGGGCCATCCGGTCGTCGTCCTCGACGAGCAGGGCGTGCATGGAAGTCCTCGTGCCGGTTGCTGACCTGGGCCAGAGCCTATGCGGCGGCCCCGGCCCGCTGTCGCGCCGGGTCAGCCGGCCGTCTTCGCGGGGGCGAGCCCGGCACCGGTGCCGGCGTCCGCCTCGGCCCGGCTCAGCGCCGCGGCACGGGTGTCCGGCATCAGCACATAGGTGACCAGCGAGACCAGCGCGCACCCCGAGACGTACCAGAAGAACATCTTCTCGTGGCCCGCGTCCTTGAACCACAGCGCCACGTACTCAGCCGTCCCGCCGAACAGGGCGTTGGCCAGCGCGTACGGCAGGGCCACACCGAGCGCGCGCACCCGCGTCGGGAACAGCTCCGCCTTCACGGCCGCGTTGATCGAGGTGTACCCGGTGACGATCACCAGCGCCAGCAGGGACAGCCCCAGCGCCGACCAGTACGAGTGCGCCGACCCCAGCGCCGTCATGATCGGGTACGTGCCCACCGTGCACCCCACCGCGAAGGTGATCAGCAGCGGCCTGCGGCCGATCCGGTCCGAGAGCGCCCCGGCGAGCGGCTGGATCGCGGCGAACACCGCGAGCGCGGTGAAACTCACCAGCGTAGCCGTCGACTTGGCCATGCCCGCGCTGCCGATCAGGTACTTGGTGAGATAGGTGGTGTACGTGTAGTAGGCCACCGTGCCGCCCAGGGTCAGCGCCATCACCAGACCGGCCTCCCGGCGGTGCTCCCACAGCGCGCTCAGCGAGCCGCGCGCGGTGTCGCTGCCGCCGCCCGTCTCCTCGGTGAACGCCTCGGTCTCCGTGAGCCGCCGCCGCAGCCAGAACACCACCAGCGCGAACACCGCGCCCAGCACGAACGGCACCCGCCAGCCCCAGCTCTGCAGCTGCCCGGTGGTGAGGGTGTGCTGCATCGTGATCAGGATCGCCAGACCGAGCAGCTGCCCGCACGTCATGGAGACGTACTGGAAGGACGAGCCGAGCCCGCGCCGGTTCCGGGCGGACGCCTCGGTCAGATAGGTGGCGCTGGCCGCGTACTCACCGCCGATGCTCAGGCCCTGGAGCAGCCGGGCCAGCAGCAGCACCAGCGCGCCGAAGTACCCCGCCTGGCCGTAGGTCGGCGCGACGGCGATCAGCAGGGCCGCGACCGACATCAGGGAGACGGTGAGGGTCAGCGCGCTCTTGCGGCCGTGCCGGTCCGCCGCCCGCCCCAGCAGCCAGCCGCCGACCGGACGCATCAGGAAGCCGACCGCGAAGATGCCGGCGGTGTTCAGCAGCTTCGTCGTCGGATTGTCGCCGGGGAAGAAGGAGTCCGCGAAGTAGATCGCGAAGCTGGCGTAGACGAACCAGTCGTACCACTCCACGAGGTTGCCCAGCGAACCGCCGATCAGGGCGAAACGGCGGGCGGCGGGGGTCACCGTGGGCGGTGCGGTGGACGCGGACATGGCGGCTCCAGACGAGGGGGGACGGGGCCCGCCGCCGTGGGACGCCGGACCCGGATGCCGCCCGAGCATGCGCCGCGCACCCGCACCGGACAAGGGACGACGCGCAGATCTAACACGCCGCTAAGGAAGCGGCGCGCCCAGCCGCAGATACAGCCGGGTGCCGCCCGGCCGGAAGCCGACCCGCTCGTACACCCGCCGGGAGCCGTCGCCCGCGGGTTCCAGCCACACCGACCCGGCGCCCCGCTCGAACAGCGCCCCCGCCAGCGTGGAGGTGACGGCCGCCGCCACACCCCGCCCCCGGTACGCGGGCCGCGTGCCCACCCCGGCCAGCTCCGCCGTGCCCTCGGCGGGCGCCGAGCAACCGGCCGCCCCGGCACACGCGCCGTCCTCGGCGCGCACGAACCGCACCGCACCGCCCCGCTCCCGCGTCCGCCGCAGCAGCGAGGCGCCGTCGGCGGGAGCCGGGAACGCGGCGCCGAACGCCTCGGCCAGGGCCGCGTCGATCTCCGCGAACTCCGCGTCGGTGCGGGGGGACCGCGTCGCGGGCAGGCCGGCGGGGCGGGTCAGCGTCGCCGGGGTGCAGACCAGGTACTCGTGCACCGCCTCGGTGGCGAAGCCCGCCCGGCGCAGGGCCGGTTCCACCTCCGGTGCCGCCTCCGGGGCGAACTCCAGCCCGGGGACCAGCCCCCGCCCCACGAACTCGTCCACCAGGGCGGCCACTTCGGCCTCCGTGGGGGCCGTGCCGGGCAGCGGGGTCGCGTAGTTGACGTACGGGCTGGTCGTCGCGGGGTCGAAGCCCGCCACGAAGCCGCCGACCCGGATCGGCTCCGGGCGGCGCAGCAGGTTGGCGGCGGCGAAGTTCTGCACGTCGAGGGACACGGCACCGCACGCTGCCACAGCGGGGCCGCCCGGCCAACCCGATTACGGCCCTGGTGCCGAGGGTGGCATGGATGTATCGTCCAGAACTGGAAAACCCGTCCAGCTACTACGGAGGCGGTGCCGGTGGCTTCCGAGGACGAGCATCTGCTGGGCGAGGCCGAGAAGGTCGCCGTAGCGCTGGGGCGGATGTTCCCGGGGCTGTGCGAAGTCGTCCTGCACGACCTGCGGGACCCGGACCACGCGATCCGGGTCATCGAGAACAACCTCTCCGGCCGGGCGCCCGGCGACCCCGCGACCGAGCTGGGCGTCGCCCGCATCGCGGACCCCCGCTACCCGGACGTCGTACAGAACTACCCCAACCGCTTCCCCGACGGCCGCCCGGCCAAGAGCACCTCCATCGGCATCCGGAACAGCGCGGGCGAGTACATCGCGGCCCTCTGCCTCAATCTGGACGTCTCCGTGCTCTCCCCGGTCGCGCTCACGCTGGCCGGCCTGGTCGCCACCGGCACCGAACACGGCGCCGAGACGTTGGAGACTCTGCGGGACCGGCGCGCCCGGGAACTGCGCGGGACCGTGGAGGAGCTGGCGGCGCGGCGTGGGGCCACCCCGAGATCGCTGGGCCGGGACGCCAAGCGCGAGCTGGTACGGCAGCTGCACGGTGAGGGCTGGTTCGACTCGCGGGACGCCGCCCGGACCATCGCCGACCTGCTCGGGGTCTCCCGGGCGACCGTCTACAACTACACGAAGTAAGAGCCCACACCACTCCCTGGGGGACCCGCCATGCCTGCCGAACCGCACCTCACCCTCGACGACGTCCGCGCGGCCGCCGCCCGCCTGGAGGGCGTCGCGCACCGGACCCCCGTCGTCACCTCGCGCACCCTGAACGCCCGCGTCGGCGCCGAGGTGTTCGTCAAGTGCGAGAACTTCCAGCGGATGGGCGCCTTCAAGTTCCGGGGGGCCTACAACGCCGCCGCGCAGCTGCCGCCGGACCGGCTCGCCAAGGGCATCGCCGCCTTCTCCTCCGGCAACCACGCCCAGGCGGTCGCGCTGGCCGCCCGCGAACTGGGCACCACCGCCGTCATCCTGATGCCCGAGGACGCGCCCCGCTCCAAGATGGCGGCCACCCTCGGCTACGGCGCGGAGGTCGTCACGTACGACCGCTACACCGAGGACCGCCAGGCCCTCGGCGAGGGCCTGGCGAAGGACCGCGGGCTGGCGCTGATCCCCCCCTACGACCACCTCGATGTCATCGCGGGCCAGGGCACGGCCGCGCTGGAACTCCTCCAGGAGACCGGAGAGCTGGACGCGCTGGTGGTTCCGGTGGGGGGTGGCGGGCTCATCGCGGGCAGCGCCGTCGTGGCGAAGGCCCTGCACCCGGCGGTGCGGATGATCGGCGTGGAGCCGGCGGCGGGCGACGACACCAAGCGGTCGCTGGAGTCGGGGGAGCGGGTCACCATCCCGGTGCCCCGGACCATCGCCGACGGGCAGATGCTGTCGAGCCCCGGCGAGATCACCTTCGCGCTCAATCAGCGGCTGGTCGATGCCATCGCGCTGGTCAGCGACGAGGAGATCGTCGACGCCATGCGGTTCGCCTTCGAACGCCTGAGGATCGTCCTCGAACCGAGCGGTGCCACGCCGCTGGCGGCCCTGCTGTCCGGGCGGGTCGAGAACCTTCCGCCGCGCATCGGCGTCATCGCCTCGGGCGGGAACATCGACACCCGGCGTTTCGCGGAACTCACCGCGGGCTGAGCCGGCCGTCGGCCGCCGTGCCCCCTCAGGTCGCGGGGGCACGGCGAATGGCGGGGCGGATCAGACGGTGCCGCTCGCGGAGACCGCGACCTTCGCCTTCGGGGCGCCGCTGCCGGTACCGAGGGACTCGATACGGTCCACGACGTCCTGGCCCTTGACGACCTCGCCGAAGACGACGTGCTTGCCGTCCAGCCAGTTGGTGACGACCGTGGTCACGAAGAACTGCGAGCCGTTGGTGTTCGGGCCCGCGTTCGCCATGCTCAGCAGGTACGGCCGGTCGTGCTTGAGGTTGAAGTTCTCGTCGGGGAACTTCTCGCCGTAGATGCTCTTGCCGCCGGTGCCGTTGCCCGCGGTGAAGTCGCCGCCCTGGAGCATGAACTGCGGGATGACCCGGTGGAAGGGGGAACCGGCGTACCCGAAGCCGTGCTCGCCGGTGGCCAGCTCGCGGAAGTTCTTGGCGGTCTTGGGCACGACGTCGTCGAAGAGGCGGAACTCGATCCGGCCCGCCGGCTCGTCGTTGATGGTGATGTCGAAGTACACGTTGTCGCTCATGTAGATCAACCTACCGCCGCTCGGCACCCGACGTTCGACCGAGCCCGGCCCCGCGGACCGGGCCGGGCCGGTCCGGGTGCGGGTGTTCGAACTAGCGTATGCATTCGCGAATGTCATCAGGTTCATCAAATGGGCTTGCAAGACGGCATTTTGCCCCGAACGTGCACCTCCCGCGTACGCGAGGGCAAACTGTGCTGGGCGCTACCAGGTCACCGGCAGTGTTCTCGGACCGCGAATCAGCCCGTCCCGCTGGAACTCGACCTCCTCGGCCGGTACGGCGAGCCGCAGCTCCGGGAACTCCGTCATCACGGCCTGGATCAGCACCTCGGCCTCCATCCGGGCCATCAGCGCGGCCAGGCAGAAGTGCGGGCCGTGCCCGAAGGCGACGTGCCCGGCGCCGGAGCGGTCGAAGTCCAGCAGCTCGGGGGTGGGGAAGGCAGACGGGTCCCGGTTGGCGGCGACGTAGGCGTTGTAGACCACGTCCCCCTTGGGGATCAGATGGCCGCCGATCCGCACGTCCTCGGTGGCGACACGGGGGATGCCGACGCCGTTGCGGTGCGGGACGAACCGGAAGAGCTCCTCCACCGCCTTCGGCAGCAGCTCCGGCTCCCGGCGCAGTCGCTCGAACTGGTCCGGGTGGGTGAGCAGCGCGTACATCATGGAGCCGCTGTTGTTGCGCACCGCGTGCCCGCCGCTGACGTACACGGCCATGGCCAGCGAGATCGCCTCGTCGTCGGTGATCTCGCCGCTCGCCGCGGCCGCAGCCAGCACTCCCGCCAGGTCCTCGCGTGGCTCGGTGCGCCGGCGCTCCAGCAGCGCCACCACCCGGCTCCGGGTGTCCTGCCGGGCCGCCTGGTTGCGCTCCCTGGCGTTCGCCTTGGTCAGCAGCGCCTCGGAGTTGCCGGCCCAGTTGCGCCAGTCGTCCTCGTCGGCGCCCAGGAAGGCGCAGACCACCGCGATGGGGAACGGCGTGTACAGGTGCTCCATGAGATCGCCGGGAGCCCCCGCGCGCCGCATGCCCCGGAGCATCTCGCGGGCGGTGCGCTCGGCCCGCGGCCGCAGCCGGGCCATGCTCCGCGCGGTGAACGCCCGCGCCACCACCCGGCGCAGCACGGTGTGCCGGGGCGCGTCGATGTACTGGAGCCCGGCCGTCTGCGAGGCCACCGTCTGGGGCGCCATCGTCGTCACCGAGCGGCCGACCAGCTCCGCGCGGGAGAAGCGGGGGTCGGAGGTGACGAAGCGGACGTCCTCGTAGCGGGTGACCAGCCACGCGTGTCCCTCCCCGTAGGGCAGGCGGATACGGGTGACGGGCTCGTCGCGCAGCAGCGAGTCCAGGAACGGATCGGGGTCCAGCGCGGGCAGGTCCTCGACCAGCCACGGCCGCACGGGCGGCGGAGGCGGGGAGGACGGTGGTACGGGCTCGACGGACGCGGAGTCGAAGGTCATGGCGGGTCCCTTCTCCAGCAGTGTCCGTCAGCCTCCCGCAGCCGCGCGGGTCCCGCATGCGGGGTTCCGCCACATCAGCGGTCCCCCTGGCGCACCGGAGTGCGTCAGGGGGACCGATGGGGCCGGGAGGTCACCACCGAAGGGTCACCAGTAGTGCCGACGGCCGGCCACCGCGTGACCGGTGGCGCCGAGGATCCACAGGATGGCGCCGATCACCGCGAGAATGATGCCGATCGTCCAAAGGATCGAGATCCCGGTGAGAAAACCGATGATGAGCAGAATGACACCGATGGCGAGCATGGTGTGCCTCCAGCCGTAGGAGAAGTACCTGTTCTCCTAGTGCCCCGATGAGGGGCACATTCTCACTTTGGACCGGGAAACCTGGACATCCTTTCGAGCCAGTTCTCGCCGGGCGGCGTTTCCCCAGGTCAGTGGTGCGGCCGGGGTTCGTCGGGCGACGTGGGCAGGGCCAGATGGCCGAGGTCGCCGGGCGGCGCCGAGCGTACCGGCCACAGCGGGGCCGCCTGTCCGTCCGCGACGGCCGCGGGGGCGTCGGTGAGGTTCATCCGCTCCCGCAGCCGCCCGTAGAAGTCCATCGGGCCCAGCCGGACCGCCCGCAGCCGCCGGGGGGAGGCGTACACGCCGATCCAGTCGCCGGGGTTCAGCACGCCCCGCACCTGGCCGTCGATGCTGACGGCGGCCTGGCCGGAGCGCTCCAGCACCCGGAACGCGATCGGCTCGTCCGGCGCCGCCAGCACCGAGCGGTCGAACGTCATGTGCGGGGCGACCGGAGTGAACAGCAGCCCCTCCATGCGCGGCGAGACCACCGGCCCCCCGGCGGCGAAGCTGTACGCGGTCGAGCCGGTCGGCGTGGCCACCAGCAGCGCGTCGGCGGAGTACGAGGCGAGGAGCTGGCCGGCGATGTACACGCCGACCGACACCTGCCGGTCCCGGGTCAGCTTCTCCAGGACCACGTCGTTCAGCGCGGTGACGTTCAGGGCCACGCCCCAGTCGTCCCCGACCGTGCAGTCCCCGCGCACCCGGGGCGGCGGCAGCATCGGGCCGCGCCCGTAACGCACCAGGTCCGCCATGTGCGCGGGCACGCCCAGCGGGCAGGAGGCGCGCATGGTGAGCAGCATCCGGCTCTCCACCTCGTACCGGCCCTCGTACACCGCGTCCAGCGCGGCCGCCACGGCCGGGGCGGGCACCTCGGTCAGGAAACCGACGCGGCCGAGGTCGACGCCGAGCACCAGGGCGTCGTTCTCCGCGGCCAGGCGGGCGCCGCGCAGGAAGGTGCCGTCGCCGCCCAGGGTGACGATCAGGTCCGGGTCGCCGGCGCTGTCGACCTCCTCGCGGGCGCTGTGCCGGGCGCCCTCCTGCCAGACGTCGATGTCGGCGCAGCCCACGTCGTGCCCGGCGCACCACTCGCGCACCGCGTCCGCCGCGGCGAGGGCGGCCGGGCGCCCGGCGTGCACGACCAGACCGATACGGCTCACCGTCATCCCGACACCCGCCTCCCAGCCGACCCGCTCGACCGCCCCATCCTCGACCGGAGGCGGACACCCGTACGGGACGCCACGCCGCCGGGGTGCTAGCGGGCGGTCCCGAAGTCCTGCGTCCAGTAGTCGCCTGGCTGGGCGAGGCCCACGCCGATCTCCTTGAAGGAGCAGTTGAGGATGTTCTCCCGGTGGCCGGGGCTGTTCATCCAGCCGGCCATGACCTGCTCGGGCGTCGCGTAGCCGTAGGCGACGTTCTCGCCGTACGTACTCCACTGGTAGCCGGCCGCGGTGATGCGCGAACCGGGGTCGGAGCCGTCGGAGCCGGTGTGCGACATGGTGTTGTGCGCGGCCATGTCGGCGCTGTGGTCCTGCGCGGCCTTGGTCAGCGTGGAGTTGAGGGTGACCGGGGAGCAGCCGACCTTGGCCCGCTCGGCGTTGACCAGCTCCACCACGCGGGCCACGTCGCCGGAGGCGGTCGCCGCGGGCTGCGGGGCGCCGGACGAGGCGGCGGTGGCGGTCTGCACGGGGCGGGGCGCGGTGGAGACCTGGCGCACGGTCGGGGCCGAGGCGGTCTTCACCGAGGCTTGCCTGGCGGCGGGGGCCGTCGCCGGCGCGGTGTGCTGGGCGGCGGCCGCCGTGGTCTTCGCCGCCTCGGGGGCCTGCCGCGGGGTGCGGTGGTGGGTGGGCGCCGCGGTGGGCCGGTGCTCGGTGCGGATGCTCGGGGAAGCGGAGGGGGTCGCGGGGGCGCCGGTCTGCTTCCGCACCTGGTGCGAGGCGTGACGGGGGCTCTGCTCGGTCTGCCAGGCGGTGGCCTCGGTCTGGCGGCCGGAGTCGTCCTTCCAGTCGACGCAGGCCACGGCGGCGGTCGGTACGCCCACCGCGGCCACGGCGACGGCGGCTATGAGCACCCGCCGGTACTGCTGGTTCTTGCGGTGCTTTCCCATGCGTGAAACCTCATTCGGTAGGCGCCGGGCGCCGCCGCGCGGCTTCCTCTTGCTGGAACCCGCCTCCCGAACAGCAAAAGACGCCCTGCGAGTCGTCATTCTTAGGACGGTCACACAAGGCGTGCAAAGGGACTGTCGTACTAACGCGCTTCGTAGACCTGGCGGCCCCTTGCCAAGGTCACGCGGGCGTGCCGACCCGGTGGCAGCGGCTTCCGGCCGCTGCTGCCGGGCCGTCAGAACCCCGCGTGATTTGCGAAAGCGAGGCTCTCGGCCGAGCGGATCGGCCCCTTCGGCGGACAGCATGATCCAAATACCCGCCAAGACGGACAAAGCGTACTTGTCGTCACGGTTCGTCACCTACTAAGGGACCCCCGTAGGTCACCAGAGCTTGTGAGGGATGTCACGGAACCATCCCCTTGTCCGGCGGCTCCGGGGCTACACGTCCATCCGCTGGGTGCCCACGACCGACAGCAACCGGAGCGCCTCCTCCGACGCCGAGCCCGGCGTGGCGGTATAGAGGACGAGGCGCTGGTCCCGGTCCGGGACGTGCAGGGCATCGCAGTTGACGGTCAGGGGGCCGACCACCGGGTGGTGGAAGGTCTTGGCCAGGGTCGGCACCACGGACACCTCGTACGCCTCCCAGAGCCGGGCGAACTCCTCGCTGCCCGCCAGGAGTTCGGCCACCAGGCCGGTCACCTCGGGGGAGTCGGGATAGCGGGCGGAGGCGGCGCGCAGTCGCCGCGCCGAGTCGCGGGCGAACGCGGCCCCGTCCGAGACGCCGTAGAGCCCGCCCCGGCGCGCGTCGAGGAAGACGCGGCGGATGAGATTGCGGTCGCGCCGCGAGAGCGCGGAGAAGTCCTCCATCAGGGCCGCCGCCAGGTCGTTCCAGGCGAGCACCTCGCCGATCGCCGACGTGACGATGGCGGCCGTACCCGGCAGCCGGGTCAGCAGGTCCAGGATGCTCTGCCGCACCTCGCGCGGGGGACCGGCCGGCGCGGCCGGTGGCGCCCCGGCGAGGTGGTACAGGTGGTCGCACTCGGCGTCCGTCAGGCGCAGCGCCCTGGCCAGTGCGGACAGCACCTCGCGGGACGGGCGCGGTCCGCGCGCCTGCTCCAGCCGCGTGTAGTACTCGGTGGAGATGAACGCCAGTCGCGCCACCTCCTCGCGCCGCAGCCCCGGCGTGCGGCGGCGCGGCCCGGCGGGCAGACCCACCTCGGCCGGGCCGATCCGCTCGCGCCTGTCACGCAGGAATGCCGCCAGTCCGTCTCGGTCCACGGGCTCAGTCTGCGCCGTGACCGGCGGAGCCAGCCAGGTACCGCCTGTGCCTGGATGGGCGGTGCCGGGCGGCGCACGCTGGACGGCATGAACTCCACACCGGCGGAAACCACCGCCACCACCGGACTGCTTCCCGGCAAGGTCGCCTTCGTCACCGGCGCCGGACGCGGGATCGGCGCCGCCGCGGCCCGGCTCTTCGCCCGCGAGGGGGCGCGGGTCGTGCTCGCCGCCCGCAGCGAGGACCAGCTCGAGGCGGTCACCGCGGAGATCCGGGCCGAGGGCGGCACCGCCGACCACGTCGTGTGCGACCTGGCCGACGGGAACGCGGTGCGCGCCGCCGTCGACCGCGTCGTACAGCTCCACGGACGCCTCGACATCGCCTTCAACAACGGGGCCGCGGGCCAGGCGCCCGGCGCGCTGGACGCGCTGTCCGAGGACGAGTTCGACCGGCTCTACACCGTCAACCTCAAGGGGCAGTGGCTCGCCATGAACGCCGAGGTCGCGGCCATCCGTGCCACCTCGGGCAGCGGAGCGATCGTCAACAACTCCTCCGTCGGCAGCCTGCGCGGCAACCCCGAACTACCGGGCTACGGCGCGACGAAACGGGCCCTGAACAGCATCACCGAGTCGGCCGCCGTCACCTACGGCCCGGAGGGCATCCGCGTCAACGCCATCGCGCCCGGCAACACGGCCACCGAGATGATGCGCTCCTGGGAGGCGAAGTCGCCCGGCCTGCAGGAGCGGCTCCAGGCGCACACCCCGCTGCGCCGGGACGCCCGGCCCGAGGAGATCGCGGAGGCCGCCGCCTGGCTGCTGAGCGACCGGGCCTCCTTCGTCACCGGCGCGGTCCTCCGGGTGGACGGCGGCGCCCTCACCTGAACCGCGGGTGGGGCGCCGTGATCGTGGCCGGGGTGCTGCTCAGACCTTGCGCCACCGGGCGTTGCACCAGGAGAAGACACCGAAAGCGGCCAGGCCCAGCGCGATCAGCGCCAGCAGCCAGGGCCCGGCGGGCAGGTCCCGGAACGAACGCAGGGTGTCGTCCATGCCCTTGGCCTTGCCCGGCTCGTGCTGGACGGCCGCGATCAGGGCGAACACCCCGGCCACGGCGAAGACGATGCCGCGGGCCGCGCCGCCGACCACACCCAGGACGTCGACGATCTTCCGCACGGTCGGGGACATCTCGCCGGTGCGCAGATGCTTGCGGAACTTCCGCATCACCGCGCGTGCCGCGATGTACACCCCCGCCCCGATCACCACGAGCCCGACGGCCCCGACGATCCACTGCCCGCCGGGCCACTTCAGCGCCATCGCGGTGACGTCGTCGCTCTGCTGGTCCGAGGAGCCGCCGCCGCTGCCCTTCTGACCGGCCGCGTAGGACAGCACGGAGTAGGAGACGAAGGCGTAGAACACCGCGCGCGCCGCGGACATCGCCCGCTTCGACGCCTTGGTGCCGTCCGGGCCGGCGCTGCCGACCACCGCCTCCGACAGCCGCCACAGTGCCATGCCGACGAGGGCGACGCCGACGATCCACAGCATGGCGGCGCCGAACGGCTTCTCCGCCAGCTCGGCGAGGGCGCCGCCCCGGTCGGCCTGCTTCTTGCCGCCGTCACCGCCCAGGGCTATCTGAAGGGCGATGACGCCCACGAGCAGGTAGATCAGTCCACGGGCGAAGAAGCCCGCCTTCGCCGCCGCGGTCATCGCCGGGCTGTCGGCCGCTCGCCGGGCCTGCCCCCGACCGCGCTGTGCCAGAACGCTTGAGTCCATGACACATCCGATGCCCCGGCGTGTCCGCGTCACGCCCGACCGGCGCCGACGTGCCAAGGTGAGGTGTGATCGACTCCGGCACGGACCCCTCCCGGCGGCGCCCGCGCCCCGGATACCTCGGCGCGGCGGGTGTCTTCGCCGTCGGCATGATGGGCACCACGCTGCCCACCCCGCTGTACGGGCTGTACCGGGAGCGGATCGGGTTCTCCGAGCTGATCGTGACCGTGGTGTTCGCGGTCTACGCGGTCGGCGTCATCGTCGCCCTGCTGCTCGCCGGCGGCGCCTCCGACGTGCTGGGACGGCGGCCGGTGCTGGTCGTCGCCCTGGGGCTGTCCGCGCTCAGCGCGGTGTGCTTCCTGCTGGAGGGCGGGCTGCCGCTGCTCTGCCTCGGGCGCGTGCTGTCCGGGTTCTCGGCCGGGCTGTTCAGCGGCACCGGTACGGCCGCCGTCCTCGACCTCGCGCCGCCCGGGCGCCGGGGACGGGCCGCGCTCGCGGCGACCGCCGCCAACATGGGCGGGCTCGGGCTCGGGCCGCTGGTCTCCGGACTGCTCGCCGAGTACGCGCCCCGGCCGCTGGTCCTGCCCTTCCTCGTCCACCTCGCCCTGCTCGCCGTCGCGCTCGTCGTGACCCTGCTGCTCACCGAGACGGTTCACCACGAGGGGGCCCGGCCGCCGCTCAGGCCGCAGGGGATGCGGGTGCCACCCGAGGTGCGCGGGGTGTTCGGGCCCTGCGCGCTGGCGGCGTTCGCCGGGTTCTCCCTGCTCGGCCTGTTCACGGCCGTCGCGCCCGCCTTCCTCGGCGAGACCCTCGGCGAGCACAACCTCGCGGTGACCG
This sequence comes from Streptomyces sp. BK022, assembly GCF_004217355.1. NCBI lineage: Bacteria > Bacillati > Actinomycetota > Actinomycetes > Kitasatosporales > Streptomycetaceae > Streptomyces > Streptomyces sp. BK022. The sequence continues at coordinate 1,013,032 of NZ_SHKU01000001.1, forward strand.
GCGCCGTGGTCTTCAGCGTGTTCTGCGCCTCCACGGCCGGCCAGCTCCTCATGGGCCGCATCGGTGCCCGCGCCGCTCTCCCCTGGGGCTGTGCCGTGCTGGCCGCCGGCCTCGTCCTGGTCGGAACCTCCCTGTTGGCGGAGTCGCTCCCCCTCCTCCTCGTCGGGGCGCTCACCGGCGGCGCGGGCCAGGGCATGGCCTTCCGCGCGGGCCTCACGGCCATCGGCGCGGCGGCCCCCGAGGAGCATCGCGGCGCCACCATCTCCGCCTTCTTCGTCGTCGCCTACCTCGGCATCTCCCTGCCGGTCGTCGGCGTGGGCGCGCTGACCGTCGGTCTGGGCGTACGGGGGGCGGGGCTGGTGTTCACGGCCTGCGCGATCGTGCTGGTGGTCGCGGTGGGCGCGCGGGTACGGCTGCGTCCGCTCCTGGAGCAGTAACCGGCCGGCGGGAGACGCCGGGCGATCTCCTGCCGACCGGTCTTTCGCCGGGGACCTCAGGCGCCGGCGAGGATGTCGAGGACCGAGACGACGGTGTCACCGGGCGCCAGGCCCTTGGGGGGATGCGGGCCGTACGCCAGCTTCGCGGGGATGACGGCGAGGACGCGGCTGCCGACCCGCCGGCCGACGAGGGCGCGGTCCCAGCCCGCGATGACGTTGCCCCGCCCGATCACGACCGACAGCGGACAGCCGTCCGCGCGGGAGCTCTGGAAGAGGCCCGCCGCGTCCTTGCCGCGAGAGGCGTCCCACGCCACCGAGGAGTACTGGAGGACCAGGGTCTGCCCGGCCTTCACCAGCGGTCCCCTGCCGTCCACCAGGTTCCGGACCACCAGTTTCCGGGGCGCGGCGCGGTCCGGGACGGTCACGGTCGCGGTGCCGTCACCCTTGTTCATGTGCACCTGGGGCAGGGTGCCGGGAACTGATGCCTGCTCGCCGGGAACGACGGCCCGTGCGGCGACGACTTTCAGTATGTCGACGGCGTAGACGACGGTGTCCTCACCGGTGACCCCGAGCCGCGCGCTGCCGGTCGAGCCGTACGCGGCGGCGGGGGGCGCGACCACCAGGACCCGGCTCCCGGCGTGCTGTCCCCGCACAGCCCGGTCCAGCGCGGGCAGGGTGGCACCCCGGCCGACGGCGAACACCTGAGGGGCGGCTCCCTTGTCGTACGAGCCGGGAAGCGTCCTACCGGTCCGCCACACCTTGGCCGTGTAGCGGACGACGGCCGTGTCACCGGCGCGAGCGGCGGGTCCGTGCCCCGGTGTCCGTGGCGCTACCACGAACTTGCCGCTGGGCGCGGACCTCGGCACCGAGATGGTGGCCGGGCTGCCGAACGCGCCGAACACCTCCGGCAGTTCGGCGTCCGTGCGCACAGGGGCGGCCACGGGCCGCGTCCGCGCCGGCACCGAAGGGGCGGTGAGCGGCCGGTGCCAGCCATCGGGCGGGGTCTTCTCCGCCGGGCGATCGCTGCCACACCCCACGAGCACCAGAGCAGGGGCTATCAGCAGCACTGCAAAACGACGCATTGATCTCTGCTTCCCACAGTACGTTCCGCCCCTTCGTCCCACCTGTTTGTCCACGTGGAGCGGTTCCCGGATCCGATATCGCGTACCTTGTCCGCCTCGCTCTCAGCCGGAACGCTCATCCCCCGTGGCGAAGAACCGCCGTACGTACTCCCCTGGTGGCAGCTCGCTCTCCCGCATGAGGGAGAAGACCTCGACGCCCTCGCCCGGCACGTCGCCGATGCGGAACGCCTCGGCGAAGTTCACGTACTCCACTGCGTCGAGCATTTCGCAGTACTCGCGCGCCTCGGTCTCCGCGCGGGCGATCGCCTCGTCCAGCGAGCGCGCGGTCCACAGCGTGACGCGCTCCTCGTACACGTCGAGGTGGTGATGCCGGAAGACGCATCTGACTCCGTACCAGCTCACGTCGGTCATGGGACTCTCTCTTTCATATATGTGTGCCGGTGTCCGAGGGGGCGGCGCGTCGGCCGCCCCCTCTCCTGGACGGTCTTCTACCGGTGCTCCGCTACGACAGCGCCCACAGAACGGCCGCCACGATGTCCACCTCCCAGAAGACGACCGCGGTGACGACGATGGCGATGATGAAGGCGAACAGTCCTATCGCCTTCAGTACCACCCGCAGGCTGTCCGACTGGGAGCGGTTCTTCTGCTGGTTGCGGCTGCCCGCGTACTTCTCGGCCTGTTCGAGCTTCTTCTTCGCCGACTTGTAGGCCTTGAGGTCGTACCGCCGTCCGTTCGCCTTGTTCTCGAGAGCCTCCTTCTCCTTGTGGCTCAGGGACGCGGGCTTCCTCGACGCCCGCCCGTCCAGGTCCAGTTGGTTGACCGGGTCGGCCGGGTAGACGTAGGCGTCATCGTTGCCGCCGAGGACAGGGTCCACGGAGAGGAACCGTCCGGCGGTGGGGTCGTACAGCCGTACCCCCATCAGGACGGCCCCGGTGACGGAGTCCGCGGAACGCTGGGCGGTGCCGAGCCAGCCATAGCGGGCGGCGGCGGTCTCGCCCTCGGGGTTGCCGTACTCGTCGTAGGACTGGGCGAGCACCGGCTGGGCCGTGTTCAGCGGGAGTCGTGCCGTCACATCGCCGTGGATGTCGCTGAGCTGCAGTACCGCCGAACCGGAGGCGTCGGTGGTGGCGTCCAGTTGGCCGTCGATCCCCCGTACGTCCCGTGTGATCGTGCCACTGGAGTCCTCGGCGGTCCAGGTCGGGCTGTCGCCGTCCGCACCGTAGTGGTTGCTCCTGGCCGCGGTCGCTGTCCAGGTGCCCCCGCTGTTGGTCTCGGTGGTCCAGGACGCGAGGCGCCCGGCCGCGTCCTGGGTCCAGGTCTGCCGGTCGCTCCCCGTCGTCTGCTGGCGGACGAGGTCGTTGGCGTAGTACCCGGTGGTCGCGCCGGACGCCTGGGTGGTGGTCCGGCCGAAGGCGTCGTAAGCCGTGCCCGAGGTGACCAGCCGGTCCGCGCTGTCGTAGGTGGACGACCGCGTGGTCGCGCCCGTCGAGGTGCAGGCCGCGCCGACGTCGGCGGTCTCCGTCGCCAGCGAAGTGCGGTTGCTGTTGTCGTCGAAGGCGTAGTCGCGCCGGGTGCAGGCCCCGTTCGGGTCGCTGTCGTCCGCCCGCGTCAGGCGTCCGGCCGCGTCGTAGGTGTACGCGCGGGCCCGGGTCTGGCCGTTGCTGTCGACATCCGTGACAGCCTGGTCCTGGACCGATCTGTCGACGTCGTCCGAGGCGATGACCATGCCGTCGCTGTCCCGGGTGTAGACGCGGGAGGTCGCGGCACCGGTCTCGTCCTGGCTGACGGTGAGGGTGTAACCGCCCGGCAGGGACTGCGTCGCCGGATCGCCGTCCGCGTCGTACGTCGCGGCGAAGGTGCCGGCGAGCGAGTCGGTGCGCGAGGTCTCCAGTCCCCGCGGGTCCTTGGCGGTGTCGTAGGTGTAGGTGGTGGTGGAAGGCGCCGAGTCGGTGGTCCTCACCACACGGTCGAGCGCGTCGTACTGCTTGTCGGCCGTGTTGCCGGCGCCGTCGCTGTAGGAGATCTCCCGCCCGAGGCGGTCGTAGGTGTGGGTGACCCTGCCCACGCTCGACGAGGTGGAGGCGACCTTTCCGTCAGCCGGGTCGTACGTCGTCGAGACGTCCGGGACCGCCGTACCGACCCCGCCGGTGACGGATGTCAGCGTCGGACGGCCCGCCGAGTCGTACGTGTCAGTGGCGGTCCGGGTAACCGAGTTGGCGGTCTCCGTCGTCTTCGCCGTGTTGCCCCAGCGGTCGTACTCGACCGTCCGGGTGGGCAGCTCCGACGGGTTGGAACCACCGCCAGTGATCGTCCCCGCCGGGCCGGTCGAGCAGATCTGGTCCGCCCATTCGGGACGCCCGTTGCAGGAACCGGTGCCCGTGGCGGACCAGTACGTGGTGACCGTGGCGCCCGCGTCCGCACCGGACGACTTCGGCAGCCACGTCTTGACGACCCGCCCCTGGGAGTCGTACGCCGTGTGCGTCTTCAGCGCCAGACCGCTCGGGTCGACCACCGTGGTGGTCGGCAGGCCCTTGACCCAGTCGTAGTCGGTGGTCGTGGTACGCACGTCCGCGTCCGACGGGTAACCGTCCACGTATGCGCCCACCGCGGTGGTGGTGATCTGGCCGGCGACCGTGGCTGTGCCGTCGGCCGGGCGGCCCTCGTCGTACGCGGTGACGGTGTGCCGGCGCGCGGCCACCTCGCTGCCCGCGGGCAGGTCCACGCCGCCGGTGCCCGCGTGCAGGACGCTGGTCAGGGTGGCCAGATGGAGGGGACCGTAACTCTCCAGTTCGCGCTGCCCGTCGCTGGAGTACCCGTACGTGGTGGACAGTTGCTTCGCACGGTCTGCCGTGGTCAGGCCGTTGATGCCGAGCCTGGTCAGCTCGTCCAGCCCCGCACCGCTGGTGGCGAGCGCCAACTCGCGGTTGCCCGCGGTCAGTTCACGCACGGTGTTGCCCAGATTGTCGTACTCGGTCACGTTGAGGTGACCGCCCGGGGTGGAGCTGTCGGTCTCCCGGCCGGACGCGTCGGCGTACCAGATGGTGGCGCGGGTGTAGCTCGCGGCGGTCAGGGCCGATCCGGTGTTCGACGCGGGCACGGCGCCCGGCGGGAAGACGGCGGTGGCGTCGGTGGGGACGTCCGTCTGGCCCCAGGCCGCGATGTCGGCGGCGCCCACCTGGTAGGGGGCGTTGGCTCCGGTCAGGGGTACGTCGTAGACCACGCTGGTCGTGGCCGTGTCCCCGTCGGTCTGGCTCTGCGAGCCCGGCGCCAGGGTGGGACGGGCGGCGGAGAGCAGCATGCCGGGGCCCGCGGTCGCCGCGTTGCCCGCCGTACCGTAGGTGAAGGTCCACGGCAGCTCGCCGGGAGGCGTCAGGGTGGCGACGCGTCCGGCACTGTCATAGGCGTAGGCGGTCTTCAGGGCCGGCGAGATCCGGGGGTCCCAGCTCTCGCGGAGACGGCCGGAGTCGTACTGGGCGATCACGGTGGCGGTCGAGGAGGCCGCACCCGGGTCGGTGGCCCACAGCTTGATCTGCGCGACCTGGCCCGTGTAGTCACCGAACACCGTGGACGTGGCAGTCGTGGAGGCCGCGTACACGTACTCCAGGACCCGGCAGCCCTGGGTGGAGGGCGTCGTACCGCAGGTGGCGGACGCCACCGCCGAGGTGGGCGCGATCACGTACTTCGGCCGGGCCAGCGTGAGCGAGCCGTTGACGACCTTCGTCGAGACCACCGTGGTGGTGGTGTTGGACGTCGGCAGATAGGTGCTGGTCACCTGCCAGGTGGTGGCGGCGGGGTCGACCTTGGCGAACGTGGTCGTGGTGCCATCGGTGTCCTTCAGCGTGAAGGAACCCGTCAGGGACCCGGTGAGCGTCAGGCTCTCCGCACCCGGCTCGCTCCTCCAGCCGCCGGCCGAGGTGGCGGTGAACCCGGTCCCCTTGCCGTTCACGTCCATGACCGCCACCGAGGTGGACGAGGTCTGACGGACGTAGGCATAGTCGGAGTCGGCGAGTTCCGCGGTGGTACCGGCCGTCCACTGCGGGCCGAAGATCGCCACCTGCCCCTGGGCGTTCGCGCCCGCGGTCGGCTGCCGTGACGAGGCCGTACGCCGTACGTTCATCCCGAACGCGGACGCGTCCGTCGCCGACAGGGTGTAGTCACCCGTGAGCTCGTTGACCGAACCAGGACCCACGCCGGTCGACGGTGCGTTGCCCGCGTCGCGGTCCACGGTGACCGTCGAGGTCGGTGAGTACCCCGTCGTCGTGCCGTCGGTGAAGGCGGCACGGACGTCGACCGGGCCGTCCTCGGTCAGCGAGGTGGTGATGTTCCACGTCAGCGCGGGCGGCGCGCCACTCGGCGCGGCCAGCGGCCACGCTGTCACGGCAGAGCCGCCGCTGTTCCGCGTCACATCGGCGAGGGGAACGTTGTGCCAGGTGTCGGTCTCGCCGCGGCGGTACTGGTACGTCACGCCGGTGTAGGTGGACTTGCCGGTGGAGGAGAGGGCGACGCGCCGGGCGGGCCGATCGCCGTTGCCGGGGCTCAGCAGCGCGGCACCGTCCGCTCCCACCCCGAAGGAGTACGCGGTCTTCGCCGTCGACAGGTTGCCGCCGGAGTCGATGGTCTGGGCGTACAGCGTGTGCCAGCCGTCGGCGGGGGTGATGGAGACGGTCAGCGGGTCGCCGCCGGTGCCGTCCACCGTGTCGTCGACGCGCTTCGCCGCCGTCGGGTCGTCCAGGCCCCACTTGAAGCCCTGGCCGTCCGTCGACGTCGTGTCGAGAGTGCAGGTCACCGCGCCGGGAGCCTTCACCGACCACGTGCTCTGCGGGTACGAGGGGCAACTGACGGCCGGAGCGGCGGGCAGTCCCGTGTTCAGCACGAACGTGTTGTAGCCGGTCCAGGACCCGTAGTCGGTGGAGTCGTAGCCCCGTACCCGGTAACGCAGGTGCGCGCCCACGGGGAAGGCGTTGGCCGACGGGATGGCCAGGGTGGCCGTGGAACCGGACGCCACACCCCCGCTGGTCGCCGTGTACGTGTACGTGGTGTCGGCGTACGCGGGGTCCGGCGTGACCTCGAACTGGGCCTTGACCGTGCCGCCGTCCGCGTCGGTCACCTTGGCCGACAGCGTCGGCGTCAGCGACGTGGCGTACCGGTGGCCGTTGTAGGCGTTCAGTGCCGACGGCGAGATCGCGGCGGACGTCGGGACGGTCGGGTAGGAGTTGTAGGTGACCGTCAGGTGCGGCTCGGCCGAGTTGTCGCCGGAGATGTAGTTGGCGGACCGGAAGCGACGCCACGTGGTCGGGTCGGTCTCGTTCGCACCGGCGATCTGCAGACCGTAGTTGGCGCTGCCGCTCGCCCAGGCGGACACGATGGAGTCGATGTCGAAGTTCATCGTGCCGCCGGGGCAGGAGCTGTCGTAGCCCAGTGCCGCCTTGTTCACGACGGCGCCGGTCGCGGTGGTCGCCGGCCTGGTGCCCCAGGTGAGAGCGGAGGAGTCCCAGGTGCCGGTGACACGGCGTACCTCGGTGCCCGCTCCGGTGGTGCCGCAGGTCGCCGAGTAGTAGGAGTACAGGGCCAGGTTCGTGTCGGTGATGTGCTTGCCGGTGAACGGCGACACGTCGAACTTCAGGTACGAACGCGCGACGTCGGCACCGGTGTCATAGGTTCCCGACTTCAGCTCGGGCGACGAGACCTGCGAGTCCGGGTAGTCCGGCGTCTGCACCCAGGTGTCGGTGGTGACCGCGAGCGTGGAGGTCGGGTCGACCGTGACCGGGTAGGTGAGCGCGGGGTCGGCCAGGAACTTCGCGTCCGGAGTCAGGACCAGGGTCTGCGCCCCGTCCTTCCCGGTCTCGACGCGGGTGGCCACCCGGGCCAGATGCTTCGACTCGCCCGAACGCCGGTCCTTGGAGGAGTCCCACATCATGGGAGCCGGGGCCTCGGCCACCAGCTTGCCGGTCTTGTCCTTCATCAGAAGGTGGCCCGAAGCCGCCCGCGTCAGGGTCAGCCCGTCCAACTGCAAGGGAATGCGGTACGACACCGGGCCGTTGGGCGCACTCGCCAGGATCACGTCGTCGGAGAAGCCCTGCTTCTGCGCCGTGACCTTCAGCGTCTGCCCGGACCCCAGGTCGTATGACGCCGTCGGCCCCTTCACCTTCGGAGCCGGCAGCCTGTCCTGCCAGCCCATGGCGAACCGGGTCCTGCCCCGGACGACCGATGCCAGCCGGCCGTCACCGCCGTCGGAGACGGCGATGTCCGCGGCCGCCGCCCTGGGCTTCAGATCGGCGCCCGCGTCCGACAGCGAGGTGTCGATGTCCTGCCACTTGCCGTCCTGCCTCACCCGCACCGGACCGGCGAAGGACTCCGTCCGCAACGATCCCGAGGGCAGCGCCCACGTGGTCGAAGCCTCTGTCCGCTTGGACAGCACCTCGATCCCGCGCCCCTGCAACCGGGCCATCAGCAGGGCCGAGGCCGTGTCGGCCGCCTCTGCGGGTCCGATCGGCTTCTTGTCCCGGCTGACGGAAGCCGTGATGGGGCCGGTGTTGCCCACCGCGACAGCCTGGCCGCTGTTCAGCACAAGCGCGGTCTCGGCCAGGAGCGCCAAGGACACCGCGGCGGCGACTCTGCTTCGCTGCCAGAACCGCTGGGGTATTCGGCGTCTCATGGTTCCTGGCCGCGGTCTTGGGCGTGCGTGAATCATTCGCAACTCCTGGTTGCCCGAGTGATGCTGAGGGGGGATGGCGCCCCCATGATCCACACGCGCCTGACCAGGCGACTTTAATATGATCAAGGTCATTACAGGGGTTGGCAAAGAACCTGCGGAACGTATCGCCGATCAACAGGTTTGAAGGTCCCCTACAGTGGGCAGCCGCATGCCCTTGCCTCGGGGAGTCGGCGCCGCGTCACCGATCGGGACACTCCAGGTACCGCCGTTGCCGTCCCCGTCTTTGCCAAACGCTGGCAGGATATGCGCCCAACTCGGGCAACGGCTCGGGTGGGCAGGCGCCGCAAACGGTGGGTCACCGCATGGGTGCCGGCCCCGGGACGCGCACCGTGGTGGTCACCCGGACCTGGCACGGCATGCGCGGAGTCGAGCCGAAGCCGAAGCGCACCGGTGGGTCCACCGGGGCGAGCGGCCCCAGGTCGCGGCCCTCGTAGGCGGCCGTCGCCGCCGTGAGCCGGCGCAGGTCGCGGGCGCCGTACCACTCGTACCGGCCGTTGCCCGCGGAGCCCCGCGTGTGGACGCCCATCAGCAGGCGGGCCACCGGGTCGGTCAGGGCGGCGAAGGCGGGCCGGGAGGTGACCGGGGCCGCCAGGCGGAGCAGGGTGCCCAGGGCGCCCCGGCGGCCGACCGTGAAGCACAGGTCGAGCAGCGCACCGGACGCTACCGTCCAGCGGTCCCCGGCGGTCCGCACCTCCACCGGTACCACCCTTACCTCGTCGAACGCGTACGTCCCCGCGATGAACTCCGCCACCCGCCCGGTCGGCGCCAGCAACGTGCGGTGGCCGTCCGGGCGTTCCAGCATCACGTCGCTGAAGGCGCCGAAGGGGCTGCGGGGCCAGTGGCCCAGGACCAGGCGGGTGCCCGAGGCCGTGCCGACGCCGGTGATCCAGCCGTCGAAGCGGAGGTCGACGCGGTCGCGCGCGGGTGGGGGCGGGGCAGGGGAGCCGGGGGGCATCACGCGCAACGGATGCCCCTGGTGGGCAGCGGTGAAACAGGTCAGACCCCCGATGGGGTGGCCCGCGACAGGATCTCGGCGGCGGCCGCGAGTGCCTCGGCGCGGTCCTCGGGGACGAGGCCGATGCGGGTGCGGCGGTCCAGGAGGTCGGACGGGTCGAGGGCGCCCTCGTGGCGGGCGGCCCAGAGGAGTTCCGCGCGGGTGACCGGGTGGCCGGGGAGCACCGGCTCGGCCAGCGCCGGGTCCCGCTCGGCCAGGGCGAGGACGGCCGGGGCCTCGGTGCCGTGGCGGCGGACCAGCCGGGCGGGGGCGGACAGGTCGCGCAGGCGCTCCGGGGCCGCGGCGCCGACCAGGGGCAGCGTGGCGGTGGGGGAGGGTACCGAGGGCAGGCCGCGCGCGGACACGGCCGCGTCCACGGCGTCCTGCGCCATCCTCCGGTACGTCGTGAGCTTGCCGCCGACCACGGTCACCACCCCGTCCGCCGAGGTCAGCACCGCGTGCCGCCGCGAGATGTCCGAGGTGCGCACCGAGTCGGGGGCGCCCGGCACGGAGGTGTCCAGCAGCGGACGCAGCCCGGCGAACGCCCCGTCCACCTCCTCCCGCCGCACCGGCGTGTCCAGCACCGAGCCCAGCACGTCCAGCAGGAAGCCGATGTCCGTCTCGGGCACCTCGGGCACATCCGGGATCGCGCCCTCGGCCGGCTCGTCCGTGAGGCCCACATAGGTACGGCCGTCGCCCTGCGGGAGCACCAGCACGAAGCGGTTGGTCTCGCCGGGGACCGGTATGTGCAGGCCGGCCGGGAGCGCGCCCAGGCGCTCGGAGCGCAGCACGAGATGGGTGCCCCGCGAGGGCCGTACGCGGAAGCCGTCGACCAGGCCCCCGGCCCACACGCCGGTCGCGTTGACCACGGCACGCGCCCGGATCTCCCCTTCCTCGCCGGTGAGTTCGTCCCGGATGCGGGCGCCGGTGGAGCCGAGTTCCAGGGCGCGGACGCGGGTGAGGACGCGCGCGCCGTGCGCTGCCGCCGTACGGGCCAGGGCGGTGACCAGGCGGGCGTCGTCGGTCACCTTGCCGTCCCAGGACAGCAGGCCGCCGCGCAGCCCGCCGGCGCGCACCGAGGGCGCCAGATGCCGGGCCTCCGCCGCCGTCAGCCGGCGCGGCACCGGCAGTATCTGGCGCGGGGTGCGGGCGGCCCTGCGGAGCATGTCCCCGGCCCGGAACCCCGCCCACGCCAGCGACGCCTGGGCCCGCGACACCAGCGGGGTCAGCGGCAGGACGAAGGGCTGCGCGGACACCAGGTGCGGTGCCGTACGCGTCATCAGCACGCCCCGCTCGACCGCGCTCTCGTGCGCCACGTCGAACTGGCCCGACGCCAGATAGCGCAGGCCGCCGTGGATCAGCTTGGAACTCCAGCGGGAGGTGCCGAAGGCCAGGTCGTGGGCGTCGACGGCGACCACGTCCAGACCGCGCGCCGCCGCGTCCAGGGCGACGCCCGCCCCCGTCGCGCCGAGACCCACCACCAGCAGGTCGGCCGTGCCGCCCCCGGCCGCCGAGGCCAGCTCGCGGGTGCGACGGGCGGCGTCGAGCGACGAACCCGGTGCCGCCGTACGGTCGGCGCGGTCGCGGTTGCTCATGGGGTGAGGGTCCTCTCCAGAAGGGTGCGCAGCTCGCCCAGGAAGGCGGCGGCGTCCAGCTCGGCGTCGTCCTCGTCGGTCATGGTGCGCAGCGACAGCGCGAAGGACTGCACCAGCAACAGCACCGCGCGGGCCTGGCGTTCGGCGTGCGTCACACGCACCGAGCCGTCGGCGTGGCCCTCGCGCAGCGCGTCGGTCAGGAGTGCCAGCAGGGCCTCCTGGGTGGCGCCGCGCCGGTCGAGGACGTAGGGGAGCAGCAGCTCGGGGTCGACGTCCAGGATCTTGTGGAACAGGGGGTGGTCCCGGAACTCGGTGACGCCCGCGACGAGTCCGGTCACGAGCCGGGCGCGGGTGTGCGGGCCCCCGGCCGCGCCGGGCATCGCGCGGGTGGCCACGGCGAGCCACTCGCGGGTCATCAAGTCGCCCACCAGCGTGCGCAGATCGGGCCAGCGCCGGTACAGGGTCATCCGGGAGACCCCGGCGCGGCGGGCCACGTCGGCGAGCGTGGTGCGGCGGACACCTACGGCCAGGACGCAGTCGCGCACCGCGTCGAGCACGGTGTCGGCGTCCGAACGGTTGTGACGGATGGACGTCATGTGTAACAGTGTAACGCCCCGGCGGCCGGGGGGAGATGGCGCCGCACACACCGAACCGACGTGGTAAGGACGACCGTCCGATGGACATGCTGTGGAACGGCTGGGGCGACCCGGCGAAGGCGGCCCCCCTGCCCGACGCGGTGGCCGGACTCCTGCACGACCTGCTCGGCGTCCGTCCGAGCCCGTCGACACCCGTCGCGCTGAACGACCTCGAGCTGCCGCGGCCCACGCTGGCCCCGGCCGCCCTGAAGGACCTCGCCGGCGCGGTGGGCTCGGCGGACCACGTCCGCACCGACACCGAGAGCCGTGTCCGGCACGTCCGGGGCAAGTCCACCCCCGACCTGCTGCGCATCCGCGCGGGCGACCTCACCGACGTGCCGCAGGCCGTCGTCCTGCCGGCCTCCCACGAGGAGGTGCTCGCCGTGCTGCGGGCCTGCGCCGCGCACGCGGTGGCGGTCGTGCCGTACGGCGGCGGCACCAGCGTCGTCGGCGGACTCGCCCCCGAGCGCGCGGAGTTCGTCACGCTGGACCTGCGCCGGATGGACGCCCTGCTCGACCTCGACCCGGTGTCCCGCACCGCCGTCCTCCAGCCCGGCCTGCGCGGCCCGCAGGCCGAAGCCCTGCTCGCCGCGCACGGGTTCACACTCGGCCACTTCCCGCAGTCCTTCGAGTGGGCCACCGTCGGGGGCTTCGCCGCCGCCCGCTCCAGCGGCCAGGCGTCCGCCGGGTACGGCCGCTTCGACGAGATGGTCCTCGGCCTGACCCTCGCCACCCCCGAGGGCACCGTCGAGACGGGCCGCGCCCCGCGCTCCGCCGCCGGACCCGACCTCCGCCAGCTGTTCCTGGGCTCCGAGGGTGCCTTCGGCGTCATCACCTCCGTCACCGTCCGGGTACGGCCCCGGCCCGAGCAACGCCTGTACGAGGGCTGGCGGTTCGCCACCTTCGCCGAAGGCGCCGCCGCGCTGCGCAGGCTCGCCCAGGACGGGCCCCGGCCCACCGTGCTCCGGCTCTCCGACGAGACGGAGACCCTGGTCGGCCTCGCCCAGCCGGACGCCATCGGTGCCGCCCTCGCCGACGGCGGCACCGGCTGCCTGGCCGTCACCGGCTACGAGGGCACCGAGGCCGACACCGCCCGGCGCCGCGAGGAGGCGGCCGCCGTCCTGCGCGAGTGCGGCGGCACCCTCGTCGGCACCGAACCCGGCGAACGCTGGGCCCACGGCCGCTACGAGGCGCCCTACCTGCGGGACGCCCTCCTCGACGCCGGCGCCTTCGCCGAGACCCTGGAGACCGCCGCGTTCTGGTCCCGGATACCCGAGCTGTACACCGCCGTACGCACCGCCCTCACCGACACCCTCACCGGCGCCGGCACCCCGCCCCTGGTGATGTGCCACATCTCCCACGTGTACGAGAACGGCGCCTCCCTCTACTTCACCGTCGTCAGCGCCCAGGGCGACGACCCCGTCGCCCACTGGACCCCGGCCAAGCACGCGGCCAACGAGGCCGTGTTCGCGGCGGGCGGCACCATCTCCCACCACCACGGCGTCGGCACCGACCACCGCGACTGGTACGTACGCGAGGCCGGGCCCCTCGCCGTCGACGCGCTGCGCGCCGTCAAGGCCCTGCTCGACCCCGCCGGGCTGCTCAACCCCGGCGTCCTGCTCCCCACCGACTGACCGCGCCCGGAGGCACACCGATGCGAGAGTTCACCGCCGTGGTCAACCCGACCGCGGGCGCCTCCACCGGGGCCGCCACGCTGCTCCAGGTGGCCCGGCACCTGCGCGAGGCCGGCGCCACCCTGGAGACCGAGTACAGCCACAGCCTCGCCCACGCCCGCGAGACCGCCCTGCGCGCCGGGGAGAACGGCCGGGTCGTCCTCGCCGTCGGCGGCGACGGCATGGCCGGGGGTATCGGGGGAGCGCTCAGCGGCACCGGCGCCGTGCTGGGGCTCGTACCCGCCGGACGCGGCAACGACTTCGCCCGCGCCCTCCGCCTGCCCTCCGACCCCGAGGCCCTCGCCGAGCTCCTGCTGCACGCCGAGCCGCGGCGCGTCGACACCATCGAGGTCGAGTCAGCCGTCCACCCCCGCACCGTCGTCCTCGGCAGCGTCTACGCCGGGGTCGACGCCCTCGCCAACCGGTACGCCAACCGGTCCCGCCTGCTGCGCGGCGCCGCCTCCTACTACGCGGGCGGCCTGCGCGCCGTGGCCACCTGGCGCACCGCCGACTACCGGATCACCGTCGACGGCGAGGAACAGCGCCACCGCGGCTACACCGTCGTCGCCGCCAACTCGCCCTACTACGGCTTCGGCCGCGCCATCGCCCCCGCCGCCGAACTCGACGACGGCCTCCTCGACATCGTGCTGATACGCGAGGCCCCGCGCCGGCTCTTCTTCACCCTGATGAACGAGCTGAAGACCGGCGCCCACCTCAGCCGCCCCGAGGTGCGGGTCCTGCGCGGACGTGAGCTGCGCATCGAGGCGGACCGGCCCGTGCCGTACGGGGCCGACGGCGAGGTGGAAGCCACCCTCCCCGTCACCGTCCGGGTCCGCCCCGCCGACCTGACCGTGCTCAGCCCCTCACCGGATCCGACGGCCACGAAGCGGTAACGTCTTGCAACCGCGGGTGCCTCGACAAGGTCTGGACCGGCATGAAGATCTCTTTCCTGCTCCACAGCGCGTACCCGATCGGAGGAACGATCACCACCACCTTCAACCTGGCCGGGGCACTCGCCGAACGCCATGACGTGGAGATCGTCTCCGTGTTCCGGAACCGGGAGCGCCCCACCTTCACGCTGGACCCGCGTGTCCGGCTGCGCCCCCTCATCGACCTGCGCGAGGAACAGGACCACCCGGCACACCGCGAACCGGCGCGCGTCTTCCCCCGCGCCGAAGGGCGTTACGCCGAATACAGCAGACTCAGCGACGAGCGGATCGCGGAACACCTGGCGACCACGGACGCCGAGGTCGTCATCGGCACCCGGCCCGGGCTGAACGTGCACCTCGCCCTCCAGGCGCCCGACCACGTCCTCCGCGTCGGCCAGGAACACCTGACCTGGGGTCATCACTCGCCACGGCTGCGCACCGTGCTCCGCCGCGCCTACCGCCGTCTCGATCTGCTCACCACCGTCACCGGCGCCGACGCGGACGCCTACGGACGCGGCGCCTGGCTGCCGGGCGTCCGCGTCGAGGCCGTGCCCAACAGCGTGCCCGACCCCGTGCTGCCGCCCTCGGACGGCCGCGGCCGACTGATCGTCGCCGCGGGCAGGCTGGTCCCGATGAAGGACTACGAAACCCTGATCCGCGCCTTCGCGCACGTCGCCGCCGCCCACCCCGACTGGCGGCTGCGCATCTTCGGCAGGGGAGAGGAGCGCGACCGGCTGCGCGCCCTCATCGAGGAGCTCGGCCTCAGCGACAGCGCCTTCCTGATGGGCGCCGCCGTGCCCATGGAGTCCGAGTGGGTCAAGGCGTCCATCGCCACCGCCTCCTCCCACTTCGAGCCCTTCGGCATGACCATCGTCGAGGCGATGCGCTGCGGGCTGCCGGTGGTCAGCACCGACTGCGCCCACGGACCCGGCGAGATCATCCAGGACGGCGTCGACGGACGGCTCGTGCCGGTCGGTGACCCGGACGCCTTCGGCGCGGCCCTGCTGGACCTCGTCCGCGACGACGAACGGCGCCGCGTCATGGGCAAGGCCGCCCTGGAGAACTCCCGCCGCTACGCGCCAGACATCGTCGTGGCCCGCGCCGAGCGCCTGCTGGCCGACGCGCTGGCCGCCAAGAAGGCCGGCCGCCGCCCGGCGCGCGCACCGGGGGCGGGACGCCACCGGCTGGCGGCCGCCGGACAGAGCGCCCACGACCTCGCGTACACGGCCGCCTCCACCGCACTGCACACCGTGCGCGGGTGGCGACGATGAGAACGACCAGCGACAAGGAGACCGGTGTGATCCGCGTGACCTGTGTGGCGCACGCCGACGGCAGCCTCACCTTCGACCTCCCGCTCTCCTCCCCGGGAAGCGCCGCCCACCTGCTGCTGAAGGCCCGGCCGCGCAAGGGCGTCCCCGACCCCGCCGCACGCCGCCTCCCGCTCGAGGCCGCGGGCGGGGACCGGGTCCGCGCCGTGCTGGACCCGGTGCCCGCGCTGGAGGAGGGCCGCTGGGACACGTTCCTGGTCCGCGAACCGGACGCCGTGCCCGAGCAGTTGACCGCCGGGCCGCTGGACCTGCGGGTCCTGGTCGACGGCGCGTGCCTCGACCGGCCGTCCCCGGTGGCGGTCCGCATCCCCTACCGGGCGCTGGACGGCTTCCTGGCCGTCCGCGCCTGGCTGCGTCCCGCGCACGCGGAGACCGACCGGATCGCGGTCGCCGGCCACGCCACCACCGTCACCGCCCGACTGCACGGCACCGAGCTGAGCGAGTCGGCCGTCGTCCGGTTGCGCGGGCGGGGCAGAGGCGCGGAGCGCACCGTCCGGCCGAGCACCGCCGGCGACGGCCGGGGCTTCACCTTCACGGTCGGCCACGCCGAACTCGCCGGCGGCGACGGCACGGACGTCCGCTACTGGGACGTCGACGTGGTGCCCGCCGCCGGCGCGGCCCCGGTGCGGGTGGGCCGGGTCCTGGACGACGTGGCGGACCGCAAGCAGTCGTTCGTCTACCCGGCCACGAACGCCGGTGGACGCCTCGTCCGCCCCTACTACACGGTCGACAACGATCTCTCCTTCGAGGTCACCGACCCCGGCTGACCCCGGCCTGCGGCAGGGTCCGGCACAGCAGCGCCGCCGGGCCCTGCCGGGCGCCGAGGCGGGTGGTGAAGGCGATCCCGGCCGCGTACTCGTCCACCGCGCACTGGCCCTTGTACGCGCCTTCGGCGAACTCGCCGCCCGCACCGTCCGAGGGCCGGTTGTCCGAGCGGTCGAACCACACGGTCCGCCCGCTCCCCCCGAGCGCCGGCCGGCCCGGTGCGCACAGCGCCGCCGACACCCGCTCCCCGCGCACGCTGTAGCCGATCAGGAACGCGCCGGACGGGCACTGCAGTTTGGTGTACCCGGACGCCCAGTCGCCGCCGGAGACGAACCGCTCGTCCTTGACGACGCTCTGCGCGCCGTCCGCCGCGCGGAGTCCGGCCGCCCCCGCGTCCGTGCACAGCCCGCGCCCGCCCGTGTGGCTCAGCCCGGTCAGCCGCAGCCCGTCCGGGCAGGCCGCCTTGTACGCCCCCGCGTCCCAGTCGCCGGTGCTGCGCACCCTGAGCGACTCCACCGCGTCCCCGTGGCCGGTGTCCAGCATCTTCCACACGGCGGCCGTCGCGACCTGCCCGGTCTTCCCCGGTGCGTCCATCAGATGCCGCCAGGCCGGGGCCCGCCAGTCGCCGGAGTCCAGGAGCCCGGAGCGGCGGCCGCCCTCGTCGTAGCGGAGCAGCGCCCAGTCGTCGTGGCCGTCGAAGCCGACGAGCGGCCAGTACGCGAAGTCGGCGTCGTGGTCGGTGAAGTAGTCGGTGATGTTGCCGAACCAGGCGCGGGTCGCCGGGTTGGTCTCCCCGGCCCCGGCGCCGAACTCGCTGATCCACACCGGCGCCGTGTAGTGGCGGCCCGACTCCTCCGCGAAGAACGCCTCGTCCGTGAGCGCCGCGTCCAACTCGTCGCGGGACAGGTCCTGGTAGCGGGCGTCGTGTGTCTCGCCGATGCCGGTGGCGCCGCTGTGCCGGGGGCCGGTGTAGCCGTAGAAGTGGGCCGAGTAGACCAGCTTGTGGGAGTCGACCAGGGTGTGGGAGAGCGTGCGGGCCGGGGTCAACTGCGGGCGTCCGTGCGGGAGTCCGTCGACCGGGACGCCGGTCCAGTTGATGCCCTCGATCACGATGAGCAGCGCGGGGTTGGCCTCGGTGAGGATGCGGTCGCCGGCCGTCCGGGCCGCCGCGTACCAGTCGTGGGCGTCGCCCAGGCCCCAGTTGGGGTCGTCCAGGATGTCCCGGCGTACCTCGTTGTACAGGTCGGCGCCGACGACGCCGGGCACGGAGGCGTAGCGGCGGGCCATGAACACCCAGTCGTCCGCCCACTGCTGCGTGGACTGGCTACTGTTCCAGCGTTCGTTGCCGTCGATACCGCAGCACCAGCGGGAGGTGTTGGTGTGGTTGTTCAGGATGACGGCGAACCCGGCCTGGCTGAGCGCGTCCACGACCGCGTCGTACACCTGGAGCGGGGTCCTGCCGCGCAGCTGCGGGTTGGCCGTGACCGCCGCGTCCGGTACGGGTGTCGTGCGGTGGACCAGCTCGTTGGAGAACGGCAGCCGGATGGTGTTGACGCCCAGCTCCCGGAAGTCGGCGAGCAGCCGGGCGATCGGGACCCGGTCGAGGCCGAGCGGGATGTCGTGCGCGTTCTGGCCCGCGTGGTGGGAGGCCGGGTCGTCCACGCTGCCGCTGCCGTTGTAGGAACCCTGTGCGCCGTCCCAGTTGGCGGCCTTCAGCCGGAACCGGTCGCCCCGGCTGTCCACGATGTACCGGCCCCGCGTCGACAGCGGGGCCGACCAGCCGGCCGCCGCCCGCGTCGCGGCGTGCGCGACCGGGTCCGGTGCCGGGACCGGTGCGGCGTGGGCCGTGACGGTCGCGCTGGAGGCGAGCAGCAGCCCGGCGGCGGTGGCGGCCAGGCGCAGGGAACGGGGAGCGGTCGGCATGGAGGCGGCCCTCGGCTGTGATGGGGGGTGGGAGCGCGGGAACGCGTGGAGCGCAGTGTCCACCACACCGCACCCGTCACGGAAGGCGCCCGGCGGCCGATCCCGTCACAGCCTTTCACACCTCAACACTCAGTCGTGGATGGGGAGTTCGGCCCAGATGGTCTTGCCCCGGTGCTCCCGCCGGGTGCCCCAGCGCTCGGTGAGCTGGGCGGTGATGGTCAGTCCGCGCCCGTGCTCGTCGTCGTCCTCGGCCTGCCGCAACTGCGGGGCGGTGCTGCTGTCGTCGGTGACCTCGATGATCAGGGCCTGGTCGCGGACCAGCCGCAGCCGGACCGGTCCCGCGGAGTAGCGGATCGCGTTCGTCACCAGCTCGCTGACCACCAGGGTCGCGGTGAACACGAGGTCCTCCAGATGCCAGTGCCTCAGCCGCTCCTCGGTGCGCTCGCGGGCCAGCGAGACCGCCTGCGGCTCGTTCGGCAGCGACCACGAGGCCACCTTGTCGGCGCCCAGGGTGAGGGTGCGGACGACCAGCAGCACCCCGTCGTCGGCCGGATGGTGCGGCGCCAGATCGTGCAGCAGGGCGTCGCAGATGTCCGGCAGGGGGCGGTCCCGTGGTTGCAACGCGCGTTCGAGCCGGGTGAGTTGGTCGCCGGCATCGGTCCTCGCGTCCCGCAGCAGCACCGGGTTGCACAGCACCATCAGCGTGCCCGCCGGCACGTCGAAGTGCGCCGTGCGGTAGCGGGGCGCGCCCCGGCCCAGCGCCGGGCCGACCGGGACCTGCGCGAAGGTCACCGGCTCGTCGGGCCGGGCCACGGCGGGCGGCGGATGGCCCGCGCTGGCCACCGTGCACCGGTGCGCCACCGGGTCGTAGACCGCGTACAGACACGAGGTGCCAGCGCGCAGGCTGTCCAGGGACTCGTCCGGGTGCCGCGACTCCTCGGCGTCCAGCCGGCCCACCAGGTCGTGCAGCCGCTCCAGCAGTTCCTCGGGCGGCAGGTCGAGCGAGGCCAGCGCGCCGATCGCGGCCCGCAGACCGCCCATGGTGACGGCCGCCCGGATGCCACGCGTGGGCGGCTCCCCGACGACCATCGCCACCCGTGCCCCGGACAGCGGGATGATGTCGAACCAGTCGCCACTGGTGCTGCTCGGCAGGTAGCTGTGCGCGGTGGCCACCGCACTGTGGCCCGAGACGTGCGCGGGCCGCAGACTCAGCTGGAGGATGCGGGCCACCGACCGCTCCCGCGTGTACAGCCGCGCGTTGTCCAGGCACAGCGCGGTGTGCCGCGTCAGCTCGGTGGCGAGGCGCAGGTCGTCCTCGGTGAACGGCGCGGTGCCCCGGCCCCGGTAGAACCGGGCCAGGCCCAGCACCCCGCCCCGCGCGGCGAGCGGCACCGCCATCCTGGAACGCGCGCCGTCGGCCTGCGCGACCTCCTGCCCACCGGGTCCGGCCGGCACCGTGTCGGGCTCGGTGATCAGCACGGGGCGCCCCCCGGTCAGCACCTCCTTGTACCGCGAGGTGAGCCCCGGCTCCATCACACAGCCGACCTCCGCCGCCCGGTGCCCGTTCGCCGCCCGCACCGACCGGTACCCGGCACAGCGCAGCAGCAGATCGCGCCCCAGCGACTCCACCGGCGGCACATCGCCCCGCAGCACGGCGTCCAGCACGTCCACCACGACGGTGTCGGCGAGGTCCGGCACGCCGATGTCGGCGAGTTCCTGCGCGGTGCGCACGGTGTCCAGGCTGGTGCCGATCCGGGCGTTCGCCTCCCGCAGCACGCTCAGCCGGACCCGCGCCCGGTGCCGCTCGGTGGCGTCCACCACGCTGAGCGCCACCCCGGGCAGCCCGCCGTCCGCTGCCCGCAGCCGGAACGCGGACAGCGCCAGCACCCGGTCCGGCGCGTCCGGCGTGGCCCCGCCCGCCACCTCCACGTCCCGCCGGGGCTCCCCGGTGGCCAGTACCTCGCGCAGCATCGCCTCCACCGGCTCCCGGTGCAGACTGGCCGCCCACTGCCGCAGCGGCTGCCCCAGCGCTCCGCCCAGCGGCAGCACGTCGAAGTCCCCCGCCGCCTCGTTGAAGCCCACCAGCCGCAGCGCGCCGTCGAGCACGTACAGCGGGTGCGGCGAGTCGGCGAAGAGCGCGTCGAGCACGGCCCTGTCCAGGTCACGGCCGCGATGCGGAGCCCTGCTGTGCGATGAGTCCACCCCTCCAGACTGCGCCCGCGAGCGGCGTCGTGTCGTCCCGACCGCACCCCGTGCGCACCGTTCGTGCGTCACGCCCATCTGTGCCAAGCTCGACACATGACTCCCGCGAACACGACCGGCGGCGAAGGCACCACGCTGTACTACGGCGACCTGTCCGCGCCGCACGTGCTCCAGGTCTTCCTGGAGATGCGCGACCGTGCCTCCGCCCGCATGGCCCAGACGCTCCTGGACACCATCCGCAAGGGCGCCGACGGCGGACAGTACGTGGTGAAGTTCCACTTCGCCGGGACGATGGACGACACCGTGGGCGGCAACGGCGACCAGAAGGCGCTGGGCGCGCTGGCCGCGGCGAGCGACGAGGGGCAGCAGCAGTTCATCGAGTACCTCGGCGCCCTCTTCGACAACCAGCCCTTCCCGCCCGCCGAGGACAAGTTCTCGCAAGGGGCGGTGCTGCTGTCGATCGCCGGTGACGTGGACGGCCTGCGCTCGGCCGACTTCGACCGCAAGGTCTCCGACGACACCTATCTGACCTGGGCCGGGGAATCCATCGCCACCTTCGAGTCCTTCGGGCTGCCCGGCACCCCGGCCGTCTGGTACGACAAGGAGAACATCCCGGTCACCACGGTCGAGGGCGAAGTGGACACCGACCCGCAGAAGTTCCTCGCCGCGATCAGGACGTCCTGACCGAGCCGGGTGCGCGCCCGCCCCGCTGGGTAGGGAACGGCCGTCCGGCCAGTGGGCCGGGCGGTCGACGCGCGTGCGGACCGGCGCGCGGGGGAGAGGACGGGGCGATGACTTCCGAGCGGGAGGCCGGCGGCCGGGTGCTGGCGGTCGCGGTGTACGACGGACGGCTGCTGCTGGTGACCCAGGGGGACGGCGGCCCCTGGACGCTGCCCTCCGGCACCGCCGAACCGGCCGAGACCCCGGGCGCGACGGCCGAGCGGGTCGTCTACGAACTCACCGGCTACCTCGTCGACGGCACCGAACCGCTCGGCCCGGCCGACGGCGAGTCCCCGGACGCCGTCCCGGCCGTGGTCTGCCAGTTGCTGACCGACTCGCCCTCCGGCGGGGCCTCGCTGCCGGCCGGGCAGATACGCTGGGTCGCCTTCGAGGAGGCCGAGCGGGACGCGCTGCCGCCGGCCGTGCGCACCTACCTCCAGGGCCACAGCCCGGTCTGAGCCGGCGGGAACGTCTCGCGGTCCACCAAGGGCGGTCTCGGCCCCCGCCCTTCGCGCGACCGGCACGCCCGCACCGTCGACGGCAGGGGCGGTACGGGCGTCTGTCCGTACCGCTCCTTCAGCCGTGCGGTGTCACTCGGCGGACGCGGGCTCGTCCGGCTCCGGGTGACGCACGCTCAGGTGCAGCGAGTCGTCCCGTACGTCGGCGACGATCGTGTCGCCCTCGCCGACGCCGCCGGACAGCACCAGCTCCGCGATCCGGTTGTCCAGCTCGGTCTGGATCGTGCGGCGCAGCGGACGGGCACCGAACTCCGGCTTGTAGCCGTGCGCCACCAGCAGCTTCTTCGCCGCCTCGGTGACCTCCAGACCGATGCCCTGCGCCCGCACCCGCTGGGCGCTGCGCGCCAGCAGCAGGTCGATGATGTGCCCGAGGTCCTTCTCGCCGAGCGCGTGGAAGACGATCGTCTCGTCGATCCGGTTGAGGAACTCCGGCGGGAAGTGCCCCTGGAGGACCGACTCCAGTTCGCCCCGGATCTCGTCCACCTTGCCCTGATGGGCGAGGATCAGCTGCGAGCCGATGTTGCTGGTCAGGATGATCACCGTGTTGCGGAAGTCCACGGTACGGCCCTGCGAGTCGGTCAGCCGCCCGTCGTCCAGCACCTGCAGCAGCGTGTGGAAGACGTCCGGGTGCGCCTTCTCCACCTCGTCGAACAGCACCACGCTGTACGGCTGGCGGCGCACCTTCTCGGTGAGCTGGCCGGCCTCGTCGTAGCCGACGTAACCGGGCGGGGAGCCGACCAGGCGGGAGACGGTGTGCTTCTCCTGGAACTCGCTCATGTCGAACCGGATCAGCCGGTCCTCGTCTCCGAAGAGCAGCTCCGCGAGCGCCTTCGCCAGCTCCGTCTTGCCCACACCGGTCGGACCGAGGAACAGGAACGAGCCCACCGGACGGTCCGGGTCGCCCATGCCCGCCCGGTTGCGGCGCACCGCCTGCGCGATGGCGAGGACCGCCTCGTCCTGGCCGACCACGCGGTCGTGCAGCGCGTCCTCCAGCTTGAGCAGACGCTCCTTCTCGCTCTCGGTCAGCTGCGCCACCGGGATGCCCGTACGGCGGGACACGATCTCCGCGATGTCGTTCTCGGTGACCGCGACCACGCCCTCGCGGCGCTCCTCGATCTGCGCGAGTTCGGTCTCGATCTCGGCGATGTGGTGCTTGAGTTCCTTGGCGCGGTCGAACTCCTCGGTGGCGACCGCCTCGTCCTTCTCCCGGTTCAGCCGGGCGAGGGAGTCCTCACGGTCCTGCACCTCCTTGGACTTGCCCCGCGAGCGCAGCCGCACCCGGGCACCGGCCTGGTCCAGCAGGTCGATCGCCTTGTCGGGCAGGAACCGGTCCGCGATGTACCGGTCCGACAGCTCGGCCGCCGCGACCAGCGCCGCGTCGCTGAACCGGACCTGGTGGTGCGCCTCGTAGGCGTCGCGCAGCCCCTCCAGGATCTGGACCGTCTCCTCGACGCTGGGCTCCGGCACCTTCACCGGCTGGAACCGGCGCTCCAGCGCGGAGTCCTTCTCCACGTACTTGCGGTACTCGTCCAGCGTGGTGGCGCCGACGACATGCAGCTCGCCGCGGGCCAGCGCGGGCTTGAGGATGTTCCCGGCGTCCATCGAGCCCTCGCCGCCGGAACCGGCGCCGACGACCGTGTGCAGCTCGTCGATGAAGAGGATGACGTCCTGGGAGGCCGACGTCACCTCGTCGATGACCTTCTTCAGCCGCTCCTCGAACTCGCCCCGGTACTTCGCCCCGGCCACCAGACCGGCCAGGTCCAGCTCGACGACCCGGCGCCCCTCCAGCGTGCGCGGCACGTCCCCGGAGACGACCCGCTGGGCGAGGCCCTCCACGATGGCCGTCTTGCCGACACCGGGCTCGCCTATCAGCACCGGGTTGTTCTTGGACCGGCGGGACAGGATCTCGATGGTCTGCTCGATCTCCTCGCCGCGCCCCACCACCGGGTCGAGCTTCCCGGCGCGGGCGTCGGCCGTCAGATCGCGTCCGTACTCGTCCAGCGTGGGCGTGCCGCTCGGCTCCTGCCGGGCCTCGGCCTTCGCGGCGGAACCGGCCTCGCGGGCCACCTTGCCGGTGTCCACGCCCAGATTGCGGGCCACCGAGGCGGCCTGGTCGTTGCCCGGGTCGAGCAGTGCCTGGAGGATGTGCTCCGGCCCGATGTACGAGGCGCCGGTGGCCTGCGAGCGCGCGTGCGCGCCGATCAGTACGCGCTTGGCGGCGGGGGTCAGGCCCGGCTCGGCCGAGGGGGTGCCGCTGCCCGAGGGCAGCGCCGCCTCCAGCTCCTTGGCGAGGTCGTCCGGGTCGGTGCCGGAGCGGGCGAGCAGGGTGCGGGACGGCTCGACCTGGGTGGCCGCCCACAGCAGATGCTCGGTGTCGAGGTCCTCGCTGCCGTCCTCGGCGGCACGCCGCGAGGCGCGGGCGATGAGTTCACGCGCGGAGTCGGTGAGCAGCCGGCCCACCGGAACGCGCTGCACCGCCGGGGGTGAGGACGCCGTGGACATGCCGAAGAAACGATTCAGTAGGTCGGAAAACGGGTCCGGCGATCCGAAGGACCCGAACGCACCCATAGGTGGCACTGACATACGAGCATCAGCCTCCTCTGTCTTCCCTCACGGGAACCCCACCTAATCACAGGGGAGTTGCGAAAATCCCCGGCAAGCGCACATCCGACCGCCGCCCGGATCAGCGGTGGAGAAGCCTCGCCAGCAGCAGATACGCGCGCTGCTCGGCCGCCGCCAGGGCCGCCGGATCGATTCCCGCCGACAGCAGTTCGCCCGCCGCCGCGTCGTCCGCCTCGCGCAACTCGACCACGCTGACGGCGAGATGGACCGGGATCACCGGATGCGGCGGCCGGGACCGGAAGGCCAGCGCCCGCTCGGCCCGCTCGGTCGCCTCGGTGCACTGCGCGAGCGCCCGCTCCACCCGCACCGCCGCCCGGTCGTGCACCACCAGCAGCGCGCACACCAGCCCGGTGACGATGCCGAGCAGGGACCCGAGCCCCCGGTCCACGATCAGCTGCTCCGGCGACTCCGGGTCGGCCAGATCGCTCAGCAGCAGCGCCAGCGGGGTCAGGAAGACCACGCCCAGGCCGTAGTTGCGCACGACCACGTACTCCATCAGGAACTCCAGCGCCACGATCACCAGCGCCAGCACCACCGGCGCCGGATGCCCGGCCAGCACCCCGAGCGCGATCATCAGGCCGAGCGCCGTGCCCAGGGTGCGCTGCACGGCTCGCTGGACCGTGGTGCGGACGTTGACCGAGTGCAGCACGGCCGCCGCCGAGATCGCCGCCCAGTAGCCGTGGCCCAGGCCGAGCGCCAGCGCGGCACCACCCGCCACCAGCGTGCCCAGCACCATCCGCAGCGCCGGGACCAGGAGCACCGACACCGGCTTGTGCCCGCCGGGCCGCCCCCGCACCAGCACCCACGCCCGCCGCGCCGCCGGATCGTCCGGCACCGGTGCGCGCGGCGAGAAGCGGCGGCCCGGCTCCGGAGGCAGCGAGGAGTACGCGGCCAGGTCGGCCAGCACCTGCGGACAGCGCTGGTGCCGGTCGGCCAGCATGCCCGCCTGGGTCCGCAGCAGCCTGGCCAGCTCCGGCGGGTCCCCGGGCGTGCCGCGCGTGGAGTCGACCAGCAGCGACCAGGACAGATCGGCCAGCCGGACACAGGTGTTGTCCTCACCGGGCCGCTCGGAGGTGGTCGGCGGGGCCAGCCCGAGCGAGTCGTACGCCTGGAGCACCGCCGCCGTCGCCCGGTGCCGCGAGCGGCCCACTCCGCCCCGCGCCGAGTCCAGCAGCTCGGCGAGCGCGCGCAGGGCCGCCGCCACCGACAGGCGCTGCGGCCGGTCGGGATGGACCAGGCGGCCCAGCAGCGCGAGCGCCCAGGCCGCCAGCGAACCCGCCGCGGCCATACCCGTGCGGGCGAGCACCTGGCCGGGCGTGGTCGTGGCGTTGGCGGCCACCGCGAAGGAGAACAGCAGCAGGATGGCGCCCAGGCCGCCGAGCCCGGTCGCGTCGCACACGTACTTGCACACGCCCGCCACCAGCGCGGTCGCCGTGACCACCACCGCCGCGCCCGCCACGCTGGACCAGGGACGCGCCACCGACGCCAGCGTCGAACCGAGGCCCACGCAGGCCGTCATGGCGAGCGCGACCCACGCCAGCACCCGCGCCCGGCGGCGGTAGGGCAGATTCCGGCCGAACGTCGTCGTGAACGCCCCGAGCATCCCGTACACCGCGAGGTCGGGACGGCCGGCCAGCACCGCCGGGAGGCCCGCGAGCGCCATCGCCAGGGCGGCGCGCACCGCGAACAGCAGCGCGCCGTCGACCCGCTGGAGGGCCAGCACCCCGCGCGGGAACAGCACGTGCCCGACGCCGGAGGTGTCCCACCGGCGCCCGCCGCCGGCGGGGGAGGAACGGCGCGAAGGGGGCATGTTCGGTGTATACCACCTGACCCGGCCGCGGTCCTGGTCGCCGGAAGCGGAGATGTCATCTGCCGGGCCGGATGCGGCGGACGGGGCTAGGGTGAGGCCGTATGAGCATGTGGCTGCCGTTGTCCGCGGTTCCCCGGCTCGGCGGCTGCCTCGCCGTCGGAGCGATCGCCGGCCTTGCTGTCGGCCTGACCGGCAATCCGGCGCCGCTGGCCATCCTGTCCGGTATCGCCGCCGTCGGCACCGTTTTCGTGGTCACCGGCTGGATCGTGCTGTGGCCCATGGACGCCGAGACCACCCGCGCCGACGCCCGCCGCGAGGACTTCCGGCCCGCCGTGGACGAGCTGGTGGTGGTCGGCGTCTCGCTGTGCGGGCTCGGGGGCATCGTGCTGATGCTGGTCGCGCACCGCTCCGGCGCCGACACCGGGGCCGCCGCGGCCATCGCGCTGCTCGGCGTCCTCATGGCCTGGGCCGCGCTGCACCTGATGTACACGACCCGCTACGCCTACCTGTACTACGGCCCGGCCCAGGGCGGCATCGACTTCAACTCCGAGCTGAAGCCCGCCTATCCGGACTTCTTCTACTTCAGCTACAACCTCGGCATGACCTACCAGGTCTCCGACACCAGCGTCTCGAACCCGTTGATCCGGTCGGTGGCGCTCCGGCACTGTCTGCTGTCGTACCTGTTCGGCATCAGCGTGCTGGCCACCACCATCAACCTGGTCGCGGGCGTCGTCACCGGCTGATCAGCAGGCGCCGACCCACTCCGTGGCGCCGTCCGTGAAGATCTGCCGCTTCCAGACCGGCACCTCGTGCTTGAGGGTGTCGATGAGCTTGCGGCACGCGGCGAACGCCTCCGCCCGGTGCGGGCAGGAGACAGCGGTGATCACCGCGATGTCCCCGATCGCCAGCAGACCCGTCCGGTGCACGGCGGCCAGCGCGCGCACCGGGAACTCAGCCGCGATCTCCTCGGCCACCCGGCGCAGCTCCGCCCCGGCGGAGGGATGGGCGCTGTACTCCAGGGACGACACCGACTTGCCGCCGTCGTGGTCGCGGACCGTGCCGACGAACAGCGCGGTACCGCCCGCCGCGTCGTCACCGACCGCCCCGTACACCTCGTCGAGGGAGAGCGGGGTGTCGCGCAGGCCGAGCAGGCGGATGGGGGAGGGGAACAGGGTGGGGAGCGACATGAGGTGATCCGGTTTCCGGGTGCGGGGGAAGGGGGTGGGCGGACGCGGGGCTGCTCAGCCGCCGGCGAAGGGCGGGAGCACCTCGACGACGGCGCCGTCCCGCAGGGTGACCGAGGCGTGGTCGCGGACGCCGACCGGGTCGCCGTCGACCAGGAAGGAGCAGACCCCCAGGACCTGTGCGAAGCGCGGCTCGTCCGCGTGGCGGGACCGCGCCTGCTCCAGTGCCTGGGCGAGGGTCCCCGCCCGGTAGGACTCCTCCGCCGTGCCGGCCGCGCCCTTGGCCGCGGCCCAGTAGCGGATGGTGCCGGTGGATGCCGTCTTCGTCTCCATGTCCTTCGCCTTCTCGGTGGTCGTGTCTGGGGTGATGGGGAGGGATCAGCCGGTGGGCAGCGGCAGCAGTTCCACCGCGTCCCCGGCCGCGGCTCCGCCGGGCGGCACCACGGCCAGCGCGTCGGCCAGGGCCAGCCCGCGCAGCATCGCCGGGCCGTCGTACGGCAGCGGTGCCACGCCGGTGCCCGCCGTACGCACCGGCAGCAGCCGGGTGTCACGAGGGTGGCCGGGGAGCGCCTCGGCGGTCACGGCACTGCGCGGCTCCGGGTCGGCGTGGCCGCCGAGCGCGCGCAGCAGGGGCGCGGCCAGGGTGGCCGTACCGGCCACGGCGGCCAGCGGGTTGCCGGGCAGCCCGACCAGGCGCCGGGTGCGGCCGTCGGCGGTGGCGGGCAGCTCGGCCAGCAGCATGGGGTGGCCCGGCCGTACCGAGACGGAGTCGACGATCAGCGGGGCGTCCAGCAGCCGCAGGGTCTCGTGCAGGAAGTCCACCGGCCCGGCCGCCGTGCTGCCGGTGGTGATCACCACGTCGGCGGGGGAGTGGGCCACGGCCTCGCGCAGCTCCGCCAGCCGGTCCGCCACCCGGTGCCGGCCGATCACCTCGGCGCCGAGACCGCGCAGCCAGGACGGCAGCAGCGGGCCGAGCGCGTCGCGTACCCGTCCGCCGCGCGGCACCCCGGCGTCCAGCAGCTCGTCGCCCAGGACGAACAGCTCCACGCTGGGGCGCCGGTGCACCACCAGCCGGTCGTAGCCGCTCGCCGCCGCGAGGCCCAGCACGGCCGGGGTGACACCGGTCCCCGCCGGGAGCAGCGGCTCACCGCTTACGCACTCCTGCCCGCGCGGGCGCACGTCGTGGCCCTCGGGGAGGGCGCCGGGGGTGGCGAGGTGGAGCAGGCTCGTGGACCGCTCCACCTCGCCGTGCTCGCGGCGCAGTACGGCGCTCGCCCCCGGCGGCAGCGGCGCGCCGGTGGCGATCGGTACGGCGGCGCCGGCCGCGAGCGGTGCCGGCCGCTCGCCGGCCAGCACGCCGCGTTCGCCCAACCGCCAGGGGGCGGGCCCGGACACGGCCCAGCCGTCCATGGCGGAGGTGGCGAACGGCGGCAGGTCCGTCAACGCCGTCAGCGGCTCGGCCAGGGCGTGGCCGAGCGCGTCCTCGAGGGTGCGCGGCACACCGGGCAGCGCGGGCCCCGCGGCGGCGCGCGCCAGGGAGCGGGCCCGCCGCCAGGACGGGTGGTGCGCCGGGAGGCCGGTCACAGCGCCGCCGCGCCGTTCTCACGCTCCGCGGCCCACTGCTCGGCCAGCCCGGTCACCCTCCGGTTCGCCTCCGACACCGCGTCGGCACCACCGGCCCGCAGCGCGGCCGCGTAGCCGACCAGGAAGGAGGTGATCGGGGCGGCCGGGCGGGCCACCTCGTGCGCGACCACCTTGGTCATGTCCAGCAGCTCGGCGATGTCGACATCGAGGTCGATGCCCAGCTCGGCCTTGGCCGCCGCGATCCATTCGTGCATCCGGTTCACTTCGTCGGTCCTCACTCGTGGGGTCGGTAGGGGCTCAGCCGCCGATGGCCGACATGGGCCGGTCGGGGCGGCGGAAGTCCGCGCTGTCGATGGCGTGGCCGGGGGCCTTGACGGCGATGCAGGAGCGCCAGGCGGTCTCCAGCGCGTCGTCGTCGGCGCCCGCCCGGAGCAGGGCGCGCAGGTCGGACTCCTTGGTGGCGAACAGGCAGTTGCGCAACTGGCCGTCGGCGGTCAGCCGTACCCGGTCGCAGTTGCCGCAGAACGGCCGGGTGACGCTGGCGATGACACCCACGCGGGAGTCCGTGCCGCCGATGTGCCACTCCTCGGCCGGGGCGTTGTCCTCGCGGGGCACGGGAGTGAGGGTGAAGCGCTCGCCGATCCGGTCCAGGATCTCGGCGGCGGTGACCATCTTCTCCCGCTCCCAGGCACCCTGGGCGTCCAGCGGCATCGACTCGATGAACCGCATCCGGTAGCCGTTCTCCACGGCGAACGCGGTCAGGTCCGCGATCTCGTCGTCGTTCACCCCGCGCACCGGCACCGCGTTGACCTTGACCGGGTCGAGACCGGCGGCGCGGGCGGCCCGCAGCCCCTCGAGCACGTCGGCCAGCCGGTCGCGCCGGGTGATGGCGGCGAACCGCTCCGGACGCAGGGTGTCCAGGCTGACGTTGACCCGGCCGAGCCCGGCCTCGCGCAGCGCGGCGGCGGTACGGGCGAGCCCGATGCCGTTGGTCGTGATGGACAGCGCGGGCGCCTTCGGAAGCGCGGACAGCCGGGCGACCAGACCGGGCAGCCCCCGGCGCACCAGGGGCTCCCCGCCGGTCAGCCGGACCTCGGTGATACCGAGTCGGCCGGTGGCGATGCCGACCAGGCGGACGATCTCGTCGTCGCTGAGCATCTCGTCCCTGGGCAGCCAGGCCAGCCCCTCGGCGGGCATGCAGTAGGTGCAGCGCAGGTTGCAGCGGTCGGTCAGGGACAGCCGGAGGTCGGTGTGGACGCGCCCGAAGCGGTCCACCAGCGGCTTCGGGGCGGCGGTGCCACTGTGCTGGTCGGTGAGCGGTCGGGACACGGGCCTGCCTTCTTCCTGTGCTGCCGGTCGGCGGTCGTACGGTGTGCGGTCCGCCCGCACCGGGCGGCGGTGGCGTGCTCCGGGTGGACGTGCGGTGCGCACCGGCCGCCCGGCACCGGGGACGCCGCCCGGCTCCACCAGGCGGGTCCGCGGCGCGCCGCGGCCGCGACGCCGGCGCGGCCGGGACACACTCCGATGATCATCACGGTCGGCGGCCCGGCCCCGGGACATCGCCACGCCGTCGGCCGTCGCCCCCCGGCCCGCGCGCGCGGCGCGGGCCCGGGTCAGACGGCGCAGGGCGCGGCACGTCATGGCGCGTCGGGTGTTCACGGCGCCACGCGGTGGCCCGGTGCGTGGGCGGCGACGGGGATGTGCTGGACGCCGATCCGCTTGCGGAACACCCAGTAGGTCCAGCCCTGGTAGAGCAGCACCAGCGGGGTGGCGAACCCGGCGACCCAGGTGATGATCCCCAGCGTGTACGAGCCGGCGGCCGCGTTGGTCGCGGTCAGGCTCCAGGCCGGGTTCAGGCTGGACGGCATCACCTGCGGGAACAGGGCGAGGAAGAGCATCGCGGTGGAGGCCACCACGCTCAGGCCGGAGGCGACGAACGCCCGCCCCTCGCGGGCGCCGAAGTTGAAGCCCAGCGACACCAGCACCGCGAGCAGGGCGACGGCCTCCGCCACCAGGCTGCGCACATTGCCGGTGTCGACCTGGGTCCAGGTCAGGAACGCCGCCAGCAGCAGGACGGACAGCACCCCGGCGGTCTGCGCCAGGTGCCGCGCCCGGTGCCGGATGCTGCCCACCGTCTTCAGCGAGGCGAACACCGCGCCGTGGAAGGTGAAGAGCACCGTCGTGGTCACGCCGCCCAGCAGCGCGTACGGCTGGACCAGTTCGGCGAGGCCGCCGTGGTACTCGTGGTCGGCGCCGATCGGCAGGCCGTGGACCAGAGCGGCGAACAGCACGCCCCACAGGAAGGCCAGCACCAGCGAGGTGACGAAGACGATCGCCTCCCAGTTGCGCTTCCAGCGCTCGCCGTCGCGCTTGTGCCGGTACTCGAAGGCCACACCGCGCAGGATCAGGCAGAGCAGGATGACGAACATCGGCAGGTAGAAGCCGCTGAACATCGTGGCGTACCAGTCGGGGAAGGCGGCGAAGGTCGCGCCGGCCGCGGTGACCAGCCAGACCTCGTTGCCGTCCCAGACGGGGCCGATGGTGTTGAGCAGGACGCGGCGCTCGGTCTCCCCGCGGGCGAGCACCCGGGTCAGGATGCCCACGCCGAAGTCGAAGCCCTCCAGGAAGAAGTAGCCGACCCACAGCAGGGCTATGACGAAGAACCAGAGGTCATGGAGATGCACGGTTCCGGACTCTCTCTCACTGATCAGTAGGCGAAGGCGAGCGGCTTGTCGGCGTCCCTCGGGGAGCCTTCGAGCGTGGAGTCGCCGCCGAGCTTGATGTCCCTGAGCGGTGGCCGCTCGGAGGTGACCGGACCGCCGCCCGCGTACTTCACCAGCAGCTTGAGTTCGACCACGGCGAGCGCGATGTACAGCAGGCTGAAGCCGATGAGCGTGACGAGCTGTTCGGTGAGCGAGACGTTCGGGGAGACCGCGTCCACGGTGCGCAGCAGGCCGGTGACGGCCCAGGGCTGACGGCCCATCGCGGTGAAGATCCAGCCGAAGGAGTTGGCGATCACCGGGAAGGCCAGGGTGAGGATGCCGGCCCGCCAGGCCAGCCCGCTCGCCACGGCGCCCAGCTCGCGGTTCCTGGTCAGCATCAGCCGGGGCACGTCGAAGGAGCCGGTGCGGTGCTCGGGGGCGAGCCAGAACTTCCGCCGCGTGAGCCAGAGTCCGGCCGCGCCGAGGCTGAAGGAGGTCATGCCGAACAGGATCATCGCCCGGAAACCCCAGTACGTCATGGGGACGTTGGGGATGTACTCGGCCGGTGAGCCGCCGTACGCGGCCGCCTCGGCCTTGGCCGTGTCGTTGATGCCGGGGACCGCCGAGTGGAAGTCCTTGTGCGCCAGGAACGAGAGCAGGCCGGGGACCTGGATGTCGACGCTGTTGCGCTGATGGGCGACGTCCGGGACGGCGAGGGCGGAGAAGGGGGCGGGTGCCTCCTTGTCCCACAGCGCCTCGGCGGCGGCCATCTTCATCGGCTGCTGCTCGAACATCACCTCGCCGAGCTTGTCACCGCTGATCGCGGTGCCCAGACCGAAGATCACGGCCAGCACCAGGCCGAGCCGCAGCGAGGTCCGCATGGCCGCGACCTGCTTGAGGTCGGTGGGCCGGCCCCGGCGCTGCAGCCGGGCCGCGCGCCACAGGTGGATGGCGGAGATGCCCATGACGAAGGCGGCGCCGGTGAGGAACGCGGCCGTCAGGGTGTGGGCGACCACCACGAGGTTGAGCTTCTGGAAGAGCACCGCGCCGATGTCCGTCAGATGCGCCTTGCCGGCCGCCTTGTCGAGGCGGAAGCCGACCGGGTTCTGCATGAAGGAGTTGGCGGCGAGGATGAAGTACGTCGACAGGATGGTGCCGATCGACACCATCCAGATGCACGCGCAGTGGACCTTCTTGGGCAGCTTGTCCCAGCCGAAGATCCACAGTCCGATGAAGGTGGACTCGAAGAAGAAGGCCAGCAGGGCCTCCAGGGCGAGCGGTGCGCCGAAGACGTCGCCCACGAAGCGGGAGTAGGCGGACCAGTTCATGCCGAACTGGAACTCCTGCACCAGCCCGGTGACGACACCCATGGCGATGTTGATCAGGAAGAGCTTGCCCCAGAACTTGGTGGCGTGGAAGTACTTCGTCTTGCCCGTGCGGACGTACGCCGTCTCCAGGCCCGCCGTGATCGCCACCAGGCTGATGGTGAGGGGCACGAACAGGTAGTGGTAGACGGTGGTCATCCCGAACTGCCATCGCGCGATGGTGTCCGGGGCCAATGCCAGGTACACGGCAGGTCTCTCCCGAATGTGAATTCTTGCTTGCTGTTCGTCGGCCAGCGTCGGGCAATTTGTCGCCCGAGTCAAAGAGGGGTGGTCGATGGGGTAATAGGCGGTAGTTATCCATGCCTCGAGGGGTGCCTGCCTCGCCAGCATCATGCCTGGTCACAGCCGTTCTGGGAAATGTGCGATGCTTCGGAAGGCGCGTGGAACCGGAAGATAAGCGGTACCTATCGCGTGATCGACACGGCCTCTTTGACTTTCCTTCCGGAAACCAAAGAAAATGCCGTTCGGCGGGATTCGTATTCACGAAAGAGGCAGACACACCATGAGCAGCAGCATCGAGGACCCGATCGACGAACTGACGGTCACGCCTCCCAAGACGTGGGCGACGGGTGTCCCGGCCGTGACGCACGCGCTGGAGTACTCGCTCAGCCAGACCTCCCCGCGGCGCACCATGCTCACGCTGCTGAACATCAACCAGGTCGACGGCATCGACTGCCCCGGCTGCGCCTGGCCCGAGGACAAGAAGCGGCACTTCAACGAGTACTGCGAGAACGGCGCCAAGCACATCAACGACGAGGCCACCTCGCGCCGCGTCACCCGGGAGTTCTTCCAGCAGTACTCGATCGCCGAGCTGGACTCGAAGTCCGACTACTGGCTCAACCAGCAGGGCCGGCTCACCGAGCCCATGGTGAAGTGGCCCGGCGCCACCCACTACGAGCCCATCAGCTGGGAGAAGGCGTTCGAGGTCCTGGCGAAGGAGCTGAAGCAGCTCGCCTCGCCCGACGAGGCCATGTTCTACGTCTCGGGCCGCCTGAACAACGAGGCCGCCTTCCTCCTCCAGCTGTTCTCCCGCGCGTTCGGCACCAACAACCTCCCCGACTGCTCCAACATGTGCCACGAGTCCACCGGCTGGGGTCTCGGCGCCGCGCTCGGCATCGGCAAGGGCAGCGTCTCGCTGGACGACATCCACCACTCCGACCTGATCTTCCTGGTCGGCCAGAACCCCGGCACCAACCACCCGCGCATGCTCGCCGCGCTGGAGGAGACCAAGCGCAACGGCGGCGAGGTCGTCGCGGTCAACACCCTCCCCGAGGCCGGCCTGATGCGGTTCAAGCACCCGCAGAAGGCGCGCGGTGTGATCGGCAACGGCACCCAGATCGCCGACCAGTTCGTGCACATCCGCGCCGGCGGCGACATGGCCCTCTTCCAGGGCCTCAACAAGCTGCTGCTGGACGCCGAGGACGCCGCGCCGGGCACCGTGCTCGACCACGCGTGGATCAACAGGAACTCCCGCGGTTTCCAGGAGTTCGCCGAGAGCGTCCGCAAGATCTCCTGGGACGACATCCTCCTCGCCACGGGCCTGACCCTGGACGAGATCAAGGAGGTCCACGAGCGGGTCATGAGGAGCAAGAGCGCCATCGTCTGCTGGGCGATGGGCGTGACCCAGCAGAAGCACGGCGTCGCCACCATCCGCGAGATCGTCAACTTCCTGATGCTGCGCGGCAACCTCGGCAAGCCCGGCGCCGGTGTCTGCCCCGTCCGCGGCCACTCCAACGTGCAGGGCGACCGCACCATGGGCGTCTGGGAGCAGATGTCCGACGCGTTCCTGGACGCGCTCGGCCGCGAGTTCGGCTTCGAGCCGCCCCGCCACCACGGCTACGACGCCGTGCAGGGCATCCGCGCGATGCACGAGGGCAAGGCCAAGTTCTTCCTCGGCGTGGCCGGCAACTTCGTCCGCGCCACCCCGGACAGCGAGTACACCGAGCAGGCCATGCGCAACTGCTCGCTGACCGCGCACATCTCGACCAAGCTCAACCGCTCCCACACCGTCTGCGGCGACACCGCGCTGCTCCTGCCCACCCTGGGCCGCAGCGACCGGGACATGCAGAACGGCGTCGAGCAGTGGATCACCGTCGAGGACTCGATGAGCGACGTCCACCGCTCGCACGGCAAGCTGCCCCCGGCCTCCAAGCACCTGCTCAGCGAGGTCGCCATCATCAGCCGCCTGGCGATCGCCACCCTCGGCGACAAGTACGGCATCCCCTGGAAGAGCTTCGAGGCCGACAACGACCGGATCCGTGACCGGATCTCGCGCGTCGTCCCCGGCTTCGAGAACTTCAACGAGCGCATCCGGCAGCCCGGAGGCTTCAACCTGCCGAGCCCGGTCAACAGCGACACGTTCCCGACCCCCAGCGGCAAGGCCGAGTTCTGGGCCAGCCGGTTCGAGATGCCGCACGTGCCCGCCGGTCACCTGCTGCTGCAGACGCTGCGCTCGCACGACCAGTGGAACACCATCTGGTACGCGCCCAACGACCGCTACCGGGGCATCCACAACGCCCGCCGGGTCGTCATGGTCAACCCGGCCGACCTGGAGCAGTTCGGCTTCCGCGACGGCGACATGGTCGACCTGGTGAGCGTGTGGACCGACAAGGAGCGCCGCGCCGAGTCCTTCAAGGTCGTCGCCTACCCGACGAGCCCCGGCTCCGCCGCCGCGTACTACCCGGAGACCAACGTGCTCGTCCCGCTGGACAGCGTCGCCGACATCAGCAACTGCCCCACCTCCAAGGGCGTGCTGATCCGGCTGGAGCCGTCCCGCATCCCGGCTCCCGGCCTCGCCGGCTGATCCGGCCCCCGGCTCCCCTCCCGACGGTCCGGGAGGGGAGGCGCACCGCGGATGGCCCGGTACCCGCTCCCCCGGCGGCACCGGGCCATCCGCGGCTGCCCACCGCACCCCGCGTCCCGCGCCCGCACCTCCGGCCGGGCCGCCACGCCAGTACGTCCGCCCTCTCCTCGTGCCACGGTGTCACCTAGAGTGGATTTCCCACGCCACCGCTGCATGCCGTCACCACAGGAGCCCGGCGGGCCCGGGCCACGGCCCGGCCGCCGACCCGACAAGCCGACCCCACCCCACCGCCACACACCGGCTCCGGCGGCGACGACAACCGCGGCCCGGAGCCCGAGGAGAGGAAGAAGACCATGGGACGAGTGACCGTCCGGCGTCGAGTGCTCCGCATCCGCGACGGCGCGTCCTCGCACCGCCCGGACACCCTGGCGGCCGAGGAGCCGATGGAGATCCGCGTCGGCGGCCGCCCGCTCACGGTGACCATGCGCACCCCCGGCGACGACTTCGACCTCGCCGCCGGCTTCCTGGTCAGCGAGGGCGTCGCGCACGCCGAGACCGACGTGGCGGGCATCCGCTACTGCCTGGGCGCCACCGACGACGGCAGCAACACCTACAACGTGGTCGACGTCGTCCTCGGCCCCGGCGTCGAGGCCCCCGACGCCTCCCTGGAGCGCAACTTCTACACCACGTCCTCCTGCGGCCTGTGCGGCAAGGCCAGCCTGGACGCGGTGCGCACCGTCGCCGCCTGGTCCGTCGCCGACGACGAGCTGCGCATGAGCCCGGAGATGCTGGCGACCCTGCCCGAGAAGCTGCGCGCCGCGCAGAAGGTGTTCGACAGCACCGGCGGCCTGCATGCGGCCGGGCTCTTCTCCTCAGAGGGCGAACTGCTCTGCCTGCGCGAGGACGTGGGTCGCCACAACGCCGTCGACAAGGTCGTCGGACACGCCCTGCGCTCCGGGATGCTCCCGCTGCGCGGCTGCGTCCTGATGGTCAGCGGCCGGGCCTCGTTCGAGCTGGTCCAGAAGGCGGTCATGGCCGGCATCCCGATGCTCGCCGCCGTCTCCGCGCCGTCCTCGCTCGCCGCCGACCTCGCCGCCGAGAGCGGCCTGACCCTGGTCGGCTTCCTGCGCGGCGACTCGATGAACGTCTACACCGGCGCCGAACGCCTGGAACCGCAGCCCGTCGCCTGACCCGCCCCGGTGGCCGCGCCGATACGGGCGCGGCCACCGGTGGTGCT
Source organism: Streptomyces sp. BK022 (assembly GCF_004217355.1). Taxonomy (NCBI): domain Bacteria; kingdom Bacillati; phylum Actinomycetota; class Actinomycetes; order Kitasatosporales; family Streptomycetaceae; genus Streptomyces; species Streptomyces sp. BK022. The sequence goes on from NZ_SHKU01000001.1 coordinate 1,049,875, forward strand.
ACGAGAGCGGCAGCGCGGGACCGCCGGGCAGCCGCTCCAGGGCGCCGGCCACGTCCGTCTCCGTGGCGACCTCGGTCAGCGCGCGGGCCATCACCGACCCCGGCTGCTGGGACGTCGTCACCAGGCCCACCGGCACCGTCCAGTCCGGCTCCACCAGCGGCACCGCGCGCATGCCGTGCGGCACACCGAACACATGCAGCCAGGCGTGCGGGACGACGCTCGCCCACCGGCCGGTCCTGACGTGCGCGAACAGCGCGGCGACGGAGTCGGTCTCCACCCGGGGCGTCGGCTTCGCCCCCGCCTTGGCGAACACGTCGTCCAGCACCCGCCGGCCCTGCATCGACTCGTTCAGCAGGCACAGCGGGAGCCGGGCGGCCTCCGCCCAGGTCGCCGTCGACCGATGCGCCAGACCGTCGGCCGCGGTGATCAGCAGCACATAACGTTCCTCGTAGAGCGGAATGGCGTGGAAATGCCCCGAGAGTTCTTCCGGAAGATACGTGATTCCGGCGTCGATCTCGAAATTCTGGAGCTGGCGGAGAATGTCCTGGGACTGGAGGTCCGCTATCACTTCCACGGTGACCAGCGGATGCTCCGTGCAGAACGGACCCGTCAGCAGCGAGACGGCCGCGGACGCGGTCGGCACCGAGCCGATCCGCATCCGGCCACTGAGCCCGCAGCGCAGGGCACCGACCTCGTCCCGCAGCGCGTCGCGGTCGGCGAGGATCCGCTGCGCCCACACGACGATGCGCTCGCCCTCCGGGGTAAGCCCCTCGTACTTGCGGCCGCGCCGGACCAACGGCACGTCAAGCTCGTCCTCCAGCTTGCGGATCGCCTCGGAGAGCGCGGGCTGGGAGACGGAGCACGCCTGGGCGGCGCGGGCGAAATGGTGCTCCCTCGAGAGAGCGACGAGGTATTCGAGTTGGCGAAACAGCACGTCATGGGTGTACCCGACCGCTGACCGAAAAGCCAATCGGCCCAGCGGCCCGCCCGGCCGGGGTCCCCGCCCGCCGGCCCCGTCCGGGGCGGCCCCGGCGGGGGGCCGGAGGGCCGCTTCCGCCGAGTGCGGACCGTACCCGAATTCACACCGTGATGTTCTTCCCCTCGGAATTGTCCGGCAATTCGCCGAGTGTAATGCGAGAGGGCGCTCGCCCCTCCCCGATTTGCTAGAGTTAGTGATCTATGAAACGCGGCAACACCTCTCAGCTCATCGCTGGACTGGCCCGTGTTCTCTCGCCACGTGGCTCATTCGCCATGGCCAAGGTCAGCGGGGCGCTCCCTTTCGCGCTGCGGGCCGCGCTCACCATGGCGCTGCCCACCCTGCCGCTGGTGCTGCTCGGGCACCCGGACCTCGCCGTCTTCCCGGCGCTCGGCGCCTTCACCATCACCTTCGAGCGCAGCCTGCCGCTGCGCCGCCGCAGCCGGCTCCGGGTGCTCGCGCTGGTCGCCCTGGCGATGACGGCCGCCGTGGGGCTCGGCTCGCTGCTCGCCGTCTGGGTGGGCCCCTCCGGCCCGTGGAACCAGGGGCTCGCCGCCGTGGTGGGCATGGCCGCGGTCGCCGGACTCGCCAAGTTCGGCTGTGACTACGCCGGGCTGCGGGGCCTCGGGGCCGTACTCATCCTGGTCGCCTTCGCCGTCACGGCCGAGGGGACGCCCGCCCTCACCGACGTGCTGCCGCACACCGCGCTCACCGCGCTCGGCGCGGCCATCGCCTGGCTGGTCTGCCTGCCCAACTCCCTCCAGCCGCAGCGGCTCCAGCGGCTCGCGCTCGCCGACGCCCTGGAGTGCTTCGCCCGCGCCCTGGAGGCAGCCGGGCCGATCGAGACCTCCAAGGCCCGCCACCAGGCCGTGGTCGCCGCCCTGCGCGCCCACCACGCGCTCAACGACTCCGACGACGACGTCCTCGGCCTCACCCGCCGGGCCCCTGGACGCCCCGCCCCCGCCGGCTACTCCGCCGACTACGTCTGGGCCCTGCTCACCACCGACACCTGGCGCGACGCCGAGGGCGAGGTCGTCGCCCGGCACCTGCGCGAACAGGCGCGGATGCTCTCCGACCGCCGCTGGCACACCCTGCTCCCGCTGCCCGAGGAACTGTTCGAACCCCACACCGGCGACAGCGCCCCCGCCCGGACCGCCCCCGTCGTCCCCGCACCGCCCGCGAGCCGCCCGCCGGCGACGCTCCCCGCCCCGGCCGCGCACGCCGGCGGCGAACGGCCCCGGCCGCGCGGACGGCGCCGCCGCAGGGCCGCCGCCTTCCTGCCGACCGCCGTGCGGACCTTCGTCGGCACCGCGGCCGCGGGCGGGATCGCCCTCTTCCTCGGCGTCGGCCACAGTTACTGGGCCGCGATCTCCGCCGCCGCCGTGCTGCACTCCGTCAACGTGTGGAGCACCATGCAGCGGGCCGTGCAGCGCACCCTGGGCACCGCCATCGGCCTGCTGCTGACCAGCGCCGTCCTCGTCCTGCACCCCGGCCCGGTGGCGATCGTCTGCCTGATCATCGTCTTCGAGTTCTTCCTGGAGTACGTCGTCGCCCGCAACTACGGTCTCGGCGTCGTCTTCCTCACCCCGCTCGCGCTGCTGCTCAGCGAACTCTCCTCGCCCGTCTCCGCCTCCCGGCTGCTGCACGACCGCGTCATCGGCAGCGGCATCGGCATCAGCGTCGGCCTGGTCTGCGCCCTGCTGCTGGTGCACGGCCGGGCCGCCGTCCGGATGCGGGAGGCGCTGCACCTGTGCACGGTCGTCTCCGACCAGGCCGAGCACGCCCTGCACAGCACGGCCGCCCGGCGCCGGGTCGCCCAGGTGCAGCTGGCCGCGTCCGCCGTCGAGCTGTACGAGGCGAAGGAGGCCGCGAGCGGCGAACTGCGGCCCACCGGCGTCGACCCCGCCGCCGTCACCGCCGCCGAGCACCGCGCGTACGACCTGCTGGGCCGGCTCAGCCGCGCCGTGCTCGCCGACGACCGGGCCAGACGCGGCCGGGGCCGCAGACGCCCCGGAGCCGCTCGTCCCTCATGAGTCGCAAAGGCTCAGCTTTACTTCCACAAACCCTTCCGCACCGCACCGGCCCCGGCCTCGTGACAGCGAATTCACGGCATCCGGCGCGGCCGACGTGAACGGGCCGCGCCGTCGGCGTGAATCCGCACGGCAAACCACCCTGAGCGTCTATGTTCGTCTCGCGTGCAAGCTGATCAGAAAGCAGGTTTCCATGACCGAGACACAGCCCGTCGTCGTTCCTCCGGCCAGGGCGGCGGTATTCCTCGTGGTCACCATCCACGAGGGCGGCGAGGACACCGTACGAGGCTTGCTTCAGGACGTGCAGTCGCTGCGCCGCTCCACCGGATACCGCGATCCCGACGCCCAGTTGAGCTGCGTGGTCGGCATAGGCTCCGCGGCCTGGGACCGCCTCTTCACCGGGCCGCGCCCCGCCGGTCTGCACCCCTTCGTCGAGCTGGAGGGCGAGCGCCACAAGGCCCCGGGCACCCCCGGCGACCTCCTCTTCCATGTGCGCGGGCGCCGCATGGACATCGTCTTCGAGCTGGCCCGGCAGTTCGCCCAGCGGCTCAAGGGCGCCGCCACGGTCGTGGACGAGGTGCACGGCTTCAAGTTCTTCGACGACCGTGACCTGCTCGGCTTCGTGGACGGCAGCGCCAACCCCGAGGGGGAGCGCGCCACCGACGCGGTGTACGTGGGCGAGGAGGACCCGGACTTCCAGGGCGGCAGCTACGTCATCGTGCAGAAGTACCTGCACGACATGGACGCCTGGCACGCCCTGTCCACGGAGGAGCAGGAGCGTGCCATCGGCCGGTCCAAGCTCGCCAACATCGAGTTCCCGGACGACGTGAAGGCCCCCGACTCCCACGTCATGCTGAACACGATCGAGGGCGGGGACGGCCGGGAGCTGAAGATCGTCCGCGAGAACATGCCGTTCGGCACCATCGGCGACGACGAGTACGGCACCTACTTCATCGGCTACGCCCGTACGCCCGACGTCATCGAGCGGATGCTCCGGAACATGTTCCTCGGCCGGCAGCCCGGACAGCACGACCGGATTCTCAACTACTCGACCGCCGTCACCGGTTCCCTGTTCCACGTGCCGACCGTCTCCTTCCTCGACGCCCTCCCCGCCGCCCCCGGCGAGAAGGCGGCCGAGCGGGACATAGCCCTCAACGCCTCGTAACCCCCGAACGCCTGAACGGACGGCACCGGCCCTCTCTCAGGGCCGGTGCCGTCCGTGCGTTCCGCCCCACGACCCCCTGCCAGCGGACGCTGACCGAACCCAGGAAGCACTCATGTCGCCTCTTTCGCACGGCACTTCCCAGCAGCACCCCGACGAACCCGCCCTCGCCCTCAACCCGTTCTTCGGGCAGGCGAACCCGGTGACCGAGATGACCGAGGACCCGCCCAAGCACCGCCTGGCGGAACGGCCGTTGGCCCCCGACACCGCCTACCAGGTGGTCCACGACGAGCTGATGCTCGACGGCAACGCCCGGCTCAACCTCGCCACCTTCGTCACCACCTGGATGGAACCGCAGGCCGGGCGGCTGATGGGGGAGTCGCGCGACAAGAACATCATCGACAAGGACGAGTACCCGCGCACCGCCGAGCTGGAGCGGCGCTGCGTCGCCATGCTCGCCGACCTGTGGAACGCCCCCGACCCCCTGCGGGCCGTGGGCTGTTCGACCACCGGCTCCAGCGAGGCGTGCATGCTCGCCGGGCTCGCCATGAAGCGCCGCTGGACCCGGCGCAACGCCGACCGCTATCCCGGCAGCGCCCGCCCCAACCTGGTCATCGGCATCAACGCCCAGGTCTGCTGGGAGAAGTTCTGCAACTACTGGGAGGTGGAGGCCCGCCAACTCCCCATGGAGGGGGACCGGTTCCACCTCGACCCGCACGAAGCGGTCGAGCTGTGCGACGAGAACACCATCGGGGTCGTCGGCATCCTCGGCTCCACCTTCGACGGCTCCTACGAGCCCATCGCCCAGCTCTGCGCCGCCCTCGACGCCTACCAGGAGCGCACCGGCATCGACATCCCGGTCCACGTCGACGGCGCGTCCGGCGCGATGATCGCCCCCTTCCTCGACCCCGGCCTGGAGTGGGACTTCCGGCTCCCGCGCGTGGCCTCGATCAACACCTCCGGCCACAAGTACGGGCTGGTCTACCCGGGCGTCGGCTGGGCCCTGTGGCGGGACAAGGAGGCGCTGCCCGAGGACCTGGTCTTCCGGGTCAACTACCTCGGCGGCGACATGCCGACCTTCGCCCTCAACTTCTCCCGTCCCGGCTCCCAGGTCATCGCGCAGTACTACACCTTCCTCCGCCTGGGCCGCGAAGGCTTCCGCGCGGTCCAGCAGGCCACCCGTGACGTGGCCATGTCCTTGGCGCAGAAGGTGGCGGACATGGGGGACTTCAGACTGCTCACGCGCGGCGATCAGCTGCCGGTGTTCGCCTTCACCACCGCCGACCACGTCACGTCCTACGACGTCTTCGACATCTCCCGCCGGATGCGGGAGACCGGCTGGCTGGTCCCCGCGTACACCTTCCCGCGCAACCGCCAGGACCTCGCCGTGATGCGGGTGGTGTGCCGCAACGGCTTCAGCCGCGACCTCGCCGAGCTGTTCGCCCAGGACCTCGCCCGGCTGCTGCCCGAACTGCGCGACCAGCCGCACCCGATGGTCCGCGACCACCAGGCCGGGACCGGGTTCCACCACTCGGAGAGCCGGGCGGAGCGGTAGCCCGCCGAAAGGTTCCTCATACAGGCACTGGATCGCCGCCCCGGGCCGCACGCCGCGCGCCGCGGGGCGACGATCCTGGTCACGTCCGGACCCCGGTGTCCTAGGCTGGGCCGCACTCGCGTCATCTGCACGCAGCGAGTCGGCCTGGAACACAGGGAGTTGTGATGAGCCAAGACACGTCGGGACGACCCACCGAAGGTGCCGATAAGCGGGCCCCGGAGTTCCAGCCCTACCACCACCCGGCGGCCGGCTGGGGAGCGGCCAAGAGCGTCACGCGCTTCCTGATACGTGAGCGCGAACTCCTCGAAGGCCCCAAGGCCATCCAGAAGATGAACCACGAGGGCAAGGGCTTCGACTGTCCCGGCTGCGCGTGGCCGGACGACCTCAAGGGCCTCAGGCTCGACATCTGCGAGAACGGCATCAAGCACGTCACGTGGGAGATGACCCACAAGCGCGTCGGCCCCGCCTTCTTCGCCGCCCACACCGTCAGCGAGCTCGCCACCTGGAGCGACGCCGCGCTGGAGGACCAGGGCCGCCTCACGCATCCCATGCGCTACGACGCGGACACCGACACCTACGTCCCCGTCTCCTGGCAGGACGCCTTCGACCTGGTCGGCACCACCCTGCGCAGCCTCAAGAGCCCCGACCAGGCGTCGTACTACACCTCGGGCCGGCTCGGCAACGAGGCGACCTTCCTCTACCAGCTGATGGCGCGCGAGCTGGGCACCAACAACCTGCCCGACTGCTCCAACATGTGCCACGAGGCCAGCGGGCGCGCCATGCAGGCCGCGCTCGGCACCGGCAAGGGCACCGTCGACCTGGAGGACTGGGAGAAGACCGACGCCCTGTTCATCATCGGCGTCAACGCCGCCTCCAACGCGCCCCGGATGCTCACCTCGCTCGCCGAGGCGTACAAGCGCGGGGCGAAGATCGTGCACATCAACCCGCTGGTCGAGGCGGCCGCCACCCGCACGATCATCCCGCACGACTTCGTCGACATGGCGCTCAACCGGGCCACTCCCACCAGCTCGCTCAACCTCCAGCCGCGCATCGGCGGCGACATGGCCCTGCTGCGCGGCATGGCGAAGGCGATCCTCGCCGAGTCGGAGACCAACCCCAAGGCGCTCGACCAGGAGTTCATCGACCGGCACACCTCGGGCTTCGCCGACTACCGCGCGGTCGTCGAGGCCACGTCCTGGGAGGAGCTGGAACTCCAGTCCGGGCTGAGCCGCGCCGAGATCGAGTCCGCCGCGCGGATCTACTGCGACGCCGACCGCGCCATCTTCAGCTGGTGCCTCGGCGTCACCCAGCACGAGCACGGCGTGGACACCGTCCGCGAGATCGTCAACGTCCTGCTGCTTCGGGGCAATCTGGGCCGCGAGGGTGCCGGTCCGTCCCCGGTGCGCGGACACAGCAACGTGCAGGGCAATCGCACCTGCGGAATCGACCACCGGCCGTCCAAGGAGTTCCTCGACCGGCTGGCCGAGGTCTGCGAGATCGACCCGCCCCGCGAGCACGGCCTGGACACCGTCAACACCATCGAGGCCATGCACACCGGCGACGTCAAGGTCTTCGTCGGCATGGGGGGAAACTTCGCCCTCGCCGCGCCGGACACCGCCTACACCTTCGACGCGCTGCGCAAGTGCGAGCTGACCGTGCAGGTCAGCACCAAGCTCAACCGCAGCCACCTGGTGCACGGCAAGCAGGCGCTCATCCTGCCCTGCCTCGGCCGGACCGAGAAGGACAGGCAGGCAGGCGGCGAGCAGGGCACCTCGGTCGAGGACTCGATGTCCATGGTCCACCTCTCCGTCGGCATGAAGCGCCCCGCCTCCGAGCACCTGCTCTCCGAGCCCGCGATCATCGCCGGCATGGCACGCGCCGCCCTGCCCGACAGCGCCACCCCGTGGGAGTGGTACGTCGAGGACTACGACCGCATCCGCGACACCATGGCCAAGGCGCTGGAGGGCTTCGAGGACTTCAACCGCCGGGTCCGGCTGCCGCTGGGCTTCCGCATCAAGCAGCCCGCCCGCGAACTCGTCTTCCGCACCCCCACGGAGCGCGCCGAGTTCTCCAGCGCCGGCCTGACCGACGTCGTTCCCGCGACCGGCATGCTCAAGCTCGGCACGATGCGCTCCCACGACCAGTGGAACACCACGATCTACTCGGACGACGACCGCTACCGCGGGGTCAGGAACCTGCGCACGCTGATCTTCATGAACAAGGAGGACATGGCCGAGCGGGGGCTGAGCCTCTTCGACGAGGTCGACATCACCAGCATCGCCAAGGACGGCAGTAAGCGCAGCGTCCACGGTTACAAGGTGATCCCGTACGACATCCCCGAGGGGTGCGCGGCCGGGTACATGCCGGAGCTGAACGTGCTCTGCGCGATCGGCGACTACAGCACGCAGAGCGACCAGCCGCTGATGAAGAACGTCAATGTCATGGTGACGCCCGCTTAGCCGTCACGCCCGCGCCGAGTCGGACGTCACGCCGAAAGCGGCCGGCCATTTCCGGGGCCGGTCGCTTTCGTATGCGCGCGCTTTCAGGAACGGATCTCGATCGAGCGCCGGGTGGCCGCCTGGGATTTCGGCAGCCGGAGTGTCAGGACACCGTCGGAGAGATCGGCCTGAACGCCCTCGACATCGACGTCACCGGGGACCCGTACCCCGTAGGAGAAACTGCCGTCCCTGCGGCGCAGGGCGTTTTTGCCGGTGTTCTCGTCGAGCGAGCCGTGAATGTGCAGTTCACGGCCGTCGATCTCGATGTTCACGCTCTCGCGGGGAATGCCCGGCAATTCGGCGCGGACCAGATAGGCGTCGCCCGCGTCCTCCTCCTCGACCAGCGGCATCCAGTGCCTGGCCGGCTCGGCCGGCTGCGCGGACTGCTCCACCAGGCGGCTGACCTCGCCCCACAACTGCTGGAGTTCCACCACGGGATCGTGTCCGGCCCACCAGGCCGATCTCGCAACGCCCGCACGTTCGCTCATGCCCGGACTCCTCTTCTCCTCGCCTGCATATAAGGAGTGTGCACAACACGCTCGACACCGGCAGCAAGGCTCAGGCAAACGGGTGGGGAAAGCCCGGAAATCCCTTGGGGGAGCTTGCTTCCTCAGGTTGCGAGGCCCTGGACATCGCGGTTCAGTGAAAACCTGATCCGTCGCGCACCAGGAGCTGCCATGTCGATGTCGTTCGGTTCACCGTTCGGTTCCTCCGACCCGTTCAGCGACCTGCTGAACCGGTTCTTCGGCATGTCACCGGCGTCATCACCCCCCGCTGTGCAGCGAGTTCCCATCGGCCGGCTGCTCACCGAGTCCTCGCGGGAACTGCTCAACCTGGCCGCGCAGAAGGCCGAGGAGGACGGCACCTCCGACCTCGACACCCAGCACCTGCTGTGGGCCGCGACCAAGGTCGAGCCCAGCCGCCGCATCCTCGCGCAGGCCGGGGTCGACCCCGACAAGCTCGCCGAGACGATCAGTGAGGTGCTGCCCGGCGAGTCCGGCACCCCGTCCGCCGAGCCGGGCCTCACCCCGGCGGCCAAGCGCACCCTCGCCGACGCCTTCGCCCAGTCGCAGGCGGCCGGCAACTCCTACATCGGCCCGGAGCACATCCTGGCCGCGCTGCTGGACGACGCCGACTCCGGCGCCGGGCGTCTGCTGTCCGCCGAGGGCCTCGACGGAAAGAAGCTGGCCTCGCGCACCGAGCAGGCCGCGCGCCAGGACCAGGGCCGCCCGGGGGGCGGCCCCACCAGCACGCTGGACGAGTTCGGCCGTGACCTCACCGAGGAGGCCAAGCAGGGCAAGCTCGACCCGGTGGTCGGACGCGCCGACGAGATCGAGCAGACGGTCGAGATCCTCTCCCGCCGTTCCAAGAACAACCCGGTGCTCATCGGCGAGCCCGGCGTCGGCAAGACCGCCATCGTGGAGGGACTCGCCCAGCGCATCGTGATCGGGGACGTACCCGACACCCTGAAGGACAAGCGGGTCGTCGCCCTCGACATGTCCGGCCTGGTGGCCGGCGCCCAGTACCGCGGCCAGTTCGAGGAGCGACTGAAGAAGGTCATCGAGGACGTCCAGGCCTCCGAGGGCGAGATCATCCTCTTCATCGACGAGCTGCACACCGTCGTCGGCGCCGGCGCCACCGGCGAGGGCTCGATGGACGCGGGCAACATCCTCAAGCCCGCCCTCGCCCGCGGCGAGCTGCACGTCGTCGGCGCGACCACGATCGACGAGTACCGCAAGTACGTCGAGAAGGACGCCGCCCTCGAACGGCGCTTCCAGCCCGTCATGGTGCCGGAGCCCAGCGTCGCGGAGACGGTGCTGATCCTCGAAGGGCTGCGCGACGCCTACGAGGCCCACCACCAGGTCCGCTACGAGGACGCCGCGCTCGAAGCCTGTGCCGGGCTGTCCGACCGCTACATCACCGACCGCTTCCTCCCGGACAAGGCCATCGACCTGATGGACCAGGCCGGCGCGCGGGTACGGCTGCGCAGCGCGGCCCGCTCCACCGAGGTGGTCGCCCGCGAGGACAAGATCGCCAAGCTGCGCCGCGAGCTGGACGAGGCGGTGTCCGGCCAGGACTACGAGAGGGCGAACGACCTCAAGAAGAAGATCGCCGAGGTCGAGGCCGAACTCGCCGGCATCGAGGAGCGCCGCGAGGGCGTCGTCACCGTCACCCCGAACGACATCGCCGACATCGTCTCCCGCCGGACCGGCATCCCCGTCTCGCAGCTCACCGCCAGCGAGAAGGAGCGGCTGCTCAACCTGGAGGAGGAGATGCACGCCCGCATCGTCGGGCAGAACGAGGCCGTCACCGCGGTCTCGCAGGCGGTCCGCCGCAACCGCGCCGGCATGGGCGACCCGGACCGTCCGGTGGGCTCCTTCCTCTTCCTCGGCCCCACGGGTGTCGGCAAGACCGAACTCGCCAAGGCCCTCGCCGAGCTGCTGTTCGGCGACGAGGACCGCATGATCCGGTTCGACATGAGCGAGTTCCAGGAGAAGCACACCGTCTCCCGCCTGGTCGGCGCGCCTCCCGGATACGTCGGCTACGAGGAGGCCGGACAGCTCACCGAGAAGGTCCGCCGCCAGCCGTACAGCGTGGTGCTGTTCGACGAGATCGAGAAGGCGCACCCGGATGTGTTCAGCACGCTGCTCCAGATCCTGGACGACGGCCGGCTGACCGACGGCCAGGGCCGCACCGTCGACTTCCGGCACACCGTCATCATCATGACGTCGAACATCGGCGCCCACCTGATCCTGGCGCACCAGGGCGACGTGTCCGAGATCAAGGACGACCTGCTGGAGGAGCTGCGCGGCCGGTTCCTGCCCGAGTTCCTCAACCGGATCGACGACATCATCATCTTCCACAGCCTCACCGAGGACGACCTCTCCGAGATCGTGGACCACCTGCTGGACCAGAGCCGGCGCCGGGTGAAGGCGCAGGGGTTGCAGCTGGAGGTCACCGAGGCGGCGAAGAAGCTGCTGATCGCCCACGGTCACCAGCCGGAGTTCGGCGCGCGTCCGCTGCGCCGCACGATCCAGACCGAGCTGGACAACCGCATCGCCGAGCTGCTGCTCAGCGGCCAGGCCGACCCGGGGGACACGATCGTCGCGGATGTACAGAACGACTCGCTGCACGTCATCGTGCGCAAGCCGGACGAGAAGAAGTCCGAGAAGGGCGACGAGCCCGCGGGGAAGAAGGCGGCGGCCAAGAAGACCGCGTCCGGCGGCAAGAAGAAGGCCGACTCGAAGGACGCCGAAGCCAAGTAGGACTTACGGCGGCAAGGAGAACCCCATGGCGCACCACCACAAGTCCAACAAGAGGGTCGAGGGCGACCCCGACAGCGACCACGGGCGTGGGCTGCCCCGCCGCCCGGACGAGACCGAGCTTCAGGAACGCACCCAGGAGGACCGGCGTGACGTCGGCCTCCCCGTCCGGGAGCAGGAGAGCCCGGAGCGGATCTACGAGCAGGAGAGCGCCGAGATCGACCGCCAGGTCGAACGGGGCGAGGTGGAGACGGGTGACCTGACGCGCCGGCAGCGCGAGCAGGAGGACCCCTTCCCGCCCTCCCACTACGACGGCTGACCCCGCGGGCGGCCGACGAGCCCGGGCGGACCGGACGCGATGTCCAGCCCGCCCGGGCTCGTGTCTGTCCGCCGCTCTCTCAGCCCTTGTCGCCGGGCGCGCCCAGGGAGACCACGACCGCGGTGGCCTCGCCGTCCGGGGCGTCGTAGCTGACGGTGTCGCCGGGGGTGCGGCCGAGCAGCGCGCGGCCCAGCGGGCTGTCGGAGGTGACCAGCTTCGGGTCGCGGGCGTCGGCGATCTCGCCGATGTGCAGGGTGTCCGTGGTGCCGTCCGCGAACCGGACGGTGACCGTCGTGCCCACCCCGACCTTGTCGGTCGGGACCGGGCCCCCGATGTCCGCCTGGCGCAGCCGGTCCTCGACCCGGTCGATGCGCTCGTCCAGCCGGCCCAGCTGGTCGGCCCGCTGGATCTCGTCGGCCTGGTCGGCACGGTCCCCGACCTCGTCGGAGTCCTTCAGCGTCGCGGCGACCGTCTTGCGCTCCTCACGCAGATCGGACAGTTCCTGCTCGAGCGCCTTGCGTGCGTCGGCGCTGATCGGCTCGGGGTCACCGGTCATTCCTGCTCCAGTGCTACAGACGGAAAGTGCTGGACACGAGCACCCTACTGGCGCGAGCCCGGTGCCGGGGGAACCTCGGGGACCCAGGGCCGCTGCCACGGCGGACTGCCCGCCACCAGCGCGTCCGCCTGGGGCGGGCCCCAGGAGCCGGGCGGGTACGGGTGGACCGGCGGGGGATAGGTGAGGAGCGGCTGGATGATCCGCCAGCACTCCTCGACCGCCCGCTGCGGTGCGAAGTACTTGTCGTCACCGGTCAGGGCCGCGTACAGGAGGCGTTCGTACGGGGCGAGGGGCTTGCCGAGTTCGCGGGCGAAGACGGTGTCCAGGGGGACCGGACGCCAGGCCGACTCCTCGTCCAGGGCGGAGAGCTGGAGGCGCATGCCGGCCTCGGGGTCGATGCGCAGCACGATCTGGTTGCCGGCGACCTGGCCGGGGTCGGGGAGGAAGCCGAGCCGGGGAGGCTCGCGCAGGATCAGCCGCACCTCGGTCACCCGTACCGGCAGCCGCTTGCCCGCGCGGATGAAGACCGGCACGCCGTCCCACCGCCAGTTGTTGATCTCCAGCCGGAGCGCCGCGTACGTCTCCACGGTCGAGTCCGGTGCCACACCCGGCAGTTGCTGGTAGCCGATGTACTGGCCGCGCACGTACGCGTGCACGTCCGCCTCGGGCATCGCGCGCAGCACCTCGATCCGCTTGTCCCACAGATCGGTCGCGCTCGGCCCGACCGGCGGGTCCATCGCCACCAGGGCCAGCACCAGCAGCAGGTGATTCTGGATCACATCGCGCAGCGCGCCGACCTGTTCGTAGAAGCCACCGCGGCCCTCGACGCCGAACTCCTCGGCCATCGTGATCTGGATGGCCACCACGCTGTCCCGGTGCCACAGCTCGGCCAGCGCGGAGTTGGCGAACCGCAGGTACTCCAGCTCGATGACGGGTTCCTTGCCCAGGAAGTGGTCGACCCTCAGGATCTGGTTCTCGTCCAGCACCGCCGTCAGCTTGCGGTCCAGGGCGCGGGCCGACGCCAGGTCGTGCCCGAACGGCTTCTCCAGCGCCACCCGCGCCTGCCCCAGCAGCCGGGCGGAGGCGAGCTGGTCCACGATCGGGGCGAACAGCGCGGGCGGGGTCTCCAGATAGAACAGCGGACGCTTGCGGCGCCCCAGCTCCTGGGCGAGCCGCCCATAGGTCTCGGGCACGGTGAGGTCTCCGGCCACATAGGCCATCCGGCCTGCCAGCCGCTCCAGCACGGCCCGGTCGACCGACTCCTCCGCCTGCTCCACCGCCGTACGGACCAGGTCCGCCAGCTCGTCGTGGCTCATCTCGCGGCGGCCGACACCGATCACGGGGCAGTCGAGCAGCCCCCGGCCCTCCAGCTTGTAGAGCGCGGGGAAGGTCATCTTCCGCGCGAGATCCCCGGTCACCCCGAAGATCACCAGAGTGTCGGCTTCCCAGGTTCCGGCCATCGGCGGATACTCCTCGTCCCGGCGGCGGGCGCGCGCGACGGCGCCCCCTTTCTCGGTCTCTCGTATCGTCCGTGTCCCGGACCCGGCGCGCGACTCGGGGCGCGCGCCGGGCGACCGTGCTCGCGGGGCATACCCGCATGTATGGTGTCCGGACCGCGGGGCAGGAGATCATCCGTCCCCGTACCGAACGTGTCCGACCACGCCAGAAGGAGGCCCGCATGTCCTCGAAGCGACGCCGGAAGAAGAAGGCCCGCCGCAAGAACGGCGCCAACCACGGCAAGCGGCCCCAGTCCTGAGCGACGGCCGCACCGGGCCCGGTCACCCCACCGCGGGGCGACCGGGCCCGGCCTGTTTCCCGGCTCCTCAGGTCCGGCTGCGGTCCCCGGCCCGGCGGCCGGTGTCCTTCCCGGCCGGGCCGGGGTGCCCGAACCGGGCCTGGAGGGCGGCGTCGACCTCCTCGAAGGAGCGGTCCTTCGTCTCGGGCACGAACCGGGCCACGAACAGCAGCCCGCAGAGGCAGATCACGGCGAACACCAGGAACGTCTCGCCCTGCCCGATCGCGGCCGCCAGCGGCAGGAAGGCCTGGCTGACCGCGAAGTTGGAGATCCAGTTGGTGGTCGTCGCCGTGCTCGACCCCAGCGCCCGCACCGCCGGCGGGAACAGCTCGCCCACCAGCACCCAGAAGATGGGTCCGAGACCGCCCGCGTAGGCGGCGATGTAAAGGATCATGTAGAGCAGGGACAGCTCGGAGTTCCAGCTCGCGACGAAGCTCAGGCCCAGCAGTGCCACCAGAAGCGTCATCCCGGCCAGCGAGAACAGCAGCAGGGTGCGCCGGCCCGCCCGGTCGATGAGCCTGGTCGCCACGATGGTCATCACCAGGTTGATCACACCGATGAACACCGAGTAGAAGATCGAGTTGGAGGCGCTGAGCCCGGTCTTCTCGATGATGGTCGGCGCGTAGTAGATGATCGTGTTGATGCCGCCGAACTGCTGGACGACGGCCATCGTCACGCCCACGATCAGCGCCGGGCGCACCTTCGGGCCGAGCAGCGTCCGCCAGCCCGGCCGGGGCGCGTGGGCGCCGTCCCGGTGCCGCAGCCCGGTCACCACCCGCTCCGCGTCGTCCTTCGGCAGCACCAGCGTCAGCACCTCGCGGGCCTCGGTCCAGCGGCCCTTGCGCACCAGCCAGGGCAGCGACTCCGGCAGCACCAGCAGCGCGCACAGCGTCAGCACCGACGCCGGGACGGCGCCGAGCGCGAACATCAGCCGCCAGTCCCCGCTGCCGGAGAAGGCCAGGTCGATCAGGTACGACACCAGGATGCCCACCGTGATCATGAGCTGGTTGGCGCTCAGCACCCGGCCCCGGATCGCGGTGGGGGAGATCTCCGAGAGGTACACCGGCACGGTCGCCGAGGCCGCGCCCACCGCGAGCCCGAGCACGACCCGGCCGACCAGCAGGTGCCAGTACGTCGGCGCGGTCGCGGCGACGGCGGTGCCGACGATGAAGACGGCGCCCTCCAGCGCCACCGCCTTCCGGCGCCCGATCGCGTCCGCGAGCCGGCCCGCGAGCAGCGCGCCCGCCATGGCGCCGACCAGCAGGACGGAGACGATGGTGCCCTGCTCGGCGGCGGAGAGGTGGAAGTCGCGGGTGATGAACAGCAGGGCGCCGGAGACCACCCCGGTGTCGTAGCCGAAGAGGAAGCCGCCGACGGCGATGAGCGCGGCCCAGCGGTAGATCCTCCGCAGGCCCTTGGGGGGCACCTGGTCGACCGGTCCGTGCGTGCCCGGTTCACGGGAGAAGCCCTGCATCTGCACGTCCTGTCGTCGGCGGTTCGCCATCGGTTCGTCGTCGGTCACGGGCGGCGGCCGGCACAGCGCGGCGCGGGCAAGGTGTTCCGCGCACGCCCCGCACGGAAACGGCGCCCTCACCCGAACGGCACCCGGGTCCCCCGTTCGGACGGCAGCGCCGGCCGGTGCCCGGCGGGCGGCCGAGAGTGGGCGTCCCCGGCATCGAGCAGCACGACGCGGCCGGACACCCCGAACCGCCGACCGCCGGTGCCGCGACATCACCGGGTCCGGCCACCGTCGAACTCGACGGTGAGCAGGGCGAGTACAACCTGTGCCTGCACGTCGGCACCGGCCTGCCCGTCCTGGAGGCCGTCTCGGTGAGCCATCCGCTCACCGACCTCACCCTCGGCGCCGCCGAGGTCGTCCACGACCACCTGGACCGGTCATGAGATCACGGAAGAGGGTTACTGTCCGGCTATGAGCGAACAGGGTGAACCGGGAATGGAACGAGGGACGAACGCGGGCGGGGGCCCCTACCTGGACCCCCGCGTGGGCTCCGCGGGCGGTCCCGGCGCGGGCGGGTCGACCTTCACCGTCCTCGTGGCGGCCGCCGCCAACTTCGGCGTGGCGCTCGCCAAGGCCGTCGCCGGTGTGCTCAGCGGCTCCAGCGCCATGCTCGCCGAGGCCGGGCACTCGGTCGCCGACACCCTGACCGAGGCCCTGCTCTTCGTCGCCCTCAAGCGGAGCAGGAAACCCGCCGACGAGGACCACCCCCTCGGCTACGGCCCCGAGCGGTACATCTGGGCGCTGCTCGCCTCCGTCGCCACCTTCGTCGGCGGCGGCGTCTTCGCCGTGTACGACGGCATCCACGCCCTCACCCAGGGCGAGAAGCCGGGCGACCCGCTGATCTCCTACATCGTGCTCGCCGTCGCGTTCGTGCTGGAGGGGCTCTCCCTGCGCACCGGCTGGCGGCAGGCCACCGGCCGGGCCGAGCACTTCCGGGTGCCGATCCTGCGCTACCTCCAGCACACCCCCGACACCGCCGTGAAGGCCGTCGTCATGGAGGACTCCGCCGCGCTCATCGGCCTGGTGCTCGCCGCCCTCGGGCTGCTCGGCGGCCAGCTCACCGGCTCCGGGATCTTCGACGGCATCGCCTCCATCCTCATCGGTGTGCTGCTCATCGCCGTGGCCTACATCCTCGGCCGTGCCAACACCGAACTCCTCGTCGGCCGCGCCCTGCCCAAACCGATGCGGGAGGCCGTACGCCGGGAACTGCTCTCCGTGGACGCCGTCCAGGACGTGATGGAACTGACCACGCTGGTCCAGGGGCCGGGGGAGATCCTGATCGCGGCCAAGGTCGACTTCCGCGACGTCTCCACCTCCGCCCAGATCGAGTGGGCCTGCGAGGAGGCGGAGACCAGGCTGCGCACCCTCATCCCGGCGGTCAAGCGCGTCTACCTGGACCCCACGCCCCCGCGTACGAGTCCGCCGCCCCTGTCGGAGTAGCGGGCGGTCAACCCGGCTGGGGCACCATCCGGTGCAGGCCCCGGCGGTCGTAGTAGCGGGTCGCCGCGAAGCCGAACGCCAGGGCCACCACGAAGCCGATCGCGATCATCGTCCAGCCGCGCCCCAGCCCGGCGTCGGCACGGGCGTCGAAGTAGAGGATCGCCCGTACCCCGGCCGCCAGTTGACGCATCGGCTCGAAGGCCCCGAGGAACCGGTAGAAGCCCGGCACCGCCTCCAGCGGCACGGTGGCGCCCGAGGACGGCAGCGCGAACGCGATGAAGACGAACATCGACACGAGCTGTCCCAGGCTGCCGAAGGCCGCGTTGATCGCCTGGACCCCCAGCCCGACCGTCAGCGTCGCACAGTACGAGAACACCCACAGCAGACCGGCGTGCGGGGCGTCCATGCCCAGTACGCCGATCGTCGCCAGCATGATCAGCGAGGTGGTGAGCAGCGAGAGGCCGGCCGTCATCACCATCTTCAGCACCAGCGTCTGGGTCCGGGTGATGTGCACCGTCGGACGCCGCGAGTGCCAGGGGCCGATCTCCGTGTCGGCGTAGCCGAGCCCGCTGTCGACGCCGTTGTGGATGATGTTGCCGCCGATGAACCCGGCCAGCACCAGCAGCAGCGCGTAGTAGAAGGCGCTCAGACCCAGCCCGCTGTGGGCGCCGATGGGATGGCCCACCTGGGTCCGCACCTCCACCGGGTCGGCGATCAGCACCCGGGTCGCCGCGCTCGCCCGCCTCACCTCGGGAGACGCCGACAACTGCTTGCCGACCGAGACCGACACCTGGTGCGCCGCGCTCTGCGTGATCCGCCCCGCGAGCGAGGAGGCCAGGCTGCCGACGCCGGGGTTGGTCAGCACGGTCAGCGCCGGGCGGGACTTCGCGTCCGGGGTGGCCAGCGCGCCCACGGTCGCCGTGAAGTCCGCCGGGATCACCAGGGCGCCGTACACCCGGCCCGACGCCAGCTCGTCCTGCGCCCTGGCCCGGGACATCGGGCGCCAGCGGACCCGGTCGTCGGAAGAGCCGGAGGAGAGGATGGAGCGGGCGGCCTGCGTGCCCACGTTGGCCTGCTGACCCGGCAGCGGCTTGCCCTCGTCCTGGTCGACCAGCGCCACCGGCATCCGGTGCAGGCTGCCCTCCGGGGTGAGGATGCCGCCCATGTACAGCAGCGACAGCACCAGCGCGACCAGCGAGCTGAGCACGGCGGGCATCAGCCACAGCTTCCACCGCCCCAGCAGCTGCGCCGCGCTCACCCACGGTCCGGACGCGTGCGGGGGCATCCCGGATGCCATACCACTCCAAGAGGTGCAGTCGGCGGCAACCGCCGAACGGGCTGCGGCGCGGGGCCCGTACATGGTCGGCCGCCGGGCCGCACCGCCCGCGGACGCAAGCCGACGATAGAGCCCGGACGCCGGAACGTCCCGCCGCGACACCGGCCATCTGCTCCGGGTGACCGAAGGGAGCGGACCCCGCGATCTCGCGTGCCCCTCGCGTGTCCCTCGCGTACTCCGGGGGGCGTGCCGCCCCGATGGTCGCTAGCGTGTTGCCCAGTTCGGACCGCTTTGCCGACGGAAGGACCACCCCATGGGGCGACGCAAGGATCTCGGACTGCTGGCCGTACGCCTCGGCACCGGCGGCGTACTGGCCGCCCACGGTGCGCAGAAGCTGCTCGGCTGGTTCGGCGGCGGAGGCATCGAGGGCACGGCCGAGTTCATGGAGTCCGTGGGCTTCCGCCCCGGCAAGGTGAGCGCCATCGCGTCCGGGTCGGCCGAGCTGGGCGGCGGAGTCCTGCTCGCGCTCGGTCTCGCCACGCCCGCCGCCGGTGCCGCCGTGGCCGGGGGCATGGGCGGCGCCGTCTCCGTGCACCGCCCCAACGGATTCTTCGCCATGGCGGGCGGCTACGAATACCCGGCCTACCTCGGCTACATCGCCACCTGTATCGGCCTGACCGGGCCCGGCCGCTACTCCCTGGACCGGCTCCTCGGCTACCGGCTCGACCGGCCCCGGTTCGTCCTGCTCTCCTTCGCGCTGAGCGCCGCCGGCACCGCGGTGGTCGTCGCCCGCCGGGAACAGGTGCTCTCGGCCCAGCGGCGCGAGGAGGCGGCGCCGGTCACCCCGGCTCCCTGAAGGGGGTCGCACCTGCGAGCTGGACCTCCCTTTCCGCCTGGACCATGCGGCACGGAACTCGGTCACCGAGACCGGATTCCGTGCCGTTCCGCCTTTTCTGAGTTATCGGAAACCCCTTTTTCCGATGCCGGGGAATGAGGTCCCGAGACCGATCCGGAAAACGCCGTTCGGCCTTTGTTTTCAAGGGGTGCGCGTCGCGTGGCGGGTGCTGATACCCCGACATACTCTGGCCTAAAGCTCCATAGACAGGTATGGACGCACGCCGCGACGGCGGAAGGGTGAGAGCCTTGAGCACCTTGGACGAAGAACAGTCACGGATGATGGAGGCGGAGTCGGACCTCGAGCCTCGCGTGGGCCCGATCCCCAAGGGGGAGCCGTACTTCCACCCTTACCACCACCCCGCCGCTGGATGGGGCGCCGCCAAAAGCGTGACCAAATTCCTGCTGGACGAGGGAACGCTGATCGAGGGCCCGCGGGCCATCATGAAGATGAACCACGAGAACGGTGGTTTCGACTGTCCCGGATGTGCGTGGCCGGATGACACCAAGGGCCTGAAGCTTGACATCTGTGAGAACGGAATCAAGCACGTCACATGGGAACTGACGCACAAGAGGGCCGACCGTGAGATGTTCGCGCGCCACACGGTGAGCGAAATGCACGAGTGGAGCGACTTCAAGCTGGAGGACCAGGGCCGGCTCACCGAGCCCATGGTCTACGACGCGGCCACCGACCACTACGTGCCGATCTCCTGGCACGACGCCTTCGAGCTCGTCGGACGCCACCTGCGCAATCTGGAGAACCCCAACCAGGCGTCGTACTACACCTCGGGCCGGCTCGGCAACGAGGCCACTTTCCTCTACCAGTTGATGGCGCGCGAGCTGGGCACCAACAACCTGCCCGACTGCTCCAACATGTGCCACGAGGCCAGCGGGCGTGCCATGCAGGCCGCGCTCGGCACCGGCAAGGGCACCGTCGACCTCAAGGACTGGGAAGCCACCGACGCCCTGTTCATCCTCGGCGTCAACGTCGCCTCCAACGCGCCCCGGATGCTCACCTCGCTGACCGAGGCGTTCGACCGGGGTGCGCAGATCGTGCACATCAACCCGTTCATCGAGGCGGGCGCCACCAAGGCGATCATCCCGCACGACTTCCTGGACATGGCCACCTTCCACGCCACCCGGACCAGCACCCTGGACCTCCAGGTGCGGATCGGCGGTGACATGGCGCTGCTGCGCGGCATGGCCAAGGCGGTGCTGGAGCAGGCCAAGATCGACCCCAAGGCCATCGACAGCCAGTTCATCAACCGGCACACCGTCGGCTTCGAGGAGTACCGGGCGCTGTGCGAGGCCACGCCCTGGGAGGAGCTGGAGCGCCAGTCCGGGCTCAGCCGCGCGGACATCCTCAAGGCGGCCCGGATCTACACCGACGCCGACCGCTCCATCATCAGCTGGTGCCTCGGCGTCACCCAGCACGAGCACGGCGTGGACACCGTCCGCGAGATCATCAACCTGCTGCTTCTGCGCGGCAACCTGGGCCGCGAGGGGGCCGGTCCCTCCCCGGTGCGCGGGCACAGCAACGTGCAGGGCAACCGCACCTGCGGCATCGACCACCGCCCCGAGCCGGAGTTCCTGGACCGGCTGGCCGAGGTCTGCAAGATCGACCCGCCGCGCGACCACGGCCTCGACACCATCGGCACGCTCCAGGCGATGAACCGGGGCGACGTCAAGGTGTTCATCGGCATGGGCGGCAACTTCGCCCTCGCGGTGCCCGACTCGCCGTTCAGCTACGAGGCGCTGCGCAACTGCGATCTCACGGTCCAGGTCAGCACCAAGCTGAACCGCAGCCATGTCGTCCACGGCAAGGAGGCGCTGATCCTGCCGTGCCTCGCCCGCACGGACAAGGACCACCAGCGGGGCGGCGTGCAGAGCACCTCGGTCGAGGACTCGATGTCGATGGTCCACCTGTCGGTCGGCATGAAGCGGCCCGCCTCCAAGAAGCTGCTCTCCGAGCCCGCGATCGTCGCCGGCATGGCCCGCGCCGCCCTGCCCGCGAGCCCCACGCCGTGGGAGTGGTACATCGAGGACTACGACCGCATCCGGGACACCATGTCCGAAGTCCTGGACGGCTTCGAGGACTTCAACCGCCGGGTCCGGCTTCCGCTGGGCTTCCGCATCAAGCAGCCCGCCCGTGAGCTGATCTTCCTCACCGAGTCCGGCAGGGCGGAGTTCTCCAGCGCCAAGCTGGCCGACGTGGTGCCCGCCCCGGGCATGCTGGCGCTCGGCACGATGCGCTCGCACGACCAGTGGAACACCACGATCTACTCCGACAACGACCGCTACCGCGGCATCAAGAACCTGCGCGAACTCGTCTTCATGAACGAGGACGACATGCGCGAGCGCGGGATCTCGGAGTTCGACCCGGTGAACATCGTCGCCACGGCGAAGGACGGCAGCCACCGCTACCTCGACGGCTACCTCGCCATCCCGTACGACATGCCGCGCGGCTGTGCGGCCGGGTACATGCCCGAGATGAACGTGCTGATCGCGCTGTGCGACTACAGCACCCAGAGCGACCAGCCGCTCATGAAGCACGTCAAGGTGCACATCTCCCCGGCGACCTGACCGGACCCCGGCACATGGGTGGGCCCCCTCCGGCCGGAGGGGGCCCACCCGTGTGCCGCTTACGGCTCAGTGGCCGGCCGGGATGTGGTGCACCGCGATGCGCTTGCTGAACACCCAGTACGTCCAGCTCTGGTAGATGATGATCAGCGGCGCGAAGATCGCCGCGACGATCGTCATCACCGTCAGGGTGTACGACGCGGACGAGGAGTTGGAGACCGTCAGCGACCAGGCCGGGTTCAGCGTCGAGGGCATCACGTCCGGGAACAACGTCAGGAACAGCATGGCGAAGGACGCGACCACGGTGAGCGCGGAGAAGACGAACGCCCAGCCCTCGCGGCCCAGTTGGTTGAAGAACAGGGCGACGGGCAGCGCCACGAAGGCCACGATCATCACCCCGAGGCTCTGGCCGTTGCCCGAGTTCGCCTGTGTCCACAGCAGGAACGCCAGGAGCAGCAGGAGGGAGGCGAGGCCCAGCACGGGCACCAGCCTGCGGGCCCGCCGGCGGATCTCGCCCTCCGTCTTCAGCGCCGCGAAGATCGCTCCGTGGCAGGTGAACAGCACCAGCGTGGTGATGCCGCCGAGCACGGCGTACCCGTTGAACAGGTCACCGGGGGAGCCCACATAGGACTTCTGGCGGTCGATGGCGATGCCGCGGACCATGTTGGCGAAGATGACGCCCCACAGGAACGGGATGATCACCGAGGTCCAGAACGTGACCTGCTCCCAGCTCAGCTGCCAGCGCATGCTGTCGCGCTTGGCCCGGTACTCGAAGGAGACTCCGCGTCCGATCAGGCAGAGCACGATGATCAGCAGCGGGATGTAGAAGCCGCTGAACAGGGTGGCGTACCAGTCGGGGAAGGCCGCGAAGGTGGCGCCGGCGGCGGCGATCACCCAGACCTCGTTGCCGTCCCAGACCGGGGCGATGGTGTTGATGAGGACGCGCCGCTCGGTGCTGTCGCGGGCCATCGTCTGGGTGAGGACGCCCACCCCGAAGTCGAACCCCTCCAGGAAGAAGTAGCCGACCCACAGGAGGGCGATCAGGATGAACCAGAGATCGTGGAGATGCATGGCGATCCGTCCTCAGTAGGCGATGGAGAGCGGCTTGTCCTGGTCGTCGGGGGAGATGCGCAGGGTCGGGTCCTTGGTGGGGGGCCGCTCGTCGACATCGGGCCCCGGTCTGGAGTACTTGACCATGAGACCGCCCTCGACCACCGCGAGGATCGCGTAGACCACGGAAAGCGCGACCAGCGAGCCGACCTGGGTGCCCACGCTGACATTGGGCGAGACGGCGTCCGCGGTCTTCTTCAGGTGGAACACCACCCACGGCTGACGGCCCATCTCGGTGAAGATCCAGCCGAAGCTGTTGGCGAGCAGCGGGAAACCGAGGGTCAGCACGACGATCCGCCAGCTCCACCTGGTGAAGAAGTCGTTCATCCGGATCCTGTCGGTGATCATCAGGTTCGGCGGCTCGTCCTCGCCCGTGCGGAACCTGGGTCTGACCCAGAGCTTCCTGCGGGTGAGGTACAGGCCGAGCAGGCCGATGGTGAAGCTGGTCATGCCGAAGAAGATCATCAGCCGGAATCCCCAGTACGTCATGAAGATGTTGGGGATGTAGTCGGCGCGGGTGCCGCCGAAGAGCCGTACCTGCTCGTCGGCCCGGTCGTTGATGCCGGGGACGGGGGAGTGGAAGTTGCTCTTGGCCAGGAAGGAGAGCGCGCCGGGGACCTCCAGCGCGACGTCGTTGCGCCCCTTGCCGACGTTGCCCACCGAGAAGATCGAGAAGGGTGCCGGCCCTTGGGTGTCCCACAGGGCCTCGGCCGCCGCCATCTTCATGGGCTGCTGCTGGAACATGACCTTGGCCAGGCGGTCGCCGCTGAGCGCGGTGAGGAGGCCGGCGATCGTGCAGACGACCAGGGCCAGCTTGAGCGAGCTGCGCATGGCCGCGATCCGCTTGCGGTTGGTGTCCTTGCCGCGCTTGGCCCGCCACAGGTGGTAGGCGGAGATGCCCATGACGAAGGCGGCGCCCGTGATGAACGCCGCCGTCAGGGTGTGGAAGACCTGCACCAGGGTGGTGTCCTGGAACAGGACCCGCCAGATGTTGGTGAGCCGGGCCTTGCCGTTCGCCGGGTCGATCCGGTAGCCGACCGGGTGCTGCATGAAGGAGTTCGCGGCCAGGATGAAGTACGCGGAGAGAAGGCTGCCGATGGTCACGACCCAGATCGTCGCCAGGTGGACCTTCTTCGGGAGCCGGTTCCAGCCGAAGATCCAGAGCCCGATGAACACGGACTCGAAGAAGAAGGCGATCAGCGCTTCCATCGCCAGCGGGGCGCCGAAGACGTCACCGACGAAGCGGGAGTAGCTCGACCAGTTCATGCCGAACTGGAACTCCTGGAAGATGCCCGTGACCACGCCCAGCGCGAGGTTGATCAGCAGGAGCTTTCCCCAGAACTTGGTGGCGTGGAAGTACTTCTCCTTCCCTGTCCGCACCCAGGCCGTCTCCAGACCGGCGACGATGCCTCCCAGGCCGATGCTGAGCGGGACGAAGAGGAAGTGGTAGACGGTCGTGACACCGAACTGCCACCGGGCGATGGTCTCCTGAGCGATTGCTAGTTCCACTACGTCCTTCTCCCGCTCGATCCGGCCGCAATCTGGATAAAAGGTATCTCCGGTGCATAGTCGCGTCGACTTGGGGAAAGGCGCCCGGCCCAACCTAACGAGCCTGAACAGATGCGTGTTTCCTGATTGCCCCGGGCGCCGATCCGGAGGGAAGCCGGGGCACGCGCCGGTAGGGCAGACTCGGCACCATGACATCCACGACGCGGCCGCGGGCCACGGCCGTAGTCGTCGGCGGCGGGCCCAACGGGCTGGCCGGCGCCGCGCTGCTCGCCAAGGCGGGGCTCGACGTCACGCTGCTGGAGGCCGCCGACGAGGTCGGGGGCGGCACCCGCAGCTACGAGGGCCTGCTGCCCGGCCTGCTGCACGACCACTGCTCCGCCATCCACCCCATGGCCGTCGGCTCACCGGCCCTGCGCGAACTGGAGCTGGAGCGGCACGGACTGCGCTGGCTCCTGCCCGAGGTCGACTGCGTCCATCCCCTCGACGACGGCACGGGGGGCGTACTGATGCGCTCCGTCGCGGAGACCGCCCGCCTGCTCGGCCCCGACGGGGACCGCTACCGGGCGCTGGTCGAGCCCTCGGTACGGCACTGGGGCACGCTCGCCGGCGAGGTGATGGGCCCCTTGCTGCGCGTTCCCTCCCACCCGCTGCTGCTCGCCCGCTTCGGCCTGCCGACCACCCTGCCCGCCGCCGCTCTCGCCCGCCTCTTCCGTACCCCGCGGGCCCGCGCGCTCTGGGCCGGGATCGCCGCCCACGCCTACCGCCCGCTGGGCCGCCCGCTCACCTCGGCCATCGGCCTCGGCATCCTGGTCTCCGGGCACGCGGCCGGCTGGGCCGTGGCCGAGGGGGGCTCGCAGTCCATCGCCCGCGCGCTGGAGAAGGCGCTGCGCGAGTACGGCGGGCGCGTCGAGACGAACGTGCGGATCACCGACCACCGCCAGATCCCGGCCGCCGACGTGACACTGCTCGACCTCGACCCCGGCCAGGCCGCGGCCGTCTACGGCGACCGGCTGCCCGCGCGGACCCGGTCCGCCTACCGGCGGTTCCGCCGGGGTCCCGGCGCCTTCAAGATCGACCTGGCGGTGGAGGGCGGATTGCCGTGGACCCATGAGAAGGCGCGGCGCGCCGGGACCGTCCACCTGGGCGGCACGTTCGACGAGATCGCGCGGGCCGAGCGGGACGTGGCGGCCGGACGCATGCCCGAGCGGCCGTTCGTCCTGGTCGGCCAGCAGTACCTCGCCGACCCCGGGCGCTCGGTCGGCGACGTGCACCCGGTCTGGGCCTATGCGCACGTCCCGTACGGCTACACCGGGGACGCCACGGAGGCGATCCTGCGGCAGCTCGAACGGTTCGCCCCCGGCGCCCGCGACCGGATCGTGGGCCTGAGCGCCACCACCCCGGCCGGCTTCGCCGCCGCCAACGCCAACTTCGCGGGCGGCGACATCCTCACCGGCGCGAAGACGGTCCCGCAGCTGATCCTGGGCCCCCGCCCCACCCTCGACCCCTACTCGACCGGCCTGCCCGGCGTCTACCTCTGCTCGGCGTCCACCCCACCGGGGCCGGGCGCCCACGGGATGTGCGGAGCGGGCGCGGCGGCCTCGGCGCTGCGGTACCTGGGCGCCGCCGCTCACCAGCCGAGCTGAGCCTCGCCCAGGACCTCGCCGCCTGTGTGGGCGGCGAGCTTTCGTGCTCTGGGCAGGTCGCCCCGGTTGCTGACGTGGACGAAGACCGTGTGGTGCTCGGTCCAGCGGTCCGCCTGCGCCTGGTCGCCGTGGAACACGACCTGGACGCCGTCGTACTTCGCCGAGCCGTGCTGGTCCGCGTCCGGGTCCTCCGGCCACGAGCCCGACCACTGGACGGAGGCGGTGCCCTCACCCAGAGCCGTCAGGAAGCGCTGGTCCGCGCTCCTGGCAGGGTAGAACTCCCCGATGTGCAGCGGCAGACGCGGCTGGAGTTCGGAGTCGGCCGCCGTCGTGAGATCGAGGTCGGCCCAGACGGACCCACCCGAGGGGTCCGTCCGCACCTTCACGCAGACCTTCGTGCCGGGCAGGGCGGCGGCCATCTGCCGGACGTCCGCGACCGTCAGCAGATCGGCGGTGAGGTAGACCTCGTCGTCCCGCCTCGCCAGCAGCGCGCACAGGCGCACGGCCTGTGCGAACGCCGCCGGCTTGTCGGTGGTCCGGAACACGGGGTACGCCCTGGAGTTGCCCATGCGCCGAACCATCACACGTACCCGTCGGCCCAGGCGAGGAAGTTTCCCCGGGGTCAGCGCGCGAGCAGCTCCAGCGTGTCGATGACGCGGTGGGAGAAGCCCCACTCGTTGTCGTACCAGGCGACCACCTTGACGTGGCGGCCGTCGACACGGGTGAGGGCGGAGTCGAAGACGGAGGAGGCCGGGTTGCCGACGATGTCGGAGGAGACGAGCGGGTCCTCGGAGTACTCCAGGACACCGGCGAGCGGGCCCTCGGCGGCCGTGCGGTAGGCGGCGAGCACCTCCTCCCGGGTGACGTCGCGGGCGACCGTGGTGTTCAGCTCGACGATCGAGCCGACCGGCACCGGGACCCGGATCGAGTCGCCCGACAGCTTGCCGTCGAGGTTCGGCAGCACCAGGCCGATCGCCTTGGCCGCGCCCGTGGTCGTCGGCACGATGTTCACCCCGGCCGCGCGCGCCCGGCGGGGATCGCGGTGCGGGCCGTCCTGGAGGTTCTGCTCCTGGGTGTAGGCGTGCACGGTCGTCATGAACCCGTGCTCGATGCCCGCCAGCTCGTCCAGCACGGCGGCCAGTGGGGCCAGCGCGTTGGTCGTGCAGGAGGCGTTAGACACGATGGTGTGCAGCGCCGGGTCGTAGGTGTCGCTGTTCACCCCGTACGCCAGCGTCACGTCGGCGCCGTCCGAGGGGGCGCTCACCAGCACCCGCCCCGCGCCCGCGTCGAGGTGGGCGCGGGCTGCCTTCGCCGAGGTGAAGCGGCCGGTCGCCTCCAGCACGATGTCGACGTCCAGCTCGCCCCAGGGGAGCTGGGCCGGCTCCCGCTCGGCGAGGACCTTGATACGGCGGCCGTCGACCACGAGGGTGTCGCCGTCCACCTCCACCGGACGGCCGAGCCGCCCGGCCGTCGAGTCGAAGGCCAGCAGCCGGGCCAGCCCCGCGGGTTCGGTGAGGTCGTTCACCGCGACGACCTCGAGGTCACTGTCGCGTTCGAGCAGAGCCCGCAGCACGTTGCGTCCGATGCGGCCGAATCCGTTGATGGCGATGCGCGTCATGAATGGTGTCCCTTCCGTCCGCCCCCAGGTTCGCGGACGGGGGCCGGGCGCGGCAGTGGCAGGAGCGCCATGGTGCGCAAGGATCACGCCAGGGTCACTCGCCCCGCGCGAACGTCTGCCGGTACTCGCTCGGCGTGGTCCCGAGCACGCGCTGGAAGTGCAGCCGGAGGTTGGTGCCGGTGCCGAGCCCGACCTCGTGGGCGATTCTCTGCACGCTGTGCTCCGACCGTTCCAGCAGCTCGCGCGCCAGGTCGACCCGCGCCCGGGTCACCCACTGCATCGGCGTGTACCCGGTGTCCTCCGCGAACCGCCGGGAGAAGGTACGCGGCGACACCGCGGCGTGCCGGGCCAGCGCCTCGAGGCTCAGCGGCTCACCGAGCCGGTGCAGCGCCCACTCCCGGGTCGCGGCGAACCGCTCGCCCAGCGGCTCCGGCACACTGCGCGGCACGTACTGCGCCTGACCTCCACTGCGGTAGGGGGCCGCGACCAGCCGCCGGGCCGCGTGGTTGGAGGCGGCCACTCCCAGCTCGCCGCGCAGCATGTGCAGACACAGGTCGATGCCGGAGGCCGCCCCGGCCGACGTGAGCACGCTGCCCTCGTCCACGAACAGCACGTTCTCGTCCACCCGGATCAGGGGATGCCTGGCCGCCAGGGCGCGCGCGTAGTGCCAGTGCGTGGTGGCCCGTCTGCCGTCCAGCAGACCGGTGGCCGCCAGCGCGAACGCCCCCGTCGAGATCGCCGCCAGCCGAGCACCCCGTCCGTGCGCCGCGACCAGCGCCGCCACCACCGGCTCCGGCGGCTCCTCCCGGTCCGGGAACCGGTAGCCCGGCACGAACACCACGTCCGCCCACTCCAGCGCCTCCAGGCCGTGCGCCACGTGGTACGACAGGCCGTCGCCGCCCGTCACCAGACCCGGCGCGGCCCCGCACACCCGCACCTCGTAGGGCATGCTCGCGCGGGTCGTGAACACCTGCGCCGGGATACCCACGTCGAGCGGCTTGGCGCCCTCCAGGACGAGGACGGCGACACGGCGGAAACGGGAGGACGGCACGGGCAGCAGGGTACGCACAGGTCGGCGTGAATCCCCCGCAGGGCACCGGGCAACCCCCCGATATGCTGCTGTTTTCTCCAGTACCGGCCGCCTCGGAAGGAATGCCCCGTGGAGTTCCGGCTGCTCGGCACCGTCTCCGTCGACACCCGCCGGGGACCGCTGCCGCTCGGCCCCGCCAAGCGCCGCAGCCTGCTCGCGGCGCTGCTGCTGTCGGCCAACACCCCGGTGCCGATGGGCCGGCTGACGGCGTGCCTGTGGGACGACGAGCCGCCGAGCCAGGCGCGCGGAGTCATCCAGGGCCATGTGTCCCGGCTGCGCGCCCTGCTCACCGAGGGCGACGCGGAGGCGTACGGCGTCGAACTCCTCACCGCCGGGGACGCGTACGCGCTGCGGCTGCCGGAAACCCTGCTCGACGCCCAGCGGTTCGAGGAGCTGCTCACCCTCGCCCGCGAACAGCGCGACCCCGCCGACGCGGTGCTCATGCTCGGCGACGCCCTCGCGCTGTGGCGCGGACCCGCGCTCGGCGGCGCCTTCGCCGGACCGCCGCTCCAGGCCGCCGCGCACTCGCTGGAGGAGTCCCGGCTCTCCGCCGTGGAACAACTGGCGCTCGCCTACGGCAGGCTGGGCGAGCATCACCGGGCCGCCGCCGTCCTGCGCACCGAGGCCGTCGCGCATCCGCTGCGCGAATCGCTGTCCGCCGCGCTGATGACCGCCCTGTACCAGGCGGGTCGGCAGTCGGAGGCGCTCGACTGGTTCCACCGCACCCGCAGGCTTCTCGCGGACGAACTCGGCATCGACCCCGGCCGCGAACTCGCCGACGCCTACGGGCTGATCCTGCGCGGCGACCCCGTACCCGAGCTGCTGGCCGCGCGTCCCAAGCCCACGCCCAAGCCCGAGGCCGACCCCGTCCGGCCGCCCGTACCGCCCCGCCCCGCTCTCGTGCCCGCCGAGGCGCACGCCGACCTGCTGCCCCGCGCGCCCCGCGGCTTCCACGGCCGGGGCGCGGAACTCGCCGCGCTCGGCCGGGCCGCCGCCGGGGAGGCGCCGGTGTGCCTGGTGACCGGGCCCGCCGGCGTCGGCAAGACCGCCCTCGCGCTGTGGTGGGCGCACCGCAACGCCGACGCCTTCCCCGACGGGCGGCTCTTC
Source organism: Streptomyces sp. BK022 (assembly GCF_004217355.1). Taxonomy (NCBI): domain Bacteria; kingdom Bacillati; phylum Actinomycetota; class Actinomycetes; order Kitasatosporales; family Streptomycetaceae; genus Streptomyces; species Streptomyces sp. BK022. The sequence goes on from NZ_SHKU01000001.1 coordinate 1,079,815, forward strand.
GCCGACCTGCACGGCTTCAGCGACACCGGCGAGCCCTCGGTGACCGAGGTGCTGCGCGAGTTCCTGCTCGCCCTCGGGGTGCCGCCGCGCCGGATACCGGAATCGGCCCCGGCCGCCGCCGCGCTGTTCCGCACCCTCACCGACCGGCTGCGGCTGCTGGTCGTCCTCGACAACGCGCGTGACTCCGCCACCGTCCGCACCCTGCTGCCCGGCGGCGCCGACTGCGTCACCGTCGTCACCAGCCGCCACCGCCTGGAGGGGCTCATCGCCTCCGACGCGGCCCGGCCCGTCCCCGTCGGCACGCTGGACGCGCAGGACGGTACGGCACTGCTCGCGGGCGTCCTCGGGGAGGAACGGGTGCTCGGGGAGCCGGTGGCCGCGCGCAGACTCGCCGAACTCTGCGGAGGGCTCCCGCTGGCCCTCAGGGTCACGGCGGCCCGGCTCGCGGGCCGCCCGCAGTGGAGCCTCGCCCACCTCGCGGACGAACTGGCGGACGAGCGCGGCCGGCTGGCCCACCTCGCCGTGGACGACACCGGGGTCCCGGCCGCCCTCCGCCTGACCGTGCAGCACCTTCCCGGCGAGGCCGCGCACCACTTCGGCCGGCTCGGCCACCACCCCGGTACCCACTTCGACCCCTACACCGCGGCCGCCCTCGCCGGCACCGACCCGCCGGCCGCCGCCCGCGCCCTCGAACGCCTGGGCGCCGCCCACCTCGTCACCGAGACCGCGCCGGGCCGCTGGGAGCTGCACGACCTCGTACGTCTCTACGCCCGCGACCTCGACCCCGCGACCGGGCCCACGGCGCTCACGGGCGCCCTGGACCACTACATCGCCACCGCCCTCGCCGCCGCGGAGACGGCCCAGCCGGGCGGCGAGCCCTGTTTCGCACTGCCCGAGGACTTCCGGCGCCCCTCTGCCGTACGGGACTTCGCCGATCGCGCGGAGGCCATGGACTGGCTGGCCGCCGAGCGGGAGGACCTGGCACGGGCGGTGACCGCCGCGCGGGCCGCCGGGCTGGACGACCGTGCCTGGCGGATCATCCTCCTGCAGTGGCCCCAGGTGGTCTGGCGCTCGCGGGACAACTGGGTGCCGCTGCTGTACACGGCCCTGGAGTGCGCCCAGGCCGTGGACGACCCGTACGCCGAGTCCCGGGTCCGCACCCTGCTCGGCTGGGTCCTGAGCGAGGAGGGCCGCCTCGTGGACGCCCTCACCCTCCTCGAACCCTCACCCGCCCTGGCCCGTCGGACCGCCGACCGCCTGGGCGAGGCCACCGCCCTCGTCAACCTGGCCGTGGTCCAGTCCGCCCAGGGCGACCTCAACGCGGCCCTGGCCAACTGCGCCCGAGCCGCCACCCTGGCCCGCGAGGAGGGCAACCCCCACACGGAGATGCTCGCCCTGCTCCACCTCTCCCGCACCCACCTCTCCTCGGGCGACCCGGACCGCGCCCTCCACGTCGCCCGAACGGCCCTGGACCTCGGCCCCGAACACGAGGAAGCCGCCCGCACCTCCCTCCTCCACACCGTCTCCGGCGAGGCGCATCTGGCCCTCGGCAACAAGACCGAGGCCCTCCACCTCCTGGAACGCGCCGCCGACGAGGCGGAGTCCACGGGCTACGACGAAGGCGCGGTACGCGCCCTGGAGGCCCTGCTCCGGGTGAGCGGCCGCGCGGACCACCGCAAGCGCCACGAGGAGGCGGTACGGAGGCTGGCGGGGGAGGACCGGTAGGACTGGCTGTCGCTACGGTGGCCCCATGTGCCGCTACGCCGTGACCCCCTACAAGCTCCACTACGCGTGCCTCCCGTGCCGGGTCAGCTTCAAGCGGCACGCGGATCGGGAGCACGCGTGCCCGAACTGCGCCCGGCCGCTCGTGTGTGCCGGGCGGGACTTCGCTCCGCCGCGTCGGCGGGATGTCGCGGGGTGGTCGGTGGTCGCCGCGGTGCTGGGGGAGGGGCTGCGCTTCGACGGGCGGTCGGGGTGTGGGTGCGCGAAGGAGCCGAAGTACCGGCCCCGGACGCGGGCGGAGCTGCGGGTGCGGCGGATCGTCGCCCTGCGGGAGGGGGTGCCGCCGGCCGAGGTGCTGGGGCGGGTCGATCCGCTGGACGGCGGCGGCCCCGGCCCGGCGTCAGAAGGACGTTAGCCGGACGTCAGCGGGACGGCAGCGGGGGCGGTGAGAGTAGGGGTGTCAGCAGGTCAGTGGCTGGCCGGCGGTTCGGAAGGGCCGTCGTCGACGTTTCACCTCTCGGGGGAAAATCATCATGAACGCCTCGCGCCGTACGGCACTCTTCTCCGTCGCCGCTTCCGCCGCGCTCGCCCTGTCCCTGACCGCCTGCCAGAGCGGCGAGGGGACCAAGGCCGAGGGAGCGGCGCCGGTCGCCGGGGACACGGTCTCCGCCTCCGCCTCCGCCGCTGCCTCCGCGCCCGCCGCCGGTGCGGGCACCGGCGGCGACACCGGCTCGGGCACCGGCACCGCCGTGGGGACCGCGCACAAGTCCGGCGCCACGTCCTCCGGGGCCAAGAAGGGCACCGCCACCCCCCTCTGCCGGGCCCAGGACGTCAAGGTCAGCTCCGAGCGTCAGGACGGGCCGCCCTACACCCACATCATCCTGACCGCGCGGAACACCTCGGGCCACCGTTGCGAGATGGCCGGGTTCCCGCACATCCAGTTCCTGGAGAGCCACAAGCAGGACGTGCCGTCCGTGGCGAAGAGCAAGCCGGCCGTCCCGACCGTGCTGAACCCCGGTGACCCGGCGTTCGTCCTGGTCAAGCTGTCCGACGGCGGGGTGGACGAGGACAACGAGGTGGTGAACGCGTTCCAGTTGGTGCTTGAGGGCGACTCCGCCGTCATCGCGGTGGACTCCTCGGCCGGCGGCGGCCTCGCCGTCGACCCCGCGAAGACGCTCACCGGGTACTGGACGACCGAACTGCGCAACGGGGCCGACGACTTCTGACCCGTACCGCCGTGAGACCGCCCCCTCGGGAGAGGAAGATCACCCGTGGGGGCGCGGTCTTGGCCAGGCAGGGCGCACGCGGTACCGTCGGGGCGATATCGACGACGGCGAAACGGAAGCCGGTGAGAAACCGGCACGGTCGCGCCACTGTGTGCGTGGTCCCGCGAGGGGCCGCGCGAGTCAGACCCGTGGCCGTCGTCCTGTGCACCACCGAGATGGGACGCGAACTCCCAGAGGAGGTACTGCCATGGCGCAGACCGTCGCTCAGCCGACCGCCGGAAACCCCGCCGCTCCCGCCACCCTGCCGCTGAAGGAGATAGCGCCCTGGGCGGTCTTCTTCGGCGTCCTCATGCTGGTCCTGCTGTACTTCGTCGGCGCCGAGCAGGGCGCCACCTCCGTGTTCAACGGCACGGACGTCCACGAGTGGGTGCACGACGCCCGTCACCTGCTCGGCTTCCCCTGCCACTGACGCGAGGGACGCCGCACACCCATGAACTCCGCAACCGTGAGAAACCTCCTCGTGCGGGGCATGCTCGCCGGCCTCGGCGCCGGAGTGCTCGCCCTCGTCGCCGCGTACTTCCTCGGCGAGCCCAACGTGGACAGCGCCATCAGCTTCGAGGGCCACCACGCCCACGAGCACGAGGTCGAAGTCGTCTCCCGCTCGCTCCAGTCCACCGCCGGACTGGCCACCGGCGTCCTCGTCTACGGGGTCGCCTTCGGCGGCATCGCCGCGCTCGCCTACTGCTTCGCGCTCGGCCGCGTCGGCCGCTTCGGCCCCCGCGCGAGCGCCCTGCTGCTCTCCGGCACCGCGCTGCTCGCCGTGTACGTCGTGCCGTTCCTGAAGTACCCGGCCAACCCGCCCTCGGTCGGCGACCCGGACACCATCGGCAAGCGGACCACGCTGTACTTCCTGATGATGCTGCTCAGCGTGCTCCTGGCGATCGGCGCCACCCTGCTCGGCAAACGCCTCGCCCCCCGCCTGGGCAACTGGTACGCGACCCTGGTCGCGGTGGCCGCCTTCGCCCTGCTGACCGGTCTGGCGTACGCCTTCCTGCCCGTCGTCAACGAGGTGCCGGAACACTTCCCGGCCACCCTGCTGTGGCGGTTCCGTCTCTCCGCGCTGGCCATCCAGACGGTGCTCTGGGCCGGATTCGGTCTGCTCTTCGGCGAGTTGGCCGAGCGGCTGCTGAATCCGCGCCCCGCGGCGGCACGCGGCACGGGCCAGGCGGTCGCCGCCTCCCACTGAGCCGGTGACCTGACGCCGAAAGGGGCCCCGGAGATCTCCGGGGCCCCTCTCACCCACCCCCGACCGCGTGCCCCAGCCGCAGGTTCCAGCGTCCGGCCCGCCCGGACAGTTCCGTCGCGGTGAGCGGTGCCACGTCCAGCCGCCAGAAGGCTCCGGTGGGCAGCCCCAGCGCGTGGACCACGGCCGCGCGCACCACCTCGGGTTCCACGACGGCGACCGTGCGGCCCTCGGGCACCGACTCCAGCCAGCGCCCCACCCGTGCGCACACCTGGCGCACCGACTCGCCGCCCGGTGCCGGATACTCCGGGTCTCTCAGCCACCGGGCCAGCGCCTCCCCCTCCGCCGCGCCGACCTCGGCCAGCGCGCGCCCGCGCCACCGCCCGGCGTCCAGCGGCGCGAGCTCCGCCGCCACCGCGCCCCGCAGCCCCAGCGCCTCGGCCGTGTCCCGGCACCGCGCACCGGGCGACACCATCACCCGCGCCGCCTCCGGCAACGCCTTGGCCGCCGCCCGCGCCCGAGCGGCTCCCCCCTGGTCGACGGACGAGGAACCGTCGTAGAACCGGGCCTCACGCAGCGCGGGCCCGATGGCGGGCGACACGAGCACCAGCCGACTGCTCACCCGGGAAACCTCCTGATCACAAGGGTCCGTCCCGTCTCGCGGCCGGGCCGGAGGGTGGGACGAACGGTCGCTCGAACTAACGCAGTTCACCCCGCACGGTACGGGCCGCCGCCACCAGGTTCCCCAGCGACGCCCGCGTCTCCGGCCAGGCGCGGGTCTTCAGGCCACAGTCCGGGTTCACCCACAGTCGCTCGGCCGGGATCGCCTTCAGCCCCGTCCGCAGCAGCTCGGCCGCCTCCTCCGCGCTCGGCACGCCCGGGGAGTGGATGTCGTACACGCCCGGACCCCCCTCGCGGGGGTAGCCGTGCACGGCCAGTTCGCGGGCCACCCGCATGTGGGAGCGGGCGGCCTCCAGGCCGACACCCCGCCTGGCGGACGGGGCGAACCAGCTGCGGGGCTCAGCCTACGGGCCGTGACCGCGCGCCGCCGGTGCCGTCCGGCATCCGGAGGGTGATCCGGGCCACGCCCGTCACGCGGCCGCCGGGTCCAGCTGGGCCAGCGCGGCCGTGACCAGGGCCGCCGTGCCGGTGCCCAGGGTGAGGCGGACGCTGGGGAGGTAGCGGGGGGAGTGGTTGTGGGGGAGGCCGCGGAACTTCTCGGCGGGCCCGTCGCCGGGAGCGGCCGCCCACTGGGTGGGGCCGACCGAGCCGAGCATCCAGTAGGCGCCCCGGATGCCGGGGCGCCCGTGCAGATGGCCGCCCGCGCCGGTGAGCAGCGGGAAGTCCTCCGTCGCCGACGACGCGGGCCAGCCGGTGACGCGGGCGGCGCCGAAGGCCGCCTGGTGGGCGGCGCGTACGGCCGCGGTGACACCGGGGTCGGGCCGGGTGACCCCGGAGCGGGCCAGCTCGCGCACGGTGACCCGCGGCGCCGTCGCGGCCGAGGCCGCCTCCGCGCGCACCACCCGCTCCACCGCCGCCGCGCCCCGCACCAGCGCCGCCTCCGACAGGGCGCGGACGGTGACCCGCAGCTCGGCGCGGGTGGCTATGACGTTCCCGGTGCGCCCGGTGTCCCCGGCGCGCAGCGAGGACGCGGTGACCAGCAGCCGTTCGGCCGGGTCCGTCTCGCGGGCGGCGACGGCCGGGAACCGGGTCACCGCCCCGGCCGCCGCCAGCAGCGGATCGGCCGTCAGATGCGGGGTGGCCGCGTGCCCTCCGTCGCCCTCGAAGACCACCTCCAGCGTCACGCTGCCCGCCATCAGCGGCCCGTCGGCGTGCGCCACCATCCCGGCCGGGAACGCTGCGGTGTGCTGGGCGAGGACCACGTCCGGCGCGGTGATCCGGTCGTACAGACCGTCCTCCAGCATGGCGCGGGCACCGCTCAGCGTCTCCTCGGCGGGCTGCCCGACGACCAGCAGGGTGCCACGCCAGCGGTCCCGGTGCTCCGCGAGCCAGCGGGCCGCGGCCGCCGCGCACGCCAGGTGGGCGTCGTGCCCGCAGGCGTGCATCACCGGCACCGGCCGCCCGTCCGGGCCCGGTGCGGTCGCGGTGCTGGCGTACGGCACGCCGGTCTCCTCGGCCACCGGCAGCGCGTCCAGCTCGGCACGCAGCAGCACGGCCGGGCCGTCGCCGTTGGGCAGTTCGGCGGCGACCCCGTGGCCGCCGACCCCGCGCAGCACGCGGAAGCCGTCGGTCGTGAGCCGGTCCGCGAACCGGGCGGCGGTGCGCTCCTCGGCGCCGGACAGCTCGGGGTGCCGGTGCAGGTCGAGATACAGCTCGGCGGTGGACGGCAGCAGGGCGTCCAGACCGGGCGGCGCACCACCGGCCGCGGTCACGGACGGACGGGACTGGTCGCTGCTCACAGCGGGGGCTCCAAGGGTTCGGCGTACGGGGGTGTCAGCGAAGTGACAGCCATCGGTCAGGGAGTTGGTGCCGGACGCGCGTAGAAAGGAGATGTCGGGGGGCGCGCTCCTCCGGCTGGTTCAGCGCACCACCGGACGGGGCGGTCCCGGCCGGCCGCAGCTCACCTGACCCGGAAGGAGCCACCATGGCTGACAACACCCTCGCCTCCCTCGCCCAGGAGATCCTGGACCTGGAGTCGGAGACCTTCGAGATCACCGACTACTCGGACGCCAGCGAGGTCATGCTCGGTTCGTCCACGAGCTGTTCCTCCACCAGCACCTGCTCCAGCACCACCAGCACCACCTCCTGCACCGCCTGACGCAGGCGTTCGCACCCACGGTCCCCGGTCCGCCTCGGCGCGCCGGGGACCGCCGGTGTGCGCGGGCCCCTTCACGGCCCGCGCGCCGACGAGCGGAACGCCTGCCCCGCTCACGGGAACGGATGCGGCACCCGCCGCAACTCCTCCTCCCCGAGCGGCGCCGGGACCATGCCCGCCCGGTACGGCGCGGTACGCAGCCTCGGCAGGGTCAGGGCCCGCTGCCGCAGCCACCCGAAGTCGATCGGCAGCAGCCCCGGAGCCAGCGTGGCCACCGTGCGCAGCCCCATCCGGCGCTGCTCGGGCGTGGTCTGGTCGACGGCGATCACCTCGCAGCCCGCCTCGCCCAACAGGTCCCGCACCAGCAGCAGATCGTCGCGGAGGTCCCCGGTGCGCGGCCGCCGCTCCTCCCACCCGGCGAACAGCTCGTCCAGCGGAGCCGTGCGGGGCGGCTTCAGATAGCCGGTGGCGTGGACGCGCATCGCGGGCAGTCCGAACAGCGCCGCGTGGTCCGGAAGACGCTTCACCAGGTCGAAGTCCTCCGCCATGGCGGCGAGTTCGGTGGGCCGCTCGGCCACCTGGCCGGGCAGGTGCGGGATGTAGGTGAGGATCTCGGAGACCGCGGACTCCACCGCCGTCTCCGGGTCGAAGGAGGCGCCCGCCGCGAAGGCCAGGGAACCCGGCGCGTCGTCGCGGCGGACCGCGAGCCCCGTGACGACGGGCACCGGGAGGTCCACCCGGTTGTCGAAGACGTGCACGTCGTAGCCCTGGAGCGCGGCCCGTGCCACCATCGCCCGCACGCCCGGCGAGCGCACCGAGTCCAGGTCGATCTCGGGGAGCGGGAGATCGCCGTACCAGCCGAGCAGGAAGGCGTCCCGCTCGATCAGTTCGAGCAGGCCGAAGAAGACCGCTTCCTCCCAACTGCTGCCGGTGGCGCAGCCGTTGGAGCACTCGAAGACGAAGTTGTCGGCGGCCGTGCCCGCGCTGTAGTAGACGAGGCGGGCCGGGACCAGCACCGGGCGGCCGTCCCGCAGCGACCAGCCGGTGACCCACGGGATCGGCCGGGCCGGGTCGAAGGGCTCGACCATGGGGTCCTCGGCGTAGGTGCGCGGCCCGTACAGCCCGCAGGCGCGCGGATCGAGGGCGCGGTCGCCCAGTTCCTCCAGCGACGCCGTCACCACCGGCGCGCGGTGCCGGCGGTGGGTGCCCGCGTACCGCTCCAGGCCCTCCAGGAAGGCCAGGTCGCGGCTGTCCGCGAAGGAGTTGGCCTGGCCGCTCCAGGTGACGTCGGTGAGACCGGCGTACCCCCGCATGAAGACGCTGCCCGCGACCGGCGCGGTGGTGGGGGAGGTGACGTCGATCCAGGTGCCGCCGCCGAGCACCCCGCACACCGGGTTGGCCAGCGCCTTCACCGGCAGCGGGTGGTCCGACGCCCGGCGCAGCCGGTACGAGTCCGGGCGCGGCTTGGGCAGCGGGGCCGGGGCGGGCAGGGTGGCCTCCGCGGCCGCGCGCGAGGCCGCCTCCTCGGTGAAGGGACGGCAGCGCGGGCACGTCGGCTCCGGCAGCAGCGGGAACGTCCGTACCCGGAGCGTCTCCAGGTCCACCTCCGTGACCCGGGGCAGCTCGGCGTCCGGGCCCTCGGCGGTGTGCCGGGCGGCGCCGGAGGCGATCAGCCGGTGCAGCGACCACACCGCGTCCACCGTGTGGTCCGGCAGTACCGGCCAGGCCCCGGCCGCCGTCGTCCCCGTACCGGTCTCCAGCGCCTCCCGCTCGGTGCGGGTGCGCAGCCGCTGGCGGCGCATCGCCAGACAGGTCCCGCAGGCCGGGCCGGCCGCCGGGGTGCCGCCCCAGGGGCCGAGCAGCACGGCCTGCGCGGTCAGGTGCACGGTGGCCGGTTCGGCGGGGAGCCCGCTCCCGCCCTCGCCGAGCACGTTGGTGTCGCCGATCCGGGAGACGGCGGGCGTGTGCAGCCCGGCGGCGGTGGCACGCGCCGCCAGCCGGGAGTGGAGGTCGGCCCGCGCGGCCTCCAGTGGCGTCGTCGTGGTCGTCATGTCCGGTTGCTCCAGCGGAAGATCCGGGTGGCGACGACCCCGAAGACCAGGGCGAACACGGCGAGGCCCGCGCAGTCCAGCGCGATGTCCCCCAGGTCGCCCCGGCCGCCCATCGCGTCGGTGAGACCGTCGTTGAGATAGTGCAGCGGCAGTACCTTGGCGGCGGTGCGCAGCCAGCTCGGCATCAGGTCGTCCGGGAAGAACGAGCCGGACAGGAACGCCATCGGCACCATCACCAGGTTGGCGATGGCCGCGACCGCCTCCGGGGTGTCCGCCAGGCTGCCGACCACCAGCCCCATGGCGAGGAACGCGGTCACCCCCAGCACCAGCAGCGGCAGCGCCGCCCACCAGGGGCCCATCAGCCTCAGCCCGAAGAACGGCAGCAGCGCGACGGCGGTGAAGAGCACGGTCTGCGTCAGCGCCACGCCCATCGCCACCGTCCAGCGCGAGGCCAGCAGGGTGCGCAGCGGGGTCGGGGTGCGCCAGATCAGCCGGAGCAGGTCGTCCCGGCGCCACTGCATCAGCGCGAACCCCACCGAGAACACGGCCGCGTTGCCCACGCCCCAGGACAGCACGCCCGGCGCGATGTAGTTGATGGAGGCCAGTCCGCCGTCGACCTTGTCGCCCTGGAAGATCAGGCCGAACAGCACCAGGAAGGCGAGCGGGAAGGCGAAGGTGAAGAAGAGGGTGGTCTTGTCGCGCACGCTCGCGACATAGGTGGCCCTGGTCAGTGCGGCGTAGGCGCTCAACGGTGGTGCTCCGATCCGGTGCCGGTCAGTGAGAGGTAGGCGTCTTCGAGGGTGGGGGTGCGCACCGACACCGCGTCGATGTCCACCAGGTCGCCGAGTGCGGGGAGCACCCGGTTGGGTACCGCCGTCTCGATGACCAGGTCGGCGCCCCGCACGGTGGCCCGGTCCACGCCCGCCAGTGCGAGCGCCGCCTTGGGGGACACCTTGTCGGCGGGCACCAGCAGGCGGGTCGGCGCGGCCAGGGCGCGGATCAGGCTGCGGGGCGAGTCCAGCGCGACGACCCGGCCTCCGGCGATGATCGCCACCCGGTCGCACAGCGCCTCGGCCTCGTCCAGGTAGTGGGTGGTGCAGATGATCGTCCGCCCCTCCGAGCGCAACGACCGCAGCAGCTCCCACAGTTCGCGGCGAGCCTCGGGGTCGAGGGCGGCCGTCGGCTCGTCCAGGAAGATCAGCTCCGGCTCGTTGAGCAGCGCGGTGGCCACCGCGAGCCGCTGCCGCTGGCCGCCGGAGAGATGGTCGATCCGGGCGTCCGCCTTCTCGGTCAGGCCGACCCGCTCCAGCGCGGTCCTCGCGGCCTCCGGCGCCATGCCGTACAGCGCGGCCACCGTGCGCAGGTGCTCGGCGGCCGTCAGCCGGGCGAAGAACGCAGACGCCTGGGTCTGCACGCCGATCCGGGCCAGCAGCGCGATGTCGCGCGGCCAGGGACTCTGCCCGAAGACGGTGACGGTGCCGGAGTCGGCCTCCCGCATGCCCTCCACGATCTCCACCAGGGTGGTCTTCCCCGCGCCGTTCGGCCCGAGGATGCCGAAGAACTCACCGTGGCGCACCTCCAGGGAGACGCCGTCCAGCGCCGTCACCTCCCCGTAGCGCTTGCTGACGCCGTCCAGGGCGACGACGGTCTCGGTGGTGGTGCCGCGCGGGGCGGCCTCCGTCCTGCTCTCGGGTGCGCTCATCTCGCCTTTCCTCAACTGTGCTACCGCGGAGGCGACGTGCCGCCCCGGTTCGGACGTGGGGGAGGCGGCCGGGACCGCCCCGGTGGTACGACGGTCCCGCAGGCGCCGGCCGAGGCCGCCCAGCACCCACAGCAGCAGGACGGCGGCGAGCAGCGCGGGCGGCAGCGACCAGGCGAGCACCGCCGCGCCGTCGGGCAGCATCGCTCGCAGCGCCGCCCCGCACAGCACCAGCAGCGCCGCGCTCTGCACCGCCGTCAGCAGCGCGAACCCGCCGTACAGCAGCCGCAGGCGCGCCGGGTACGCGGCGAGGCCGGGACCGCGCCGGAACAGCGCCCGCACCGCGAGGCCGGTGAAGGTACGGGCGCCCTCGGACAGGCCGGTGACGCCGAGCGCGTGGCCGAGCGCCTTGTAGCCGTCCAGCGGAGGCAGCGGGAGGAGGTTGGCCACGCCGAGGACGGTGCCGAGCAGCAGCAGCGCGCCCAACGCGGGCCGGGCCTCGGCGCCGGCCGGGAGCAGCGCCCACACCGCGTAGAACGGCACCAGGAACAGGAGGTTGGCGAAGACGCCCGCGCACGCCGTGGCCACCTTCCGGCGCCGGCCGCCGAGGAACTGGACGTCCTCCACCTCGCAGTACAGATAGCTGGCGAAGCAGATCCAGCGCAGCCCGATCTCCGTGACCCGCCCGCCCCAGGCCCGCGCGAACAGCCCGTGCGCCAGTTCGTGCAGGGCCAGTCCGCACCAGAGCACACAGCCGATCGCGAACAGCAGCACCGGCTGGCGCGCCGTCTCCTCCGTCTGCCGCCACAGCGTCCCGGCCCGCACCACGACGGCGACGAGCACACCGGTCGCCAGTGCCGTCAGCACCGCGAGGACGGCCGGCCGGCGCGCCGGCGCGGTGAGCCGGTGCAGCCGGTCCATCAGCGCGGGCGCGTCGGCCACCATCCGGGTCCGCCCGGCCAGAATGCCGTTCGGCGGCCGCTCGGGCCCGGCCGGCGGTGCCGCGGCCGGGGCGGGGGAGCCCTCCAGCAGGCCCCGGCCGTGCAGCAGCCGGAGCAACTGCCCCCACTGCGCCTCCCCGAGCCGGGCACCGAACGCGCCCGCGTACTCCCCGCCGATCTCCTCCAGGGTGCGGGAGCCGTCCAGCCGGGTGATCAGGAAGTGCTCCTTCGGCCCCAGCTCCAGCCGCCGCCCCGTACGCGGGTCCTTCAGCAGATGGATGCGGGCCGTCCCGCGCACCAGCCGGGGCCCCTCGACCAGGTCGGGGCGCATCCGGGGGCGACTGGCGAGGAACGTCCCGGTGGTCACCCCTCACCCCCGGGGCGCCAGCCCGCGAGCGAGTCACCCGCGCCGGCCCCGGCGCCCCGCGCGCCGCCGTCCCTGAGGGCGCGGGCGAGCACGTACGACAGGAACGCCTCGTCGCGCACGGTCGTGCTGAGCCGGTTGTTGGTCATGTGCAGGTACGGCGAGAGCAGCATCGGCAGCGACTGGGCCGGGTCGGTGGGGCGCAGGTCGCGGGTGCCGTCCCAGGAGCGGAAGACCAGCTCGCCGTCCCGGGTCAGCGCGGTCGCCCGGTCGCGCAGCTCGGCGCAGTGCCCGGCCCAGCCGCGCAGGAACGCCGGGAGCCGCCCGGTCCCGCCCGCCGCGACCGCCGCCCGGATGTCCCGGAACCGGCCCGGCAGGCTCGTGCCCATGGCGGAGTAGGCGCGGTCGTAGCCGTCGTCGGCGGTGTAGTTGGTGGTGGAGAACGCCCGGTTCCAGAAGGTGTGGTAGCGGTCCAGGAAGGACAGCAGGGCCTCGTCGTCCCGCAGGAAGGTGCCGGCCATCACCGTCATCAACTGGGCCGACAGCCCGAGCAGTACGGTGCGCAGGTGGAGGTTCATCGAGCGGGCGGCCTCGATGACCAGGTCGCTGGAGTGCTGGAAGTGCCACTCCGCCAGCTCGGTCCCGGCCGGACCGCCGTACTTGCCGTACTCCGGCTCGTACGGGCGGTCCTCGAAGGAGTTGTTGGGGCGCAGCACCATCCGGCCGTCCGGGCCCAGGTACCCGGCGCGCTCCTCCTCGCCGAACTCCAGGGCGAACAGGGTCTCGTAGAGGTCGGCGAAGAAGCCGTCCTTCACCTCGTACAGCGCGGGCCGCTCGCGCAGGAACGTCTCCAGCGCGGCGTGCGCCCGCTCCCGGACCACGGGGGCGTCGGCGGCGCGGACCGGTTTCAGGCGCAGGCGCAGGTGCGGGCCCTCCAGCCAGTAGTTGATGAAGAAGTACCCGGCGAGCAGGCCCTCCTCGGTGAGGGCGTCGACCAGCGGGCGGACGCACTGGACGAGCAGCGGGCGGGGGCTGGCCGCGTAGAAGACGTGCACGGCCAGCCACTCGCCGGGCGCCCGGCCGGGCAGTGCCGAGGCTTCGGTGGGAGCGGTCGTCATCGGGTGGCGTCCTCTTCGGTCCGGGCGGCCGCTACGGGCAGCAGTTCGACGGCGAGTTCGGCCACGTGCCGTCCGCGCGGTGAGGTGACGTGCAGCTCGTCCTCGGCGGGGAGCATCTCCTCGAAGACGGTCCGGGCCTGTTTCCCGGCGAGGAGTCCTTCCAGGGCGGTGAGCGAGAGCGGGCTCTCGAAGTCGACGTACTGAGGCTTGGACCCGCCGGACCAGGCCGCGCCCCGGTCGCCCCCCGTCTCCTCGTGGACGGTGGCGAAGACACGGGCGGGCAGGCCGTGCCGGACCCGCCAGCGGTGCCAGGCGAGATACCAGTCGGCGTCCGTGGTGCCGGGCGCCCGCAGCGGGAGGTGGCCGTCGGCGACGGTCCAGGAGCGGCGCTGGAGCACCAGCGCGTGGTGGCGGACACGGGGGCGCCGGGTGACGCCGTCCGTCGCCTCGCCGGCCGGCACCCCGCGCCACACGTCCGGCACCGAGCGGGAGGTGGGCGAGAACAGCAGCAGGGTGCGCGGGATCTCGGGCAGCACCATCGGCACCAGATAGCCGAGGTACACCGGGACGACCTCGCGGTCCAGGCGCCGGGAACGCAGCAGCAGCCGGTCCTCGGTCTCGTCGTGCACGGCGTACAGGTCGTCCAGATGGAGGCGGGCCTGTCCGGGGGCGGTGCTGTTCTCGCCCGGGCAGACGATCTCGTAGTCGGTCAGCCGGCCGTGCAGGTTGAGGTTGGTGGTCGCGGCACCGGCCGTCACCTCCGCGAGGACCGCACCGGGCGGCAGCACCGAACGCAGGCCGTCGCGCAGCGTGTCGGTGAGCCCAGGTCCCCCCGCGCCGTCGAAGCAGTGCGTGAAGCGGGTGAAGGGGAAGCAGAGGCCGCCGTAGGAGTTGTTCAGCACGGCCAGCGGGCCGTCCGCGCGACGGGCGAGCTGGACGAAGTGGCTCTGCGGGCGGAACGCGGGCGCGGCCGTGCCGAGCGCCTCGGCCATCTCGTCCACGGTCGCGTCGTCGAGCACGAACTCCACCGCATCCGGCGGTAGTTCGGCCCAGCGCTTGCGCATCCGGGCCGTCAGCGTGGCGCGGGCACGGTCGATGGAGGTGATCTCCGGGACGCCGAGCCAGTTCTCCTCCGGGGCGTGGCTGCCGTCCGGGAGGTGGCCGTCCTTGGCCGCGGTGAACTGGAGGTACTGGCGGAAGATGTCCTCGTGGAAGTCGTGCACCAGCCGCAGCAGGTCCTCGCAGCGGCCGCCGCGCCCGTACCGGGCGACGAAGAAGCCCTTGAGGGTGAGCCGCTGGGGCAGCGCCACGTCGAAGGCGGGCAGCACCCGGCCGATCGACCGCAGCGGCGCGGCGACCGGCTCGGCCCACTCGGCGAGCGGCGCGCCGGTGGTGCCGGCCGACACGTCCTCGTAGAGCAAGGTCCGCGGCAGGACGGCTCGTTCGGCACCCAGCTCGGCCTGGAGAGCGGTGAGGTCGGTACGGAGTCCGGCCAGCAGGGCGCGCCGGGTGGGCACATCGGCGTCCCCGTACCGCGCGACCGCCTCGGCCGGGCCGTCCAGCCGGGCGGCGACGGTGTCCGCCCACTCCACTCCCAGGCTCCGCAAGGCCCGCTGGAAGGCGCGCAGCGGGTCGGGGCTGTGCACGCCGGTGTCGAGCAACGGAAGCTGGAGCATGCCCAGTTCACGCAGCGCCGTCAGATAGTGCCCTGCCTCCTCCTCGCCGGCACCCGTGGTGGCGCCCAGCCAGCGGGCCAGGTCGCCGTGGGTCAGGGTGCCGCCGGTGTCGCGCAGCAGCGTCAGCATCCCGTCGAGGGCGCCCTGCCGGCGCAGGAAGAACAGCCGGTCCTGGGCGGCGTCGAAACTGACCGGCGCGCTGTCGTCCCCGGCCGTCACCGCCCGCCGGACAAAGCGCACCCGGTCGTCGTCCCGCGTCCAGCCCGAGGCCGGTGCCACCGGCAGGTCGGCCCGGCGGGCCGGGTCGGCCACGATCAGCTCGGCGAGCCGGGTGAGGACGACCACGTTGAGCCGGGGGTGGCTCGTCCAGCCGTCACCCACCTCCGTCAGGTCGCCGCCCTCCCCGAAACCGCCCAGCGCCACCCCGGTCAGCGTGCTGAAGGGGCTGGTCTTGCAGGCGGTCCGGTACAGGTACGACAGCAGCGAGCGCTCCATCTTCCGGGCCCGCTTGCCCGGCGCCGGGGACCGGTCGGCGGCGAACGCGTCGAGCCGCTCCTCCAGCGTGGGCGAGGCCAGCAGCAGACCCCGGCGCAGCCGGTCGTCCAGCGCCAGCCCGCGCAGCGCGGCACGGGTGCGGGCGAGCGCGCCACCGAGCACGGTCTCGCCCTCGGCGCGCAGTTCCTCCCAGCGCCGGCGTGCGTTAAGCCAGGCGGTGAGGTCCGCGCCGGTGCCACCGCCCAGCCCCGAGGCCAGGGCGCGGGCGGCGGGGAGGTCGGCGGGGAGGCGGTTGTTGAAGACCTGGCGGCGCAGCGCGAGCAGGCGGCGGCGCAGGGCCGCGTCCTCGGTGGCGCCGACGGCGGCGGAGAGCGGGTCGCTCAGCCGGGCCCCCAGCGCGCGCAGCCTGTCCTCCTCGGCGGCCGCGCGGGCGGCCCAGTCGGCGGTCTCGGGGGCGCGCAGCGCCGAGACGGTCTCGGCCGGGAGGCCGGCCACGCGCAGCATGAAACGGCGGTGCAGGGTCACAGTGGTGTCGGCGGCTGTGGTGGCCGGGCTCATACCGTGCTGCCCCTCTCGTGTCGGGACTCCCGCGGACCGGGCAGGAGGCGGTCGGTCGGGCGGGTCATGGGGCGACGATGTCGTAGCGGTAATCGGCGGGCCGGGGCCGTTCCTCGCCGATCATCATGATCAGCAGCGGCACCTCTCCCCGGCCGGCCACCCCGAACTCCTCCGCGTACGACACGCAGTCGAAGCCGAGCGCCACCCCGCAGCCGGTCCCGGCGGCGGAGGCGGCGGTGTAGACGGCCTGGGCGATGGCGCCCACGGCGGCGTTGACCAGCCGCAGCCCCCGGTCGCCCACGGCGTCCAGCACCGCGTACGTCCGGGCCACCGGTACCAGCACGGCGGCCGCCTGCTCCAGGTTGTAGTTGGCGAGGAAGTAGTTCTCCTGGAGGAACGCCCCGAACCCGCCCGGCTTCAGCAGCACCAGGCCGCCGGTGTCCCGGTCGTACTCGTACAGCCCCGGCGGTACGTCACGTACGTGGTTGACGAAGACGTGGAACCGGGTCAGCGGCGGGGCGCCCGGGGTCTCCACGTCGCTGTCCAGGGTGGCGGCCGTGACGGCGGCGGCCAGTGTCACCGACAGCTTCGCCGGGTCCAGCGGCTCCCCCGCGCTGAACCGGCCGAAGCTGCTGCGCCGCTCCCGCAGCGCCCGTCGCACGGTGGTGTCCAGCGGCGCCGGGTCCGGCAGCGGCACCCGCTCGCCGTCCCCCGCCGCAGCCGCGAGCGCCGGGTCCAGCCGGCCGGGGGCGGGCCGGTCGGCGGCACCCTCCAGCGTGGCCTCGTGCACCCGGGCCAGCGTGGGGAAGGCCAGCGTCCGGCGCGAACGCTCGTCCGGCACCCGCCGCACCGCCGCTCCCGGCGTCTCGGGGGCGGCCGCTTCCGGCGCGGGCGCGTCCCAGCGCAGCGGCACCACGGCGAACACCCCGTCCTCGGCGGGGTCCAGCCCCAGCAGGCGCCCGACGCGCGGTTCGTCGAACCACAGGGCGGTGTCCAGCCGCAGCCCGTGCGCCCGCGCCCACATCCGCCAGGTCTCCAGCAGGGCGCCGATGTCCATCGTCACGGCGTGGTAGGAGAAGCTGTTGTACTTGAAGGCGTTCTGCCAGAAGGTCACGCCCAGCACCAGGAACTGGTCGGTGTCGGCCTCCGCCAAGTCGCCCAGCGCTGACCGGACTTCACCGGTCACGTCACCGGACAGCAGCCGGTTCAGCCGGTGGTGCGGGGTGTCGTAGTAGTAGACGCCCGGTGTGAGCGGGCCGCTCGCGCCGCTCACCCAGTGCACGCCGATCGGGTACAGGCCGCCGCCCGAGGCGGTGCCGCGCGACCAGTTGGCGTGGGTGTGGAACGGCAGCGAACCCAGGTCCGTGTTGGCCTGCACGGCCAGCCGGCGTCCGGTCAACCCGTAGGAGTCCCGGAGCATCGCACCCAGCAGGGGCAGCGTGAACGCGCCGGTGCCCGGCTCGCCGAACAGGCCCCGGCCCAGCGTGGCGTCGTCCGCGCAGCCGCCGTCGGGCAGCGGGAAGGAGGGCACGCCGGGGAAGTACTTGCCCTTGCGGGGCCGGTCGGCCCAGTCCGGCACGAAGTCGGCCGGCTCCATGGGGGTCCTGCCCCGCCGCATCACCGCGGTCGCGTACTCATGGGCGTATCCCATGGTCACTCCCTAGTCAGCTCGTCTGTGGCGGGCGCCCGGCGGTTCGGGCCGGGCGCCCGGGATGTCGTTGGTGCGGACAGCCGCGGGGGCGGTCAGGGGAAGGGGTGGGGCGCCGGATTGCATTCGTCCGGCGGCAGATCCGCCGTACGCAGCCCGGCCTCCCGCAGCGCTGTGCGGGTACGGGGCAGCCACGGGCCGCGCTGGCGGCTCCACCCGAAGTCGATCGGGAGGAGACCGGGCACCAGCACCTTGGCCGTGCTGAGCCCCAACCCCCGCTGCTCCGGGGCGGTCTGGTCGACCACCACCACGTCGAAACCGCGTGCGGTCACCTCCGCCACGACCGCCTCCACGTCCGCGCGCAGATCCGCCGGGCGGGACCGGGGGCGGTCGGGGGCGAGCGAGGCGAGCGGGACGCGGTCACCGTCGTCCCGGCCGCGCAGCAGGAAGTCGGTGTACCGGCCCATCTCCGGCAGCCCGTACAGCAGCGGATGATCGTGCAGTACCCGCACCTCGTCGAAGTCGGCCGCCATCCGGCGCAGCCGCCGCTCCTCGCGGGCGGTACGGCGGCGCAGGTTGACCGCGTCGGTGGCGATCTCGCACAGCCCGCCCGCGAGCGCGTCCTCCGGGTCGGGCGAGGCGCCCGCGCCGAAGCACAGCAGCCCCGGCCCGCCGTCCACCCGCTCGGCCACCGCGGTCACCACCGGCACGGGGAAGCTGACCCGGGTGTCGAAGAACCGCGCCCGGTACCCGTACATCGCCAGCCGGTCCACCATCGCGCGGGTCGCCGGCCGGGTACTGCTCGCGGGGTCGATCTCGGGCAGCCTGGCCCGGCCGAACCAGGCCAGCAGGAAGGCGTCGCGCTCGATGGTCTCCATCAGCCCGTGATGCACGGCCTCGGCCGGACTTCCGCCCGAGGCACAGCCGTTGGAGCTCTCCTGCACGAACCGGCGCCGGATACCGCCCGGCGCGTGGTAGTAGGCCACCACCTCGGGGACGAGGACCGGCCGGTCGTCCCGCAGCGACCAGCCCCACACCCACCGCACGGGCCGGTCCGGGGCGAACCGGGGCGCGCCGACCGCCTCCGCGTCGAAGGTGTCCGGGTACAGCCCGCTGATCCGGGGGTCGACCGCCGTGTCGCCCAGCTCCTCCAGCGTGGCCGTGACGACCGGGCGCCGGGCACGCGCCCGCATCCCCGCGTACCGCTCCAGCCCCTCCAGCAGCCCGACCCGCACACTCGTGCCGTACGCCCCGGTGTGGCCGCCCCAGTAGCACTCGCGCAGATAGGCGCCGGAACGGGTGGTGAAGGCGCCGACCGCCGACGAGGTGGACGCGGACGTCAGATCGGGCGCCACCAAGGGCCCGAGCATCCCGGTCACCGGGTTGGCGAACGCCTCCAGCGGGAGGTCGTACGCGGACAGGGGCCGGGTACGGAAGCTGCCCGGCGCGTGCTCCGGGGCGGGCTCCAGGGCGATCCGGGCGCCCTCGGCCGTGTCGTCCGGCCGGTCCGCGCAGGCCGGGCACTCACCGTCCGGCACCAGCGGGAACCTGGCGACCCGCAACGTCTCCAGGTCCAGCAGCCACACCCACGGATGCCGCGGGGCACGCGGGTGCGCGTCGGCCGCCGAGACCAGCGCGGCCAGCGCGTCCACCACGAAGCCGGCCTCCCACGGCGGGGTTCCGGTCGCGAGGGTGGGCCCGCCCTGCTCCAGCGCGTCCCGCAGGAACCCGGCCCGCACCGCCTGCCAGCGCCGGGCCAGACAGCCCGGACACCCGCGCCCGCCCACGGGGGCCACCGGGCCGACCACGGCGTGATGCCCGTAGAGACCCACCGGGATCACGCCGGGCGGGAACTCCACCACGGCATCACCGAGTTGGTCGCGCACGCCCAGTGCCCTCACCGCGGCGGCCCGGCCGGGGACCCGGCAGGCGAGCGCCGAGGTCAGCTCTTCGCACACGCGGTCCCAGGGCGCGTCGACGGCGGCCGGCGCCGCCTCCGTCTCAGTGGGCACCGGGTCCGCCACGGGTGAGCAGCACGCGCACGGCGTGGATCTCGCCCGCCGCCAGGTCCGGCGCGGCCACCGGCACCGCGAAGGCGTCCCGCCCGGCCGCGGCCAGCGCGTCCAGCACCTCGGCCCAGCCCGTCCCGTCGGCCCGCAGGGACACCGGCTCGCCCTCGGGGACCAGCGCCGCCGCCTCCAGGTCGGCCCACAGCGGGTCGCCGAGGTCCGGCTCGGCACCGGCCCGCCGCATCTGCTCCGCCCCGAGCAGATCGCGCAGCGCCTCCAGCACCGCCTCGCGCGGACGCAGACCGCTGCCCGGCGCCCACCGCACCGCCCCGCTCTCCGGGTCCGTGCTGCGGGCCAGGGCCACGGGCAGTGCGGTGGCCCCCGCCCCGGTCAGGTCCAGCACCTCCACCGTGACGCCCAGGTTCTCCGCCGAGCGCAGCAGGAACAGCAACTCGGCGTCAGCGGTGAGGGAGTCGAGGTCCACCAGTCGTGCGGGGGCCGCCCTGCGGACCACCCGGCGCAGGGCGTCGTGGGCGAGGGCGGAGCGCAGGGCGCGGGCGAGGGCGGCGCGGGGGGTGCCCGCCGCGCCCGTACCCGCCGAGGAGCGCTCGAACAGGCCCTGGTCGTTCCAGCCACTCAGGGTGCGCACCGCGCCGGTGGGCACCAGCACGGTACGCCCGTCCAGCAGCGAGGTCGCCTCCGACCAGGCGGAGACCCGGTCCACCGGCACCTGAAGCCCACTGGACAGGGCGAGTTCGGCCGGCGCGATCCGGCTCCCCTCGCCGCCCACCCGAGGCGGCACCACCTGCTCGGCGTACACCTCCGCGCCCCGGAACAGCGCGGCGAGCCGGGCCCCGGCCACATGGTGCACGTCGATCGCGGAGACCTCGCGCACCCGGCCGGGAGAGACGCCCAGGCGTACGGTGCTCACCTTGAGCGGGGTCTGCTCCCAGTCGTCGTCGGCATAGCCGCCGAACACCCCGGCCGCCTCGCGGACCAGCACGTCCCGCGGCTCCAGCGCGGCCAGCGCCCCCTTGGCCGCCGCCTCGTCCGCCGGGCCGTCGGCGGGCAGTGCCACCGGCTCGTCGTCCGCGTGCGGCACCCGCAGCGCGGCCCCGTCCGGGGCCTTGGGCTCCCCGGAGGCGCAGAACCGGCAGCGGGGGTGCGGCAGCAGCGGTTCGGCCAGTACGTCCAGGGAGTTCAGGTCCTGCACGATGACCTGGTTACGGGTCTCGGCGGGCAGCGCCTCCGTCACCAGCCGGAACACCTCGAACGACAGCAGGTTGCCGAGCATCCCCGCGAGCGGCCCGGTGGGCACTCGCGCGGGCGTCTCCAGCGGCGCGGCCGGACCGAGGCCGGACCACAGGTCGGCGCTGTCGGCCGCGTCCGAGCCGGCGCCCAGCCGCAGCGCGGCGCAGGACCAGCAGCCCGGCGTCCCGGCCGTCATCACCGGCCCGACCACCGCCCGCTCGCCGAACGTCCACGCCCCCAGCAGCCGCCGTCCCTCGGGCACGCCCTCGGTCAGCAGGCGCAGCAGCCGGGCGGGCGCGTTCGCCCCGGTCACCAGCACGGTGTCCCAGCCGTCCAGGTCGGCCCAGCCCGGCGTGGACCCGGCCAGCCGGGTCAGCGTGGGCGCGCAGCCCGCCTCGGTGAGACCCGCGACCTCCGCGTCCAGGCCGGCCGTGCCGCTGGGCTCGTGGTCGAGGGCGCCCTCCGCCGCGTCCTCGACCGTGACGGCCACCGTGGCACAGCCGTTGCGCAGCAGGCCCAGCGCGGCCCACCTCGCCGTCTCGTCGTCCCCGAGCACCGCGACCCGGGTGTCCCGGAAGCGGGCGAACCTGCCGTGGGCGTCGTCGGCGTAATGGTCCAGATAGTCCAGCTGATGGGCGAAACGTGCCGCCACCTGCGGTGACAGCGTGTCGCCGGTGGGTCTTGGCCCGGCGTCCCGGGCGAAACCACGCGCGTAGAGTGCGCCCACGAGTCGGACCACCATGTCGCGCTGCTTGTCCCCCAGGCCGGCGCAGAGTTCCTCGACCCGGCGCTCACCGTCCAGATGGGGCACGATCAGCGCGGCGAAGCGGTACGCGGACTGGGTGACGACGTTGAAGCCGCCGTGCGCGTTGTGGAACAGCACGCCGTCCGGCGTGCGGGTGAACAGGACGTCGCGGCGGATGCGGGGCCGCGAACGGGCGATCTCCTCGTGGGACGAGGGAGCAGGCGCCATGGACAACCTCCGGGAAGTACGGGGGAGCGGTCAGTCGGCGGGGGGTGGGGACGTCTCCGCCGGGTCGTGCGGTGCGGTGGCCGGGAGGCTGGTGCCGGCCGCCTGGACGAAGAGCCGCAGCAGGTCGTGGACCCGGTAGCGGCCCGACGGGTCCTCCTCCAGCAGCCCGGCGTCCACCAGTGCGCGCAGCACCAGCGCGCCCGGCGCCGGGGGAGAGGCCCGCTCCAGCGCGGACGACGCCCCGGCCGCCCTTGAGGGCGGCACACCGGCCGCGGGCAGCGCCGGGCGCCCGCCGTACGGCTCGCCGCGCAGCACCGCGAGCTGGAGCGCGCGCAGCGCCGCACCCGGCTCCACCCCCAGCTCGGAGGTGAGATGGGCGTGGATACGGCGGTACTCCGCGAGCGCCTCGGCCCGGCGGCCCGAGCGGTACAGCGCCTCGATGAGCAGCGCCGACAATCCTTCGTGGCCGGGCTGGCCGCGTACCGCCTCGCGGGCCTCGGCGATCATCTCCCGGTGTCTGCCCAGGCGGAGTTCGCCGTCGAAGACCCGCTCCACGGCGAGCAGACGCTCCTCGGCCAGGCGCGGCACGTGGTCGCGGTGCAGTTCGTCGGAGTGGACGTTGCCGAGCAGCGGGCCCTTCCACAGTCCCAGCGCCGCCCGCGCCAGCCGCAGCGCGGCCTCCGGGTCGTCGCCGGCCGAGGCCCGGCCGAGCAGGTCGCGGAAGTGGAGCAGGTCCAGGGACTCGGCGTCCGCCTGGAGCCGATAGCCGCCGGGCACCGCCTCGATGGCGTGGTCGGCGACCCCGTACTTGGAAAACAGACGGCGCAGTCGGAGAACACAGGTGTGCAGCGCCGATCTCCCGCCGGACGGCGGACGGTCGCCCCACACCACGCGCTGGAGCAGCTCGCCCGAGACCACGGCACCGGGGTGCAGCAGCAGGGCGGCCAGCAGTGAGGTCGGTTTGGAGGGCTGGAGGACGACGGTCTCGTGACCGTCGGTGATGGCCAGCAGGCCGAGGACCTGGAAACGGGGGCGGCCCGGATGCGCCGCGGTGGCCTGCTGATCAGGGAGGGCGCCGTGGGGCGCGGGAAGTCCGGTCTTCACCACAGCCTTTCGCATCGCACGGTGAGTGATGCAGCAACTGCCTGGCACAGCAGGGCACTTGTTCACACCAGGGGTGTAAGGCGTGAACAAGTGATCTGCTGAGACGGGAACTTAGAAGCGAACCGGTCGGTCCGTCCAGTGGTTGGCGCGAAACACCTGATGACGAGCGGGGGGCGCGGAGACTTTTGCGCCCAGCGGTGTTGGCGGGCGCCCTGCCAGGGCATACCCTCCCGGTGAAGTGGCGCGGCGCGCTCCCGTGACCGCCGCGCAGGGGAGGAACAACCATGCCGTGGTGGGCGCTGGTGCCGGTCGTCTCGATGATTACCGGACCGCTCGTGCTGTATGTCCTGAGCCGTCGGAAGCGTGACTCCGACGACGACGTCGAACGGTACGAGGAGCTGTCCCACAAGTACGAGGAGCTGCGGGCGGAGAACCGGCGGCTCGAACCCCCGGCCGCCGGGGACCAGCGCGGCTGAACCCCGGCGAGCCCGGTCCGCTCAGCCCCGCTGTCCCACGCGCTCGGCGTGCTCGGACGGCTGGTGCTCGCTCATGTACCAGCCGTCGACCCGCGGCCCGACCAGGTCCGCCGGCCACCCCGCGGTCCGCACGGCCGCCTCGTACACGGCGTCGCCGAACCTGACGATCGCCCCGTGCGGGTCCGGCAGCCGGCGCAGGTTCTGCCACGGCAGCAGCGCGAGCCCGAGGTCCGGGTGCCAGTCGGCGCCCTCGACACCCCAGGACCGCCCCGCCAGACCGTCCGGCTGCGGCCAGATGTAGGCGTACATCCCGATGTCCAGCGGGCTGCTGCCGTCGCCGTGGGTGTTGTCGAAGGAGAACCCCACCGACACGTACTCGTGCAGCTGCGCGTTGCGCATGAACGGGGGGCCCTCGGGTCCGGGGTCCGTCCGCTCGGGGCGCCAGCGGGTCGCCGACAGGTCGAACCCGCCCCACATCACGCCGACGCGCGGCCGGTGTCCGAGGAAGGGGGCCTGCCACGCCTCCAGGCCGCCCGCGGCGAGGTCGAACGCCTCCCAGATCAGCCGCGCCGAGTGAGCGTCCCAGACCCGCTCGGTCCGGTCGTCCTCGAAGTTCGGCGGGGCGGCGGGGATCTCGCAGATCCGCGCGCTGCGCGGGTGCGGGATGCCCAGCTCGGTGGCGGCCTCGCAGAAGGACGCGAAGAAGTCGGCCACCGACGTCCGCCCCAGCGACAGCGTCCGCGCCGCGCGGTCGGTCTCGATCACCACGTCCCCGTCGAGCAGCCGGTAGTGCACCGTGAAGGTCACCCCGTTCCGCCGGAACGTCGGGGTACGCAGCCCGCGCGGGGACACCTCCAGCACGATGTTGCCCCAGCCGACCTCGAAGGGGTCGTCCAGCGAGTACTTGCCCGCGACCTGCACCACCCGGTTCACGTACTCGAGCATGGGGCCCAGTTCCGCGTGGTCCAGCACCGGCCACGCCTCGGGACGTTCGCTCACGGGAGCCTCCCGGCGGATCGATCCACGTGTTCCCGGCGGCCGTACGACACCGGCTTCACAAACACCCGATTTCCGGCATGACGGTCGTACGATCGCACACCCCCAGATTCTCCCACGGGCCCCGGAGCCTCGCCTCCTTCCCGCCCGTGCCGGATCGCACCCGCCGTGCCACGATGACGGGACAGGGTGACGGGACACCTCACCTCAGTACGCCAGTTCCGCGGAAGCGTCCGAAGGAGCCCGACATGGCGTCGACGGAAGCGACCGGCGCGGCCGGGATGCAGTTCGGCATCTTCACCGTCGGGGACGTCACCCCCGACCCCACCACCGGCCACACCCCCACCGAGGCGGAGCGCATCCAGGCGACCGTCGCGATCGCGCGCAAGGCGGAGGAGGTCGGGCTCGACGTCTTCGCCACCGGCGAGCACCACAACCCGCCCTTCGTGCCGTCCTCGCCCACCACCCTGCTCGCGTACATCGCCGCGCAGACCGAACGGATCATCCTCTCCACCTCCACCACGCTGATCACCACCAGCGACCCGGTGAAGATCGCCGAGGACTTCAGTGTGCTCCAGCACCTGTCCGGCGGCCGCACCGACCTCATGCTGGGCCGGGGCAACACCGGCCCGGTGTACCCGTGGTTCGGCCAGGACATCCGCCAGGCCATCCCGCTCACGGTCGAGAACTACGGCCTGCTGCGCCGCCTCTGGCGCGAGGAGACCGTCGACTGGGAGGGCACGTTCCGCAGCGCGCTCCAGGGCTTCACCCTCGTGCCGCGTCCGCTGGACGACGTACCGCCCTTCGTCTGGCACGCCTCCATCCGCACCCCCGAGATCGCCGAACTCGCCGCCTACTTCGGGGACGGCTTCTTCGCCAACCACATCTTCTGGCCGGCCTCGCACACCCGACAGCTCGTCAGCCTCTACCGGCGCCGGTTCGCGCACTACGACCACGGCACCCCGGAGCAGGCCATCGTGGGGCTCGGCGGCCAGGTGTTCATGCGGCCCAACAGCCAGGACGCGGTGAAGGAGTTCCGGCCCTACTTCGACAACGCCCCGGTGTACGGACACGGGCCCTCGCTGGAGGAGTTCACCCGGCAGACCCCGCTCACCGTCGGGTCGCCGGCCGAGGTGATCGAGAAGACGCTGGGCTTTCGCGCATACGTGGGGGACTACCAGCGGCAGCTCTTCCTCATCGACCACGCCGGGCTCCCGGTGAAGACCGTCCTCGAACAGCTCGACCTGCTCGGCGAGGAGGTCGTCCCTGTGCTGCGCCGGGAGTTCGCCGAGGGCCGGCCCGAGGGCACCCCGGCGGCCCCCACCCACGCCTCGCGCCTGCGCGCGCGCGAGGACGCGACCGACGAAGGCGACACGGAGGCGCGATGAAGATCACGATCATCACGGGCGGACTGCGCGAGCCCTCCTCCACCCGGCTCCTCGCGGACCGGCTCGCGGCGGCCGTCACCCGGGAACTCGAGGCCGGGGGCGAGCCGGTGGAGCTGTCCTTCGTCGAACTGCGCCCGCTGGCGCATCCCATCATGGACGCGATGCTCACCGGCTTCACCGGCGAGGCGCTGGACACGGCCTTCGAGACCATCGCCGGGGCGGACGGCGTCATCGCCGTGACCCCCGCCTTCAACGCGTCCTTCAGCGGGCTGTTCAAGTCGTTCTTCGACGTGCTCCCCGAGGAGACCCTCTCCGACATGCCCGTCCTCATCGCGGCCAGCGGCGGCACCGAGCGGCACTCCCTCGTCCTCGAACACGCGCTGCGCCCGATGTTCTCCTACCTCCACGCGATCGTCTCCCCGCGCCCCGTCTACGCCGCCACCAGCGACTTCGGCACCCAGGACGGCGCGAGCCTCGGCGCCCGCATCAACGCCGCCGCCACCGACTTCGCCCGCCTCCTGCGCGCCTGCGGCCCCCGCACCCGCGAAACCCAGGAGGACGCGGACCTGGCGACGATGCGGGGGCTGCTGGGCGGCAGCTGACCGTCGGCCGCCCAAAGCAACAAATCACCACACAGGCAAAACCCTGGGCAAGTCTGAAGCAACAAATCTTGACGTGTTCGATCGTGCTTCGTACGTTCCCGAGCGGCCGTGAGGAGTCACCGACTCCGCCTCCCCACCACGCGGCCGGCCGAAGGAGCAGACGATGCGCGCCATCAGATCAGCCGTGTTACCAGGTCTCCGCGGGCGCTTCGGGGCCCTGGTGTCCGTGCTCGCCCTGCTGCTCGGCGCCCTCGCCGGACTGAGCGCCCCCGCCCAGGCCGCCGGGTCGGCGCCCTGTGACATCTACGCCGCCGCCGGCACCCCGTGCGTCGCCGCGCACAGCACGATCCGGGCGCTGTTCGCGGGCTACAACGGCCCGCTGTACCGGGTCACCCGTGCCTCGGACGGCGCCGCCACCGACATCGGCCTCCTGACGGCCGGCGGGTACGCGGACGCGGGCCGCCAGGACACCTTCTGCGGCGGCACCACCTGTCGTATGACCAAGATCTACGACCAGACCAGCCGCCACAACGACCTCAATCCCGGCCCGGCCGGCACCGCCGGAATGGGCGCCGACCGCGCCGCCGACGCGAGTGAACTCGCCGTCACGGCCGGCGGCCACAAGGTCTACGGCATCTGGATCTCGCCCGGCGTCGGCTACCGCTCCAACGGCGCCGCCTCCGGCGTCGCGGTCAACGGACAGCCCGAGGGCGTCTACATGGTGGCCAGCGGCACCCACGTCGGCTCCGCGTGCTGCTTCGACTACGGCAACGCCGAGCGCACCCCCGCCGACACCGGCAACGGCCACATGGACGCCGTCTCCATCGCCACCACCTGCTACTTCGCCCCCTGCACCGGCAACGGCCCCTGGGTCGAGGCCGACCTGGAGAACGGCATGTTCCAGGGCGACAACGGCTCCAACCCCGCCAACCGGGGCAACAGCAGCACCTACGTCACCGCCGTGCTGAAGAACGACGGCCAGACCCGGTACGCCCTCAAGGGCGGCAACTCCCAGTCCGGCTCCCTGAGCACCTGGTGGGACGGCGCGCTGCCCTCGCGCGGCGGCTACCGGCCCATGCAGCAGGAGGGCGGCATCATCCTCGGTACCGGCGGGGACAACAGCAACTGGAACATGGGCACCTTCTTCGAGGGCGCCATGGTCTCGGGCTATCCCTCCGACGCCGCCGAGAACGCGGTGCAGGCCAACGTCGTCGCGGCCGGCTACTCCGGCCAGACCAACGTACCCAACGGCCCCCAGGGCACCATCACCGGCCCCGGCGGCAAGTGCGTGGACGTCGCCGCCGACGACACCGGGGTCAACGGCGCCGCCGTCCAGCTCTGGGACTGCCAGACCTACGCCGAGGACCAGCACTGGACCCACAACCCGGACACCTCTCTCGGCACCATCTCCCGCTGCCTGGACATCAACGGGAACGGCACGGCCAACGGCACCGAGGTCGAGCTGTGGGACTGCGACGGGGTCGGGGGCCAGAAGTGGGTCCAGCAGGCCGACGGCTCGCTGCGCAACCCCCAGTCCGGCCGCTGCCTCGACGCGCCCAACGGCACCTCGGCCAACGGAACCCGGCTGCGGATCTGGGACTGCAACGGCTCCGCCGCCCAGAAGTTCTCCGTCAACGGCGGAGCACCCATCGCCGCGCCCGGCGCCAAGTGCGTCGACGTGGCCGCCGACGACACCGGGGTCAACGGCACCGCCGTGCAGCTCTGGGACTGCCAGACCTGGTCCGTCGACCAGCACTGGTTCCACCGCTCCGACTCCTCGCTCTCCACCCTCGGCCGCTGCCTGGACGTCAACGGCAACGGCACGGCGGGCGGCACCGAGGTCGAGCTGTGGGACTGCAACGGGGCCGGGGGCCAGAAGTGGGAGCAGCAGGCCGACGGCTCGCTGCGCAACCCCCAGTCCGGCCGCTGCCTGGACGCCCCCAACGGCACGACCGGCAACGGCACCCGGCTGCGGATCTGGGACTGCAACGGCTCGGCCGCCCAGAAGTTCCAGCTGAACTGACGGCCCGGCGCCGGGGCTTTCCCCGCCGGATACGGGGGAAGCGGCTGCGGGGGAGGGGTGAACACGCGGGCGGACGGCACTTCTCCGCCCGCCGCGCCCCGCCCCCGCACACTAGGAGGTGTCCTGTCGATCACGCCGGGCTCGCGACGCCCGGCACCGCACCTCGCCGCGTTGTCGTCGGTCCCCGATGCTCCGCGTCGACTCCCTCCTCCGCCGTGCGACGCACGGCACCGGACGCCGCTCCCCGGTCCGGCCTGATCGACAGGACACCCCCTAGGCGCAGCCGCCGCACCCGTACCGGAAGGAACCCCCGCACCATGCACCTCGATCTGAGCGGACGCACCGCCCTGGTCACCGGCTCCACGCAGGGCATCGGCGCGGCCATCGCGCTGGGCCTCGCCCGCGCCGGTGCCCGCGTCGCCGTCAACGGCCGCGACAGGGAACGTGTCTCCGCGAGCATCGCCGAGTTCGCCACCCAGGCCCCGGACGCGGAGTTCGTCGCGGCCGCCGCCGACGTGTCCACCGAGGAGGGCGCCCGGCAGTTGCTGCGGGAGCTGCCCCAGGTCGACATCCTCGTCAACAACCTCGGCATCTTCGGCACCGCCGACCCGCTGGAACTCACCGACGACGAGTGGCGCCGCTACTTCGAGATCAACGTCCTCGCCGCCGTCCGGCTCACCCGGCTGTACCTGCCTGGCATGACCGACCGGGGCTGGGGACGCGTGCTGTACATCGCCAGCGACTCGGCCATCGTCATCCCGGCCGAGATGATCCAGTACGGCATGTCCAAGACCGCCCTGCTCGCGGTGGGCCGGGGCTTCGCCAAGAAGGCCGCGGGCACCGGCGTCACCGTCAACTCCGTCATCGCGGGCCCCACCCACACCGCGGGCGTCGAGGACTTCGTCTACCAACTCGTGGACAAGGACCTGCCCTGGGACGAGGCCCAGCGGGTCTTCATGCGCGACCACCGCCCGCAGTCCCTGATCCAGCGGCTGATCGAGCCCGAGGAGATCGCCAACATGGTCGTCTACCTCAGCTCCCCCCAGGCCTCGGCGACCACCGGCGGCGCCCTCCGCGTGGACGGCGGCTACGTGGACGCCATCCTCCCCTGACCGTCCCGCAGCCGGGCGTGCAGGCACCCGTCGAGAGGAAACTCGGGCGGCGCGGCGGGCAGCACCCCGGCCCGCTCGAAGCCGCACTTGACAGCCACCCGGCAGGACGCCGTGTTGTCCATCTGGTGCAGCAGCTCCAGCCGGGTCAGCCCCCGGCCGAAGGCCCACCCGGTCAACGCCGTCAGCGCGCGCGGGGCCACGCCCCGGCCCCGCGCCCGCGCGGCCGTCCAGTAACCGACCTCGGCCCGGCCGTCCCCCGGGACCACGTCCTTGAGCGTGATGTGCCCCAGCAACTCGCCTTCCGCGTCAGGGGAGCAGGGTGTGCCGGGCGAGCCGGCGGCCACGACGGCGAACCCCAGACGGTCGCCCGTCTCCCAGCCCCGCGCCTGCCCGGCGATCCACGCGAGCGCGCCCGCCTCGTCGTCCACGGCCGCCCCCGTCCAGCGCCGCAGCGCGGCGTCGCCGCGCTGCACCCGCACCAGTTCCGCCGCGTCCGCCGCCCGCCAGGGCCGCAGCAGCAGAGCATCCCCGCGTATCACGCTTCCCCCTCGGCCCCTCGCGTCCCGGCCATGCTTGCACACGAGCCCGGTGGGGCAGATGAACCCGGACGCGGACTCCCCGCCGGTGGAGCAGGCGTGCCCGCCGTACGGGCAGCGGGTGCCGGGCCGGGTGGGTCCATTCGCCCGTACGGCCCCTGACGAGCCAAAATGGCTCCGAGCGTTTGAAGAAACACTGATGCGGAGGAGCGGATCCATGGCGCACGAGCGAGCCGGCCGTCCGGCCGGTCCCGAGGACCTTGTCGATGTGGCCCGCCTGGTGACGGCGTACTACGCCCTGCACCCGGACCTGGCCGACCCCGCCCAGCGGGTCGCCTTCGGCACCTCGGGACACCGGGGCTCGTCCCTGGCGGCCGCGTTCAACGAGGACCACATCGCCGCCACCAGCCAGGCGATCTGCGAGTACCGCGCCGACCAGGGCATCGACGGCCCGCTGTTCCTCGGGGCCGACACCCACGCCCTGTCCGAGCCCGCGAAGGTCACCGCGCTGGAGGTGTTCGCGGCCAACGGCGTCACCGTCCTCATCGACAGCGAGGACGGCTACACCCCCACCCCGGCCGTCTCGCACGCCATCCTCGCGCACAACCGGGACCGCGCGACCGGCCTCGCGGACGGCGTGGTCGTGACCCCTTCGCACAACCCGCCCGCCGACGGCGGCTTCAAGTACAACCCGCCGAGCGGCGGCCCGGCCCCCTCCGACGCCACCTCGTGGATCCAGGACCGCGCCAACCAGATCATCGCGGGCGGCCTCAAGGACGTACGCCGCATCCCCTACGCCCGCGCGCTCGCCGCCGACACCACCGGCCGGTACGACTTCCTCGGCGCCTACGTCCGCGACCTGCCCAGTGTGCTGGACCTGGCCCCGATCCGGGACGCCGGCCTGCGCATCGGCGCCGACCCGCTCGGCGGCGCCTCCGTCGGCTACTGGGGCCGGATCGCCGACGAGCACGGCATCGACCTGACCGTGGTCAACCCGCACGCCGACCCCACCTGGCGCTTCATGACGCTGGACTGGGACGGCAAGATCCGCATGGACTGCTCCTCGCCGTACGCGATGGCCTCGCTCATCGAGCAGCGCGACCGGTTCGGCATCTCCACCGGCAACGACGCCGACGCCGACCGGCACGGCATCGTCACCCCGGACGCCGGGCTGATGAACCCCAACCACTACCTCGCCGTCGCCATCGACTACCTCTACCGCCACCGCGACCAGTGGCCGGAGGCGACCGGGATCGGCAAGACCCTGGTGTCCTCCACGATGATCGACCGGGTCGCCGGCGACCTGGGCCGCAGGCTCGTCGAAGTGCCGGTCGGCTTCAAGTGGTTCGTGGACGGACTGCTCAGCGGGGACCTCGGCTTCGGCGGCGAGGAGTCGGCGGGCGCCTCCTTCCTGCGCCGTGACGGCTCGGTGTGGACCACCGACAAGGACGGCATCCTTCTCGCCCTCCTGGCCTCCGAGATCACCGCCGTCACCGGCCGCACCCCCTCCGAGCACTACGCCGGACTCACCGAGCGCTTCGGCGAGCCCGCGTACGCCCGCATCGACGCCCCGGCGACCCGCGAGCAGAAGGCGCTGCTCGCCAAGCTGTCCCCGGCCCAGGTCACCGCCGACACCCTGGCCGGTGAGGAGGTCACCGCCGTCCTCACCGAGGCGCCCGGCAACGGCGCCCCCATCGGCGGCATCAAGGTCACCACCGCCAACGCCTGGTTCGCCGCCCGTCCCTCGGGCACCGAGGACGTGTACAAGGTGTACGCCGAGTCGTTCCTCGGCCCGGACCACCTCGCGCGGGTGCAGGAGGAGGCCCAGGGCGTCGTCCTCGGGGCGCTCGGCGGCTGAGCCCCCGCCGCTGGGGCGCGGCCGGTTCAGCGCCGGCCGTGCCCCCGGTCCAGCCGGTCCAGCACCGCGCGTGCCATCGCGGCCTCGCCCTGTGCGTTGGGGTGGGCGGGTGCGGCGGGGGAGGCCGGCCGGAGCGGCTCGATCCAGCGCTCGCCGGGTGCCTTGCACATGTCGTGCCCGACCGTGGGTCCGTAGGTGTCGACGTACTCCACCCCGTTCCAGGCCGCGACCAGGCGCAGCATCAGGTTGACCCGCTTCCCCGTGTCACGCAGGTAGGGGAAGTCGCCGCGCGCGAACGGCACGCTCGGGAAGCAGCCGGAGCCGTCGTCGGGCAGCAGGTCCGGGTAGCCGACCAGCAGCACGCGGGCGTGCGGCGCCCGCGCGCGGACGGCCCGCAGCACCCGGTCCACCTTGGGCGCCGTACGGGCGGCGGCAGCCGTCAACTCGTCGTATCCGGCGGCCCGGTAGGAGCGTTCGCACGGGTTGCCCGCGGGATCGGCCGCGCCGAGGCGGGCGCAGGTGGCGATGATCGAGCCGAAACCGACGTCGTTGCCGCCGATCTGCACGGTGACCAGGTCGGTGCCCCGGTCCAGCGCGTCCAGCTGGGGGCCGTTGCCGCCCTGCGCCCTCCACATCTCAGCGGTCGTCGCGCCGGAACAGCTCACGTCCTCGAAGGCGCCCACCCGCCGCGCGGAGGCCACCAGCGAGGGGTAGTTCCGGTTCGAGCGGGCGCAGTTGGCGTCCACCTGGTCCGGTATCAGCGGGCCCGAGGTGTACGAGTCGCCGAGCGCCACGTACTCCGTGCCGTGGCCATGGGGCTGTGCCGCCGCCGGGACCACCGAACCGGCGACCAGGGCGCAGCCGCCGAGCAGCGCTCCCAGCCCGGCCCGCCGACGCCGCCTCGCCGTCTCCCTGCCACGCGCCATGAGATCGTCCCCCTCGGTTCGGGCCCGGCGCTCCCCGCGCCCTCGACCGGCCTTGTATACCTCCGGGGCGGCCCCCGCGACCAGAAGCCGGACCACGTCAACTGCGGCACCGCAGGTCACAGTTGTCCCAGCCCTGGTGTGGAAGACTCCAGAGGTTCCGTCACCGTACCGAGGAGGGGCACCGCTCGATGTCCGTCATCCACAAGACCACCCTCACGCCGACCAAGGTCGAACTCCTCACCTCCTGGCTCCCCGGCCGCCCCTGGTACCGGGGGCCGGGCACGCCCGAGCTGGAGCGCACCGGCGGCTTCCGGCTGGACGACCCGGCGGGCGAGGTCGGCATCGAGTTCGTGGTGGTCACCGACCGCTCCACCCCCGAGCCCATCGCCTATCTGGCCCCGCTCACCTACCGCGGCGCACCCCTCGCCGGTGCCGAGGACGCTCTGATCGGCACCATGGAACACGGCGTCCTGGGCAAGCGCTGGGTCTACGACGGCTGCCACGATCCGGTGCTGACCACCGAGCTGCTCGCCCTGATCGGCGGCACCGCGCAGGCGATGGCCCAGAGCGTCACCGACACCCCCGACCACGAGGTCACCCGCTCCCACACCGGCGAGCCCCTCCCGTCGGCCGCGCACACTCCGGCCCCCGTCGACGACGCGGACGGCACCGACCTGCCCGCGCCCCACGGCACCGTGCTGCACGTCCACCGCGTCCTGCGGCCGGTCCCGGGCGCGGGGACGCCCGGCCGTCCCGAGGGCGCGGTCGGCCATGTGGCGACCGGCTGGACCGGCCCGGACGGCAGCCGGCTGCGCGCGGTGTTCATGGAGCTGCGCACCGCCTGACCGGGCCCGGCACCGGTGCCGGCCGGCCGGCGGTACCGGCGCCCCGGGCGACCGTCTGGCATGCCCTGGTCAAATCTGTCACTCTTTCGGCAGCCACGCCCGCACGGGCGTGGCGCAGTGCTCGCGCAGCCCCGCCCCACGGCCGCCCCGGCGTATCCCGCCCGGCCCGGCCACCGAGCAGGCCGGACCCCGGCCGCCGCCAAAGGAGTAGCGTGTGAGACCCACCCCCCACCGGGCGCTCGCCACCGGCGTGTTCACCGCCGCCGCCCTGATCGCCCTCTCCCTCCCCGCCACCGCCGCCCAGCCCGGGCCCTCGGCCGCCGCCGCGTGCACCCCGACCCAGTCGGTCGTCAACGGCGGCTTCGAGAACGGCACTTCACCCTGGACCGAGTCCCCCTCCGGGCTCGTCACCAGCCGCACCGGGCAGAGCGCCCACGCCGGCACCTCGTTCGCCTGGCTGGACGGCACCGGCCGCACCCGCACCGACACGCTCACCCAGAGCGTCACCGTGCCGGGCGGCTGCACGAGCGCCACGCTCAGCTTCTACCTGCACGTCGACACCGCCGAGACCACCTCGTCCACGGCCTACGACAAGCTCACGGTCAAGGCCGGCTCCACCACGCTCGCCACGTACTCCAACCTCGACCGGGCCTCCGGCTACGTCCGCAAGACGATCGACGTCTCCTCCTACGCGGGCCAGACCGTGAACCTCGCCTTCACCGGCACCGAGGACTCCAGTCTGCAGACCAGCTTCGTCCTGGACGACATCGCGCTCGACACCTCGGGCGGCACCACCCCGCCCCCGGCCGACGCGGTGCGCACCCCGGCCGCGCCCGCCTACACCGTCAGCCTCAGCAGCGACAGCACGGGCACCGTCTGGAACGGCCACCAGAGCGCCACCTTCACCAACGCCTCCGCCACCGCGCTCGGCGAGGTCTACCTGAGGCTGTGGGACAACTACCACGGCAGCTGCTCGGCGCCGCCCATCAAGGTCAGCAACGTGACCGGGGGTACGGCGGGCGACCTCTCCGTCGCCTGCACCGCCCTGAAGATCACGCTTCCGGCCCCGCTCGCCCAGGGCCAGAGCGCCACCATCGGCTTCGATCTCGGCATCACCGTGCCCGACGGCGCCGACCGGTTCGGCCATGACGGCGCCTTCAGCTTCATCGGCAACGCGCTGCCCGTCCTCGCGGTCCGCGACGGCGCCGGCTGGCACCTGGACCCGTACACCAACAACGGCGAGTCCTTCTACTCGCTGGCCGCCGACTTCCAGGTCACCCTGGACCACCCCAGCACCCTGCTGGTCCCCGCCACCGGCACCTCCACCGACACCCCCGGCAGCAGCGGCCGTACGGTCACCACCGCCACGGCCTCGAAGGTCCGTGACTTCGCCTGGGCAGCCGGACCCTTCAGCAAGATCTCCGGTACCTCGCCCGGCGGGGTCCCGGTGAACGTCTACTCCGTCTCCGGCATCAGCTCCACCAGCGCCCAGTCGATGCTCAGCACCGCCAAGAGCGCGGTGGACGCCCACGCGGGCCGCTTCGGGGCCTACCCCTACGGGGAGCTGGACGCGGTCATCGACAACAACTACTGGTTCGGCGGCATGGAGTACCCCGGCTTCGTCCTCGACCTGGTCAGCACCACCGCCCTCACCCACGAGATCGCCCACCAGTGGTGGTACGGCATCGTCGGCGACGACGAGTACAACACCCCCTGGCTGGACGAGTCCTTCACCGACTACGCCACCGACCTAGCCCAGGGCAAGACCGGCTCCGGCTGCTGGAGCAGCGTCTCCTGGGCCTCCAGTACCGAGAAGATCACCAACTCGATGGCGTACTGGGACGCCCACTCCTCCCGCTACTCCACCGTCGTCTACGGCTACGGCAAGTGCGCCCTGCACGACCTGCGCCGCGTCCTCGGTGACACCGCGATGGCCAAGCTGCTGAAGGACTACGCCGCCGCCCACTGGTACGGCGTCTCCACCACGGCCGAGTTCAAGGCCGCCGCCCAGGCCGCCACCAGCACCGACCTCACCTCCTTCTGGACCCAGCACCGCATCGACGGCTGACGCGCCACCACTCTTCGGCCCGGCCGGGGCGCTCCCCGGCCGGGCCACCCACATGGCCCAAGAGGCGCCTTCGCCCGGCGGTACCCCGCGTGCGGTACGGCCCGATGACGGGTCAGATGGATGACGTGCGAAGCGACATACTCCTCCCCAGCGGCCGCAGCTCACGCCTTGGTCTCACCGGCGTCCTGACCGGCCTCCTCCTGTTCCTGTCGCCCCCCGCCGCCGTGCCCCACACCGGCGGGCCGACCGCCCCGCGCGGCAGCGCCTACATGGGTGTGGGCGTACGCGCCCACGACGGCGGCGCGCCCCTGGCGGCCGACCGGTCCGCCGGCCTCCGGGTGACCCAGACCGAGGGCGTGGACGTCTCCAGCCACCAGGGCAACGTCGCCTGGCCCACCCTGTGGAGCGCGGGCACCAAATGGGCCTACACCAAGGCGACCGAGGGCACGTACTACAAGAACCCCTACTTCACCCAGCAGTACGACGGCCCCTACAGCGTGGGCATGATCCGGGGCTCGTACCATTTCGCCACCCCCGACACCACCAGCGGCAAGACCCAGGCCGACTACTTCGTCGACCACGGCGGCGGCTGGTCCAAGGACGGCAAGACCCTGCCCGGTGTCCTGGACATCGAGTGGAACCCCTACGGGGCGTCCTGCTACGGCAAGTCCAAGAGCGCGATGGTGAGCTGGATCAAGGACTTCCTGAACCGCTACAAGTCCCGCACCGGCCGCTCCGCCGTCATCTACACCGCCACCAACTGGTGGAAGGACTGCACCGGCGACTACTCCGGCTTCGCCTCGTCCAACCCGCTGTGGATCGCCCGCTACGCCTCCACCCCCGGCACCCTGCCGGCCGGCTGGTCCACGCACACCATGTGGCAGTACACCTCCTCCGGCAAGACGGTGGGCGACCACGACAAGTTCAACGGCTCCCTCACCAGGCTGCGGGCGCTCGCGAACGGCTGACGCCCAGGCAGCCCACCGTGCGCGGGACCCGGCCCACGGGCCGGCCCGCGCATCGCCGTGCCACGACCACCACGGGGCCGCTACTTCGGGACGGCGGCGTCTGAGTACCCGCACTCAGGCGTATTTCCGGCTCTTCGGGCAGGCTGAGGGCATGACGACGCCATCACCGAAGACCCCGGCACCGAGGCTGTGGGCGGGACTGGCCGCGCTCGGCGTGACCGTCGCGTGCGGCGGGGCCGCGCTGTCCTGGTCCGGCGACGGCGGCGACCGCCCGCGCGTGACCGACACCCGCGCGGGTGTCTCCTACACCGTGCCCGAGGGCTGGCGTCACGACCCGGCGGCGGACCGGGAGTTGCTCGGCGCCTTCTCGTCCCGGATCAGCCGCGCCTCCGCGGCCGCCCCGGCCGAGGACGCCACCGTGCTGACCGGCGCGGCCGGGCGGCCCGTACCGGGCGCCGAACTCCGCCGGACCGCCGAGGGCGCCGCCCGCTCCAACGCCGCGTTCTTCTTCCCGGACGCGGCCCCCACCCTCACCGAGTCCCGCCGCACCGAACTGGGCGGCCACCCCGCCCACACCGTCGCCCTGGACGTCCCGCACGACGGCGGCACCGCCCGCGTGGAACTGACCGTGGTCGCCGGCGACCACCCGGCCTTCCTCCTCGCCCTCGCCTCGAACGCCGCCGACAGCCACGTCCTGGCCGACGTGCACGCCGTGGAGGCGAGCGTCGCGCTGGACGGGAGGGCGAGCTGAGGCCCTTCTTCTCTTCCCCCTCAGGCCGCGGTGGGCCCGAAGGCGCCGTCGGCCCGAGCCGGCCCGACCCGGATGCGAGACCCTAGGCCGGGGGAGGTGCTCGGAGCGCGCCCAGTACCGCCCACACCACCGAGACGAACGGGACGGCCACCACCGCGCCGATCACCCCGGCCACGATGCTGCCCGCGATCACGGAGACCGCGACGACCAGGGGATGCAGCCGCACCGCCCAGCTCATCACCAGCGGATGCAGGACGTGCCCCTCCAGCTGGCCGATGACCACGATGAGCACCAGTACCGCCGCGGCCGTCAGCGGGCCGCGGCCGGCCAGGGCCACGACCGTCGCCACGCCGAGCGCCACCGGAGAGCCCACCAACGGGACGAACGCGGCGAAGAACTCCAGCAGGGTCAGCGGCAGCGCCAGCGGCACCCGCAGGACGACCAGCACGATGCCGACCAGGATCGCGTTGGTCGCGGCGATGATGATGATGCCCCGCGTGTACCCGGCGAAGGTCCGCCAGGCGGCCCGGCCCGCCCGCTCCCACACCGGCCGGGCCCCGCCCGGCAGCAGCCGGACGCTCACCCAGCTCCACAGCTTCTCCCCGGAGTGGATGAAGAAGACCGAGGCGAACAGTGCCAGCGCGCCGCCCGTGATCACCTCCACCACCCGGCCGAGTCCGGACACCGCGCTGCTGAACAGGCTGGCCCGGTGCCGGGAGAGATAGTCCGTCACCTCCTGCTGCAACGCGGCCAGCCGCCCCGGACTCAGCCGGAAGGGCGGCTGCCGCAGCCACTCCTCGATGCGGTGCACCCCGCCCCGGAACTCCCCGCTCAGCCGCGTCGACTCGCCCGCCACCGCGTTGCCCACCAGCGCCAGCAGCCCCAGCACCAGCAGGATGCTGCCGATCAGCGCGACGGCCACACTGAGCGGCCGGGGCATGAACCGGTCCAGCACATCGGCGAGCGGGCGCAGCACCGAGGTGACGACCAGCGCCAGGAAAAGGGACACGGCGATGAGCTGGAAGCGGCCCAGCACGCTGAAGACGCCCCAGACGACGATCCCGACCAGGATGAGCCGCCACGAGTACGCCGCCGCGATCCGCAGCCATCCCACGGTGCGCTCGGCCACCGCGGTACGGGATTCGGGCCGGGGCACCGAGGGAAG
The DNA here is from genome assembly GCF_004217355.1 of Streptomyces sp. BK022. Classification (NCBI taxonomy): domain Bacteria; kingdom Bacillati; phylum Actinomycetota; class Actinomycetes; order Kitasatosporales; family Streptomycetaceae; genus Streptomyces; species Streptomyces sp. BK022. The sequence goes on from NZ_SHKU01000001.1 coordinate 1,118,383, forward strand.
CCGTACGGAGTACGCCGGACGGCTGCCCGGCACCGCGCCCCGCGCGCCCGGACGGGACCGCTCGCGTCCCCTCCGCCGCCCGTCACCACCCACCACGTGCCCGCCTCGCCTCCGCACCCGCCGGGCTGACCGCCGGTCACCTCCGACGCTACGGGCAAACCGGACACCGGGTGACGCCCACTGGGCCGCGTGGACTACGGACCCCTGTGCCTACTCCTCGGTCGGCAGCCAGTTCCCGTGCAGGCCGAGCGGAACGCGGACCGGGATGCGCACGCGGGCCACCGGGCCGCTCTCCGGTGCCTCGGCGGGAAACACCAGGAGGTGGGCGCTGTCGTCGGTGCGGTCGGTGGCGAAGGCCAGCCAGTGGCCCTGATCCTCGTCCGCGCGGCCCGGCGCGGGGGCGAACGCCGGCTCGCCCACCGACATGTCGCCGCCGTACCAGGTGCGGGACGGGGTGCCCGGCGCACCGGTGTCGTACCAGCGCAGCGCGTCGAACTCGCCGGGCAGCAGGTCCGGTGAGCGCCCGCTGTCCCAGGCGACCGCGACCTGCCCGTGCCGGGTGCCGATCCGGCGGTCGTCGATGCGCGGGAACTCCACCTGGGCGTCGTCCAGCGTGGTGCGCCGCATCCGGCCGGTCCCCGGGTCCAGCACCGCCCGCACCAGGGTGCTGCGGTTCGGGCCGCCCTCGACGTCACCCAGGGACAGCCGCGTCCACTGCACGTACTCCAACACCACCGTGCCGTCGGTCTCGTCGTGGGCGTTGACGGTGTGCCAGAGCCAGAAGGCGTCGTCCGCCGTCTCGCGGACCGGGGAGCCGTCGCGCGGGATCAGCAGCACACGGGTGCCCGCCTCGGGGCGCCAGTCGATCAGTGAGCCGCCGCGCATCGCCGCGGAGAGGTCGAAGAAGACGGGGGCGAGGACCAGCACCAGGTAGCGGGAGGTGAGCGCCATGTCGTGGATCATCATCGGTTCGCCGACCCCGTCCACCGGCACCGGACCCCGAGTCACCGTCCCGTCCGGGGCGATCAGGGACCAGGTCAGGTACGGCGGCTCCAGCGCGTAGCAGAACACCGCCAGCTCGCCGGTGACCGGGTCGGCCTTCGGGTGCGCGGTGATCCCGGCGGGCAGGACGCCGTCGAAGGTCTCCCGGCCGGCCGTCTCCAGCTCCGGGGTCATCCGGAAGGGGCAGCCCGACTCGGCGAGCGCCAGCAGCCGGCCCGCGTGCCGGACCACGTTGATGTCGGGCAGGTCCCGGAAGGTGCGGGCCAGCTCCGGTCCGACCTCCCGCTCGTCCGGGGTGATCATCGACTCGATGCCGCCCCACAGCGCCCGGCCCGCCCGCTCCTCGGCGACCACGGCGGGGGTGCGTACGAAGCGGTTGCGGTAGCGGGCCCGGCCGCCCTCGATCCAGACGCCGTGCAGCATGCCGTCGCCGTCGATCGGATACAGGAAGGAGCCGATCGGGGTGAAGCGCGGGTTGGGCCCGTTGCGCAGATAGACGCCGTCCAGGCCGGCGGGCAGTTCCCCGTCCACGACGAGGGAGACCTCGTCCACCTCCTCGGTGACGGGCGCGAACCGCCCGGACAGACGGGCCACTCGCGCCGGGTCGAAACGCCCGGTGGCGGATGCGGTCATGGGACCTCCCCGGCGGAGGAGAACGGGCCGACGTACCCCCATCGTCACCCGCTCGGCCCCTCCCCGCATCCGAACCCCCGACCGGTATTCGCACGCCTGTCTGCCTCGATGGGGCCGGTATGCCCAGGTACAGGCGGAAGCGGTAGCAAGAGGGCGAGGAAACGTTCCGATGGTCCTACATGACGTCCGGAACGTGGACGAATATACGGTCTCATGGACATTTTGCTGGTCGCCAGCGCGTTCAACAGCCTCACCCAGCGCGCCTACGCCGAACTCTCGGACGCCGGACACCAGGTGGACGTCGTACTCGCCACGCACGGTCCCGACCCCGTCCGCACCGCCGTACGCGACAGCCGCCCCGAACTGATCGTCGCGCCCATGCTGAAGACCGCGCTCCCGGAGGACGTGTGGCGGGAGCACACCTGCCTGATCGTGCATCCCGGCCCGCCGGGGGACCGGGGGCCCTCCTCGCTGGACTGGGCCGTCGACGGGGAGGCCGGCCAGTGGGGCGTCACCGTCCTCCAGGCCGAGGCCGGCTTGGACGCGGGCGCCGTCTGGGCCGACGAGCCCTTCGCCGTACCGGAGACCGGGAAGAGCGACCTGTACCGCAACGAGGCCGCCGACGCCGCGATGACCGCCCTGCACCGGGCCGTGCGCCGGTACGCCGACGGCGACCACAAGCCCCGCCCGCAGACCGGCGACCGGCCCGAGGCCGTCTGGCGCGACTACTTCCGCCAGGACCGGCGCCGCATCGACTGGGAGCGGGACGACACCCGTACCGTCCTGCGCAGGCTGCGCGGCGCCGACTCCCAGCCCGGCGTGCTCGACGAACTCCACGGCCGCGAGGTCTTCCTGCACGGCGGCCACCCCGAGGACCAGCTCCGCGGCCGCCCCGGCGACCTCCTCGCCACCCGCGCCGGAGCCGTCTGCCGTGCCACCCGCGACGGCGCCGTCTGGATTCCCGAGCTGCGTCCCCGCAAGAGCTCCGGCGACCCGGCGCCCTTCCGCCGCCCCGCCGCCACCGTCCTCGCCTCCTGGACCGCCCCGCACGCCCCCGCCCTGCCCGAGATCCCGGCCCCCCTCGAACTCCCCGCCGACCGGCGGACCTTCGCCGACGTGCGCTACCGCGAGCGGGGAGGCGCCGGCTTCGTGGGCTTCTCCTTCCCCGGCGGTGCGATGAGCACCGACCAGTGCCGCAGACTGCTGGCGGCCTACCAGTACGCCCTCACCCGCCCGACCCCGGTGCTCGTCCTCGGCGGCGCCCGCGACTTCTTCTCCAACGGCATCCACCTCAACGTCATCGAGGGCGCCCCCGACCCCGGCGAGGAGTCCTGGCGCAACCTCAACGCCATGGACGACGTGGTGGAGGCCGTCCTGCGCACCACCGACCGGCTGGTGATCGCCGCGCTCGCGGGCAACGCCGCCGCCGGAGGCGCGATGCTCGCCCTCGCCGCCGACGAGGTGTGGTGCCGCACCGGCGCCGTCCTCAACCCGCACTACCGGCGCATGGGCCTGTACGGCTCCGAGTTCTGGACCTACACCCTGCCCCGCCGCACCGGCCCCGAGACCGCGCGCCGCCTCACCACCGAAGCCCTGCCGGTGAGCGCGGCCCGAGGGCTACGGCTCGGCCTGGTGGACCGTCTCGTCCCCGCCACGCCCGGCGAGTTCGCGGGCACCGTCGAGGCACTCGCGGCCGAACTCGCCGCCGCCCCCGGCCTGGCCGACCGGATCGCCGCCAAGTCCGCCGCCCGCCACGCCGACGAGGGCGTACGCCCCCTCGCCGACCACCGGCGCGACGAACTCGCCCGGATGCACGCCATCTTCTCCGACCCCGCCGCCCCCTATCACGCCCTGCGCTCGGCCTTCGTCCGCAAGGTCCCCGCCGCCGGCACCCGCCCCCTGCGCCCCGGAGACCTCCGATGACCGCCCCCGAACCCCTGCTGGTGGCCGGAGTCGGCAACATCTTCCTCGGCGACGACGCCTTCGGCCCCGAGGTCGTCCGCGCCCTCGAACACCGTCCCCTCCCGCCCGGCGCCCACGTACGGGACTTCGGCATCCGGGGCATGGACCTCGCCTACGCCCTGCTCGGCGGCTGCGCCACCGCCGTACTCGTCGACGCCGCGCCCCGGGGACAGCGTCCCGGAACCCTCTTCCTGGTCGAGGCCGAACCCCCGGACGGCACGGTCGTGCCCGAGGCGCACGGCATGGACCCGGAGAAGGTGCTCGCCCTCGCCACCCACCTCGGCGACGAACCCCTGCCCCGCGTCCTCGTCCTCGGCTGCGAGCCCGCCGTGCTGCCCAGCCCGGACGAGGACATCGCCCCCGGCCTCAGCGCACCGGTGCGCGAGGCCGTCGGGCGGGCCGTCGACGCGCTGCACGTCCTGATCCCCGTTCTGCTGGCCGACCCGGCCGCGCCCGCGCCCCTGTTGGGCCGCACGATGGAATCCGGACCCCCGCACGCGGCTGCGCTGCCCGGCCCCGGGGCGGGCGGACCCGAAGATCGGTGAGATCCCTGGGCCGTGCCCGGCACGGCCCAGGGCCCCCGATCTTCCCCGAGGAGCTGTGCCCATGTGCCGGTCCGACGTCAAGCAGGCCGTCCTGGCCAAGAACGACGATCTCGCCGCCCGCCTGCGTGAGGACCTCACCGAACGGGGCGTCACCGTGGTCAACCTGCTGTCCAGCCCCGGCAGCGGCAAGACCGAACTCCTCGGCCGCGTCCTGGCCCGCGCCGTCCAGCGCGGGGTCCCCGTGGCCGCCCTCACCGCCGACCTCGCCACCGAGAACGACGCCCGGCGCCTCGCCCGCTCCGGCGCCCCCGTCCAGCAGCTCCTCACCGACGGGCTGTGCCACCTGGAGGCCGGCCAGGTCCGCGACCGCCTCGACGGCTGGCTCCCCGCCGACACCGAGGTGCTGTTCGTGGAGAACGTCGGCAACCTCGTCTGCCCGGCCTCCTACGACCTCGGCGAGACCCTGCGGATCGCCCTCATGGCCGTCACCGAGGGCGAGGACAAGCCGCTGAAGTACCCCACGGCCTTCGGCTCCGCCCACCTGGTCGCCATCACCAAGACCGACCTCGCCGCCCCCGCCGGTTTCGACGAGGCCGCCTTCCGCGCCAACGTCCAGCGGGTCAACCCCGGCGTGGAGACGGTACGGACCTGCGCGCGCAGCGGCGACGGCGTCGACGTCCTGCTGGAGCGGGCCCTCGCCGTCCGGCACGCACCACCCGCCCACCGCCCGCCGCTGGCCCCCGGACCGCACGGCCACTCCCACGGCGGCCACGGCCACGACCACGATCCGGCCGCGGCTCCCCTCGCATGACGGCCCCCGCGACGGACCGGGTGCGCCGCCGGCTCACTGTGCGGGGCACGGTGCAGGGAGTCGGCTTCCGGCCCCACGTGCACCGGCTCGCCGCCGAGCACGCCCTCGCCGGTTTCGTCGGCAACACCGCCGACGGCGTCCTCATCGAGGTCGAGGGCCCGCTGCCCGACGTGGAGCGGTTCTGCGAGCTGCTCGCCGCCTGTCCGCCCCCGCTGGCCTCGGTCACCGGCATCGGCCACGAGGACCTCCCCGCCACCGGCACGGGGGAGTCGTTCACCATCCGGACGACCCGGCACACCGCCGGCCGCACCCAGTTGCCGCCCGACACCGCCACCTGCGCCGACTGCCTCCGCGAACTCGCGGACCTCGCCGATCGCCGCCACCGGCACCCCTTCGTCACCTGCACCCACTGCGGTCCCCGCTTCACCATCGCCACCGCGATGCCCTACGACCGCGCGGCCACCACCATGACCCGCTTCCCGATGTGCCCCGCCTGCGCCCGCGAGTACGGCGACCCGCTCGACCGGCGCTTCCACGCCCAGCCCGTCGCCTGCCCCGCCTGCGGACCCGGCCTGAGCCTCATCCCGGCCGAAGGCACCGGTGCGCGCCCGGCCCGCGACGCCGAGGCCCTCGCCCGGACACGGACCCTGCTCGCCCAGGGCCGGATCGTCGCCGTCAAGGGCCTCGGCGGCTACCACCTGGCCTGCGACGCCACCGACCCGCGTGCCGTCGCCACCCTGCGCGCCCGGAAGGAACGCGGCGGCAAGGCGTTCGCGGTGATGTGCGCCGACCTCGCCACCGCCGAGAGCGTCGCGCACCTCACGGACGCCGAGCGGGCCGCGCTCACCGGCCCGGAACGCCCGATCGTCCTGCTGCGCGCCCGCACCCCCGGCGACGGACCCCGCCTGGCCGACGGCATCGCGCCCGGCAGCCCGCACCTCGGCGTCCTGCTGCCCTACACCCCCGTGCACAGCCTGCTGTTCGGCCTGCCCGGCGACCCGCCCGGACCTCGCGTGCTCGTGATGACCAGCGGCAACCGCTCGGGCGAGCCCATCGTCACCGACGACGCCCAGGCACTCATCCGGCTCGCCGGACTGGCCGACGCCTGGCTCACCCACGACCGCGCCGTCGCCGCCCCCTGCGACGACTCCCTGCTCCGCGTCCGCGCCGACGGCACCTCCCAGCTCCTGCGCCGCTCACGGGGATACGTCCCCCGGCCACTGCCCCTCCCGGTGCCGGTCGGGCCCGCCCTCGCCGTCGGTGGGGACCTGAAGAACGCGCTCTGCCTCGGCGAGGACGACCAGGCGTGGTTCGGCCCGCACATCGGCGACATGGGCGACCTCGCCGCCCTGGAGGCCGCCCGCCGTGCCGAGGCCCATCTCACCGCCCTGACCGGGGTCACCCCGCGCCTGATCGCCGCCGACCGCCACCCCGGCTACCAGTCGACGGGCCACGCCCGCCGCCGCGCCGCCGAGGCCGGGCTGCCCGCACCGGCGCTGGTGCAGCACCACCACGCCCACATCGCCGCCGCCCTGGCCGAACACGGCCTCGACGGCGCCACCCCCGTCATCGGCGTCGCCTTCGACGGCACCGGGTACGGCGACGACGGCACCGTCTGGGGCGGCGAGATCCTGCTCGCCGACTACCGGACGTACCGCCGCTTCGCCCACCTGGTCCCCGCCCCGCTGCCCGGCGGGGACGCGGGTGTCGCCAACCCGTGCCGGCAGGCGCTGGCCCGGCTCTGGGCGGCCGGTATCGGATGGGCGCCCGACCTGCCCAGCGTGGCCGCCTGCACCGACACCGAACGCGCCGTGCTGCAAGGGCAGCTGACCCACCGCATCGCCTGTGTGCCGACCAGCAGCATGGGCCGCCTCTTCGACGCCGTGGCCTCCCTCACCGGCGCCTGCCAGCGCGCGGGCCACGAGGCCGAGGCGGCGCTCGCCCTGGAAGCGCTCGCCCTCGAAGCCCGGGACACGGACAGCGGGGAGTACGCCTTCGGCTTCGCGCCCGGACCGCAGGCCGACCCGGCCCCGGTGCTGCGCGCCCTCCTCGCCGACCTGCGGCGGGGTGTGCCCGCCCCCGTGCTCGCCGCCCGCTTCCACCGGGGCGTCGCCGGAGCCGTGGCCGGCCTGTGCCGACAGGCCCGCGAGGCCACCGGCCTGACCACCGTGGCCCTGACCGGCGGGGTCTTCGCCAACGCCCTGCTGGAGGAGGACAGCACCGCCCGGCTCGCCGCCGACGGCTTCACCGTCCTGCGGCACGGCCTGGTGCCGCCCAACGACGGCGGACTCGCGCTCGGCCAGCTCATGGTCGCGGCCCACGTGCCCCGGCCGGCCCGCGCCCGCTGATCCGCCGACCCGGCCATCAGCCCACCCCAGACGAGACGGAGTGACCATGTGTCTTGCAGTGCCCGGCAAGGTCGTCGCCATCGACGAAGGCGCCGACCCGCTCACCGGGCTCGTCGACTTCGGCGGAGTGCGGAAACAGGCGTGTCTGGAGTATCTGCCCGATGTGCGGGTGGGGGAGTACGTCATCGTGCACGTCGGCTTCGCCCTCCAGAAGCTCGACGAGGAATCGGCCCGCGCCTCGCTGGAGCTCTTCGAGCAGCTCGGGCTGCTGGAGGAGGAGTTCGGCGACGCCTGGGAGCAGGCCGAGCGGCAGGGAAGCGGGAGTGAGCACCGGTGAAGTACATCGACGAGTTCAACGACCCCGCGCTGGCGCGCCGCCTGCTGGACGAGATCCGGGCCACCGTCACCCGGCCCTGGGCCCTGATGGAGGTGTGCGGCGGCCAGACCCACTCCATCATCCGCCACGGCATCGACCAACTGCTGCCCGAGGAGGTCGAGTTGATTCACGGGCCCGGCTGCCCGGTCTGTGTCACCCCGCTCGACGTCATCGACAAGGCCCTCGCGGTCGCCGCTCGCCCCGGCGTGATCTTCTGTTCCTTCGGCGACATGCTCCGGGTACCCGGCACCGACCGCGACCTGTTCCGGGTCAAGGGCGAGGGCGGCGACGTGCGCGTGGTGTACTCCCCGCTCGACGCGCTCGAACTGGCCCGCAGACACCCCGAGAAGCAGGTGGTGTTCTTCGCCATCGGCTTCGAGACGACCGCTCCCGCCAACGCCATGGCCGTCCACCAGGCCCGCAGGCTCGGTCTGGACAACTTCAGCCTGCTGGTCTCCCACGTCCGGGTCCCCCCGGCCATCGAGGCGATCATGACCGCCCCCGAGTGCCGGGTGCAGGGCTTCCTCGCGGCCGGGCACGTGTGCAGCGTGATGGGCACCGCCGAGTACCCCGGGCTGGCCGAGCGGTTCCGGGTGCCGATGGTGGTCACCGGGTTCGAACCGCTGGACATCCTGGAGGGCATCCGCCGCGCCGTGCACCAACTGGAGCGCGGCGAGCACCGGGTGGAGAACGCCTACCCGCGCGCCGTGCGCGAGGAGGGCAACCCCGCCGCGCTGCGCATGATCGAGGACGTCTTCGAGGTCACCGACCGCAACTGGCGCGGCATCGGCCCCATCCCGGCCAGCGGCTGGCGTCTCGCCGAGGCGTACCGCGCCTACGACGCCGAGCACCGCTTCGACGTCACCGGCATCCGCACCGAGGAACCCGCCGTGTGCCGGGCCGGAGAGGTGCTCCAGGGCCTCATCAAGCCCACCGAGTGCGAGGCGTTCGGCACCGCCTGCACCCCGCGCACCCCGCTCGGCGCCACCATGGTCTCCAGCGAGGGCGCCTGCGCCGCCTACTACCTGTACCGCCGCGTGGAAGGCGGCCCCATGCCGCGCGGATCGCGCGTTCCGCGTAAGGAGACGAACCCCGTTGGCTGACCTCACCGACGCCCCCGCGATCGACCCCGCCCGCTGGACCTGCCCCGCCCCCCTGCGCGACCAGGGCGTGGTCGTCATGGGCCACGGCGGAGGCGGTGCCCTCTCCGCCGAGCTGATCGACCAGGTCTTCGCCCCCGCCTACGGCAACCCCACCCTCGCCGGGCTCGCCGACTCCGCCGTACTCGAACTCGGCGGCGCCCGCCTGGCGTTCTCCACCGACTCCTACGTGGTGCGCCCGCTGTTCTTCCCCGGCGGCTGCCTGGGCGACCTCGCCGTCAACGGCACGGTGAACGACCTGGCGATGAGCGGCGCGCGCCCCGCCTACCTGTCCACGGCGTTCGTGCTGGAGGAGGGCGTGGAACTCGCCGTCGTCGACCGCGTCGCCCGCGCGCTGGGCGCCGCCGCCCGCGCCGCCGAGGTCATGGTCGTCACCGGCGACACCAAGGTCGTCGAGTCCGGCCACGGCGACGGCGTCTACGTCACCACCGCCGGCGTCGGCCTCGTCCCCGACGGCGTGGACATCCGCCCCCAGCGCGCCCGGCCCGGGGACGCCGTCCTCGTCAGCGGGCCGATCGGGCTGCACGGGGTCGCGGTGATGAGCGTGCGGGAGGGGCTGGAGTTCGGCGTGGAGATCGCCTCCGACACCGCGCCGCTCGCCGGTCTGGTCGCGGCCATGCTCGGCGTCACCAAGGACGTGCACGTCCTGCGCGACCCCACGCGCGGTGGCCTCGGCGCCTCACTCAACGAGATCGCCCGCGCCTCCGGCACCGGTGTCCGGATCACCGAGCGGGCCGTGCCGGTGCCGGACGAGGTGGCCAACGCCTGCGGGTTCCTCGGCCTGGACCCGCTGTACGTCGCCAACGAGGGCAGGCTCGTCGCCTTCGTACCCCGGGAGCACGCCGACGCCGTGCTCGCCGCGATGCGCGCCCACCCGCACGGTGCCGGAGCCGCGCTGATCGGGGAGTGCGTGGCCGAGCACCCCGGCATGGTCACCGTCGCCACCGGGCTCGGCGGCACCCGCGTGCTCGACCTGCCGCTGGGGGAGCAGCTTCCCCGCATCTGCTGACACACGAGGCGGCCCCGTCCGGAAGGGTACGGGGCCGCCTCGCGCGTCCAGGGGGTCAGGGCACCGCCTCCACGGCGGTGATCTCCAACTCCCGTCCGCTGCGCAGGTCCTGCGACGGCTGGTCGCAGGCGGGGCACCAGAAGAACGGCGGCATGCCCACCGCGAACTCCGCCGCGCACCCGCCGCACCAGGCCACCGCCGTCACCTGCTCCACCACCAGCCGGGCCGAGGCGAGCGAGGTGCCGTCCCGGGCCACCTCGAAGGCGAAGTGCAGCGCGTCCGGCACCACACCCGCCAGCTCACCCACCCGCACGGTCACCGAGGAGACGTCCCCGGCGCCGTCCGCGCGGGCGATCTCCCCGGCCTGCTCCACGATCGCGGTCGCGATCGACAGCTCGTGCACCGGGGCCTCACGGGTACCGGCGGACCGCGCGGCGGCCGCCGGTCATCCGGTAGATCTTGATCTCCCGGATCATGCCGGGGACCTCCTTCACGAGCAGCAGCAGCGTCAGACCGGCGAGCACGGCGGCCTGGGCGGCGAGCACCCGCCGTCCCGTCCACAGGGTCCGCTCCGTCTCCGCGACGGCTCGCGCGGCTTTTCCGATCTTCATGGCGCTCACTTCCTGCCCTCTCATCCCGGTGGGATGTTCGGCATGACGTCGAGGATGGCGTTGTGCCGCTTGGCGCGGACACCCGTGGAGCGGCGCGAGTCGGCGGTGCCGTCCTCGTGATGGCCGACCTGCTTCTGACAGGGGCCCCTGTTGCCCTCGTGCAGACCCGCCACGTGCGTCGGCGTGTCCGGCCTCACCTGGGGGCGGCCCACTCTGATCCTGCCCATGATCGTCTCCTCTCCGGGCTTCACCGGTCTCTGGGCTTCACGAACGCTCGGTGAGCTCCGCGAAGAACCGTTCGACGGCCGGCCACACCCGGCCGCCGCCGGACAGCCCCTGCCACTCCGAGCGGACCAGGGCCACCATCCGGAAGCAGTCGTCGACGGGCACGATCCAGTGCTCGTCCTGGCCGCGCACCGTGTTGACCAGCAGCGCCTCCACGTCGGGTACCACGGAGGCGAGCGGCGGACACGCGGCGGCCAGCCCCTGCCAGGCGTCGGAGTCCACCTCCCACCGCATGGCCCCGGCCGGGCTCGGCCCCTGCGCGGTCACCGTGCCGTCGGCGCGCGGCACGAAGAACACCAGACCCACCGGCACCCCCAGGGCCGCCGTGTCCACCGGTGCCAGCCGCACCCGTCGCCGGGGCACCAGCCGATACCGGCCGCCGCCCGCGCCCTCCCCGGCGAAGAGCACCGAGCAGGGACCGCAGACACAGCGCACCTCGTCGGCCGCCGTCTCGAACAGATGCGGATGCTCCTCGGCCACCGGCGCGGCACACAGCTCGCACGTCTCGGGCCGCCCGGCCCCGGCCGGGCCCGAGCGGATCAGCCGGGCCAGCGCCCCGCTCACCGCGCCTCCTGCGGACGCTCCGCCCGGCGCGTGGTCAGCGCGGCGAGCGGCACGAACGCGGGCGGCTTCGCCCGCTCGGCCGTGACCGCCTCCACCGCCCGCAGTTCCGGGGCCGCGGCCAGTACGGTCGCCCGCACCACCTCGGTGACGTCCCCGCCGCCCCCGCCGCACCCCGATCCGCAGCCTCCGCCGCCGGAGTCGACCCGCACGCGGGCCACCTCACCCTCGACGCCCAGCCACTGGAGGTCACCACCGCGCTCACGCACCGCCGGCCGCAACCGCTCCACCGCACGCTCGGCCCGCCGCTCCGGCGGCTCGGGGTGCAGGGAGTGCAGCACCAGCAGATGCGCCAGCAGCTCGTCACCGGCCGCCCGGTCCAGCAGGGCGGCGTCCGCCCCGTCGAGCATCCGGGCCAGCGCCTCCCCGTACACCTCGGTCAGCAGGCCCACCGACTCCAGGGCCTCGGCGGTCAGCGGGCCGCTGCCGGACTCCAGTCGCTCCAGCAGCCCGTCCAGCCGGGCGAGCCGGGCCTCGACCGCCGGGTCGGCGAGCCGGGCGCCGTCAGCCATGGTTCGCGCCGTAGGTGGGGGAGTGCACGACGTCGAGGGTCCTGCCCTTGCCCATGTACATGTGCACGCCGCACGGCAGACAGGGGTCGAAGCTGCGTACGGTGCGCATGATGTCGACGCCCTTGAAGTCGTCCGGCCCGTTCTCCTCGAAGATGGGCTGGCCCTGGACGGCGTCCTCGTACGGGCCGGGGGTGCCGTAGATGTCGCGGGGGCTCGCGTTCCACGGGGTCGGCGGGTACGGGTGGTAGTTGGCGATCTTCTTGTCCTTGATCACCAGGTGGTGCGAGAGGACCCCGCGCACCGCCTCGTGGAAGCCGCAGCCGATCGCCTCGTCCGGTACCTCGAAGTCCTGGAACACCTTGGTCTCGCCCGCCCGCAGCAGCTCCATGGACTCCTCCAGGAACTGCAGGGCCATCGCGGCCGCGTACGCCACGAAGTAGGGCCGGGCCCGGTCGCGTTCGAGGGTGTTGCTCCACTTCGGGATGGACCACTCCAGCGTGGTCTCCGGAAGCGACTCGCCCTTGGGGAGCTGGATGCGCACCTTGCCGTTCGCCGCCTTGACGTACCGGGTGTCGACCAGGCCGCTCAGCGCCGTCGACCACAGGCGGGCGAGCGGGCCGCCGCCGGTGTCCAGGGCGAGGTGCTTGTCCGTCTCCTGGTGGTACCAGCGCGGGCTCATGACCCAGCTGTAGTTCCCGTCGAACTCGCGCTTCTGCGGCACCGGGACGGTGGTCTGGTTCCACGGGTGCCGCATGTCGACCGGGTTGCCCAGCGGGTCGTGGGTGACGAACGGCTGCTCGTTGACCCAGTCGTCGTAGTACGAACTCCCCAGCATGATGCGCATGTTGAGGTTGATGTCGATCAGGTTGTTGGTGACCAGCTCACCGTCGACGATGACACCCGGCGTCACGTACATCGCCTTGCCCCACTCGTTCATCGAGGCGTAGCGGTAGTCCACGACGGCGGGGTCCTGCCAGGCGCCCCAGCAGCCCAGCAGGATGCGGCGGCGTCCGACCTCCTCGTAGCCCGGCAGGGCCTCGTAGAAGAAGTCGAAGACGTCGTCGTTCATCGCCACCGCCTTCTTGACGAAGTCGATGATGTGCATCAGCCGGCTGAGGTAGTCGGTGAAGACGCTCGGCTGCGGCATGGTGCCGACCCCGCCCGGATACAGCGTGGAGGGGTGCACGTGGCGCCCCTCCATCAGGCAGAACATCTCCCGCGTGACCCTGCTGACCCGGAGGGCCTCCTTGTAGACCTCGCCCTCGAAGGGGTTGAACGCCTTCATGATGTCGGCGATGGTCCGGAAGCCGTGGATCTCCCCGCGCGGGGCGTCGGTGCGCTCGGCGCGGGCGAGCAGAGTCGGGTTGGTCGCCTTGACCATGGCCTCGCAGAAGTCCACGAACACCAGGTTGTCCTGGAAGAGCGTGTGGTCGAACATGTACTCGGCCGCCTCGCCGAGGTTGGTGATGTGCTCGGCCATGGGCGGCGGCTTGATCCCGTACGCCATCTGCTGGGCGTAGTTGGAGCAGGTGGTGTGGTTGTCCCCGCAGATACCGCAGATGCGCGAGGTGATGAACCCGGCGTCGCGCGGGTCCTTGCCCTTCATGAACACCGAGTAGCCGCGGAACAGCGACGAGGTGCTGTGGCACTCGGCGACCTCGCGGTTGGCGAAGTCGATCTTCGTGTAGATGCCCAGGTTGCCGATGATCCTGGTGATCGGGTCCCAGGACATGTCCACGAGCTGTGCGGGTTTGCGCCCCGTGGGCCGGGATTCGGTGGTCGTCATCTGCGGTACTGCCCTCGCTGTCGGGGTGGGTGCGGGTGGGGTGCGGTGCTGCCGTGGCCGTGGCGGCGTCAGGGACGCCAGTACGGGTCGTAACCGCTGGTGAGCTTGGACTTCCTGTGCCGCCACTTGGGCTCGTGGTTGACCATCTCGTTGGTCACGCCGCGCAGTCGGCGCACGACCGCGCCGTACGGCTTGATGACCAGGGAGGACAGGGTGCCGCCGGGGGGCTCGTCCATGAACGGCATGAACGCGTCCGGGAAGCCGGGCATGGTGCACCCGATGCAGATGCCGCCGACGTTCGGGCAGCCGCCGATGCCGGCCATCCAGCCGCGCTTGGGCACGTTGCAGTTGACCACCGGCCCCCAGCAGCCGGTCTTCACCAGGCACTTGGGGGAGTTGTAGTCGAGGCCGAAGTCGCCCTGCTCGTAGTACGAGCCCCGGTCGCAGCCCTCGTGGACGGTCTTTCCGAACAGCCACTGGGGCCGCAGCATGTGGTCCAGCGGGGGCGGCGGCGCGTCACCGGCGGCGTGCTGGAGCACCCAGATCAGGGTCTCCATGAAGTTCTCCGGCTGGATCGGACAGCCGGGCACGTTGACGATGGGCAGCCCGGCCGCCGACTTGTAGTCCCAGCCCAGGTAGTCGCCGAGGCCCATGGAGCCGGTCGGGTTGCCGGCCATGCCGTGGATGCCGCCGTAGGCGGCGCAGGTGCCGGCCGCGACCGTGGCCCACGCCTTCGGGGCGAGCTGGTCGATCCACCAGTTGATGGTCTGCGGCTGCCCGGTCGCCGGGTCGTTGCCGAACGACGTCCAGAAGCCGTCGCCCTCGATGATGTCCTGGTTGGGCACCGAGCCCTCGATGACGAGGATGAACGGGGTGTCCAGCTCGCCGCGCGCCGCCGCCCGGTAGGGGGCGAGGAAGTCCTCGCCGCCCAGGCTCGGCGAGAGCACCTTGTTGACCAGGTTGACCTTGGGAAGGCCGGGGATCAGGCCGAGGACCACGTCCTCGATGGAGGGCTGCATGGCCGCCGTCAGGGAGACGGTGTCGCCGTCGCAGCTCATCCCCTCCGAGATCCAGAGGATGGTGATCTCGTCTATCCCCTCGTGCTCCTCGGACTGTTCGATCCGTTCACGGGCCGCGGTGGTGTGGCTCTCGGTGGTCATGTCGCCTGCCTTCGCTGCGGTCGGTCTGCCGCTGGGGAGTGGGTGTCGCCGTCAGGGGCGTCCGGTGCCCGGGTGCGGCGGGGCTCACGGCCGCGGTGCGGCGCCGTCCCCTAGGGGTTCGAGTTCGTCGGGCCGGAAGTAGTGGAAACGGCCGTACCAGCCGTGCAGTTCGGCCGCCGGATCGTCGTCGACGGTCACCGCCAGGTGCACGCTGCCGTCCACGTCGTGGAAGACCGCGGCCACCTCGGCGGTCCGTCCGACCAGGAACATGTCCTGGGCGTCCGCCCCGCGCAGCCGGGGGTTCAGCCGCACCCGGCTGCCGGTGCCGAGCGGGACGCCGGCCACGGTCACGGTGTCCGTCGTCGGGGACAGCCCGGCGTCGCCGCCCTCCTGCCACCAGGCGGGCCGCGCCCCGGAAGGCTCTGCGGCCGGGGCCAGCGAGCGGATCGCGCCGTGCAGGTTCGCGAACACCTCGGGCGGCATCGTGTCGACCCGGTCGAGGATGCGCGCCGCGCGCGGGTCGGTGGCCCGCGCCTCGGCCTTCTCCTCGTCGGTCAGCAGCATGGTGCGCAGCGTCAGGATCTCGTCGATCTCCGCCGCGTCGTGCAGATCGCCCGGACTCTCCGGCGCCACCTGCGGATGGTCCGGCAGGATGATCGGCGCGGAGAGCACCACGGGTCCGGTGGCGCCGTCCGCGCTCTGCCCGGCCGGCCCGCCGAGCACGGGGAAGGTGAAGGCACTGCGGCAGCCGCGTGCCCGCTCCCGCAGCGCGGCCGGCGGGTCGGTCTGCGACACGAACTCCAGTCCCTCACCGGTCAGCAGGGTGTGCGCGGCGAGCAGTGCCTGCCGCAGCGCCCGCCCGCGCGGGGCGCGGACGTCCGCCGCCTCACCCGCGTTCTCGGTGCGCACGCACAGCCGGTACAGGCCGTCCGCTAGCTTCTCGGCCCCGACCGTGGTGTGCGCTTGTACGTGCTCACGGCGGCGCACCACCCGCCCGGCGGCGCCCAGTTCCCCGGTGTCGACGGCCGGAGGCGCCGAGACCTCGGCCGTGCACGGGCCGTGCAGCAGCTCCGCCAGCGGCCAGGCGAGGTCGACCTCGTACGGGACCGCCTCGTCGAAGCTCAGGTGTGCCGTGCCGTCGTCGCCGCGCAGGGACTCCACCGGCCGGTACCGCCCGTCCTCTCCCGGCGCCTCCACCTGCTTGCGCTGGAGCTGGAGGTAGCGCACCCGTACCCGGAGCACCGCGTCCGGAGTGGCCCGCACCAGGCACTCGGTGCGCTGGTACCAGGAGTCGGCCGAACCGGAGACGCCCTCGGCGACCGGGCCGTCCGCCTCCACCCAGGCACGGGGGAGCAGCACCCCGAACTGCCAGCGGACCCGGTTCTTCGCCGAGGAACGCCGGTAGGGATAGAGCAGGTAGCCCTCGTACAGCACGGCGTCCGCGACCGCGCCCACCCCGGTGAACGGATCACCGGACAGTGCCTCGGGGATGTCCTGGCCGGGCGCGGCGACACACGCGGTGCCGCCCTCGCCTCCCGTGTCAGCCATGCCGCCTCCTCGCCGCCGGTGCATGGGGCCATGTATCCCACCGCGCTCCACCACCGTCACACCGCTCACGCACCCTCGCCCCTTAGGCGGACCCCGGTTGAGCCGGGCGGGTGACGCGTGAGGGCCCCTCAGTCGCCGGTGTCGCCCTGGCCCCCTCGGCCCCGGGCGCGGCGGGAGCGGACCACTTCCACGAGCAGCGGCAGCAGGGAGACGGCGACGACCAGCGCGATCAGCGGGAGCAGGTAGTCGTCGACGTGGTCGACCGACGCGCCCAGCGCCCAGCCCGCCAGGACGAGGCTCTGCGACCACAGCACCCCGCCGACCGTCTGCCAGACGGTGAAGACGCGCGTCGGCACCCCGAGCGCCCCGGCGGCGGGGTGCAGCACGGACCGCAGCATCGGCACGAACCGGCCGATCACCAGCGCCTTGCGGTACCCGTACCTGGCCAGCAGGCGTTCCGCCCGCCCCACGCCCTCCTTGACCCGGCGGCTGGAGGTGCGGGTGAGCAGCGCCCGGCCGCCGTGCCGTCCGATGAGGAAGCCCACCTGGGCGCCCGCCACCGAGCCCACGGCGGCGCAGAGCATCACCTGCCACAGGACCAGCCGGGGCGGCTGCCCGCCCTGCTGGGCCGCGCAGAGCACCCCGGCGGGGAACAGCAGCGTGTCACCCGGCAGGAAGAAGCCGACGACCAGCAGCCCGGACTCGGCGAAGGTCACCGCCAGCACACCCAGGGCGCCGAAGGCGGCCAGCAGGGACGCGCTGTCCGTGGGGTTGACGGCGTTCACCCGCCCATCGCCTCCCGGCCCGCCGATCGGTCGTCCGGCATCCAGTCTCACGTGAACCGCGCCCACGCGCCCCCGCATCCTCCGGCGCACCCACCTTCGCGCGGTGTGCGCACCTTGGCGCGCACCCTCTGTCGTGCACCCGACACTCGCCGTAGACTCATGGCGAGCGCGGGGCGGTTGACAGGGGGAGCCGACATGCCGGAAGCGCCGTACGGTCCGTACCAGGGGTTCGCCGTTCCGCCGATGCCGTCCGGGCCGCCGCCGGCGCCGCCGAGCGCGCTGCGCGCGGCCGCCGTGGCCCTGCTCAATCTGAGCGGACTCGGCCTCGGCTACGCCCTGCTGCGAAGATGGGGCGCGCTGGCGCTGTGCCTGGCGGCCACCGCCGTCCTTCTCTTCACCGCACTGCCCGCCGACGCCGACGGCCTGCCCGCCGGGGTGCTGGTCGGCTACCTCGTCGTCCTGCTGCTCGCCGCCGCCCACGGCGCCCGCCTGGGCCTGCGGACCCCGCTGTCCCCGCGCGCGCCCCTCGCTCTCGTGCTGGGCCTGGTGCTGCTCGCCGTACCGGCCGGCGGCGCGCTCTGGTACGACGGTGCCCGCGCGGAGGCCGAGCAGCGGGCGCTGCTCGACCGGCTGGACAAGGCCGACGACCTGGTGGCGGCGGCCGGCCGGCACACCTTCGCCGCGTCCCGCTCCGACTACCGCACCGCCCTCGCCGTCTACCGCGACCTCGCGGTCGACCACCCCGGCTCCCGCGCCGCCGACCGCGTCCCCGCCCGGCTGCGCGCCTACTACGCGAGCGTCGGCGCCGCGTACGGCCGCGGGGAGTACTGCGTAGCCGTGGAACCTCTCCAGTTCCTCCGTACGGTGCCGCGCACCATGCCCGCCGGCCAGCTCGGCTCGCTCACCCGCTGGCCCGACGACCGGCTGGCCACCTCGCTCTACGAGTGCGGCAAGGCAGACCTCGGCGACGGCGGGGCGGCGTGGGTCGACCGGTTCCGCGAGCTGCTCGCCGACTTCCCCGGCTCACCGGCCGCCGCCAAGGTGGTACCGGCCGTCGACGCGGCCGTACGGACCGCGCAGCAGGGAGTCGGCGGGAACGCGCCCTGCACCGCCGTGGACCGGCTGCACACCCTGGACACCCGGCTCACCGACCTCGCCGCCACGGCCGGCGACGCCTCCACCGGCCTCACCGCGGCCGCCGCCCGCGCCGGGAAGGGCGGGGACGCGGGCGCCTACGAGTGCGGGGTGGACCAGTACAAGGAAGGCGACTTCGCGGGAGCGCGGCAGAGCATGCGGAGCTACGTCTCCGACAGCAAGGCCGGCGGGAAGCGGGAGAGGGCGGAGAAGATCGCCATAGCCGCCGAGGTCGCCCAGACCCTCCCGGCCGCCGGGAAGAAGCTGCCCACCACGGCCTCGGGCGGCAGCATCTCCGTCACGGTGAAGAACGACAGCCCCCACGACATCACCGTGCTCTACACCGGCCCGGTCACCGGCAGCTTCACCCTCAAGGCGTGCGGCGGCTGCACGGCGTACTCGCTCACCGCGACCATCACGCCGGGCTTCAAGCCGTGCTCCGACAGCGGGCGGAACTACCCGCGGCGCACGATCAGCCTGCCCACCGGCACCACGTACTTCGTGCACCAGCCCCAGGGCACAGGCGCCGGTTCACCCGCCTCCGACACCGCGCGGCTCAGGTCGGGCTACGTGTACACCGAGTGCGCCTACACCACGCGGACGTTCGGGTCCGGTACCTGACCGGGCCCCGCGTCCGGGCCCGGTACCGTCCGGACGGCGGTGCCGCACAGGGCGGCGGGGCGCGGCTCCGGTCCGCGCTCCAGCCAGTCCCGGTACGCGGGTGCCTGGTGGGCCACCTCCCAGTAGGCGTCGGCCAGTTCCTCGAAACCCCGGTCGAGGTCGGTCTCGGAGCGGGCCGCGAGCAGCAGCCGCACCCCGATCGGGTCGCCGTGCAGCGGGCGGATGGCGAGGTCGGAGCGGGGGTGCGCGGTGGGCTGGCTGACCGTGACCACCTCGCCGGTGGCGGCCAGCGAGTACGCGGTGAGGTAGTCGCCGTGCAGCAGGTCCGGCTCGATCCCCGCCTCGCGCAGCACCCGGCAGATCGCGTCCCACTCGCCGTCCACCGTGGAGTCGACCATCCACCGGTCCTCGGCCAGCTCGGTGAGCCGCACCTCGCGCCTGGCCGCCGCCGGATGGTCGGCCGCCAGCGAGACGAACTGGGGCTCGCGTTCCACCAGCACCCGCAGGCGCAGCCCCGGCGGGACCCGCAGCGGACTGCCCTCCACCTCGTGTACGAAGGCCAGCTCCAGCGCGCCCTCGGCCACCTGGCGCAGCAGCGCGTTGGCGGAGGCGTCCATCTGGAGCGAGGGCTCGGCCGCCGGGACCCGGGAGCGCAACCGGCGCAGCCAGCCCGGCAGGGCGCGGCTGGCGGTGGCGCCGATCCTCAGCCGGGGCCCGGCCGAGGCGCGGGCGGCGGCGGCGCGGGCCTCGGTGACGAGGGCGTCGAGTTCCCCGACCAGCGGCCGGGCCCGGCTCAGCACCAGCCGGCCCAGCGGGGTGGCGCGGCAGCCGGTGTGGCCCCGGGTGAAGAGCGGGCCGCCCAGCGCCTTCTCGATGCGGCGCAGCTGGGTGCTCAACGAGGGCTGGGCCAGCCCGAGTTCACGCGCCGCCTGATGCAGGCTGCCCGCATCCGCGATGGCGCACAGAACCCGGAAGTGCCTCACCTCTAGCTCCATGACGGGAGCCTAGGGCGGGTTTGCATGCGCACGCCAGACGCATAAATCGCCGCGCACCGCCACGAGTTGCCGGTGATAGCCCCGTGCTATCGCAACTTGCCATTAGCCGGACGCTGTTGATCTATCCAAGACTCGGACGCAGCCGGTCGTTCACCCCCACTCGAACGACAGGCCACCCCCACACGCACCGAAAAGAGGAGCACCCCACATGCCGTCCTCCCGCAGGCCCGCGAAGAGCACCAGAATGATCGTCGCCCTCGGCCTCGGCGTGGCCGCCGCCACGTTCGGCGCCGCCGCCCCCGCGTCCGCCCAGCCCGCCCCCGTCGCCGCCCCGCACGCCGGGTACACCGGCTCGGCCCAGGAGGCGGCGAACACCAAGGCGTTCTTCGACGCGGTCCTGAAGTCGGTCGCCGAGAAGCGGGCCGAGAACCCGGGCCTGAAGTCGGTCACCATCACCTACAACCCGTCGGCCGCGCCGAGCTTCAGCTCCCAGATATCGAGCGCCGCCTCGATCTGGAACAGCTCCGTCTCCAACGTGAAGCTGTCCGCCACCTCCGGCACCGGCGACTTCTCCTACCGCGAGGGCAACGACTCGCGCGGCTCCTACGCCTCCACCGACGGTCACGGCAGCGGCTACGTGTTCCTGGACTACGCCCAGAACCAGGAGTACGACTCCGTCCGCGTCGTCACCCACGAGACCGGCCACGTGCTCGGTCTGCCGGACCACTACGAGGGTCCCTGCAGCGAGCTGATGTCCGGCGGCGGCCCCGGCCCGTCCTGCACCAACTCCAGCCCGGACGCCGCCGAGCGCGCCCAGGTCGACCAGCTCTGGGCCAACGGCTTCGCCAAGGCGCTGGCCAAGGTGAACCAGGCCCGCTGACACCCGGGCACGCCCGGCCGTACCCCCGGACCGCGGATCGTCGCACCCCACGCGACGGTCCGCGGTCCGTCGCGTCCCCGGTCCGGGCCGCAGTGCCGCCGATAGCACGCTCCTATCCCAACTTGCCATCATCCGGACGTCGTTGACCTGCCCGAGACTCAGGGACAACCGGCCGTTCACCCCCAATGGGCGGCCCTCCCCACGTACGAAACGAGGACCCCACATGACGTCGTCCCGTACGTCCGCCAAGACCGTCAGATCCCTCCTCGCCCTCGGTCTCGGCGTGGCCGCCGCCGCGCTCGGCGCCGCCACCCCCGCCTCCGCCCAGCCCGAGCCCGTGGCCGCCCCGCACGCCGGGTACACCGGCTCGGCCCAGGAGGCGGCGAACACCAAGGCGTTCTTCGACGCGGTGGTGAAGTCGGTCGCCGAGCAGCGGGCCGAGAACCCGAGCCTCAAGGCCGTCACGGTCTACTACAACGCCAGCCAGGCGCCGAGCTTCCGCTCGCAGATATCGAGCTCCACCTCCATCTGGAACAGCTCGGTCTCCAACGTCAAGCTCGCCTCGACCACCGGCACCGGCAACTTCTCCTACTACGAGGGCAACGACTCGCGCGGCTCCTACGCCTCCACCGACGGCCACGGCCGGGGCTACGTCTTCCTCGACTACGCGCAGAACCAGCAGTACGACTCGATCCGGGTCACCGCGCACGAGACCGGCCACGTGCTGGGCCTGCCCGACCACTACAGCGGCCCGTGCAGCGAGCTGATGTCCGGCGGCGGCCCCGGCACCTCCTGCACCAACCGCTACCCGAACGCCACCGAGCGCTCCCGCGTCAACCAGCTCTGGGCCAACGGGCTCGCCAAGGCGCTGGCCAAGGTGAACCAGGACCGCTGAGCGTCCCTGTGACACGCGCGGGCCGTCGTCCACCGGGTGGGTGACGGCCCGTCCGCGTGAAGGCTCAGTCGTCCGAGCCCGGCGGTGGCCGCTCGATGAGGTTCTGCACCGCCCGGCTCAGCACCAGCACGCCGCCGACGATGAGGAGCGCCCCCAGCGCCTCCGGCACCAGCCACCAGCCGGTGCGGATGCGCTCGTGGAAGAGGAAGACGCCCAGGGCCAGGCTCACCACCGCGTCCCCGATGGTCAGCGCCGGCTGGGCGGCGGCCAGCGGACCCGCCTGGAGCGCGTTCTCCAGCAGCAGCACCGCTCCCGTGCCCGCCAGCGCGAACCCGTACGTCTGCCAGGCCGTGAGGAAGGCGACGAACCCCTCGTCGGCGAACGTACCCGTGGCCGACTTCAGCAGAGCCGCCGTCAGCGCGTTGGCGATCGCCGAGCCCGAGGCCAGCAGGGCGGCGCGACCGGTCGCCGGACGCTCGCGCCGGGCCAGCAGCGTGACCACCACGACCGCCCCCACGCACAGCACCAGCGCCGGGACCCAGCGGGTGAGCGGCGCCTGGTCACCGGCCCCGTGCGGCGCGGCCGCCGCCAGCAGCACGGCCAGGCCCACCACCACCGCGCCCACCCCCCACCAGCCGTAGCGGGGGAGGTGCCGGTGCAGCAACGGGCCGACGATCAGCAGCGCGAACGGCAGTTCCAGGATGAACAGCGGCTGCACCAGCGCCAGCGGCCCGTTGACGAGCGCAAGGCTCTGGAACACCGCGGCACCGATCACCCCGGCCATGCCCAGCAGCCACGCCGGGCGGCGCACCAGCTCCGCCAGCAGCTTCACGCCGCCGCGCTCGCTGGTGGAGGCGGCCTTGCGCTGGAACGCCGTACCCATGGCGTTGCTCGCGGCACCCGCGACGGCGAAGGCCGCGGCCAGTTCGATCACTGATTTCTCCCGCCTGCGTAAAGGCTGTGAAAAGCCTACGAAAGCCCTGCCCCGCGCGCCGCCCGACCGCGCCGCGCACACCCGTCCGGCGCGGGGCCCTGCCGGAAACGTCCTCCCGTATTCACTCGTTCGGGTACTTTCTGTGCTCATGTCCGGGTCCGGGTGCATGGCGCGTCGCTGGACGGAGAGAAAACGGGCATGCACGAACCGAATCCGGGCAGCCCCCTCCCCGGTCAGCGGTCCGCCGCCGCTCCCGACGTGGTGTTCACCGCCGACTTCACGTCCGAACGGCAGTGGGTGGCGGGCCGGTCCTGGGCCTATCCCGACGGCGGCCCGGTGAATCCGGGCGACGACAAACTCGACTACCTGGTGGCCGACCCCGCCTTCAGCCGCTCGGGCGTCTTCCGGGCCCGGCGCAGACCGGACGGCCGGTGGAACACCGGGCTGCTCACCACCGAGGGCAGCCAGGACGGCTTCGAGGTCCGCACCGGCGACATCCTGGAGGCACGCGTCCGGCTGCCCCGGGAGATCGGCGCCTGGCCCGCCATCTGGACCTGGCGGGACGGCGGCCAGGAGGTCGACGTCTTCGAGTACCACCCCGACAACCCCGACCTGCTGGAGTTCACCAACCACGTACGCGGCAGCAACCGGTACTTCCGCGACGACATGATCAGCCCCGGGGCCTGGGCCGACCTGCGCACCGAGTTCGGCGCGCGCTCGGTGGTCTGGTGGGTCAACGGCAGACGGGTCTTCGCCGACCGGCGCGGCACCGGACGCAACTGGCACGCGTACCTCATCGTCAACCTGTCCGTGTGCGGCGGGCGCTACCATCCGCCGCCCCGCCGGGAGACCTCGGAGATGTCGTACACGGTGAGCAGACTCGTCGTCCGCCGCCCGGACTTCGGTCTCGCCGCTCAGCCCCAGGGTGCCACCGCCGAGCAGGAGGGGGCCGACGAGAAGAGGGCCGGAGCCTGACGCGCCGGCACCCGCTCGGTCGACCGGTCAGGCGTAGTCGGTGGTGGAGGTGAAGTAGCCGGTCAGTGCCTTGTCCAGATCTGACTCCAGGTCAGGGCCCGGGGGCCGTTCCTTCGTCGGCGGGCAGGGCGACCGGTCCGCGAGCCGGGAGCCACCCCGTCCTGCGGGGTCCCGGCTCCGCCCCGTCCGCCCCCTGGCGCGCCCGTCGTGCCCGGTGCGCGTGGCGCAGCGCCAGGTGCAGGACCAGGACCAGCGCGCACGTGGCGACGGCCGACTGCCACAGCAGCGTGTCGAGCCGGTCCGCCGCCAGATAGGCGCCCGCGGCCACCGCGGCCAGGGCGCACACTCCGCGGTCCACGATGCTCTCCACCGACAGCAGGGTGGCGCGCGGGGCGTTCTCGGGGATCGCGTCGTTGATGAGTTTGCGCTGCACCGGGTAGCAGAAGCCGGTGGTCGCGGCGAACACGCACAGCAGCCCGGCCACGGTCCACGGACCGCCGACGGTGGTGGCCGCCAGGGTGGCCGCGAGCGCCACGCTCAGCAGCGAGACCCAGGCCGTGGGAGAGAGCCGGGATGCCAGCCACTGAGGGCGCGCCGAGGCGATCGCCTCCGCGACCGTCATGGCCGCGAGCACCGTGCCATGGCCGCTCTCGGCGATGCCGTGGTGCAGCAGCACCGGCTGGAAGAGGTTGACCTGGCAGATCCGGGACAGCGTGAAGACACCGACGCCCTGGACCATGAGCAGGGCCAGCCAGGGCGACGACCTGAGCACCCGCAGTGCGGCCCCGGTGTCGCGCAGCAGCGCCGGGCCGCGCCGCCCGGAGTCGTCCGTCGCCTTCCCCGTGTCGCGCCGGGCGGTCCGCGGCAGCGCGAGGGCGCACCCCAGCGAGCCCGCCGCGCTCACCGCGCTCAGCACGTACGGGGACTGAGGCGCCAGCGCCATCAGCGGTCCGACGAACGGCCAGCAGACCACCTTGGCGGCCAGCCCCAGAGCACGCGCGCTGCCCTCCGCACGGAGATAGTGGGAGTCCGCCCCTTCCGCTCGCAGCCCGTCGTACAGGCAGGCACTGGCGGCACCCGACGCCAGGGAGCGGCCGGCGGCGATGGCCAGGAAGTGGAGGAGGAAGCCGGTGTAGGAGGGCGAGAACACCGGCATCAGGTTCGCCGCGGTCATGACCGCGGCGCCCGCCCACAGGCAGTTGCGGGGGCCGATGCGGTCCGCGACGAGTCCGGTGGGGATCTCGAAGAGGCAGAAAGCGATGTAGTAGACGCTCTGGATGCCGAAGATCTGGCCGTCGGACAGGCCCGCGTCCCGCTGGTACGCGTAGAAGACGGGCATCCACCACAGCAGGTTGAACAGCAGCTGGAAGCCGTTGTTGAGGCGGATGATCCGCCGGGCCGCCGGGGTCAGGTCGCCCTGGGGCGCTCGGCGCCACGGGGTGAGCGTCCGGCGCCTCATCGGGCGTACGGGCGTACCTGGACCAGTTGGAACGCCCCCTCACCGGTCATGAGCCATTCGACGTCCAGGGGGTCGTCCGGGTCGCCCTGGCTGAAGTGCGACTGCAACAGCCGCCCGGCCAGGGCCAGTCGGGCCAGGACCGCCCGTGTGTCCGCCGTCAGGTCCGTGCCCGACGATCCGACGGCGACCGTACGGCCGCCGCCCTCGACGGTGTTGTACAGGTACTGGTGCGGCAGCACCGTGCCGTCCACCACCCCCTCGGGTGAACCGATGGTGCAGTTGAGGTAGACGTTGCGGAAGTCCTCCCGGCGGGTGGGGTTGCAGGTGACCAGGACACCGCCGAGGTCGGCCGGCGCGTACTCCTGGATGATCACTCCCATGTAGGTGTCGTCGAGCGGGATGCCCACCTGGTGACGCATCCGCACACTGCGCGGCGAGAGCAGTGAGGCCCAGACGTGGACGACGGCGGACATCAGCTGCTGTGCGCCGCGCACGGTCGTCACCGAGTCGTAGATGCCCGCTGCCGAGAACCCCGGCAGATCCTCGGCGTTGGAGGAGGAGCGCACCACGAGGCGGCGTCCGTCGGCCAGCAGCCACGGCACCGAGCCGGTGATGGCTCGCGCCACCTCCTCGGGTACCGGGGTGCTCCGCATCAGGTGCTGGAGGTCCAGCGCGAGCGAGTCGATCATGTCGGTGGCGTCGAGTTCGAGCGCCATCTTCAGTTTGCCGATGCCCTGTTGGAGACCGGGCGACGAGGTCAGATAGAGATGGTGCAGATGGAACGGCAGCGCGACACCCCGCGGGGCCCGGACCGTTCCGGCCACGCGTTCGAGGGCCGCGGAGCGGAGTTGGTCCAGGGGCGCTCCCGGCTCGCCGAGCCGCGCCCCCAGATGGGCGAGCAGGTCCGGCCGTGGCGGGCGCGGGCGGGCGTAGAAGGCGGTCAGATCCGCGGACCGGCTGTCCAGGACGTGGTGCAGTTCGCCGAGGTTGGCGGCCTTGGTGCCGTAGCTGTCGCGGTCGTCGGCGCGCAGCCGGTGCAGTTCCATGATCGGCGCGTCCCCGATGAGCGGGGGCTCGATGTGGATGCGCTGGGCGTCCCAGACCGGCCGCTCCAGCTCCGGGGCGCGGTCCAGCCGTTCCAGGGTGATGGTGTCTTCCCGCACGCGGTAGTCCACCCACGTGCCGTCCAGGTCCTGCCGCTCCACGAGAGCGTCCAGGTCGCGGATGATCGCGTTCGGGATGCCCCAGCCCGAGGCCAGCACATTGGTGTGCGAAAGCGGTGTCGTGGCGGCGGTGTTGATGAAGCCCGCCACCCGGGGCACGTCGTCGGGCAGGCCCGCCATGGCTACGATGTCCGACCAGCCGAGGTCGGCGGCGCCCGCGCGGTACTCCCGCTGACTGCGGAAGTACCGGAGCCGGCCCCGCGCCGCCCCCGGGTTGAGGCAGGTCCTGGTGCGGTTGCCGAAGAGTTCCTGGCTCAGGATGCGGGGGAGGCGGGCGTCGCTGACTCCGGCGAGCTCGTGCTCCTGGCCGTGGTTCGCGGGCTTGAGGAGCAGCGGGAGGCGTCCGTCCACGCGCTGCCGCACGTAGTCGTAGAAGTCCTGGAGCAGGGCGCCGTGCATGGTGTCCGCCTCGGTCGTCTCCAGGACGAGGAAGGGGCGTTCGGTACCGTCGGCGTCCTCGTCGCTGTGCAAGGAGAGGACTCCCAGCAGGAAGCGGCGGTCCGGCGCCATGTACACCGAGGCGTTGAAGGCGTCCAGCTCCGCGTCGAGCTGTCCCGGTGTCATGCCGAGGACGCGGGTGGCGATGTAGTCGACGTGGAAGGGGTGGACCCGGGTGTCCAGCACATGCCAGGTGTCCTCGGCCCGGTCCACCACGACCTTCAGGTACGGGTGTCCGGCGAGCACGCCGGACAGCGTGCGGAACAGCGGCAGCGACAGGTTGGCCCCGACGACGGTGCCGTCGGCCGCCGCCTCGGGGACGGGCGTCATGTCCTGTGCGAGCGTCATGCGCGGACCTCCTCGACGGCGTCCGCCGACAGGATGTCCGGCAGCGCGTCCACCAGGGCGGTGAAGTCGCGTACGACGGTCTGCGGCCGGTCGGCCGACAGCAGGCACAGTCCGGCCATGGTGTTGGCGCCGCCCGCGGGATCGTAGACCGGCACCGGCGAGCCGTCCGGCAGGGAGCTCTCCCGGACGACGGACAGCGTGCTGCCGGCGGCGACCGGTGCCTCGCGGACCACCGTCGAGGAGTCCCACAGGCCCCGCCGCGCCCACGGCGTGCCGTCACCGTTGACCGCGAGCACCACCAGCGACCCCGCCGCGCGCCCGGCGTCGGCGGGGGTCAGCGCCCGGGCGGGCCAGGCGGGCGGACGGCCGAGCATCTGGTCGGTGAAGATCCCGACGAGATCGAGGCCGAAGACCTCTTCGATCTGCGGCACGGTCATCGCGCCACCGAACCGGGCCGCGGTCTCGATGACCCACATCCGGCCGTCCGAGCCGAGTTTGATCTCCGTGTGGGTGCCGCAGTTCTCCAGCCCCAGCGCGTCCACGGCCTGCCGCGCGAGCCGCACGATCCGGTCCTGCGCCGCGCTCTCGACCGCGGCCGGCGTGATGCCGGCGCGTTCGGTGAACGGTGGCACCGTCGGCATTCGCCCGGTCAGGCAGACCGGCCAGAACTCGCCGTCGACGACGGCGCCTTCGACGCTCACGTAGTCACCCCAGCCGGGGTCGTCGAACCAGTCCTCGGCCCGTCCGGTGACGATCTCCTCGACGATGAAGTCCTCGGAAGCCCCCCGCACATGCAGTTCGGCGAACCCGAGTCGCGCGGACTCCGCCATCACCTGTCCCGAGCGGCTCCACGCCTGCCGCGCCCGCTCGGGCCCGTCGATGATCTGGTGCGCGGTCGACCCCGCACTCCAGGCCGACTTGAGCAGCAAGGGACATGACAGTTCACGAGTCGCGGCCTCCAGTCCGGCGAGGCTCGTGACGGCGCGGAACCTGGGCTGCGGCACGCCGCGCCGATCCCAGGCGGCGCGCATCAGCCGCTTGTCGCGGGCGAGACCGGCGGCGGCGCCGGCACCCCGCAGACCGAGCCGTCGGCACGCCTCGGCCACCGCGACCACGGCGTACTCGGAGAAGGTGAGGACGGCGTCCGCCCTCACCTCGCGGGCCCGGGCGGTGATCAGCTCGACCAGATCCCGCTGCTCCGCCCCGGACGGCGCGACCACGGAGGCGCACAGCCGCGCCGCGTCTTCCTCCATCCCCTCGGGCAGCTGGCTCAGCAGCAGGAGGTGCACCGTGGACCTCGCGGCCACCCGGTCCAGCGCATGGCCCACCGGGGGGCCGCCCTTGGCATGCACGTACAGCACCTGGCTCATGCGGTTCCGTCTCCTTCGAAGTCGCGGTCCTCGACGCCCACAGCACCCCTGCCTACCGACCGCCTCCTTTCAAGCGAACCAGTCCGAACCCGCCGCTTACCCGGGGTCGCGGGTTCGCCGCTCAGGCAAATGCCCTATTCGGAAAGGCGGTCCGCGTCCCGTGAAGGTTCGGTGATGCCCTAGCGGACAGGCGGTGCGGGCAGTGAGGACGACCGGCGCGCCCGCCTCTCCCGGGTGCTACGGCTTACACGCGAGGCATCACCGAACGTCACACAGCGCAGCGTCGAAGGAGTGGGGCCGTGAGCGAGACGGAGTCCAGGACGTGGCCGGTTCACCCGGCGGGTCCGCCCGACCACAACCCGTTCGGCGCCCTCGCCGAACTCGCCCCGGCCCCCGCGTTCATGCGCGACGACACGGGCTGCTATGTATGGGCCAACCACGCCTACGCCCATCTGTACGGGACGACCCGTGACGCGTTGATAGGCCGCCACCTGTCCGATGTGGACGAACCAGCCGACGTGGACCGCTTCCTCGCCATGGACCGGCAGGTGCTGGCCGAAGGCAGGTCCGTGCGGCACACCCTCACCTACCGGCGCCCCGACGGGTCCCTCGCCCACGCGGCGGGCTACCGCTTCCCGGCCACCTGGAGCACCGGGCGCTGCGTCGCGGGCATCTACGTCGACGTGACCGACTACGTCCGGGCGACGGACCAACGGCACCACGCCGAGGCGGACTTACGCGCACTGCGCGACCACAGCGGACTGGCCTGCGTCAGACTGACACGGGACGGGCGGGTGAGCGAGGCCGGCGTAGCGGCGGCGGAGGTCCTCGGTGTCCGGCTCTCCGACCTGGCCGGCATGCGCGCCGACTCGCTCCTCGCGGACACCCGCGAACACGCCGACCTGTTCCGGGCATGGACAGACCTGATCAGCGGACGGCGCAGGAGCGCCCGCGCCCTGGCGGTACTGGTCGACGCGGAGGGCGCACAGCGCCGGGCCCGTATCCATCTGACCACCGTCAGCACACCGGCGCCGGGCGGGACCGGAGTGTGGGCCGTCGCCACCCGCCTGAGCCGACGTCAGCGGACCCAGCCGACTCTGACGCCCGCCCAGCTCCGCATCGTCACCCTGCTCGCCGCCGGTCGCACCAACACCGACATCGCCGCGGAACTGCGCCTGTCGCGTCAGACCCTGGACTACCACCTGAGCCGCCTGCGCCGGCTCCTCGAAGCACCGACCCGCCCCGCGCTCGTCGCCCGCGCCTACGTCCTGGGCCTCCTCTCCCCGCAGATGTGGCCGCCCCAGGCCCCCTCGGGAGCGGGCGCCTCCGGCCCGTGACCGACACCGAGGTGACCGGCTGCTGGCCGACGCTCTCACACGGGCTCGTGCTGACCCAGGACCTCGGCGGCGGCGCCGCCCTCGCCGAGCGCTACCAGACCGGCACACCGGCGGTCCGGGCCCTGCTGGAAGCGGCATTGGACGCCCGCCGTCTCGGGGTCGGCCCACACCCACCTCACCCACCCCGGCGAACTGCCCGCTGTAAATCCCACGTCCTCCCCAGCGTGTCCAGGCCGGGTGCTGGCTGCTGGCCTTGTTCGCGAGTTTGAACCGTGCCGCCTCTGGAGGCGCCGGAGCACGGCGAGAAATCCAACGACGGCGCCTGCTCCCGGCCCCTTCCGCCCTGACCTTCTCCGGGAGCCAGTCATCGAGGGGGAAAGTCCGTCAACCCCGCGCGCATGACGCATCGTGGTCAGGTAAGCGCATACGGTAACTGGGCGTGCGGGAGCAGCTCGACCGGTGGCCACAGTCGCCACGCGCCCGCGCTCTCGTTCCCCATCAGGAAGGCATCACATGGCTGCGAAGAGACTGAAGTCCTGGGGCAACAATCGGGCCGGGCAGCTCGGCGACGGTACCTGGACGGACTTCCGCCCCACCGCCACCACAGTGCTCGGGCTCACGAGCGACGAGGTGGTGAAGCTCGCGGCCGGCGGTGCTGGCTCGGCTTCCGGTCACGGACTGGCGCTGCTGACCGATGGGACCGTGCAGTCCTGGGGCGCCAACAGCTCCGGGCAGCTCGGCGACGGCTCGGTGTTCAGCCACAACGCCCCCGGCCAGGTCGTCAACCTGTCCGACGCCACCGAGATCGCCGCGGGCGGGTCGCACAGTGTGGCCCTGCGCGCCGACCGGACGGTGGTCGCCTGGGGGCCCAACAACTACGGGCAGCTCGGCAACGGCAGCAACACCGACAGCAGCGAGCCGGTGCCGGTAGAGGGCTTGACCAAGGTGATCGCGATCGCCGCCGGACTCAACCACAGCCTGGCGCTGCGCGAGGACGGCACCGTTTGGGCCTGGGGCTACAACATCAACGGCCAGCTCGGCGACGGCACTTCGGCCAGCAGAAACGTGGCCGCCCCGGTGAGCGGTCTGACCGGTGTCACCCGGATCGCCGCCGGTGCCGATCACAACCTCGCCCTGGTCGGGCCGCCCAGCAACGGCGGCGTGGTCATGGCCTGGGGCTACAACGCCACCGGCCAGCTCGGAGACAACAGCACCATCAACCGCTACACACCGGTCAAGACCCAGGACACCTGGTCCGGCGAGGTCTCGCACATCGCAGCAGGCGCCAAGCACAGCATGGTCGTCACCGGCGGCGACAAGGGCCTCCACACCTGGGGCCAGAACACCTCCGGCCAGCTCGGCGACGGCACCACCGATTACCGGATCACCCCCACCCCGGTGCCGGGCCTGACCGGCATCCAGATCGTGGCCGGCGGCCGCGAACACACCATCGTCCTGCTCAATGACGGCACGGTGCGCTCCTGGGGCAACAACGGCTCCGGCCAGCTCGGCAACGGCAACACCACTGACAGCGGCACCCCGGTCACCACCCAGACGGCACTGACCGGCGTCGACAAGATCGCCGCTCCCGTCGGCGGCGACTTCAGCCTGGCCAACTGACGCACCGACACCAGCACCGCCAGGGTCGGGGTGCAGAACGCGTCCCGACCCTGTCGACTCCCTCTACGCTCCACGCAACAATCACCGGCCCGACGTCACGACACTCGAGCGACCAGCACTCCAAGCGCCTTCCGCAGGGGTGAACATCTGCTCGGCCGTCACATCGGTGCGGAGACGAACGATCCGTACGGGATGCCGCCAGATTCCGTAGCGCTGGACCCCGTCCGGGCCTTGCGCCCCAGAGTGTGACTGCGCGCTTCATTCGGCGAACCTGAGCGTGGTGGTCGGCGCCTGTGGAACCGGCTGTTACCGACTTCGGCTTGTCAGGGTGAGGCTGGATCAGCGAGGGTCAGGCCGGTGCCGGCTATGAAGCCGTCAAGGGTGCCGGGCCAGTACTGGTCAGGCTGCGCCTGACGTGTGCCCAGCCCAAGAGCGTCCAGGGATCACGTTGCCCGGATACGGCAAGGACCAGTGACTCCGACCGCCGGTCGATCTCCTTGCCTGCTTGATCGCGGCTGGAGAAGACTGGTGGCCTTTCGGTGGGGAACGGCGGGAGACGAGCGATGACCACGATGAGAAGCGGCACCGCATGGGTGGCAGACGGACAGCCGCCGCCTCAGCCGAGGGCCCGCCGGAACCTTCTGGTGGGTGCGGCACTGGTCCTTGTCTCCGTGGCCGCCGGACTGACCTGCCAGGCCGTCTTCACCAGCTGGCTGCCCAGCGATCGCACCCAGTACCGGGAGTACAAGGCGGCCGAGGCGTGCCCTGCCCGCAGCGTGATACCGAGGGTGGAGGACTGCCTGCGGGAGATCACCTTCACCGTTGAAGACACCTCGCTCGGCGCCAAGAGGACAACGGCTACCCTGCTCGGCCCGGAGCCCTTCCCGAGGATGGTCGTGCCGTTCGGCGACACGGAGCCGGCGCTGAGCGGGCTTCAGCATGGGGACCGGGTCACTGGCACCGTGTGGCGCGGCGTCGTCGTGGTGGTTGCCGAGCGAGGCATCCGGCAGAATTCCAGCGACGCACCTCGCGACGAGCCTCAGATGATAGCCGCCGTCGGCACGTTCGCGGGGCTGCTGGCAGCGTGGGCGCTGATGTTCGGTGCGATGCATCTGGCCAGGCCGCGCGACCTCGGACTCTTCACCTGGCGCCCCTACGGCAAATGGC
Organism: Streptomyces sp. BK022; assembly: GCF_004217355.1. NCBI lineage: Bacteria > Bacillati > Actinomycetota > Actinomycetes > Kitasatosporales > Streptomycetaceae > Streptomyces > Streptomyces sp. BK022. The sequence goes on from NZ_SHKU01000001.1 coordinate 1,150,933, forward strand.
TGCTCATCGTCACGGCGGCAACCTGCGCCGTCGTGGGTCTGTCCGCCGTGTGGACGGGCCTCCCGTGGTGGGTCGTGCCCACGGTCTGCGGGGCAGTCGTCGCAGGCACGGCGTGGTTCCTCCACCGAGACCTGCGACTCGGACGGGTCGGCCGGTAGATCGGGCATGACATGGCGAACAGCGAACGTTCAGAACTTCGGCTCGCCAGGGTGAGGCTGGATTGTCGAGGGTCAGGCCGGTGCCGGCTACGAACAGCGGGCATGGCCTGCGCGACTGGCCGTCTTGGACGTGGTCAGGTCACACCGGTGGCTGCGGATCGTACTGAATACCGCGGCGCACCTGACGCGCGCGTTCCGGAGACGACAGCCGGGCGACGAGGTGAAGAGCCATGTCGATGCCGGCCGAGACCCCCGCGGAGGTGACCGTGTCACCGTCATCGACGAACCGCTCGTCGGGCCGGACGTCGATCGTCGAGTCGAGTTCCCTGAGCCGTTCCAGCGAACCCCAATGGGTGGTCGCCGGACGCCCGGTCAAAAGGCCGGCTGCGGCGAAGACCAGCGAGCCGGTGCACACGCTCGTCATGAGCGGAACCGAGCGGCGCTGGCGGCGGACCCACTCCAGGTGCTGGCTGTCGTTGAGCCGAGGCCGGGTTCCCCGACCGCCGGGATACAGCAGAACGTCCAGCGCGGGCATATCGTCCATCGAGTAGTGCGATCCGATCGTGAGCCCCTTCGAGCAGGTCACGGGCTTGCCTTCGGCGGAGAAGCAGAACACCGCCCACTCGTCCTCAGGGAAGACCCGCGTCCAGTACGACAGGACCTCCCAGGGACCGACCGCATCCAGCTCCTCGACGTCCGGGAACAACAGGATCCCGATCTGCCGCACGCTTTGGTTGCTCATACGGCGATCCAAGCAGGCTCGACCTCGCACAGCCACGAGATTTCGCCCAGCCCTCAAGCTGATTCCCGCGCAGCACGTCACCGATGCGTCAGTAACGTTTCCACCGGGGAATTCGCCGGTCTATCGAACTCCAACCCCAGATGACCGCAGCGACTTCTCCCGCGGGAATCCCGCTGCCTTGATCCGCCTCTCCGACCGACGACGGGCCCGGTCGTCGCAATCGGCCAGCGGCGGCGGTGGGGCATGACGAGCCCGGTGCCGGGATAGCCGCCGTCGGCGATCGTCATAGTCCTGCCGACGGCGGCTTTGGCACCACGACGACCAAGCGGGTGTCGGCGTCGACGACGGCCTGGTGATTGGTGGAGTACCTGTAGTTCTTCGACCGCTCGGCGACGGTGTGGTCGCGGGTGGGCACGAGCGTGCCGTCCACGATGAGCACGGTGTCCTGAGCGAATCGCTTGCGGGGCTGGAGCGCAAGCATCGGCCCGAGATGGTCGATAATGCGGTCCGCGGCCGACTTCGAGACCCCAAAGAGCGTGACGAGCTGGCGCATCGTCAAGTTTGTGCGCCAGTAACGACCCCGGGGGAAATTGAGGTCCGGACGTGCTGGCCTGCCGCGATATAGAACCCGCTGAATGTAGCCAGTGTTTGGGAAGTGGCCCTGGCGCCGAACGCGACGGCGCAGTCAGGATGGTGAGGCATGCGTGCAGTTGTGTTTGACATGGATGGGACGCTTCTGGACAGCGTCCCCACGGTGTCCCGCGCGTACGCCGACGCGATTCGTTCGCTCGGCGGCCCGCCGGTCTCGCCGGATGAGGTGGTCGCCGGCTGGCATGTCGGCCACACAGAGCTGGTTCTTGCACACTTCCTCGGCCGCACCTGCGGCCCCGCCGAGGTCGAGCGCTTCCACGCCCACCTGGATCCGGCCGTCGCCGAGCTGCGGCCGTTCCCTGGCATACCGGCCCTGCTCGATGAAGTCGCCGATGCGGGCCTGCTGCTGGGCGTATTCCCGGCGGCCACCCGGCGAGTGGCTTTGAGTATGCTCGCTGCCGCCGGAATCGACGCTCGATTTGGAGTGGTCGTCGCAGGCGACGAGGTTGACAGGCCCAAGCCGGCGCCGGACGGGTTGTTGCTGGCACTGCGGCAGCTCGGGGTTCCGGCCGAGGCAACCGCCTATGTGGGTGACGCTGAAGTGGACCTCGACTGTGCCAACGCCGCGGGATCGCTGGGAGTGCACGCCAGGTGGGGTGCACGCGCCGGTGTCCGTGCCGGGGCTCACCCGGTCGCGGCGCGTCCGTACGACGTCCTCAGCCTGCTGGCGGCGCCTCCGCAGCCGCACGGGGGCAACGGCACGGCCCGCCAGGGCGACTCCGACAGTGTTCGACCGATCGGCAGTTCGGCAGACCAGCTGAGGCTCGCGGGTGAGGATGGGCAGTCGTGATCAACATTGGTTCGTTGCGCGAGGAGGATCGCGCCGCCTGGGAAGTGCTGGCGCGCGGTTACAAGGCGTTCTACCGCACCGCGGTGCCGGACGAGGGCTACGAGGAGACGTGGCAGCGGCTACGGGGCGACACCGAGTTCCACGGCATCGGCGCCTGGTCGAAAGGGAAGCTGGTCGGCATCGCGCACTATCTGTTCCACCCGACGTTCTGGATGGAAGACAGCTGCTACCTCCAGGACCTCTTCGTCGACGAGGCGGCACGCGGCCGAGGCGCGGCGCGGATGCTGATCGAGAAGGTGGCCGATGCATCGCGGGAGCGGGGGGCATCCCGCTTCTACTGGACCACTCAGGAGGACAACACCGCCGCCCGCGCACTGTACGACAAGGTGGCGAGCTTCAAGGGGTTCGTACGCTATGACTACCCCATTGACTTGCGACCTGGAGGAAGTGCTGGCGGGGCCGGTCGGCAGTGACGTGGGAAGGGCCGCGCGGGTTAGGTGAGTTGTGAAGCTGACCTGGGCCCGCACGGCCTGCTCCCATCCTGCCCTGTCTGGTGACTCCCGCGCACACTTCGCGAGTTGTTCGCCGAACTCGCCGACCCGTGGGAGGCGGCCCGACAGTCCACGCTGCGCGAGGCGCGGGGTGGTGAACGCAAGCGGGCGGCCGGGGCAGGACGCAAGCCGAAGCTGGTTCTTCACGACAGGTTGCTTCTCACGCTGCTCGGGATACGACTGCGGACGCTGGCCGACGTCTTCGCCTACGCCGAGGCCGAGGCCGTCGAACTGCGGCTCGACGGAGCCGAGACCCAGGTCAGACGCCCGCAGACGGGCCGCCCCGGACGCCGGGCCTTCGTCGCTGGCAAGCGGAAGCAGCACACGATCAAGACCACCACGTTCAGCGACGGACAGGGCCGGATGCCGCTGTCCGGGGTCGTACGGCCCGGCCGAACGCACGACCAGACCGCCGTGCGCACTGAGGGCATCGCCGAGCAGTTCAGGCTTCACCCGTCGGTGAAGTCCCAGGCCGACGCCGGGTATGCCGGGCCGGCCAAGGAGTTCCCCGGCATCCAGGAGGTCTCCGACGCCGTGATCACGCCAGCCACACCAAGATCGTCTCATCTGCGACCGGCAGCTTCTGGACAGCCTGTGTGCCGCCCGTAGAGTGCGGTCATGGATGAAATCCCCTGGTTCGAGTATGCCGAGGACGACCTGGACAGCGCGCAGCGTGCGTTCGTGGATGTTCTGGCCGAACGCGCGGGATCCTGGTTGGTGGACCCACTCGACACTGTCGTTCTGCCATCGGCACACACCTCCGACGGCCAGCTGATCGTCTGTCTGGACATCGGTGACCGGCAACGCAGCCAGGGAGTTCTGACCGTGGGCGCCCACTTCGACGGCTCTGTCGTCCGTGGCGGCGAACTCCACAACCAGGACTTCACTATCCAGCAGACCGCGAGTGAGTTCACCCTCGAAGCCGCAGGCAGCCCTACGGAGCTGGCGAACAGAGCGGCAGAGTGGTTCGAAGCAGTCCTCGCGCGACCGCTGGTTCGCTGCGAATGGCGTCACGAGGGAAGGACGTACGCGGTCCGCTACGAGTACGCAGACACGGGGCGAGGCCTCAGCGAGGGCTTCCAGACACCCCTAGCACCCGACGCACTGAGGAAGAGACTGGCCGCAGATGGCGTGATCCGAGGCCGAGGCCGGATCAACCGAGTCGGCCTGGGCCAACCAGACGTGATCACCCACGTCCGAGGCGCCCGCCCCGATGTGTAGTTACGGGACAGCCCTTGGAAGCGCTCGATGCCGAATTCGCTGAACTCATTGTCGGGCCTTGCTGGTGGCCACGATGTCGATGGCGACTTGAAGCGGTGTCTCGCTATTCCCAAGCAGCGCCCGAGTGATGGCGATCGCCTGGATGATGCCCAAGCCGCGCTCGGCCAGGAAGGTCTGGACGGCCTCCATTCCGTCGCTCTCAAGGACTGGTCGGGACTGCTCGACCAGATCGGTCCAGCGTGCTGCCTCCTCGGGGCTCAGCCCGATGACGTGGTCAAACACGACGTACTCCTGGATCCTCTTCGACTGCCGGCCCCACGCTGCAACCAGCCGGAGACGCTAACGGAGGTCATGTCCCGCAGGGAGCAGGCAGATTCACGTTCCCACCCCCAGACCCTTCCCCGCTCACCCAGCTGTGACCCACGCGCTGAGATCATGTACATGATGCGTCGGCCCCTTCAGAAGCTCGGCGGGGGCTCTCGGCGGCGACTGCGTCAGTCGGTCCGGTAGGGACCGGCGGGATCACGGTGAGTGCCGAGGCCCGATGGCGGTTGCCCGCCGGTCACCGGTGCCGCCACAGCAGGGTCCTGGCCAAGAGGGCCACCTCGACGTCGAGACGGTCCTCGGCCAACGGACGGCCGAGCAGTTCCTCGGCTTTGCGGATGCGGTAGTGCACGGTGTTCTTGTGCAGGTGTAGCCGGGTCGCCGCTTGCGTGTAGCTGCCCCCCGAATCGAGGTACGCCATGAGGGTGTCGCGTAACTGACCGATACCTGGGGCATCGGTCACGAGTGTGCCAAGCACCCGGGTGATCCAGCGCTCGAGGTCCTCTGACTTCTCCGTGAGCAACGCGGCGACCGCGATGTCGTCGAAGGCGACGACCCTGAGAGAATCGTTCTGTCCCGTCTCGGCAACTGCCTTGGCGCGCAAGGCCTCACGGAGCGAGCCGCGAAACCCGTCGATGCCAGGTGCCTGGCTGCCGAGCGCGACCCGCACTCCGGTACCGAGGCCGCCCACGCATTCACGCAGCGTGTCGAGGTCGAGGCGGCGGGGGCCGGGTGCTGCGTCCAGATCCACATCGTGCGCTCATCGTTGAGCAGCGTCAGAGGTGTTCCGGTCCCGGAGACCTCCTGCATCAGACGTGCGGCGGCATCGAGGGTTCCGGCCGGGCTCGGTCCCTCCGCCGGCAGCCACGCGACCGCGGCGGTGTGCCAGCAGGTCATGGGAATGCCGAGGAGATGATGGACTTCCGCCTCCGACAGGCTCTCCGAGTCCAGAACGAGGCGGATCTGCGCGGCTCGGGCAGCTCCGATGCGGCTGTTCCAGAGCCGTCGCTCCGTCTCGTAGATCTCGATCAAGCCTTCGATGACCTGGTCGAGATAACGGTGCGTGCGAAGGGACAACTCCGCGACGGCTGCGAGCGCCAGGCCGGTCGGTACCCCGTCGATCCGGTCCAGTGCCGTGATGCCCCACTTGGTGAACCGGTTCTCGCCGAGGCGGTACGCCCGTAGGAGAGCCTCCAGGGACAGGGAGTGCTGGGCGAAGCGGCGAGCGTACTCCGCGGCGGCCGTCGGGACGGAGATCTGTTCTACCGGGATGGAGTGCTTGAGCAGATCGACGATGGCCACCAGATTCGACGACGTGCTCGCCACCATGAGTCCGCGGACCGTCTCGTCGTGCTGGAACTCCGGGATGACTTCGGTGAACCAGGTGGTCAGCTCCTCGGTGAGCGCGGGCAGGTCGGCCTCGATGGCACGCGCCACCTCGGCAACGAGCGGGTCGACAGCAGTGGGCATGGCGCGCACCGTAGCAAGCCCTGCCCTGATGCAGGAGATGCGCAAGTAACCGCGCTGCAATGCCGTTGTGACGTCGGCACAACGTCTCGCGGAAGCTTGGGTTCCCGGGCCCATGGTTCCCGTCACCTGTGCTTTCTACCGTCCTGTCACACAGTGGACGCGATGAAGCGGCTCACGGTGACGATGCGGTGTCCCAGCCGCACCTGAGAGGACGACGCCCATGCACCTTGCCCTGCTGCCCGACGACCGCGCCACGCGCGACCCGCTGGGGTCCTGCCTGTCCGACGACCTGACGTCCCTGGACAACACCGCGTTCGCCGTCCGGGTGCGTGCGGCCGCGAACGTACTGCGGGCCCACGGGGTGTCGAGGGGAGACGTCGTGGCCGTCGTGCTGCCCAACCGCCTTGAGCTGGTGATCGCTCTGTTCGCGGCGTGGCGGCTCGGTGCGGCACTCACTCCGGTCAATCCCGCCCTCACTGAGGCCGAGGCCCGCCATCAGATCGCGGACGCCGGCGCCCGCGTCGTTGTCGGAGAGGCCGGCGGGAAACTGGTCACGCTGGATGTGGACGACCTGGCGGGCGCTCAGGAGCCCGGGGAAGCGCGGGGCGTAGCGGCTTCCGACGACCTGGACGACTCCGCGCTCGCCCTCCTCATCTACACCAGCGGCACGACGGGCCGTCCCAAGGGCGTGATGCTCGACCACGGAAACGTGCTGGCCATGACGGAGATGATCGTCTCTGGCCTCGGTATCGGGCCCCGTGACCACAGCCTGCTCATCCTCCCGCTGTTTCACGTCAACGGGATCGTCGTGAGCGTCCTGTCCGCGCTGTATGCCGGTGGACGGGCGAGCATCGCGGGGCGATTCAGCGCGACGACCTTCTTCGAGAAGGTCGCCCGGGTGCGGCCCACCTACTTCTCGGCCGTCCCCGCCATCTACGCGATGCTCGCCGGGCTCCCGGCCGACGTCCGGCCGGACGTGTCGTCACTGCGTGTCGCCGTGTGCGGCGCCGCACCGATGCCCGCACAGCTCATCGCGCGGTTCGAGGACCGCTACGGCGTACCGCTCGTGGAAGGCTACGGGCTGTCGGAGGGAACATGCGCGACGACGACCAACCCGCTCGACGGCCGCCGCAAGCCCGGCACCGTCGGGGTTCCGCTGGCCGGTCAGCGTGTCGCGCTGATGGACCCGCAGGGGCGCATCGTCACCGACGGTCCCGGTGAGGTCGTCGTCCAGGGTCCGAACGTCATGCGGGGCTACCTCAACCGACCGGAAGCGACAGCGGCCACGATCGTCGACGGCTGGCTGCACACCGGCGACGTCGGCCGGTTCGACGAAGACGGCTATCTGATCCTCGTGGACCGCATCAAGGACATGATCATCAGGGGTGGAGAGAACCTCTACCCGAAGGAGATCGAGAACGTGCTGCACGACCATCCCGCGGTTCTCGAGGCGGCCGTCGTCGGAGCCCCCGACGCCGTCCTCGGCGAGGTACCCGTCGCCTTCGTCACGCTGTACCCAGGAGCGCACGCCGCCGTCGACGACTTGATCGCCCACTGCGGTGAACGGCTTGCGAAGATCAAGATCCCGACACGGATCGACATCCGGGACGAGCTGCCCAGGAACCCGGTCGGGAAGCTCGACAAGCCGACGCTGCGGCGCGAGTTGACGCCTACCGGCTGACAGGCCCGATAACGGCCCCTCGGTACTTCCGCTCTGCCCTGACACACGCTCAAAGGAGAGCCAGAATGGGCTTCAAAACGGGCAACTTCCCCCCGGTCGACCCCGAGACCTTCCTCGATCAGCCGCTGTTCGAACGAACGAAGACGCTCGCATTGCACTGGGTGCAGTACGGCTTCGGCAGCCCGAAGATGATCCACACCGTGTACGTGGTGAAGCTGCTCGTCCTGTACGTGGCCGGCGGTACCGCGCTGGCCACCCTGACCTCCGGCACCGCCCCCTTCTGGGACGTCGCCGGTTGGTGGAACGAACCGATCGTCTACCAGAAGCTCGTGCTCTGGACCCTCCTGCTGGAGGCCATCGGGCTGGCGGGCTCCTGGGGGCCACTGGCAGGCAAGTTCAAACCGATGACCGGCGGCGTCCTTTTCTGGGCGCGCCCCGGCAGCATCAGGCTACGGCCGTGGAAACGGGTGCCTTTCACCGGCGGCGACACGCGCGGCGTCGTCGACGTGATCCTCTATCTCGCGTTCCTGACCGCCCTGTTGACCGCCCTCGTGCTGCCCGGCGTCCACAGCGACACACTGACGGCGGCCCTGCCGCACAACAGCACCGGTCTGGTCGACCCGAGCCTGCTGTACGCGCCGATCACGCTGTACGTCCTGACCGGCCTGCGGGACAAGACGCTCTTCCTCGCCTTCCGCGGCGAGCAGTACCTGCCCGCGGTGGTGTTCTTCGCCTTCCTGCCGTTCGTCGACATGATCGTCGCGGCGAAGCTGCTCATCGTGTGCGTCTGGGTCGGTGCTGGGGTGTCGAAGTTCGGCCGGCACTTCAGCAACGTCATCCCGCCCATGGTTTCCAACAGCCCCTGCGTCCCCGGCAAGTGGATCAGGCGGGCGCACTACCGCGACTTTCCCCGCGACCTGCGCCCGTCGCGGCTCGCGACCTTCATGGCGCACGTCGGCGGCACGACCGTGGAGGTGGTCACGCCGCTGGTCCTGCTGTTCTCCACCGATCACCGGCTGACCGTCGCCGCCGTGGTGCTCATGGTGACGTTCCACCTGTTCATCACCTCGACGTTCCCTCTGGCGGTGCCCCTGGAGTGGAACATCCTGTTCGGCTACCTCGCGGTGTTCCTGTTCCTCGGATTTCCGAACGACGGTGGCTACGGCGTCACCGACATGTCCTCCGCATGGCTCGCGCTGCTCATCACCACCGGACTCATGGTCTTCCCCGTCCTCGGCAACCTGAGGCCGGACCTCGTCTCCTTCCTGCCGTCGATGCGGCAGTACGCGGGGAACTGGGCCTCGGCGCTCTGGGCCTTCGCCCCGGGCGCGGAGGCCAAGCTCAACACGGTGGCCCACCGGCCCACCGTGAACCAGATCGATCAGCTAGGGGCGATGGGATACTCCCCGGAAGCAGCCGAGATCACCATGCAGCAGCCGGTGGCATGGCGGTCGATGCACAGTCAGGGACGGGGTCTGCTCAGCGTGCTGGCGCATGCCCTCCCCGACCTGGACTCCCGAACCGTCCGCGAGGCCGAGTTCGGGTGCAACTCGCTGGTCGGGTTCAACTTCGGGGACGGCCACCTCCACGACGAGGATCTGATCCGCGCCGTGCAGAGGCGCGTCGGCTTCGCGCCGGGGGAGTGGGTCGTCGTCTGGGTCGAGTCCCAGGCCATCCACTCCCCAGTGCAGCACTACAAGGTGATCGACGCCGCTCTCGGAGTCGTCGAGCGGGGCCACTGGAAGGTCGCCGACGCGGTGAACGAGCAGCCGTGGTTGCCGAACGGGCCCATCCCGCTGACCGTCACCTTCCGGCGCGACGAGCCGGAGGCAGACCCTGTCGCGGGCCACGACGGCGCTGCGCTGGAAGGTTCGGCGTGACCGGCGATCGCCGCACAGCGGAGGAACGGTGACCACCGCGACCGTCGTCGGCAGTGGACCCAACGGCCTGGCCGCCGCCGTCGTGCTGGCCCGCGAGGGGGTCGACGTCACCGTGCTTGAAGGCGCTCCCGAGATCGGTGGCGGCACGCGTACGGTCGAGGCGATCGCGCCGGGCCTCCTGCACGACCACTGCTCGGCCGTCCATCCCATGGCCGTGGGCTCACCCCTCCTGCGCGAGCTGGGGCTCGACCGCTACGGGCTGCGGTGGCGGCTGCCAGAGATCGACTGTGTCCATCCGCTCGACGACGGCACGGCTGGGGTGCTGTACCGCTCGGTCACCGAGACCGCCGCCGGTCTCGGGCCCGACGAGCGACGCTGGCGCAGCCTGTTCGAGGCACCGGTGAGGGGCTACGACGCGCTCAGCGAGGACATCCTCGGACCGCTGCTGAGGCCGCCCGCTCATCCGCTGAGGCTCGCCCGCTTCGGCGCGCCGACCTTGCTGCCCGCGCTCGCTCTCGCCCGGGCGTTCCGCACACCGCAGGCCCGTGCCCTGTGGCTGGGAGTGGCAGCCCACGCGTTCCGGCCTCTGAACGAGCCGCTCTCCTCGGCGATCGGGCTCGGTATCCTCACCGCCGGACACCAGCACGGCTGGGCGGTGGCCGAAGGCGGATCCCGGGCGATCACCGGCGCACTGGCCGCGCTGCTGCGTGATCTCGGCGGCAAGATCGAGACCGGCGTGTGGGTGAGGTCCGCGCCCCAGGTGCCCCCCTCGGACGCCGTCCTGTGGGACGTGGCCCCGACCGCGCTGGCCGAAGCGCCCGGCGATCTACTGCCCCCGCGCGTCCGGCGGGCCTACGAACGGTTCCGCTACGGTCCGGCAGCTCACAAGGTCGACTTCGCGGTCGAGGGCGGGGTGCCGTGGCGAGCCGAGTCCGCCCGCAGGGCTGGGACCGTGCATCTCGGCGGGGCGCCCGCCGAGATCGCCGCGGCCGAACGCGCGGTGCACACCGGACGTCTGCCCGAGCGGCCGTTCGTCCTCGTGGGCCAGCAGTATCTGGCGGATCCCTCCCGCTCGGCCGGCGACGTCCATCCCGTCTGGTCCTACGCCCACGTCCCTCACGGTTACGAAGGCGACGCCACGGAAGCCGTCATCGCCCAGATCGAACGGTTCGCTCCCGGCTTCCGTGAACGAATTGTCGGGACCGTGTCCCGTCCGCCCGCCGCCTTCGCCGCCGGCAACCCCAATTTCGTGGGCGGGAACATCCTCACCGGCGCGAAGGACATCCGGCAGATGCTGCTCGGACCCGGCCCGACGCCGCACCCGTACGACACCGGCGTGCCGGGGCATTTCATCTGCTCGGCGGCGACACCACCCGGTCCCGGCGCTCACGGCATGTGCGGGGCCCACGCTGCCGCGAGGGCGTTGAAACACCTCGGTGGGCGGAACAGAAAGGTACAGGTCACGGGCAGTATCAAGGACTTTTATCGGTGACGGCCTACAGGAACATGTAGTAAAGCCGCGCTGCGGTGGAGGGGCTGGCGCGTACGGTCGTAGTGAAACTCAATCGCTTCCATTTCCGAGGGTGAATCAGCGCAAATGGAGCAGCGAACAAGGCAAGGGGATGACTATGGGTAAGCTGACATTGCGCATGGCATCGGCGGCCACCTCTGTAATGATTGCCGGAGGTGTCTTGTTTGCCGCGGGCGGCTCTGCCTCAGCGGCTGTCGCGCCGGTCGGCGGACACGGTTCTCATGTGATCACGGCAGAGCACGCCGATGAAAGCGGCCTCAGTCGTCGGCACATCACCCGATGTGAGGACCCGTACAGCCTCGACAGTCGCTACTACCCCTGGGTGTACGACCAGTTGGTGCAGTTCCGTGGTGAGGTACCAGCCCTCTGTCACGGCTGAGGCAGTCGAAAGAAGAACTCGGTTCAAGGAGTAGTTGTCATGCCGGTTGTCATCGTTGCCCATCTGATGGCGAAGCCCGGACAAGAGGGGCTCGTCGAGAAGGTGTTTCGGGAGGCGGTGCCGGAAGTGCACGCCGAGCGCGGCTGCTCCCGTTATTCCCTGCACAAGAAGGCGGGGTCGGACGGCCACTTCGTCATGGTGGAGAAGTGGGATTCCGAGCAGGACCTCCAGGCGCACCGCGAGGGAGCCGTGATGGCCAGGGTCGGAAAGGCCCTTGGCGCCGCCTTGGAAGGACCGCCGGATGTGGTCGTCCTCGAAGCGCTCCCGGCCGGAGAACCGGGCAAGGGCGCTCTCTGACAGACGCAGCGCGATGGGGCGAGAAACTGACCGTTTCTCGCCCCATCGACGTGTGTGCATCAGCTACTGGCGAACGAACTTGACGATGCGTCAACTTGCCCCGGACCTGAGAGGTCCCCGGGGAGACGGCTCCCCCCTCGCAGTCTCGGAGAAGAATCAGTCGAGGCAGAACTCGTTGCCCTCGATGTCCTGCATCGTGATGCAGGACTCGTTGACGCCATCGGCGCGCTGCGTCAGCACGTGTTTCGCGCCGAGCGCCATCAGCCGTGCGCATTCGGCCTCAAGTGTGGCCAGGCGCTCGTCACCCACGAGCCCGGCGCCGGCCCGCACGTCAAGATGCACCCGGTTCTTGACGACCTTGCCTTCGGGAACTCGCTGGAAGAGCAGGCGCGGCCCCACACCCGAGGGATCCGTGCACGCGAAGTAGATCTCCTGCTCCTCAGGCGGCAGGGAGTGGTGGTACTCCTCCCACGTGGCAAAGCCCTCCGGGACTGCCGGTACGACGTACCCCAGCACCTCGCACCAGAAGGCGGCGAGACGCGCAGGTTCCGCGCAGTCGAAGGTCACTTGGAACTGCCTGATCGTTGACATCGGCGCACGATAACAGGGGCCCTGCTCATCTCCCTGGGCGGGTGGCTCCGCACGTTGCCGGGCCCGCGAGCAGCAGAGCGGTGACCACCCAGGACGCGTCGGAGGTCGTGGTGTGCAGCAGCCGGGGCAGAGCACCGATGAGCGGCAGCACCAGGTCTGCATCGAAGCGACGACGATGCCCGCGAAGACGAGCACCGCGACAACGGGCCCTCCGGTGCGCGAGCTCGCGCCGGAGGGCTGGGGCAGCATGGAGGACCCGTCGGCGCGCGGGACGGCTGAGGCCTCCTGCGCGCCGACGGGCCCGGTTGTCATGGAGTGGTGGTCACACCACCGGAGCGGTCGTTGCCGGTGACGAGCGACAGGCCGTTGCCCCGTTCGGCCCGGCGCAGTTGCGGCTCAGGCAAGGCGGCGTCGATGAACGCGTCGCGGGGGTGGGCCATTTCGGGGAGCCCGACGGTCTCGCGGCGCAGGAACACGGCAAGGGTCCAGTCGAGGAAGACGCGGACCTTGCGGTTGACGGTGGGCATCATCGCGCCGTGGTAGAGGCGGTGGAACCACCAGGCCGGCAGGCCCTTGAGCTTGATCTTGCCGAACATGATGGCGACGCCCTTGTGCAGACCGATGCTGGCGACCGCGCCGAGGTTGGCGTGCTTGTACTCCTTCTGCCGGCGGCCGCGCAGTCGGGCGACGATGTTGTCGCCGAGTACCTTGGCCTGGCGGTAGGCGTGCTGGGCGTTGGGCGGGCACCAGGCGCCGTCGCCGACGGCGAGGTCGGGTACCTGGGCGTTGTCGCCGGCCGACCAGACGTAGTCGAAGCCCTGGACCTGGAGCGTGGCCGCGGTGTCGATGTGCCCGCGGGGGCCGAGCGGTAGCCCGAAGCCGGTGAGGAGCGGGCTGGGCTTGACGCCGGCCGTCCAGACGATGGTGGAAGCGGGGGTCTCGACCCCGTTCTTCAGCAGCACCTGCTGGTCGGTGCAGGACTCCATCGAGGTGTTCAGATACACCTCGACGCCGCGCTCTTCGAGCTTCTTCTTCGTCCATACACCGAGGTCGGGGCCCATCTCGGGCAGGATGCGGTTCGCGGCCTCGACGAGGATGAAGCGCATGTCCTCACGGCCGATGTTGCGGTAGTTCTTCGCCGCGTCGCGGCACATGTCCTCGATCTCACCGACGGCTTCGACACCGGCGAAGCCGCCGCCGACGAAAACGAAGGTGAGGGCCTTGCGGCGCGCCTCGGGGTCGGTGGTCGAGTCGGCCTTGTCGAGCTGCCACAGCACGTGGTTGCGCAAGGAGACGGCTTCTTCGACGGTCTTCAGGCCGATGCCGTGCTGGGCGAGGCCGGGAATGGGGAAGGTCCGGGAGACGGAGCCGGTGGCGACGACGAGATAGTCGAAGCCGAGTTCGTACTCGTCGCCGGCCGGGGGGACGATCGTCGCCGTCTTTCGGGTGTGGTCGACGGCGACCACGTGTCCGGTGACGACCTCGGCCTTCTTGAGGGTGGTCCGCAGCGGGGCGACGAGGTTGCGGTCGGCGACGTTGCCTCCGGCGGCCTCCGGCAGGAACGGCAGGTAGGTCATGTAGGAGCGAGGGTCGACCACGGTGACCGTGGCCTCGTCGCCGCGGAGCTTCTTCAGCACGCGCAGGGCGGTGTACAGGCCGGCGTAGCCACCGCCGACGATCAGAATGCGGGGCGGCTGGGCCGCGTGAGCGGGGGACATGGCGGTTCCTTTCGGGGAGTGCGCGGCGGATGTCGTCGCGCCGGGGATGTGCTGGACGCCGATGCGGCGGCGGAACACCCAGTAGGTGAACGCCTGGTAGGACATGACCAGCGGGGTGAAGATCAGGGCGACCCACGTCATGATCGTGAGCGTGTAGTGGCCGGACGCCGCGTTGGTCACGGTCAGGCTCCAAGCGGGGTCGAGCGTGGAGGGCATCACGTCCGGGAAGAGGGACAGGAACAGCGAGGCGAACGCGGCGACGACAGCGGTGCCGGACAGCCCGAAGGCCCAGCCCTCCCGGCCACGCCCGTTCAGCAGGAGCGCCGCTGCCAGCGCGACACCCGCGACCACCACGGCGACCAGGCTGCGGTCCCCGCCGTACTCGGCCTGGGTCCAGATCAGGAACGGCGCGCCCAGGGCCAGGGTGAGGAGGCCCAGCACGCGGGCCTGGCTCCGGGCCCGTACCCGCACGTCGCCGAGCGTCTTCAGAGTGGCGAACACCGCGCCGTGGAAGGTGAACAGTGCCAGCGTGACGATGCCGCCGAGCAGGGCGTAGCCGCCCACGAGGTCGCCCAGGTCCCCGGCGTAGTCGTGGTCCGCGCCGATGGGGACGCCGCGGACGATGTCGGTGAAGATGACGCCCCACAGGAAGGCGGGGATCAGGGAGCACCAGAAGATGGTGTGTTCCCAGTTGCGCTGCCAGCGCTCCTCACCGCGCTTGTGGCGGTACTCGAAGGCGACGCCACGGAGGATGAGGCAGCCGAGGATGAGCAGGAAGGGCAGGTAGAGCCGCTGAGCAGGGTGGCGTACCAGTCGGGGAAGGCGGCGAAGGTGCCGCCGACCGCGGACAGCAGCCAGACCTCGTTGCCGTCCCACACGGGTCCGATGGTGTTGATCAGGACCCGCCGCTCGGCGCGGTTCCTGGCGAGGGTCTTGGTGAGGACGCCGATGCCGAAGTCGAAGCCCTCCAGGAAGAAGTAGCCGATCCACAGGAAGGCGATCGTTACGAACCAGAGGTCGTGCAGGTGCATGACCGGATGTCTCCTTTCGGGTGTCAGTACGCGAACGACAGGGGCTTGTCGGCGTCCGTGTCCTCGCCGGAGCCGGTGCCGCGCGGTCCCCGCAATCGCGGGTCCCTCACGGGCTGCTTCTCGTTGATGTCGGGGCCGGCCTTCGCGTACTTGGCCATGAGCCGGACCTCGATGACAGCGAGGACCGCGTACAGGAGGGTGAACACGCTCATGGACGTGATCACCTGGGCGTCGCCGACGCCGGGGGAGACGGCGTCGGCGGTTCGCATCAGGCCGTTGACGACCCAGGGCTGACGGCCCATCTCGGTGAAGATCCAGCCGAAGGAGTTGGCGATCAGCGGGAAGCCCATGGTGAGGACGCCGATCCGCCAGAACCACTTGGTCAGGGTGGGGTGCAGCTCGCGCTCGGCGGTGAGCATCAGGCGAGGCACCTCGTCCGCCTTGGTGCGGAACCGCGGTGCCACCAGTCGGCGTTGGCGGGTGAGCCACAGGCCGGCCAGTCCGAACGCGAAGGACGCCATGCCGAACGTGATCATCAGGCGGAAGGCCCAGAAGGTCATGAAGATGTTCGGCAGGTAGTCGCCGGGGGAGCCGCCGTAGAGCTTCGCCTCGTGTTCGGCGATGTCGTTGATGCCCGGCACGGCCTCGTGGAAGTTGTGGTGGGCGAGGAAGGACAGCAGGCCGGGGATCTCCACCTCGACACTGTTGCGGCCCTGGTCGACGTCGCCTACGGCGAAGGCGGAGAACGGTGCCGGGCTCTGGGTGTCCCACAGCGCTTCGGCGGAGGCCATCTTCATCGGCTGCTGCTCGAACATGACCTGGCCCATGCGGTCGCCGCTCAGTGCGGTACCGAGGCCCGCGATCACCGCGATGACCAGACCGGTCCGCAGTGACATGCGCAGTGCCGAGATCTGCTTGGACCGCTTCTCGCCCGGCTGTTCGCCCGCGGTTTCGGCCCGCTTGGCCCGCCAGAGATGGAAGCAGGAGATGCCGACCATGAAGGCCGCGCCGGTCAGGAAGGCCGCGGTGAGGACGTGGGCGAACCCGACGAGCGTGGTCTCCTGGGTGAGGGCGAGCCAGACGTCGGTGAGCCGCGCCTTGCCCGTCTTCTCGTCGATCGTGTAGCCGACGGGGTGCTGCATCCAGGAGTTGGCCGCCAGGATGAAGTAGCCGGAGAGGATCGTGCCGAGCGAGACCATCCAGATGCAGGCGCAGTGGAGCTTCTTCGGCAGCTTGTCCCAGCCGAAGATCCACAGCCCGATGAAGGTCGACTCGAAGAAGAAGGCGATCAGCGCCTCCATGGCGAGCGGGGCGCCGAAGACGTCACCGACGAAGCGGGAGTAGTCCGACCAGTTCATGCCGAACTGGAACTCCTGCACGATGCCCGTGACCACGCCCATCGCGATGTTGATCAGGAAGAGCTTCCCCCAGAACTTGGTGGCGTGGAAGTACTTCTCCTTGCTCGTGCGCACCCATGCGGTCTCCAGGCCCG
This sequence comes from Streptomyces sp. BK022, assembly GCF_004217355.1. Taxonomy (NCBI): domain Bacteria; kingdom Bacillati; phylum Actinomycetota; class Actinomycetes; order Kitasatosporales; family Streptomycetaceae; genus Streptomyces; species Streptomyces sp. BK022. The sequence goes on from NZ_SHKU01000001.1 coordinate 1,167,500, forward strand.
CCGTGATCGCCGCGAGGCTGATGGTGAGCGGGACGAAGAGGAAGTGGTAGACGGTGGTGATGCCGAACTGCCAGCGTGCGAGCGTTTCCGGTGCCATGGCCAGGTTCATCGGGCACTCCTCACGCCCGTGAAGGCTCGCTCGTGAATGTGAACACATTCACTAGCTAGGGCCGAGGAAACGCCCTGTTGCTGGAAGGAGAGGCGGCGCGTCATCGGTCCTCCCGCTCTGCGGCTGCCAGCTCCTCGGCGACGGTCGCCTCGAAGAGTTCCGCGCCGGGGTGGGAAAGCGGCACCGCAGCTTCCGGCTCATGCCGGGCATCCGGCTCGACCGCCTCGGGCTCGGGCCCGAGGACGCCCTGGCGCCGCGTCTCGGTGCGGGCGGCCAACAGGGTCAGGAGGACTCCGGCAGCCAGCCACAGCCACAGGGAGAGCAGGTGCGAGCCGAGATCGTGGTGGTCGAAGTAGAGGATGCTGTGCGCGCCTTCGACGAATGCGGCACCGTTCCAGAAGGAGTGCAGCGCTCCGAAGAAGTCGTTCTGCATCTCCGGGCTCATGAGACCGCCTGCGCTGGTCAGGTTCAGCATGACGAACAGGCCCATCAGCACCAGCGGCGTGAGCTGCTTGAGGAAGGTCTGCAGCCCGAGACCGACGGCGAAGACACCGACGCAGTAGAGCAGGCTCATGGCCCAGACGGAGCCGTAGGAGTGGTCGACGACATCGAAGACGGGGCCGGCGAGAAGGATTCCGACACCACTGACGGCGAGGCAGGCCCCGAGCCCCATGATCGCGCGGGCCCGCATGCCGAGCACCTTCTCCAGGGGTGCCAGGACGAGCACGCAGCAGTAGGACGCGACGCTGAGGGTGATCAGCAGGAAGAACAGGCCGCCACCATTGGGGTCCTGCGGCGCGGGCGGCGCGACGTCGGTGACCTTCAGGGGCACGCCCTGCTTGTCGGTGACCATCCGGAAGATGGACTGCGCCGCGTTCGCGTTGGAACTGGAACCGGCCCGGGCCACCAGGAGTTCGGGGTGCTTCGGGGTCGGCACGTAGGCGCCGACGAGGTCGCGGTCCAGCAGGTGCTCACGGGCCTGTTGCCGGGTGGGCACCGTGGTGACGTCCAGGCCGTTGCCGGCCTTGTCCTTGATGGTCTGCGCCAGGACCTTGGTCTTGGGCGAGGAGCCCACGACCGCCACCTTCATGTCATGGGGCTGCGGGTTGTGAAACGCGCCGAGGTAGCTCAGCCCCAGGCCCAGGCACACCAGGACCGGGCCGATCATCAGGGCGACCAGCCGGACGACGGTGAAGCGCGGGCTGGGGGAGGCGTGGTGTATTCGCGCGGGTGTGGGGTGGACGGCGGTCGGAGTGGTCATGAAGGCCGGCTCCTTTTACGTGGATGCGAGCGCGCGGCACTGGCGGGGTGACACGGCGCGGGAGGATGTGGCGCGGGCCGCCCCAGGAACCACCGTGCCCGGCTCCGTTTCGCGGGGTCGGGCACGGTGGTGACCTGTGGGGCGGCCGGCCCGGTCAGCCCGTCAGGGGTTCTGCACGGACGAGTCGACTGTCGGAGACCGACGGTCAGGCGGTGGTCAGCCACTCCGGGCGCTGGGAGCCGCGCGGGACGAGGATCTGACGGTAGGCGCCGGGGGTGTCGGACATGCGCACCTGGTCGGTGATGCCCTGGTAGTGGCCGAGGGGGGTCTCGGCGGTGAACAGTTCCGGGTCCGGGTAGGCGTGCAGCTCGCCCGTCCCCGCGATCTGCTTCGCGTACTCCTGGTCGAAGATGCCCATGGACAGGATCCACAGGGCGACCCGGGACAGGGAGACGTGGACGCGGTAGCTGCCACCGTCCTTGGCGCGGCGGCGCAGGGCCTCGGCGATGCCGGCCGTCATGAACCACGACACGAGGTAGTCGTTGACGACGGTGATGGGCGGCAGCGCCGGCTGGTCGCCGTCGCCCTCCAGGTGCAGCAGGCCGGTGAGGGCGCCCGCGGTCTGGTCGAAGCCGAGGAAGTCCTTCCAGGGGCCGGTCTTGCCGTTCAGCGACACGGTCGCGTAGATCGCGCCGGGGCGGCGGGCGATGACCTCTTCCTCGGACAGTCCGACGCGGTTCAGGAAGCCGGGGCGCCGGTTGGCGTAGAAGACGTCGGCCTCGGACTGGAGCTTGTGGATGAGGGCGAGGCCCTCCTTGGTGTACGGGCTCACCGTGGCCGAACGCACGCCCACACTGGTGGTGTTGTACGTGACGTCGTGCTCGAGCTCGTAGGGCCGCCACAGGTTCAGCACGTCGGCGCCGTGCAGTGCCATGGCGCGTCCCGCCCCGGCACCGGCGATGATGTGGCCCATGCCCAGCGCCTTCACGCCGTCGAACGGGGCGACGGGGTTGGCGGGCAGCGGCTCGGGGTCGCTGTCGCCGATGCGGGTGATCTCCACCAGCGGCAGCTTGGAGAGCACCTGCTTGTACTGCTCCTCCTGCAGGATCTCCTGAGGAGTGCGCACCATCGGCATGACACAGCCGGCCTCGGCACCGGCCTGCTCCAGCTCCCGGGCGTTCCACTTCGAGATCGCGGCCGCGACGTGCTCGGGGACGTCACCGACGCCGAGCAGGCGCTGGGCGGCGACCTTGATGTTGGGGTAGATGTTGAACGGCATCATCCAACGCTCGTCCGCAGTGCGGTAGAAGTTGTTGGCGTACGCCATGTTGATGATGGACGGGGTGCCGCTGGTGTAGCCGTTGAGCAGCTCCCACTTGCCCTCGTAAAAGGGGCACAGGCGGTGCGGGCCCTTGCGCAGGTCCATGTGGATGTCCTGACCGCGGCCGGTGCGGTCCTTCCACAGGGCCGCGATGGCCGCGGACTTGGCGACCAGCGAGATGCCGGAGGCGGCGCCGAGGCGCAGGGTGCTGGGGACGACCGGGTCGGCGCCCTCGAAGGTGATGTGGCCGCCGGTGTCGCCGGGCTGCAGGCCGATGCCCGCGAGGACCTCGTTCGTCTCGGCGTGCACGTCGAACGCGTCGTCCGTGGCCGGGTTGGCGATCGCCTTCTGGATCTTGCCGGTGAGGGACTTGTCAGGGAGGGACATGATCTCTTCGTTTCTCACGTGTGGTGCGGTGGGGGGAGGGAGGTGCTGGTCAGGCGTTGCTGGTGGTGGAGTCCGGCGTCTCGCCGAGGGCGCGCATGAGGGCGATCTGCGCCCGGTCCCGCTCGGCGGCGAGCTCCTCGACGGTGCCACCGCCGAAAGCTTCGTTCGCCTGGTTGACGAGGGTGGCGACGGTGGTGTCGTCGAAGGTGGGGTTGCCCAGGGCCGGCCACATGTTGGCCTCCATGGCGCGGCCGAGGTGCTCGATGAAGTGAGGCAGCCCGGCCGGGCCGCCACCGAGGTGGAAGGTGCGGAAGGGTCCGCCGACCGCCCAGCGCAGACCGATGGAGGAGGTGACGATGTCGTCCAGCTCCTGCTCGGTGACCACGCCCTGGGCCACGAGGTAGACGCACTCGCGGAAGATCGCGGACTGCAGGCGGTTGGCGACGAAGCCGGGGATCTCCTTGCGCAGGACCTGTGGCTTCTTGCCGAGGGCGGCGTAGAACGCCTTGGCCTGGCGGACGGTGGCCTCGGAGGTCTTCTCGCCGGGCACGATCTCCACCAGCGGCACGAGGTGCGGCGGGTTGAAGGGGTGGCCCACGATCAGGCGCTCGGGCTGTTCCATCGCCTTGGCGATGGCAGTGGCCGGGATGCTGGAGGTCGAGGTGGCCAGCAGCGCGTGGGCCGGAGCGTGTCACTCGATGGTCTGCCAGATCTGCTGCTTGAGCTCGAGGCGCTCGGGGCCGTTCTCCTGGACGATGTCGACGTCGGAGACGGCCTTGGCCAGGTCGGCCTCGAAGGTGAGCCCGTCGGCGAGGTTCTCGGTGGGCAGACCGAGCTCGGCCAGGGCGGGGGTGATCTCGTCCAGGCCGGCCAGTACGAGGTCCTCGATGTCGCTGCGGGGGTCGTTGATGACGACCTTGATGCCGCGGGCGAGGAAGAGGCCGGCCCAGGAGATGCCGATCACGCCGCCGCCGATGATCGCGGCGCGCTTGTAGGAACCCGGCGCGGGCTCAGAAGTGGGGGTCATGGTTCGAGCCTTTCTCGAGGAGTACGAGGTGGTGGGGGTTGTCCGGCCGCCGCGGGATCAGGCGGCGAGGTAGTCGTAGACGGGCTTGACCGGGTTGAGCGTCAGGTCGGTGACGATGTGACTGGCGCTGACGACCTCGAGGACGGGCAGGTCCGAGAGCGGAGCCATCACGTGAGCGAAGAGCTCCAGGCGGGCGGGGCCGGTGAAGGCGCTCTTGACGGTGACGTCGGTGACCTGAGTGCGGACGAGATCGCACACCCGCAGGCTTCCGTCATAGTTCGGCACGGTCTTGATCATGAAGTTCGGCGAGCAGATCTCCGCACGGGCCTCGTCGAGGTCCATGGCATGGTGCTTGTAGCCCATCGTGGCGGTGGCCACCCGCAGCGTGCCGTAGTCGAGCGTGCCGACCAGCGTGTCGGAGTCGACGTACAGGGAGGGCGAGCCGCCCTTCTTCGGATACGCGCTGTACTCGCGGCCGCTGGAGATCGCCGGGACGCTGTCGACGTACATGGCGAGGTTGAACTCGCCCGCCTCGCCCTCGTGCTCGACGGCGATCAGCTGGCCCGCCTCGGTGTAGTCGCCCAGGCCTGTGACGTCGGGCATCCGCATGATCTCGAACCGGACGATCGGGTTGGTCACCGTCAGCGGTTCGGGGACCAGGCGGCGCAGCGCCTCGGGGTCGGTGCGGTAGTAGATGTTGAGGTACTCGCGGTTGGTGAACTGGTACCTGGTGGGTGCGTAGGCGGGGGCATCCACGGGGGTGGTGAAGAGCCGGGCGACATCCTGCTTCTGCATCAAAGCCTCCAGGGAGAGGAGCGCGCCACTCAGCCGACGGCGTGGGTGGCTGGTGTTGTCCGCGAGGATGTGCGGACCTCTCCCGCATCAGATTTTCTGGGGGAAGGGCGCTGCGTGCTGAGCACCCACGACTCAGTGGACACCCCGCAGGAGAGGTCTGTCCAATATATGATCACGTCATGGACGATATGGTTGACGATATTCAGCTGACCAGGCGCCTGCTGGAGCAGTTCCTGGCGGTGGCGGACGAGAAGCACTTCGGCCGTGCGGCGGAACGCCTGTCCATGAGCCAGCCGCCGCTCAGTCAGTCGATCCAGCGCCTGGAGCGGGGGCTGGGAGTGCGACTGTTCGAACGTGGTCCGGGCGGGGTGTCGCTGACCGCGGCCGGCGAGACGTTCGCCGTGGACGCGCGGCGTCTGCTCGATTCACAGTCCGCGGCCATCGAGCGGGTACGCCGAGTCGCCAGCGGCCTGGCCGGTGACGTGCGGGTAGGGTATGTGAGCATTCTCAGCCACCACTACCTGCCCCGGCTCCTGAGGGCGGCTGCCGAGGAACTGCCCGGCCTGCGCGTACACCTGCACCAGGACTCGCCCGCCGCCCTCGCCGAGATGGTCCGCTCCGGCACGCTGGACCTGGGGTTCCTGCGCGACCCCTCGCCTCTGTCGGCGGACCTCGTCACCCGCGGCTTCGCCGTCGAGCGCATCGCTGCTGCGGTACCGCACGACCACCCGCTGGCCGGCGCCACCGAGATCGCGCTGGGCGACTTGAGTGAAGAGGACTTCGTCCTGCCCGATCCCGCAGTACTGCCGGCCCTGGCGCAGCAAGTGCAACTGGCCTGCCACGAAGCGGGGTTCACTCCGCGCAGTCGTGCCGTGTCCGACGACCTGACCGGGCTGTTCAGTTACGTCGCCTCCGGACTCTGTGTCAGCCTCCTGCCCGAGCGGCTGCGCGACTTCCGTGTCCCCGAAGTCACCTTCGTGCCTCTACGGGGGGACTCGCCCTACCTGGAGACCTCCCTGGTGGCGGTGCACCGGCCGGAAGCGGACCCGGCCGTACTGCGCCTGCTGGAGCTGATCACCCGCCACATGGCCTCGTGACCGGCCCCTGTTCCGCTTGTCACGGGGCGCGTGAGGCCTTCGCACGCTGACCGGCGCCGGAGTGGCGGTGCGACACCCTTGCGGCCCGTGTGGGACGCAGCACCCACGGGAGTACGAGCCACAGCGCGACGAAGACCGAGGCTGTCATGATCGTGATGCAGATGCCGGCGAGACGCCCCAGTACGAAGGTCGTGACGAGCAGGATCGCGCCGTTGAGGGCCAGAGCCAACAGGACAAACCCGATCTCTGCCATGAGCGCCGCGATGGGGACGATGCGAGAACTGGATCCGTCGTGGCCCATCCGGCGATGCAGCGCGATAGGAGTGGCGATGAGGGCTGTGGTGATGACCGTCAGAACGAGGGTCGCGACGTAGATACCGAGCTCGACATCGTCCAAATCCGTGAAACGACCGCTGAAAGCGAGGCCGAGGAGAAAAGCGAAGAGGATCTGCACGCCCGTTTGCACCGCGCGCAGCTCTTGAAGGAGTTCCGCAACGCTGAGGCTCTCCCGTTCCCGCGCCTTTTCGCGGCGCTGGGCCTGGAGCTGGTGGCGAATTTGCATGGGTCTCCCGGCGCATGCGAGGGACGGGCTCCGCCGTCTTCGTCAGACTAGAGCGTCAGTCTTCGGACGGCACATGCTGCGCGCTCATCGGGGTGCGGCCGGGGTGGGGGGCCAGTTCGTCGAGTCCAGGGCCCCCAGTGAATAGGCGCGGGCCACCAGCGCAGCCTTCCCGCGCACGCCCCAGCGCTGAGACAGTCGTGCCAGGTGGTAATTGACCCCGTCCGATGTCAGGCCGACCGTCTTGGCGATGCGCGCGGTCGTTTCTCCGGCCGCCGTCGAAGCGAGGATCCGCGCTTCGAGAGCGCTCACCCGCGCGTACTCGGCCGCTTCCGCGGCCGGTGACTCGCCGCGTTCACCCCCGACCTTCAAAAGCAGCATCAGTGCCAGCGGCGCGTCCGGGCTGTCACTCACCGGGTCGATGTCCATCTCGCCGTACCGCTCGACACCGTTCGAGGTCAGCCAGGTCACCTCGACGGGGTAGCGGGCCCGGCGACGCAGCCGCACGGCTTCCGCGATCGGCTGGAGCAGGGTGCCGGCGCGGGGGCGGAAGAAGTCCAGGGCGTTGTGCCCGACCATCTGCCCCGAGAACATCCCCCACTCCGCGGCCATCGCGGGGTTCGCCAGGAAGATCACGCCATCGCCGTCGCAGAAGGCGACCGGGAACGGCAGATGGTCCAGCAGCATGAGGGCGCGGTTACGCCATGTGATCGCGAGCTGTCGCCAGGCTTCCGCTGCCGGGGAGTCGCTCGGGGGGCCGCTCGCCTGGAGATCCATCCGGCGCTCCTCCAGTCATGTGCCGTTCGTCCACCGCGCTCCTCTGCCGACTTCGCAAGCCTGTCAGCAGATGTGGCACTACACAAATATTTAGCACTGTGGAGGTCCCCGCCTCTCCAGCGGGGTCACTGTGGAGCAGGCCGCTGAAATCGCTCCGGCAGCGGTTCGACACTCCTGACGCACGGAAGGCGGTTCGCCTCGATGTCCGCGACTCTGCTCCCCCCGCAGCCCGAAAGCCACGACGGAACACCGCTCGTCGACGTATCCGACTCTCCGACCAGCACCCCCATCCTGAGGACCATGGACCTGGCCCGGAAGAACGGTCCGGCCTTCATCCAGCGCCTGCACGGACAGGACACCCTCTTCGTCAGCAGTCTGGACCTGGTCACCGAGCTCTCCGACGAGCAGCGGTTCGGCAAGGCCATCGGGCCGGCGCTGGAGAACGTCCGCGAGTTCGCGCACGACGGTCTGTTCACGGCGTACAACGACGAGCCCAACTGGGCCAAGGCGCACGACATCCTCATGCCCGCCTTCGCGCTCGGGTCGATGCGGACGTACCACCCGGTGATGCTGAAGGTCGCCCGTCGGCTGATCGAGAGCTGGGACGTCCACAGTGCCGCCGGCACCCCGGTCGACGTGCCCGACGACATGACCCGCATGACCCTGGACACCATCGGTCTGGCTGGTTTCGGGTTCAACTTCGAGTCGTTCGACCGCGACGAACCGCACCCGTTCGTCGACGCCCTGGTGCGCGCCCTGCAGTGGTCGATGAACAAGCTCAGCCGCACCCCCGGCGTCGACCACACGGAGGCCGACGAGGCGTTCCGCACCGACTCCGCCTTCCTGGCTTCCGTGGTGGACGAGGTCATCGAGGCGCGCACCGCGCCGGGCGCGGCCGCCCCGGAGCACGAGGACCTGCTGGGTCTCATGCTGAACGCCACCCACCCTTCCGACGGCACCACCCTGGACCTGGAGAACATCCGCAACCAGGTCATCACCTTCCTGATCGCCGGGCACGAGACCACCTCCGGCACCATGTCCTTCGCCCTGTACAACCTCGTCAAGGACCCCGCCGCGCTGCGCCTGATCCAGCGCGAGGTGGACGAGCTGTGGGGCGACCGGACGGACCCCGACCCGACCTTCGAGGACATCGGCCGCCTGCAGTACACCCGCCAGGTGCTCAACGAGACGCTCCGGATGTTCCCTCCGGCCCCGCAGTTCTCGCGTCAGGCCCGCCAGGACACCGTCCTGGGCGGCATCCCGATGAAGGCGGGCCAGTGGGCGGCGGTCGTGACCCCTATGCTGCACCGCGACCCGGCCTGGGGCGACAACCCCGAGCTGTTCGACCCCTCCCGCTTCGCCCCGGAAGCGGAGTCGGCCCGCTCGCCGCACGCCTTCAAGCCGTTCGGCACCGGCGAACGCGCCTGCATCGGCAGGCAGTTCGCCCTGCACGAGGCCACCATGCTGCTCGCCATGCTGGTCCACCGCTACCGGCTGATCGACCACGCCGACTACCGGATGAACCTCAAGCAGGCGCTTACCATCAAGCCCGAGGGCTTCGCCCTCACCCTCACCCCGCGCACCCCGGCCGACCGCGCCGCCAACCGTGCCGCGCTGCCCGCGACCGGCGCCGCCGCGTCCGTCGAGCAGGCGCCCGCCGACACCGTCGGCCTGCCCACCCGGGTCCAGCAGGGCACGGGACTCCTGCTGCTGCACGGGTCCAACTACGGCACCTGCCGCGACTTCTCGGCCCAACTGGCCGACGCCGCCGCCGAGATCGGCTGTGACACTGCCGTCGCCCCGCTCGACGCCCACACCGGCGCACTGCCGACCGACCGGCCGGTCATCATCACCGCAGCCTCCTACAACGGGCAGCCCACCGACGACGCGGCCGCCTTCGTCCAGTGGCTGGAGACCGCCGAACCCGGCGCCGTCGACGGCGTCACCTACGCCGTCCTCGGCATCGGCGACCGCAACTGGTCCGCCACCTACCAGCGCATCCCCACCCTGGTCGACGACCGCCTCGCCGCCCTCGGCGGAACCCGCCTCCTCGAGCGCGCCGAGGGCGACGCGGCAGGCGATCTGACCGGCGCGGTCAAGGCGTTCACCGCCACGCTGCGCACCACCCTGCTAGAGGAGTACGGCGACCTCGCCACGGTGGGCGCCGCCCCCGAGACGGCCTCCGCCGAACCCTCGTACACCGTCACCGAGGTCACCGGCGACCCGCTGGACGCCCTCGCCGCCAGGCACGGCATGACGGCGATGACGGTCACCGAGACCGGCAGCCTCACCCGGCCCGGCTACCCGCGTGCCAAGCGCTTCGTGCGCGTGGCCCTGCCCGAGGGTGTGACCTACCGCACCGCGGACCACTTCACCGTCCTCCCGGCCAACGACCCGGCCCTCGTCGAGCGCGCCGCCCGGATTCTGCGGGTGGACCTGGACACCGTCCTCAACATCTCCGCGAGCCGCCCGCGCCGCGACGGCATCGCGGTCGACCGGCCGGTGACCGTCCGCGAACTGCTCACCCGGTACGTCGAGTTGCAGGACCGCCCGACCGCCGAGCAGTTGGCCGTCCTCGCCGCGCTCAATCCGTGCCCGCCCGAGAAGAAGGCTCTCGAGGCCCTGGCCGGGGACGCCGAGGCCCTCGCCGCCGACCACCGCGGCCTGCTCGACGTCATCGAGGACAACCCGGCACTGGGTGAGTTCCTGACCTGGCCGGTGCTGCTGGACCTGCTGCCGCCGATCCGGCCGCGCCACTACTCCGTCTCGTCGTCGCCGGCCACCGACCCCCGCCACGTCGACCTGATGGTCTCCCTGCTCCAGGCTCCGGCACGCTCGGGCCGGGGCGTCTTCCGCGGCACCGGTTCGGGCTACCTGAACACCGTGCGCCCCGCCGACACCGTCTACGCCCGCATACAGCCGTGCCGGGAGGTCTTCCGGATCGACCACGACGCCGCGTCCCCGGTGATCATGGTCTCGGCCGGCACCGGCCTCGCCCCCTTCCGGGGCGCCATCGCCGACCGGCTCGCTCTCGCGGCGAACGACATCGAACTCGCCCCGGCCCTCTGCTATTTCGGCTGCGACGCCCCGGACGCCGACTACATGCACAGCGACGAACTGCGCACCGCCGAGCTCGCCGGAGTGGTGAAGATGCGTCCGGCTTTCAGCGAGGCGCCCGTCGACGGCCACATGTTCGTCCAGCACCGCATAGCCGCCGACAGCGACAAGGTGTGGAAGCTGCTCGGCGCCGGAGCCAAGGTCTACGTCTGCGGCGACGGCGCCCGCATGGCCCCGGGCGTGCGCGACGCCTTCCGCTCCATCTACCGGGAACACACCCCCGGCGCCGGTGACACCGACGCCACCGCGTGGCTCGACGCGCTGGTCGCTGACGGTCGCTACATCGAGGACGTCTACGCCGCCGGCTGAGCCGCAGGCCCTCATTTCTCACCTGGAGGAACCATTCTCATGGACACCATGCTTGCCGGACGTCTCCACGTACCCACTGGGCGGTTCCGCGTCGAAGAGGTCCCCGTGCCCGTCCCCGGTCCGGGTGAGGTGCTGATCGAGGTCAAGGCCGCCGGTGTGTGCCTGTCCGACGTGCACCTGATCGACGGCAGCCTGAAACCGTTCGGGCAGATCGAGGAGCTCACCCTCGGACACGAGGTCTCCGGAGTGATCGACACCCTCGGTCCCGATCTGCTCGGCGACTGGACCCCGGGCACGCGCGTCGCCCTACAGGCCGGTCAGAGCTGCGGCGTGTGCGACAACTGCCGGCTCCGCCGCACCCCGTGCCTCAACACCCGCACCCGAGGCGTCGACTACGACGGCGGCTGGGCCCAGTACACGATTGCCCGCGAGGACACCCTCGCCGTGATTCCGGATCACCTGCCGTTCGACCAGGCGGCGATCATCCCGGACGCCGTCTCCACCCCCTACGCCGCCATCGTGGCCACCGGAGATGTCCGCCCGGCGCAGTCCGTGGGCGTGTGGGGCGCGGGCGGCCTGGGCGCCCACGGCATCCAGCTCGCCCGGCTGGCCGGTGCCGCGCCGGTGATCGCCGTCGACCCGCTGGGCACCGCCCGGGAACGCGCCCGCGCCTTCGGCGCCGATCTCGCCCTGGACCCGGCCGACCCCGGCTTCGCCGAGGCGGTGCTCCAGGCCACGGCGGGCCGCGGCCTGGACGTCGCCTTCGACTTCGCCGGCGTGCCGGCCGTACGGGAGCAGGCCGCCACCGTCCTGGGCCGGGGCGGGATCATGGTGCTGGCGGGGCTCACCCCCCGGCCGCTCACCATCAGCGACGGCACGCAGTTCAGTTGGAAGCGCAACCAGATCCGCGGCCACTACGGCTCCGGCCCCGAGTACGTCGAGCAGTTGATCCGCCTGGCCTCCGTCGGCCGCCTCGACCTGTCCCCCTCCATCAGCGGCCACATCCCGCTGGCCGACGCCGCGGAAGCGGTCCACCGGCTGGAGAACAAGATCGGGGACCCGATCCGCCTGGTGCTCATCCCCTGAGGCTCTCAAGGGGGGCCTGTGCCCTAGCGGTCGGGAGTACCGATCCCGGCCAAGCCGGTCAGCGACCCCAGTGAAGCGATTTCGCGGGGTGGCTGCCCGGCGGCCGGCCCACCGGGAACCGGCACCGCGCGCAGGTGTCCGCCGAGGTCGGAGACGTAGGCGATACCCGCCTCCCCGTCGACGGCGAGGCCGATCGCCTCCCGGAAGCCGTCGGCCAGGATCTCGGGCGCGTTGCCCCGTTCTCCGGCCGGCGGAAGAGGGGCCCGGTTGAGCGTGTTGCCGTTCGGCGGGGCACCGCGATCGGTCCAGTACAGCCAGTCGTCCACGACATGCAGGTCGATCGGCTCGGGCAGCTCGCTCCACAACACCTCGATGTCGGACCGGTTCGCAGCGGTCTGGCCCGCGGGAATCTCCAGCCCCGCACGGAGAATCCGGCCTTTGCCGCCCTTGGCCGGCCCCTTCTGCGTCCAGTACAGATGATTGCGGGCGGGGTCCACCGCCACGCCGACGCACTCGCCCATGATCCCTTGGTCGGCGGCGTTCACGACCAGATCGGCCAGCCCAGTGCCATCCACGCGGACCGTGCTCACCCGGCGGCCCTCGCGATCGCCCCAGTAGAGCCTGCCCCTGCCGTCGGAGGCCAACTGCTTGCCCGTCGTCATCGCGCCGAGCGGGACGAGGTCACGCCGCGACTCGCCATCCAGGCCCACGGCGTGCACGCCACCGTCCCGCGCCGAGAAGTCCAGGCCGGCTTCCCCGGGAGCGGCCGGGTCCACTTCAGGCGCGCCCATGGTGGTCCAGTAGACAGTTCCGTCCTCCACCACGATGCCGTCCGGTGCGGGACCCGCATCCGACAGGAAGGTCGACACCCGCCCGTCCGGGACGCTCACCCGCAGCACGCTGCCCGACTTGATCTCCAGGGCCAGCAGTTCCTGCCACATGGCGGCCATCCTTTCTCGCCGTCACTCGCCGTACGGCCCGCGCGGGGCGGGTCACTGCTCCTGGTCGTCGGCGGACGGCGGCTGCGGCCAGCCCAGCGGTTCCAATGCGCCGCGGGTGCGCCCGTCCCGCAGGGCGACCAGCTTCTCGTAGGCCGATTCGCCGGTGCCGTAGGCCCCTTCGACCGCGTCGAACACCTCGCCCATCCGCGCGGGGTCCGGTTGGCCGCTGTCGAAGGTCATCTGCGAGCCGACGTGTTCGGCCAGGTGCCGAAGACCTGCTGGGCCACCACCGAGGACGCCGCTCTGGAACGGGCCGACGGTCGCGTAGCGCAGGCCCAGCGAGGCCCGGACCAGGTCGTCGAGGTCTGCGACGTCGATGACACCCTGCTGCACCAGGTAGGCGGCCTGCTCGTTGAAGACCTTCTGCAGCCGGTTGCCGACGAAGCCCGGAATCTCCTTCTTCAGCCGGATCGGCAGTTTGCCCAGCCCGCGATAGACCTCGACCGCCCGCTCCATCGTGCTCGCGGAGGTGTCGGGTCCCGGCACCACCTCGACCAGGGGCATCAGCTCCGGCGGGTTGAAAGGGTGGCCGATCACGATCCTGTCGGCCGCCGTGTTTCCCGCCGCGATGTCGGACGGCAGCAGCGAGGACGACGAGGAGGCCAACACCACGTCGTCGCGCGTGTGCGCGGCGAGCGTGGCGAACATCTGCTCCTTGATCTCGATCCGTTCCGGCCCGGACTCCTGCACGAAGTCCGTACCGTCGGCGGCGGCGGCCAGATCGGAGAAGAGCGTGACCGGCAGGCCGGCGAGTTGTTCCGCCACCACATCCGCCAGGTCCGGCCGGGGGTCGCTGATCCGCACCTCCCACCCGGCTGCCCCGAACAGGCGAGCCCAGGACAGCCCGATCACGCCCGCGCCTACGAGTGTCACAACTGCCATGACGAAACCCTTCTACCGAGATGAAGGAGAGGAGAGGCGCGCCCTTCCCACTGGGCGTCCGACAGGGGGCGAGAGGGGTCAGCGGGGTGTGTCGCGCCAACCCGGCTCGTCGGCACCCATGGGGCTGAGCACCGTCGTGAAGTCCCCCTGCCGCAGGGAGGAGAACTTCAACTGGTCGGTCATGCCCTGGTAGAAGCCGAGCGGGGTCTGCGCGGTGAAGAGGTCGGGATCGACAAGGGTGTGCTCGGGCGTCGAGTCGACGGCGGCATGGAGATAGTCCCGGTCGAAAATGCCGAGGGACATGAGCCACAGGCAGACCTTCGTCAGCGAGACCCGGACGCGGTAGGAGCCGCCCTCGCTTGCGCGCCGTCGCAGCGCCGCCAGTACCCCGGTCGTCCCGAACCAGCCGACCACGTTGTCGACGATGGGGAGGATCGGGGGCTGACTAGGATCTTCGAGGGTGCCCTCGAGCGCGAAGATTCCCGAGACGCAGGCACCGATCTCGTCGAATCCGGGGCGGTTCATCCAGGGGCCCGCAGGGCCGTGCAGGGTCACCTCGGCATGAATCAGTCCGGGGTGCCTCGCGGCCAGGTCCTCGGCCGTGAGTCCCTCCCGCGCGAGGTAACCGGGATGCCGATTCGAGAAGAACACGTCGGCGTCGGCGAGCAGTTGATCGAGGCGCTCCCGGTCCTCGGCGGAGTCCCCGATATAGGCCGAGCGCATGCCGACCTGGGTGTCCCAGTAGATCGGCTCGACCTCTACGTCGTCGGGACGCCAGAGGTTGAGTACGTCCGCGCCGAAGGAGGCCAGGTCGCGCCCGATCGCCGCGCCCGCGATGACGTGTCCCATGCCGAGCGCCCGGATACCGTCGAGCGGCTGGCGCGCCCCGTCGGTGAACGGCACCGGCGCACTGTCCCCGATCTTCTCGATCTCGATCAGCGGGAGGTCGGCGAGCACATCGGTGTACTGCGGCTCGGCGAGGAACTCCTCGGGGGAGCGCACCTTGGCAAGGACGATGCCCGCCTCCGCGGCCGCCTCTTCGAGTTCGTCGGCATCCCGGCCGGCGATGGCCGCGTTCACGGCCTCGGAGGTGTCCGGGCAGTCCAGGAACGCGAGTGCCCTGCTGCGGAGCCCGGGATAGATGTTCAGCGTGACGACGCTCCGGCCGTCCTTGGTCCGGCGGAAGAACGGCGTGTCCGTGAAGGGGTTGCGCTTGTTCCACTTGATCGACGGCTTCCTGCCGTTGATGAGTTCCCATCGGAGATCCGCGAAACCGGCGAACCGGCGGAACGCCTTCCGTACGTCGATGCCGACATCCTGGGGGTCCCCTCCGCGGTCACGCCAGATGGCCGACGCGGCCACCCCCTTGGCCGCCAGGGCGAGCGCGGCGGCGGACCCGAAGCGGAAGCGGCCTGGCACCAGGGGGTCCGCTCCACCGGTGAACGACACAGAGCCCCCGCAGTCGGCGGGTGTCAGACCGACCTCGCGCAGAATTTCCTCGAGGTGACCGTCGAAATCGAATTCATCCGACGTGGCCGGGTTCTCCAGCGCATGACGAATTCGCTTGGTCAAATTCATCGCCTCACCTCTTTCCGCTGCACTGGCACCAGCAGACGGCATATGCGCTCGCGTGTCCGACACTCGAACATGCAAGTGCCGATTCTATCCGTCGGGGAGGGGATCGCCTGTTGGGAAGATGTCGCACGTTGAGGCGCGGAAAGGCGAGCGCTTCTTGCTGATCGGCGACCCGAAAAGCCCGGTGCCGAAGCCGGGCACTCTGGAGAGGCGCCGTCGGTGCCAAGAGGTTTCCTTCGCCAGCCCTCCCGCTCCCGCCCCCGCGGCGCTGCTGCGTCGGGCACACCGAGTTCGTCGAACAGGCCCACGGTGACGCAACCGACTTTCGAGGCGGCGTGGGCGTTTGTTGAGAGGGGTGAGCAGGATGGCGAAAGTGGCTGGCCAGTCACCGCAAGATGATCAACGGCATCCTGTTCCGGGAGCGCACCGGCGTCCCCGGGCGTGATTTGCCAAGGCGGTTCGGAAAAAAAGATCACGGCCTCGGTAGCACCGCCCTGATGAGGGACTCGGACGCTCCCGGGGCGGACTGACTTGCAAGATCCACCTTGCCAGTGAGGGATGACGTCGCCCGCTTGCGTTCCTGGTTACACCGGGCCAGTGGGGGGATGCCCCACAGTTCATCCCGCAACCGCCGCTATCTGCGGAGACGGCAGATCAAGCACACCCTTCCTGAGCCACGAGACCGGCGGCCCAACTGCCGCCGCCGTGGTAGCAAGGGCGGTCGACCCGCCGGATTCGACAAGACGATGTACAAGCGCAGGAACGAGGTCGAGCGGACGATCAATGCCCTGAAGAACTTCCGGGCTGTGGCTACGAGGTACGACAAGCGAGCCCATGTCTTCCACGGCACGGTCACCGTCGCTGCGATCCGGCTCTGGTTCCGCACATGAGCTTTCAGGCGCTCTTCATCGCTGCCAGAGGAAGGCGGCCTCGCTACAGGGGTGGCAGTGAAAGACGTAGCCGCGGCCACCTCCGCCGAAGTTGGCGGAGGTCGCGAAGTCGGATCCTTCTTCGAGTTCGGCCGTGAAGGTCATACGGGTTGTGCAGGAGGGACAGTCGGGGGTCTCGTCACCTTGGAGCCAGTCGGGTTCGCCACCCAGCCGTCCCAGAACCGGCTCTGCGGTTGGGGTGTCGGCTGGGCGGGTGTGCAAGGCGGTCACCGCACCGAGCAGCGTCTCGCCCTCGGCGGGGACGGTGGCCGCCGATAGCTGACCTTCGAACACGAAGGCCCGGTTGGCGCCGGCGGTGGCGTCCCAGTCGTCACACATGCCCGGGTCGTTCTGGCAAAAGAAGACCGCGACGGCCCCCAGATCGAGGGGCAAGTGAGCCAGGAACTGCATGGGCTCGCCACATTCGCGGCAGTTCGGCCAGAGGAATCCATCCGGGACGAGTGGGACTCCCCCCGTCCGCAGTACGGGAGCGTCAGCTACGGCTTCTCCGCCGTTGACCAGCAGCATGGCCAAAGCCTAGGTGCAACGTTCCCCACTCCAACCTGAGGGGGGCGACCGGACGCAAGCCAAGATCCGCCGAACAGGCCCTAGGCGGGCAGGCGAGCGGTGGCGGCGTCAGCGAGCAATCGTCAAGACCTGTGGATTAGTTGTAAGGCTCGGATCGTTCCTCGGCTGCGTGATGCTGGAGGCCGGAGTGTGCCGGCTCAGTCCTTGATTGGCTCGACCTGAATGGGGTCTGATCCCAGGTAGAGCATGTACCCCGCGTACTCCATGTCCACGTCCATCCGCTCTGGTGGCACGACGTAGAGTCTTGCGATAGGTGCGGGGGCCCAGCCCAAGTTGCGTGGAGGGTCGTACTCCTCGTAGTGCCCTACGTAGAGCCTGGTCGGCGGGATGGACACGTCGCAAGCGTCTCCAACCCGGAGCGTGGAGGCTGCCGGCGAGAGATGAAATGGGCTCCATTCCTCATGAGAATCCGCGTGCGGGAGTGCGACTTGTCCGTTCCAGCGGAAATTGGAGGAATTGTCGATCGCTCTCCACGGCCATTCCAGTGTGATGTAGCGATCTACCCCGACCACCCGAGTGGATGCTGGCTCACAGGAGACGATCACTTGGTCGCCGATCCGAGGAACCATGTCTGATCACCTTTGTTCCGGTGGGTGAGAGGGGTGTCTTACCTTCGCGCTTACGCGGCCTGCTCCTGGCGCTCGACCAGGATGCCACTCTCGAACCTCGCGCCTGCCCGGACCAGGGACACCAGGTGTGCTCCGGTGATCGCCCGCCAACGGGCTTGCGCGGATTCGACGAGCTTGAAAACCATCGCGAGTGCTGCGGCGGGGCTGCCAGCGCCGCGGGTGACCTTCGTCCGCAGCTTGAGCGTGGAGAACGTCGACTCGATTGGGTTGGTCGTCCGCAAGTGGATCCAGTGCTCGGCCGGGAAGTCGTAGAACGCGAGCAACTCGTCCACGTCATCGGTGATCTTCGCGACGGCCTTGGGCCATTTGGTTCCGTAAGTGCGGGCGAACCCCTCGACCGCTCTCTCGGCGCGAGCTCGGTCCTCGGCGTTGTAGATCTCTTGCAACGCTTTCGTCGCGCCTGGCTGCGCGGACTTCGGCAGACAGTTGGTGACATTCCGGGCTTTGTGAACCCAACACCTTTGATGCCGGGCGGCCGGGAACACCTCGACGAGCGCCTTCCACAGACCCATCGCTCCGTCGCCGACGACCAGCTCCGGATCGCGCATGCCACGTCGGCGGCAGTCGCGCAGCAGGTCGGCCCACGACTCGGTGGACTCTCGCAGCCCCTCGGCCAGAGCAATCAGCTCCTTGGTGCCGTCCAAACGGACACCGAGCAGGACCAGGACACAGGAGTGGGTCTGCCCGAGCCGGACCTTCGGGTGCACTCCGTCCGCCCACACGTACACGAAGTCGCGGTCCGAGAGGTCGCGTTGCTGAAAGGCAGCGCGGTCGTCCTGCCACTGTTTCGTCAGCCGGGTCACGGTGGCTGGCGACAGGCCGGCCGTGCCGCCAAGGAACTGCTCCAGCGCGGGCACGAAGTCGCCGCTGGACAGGCCGTGCAGGTAGAGCAGCGGCAGCACTTCGGCGACTTGCGGCACCACGGTGCGAGGATCTTCGAGGAGAACCGCTTCCGCTCGCCAGTTGCCTCGTCCGTCCGCCGGTCGTTCACCCGTGGTGCCCTGACCTCGACCGGCCCGGCGGCGGTGACCACGGTCCGAGGCTGATGGTGGCCGTTGCGGACCACCAAGCGCCGGCCGTGTTCGTCGGTTTCGGCAGCCAACTCGGCTATGTACTGGTTGACTTCCGTCTCCAACGCGGCAGCGAGCATGCGACGGGCGCCTTCCCGCACGATCTCGTCAATCAGGGAGCCGGACTGGGTCGAGCCGTCGTCGGTGACTACGCTGAGCACGGGCGTGCCTTCCCGACCCGCGCGCCAACGCGGGCCTACTCGGAGACCATCACAGGATCATTCGCGAAGGTACGCCTTCCGCGTCCCCCGTCGATCCACAGGTTCTGAGCATTGCTCGGCGTCAGCCTGCGGCGTTCGCAGCAGTGGGCGGCTCGAACATTCTCCGGGCGAGGCCCCGTAGACCTTCACCCGACTGGACCGCAAACCTTTCAGGCATCGTGCCGTTTTTAAGGACGCGGACCTCCGTGTGAGAGGCCCACGGCAGAGAGAGGGCAGAGATGATCGGCGACGTCACCTACACCGACATGCTCGCTGGGCGAGTGACTTTCACCCAGACCGAGGACAAGACAGTCCGCATGACCGGTCAGTTCAATGACGGCTTCTACGACCCCAACGCACGGTGCCTCCTGTACGTCGGTGATCTGCCTCCCGCCGACCAGCTCGACATGACGATCAACCCTCCGGGGACGTCGGCGTTCGAGTACGACTACGAGGACGTGACCATCGACGACTTCACCGGCGTGAATATCCGGATCATCGCCGATGACGAGGTCATCGCCGTCGGTGACCCCACCGTGCCGGTCGGATAGAGGTACGGGCCACGCGCTGCGGCATGAGGACACCGGCAAGAAGTAGGTAAGACGGCCACCGTCGGGCGTATGGAGAGCCGGCGGGGGCCCGATGGTCTGTCAGGCTGCCTGCTCCCACGGCCAGTCGGCGTCACGGCCTCGGAAGAGCAGGTCGACCACGGTGAACACCTGGTCGGACAAGGGGCAGAAGCTGCAGCAGATCGGGCGTTGCGCCATCGGCGGGCGATGATGCTGCTGGCCTCGGCCGGGGGGAACCGGGTGCCGGTGATCGCCCAGCTGGTACAGGCCGACGAGGACACTGAGCGGGATGTGAGCCACCGGTTCAACGAGGTCGGCCTGGCCTGCCGGGACCCTCGACGGGTGGGAGGCCGTCCCCGTCGCTCAGTCGTGACGAGGCGGACTTCGTCATCCGGACGGCCGCCACCCGCCCCACCAAGCTGGGCCACCCCTTCACCCGCTGGTCGCTGCGCAAACTCGTCGCCTACCTGCGGTTCCACCCGACCGGTCTCGAGACCACCCTGCCTCCCTACTTCCCAGCGTGCGCCCTGCCGTGGAATGCGGCGCACCCTGGGAAGCGAACCTCCGAAGCCCCGGCTTCCGCTCTCTCGTTCAGGAGCTCTGTCATGAGCGTCGACCTTCCGTCGATCCGGACCCGGATGGAGAGCGGCGTGCTGTTTGCCACCCTCGACGCGGGCGCCTTGAACCTTCTCGGTGTCGACCTGGTGCGCGACCTGGTCCTGCTGGTCGACCGGCTGTACGCCGACCCGGGTGACGTGCGTGTCGTCGTCATCGACAGCGCTTCACCGGACTTCTTCTCCGCTCACGTGGACCTCACGGCCGTCCCGCAGTACACCGCGGAGGCCGCGAAAGCTGGTGGTCCTGGCGATGCTTCCCTGGGTATGTTCCTGCACAAGCTGGCCCGGGTCCCGGTGATCACCATCGCCAAGGTTCGCGGGCGTGCCCGCGGTGGCGGCAATGAACTCGCCCTGGCGTGCGACATGATCTTCGCCTCGCGCGAGAAGGCGATCTTCGGGCAGTTCGAGGCCGGCACCGGTGCTCTGCCCGGCGCGGGCGGTGTCCAGCACCTGGCCCGGCAGCTCGGCCGGCATCGCGCCATCGAGGCCATCGCCGGTGCCGACGACTTCGACGCGGACACCGCGGAGCGCTACGGCTGGATCAACCGCGCCCTGCCCGACGCCGAGCTGGACGGCTTCGTCGAACGCTTGGCGAAACGCATCGCCGGCTTCCCGCCGCAAGGAGTGCGAGCGGCCAAGCGAGCCGTCAACGACCTCACCCTGGCATCGGCCGCCCACGTCCGATCGGACAGCGTCACATTCCAGAGTCTGATCACCCGCCCCGAGACCCGTGAGCGCCTGGACTACCTTGCCCGGCACGGCCTGCAAAGCCCCGGAGAGCTCGAGCGGGAACTCGGTAAGGCTGTGGGGGACTTCTCCGCTGAAACCGACCCACAGGCCGGCTGATGCTCCTCGGTAATCACAGGAGGGACGGACGGGGCCACCACCTGCCGATTGGCCTGCGACCTGGAAGCGGATCGTCTGAAAGGCTGCACACCCAGTCCTGCGCCGTGAGGAGAAGCCATGCAGGTAGCCGTGATCACCTTTGACGGATTCAACGAGCTCGACAGCTTCATCGCCTCCGCGTTGATCAACCGCTGGCGCAAGGACGGGCTGGAGGCCTTCATCACCACACCCACACCGGTCATCACGTCGATGAACGGCGTCGAGGTAACCGGGCAGCGCCCCATGGAGTTCGTGACCGACGCGGACGTCGTGCTGATCGGCAGCGGCGTGAAGGCACGCGAGGTGGTCGCCGACGACCAGTTGATCTCCCGGCTGCAGCTGGACCCGTCCCGACAGCTGATCGGTGCGCAGTGCTCCGGCGCGCTGGTTCTCGCCCGGCTCGGACTGCTGAACGGCATGCCGGTCAGCACGGACATGAAGAGCCGCCCCTTCGTAGAGGCATACGACGTCACCGTGCTGGACACGCCGTTCCACGCCGAGGGCAACATCGCCACCGCGGGCGGCTGTCTGGCCTCCCAGTACCTCGCCTCCTGGGTGATGACCCGCACCCTCGGGGAGGACGCGGTGCGCGATGTCCTCGGTTACGTGGCCCCGGTCGGCGAAAGCGAGGAGACCATCGAGCGCGCCCTGCGCGCCGTCCACGCCGGCGAGATCGCACTGCACTGACGCAACCGCGTCCGCCCGGCTCTGCCTCGGGGGGATGGTTGGACGGGGTGGGCGCCTCCCACTCCTCACCATGAGCCCGCGGACGGGAACGGCGCTCCCTCCATCCAGGTGTCGGCTGATCGGCCGCCGGAGGCATCATCTTGTGCCCGCGGATGACGTCGTGCCCTGGCCGTATGGCGCGCGCCCGTGTCGTGCGCTCGGGCGGCGGTCGCTCAGACTGTGAGGCCTTCGATGGCGACGGGAAGATGGCGGGGGCCCCGCAGGACCGCGTTGGCGCGGTACGGCGGCGGGTCCTCGATCAGCCCGGAGAGCGTGACCCGGCGGAACAGTTCGGGCACGGCCAGGTGCAGTTCGATACGGGCGAGCGGGGCGCCGAAGCAGTAGTGGATGCCTGTGTAGAAACCCAGGTGCTCGTTGTCCTTGCGGTCGGGATCGAACTGGTCGGGGTCCTTGAAGCGTTTGGGGTCGCGGTTGGCCGCGGCCAGCATGAGCCAGACCGGCGAGCCCTTGGGAATGGTGGTATCGGCGACGTCGATGTCTGCCAGGGCGGTGGTCCACGGGACGAACTGGACCGGGGGCTCGTATCGCAGCACCTCCTCGATGAGCGGTACGGCCAGTTCCGGCTTCTTCTGGAACCGGTCGAGGACGTCGGGGTGGCGCAGCAGGGTGAGGGTCGTGTTGGTGATCGCGTTGACGGTGGTCTCGTGGCCGGCGACGAGGAGCAGCACCGCGGTGGCCTCCAGGTCAGCCGGTGTCATGTCGGGGGCGAGCGCGCTGAGCATCCCGGCGCCGGGGTGGCGGCGTTTGGTCTCGATCAGGTCGGACAGGTAGGCGCCGATGTCCTGGCGCGCCCGCTGTGCCTTTTCCTGGCCGCTTCCGCCGGCGGCTTGGGGATCGATTCCGGACGCCAGGGCGTCGGCCCAGCCGTGGAAGAGCGGTTCGTCCTCGCGCGGCACGCCGAGGACCTTGCAGATGGCGGTGACGGGAAGCGGGTAGGAGAAGTCCTCGACGATGTCGACCTGGTCCTTGCCCTCAAAGGCGTCGAGCAGCTCGGTGACGGCCTTGGCCAGCTCTCCGCGCAGTCCGTCGAGGAATCCGGGGCTGTGCGGCGGCCCGAACGGCCGGTTGATGGTGTCGCGCAGCCGGTCGTGCTCGGGCGGGTCGGTGAAGATGAAACTGGGCGGCAGGCCGGTCTCCTCCGACGGTTGCCCTGGACGGGCGTGGCCCGGTGGGCGGTGGCTGGTGTCGTTGCTCAGCCGCGGGTCGTTGGCCAGGTTGCGCACCTCGTAGTAGGTGCTGACCAGGTAGGTGCCGTCTTCCTCCCGCCTGACCGGCGTCTTGCGCAGTTCCGCATAGAGCGGGTACGGATCGGCTCTGTTGGCGTAGTCGGTTATCTGCGCGGAGATGGTGTCGGGCGTCATGGTGTCTCCTGAGGGGCTCCGGACGGCGCAGGGACCGGTGATCAGGCATGCGACGGAACGAACTCGACACGCCGCTCGCTCGGTGAGTGACCCGTCAGCGTGACGGTGGGCCCGTGGGTGGGCAGGTGGGGGTCGGGGAAGTCCGGATCGAGCGGCTGCAGCGTCTCCGTCCGGCGGTTGACCGTGCCGTACTCCGGCGGGAAAGGCGCCCCGGCCGCGATCTGCCGCTCGTAGAAGCCCATCCACTTGGCTCCGTCGAAGGCCGCCGCGGCGATGACGCGGCCGCGGTAGCCGTA
The DNA here is from genome assembly GCF_004217355.1 of Streptomyces sp. BK022. Taxonomy (NCBI): domain Bacteria; kingdom Bacillati; phylum Actinomycetota; class Actinomycetes; order Kitasatosporales; family Streptomycetaceae; genus Streptomyces; species Streptomyces sp. BK022. The sequence goes on from NZ_SHKU01000001.1 coordinate 1,190,694, forward strand.
CACCGCGACGAACCGCGCCTCGGCGAGTGCCCCTTGGGCGACGACCATCTGGTCGCCCATCGAGGGAACACCCACCGACTTGATGTTCACGCCGAACTGGGAGGACCAGAACATCGGCAGCCACAGGTGCGGACGGCGCTCAGGGCCTGCACAGACCATGTTGTGGGCGGCGATCTCGGCCTGTTCGACGGCGTTGCCCCAGTGCTCCAGCGCCAGGAACTGGTAGTCGAACAGCGGGTGCGGGCTGCGTGCGACGTCACCGGCGGCGTAGATGTCGTCGGTGACGATGCCGTTGACGTCGAACACCCGGCATCCGGCGTCGCAGGCGATTCCCCGGGCACCCGCGGCCACCCCCGAGCCGGCGAGCCATTCCGTGTTCCGGATGGCACCGAGCGAGACGACCGCCACCTCCACGTCGATGGCCGAACCGTCGGACAGGTGGGCGCGTCTGAGTCGTCCCACATCGTCGCCCTCGAGGGCAGTGACGCTGATGCCGCAGCGCAGGTCGACTCCGTGCTTGCACTGCAACCGGGCCGCGACCGCGCCGATCACTCCGCCGAGTGCGCCTACCAGCGGTGCCGGGCCGCGTTCGGCGACGGTGACCTCGTGGCCCAACTCCCGGCAGACCGAGGCGACTTCGGAGCCCGTGAATCCGGCGCCGATCACCAGCACCCGGGACGCGCCGCCGGTCAGCTTCCGGTGCAGCTGTGCGGAGTCGTCGCGGGTCCGCAGCACAAACACCCCGTCCAGGGCGGCCTCTTCCGGGTGGAACCAGGGTCGCGCTCTGGTCCCGGTCGTGATCAGGAGCCGGTCGTAGGGGACGGTGTCGCCGTTCGCCAGGCATACCTGCTTGGCGTCCCGGTCAAGGCGCGTGGCGGCAACGCCCAGGTGCCATTCGGCGTCGATGTCGCGCCGCCGTGGCAGTGCGGTGTCCTCGGGCCGTGCCCGTCCGAGCAATGCCTGCTTGGACAGCGGCGGCCGATCGTACGGTTCGTACGGCTCATCGCCGATCATGGTCAGCGATCCGGCGAAGCCCTTCTCGCGCAGGGTCTCCGCCGCGCGCAGACCCGCCAGCGAGGCACCGACGACGACAATGCGGCCCTGGCGCACCACGTCGACGTCCGTGTCAGCCGACATGGGGTTCCACCCGCTTCGTCGGCTCGTCGGAGTAGTCGACAAGGATGGCCTGGACCGGGCAAGCGGCGGCAGCCTCTTCCACCCGGTCGCGTTGTGCCTCGTCGAAGCGAGGGGAGAAGAGCAGCGCTTCGTCCCCGTGCAAGGAGAAGACATCCGGGGCGAGAAAGACGCACTGCGCGTACCCCTGGCACCGGTTGAGATCGACGACAAGCCTCATCTGGAAACACGCTCTCTGGGGGGCCGCGGTCACCGTCGGCTCCGCAGTCCTTGCGCTCGGTCCACGACTGGCAGGCATGCCTCATCTCCAGGATCGCCCCCTCCAGGGCCGGCTGGCAAGGCGAGATGTGCACGCGAGTCCCAGCTGACGGACCACGCGTCTACCACGGACCGATCCATCCGACCGGTGCGACCGGTGCGTCGTACAGGCGCGAGGTGCACATTGGTTATATGCACCTTGGCCAGCGGTTTGCCGTCACATGGCAGCGGTGGCACGCCACCCGGGCGTTGGTGCTGCTCCCCATCGGACTGATCGCCACGATCACCGTCGCGGACATCCGCAGTCCGGAATCCGTCCACCTCGGTCCGCTGCTGGTCGTAGCCCCTGCCATCACGGTGGCGATCGGTGGGGTATGGCTGACCGCACTGATCGGCCTACTGGCAGTGGCGGCTCAGGTACTCATCGCTGTTTTCCACGGGGGTCTGACCACCCCCAACCACATCAGCCAGATCATCGGACTCGCGATCCTCTCGATGTTGGCCGTGATCGTCTGCCTGGTGCGTGACCGGCGCAGGGCCGAGCTCGCCCAGGTGCGGACCGTTTCCGAGGCCGCGCAGCGGGCGCTGCTGCGCCCGCTGCCCCGCCGACTGGGCGCGCTGCGCATCTCGTGCACGTACCTGGCCGCCGCGAAAGAAGCCCGTATCGGCGGTGACCTGTACGCCGTGGCCCGCACCGGCAACCGCACTCGCGTGCTCATCGGCGACGTCCGGGGAAAGGGACTGCCCGCAGTGGGTGAGGCGGCCGCACTCATGGGCGCATTCCAGGAAGCCGCTCACCAGCACGCCACACTGCCGGCGCTGGCCAGCGCCCTGGACCGCAGTGCATGCCGCTACTCCGCCCAGTTCCTCGGGGCGGACGACGAGGCTGAGGAGCACTTCATCACCGCGCTGCTGCTGGAGATCCCCGACCATGACTCGGTGGCGCGGCTGACGCACTGCGGGCACCCGCCGCCCCTGCTCATCAGCCGGGGGCAGGTGATGACTGTCCAGACTCCACCGGCACCGCCCCTGGGCATGTGCGCGCTGACGCCGGACATCCGCACTTCTCACACGTTCCCGTTCAAGGCCGGTGACACGCTCCTGCTGTACACCGACGGTCTCGTGGAGGCTCGCGACAGCAGCGGCGCCTTCTACCCATTGGAAGAGCGACTCCCTTTGTGGGCCAAGTGCCATCCCGACACGCTCGTCGAGTGCCTCCAGCACGACCTCCTGGCCCACACGGGCGGGGACCTCCGAGACGATGCCGCCATACTCGCCATACAACGAACGGCAATGACACACGTCGGACACCTCGGCAGCGAGCTTGTAGGCAGCGACGGGCGCCCGATGGTTGACCTGAAGCGCCCTTAGCGCACGACCGGTGAAGCGAGACCTCATCCCTGGAAGGCCGCTCGAGGAACCCCGGTCGACCGCGACCTGTGTCCGCTGCCTCCTGGGCCGTTTCACGCTGAGGTTCGGCGTTGATCAGCGACGTTGGGCGCTGGACCTCGACGCCCTGGGCCGCAGCTGCTCGGCGTTGCCTGGAACGAAGGTGGTCGAGATGGGAGCCTACGACGCTCGCGCACCACGATCCGGCCGACACTCGCGACCGGCGCCCTGTCCAACCCGGAGTCCGAGCGCCCCCGCCGGAGGCATCCCTTGTGCCTGCCGCCCCCTCTCGGCAGGGGGCCCTCGCTCAAGTCGCCCAGACCGGCGTAACCGCCGGGAATCTTTCCGCGGCCGGGCGTAGCGTGAAAGGACAGATTCCCTATCCGAACTCAGGCGGCGAGCGGTCCTGATCGCAGGCCTCAGTAAGCCGCGACAACCCAGTGCTTTTGCGTGATCACACTACGCGAGTCGGGTGTCGTTGGAGGGAGCTCCGATGCAGGGGAGACTCTGCGCTCGGGCCAGTTCCATTGAGAGGGAAGGGTCCGGAGCCCGAGTGGCGACGACGATGCCGGCACCAGCATCGTTGTCGAGAACGGCCGCCGAGTTTCGCCGGCGCCGAGAGACGAAAGGCCGCTCATGCCTCAATCCATGCGCGCGCTCGTAGCCGGAAAGGTCGGCGAGCCTACCGATGTCCTACGCCTCGAATCCCGGCCCGTTCCCACACCTGGTACTGGCCAGGCGTTGATCCGCGTGACGGCGACTCCCATTCACGCCAGCGATCTGCACGTGCTGCGTGGCCGCTACGGTTTCTCCCCCGAATTCCCGACGGTGGGGGGTCATATGGAATGCGTGGGCCGTATCGAGGCCCTGGGCCCGGATGTCGCAGGGCTGCAGATCGGCGAGCGCGTGGTCGTCGCCGCAGTCCCTGCGGTGCCCGGACCCGCCATGGCCGGCACCTGGCAGGAATACCTTGTTGCAGATACACGAAGACTCCTGCCGGTTCCCAACGACCTGAGCGATTCCAGCGCCTGTCAACTGGCCGTCAATCCGTTGACCGCGCTGCTTCTTGTGACTCGCGAACTCGACGTACAGCCGGGTGAATGGCTGTTGCAGACGGCAGCGGGCTCCACCGTCGGCCGACTCGTCATTCAACTGGCCAGGCATATGGGCATTCGCACGATCAATGTCGTGCGGCGACGCAGTGCTGTCGAGGAGATCGAAGCGCTTGGTGGTGACGAGGTCATCTGCACCGAGGATGAGGACTTGTTGCAGCGTGTGGCTGAGATAGCGGGCCCGGCCGGCGTGCACAAGGCCACCGACTGTGTCGCGGGGCCCCTGGGTGCCCAGGTATCTCAAGCATTGGCCCCGGGGGGGAGAGGTCGTGGTCTATGGCGCGCTCTCCACCCATCGCCAAAGCGACCCGGCGGCGCTGACGATCCCGCTGCAGGCACGCTCGGTCATCTACGAGACCAAAGCAGTCCGCGGCTTCTGGCTGAACCGCTGGTTCGGCACGACCCCACCCGCAGATGCGCTGCGCGCGCTGACCCAGGTTCGTGGTCTCGTCGTTGATGAAATGCTGAGCATTCCCCAAGGCCAGCCATTCCCGGTCGTACGCTTCACCGAAGCTGTCTCGCTTGCCGAGACACCGGCGCATGGCACCAAACCGCTCTTCGTCTTCGAAGACAGACGGGACGCGGACTACAACTACTGAACTTGAACGGGTGATGTCGGGCTGGACGACTGCACTTGGATCCTGCTGAGACCTGAGTCAGATGTGGGCTCTGATCTGCTTCACCGGATGCCCGAGTGTGTCGCCGATCGCGGCCAGTTCCTCGTCGCCGAACCAGTCACGTCCGGGGTTCCAGATGGCGATCTCGAAGCGGGCGAAGCCGCACGGCCAGTCGTAGTCCAACACGTCGAGCGACGTGGCGGCGCCGCAGCAGGGCACTTCCACGGCCAAGGTGGCGAAGCCGTCCTCACCGTGGCTTTCCAGCAGGTCGGCGTACCACTCGGTGTCGATCGAGGCGCCGCAGTGCGGGCAGCCGATCCGTTCCAGGTTGTCGCCGCAGTCGACGGATGTAAGGGCATCGTGCCAGGTGACGTCGATCTCGACTTCCACGCCATCGGGCAGGCCGGGAGCCAGGTCCGCGGCAAGCGCGGCAGTCCGCTGGGCCGTCGCCCGGTCGGGCTGCCACTGGGGATCGGTCGGAATGATCGACAGGACGTCGTCGCTCACGGACTTACTCAATTCGTCGGGTACAAGCGCTCGGCTGGGTGCCGCGATCGTAGGGCCACCTGGTAGGCCGGCCGTTTCCTGGGGGCCGCCAGCCCTGGACCAGCGGTCCCCGCTCCAACTGACTTTCCAGCCGGCCGACCTGGGCCGCGCTGAGTTCGGGCCGTCCCGGTGAGCCTGCGGACAGCAACTCCGCCTCGCCCCGCTCCCGCCAAGCCCGGCGCCATCGCTCAACCGACCGCTCACTCACCCGCAGCGCGGCCGCGATCTCCCGGTTCTTTTCCTCGCGTTCGAAGCGCTCCATGGCCCGCAGCCTGACCCGAGTACCCACGAGACTTCCGCTGCGGTGATCACACGAGACATCCCGTGATCTTCGCGTCGGCCGGCAAGGTCTTCCCGGTCCTGAGACAGCGGCGGGGTCCCGGACGCCCCTGCGGGGGATGTCCTCGCCCTCTGGGATGCTGCGTTCATGGCTCTTCCTGGCTCCCGCACGAAGACGACCGATGTGTGGTCGCTACCCGAAGATGAGCAACTCATCGGGCAGCGCATCGGCGAAGCCCTGCCACGATCCGGCTGGCTGTGCAGTCACCCCGGTCCAAGGGGCCTTCACCAGGTGCATCTGCATCGTTCACTCGGGGAGGCTCTGAGCTGCGGTGGCCAGCAAGCGTTTCTGCTTCTGCCAGACGGGTCACGCGCACCTGAAGATGTCCTGGTGGACAACGCGTTCGCCCCCAGATCCGGCATCGGGCACTCGGCCGTCGTGCAGTTCCTTTGCTCACGTCGCTTTCAGGACGGCGAGGGCGAAGTCCTCGAGGCCGGCCGTCTCGCAGTGCGCTGGTTCGCGCAGCAGATTGGACCTGAGAGAGATCAGCTCCTGACCGAGGAGACGAGCCTTGTCTGGAAGGCCCTGCGAGCGGCGACCCGGCCGGCCAACGTCGAGAGCACGCAGGGCCGACGAATCTCCGGCATGCGGATCGGCCCTGCCGCCCATGACCTCGTGACCAGCAGCGGGATGCTGCTGACACGCGGCGGTGTCCAACGTCTGCATCTGGCCGCCTCGCCGCCAACCCGTCAGATACGGGACAGGCTTTAGCAACGCGGCGAAGCGCCTGAAGCAGCTCCAGATAGGGTCGGCTTCCCCCATAGTGGTTCGCTGGCAATCCCCGGGCGGGTTCCCCCTGGAGAGCCACCTCCACGAGAAGTTCACTCGGCTGCGGATCACAGGGGAGTGGTTCAGTTTCCAGCGCACCGCAGACCCGGTGAAGGCCATTGACAAGGCTGCTCGGACGTTCCTTGAGCAGTACGACGCCTCCTGCTGAGCTTGAGTTCGCCGTGTCGAGGCCGGTCACGTTGGTCTGATTCCGCACCGGTCTCGGGAAGTCGCTGCCAACGGAACGGGTGCCACGCCCTTGCCGGGCGGATCATGTTGGCGGCGGGTCGGGCAGGTCGTTTCACCGGTGTCCGGACTGCACGGCGTCCAGCATCTGCTGCTGGTGGCGGTAGCCGATCGTCTCGTATCCGGTCACGGTGACGTAGGGGGCGAGCATGACCACGAGCAGGCACACCGCGACGGAGACTCCCGCTGCCGACAGCAGTGCCGCCGCGGTGAGCACGGCGAGGGTGAGAGCGATGAGCAGGAGGTGGAAGCGGTCTGCCGCCGACAGGAGCAGGGTGTGGAGCAGGTAGACCATGAGCAGGTAGAGGCCGGTGGGCAGGGCCAGGGACAGTACGACGGCGGTGGGGCCGAGGTGTGCGTGGTGTTCCATGTACAGGCCGGCCACGTGGAGCCCCGCTCCGACGCCCGCGATGCCGGTGAGCAGGGGGATGTGCCCGTAGCCGAAGAGGTATCCGCGGTTGCGGCGGTGGACGAGGATGTCGCCGAACGGGGTGGAGAAGTAGACCCACCACATCCCGAAGGTCAGTCCGACGCCGGCGACGATGACGGCGATGGCGTCGCCGGTCCACTGCGTTCCGTCCGGGCCGCCGAGCAGGTCGCCGGAGGAGGCCGCGGTGCCGACGACGCTCTCGCCCAGCACGATGAGCGCGAACAAGCTGTAGCGCTCGGCGACATGGTGCGGGTGCCAGGGCGTGGCGTCGGCGCCGCCCTGGGCGAGCACCGGCAGCAGCAGTTCCAGGGTCCCGATCACGACGACGCACACGATCACCGCGACGAGCGGCAGATGCGCGAATCCCACGACGGTCCAGCCGACCTGGGCGACCAGCGTCCAGACGATGTTGGCCCGGGCCACCTTGCGGAACGACGGGGACTGCCGGGACACGCGCCACCACTGGAGCACCATGGCGACGCGCATCACGATGTAGCCGACGACCATCACGCGCAGTTCCAGGTGGTCGCCTTCCTCGACGGAGTGGAACATCGCGGGGATGCCGAGCGCAAAGACGACGACCCCGGTCATCTGCACCATCGTCAGTGCCCGGTAGAGCCAGTCGTCCGTGCCGAACGCGGAGGCGAACCAGCTGAAGCTGATCCAGGCGACGCTGATCGCGAACATGGCGAGGAGGAACGCGACGACGGCCTGCGCCGGATACCCGCCGGCGAGCAGTTCGGCGTACCGGGAGGCCGCGGTGCCGACCGCGACGACGAATGTCAGGTCGAACAGCAGCTCCAGCGGTGTGGCGACCCGGTGGGCCTCCTCAGGGTTGCGTCCGGTCATCGGCATGAGCCGGTGCGCGAGCTTGCCTCTGCCGGTACTGCCGGTGCTTCGGGAATCGCTCATGCGGATCATGTTCCGTCAAGGAGACGGTGGACGTCTCGGCCTGGAATCGTGCGGATGGGGGAGAGGGCTGCCGGGCGACGGTCAGGCGCCCGCCGGTTCAGGCGCCGTGCGGGAGGAACACGCCGCGGAAGCGCATCTTGCCCGAGGCGAGCCGGTCGTACGCCTCGGTGGCCTGGTCGAGGGAGAAGGTCTCGATGATCGGCTTGACCTTGCCCTGGCCGGCGAGGTCGACGACCTCGGACAGGTGGTGCTGCCCGCCGTGGGTGGAGCCGATGACCTTCTGGCGCATCATGTGGAACGGGATGCCCTCGGAGGAGATGGAGAACGGCCGGGTGAAGTCCAGACCGCTCAGGACCACGCGGCCGCTGGGCCGCAGGCCCGCCATCGCCTCTTCCGCCGCCTCGAAGGCGTTGGTGGTGACGAGCAGGACGTCCGCGCCGCCCAGGTCGTGCAGCTCCTTGCCGTTGGCGACGACGTGGTCGGCGCCCAGCTCGAGGGCCAGATCGTGCTTGTCGGGAGAGTGCGTGACCGCGACGGTCTCGAAGCCCGACGCCTTGGCGAGCTGCAGGGCCACGTGCCCCAGCCCGCCGATGCCCACGATGGCGATCCGCTCTCCCGGCTGCGGGTCGGCATCCCGCAGGGCGCTCCACGTGGTGTAGCCGGCGCACATCATCGGCGCCGCGTCCTCGAACGCCAGCTCGTCGGGCAGCAGCACCGTGCCCCCGGCCGCGATGGCGATGTACTCGGCGTGGCCGCCCTGCGCCGCGAAGCCGGTGGTTCGCGGTGCGACGCAGTTCATCGCGGTCTGGCCGGTCAGCGGCAGGTTCTTGCGGCAGTAGTCGCAGCGGCCGCACGCCGACTGCACCCAGGTCGTACCGACCCGGTCACCGACCTCACGCCCGTGCACACCGTCGCCCACCGCGACGACCTCCCCGACGACCTCGTGGCCAGGGGTCTGCGGGTAGATGTCCCCGCCGTAGCCCTGCGTCGCCCACACGTCGGTGAAACACATGCCCGACGCACGGACCTTCACCAGTACCTGACCGGGCTCGGCCACCGGGGTGGGGACCTCCTGGACCTCCCACGGCTGGTTCGCACCGGTCATCACAACAGCCTTCATGATCTTGCTCCTGGCTTGATGGGGAAGGACGCCAAAGCGTCCTCTGTCACAGGGCCCGCGCGCCTCGGGAGGGCTGGCCGTGCCCTGTCGACCAAAGGTAACCAACTAGATAGGTACAACGTAGCACGGGGTCACCGGGGCCACGAATGGTCAGATTCCTGTACGGGTGGACGGCGCTGTTGACCTGGCATTTCACCCGGTGCGCAGACGTGCGACACGGCACGTCGCCACCTGATTTCTCACGCTACCGCTCGCAAGCTCCGCCGCATCTTCGGCGGGCTGCGCAGCCCGGGCACCGGCCGTTCGCCCGCTGCGCAGGCGAACCCCACCCTTCGTCCGGTCACGCAACGCACTAATCTGTATCCATGCCGCCGGATGCCACCGCCACCAAGAAGCGCCTGCTCAAAGCTGCGTACGACGAGTTCGCGCAGTTCGGGCTCGCGGGTGGCCGCGTGGACCGCATAGCCGAAGCCGCCCAGGCGAACAAGCGCATGATCTATGTCCACTTCGGTAACAAGGACGACCTCTTCGACCTCGTCGTCGCCAACAGCCTGGCAGACCTCGCCAAGGCCGTCCCGTTCGCCGCTGACGACCTCCCCGGCTATGCCGGCAGGCTCTTCGACTACCTCCTGGAACACCCCCAGGTGCTGCGTCTGACCGGCTGGGCCCAACTGGAGCGCCCCGACGCCACACCGGCTCAGGTGGACGCCTATGTGCCCAAGATCGACGCCATCGCGAGCGCTCAGCAGCAGAACATCGTCACCGGGACGGTCGCGCCCACCGACATCCTGGCCCTTCTGCTCGGACTGACCACCGCGTGGGCCAACGCCTCCCCGGCCCTGCGGTCGCTGGCGGATCAACCGCCATGGGACGGGGAGCGCCTGCGGATTCACCGCGTCGCGATGATCGCCGCAGTGCAAGCACTCATCACACTGCCCCCGTCCACCGGCGAAGATCACAGCACGGGGCACCTGCGCACAGCCCCCACGCCCAACTGAACAGACTGGCGCGGCCCGGCGAAGGTGCGCTCAACGACGGGGCGCACCCGGCCAGTCGGCACACGCGGCCGAGACCACGCCGGGCGTCGACGACTGGAGTCGGGGCCAACGCCCCTTTCCCCTCAACAGGATTCTTTCGGTTGGCGGGTCACCCGCGCGAGGCCGTTGCGGACGTGATGCCCCGGCACGCTCACACCGGCCGCCCGGAACAAGACGACGACGTCTCTACGCTGTCCGGCGAGGGAGTCGGAGCCGGACCGGACGCGACGCCTCGCCTCAGTCCACCGGCCAGGTGTGCACCGGGGCGTTGAGGTGCATGTAGTCGATGTACAGCTCCGTCATCCGGCGCAGCGCCTCGTGCCGGCTGGCGTGCGTGGTGTCCTCCAGCTTGCGCACCGTCTCCTTCTGCCACACCGCGCCGTTGCGGGCCGTGACACACCGCTGCTCGATGATGCCGAGCAGCGGCTCCCGCCACGCCGCGTCCATGCCGGACAGCTCCAGACCCCGGTGCGCCAGCGGCAGCAGCCGCCGCAGCACCAGTTCCGGCACCGGCACCTCGCCCATGCCGGGCCAGTACAGCAGTGCCTCGATGCCGTGCCGGGCGGCGGTGTGCAGGTTCTCCTCCGCCGCCGAGAAGGACATCCGTGACCACACCGGCCGGTCCTCCTCCACCAGGGCCCGCGTCAGGCCGTAGTAGAAGGCACCGTTGGCCAGGGTGTCCGCGACCGTCGGGCCCGCCGGCAGCACCCGGTTCTCCACCCGGACGTGCGGCCGGCCGTCCGCCACCGCGTACACCGGGCGGTTCCATCGGTAGATGGTCCCGTTGTGCAGGGTCAGCTCGGCCAGCTCCGGGATGTCGCCCCGGTCCAGCGTCTCCGCCGGGTCCTGCTCGTCGCACAGCGGAAGCAGGGCCGGGAAGTAACGCAGGTTCTCCTCGAACAGGTCGAAGACGCTGGTGATCCACCGTTCCCCGAACCACACCCTCGGCCGCACCCCCTGGACCTTGATCTCCTCGGGCCGGGTGTCCGTCGCCTGCTCGAACAGCGGGACACGGGTCTCGTGCCACAGCTCCTTGCCGAACAGGAACGGCGAGTTCGCCGCGAGCGCCACCTGCACGCCCGCGATGGCCTGCGCCGCGTTCCAGTAGCCCGCGAAGTCCTCGGGGGACACCTGGAGATGGAACTGGGTGCTGGTGCAGGCCGCCTCCGGGGTGATCGTGTCCGCGTAGGTGCGCAGCCGGTCCACGCCGTCCACCTCGATGCGCAGGTCCTCGCCCCGTGCCGCGAACACCTGGTCGTTGAGCAGCCGGTAGCGCGGGTTCTCCGACAGCGCGGCCACCCCGATGTCCGCCTGGCGCAGCGTGGGCAGGATGCCGACCGTCACCAGCCGCGCGCCGACCGTACGGGCCCGGTCCTCGGCGTGGTTGAGCGCCGCCCGGATCTCGCTCTCCCAGGCGTCCGGGCCACCCGCCGTCAGCCGGCGCGGCGGCACGTTGATCTCCAGGTTGAACCGGCCCAGCTCCGTCGACCAGTAGGGGTCCGCGATGGCCTCCAGCACATCGCTGTTGCGCATCGCGGGCTCGGCGCGTGCGTCCACGAGGTTCAGCTCGATCTCCAGCCCCACGCGGGGCCGGTCGCTGTCGAAGCGCGACTCGCGCAGCATCTGGGCGAACGCGTCGAGGCACTCCTGCATCTTGATGCGGTACCGGCGGCGGTCCTCGCGGGTGAAGACGAGCGCCGGGACGTCCCGTCCCATCGGCCCTCCTGGATTCCCTCCTCCAACACCTGTGGACCCAGCCTCGCACCACCCACCGCAGCCCACCACGCGGCGGTGCTACGGGTGGTCCACCACCCGGGCGAGCAGCAGGGCCACGTCGTCGTGGTCGTCGGGGTGGCGCAGGCCGTGCACCAGCCGGTCGCAGAGCTCCTCCAGCGAGGGGGCGGGCTCGCCCAGCAGGGACAGCAGCGTCTCCAGCCGGTCGTCGATGGCGTGCTGCCGGGTCTCCACCAGTCCGTCCGTGTACAGCACCAGCAGATCGCCCGGCTCCATCGGGACGGTCACCGCCTCGAACGGCACCCCGCCCACCCCGAGCGGCGCGGCGGTCGGCAGGGCCAGGAACTCCGGGGGCCGGCCCGGCCGGACGAGGGCGGGCGGCAGATGCCCGGCGTTGGCGACCGTGCACCGGTTGGTGGCGGGCTCGTAGACCGCGTACAGACAGGTGACGATGTAGTGCTCCAGGTCGCAGGTGATCCGGTCCAGATGGCGCAGCACCGCCCCCGGGGCCAGGTCCAGGTCGGCGTAGGCGCAGGTCGCGGTGCGCAGCCGGCCCATGGTGGCGGCCGCGTCGATGCCGTTGCCCATCACGTCGCCGACGACCAGGGCGGTCCGGTCGTCGGCCAGCGGGATCACGTCGTACCAGTCACCGCCCACCTCGCTGGTGGCCTGCGCGGGCTCGTAGCGGGAGGCCACCTCCAGGCCGGTGTGGCGGGGGGAGTGGTCGGGCAGCAGGCTGCGCTGGAGGGTGAGCGCGGTGTTGCGCACGCTCTGGAACCAGCGCGCGTTGTCGATCGCCACCCCGGCCCGGCCCGCGATCTCGGCCGCCAGCACCACGTCGTCCTCGTCGAACGGCAGCGGATTGCTGGTCCGCTTCAGGTCCAGCGCGCCCAGCACCTCGCCGTGCGCGATCAGTGGCACCGCCAGGTACGAGTGCACGCCCGCCTCCGCGAGCAGCGCCTCGCCGTCCGCGTCCCGTGCGATCCGCGGCAGGTCGGCGGCCTGCACATGCGGGATCAGCACCGGGCGCCCGGTGTGCACGCACAGGGTGACGAGCCGGTCCCCGGCGTAGGCGGCCAGGTCGCCCGGCGGGTCGGCGGCCCGGGTCGCCAGGGTCGGTTGGGCCGCCTTCAAGGCGAGCGCCCGGAACAGCTCGGGCCCGTGCTCCGGGCTGCTCATCCGGCGGCAGGCCAGCGCCGAGTCCAGGACGTCCACCGCGACCACGTCCGCCAGTACCGGCGCCGCCACCTCGGCCAGCTCGCGGGCGGTGCGCTCCACCTCCAGGGTGGTGCCGATCCGCGCGGAGGCGTCCGCGATGACCGCCAGCCGTCTGCGTGCCCGGTCCGCCTCCGCTGCCGCCTGGTGCCGCTCGGTGACGTCCACGACGGAGGCGGCCGCGCCCAGCACCCGGCCGCCGGAGTCCTCCAGCCGGTAGAAGGACAGGGACCAGGCGTGCTGCTGTCCGGGATCATTGCGCGGCCGGCCCACGTGGTACTGGTCCAGCAGCGGCATGCCGGTGGTGAGGACCTGGCGCAGCGCCGACTCCACGGTCTCCATGTCCGTCAGCGGCAGCGTCTCGCGCAGGCTCCGGCCCACGTGCTCGGCGGCCGGCACGCCGTCGATCCGCTCCAGCGCCGGGTTGACCAGCAGAAACCTCAGGTCCGGGTCGAGCAGGGCGAGCCCGATGGGGGACTGGTAGATCAGCCGCTCGCACAGGGCGAGGTCGGTCTCCACCCGCTGGAGCAGGCCCCGGTCGGCGGCGATGCCGAGCGCGTACACCTCGCCCTCGTCGTCGAGCAGCCGCATGGTGCGGAACTCGGTCAGCCGGCTGGAGCCGTCCTTGTGCTGCACCGGGAAGGCGCCCGCCCAGCCCTGGCCGGTGGCCAGTACCTCGCTGAACAGCCGTACGGCCGACTTGATCCGGCCCGGCGAGACCAGCAGCCGGCCCGCCTCGGAACCGAGCGCCTCCTCGGCGGAGTAGCCGAACAGCTCCTCGGCCTGCGGGGTCCAGAAGACGATGCGCCCCGCCGTGTCCAGGACGACCGCGGCCACGCTCAGCAGGTCGAGCAGCCCCGTCGGCCGGGGGTCCTCGGCGTCGTGCTCCTCGTCCGACCGGAAGGGGTCCACTGCCATCCCGCCACCTCCACCCAACCGGTACGGGCGTCGCCCCACAGCTCGGGACCGGTACCCCTCCATGCTGCCCCCGCCGCCCGCTCACGCCCACCGCAGAGCCCCGCCGCCCCTCAGCCGCCCTCCTCACGCCCCTCGCGTCCCTCCTCGTCATCGCGCGACGGCACCCAGTGGTGCTCGGTGAACCAGCGGCCGAACAGCGCGCCGCCGTACACGACGAACCCCACACCGATCAGCCAGGACGACACCACCAGCACGGTGCCGACCGCCCCGTAGCTCAGCGCGTTGGTGACGATCAGCGGGGTGAAGACCAGAGTCGAGAAGGCGCGCAGCCCGGCCAGGCCCACCACGCTGGCGATCGCGCCCGGCAGCAGCTCACGCCAGCGGACCTGGCCGCCCAGCAGGAACCACGGTCCCCACCAGAAGAAGAAGAGCGTGGTCACCGTGGTCAGGAAGGTCCGGGAGAATCCCTCCACGGTCGTCCCGGTCTGTACCTCCTGGTAGAGGTACGCCATCAGCACCAGCAGCCAGGTCGCCTGCCGCCACACCCGGTGCCAGCGCCCGGCGGGCAGCCCCCAGATGCGCTCGAACCCGTTCTGCACGCTGCCGCCGAAGGACACCCCGAACACCGCGAGCATCAGGATGCTCCACGCGCTGGTGGTGCCGATGACCTCGCGCGGGGGACTGAACACCTCGTTGAGCACCTTCGCGGAACGGCCCGACAGCCCCATGCCGTCCGACAGCCAGGAGGGGAAGCCGCCGCGCACCAGGGGGTCGGCGGCGGCGACCACGATCAGCAGCGGGGCCAGGGTCACCAGCGCGAGGGTGGCGAACCCCATGGCCCGGTGCAGCAGTTCCAGCTCCCTGCCGCGCTGGATCAGCTTGTGCAGGGCGAGCCACTCCCAGGCGCGCTCCAGGCGGCCCGCGCCCCGCCGGCTCACGGTCCCGCCTCGTCGCACTCGTGGGAGGTGCCGGACCCGTCGGACTCCCCGGGCGGTGGCGGGTAGGTGAGGCGCCCGTCCTCGACGCGCGCGTTCTCGTTCAGCGACGCCGGCTTCGTGCTCGTCGCCGACATGATGTGGTCCACGTCCGCGCCCGCCGCCAGCAGCGCGTCCGTGATCAGCCGGCGGTGGCAGCGCCAGGGCACCGCCTCGCTGCACATGATGGCGGGCCGGCCGTGCTCGGCCAGCTCCAGGAGTTCGTCCAGCCCCTCCCGGAACTCGTCCGTGGCCATGTGGTCGGCGTAGTCCCGGAACGCCTTGACCCGCCAGGCGCCGTTGGGACTCGGCACGTCCTTGGGCGTGTGCCGCCGCCCGCCCAGTTGCGGGATCCAGCGGTACTCGATGTCGGGTGGCAGCGCCTCCTCGATGGCCGACCGGTTCCACTGCGGGAACTTCCGCGAGGAGGGGAACGAGCGCACGTCGACCAGATGGGTGATGCCGTTCTTCCGCAGCATCGTCACCAGCTCGTCGACCTCACGCGTGGAGTGCCCCACCGTGCGGATTCGGTTCGTCATCCCGGTGCCGCCTCACCCGACCCGCGCATGCCGCCGGTTCAGGCGTTCGCGGCCCGCACCAGCACCCGCTCCTGGGAGATCTTCACGTCCCAGTCCGGCTGCGGGACCGTCGCCGGACCCCGCGTCACCTCGCCGTCGGAGAGCCGGAACGCGCTGCCGTGCCAGGGGCAGTGCAGGCAGCCGTCCGCGTCGACCTCGCCCTCGTCCAGCGGGCCGCCGGCGTGTGTGCAGTTCGCCGAGAGGGCGTTCACCGTGCCACCGTGCCGCACCAGCACCACCGGCACACCGCCCGCGTCGACCCGCAGCGGCTTGTCCTCCTCCAGCGCGGTCAGCGCCGCCACGTCCGTCCACTTGCCGGTCGGCTCCTCGAACGCCGTGTGGTTCACGCCGATGCCGTTCACGTACGACAGGTGGCCGCCCAGGTAGGCCGAGGCGCCGGTCAGACCGAGGCCCACCCCGCTCAGCACGACACCGGCGCGCCGACGGCCGGTCAGCCGGGCCACCCAGGACGCGGCCTGGAGCACGGTCGCCGCGCTGTTGAGCATCCCGTGCACCAGGCCGACCCGCTGGGGGCCGCCGATGGTGTCCGCCCAGTCGGACGCGCCGCTCGCGGCCGTCGGCACCACGGCCAGCAGGCCGAAACCGACGAGCTTGCGGGCCGCCACGGCCCCGCGCTCGCCCGCCGTCAGGTCCAGCACGGTCGCCATGCCCCAGGCGCCGATGGGCACATCGGTGAGCACCGGGTGCAGCGCGTGGCCCAGCCAGGTACCGGAGAGCGCGTTCTTGACGGCGGTCGGCCGCGTCACCTTGTTCACCAGCCCCGCGACCGGACCGGTGAGGGCGTCGAGCGCGGTGCGGTTCTCGATGTCCTTGATGACGTGCTCGATCTGCTGGGGCATGTCACTCGCTCCTCGTAGCGTTCGGACCTGACGGGCCGGTGTCCCGACGGTGCTCCGGCTCGCGCTTCTGGGTCAGGCTGTCCTGCCCGAGCATCCCGGGCCGCCGGTACGGCAGTTCGCCGCCGGTGAGGGGCCGGGTTCCCCTGTTCAGCGGGGCCACTCCCGTGGACCCGCGCCCTGCCACTCCACCCACCCCGCGCCGACGACGTCCGCCTCCTCCACCGCGGCCAGGCCCTCGGGGCCGGACCGGCGCAGGAACTCCACGACGTCCAGCACGGTGTAGGCCATGCCGACGAACCGGTCACCGACGCGCACCCGCCTGCCGCCGTCCGGGGCGGGCGGGTAGATCACGACGGGCATCTGCGGGGTCATGTCCCGAGCGTGGCCCAGGAGCGCGGCCGCCGCATGCCGGAGTGCTCCGGGACGGGGGCGCTACTCGACCGCCGGGTCCTCCTGGGCGTGCCGTACCGCTTCCTGGACCGACCGCTCCAGCGCGCCGCGGTCCTCACCGGTCGCGGCCGACCTATCGGCGATGGCCGCGCGCACGGCGTCGTACGCCGCGCGCCAGCGGCGCCGCTGGGCGTCGTACTCGCTCCCGGTGAGGCCGGCCAGCTTGGCCCGCTCCACCTCGGCGGACCGCTCCAGGGCGATGAGGCTGTCGGGAATGTCTGCCACGTGGGGATCGTAAGCGCGGCGGCCCGCGGGCGCCTCCCAGGTCCCCGGAGCGCGGCGTCATATCCGGGGCCGGCGGCTCACCGGATTGGTCTCGATCTTTATTTCACCTGATCGGGGGAGCGACCAATCCGCTGACGCGGCAGATCCGGATTCCCGGTGTGAGGGATGAAGAGCGGTACCACCGATCGCCGGCCGGCCCGGCGCGCTTCGCACTGGGCGCGCCGCGCGGACCGCTCTTCGAAGGAGTCGGGGCGCCGACTGCCACGAGCCGCCCCGACTCCACCGGCGCCGCATGCCTCCCCTCCGCCCCGAATCGGCTTTTCCCGCTATGACCCTCAGCGCGGCCCCCGTCGCACGCCACTCAGGAGATGACGAAGAGATGATGACCACCACCCGTACCCGCCGCGCCGCCGTCACCCTTGCCGCCGCCGCCGTGCTGCCCCTCGCACTGAGCGCCTGCTCCTCCAGCGACGCCAAGGACAGCGGCAAGTCCGACTCCTCGGCGTCCGCCGCCTCCTCGCCGAAGGCGAGCGAGAGCATGGGCGGCACCTCCATGGATCAGCCGTTCGGCCCGGCCTGTTCCTCGGTGCCGAAGAACGGCGCGGGCTCCTTCGACGGCATGGCCAAGGACCCGGTGGCCACGGCCGCCTCGAACAACCCGGCGCTGTCCACGCTGGTCACCGCGGTGAAGAAGGCCGGTCTGGTCGACACCCTCAACAACGCGCAGAACATCACGGTGTTCGCGCCGACCAACGACGCCTTCAACAAGATCCCGAAGGCCACCCTGGACAAGGTCCTCGCCGACAAGGCCCAGCTCACCAAGATCCTGACCTACCACGTCGTCGGCCAGAAGCTCGCGCCGAAGGACCTGGAGAACGGCTCCTTCGACACCCTGGAGAAGTCGAAGGTCATGACCTCCGGCTCGGGCGAGTCGTACACCGTCAACGACTCCTCGAAGGTGGTCTGCGGCAACGTCAAGACCGCCAACGCCAACGTGTACATCGTCGACACCGTCCTGATGCCCAAGAGCTGACCCAACCGGCAGCGCCCGCCCGCTCCGGGGTCACCGGAGCGGGCGGGCGCGCAGCCCTTTCCCCCTTGACGCCCTACTCCCTCGAAGGGAAAGCACGATGCGCCGAACCGCCGTCGTGGGCAGCGGAGTCGCCGGACTCACCGCCGCCCATGTGCTGCGCCGGGCCCACCACGTCACCCTGTACGAGGCGGACGACCGCCTCGGCGGCCACGCCCACACGCACGACCTCATGGCCCCGGACGGCCGCATCCACCGGGTCGACTCCGGTTTCATCGTGCACAACCGGCGCACCTACCCGAACCTGCTCCGCCTCTTCCGCGAACTCGGCGTCGCCACGCAGGAGTCGGAGATGAGCATGTCGGTGCGGTGCGAGGGCTGCGGCCTCGAGTACGCCGGTGCGCGCGGCGCCCGCGGCCTGCTCGCCCAGCCCCGCAACCTGCTGCGCGCCCCTTACCTGCGCATGCTCGCCGAGGTCCCCGCCTTCCACCGGGCCGCCCGCGCCCTGCTGGAGCACGGCGGCCACGCCAAGCTCACCCTGGGCCAGTTCATGGACCGGGCGGGCTTCTCCGCGTACTTCCGGGCCCACTTCATGACCCCGCTGGTCTCCTGCGTCTGGTCCTGCGACGCCGCGACCGCGCAGCACTACCCGGCCGCCTATCTCTTCCGGTTCCTCGACCACCACGGCATGCTCTCCGTCACCGGATCACCCGTGTGGCGCACCGTGACCGGCGGCTCACGCAGCTACGTCGACCGGGTCGCGGCCCAGGTGCAGGAGGTCCGCACCGGCGCCCCGGTCCGCACCATCCTGCGCCACGCCGACGGCGTCGACATCACCACGCGGGACGGCGCCACCGAGTCCTTCGACCACGTCGTCGTCGCCGTCCACCCCGACCAGGCGCTCCGGCTGCTCGGCGACGCCTCCGCCGACGAGAAGGAGGTGCTGGGCGCCTTCCGCTACTCCCACAACACCACCCTGCTGCACACCGACGCCGCCCTGCTGCCCCGGGCCCCCGGCGCCCGCGCCTCCTGGAACTACCTCATGCCGGACTGTTCGGCGGGCTCGGACCGGGTACGCGTCACCTACGACATGAACCGGCTCCAGCGTCTCGACGCCTCCCGGCGCTACCTCGTCACCCTCGGCGGCGAGGACCGCGTCGACCCCTCGCGCGTGCTGGCCCGGATGCACTACGAACACCCCGTCTACACCCCCGAGTCGGTCGCGGCCCAGCAGCGGCTGCCCGAACTCGCCACCGCCGTGACCGCGTTCGCCGGCGCCTACCACGGCTGGGGGTTCCACGAGGACGGCTGCCGCAGCGGGGTCGCGGCCGCGAAGGCGCTGGGGGTGACCTGGTGACCACGCCCGCCCTCTACCCCTGTGTGGTCCGGCACACCCGGCGCGCGCCGATCCGCCACGCCCTGCGCCACCGCACCTACATGTGGCTCGTCGACCTCGACCACATACCCGAACTGCCCCGGCCGGTCCGTCCGCTGGCCCGGTTCCGGGCCACCGACCACTTCACCGGCCGCGCCCCCTCGATCCGGGCCGCGCTCGACGGCTTCCTCGCCGAGCACGGCATCGACCTCGAAGGGGGCCGCGTCGTGATGCTCACCCACGCATCGGTCCTCGGCCACGTCTTCAACCCCCTCACCCTGTACTGGTGCCACGACCGCGCCGGCGGGCCCCGCTGTGTGGTGGCCGAGGTCCACAACACCTACGGCGGCCGCCACGCGTACCTGCTGCACACCGACCCGGCCGGAAGGGCCGACGTGGACAAGGAGTTCTACGTCTCGCCCTTCTATCCGGTGGACGGCCGCTACCACATGCGGCTCCCGCTGCCCGCCGAACGCCTCCAGCTCTCCCTGCGCCTGGACCGGCCCGGCAGCCCGCCCTTCACCGCGAGCGTCCACGGCACCCGCCGCCCCGCCACACCGGGCGCGCTGCTGCGGCTCTCCCTGCGCCACCCCTGGTCGACCCTCGCGGTGTCGGCCGCCATCCGTTTCCACGGCATCCGCCTGTTCCTCAGGGGCCTGCCGGTGCAGCCGCGCCAGGTCCGCCACGACCCGGAGAACGCGACATGACCACAGCCCACCCCCGCCCCACGACCAGGACCTGCGCGGCAGCGGTCCCGGTCCCGGTGGACGCCGGCCGCTGGCCCGACGTGGCCGCCGTGCCCAGGGCGTCCCGCCCGGTGCGCGCCGTCGCCGCCGCCGTCGTGCGGCACGCCCTCGGCGGGCTGCCGCTGCGGGTACGGTTCCCCGACGGCACCGTCCTCGGCCAGGGCGGACCGCTCATAGAGGTGCGGGACCCGGACGCCTTCCACGCCCGCATCGGCACCACCGGCCTGATCGGCTTCGGCGAGTCGTACATGGCGGGGGAGTGGGACGCCCCCGACCTGGTCGGCGCGCTCACCGTGCTCGCCTCCCACGCCGCCGACCTCGTCCCCGCCCCGCTGCAACGGCTGCGCCGCCTGTGGGCGCTGCGCCAGCCCGCCGCCCAGCGCAACACCGAGACCGGCGCCCGCGACAACATCAGCCGCCACTACGACCTGTCCAACGACCTCTTCGCGCTCTTCCTGGACGAAACCCTCACCTATTCCTCCGCCGTCTTCCGCGGCTTTCCCGCCGAGCACGCCCTGCTCCCCGCCGCCCAGCACCGCAAGATCGACCGGCTGCTGGACCTCGCTGAGGTGGGCGAGGGCACCCGGCTGCTGGAGATCGGCACCGGCTGGGGCGAACTCGCCCTGCGCGCCGCCGCCCGCGGCGCCCACGTCACCTCGCTGACCCTCTCCCGCGAACAGCGCGACCTCGCCCGGCGGCGCGTGCGCGAGGCGGGCCTCGCCGACCGGGTCGCCGTCGAACTGTGCGACTACCGCGAGGCCGAGGGCACCTACGACGCCATCGTCAGTGTGGAGATGATCGAGGCGGTCGGCGCGGAGTTCTGGCCCGTGTACTTCCGCACTCTCGACGAGCGCCTCGCCCCCGGCGGCCGGGTCGCCCTCCAGGCGATCACCATGCCGCACGACCGGATGCTCGCCTCCCGCGACACCCACACCTGGATCCAGAAGTACATCTTCCCCGGCGGCCTGCTGCCCTCCGTCGAGGCCGTCGACCAGACCGTGCGGGAGCACACCCGGCTCGCCGTCACCCGGCGCGACGCCTTCGGCGCGCACTACGCCGAGACCCTCCGGCTGTGGCGCGAACGGTTCACCGAGCGCGCCGAGGAGGTCGAGGACCTCGGCTTCGACCATGTCTTCCGCCGCCTGTGGACCTTCTACCTGGCCTACTCCGAGGCCGGGTTCCGCTCCGGCTACCTCGACGTCCAGCAGTACCTGCTCACCAAGGAGCCCACTCGATGACCGACCTCCGCACCCCCGTCCGGACCGGCGCCGCGCACCGGCTGGCCGCGCTCGTCGAAGACGTGCTCGGGGCCCCGCTGCCGGTCCGGCTGCGCGCGTGGGACGGAAGCGAGACCGGCCCCTTCGACGCCCCCGTCGTCGTCCTGCGCTCCCGCCGGGCGCTGCGCCGTCTGCTCTGGCAGCCCGGCGAACTGGGCCTGGCCCAGGCGTACATCACCGGTGAGCTCGACGTGGAGGGCGACCTCGCCGAGGGGCTGCGCGCGGTCTGGGCCTCCGCCCGCGAGCGGGGCGCGCACACCCCCCGGCTCACCCTCGCGGACCGGGCCCGCGCGGTCGGGGAGGCCGCGCGGCTCGGTGTCGTCGGGCCCCGCCTGCCCGCGCCCGCGACCGAGGCCCGGCTGCGCGGCGCCCGGCACACCAAGGCCCGCGACCGGGCCGCGATCAGCCACCACTACGACCTGTCCAACGACTTCTACCGCCTCCTCCTCGACGACACCATGGCCTACTCCTGCGGCTACTGGACCGCCGAGGCCGGCGAGAACGCCGACCCCGCCGACGCCCAGCGCGCCAAGCTGGAGCTGATCTGCCGCAAGCTCGGCCTCACCGCCGGCTCCCGGCTGCTCGACATCGGCTGCGGCTGGGGCTCGCTCACCCTGTACGCCGCCGAGCGGCACAAGGCCCACGTCACCGCGGTCACCCTGGCCCGCGAACAGGCCGCGTACGTCCGCGAGCAGGTCCGCGAGCGCGGTCTCGAGGACCGCGTGGAGGTGGTCTGTCAGGACTACCGCGACATCAGCGGCTCCGCCTACGACGCGGTCGCCACCGTGGAGATGGGCGAGCACGTCGGCGACGACGAGTACCCCGCCTTCGCCGCCGCACTGCACCGCATGGTCCGCCCCGAGGGCCGGGTGCTGGTCCAGCAGATGTCGCGGGGGGCCGCCGCGCCGGGCGGTGGCGCCTTCATCGAGGCCTATATCGCGCCCGACATGCACATGCGGCCCCTCGGCGACACCGTCGCCCTGCTGGAGGCGGCCGGGCTGGAGGTGCGGTCGGCGGAGTCGATGCGCGAGCACTACGTGCGCACCGTCGCCGCCTGGCACCGGACGCTGGAAAGCCGTTGGGACGAGTTCGTCGCCCTGGTCGGTACCGAGACCGCCCGGGTATGGCGGCTGTACCTGGTCGGCGGGGCGCTCGCCTTCGAGGAGGGCCGGATGGGCGTCGACCAGATCCTCTCCGTGCGCCGCGACCGCAAGGGCACCAGCGGGCTCGACCTCTCCGAGGCCGCCGACTGGTACCGGGACCTGGTGTGAGCGGCTTCGCCTGGGGCGCCTTCGCCGCGAACCTCGGCTGGGCGGCGCTCACCGCGCTCGGCGTCATGGTGATCACCTTCGCCGTCGCCGTACGCAAGGGCATGCACCGGATCGTGGACATCGCCTGGGGCGCCGCCTTCGCCGCGGTCGCCCTGGGCACCTTCGGCGCGTCGGCGGGCGAGGGAGACCTCGTCCGCCGGGCCCTCGTCACCGCCCTCACCGTCGTCTGGGGCCTGCGGCTCGCCGTCCACATCGGGCGGCGCGGCCGGGGACACGGCGAGGACCCGCGCTACGAGGAACTGCTCGCCAAGGGGTCCGGCAACCGGAACCTGTACGCCTTCCGCATGATCTACCTGCTCCAGGGCGCCCTCGTCTGGCTGGTCTCCCTGCCGGTGCAGGCCGCCCAGTACGCGACCGGCGCGGTCTCGGTGCTCGCCTGGGCGGGGACGGCCCTGTGGGCGGTCGGCATCTTCTTCGAAGCCGTCGGCGACGCCCAGAAGGCCCGCTTCAAGGCCGACCCCGCCAACGAGGGCCGCATCATGGACCGGGGCCTGTGGCGCTACACCCGGCACCCCAACTACTTCGGCGACTTCTGTGTCTGGTGGGGCCTGTTCCTCATCACCTGCGACGGCGGAGCCGCGCCGGCCGTCGTCTCGTTCGTCTCACCGCTGGTGATGAGCTATCTGCTCATCAACGGCAGCGGCAAGCGGCTGCTGGAGCGCCGCATGGAGGGCCGCCCGGGCTGGGCGGAGTACGCCTCCCGCACCAGCGGCTTCTTCCCGCTGCCCCCGCGCGGCTGACGCCGGACCGAAGACAAAGAGGGGGAGCCCCGGAGATCCGGGGCTCCCCCTCTTCCGTGTCCCACCGCCTACGACGGCATGCTCAGGACCGTCACCGGAGCACTGGTCGGCCTGGCCGAGCCGCCCGCCGGTTCCACGGTCACGCCGACGCCCGAGGCGCCGTCCACCGTGCCCTTCATCAGCACCGACTGGCTGGCGCGTGCCGGGTCCATGAGGCCGGCGTCGCGCATCGTGCCGTCGTCGTCGAACCAGAGCTGGTACACCTTGCCCTTCGGCGGCTCCGGCATCCTGGACGACACGAACACCGCCCGGTCCCGCTGGGCGGAGACCACCACCGTGCCGGTGCCGCCCGCCACCCTGACCGTGCGGGACTTGGCGTCCGGCGCCGCCAGCACCCCGGCCAGGTCGGACGCCTGCCGCTCCGCCTGCGCAGCCCGCTGCTGGGCCTCCTGGGCGCGGTCGTACTGCCACACCGCCGTACCGCCGAAGACGGCCGCCGCCGCGACGCACGCGGCCAGCGCCCATCGGGCCGGGCCCGCGCCGAGCGCCTTGCTCCGGCGCACCCGCTCCACCGGGGTGGTGCCGGGCGTGAGCTGGCGCACCGAGCCGACGCGGTGCAGCACCTCCTCCCGCATCGCCGGGCGCACCGGCACGGTCGAGGCCAGCGCCAGCCGGGCCGCGGCCGCCTCGAACTCCTCCACCTCGCGGGCGCAGGACGGGCAGCCGGCGAGATGGCGCTCGAAGTCGGCGCGCTCGTCGTCGGGCAGCGCGTGCAGCGCGTAGGCGCCCGTCAGCGTGTGCGGATCGGTCATGGTCACGCGGTCACCCCCAGGCAGTCGCGCAGCCGGATGAGGCCGTCGCGCAGTCGAGTCTTGACGGTGCCGAGCGGCAGCGCGAGCGCCTCCGCGACCTCCCGGTAGGTCAGCCCCCGGTAGTAGGCCAGTGTCACCGACTGCCGCTGGAGGTCGGTCAGCGTGCGCAGACAGCGCCGCACCTGCTCCTGCTCCAGCCGGGACTCCACCTGTTCGGTCACCTCGTCGTACTCCGGCGTACGGTCCAGCAGTGCCGCCTTGGTGTCACGGGCGGCGGCCGCCTCCACCGAGCGGACGCGGTCGACCGCGCGCCGGTGCGCGAGCGTCAGAATCCAGTTGATCGCGGTACCCCGGTCGGGCCGGTAGCGCGGAGCGGTGCGCCACACCTCCACCAGCACGTCCTGGGCCACCTCCTCCGACTGGGCCAGGTCGCGCAGCACCGCCCGGACGACCCCGAGCACCGGGCCGGCCACGGTGTCGTAGACCGAGGCGAACGCCTCCTGATCACCGAGGGCCACCTCGTGCAGCAACTGCTGCAAGTCCGGTTCCGCTGCCGGGTTCCTGCCGATGTAGACGGCTTCCTTCACAACTGTCCTCTCCCACTTTGCGCCGGGGCGGGGCTCCCGCGTCGTGCCGCGGGAGTCGTCCCCGCGTAATCCGGGGCCACAGCGGCCGCGGATTGGTCACCCGGACGAACAACGACGACGGGTGCCGGGCTCAGACCAGCCCGGTGACGGTCACGGTGACCTTCGGCGCCTGCCGGCCGGGCAGCAGCCCGGCCAGCCGTACTTCCACGGCCCGTACTACCTCCCGGGCCACGTCCAGCGTGCGGACGTGGCCGCGCACCACGACATGGATCTCCACCTTCCACGGGCCCGTCTCGTCCGGCCGGCTCAGCCGTACCCCGGAAGGCACCGCCCGGCCGCCGTCGGCCGCGCTCGCGCCGCGCGGCAGCGCCGAGCGCAGCCGCCCGCCGAGGCCCGGCCGCAGGAACGCCACCCCCGGCACGGCCTCGGCGGCCGCGGCGATCTCCGCGGTGAGCGTGGTGCGCAGCGCGCGGTCAGTCATCGCCCGGCCCTTCCTCGAATCCGGCCGGAGCGTCCACGAGGTCGACGATCCGGATGTCCACCGACGCGGGCCGCAGCCCCAGCCGCAGCCGGGCCGCCCCGGCCACCTGCCGGCGCACCTCCTTGGCCACCTCCTCCAGCGGCACGCCCAGCGGGGCGTGCACCTCCAGGCGCACCGTCACCTCACCCCGGCCCGCGTCCGGCGGGGTGATCCGGCACGAACCCGCGCGGACCCCGGTGACGGTCTCGGCGGCGGCCCGCAGGGTGCGCGCGGCGACCGCCTCCATCACCCACAGATCCTCGTCGTCGTCCCCGAGCGGCACCGGGCGGCCGGGCCGCAGCTCCATCCGGACCACGTCCATCACGCGCCGGGTCAGCGCGGAGGGGTCGTAGCCGGTCTCGCCCGGCGCGGTCTCCTCGCGCAGCTCCCGTACGGTCGACTCCAGCAGCGTCAGCTCCCGGACGGCGTCCTTGCAGTACGGGCAGGCGGCGCGGTGCGGGTCGGGATCGGCCTGCTCCCAGCCGTCCCAGACCCCGGACAGCAGCCGCCCGCAGGCGAGCCGCTCGTCGTCGCCGTCGGGCCCGGTGTACCGGTCGGGCGGGTCGGTGTGCGTGGTCATCGCCAGGCCCCCAGTGCTCGTGTCAGGCAGCGTCGTGCGCGGAAGACGCGGGCCCGTACCGCCTCCTGGCTGATGCCGACCGTCTCCGCGATGAACTCGTATGAGTGTCCGTCCAGTTCGCGCAGCACCCAGCAGGCCCGCTGCTCCGCCGAGAGCTCGTCCAGCGCCCGGCGCATGCCCCGCACCGCGTCCCGCGCCTCGGTGACCCGCTCGGGGGAGTGCTGCTCCGGCGCGGCGAACTCCCCGGCCGCCTCCAGCGACGTCACCGGCCGGCGCGCCCGCAGGACGTTCAGGCAGCGGTTGGTGACGATGCGGTACATCCAGGTGCCGAAGGACGACTGCCGCCGGAACTCCGGCAGCCGCCGCCAGGCGCTGATGAAGGCGTCCTGCACCGCGTCCTCCGCCTCGGCGCGGTCGCCCAGCAGCCGGGTGGCGAGGCCCACCAGCGCGGGGGCGTGCTCGCGCACCAGCACCGCGAACGCCTCCTCGTCGCCCTCGGCCGCGCGCACCGTCAGCAGGCCGTCGTCCGGGTGTACTTCCTCCGGCTCCCGTGGCGGGGTGGCGTCGGGCGCGCGTTCCTGTCCCGGACACGCGATTTGTCTGCGGACCCCCGACACCGGGCGGCTCCTCTCCGTCGTCCTGCCCCTTCGACACCTCGAAGGGGGCTTTGTGACGCGGATTTCCGCCGCGTCCCTTTCCTGCCGTGCCCCTCATCGGCTACTTCAGGCGCGAAAACCCAGGTGGATGCAGGTCGTGGGGCGCGTCACCGGGGCGCGGGCAGGCTTCGGCGGAGAAAATCCGGGAATCCGCGTCACATTCGTGGACCGGCCGGGTCCAACGGAACGACAACAGCAGTACGGCCCATCGAGAGGACCTGGTCATGAGCGTCCAGAGCGCGCCCGCCACCACCACCGCCCCCGCGGGCCCCACCACGAAGCAGCCGCCGGCCACCACGGCCCTCGCGGGCGGCACCACCGGAGCCGACGAGCCGGCCGCCACGCGCGGCCGTACCTCCATCGCCGACGTTGTCGTCGTCAAGGTCGCCGGTGTGGCGGCGCGGGAGATCCCCGGTGTGCACGCCATGGGCGGCGGCCTCTCCCGCACCATCGGCGCCGTCCGCGACCGCGTCCCCGGCGGCCGTTCCAACGTCGGCCGGGGCGTCAAGGTCGAGGTGGGCGAACGGCAGACCGCCATCGACCTCGACCTCGTCGTGGAGTACGGCGTCGCGATCGCGGACCTCGCCCGCGACGTCCGGGAGAACGTCATCGACGCCGTCGAGCGGATCACCGGTCTGGAGGTCGTCGAGGTCAACGTCACCATCAACGACGTCCACCTGCCCGACGACGAGGACAGCACCCCGGAGACCACCTCCCGCGTCGCCTGACACCGGAGGACGGTCAGGGTCGGCGGGGCAGGAAAAGCAGGGAAGAAGGGGACGGAAGAATGGACAGAGCGCTGGTAGGACTGATCGCCGGCATCGCGCTGGCGTTCGCCGGATGGTTCGGCGGCTTCGGCGCGTTCCTGCTCGTGGCCGCGCTCGGCGCGGTGGGCTACGCCGTCGGTCACTGGTTCGACCGGGGCGGACGCGCCGGGGACCTGCGGCACGCCTTCGAGCGGGGCCGCCGATGACCGCCCCCGAACGGCGCGGCACCACCACGGTCTCCGACCGTGCCGTCCGCCGGATCGCCGGCCGCGCCGTCACCGAGGCGCTGCCCGGCCGCGCGGCGCGGGCGACGGGCTCCTCGGCGGCCGTACGCGGCGGCCGGGCCGAGATCGCCGTCGACGTCGCGCTGCCCTACCCCGCGCCGCTCACCACGACCGTGCGCAGCGTCCAGGACCATGTCACCGCCCGCACCGGCGAGTTGACCGGCCTGGACGTGCGCACGGCCCGTGTCGGCGTCACCGCGCTCACCCCGGACCGCCCGTCGGGACCGGAAGGCGTCACCGGTACCGCCACCGCGCCCTCGCGCGGCCGGGTTCCCCGCCGCTGGTGGGCGCAGCGCAGACTGCCCCTCGGCGTGCTCACCCTGCTCGCCACCCTGACCTGCGGCGCCCTCGCCACCGACCTGATCCTGGTGCACACCGGGCACCGCCCGGCCGCCCCGTGGCGCACCGGCGCCCTGCACTGGCTGTACGCGCACGGCCCCGGCGAACTCCCGGTCACCGCCGCCGCCCTCGGCTGCGCCCTGCTCGGCGTCTGGCTCATCGTCCTCGCCGTCACCCCCGGCCGGCGCGGCCTGCTCACCGCCCACTCCCCGGCAGTGGCCACGCGGGTCGCCGTCGACCGGGGCGCCGTCGCCGCGCTGCTCAGGGACACGGCCGCCGGGACCGAGGGCGTCGACACCGTCGCCGTACGGGTCCGCCGCCGCCGCGCCACCGTGCGCGCCGCCCTCGCCTTCGGGGACCGCGCCGCCGCCCGCGACCAGATCACCGAGGCCGCGCGCCGCGTCCTCGCCGAGTGCGGACTGCGCCGCCCGCTGCGGCTGCGGGTCGCCGTACGCCCCCTGCCGGTGTGGACCCCGCCCCCGGCCGAGACCGCGCCGGCACCCCTCGGGGCCGTGGCGCCCGCCGGAGGAAGCTGATGCGCACCGCCCTGAACCGCTGCGTCCTCGCCGCCACCGGTCTGGCCCTGATGGCCGCAGGCACCTGGCTGGCCACCGCCGACCCGGCCCTCGGCGCCCGGATGCCCGCCTGGTGGCCGGAACTCTCCGGCGACGTCACCTTCCTGAGCCCCGCGCGCGTCCTCGACCTGCGGAGCCGGGGATGGTGGACGCCCACCGTGCTGGCCGCCTCCGTCGCCGCCACCGCGCTCGGCGCCCTGTGGTGCGCCCGCCAGTTCCACGGCGGCGGACGCCCGCTGATCGCGCTCCCCGCACCCGGCGCCACCGTGCGCGCCCGCGCCCTGGAGGAGGCCGTCGCCCGCGACGCGGCCGCCCTCGACGGCGTCGCCCGCTGTCGCGCCCGCGTCCTCGCCGGACGCGGCCGGATCATCGTACGGTTGCACCTCTGGCTCCAGCCCGACACCACCCCCGACGCCGTGCTGCCCGGCGTCACCCGGCTCCTTGGCCGGGCCGAATCGGCCGCCGCCCCCTGTCCCGTCCACGGCCGGGTGCGCCTGAGCGCCCGGTCCCACCAGGTACCGCATGTCCGCTGAACGACACGCCCCCGCCGCCACCCGGCCGCCCCCGCCCCGCCCCGCCGACTGGGGCGCGGCGCTGCGCCGCACGCCGCTGTCCATGTGGCGCGACGACGTCTCCGACGACGCGGCCGCCCTCACCTACTACGCCATCCTGACCGTGCTGCCCGCCCTCCTGGTCACCGTCATCGCCTTCGCGCTGATCAGTCCGGGCACGGCAGAACGGTTCATCACACAGGTCACCGCCTACGCCCCCGCCGAGTCCGGCGGCGAACTCCACGACGTACTGGGCCGCATGCTGCGCCCCGACGCCGCGATCTGGCCGCTGCTGGTCGCCGGGACGGCCAGCGCCATCTGGTCCGCCTCCAGCTATCTGGCGGTCTTCCGCCGCTCGCTGCACCGCATGCACCGCGTCGAGGACCACCGTTCGCCCCTGCGCAAGGCCCACCGGATCGTGCTCACCGCGCTGGGGCTGCTCGGCCTGCTCGTGGTCAGCGCCCTGGTCCTGTTGCTCACCGGCCCGGTCGCCGAGACCGCCGGGCGCTTCTTCGGCCTCGACGCCACGGTCGCCTGGGTGTGGCGCCTGCTGCGCTGGCCCCTGCTGCTGGTCCTCGTGGTCGTGCTGATCGTGGTCGTCTTCCGCACCGGCCCGGTGCAGGCCAAGCGGCGCAGCCACAGCCTGCCCGGCGGAGTGCTCGCCGCCACCCTGTGGATCACGGTGTCGGGCGGCTTCGCGCTCTACACCTCGGTACTGGGCGGCTACAGCCGGCTCTACGGATCGCTCGCGGGCTCGGTCGTCTTCCTGATCTGGCTCTGGCTGTCCAACCTCGCCCTGCTCACCGGCGCCCAGTTCACCGCCGAGCTGAGCCGGACGCCGACCGTGCCGCCCCCGCCGCCGGCTGCCGGCTGAGCCGGGGCGGGCCGGGTCCAGGAGCTGGGCGGCGATCCCGCTCAACCTCGCCTTCCGTCCGGACGCGCGACGGCCGTGGCACCGGAGCGGCTTCGGGGCGGGCGGCCCCGTGCCGTGGGCGGTCCCGGATCATCGCCGGGGGCCCTGACACCGTCGCACGCCCCGGCACCGCGCCACCATCGGTGATGACACCCACGACGGGCGGGGCCGGACACCCACGCGCGGCCGGGCGCGCGGTACGGCGAACGCACCGCGACGAATTGCCGACCGCCACCGGCCGTGTTTCGTTGGGTGCTGAGCCGCCCCGTCCCGGTGGCGGCGCCCTGGCCGGCTGGAGGAACCGTGGCCGAGAAGTTCGTGCAGATCATCGCCTTCGAGACCGACCGCATCGACGAGATGCGCACCCTGGCGATGGACATCGACCGGCGTTTCGGGGGCATGCAGCACGGCCCCACCTACCAGGCCGTCCTCAAGGACAAGAGCAAGGACGACC
This sequence comes from Streptomyces sp. BK022, assembly GCF_004217355.1. Lineage (NCBI taxonomy): Bacteria > Bacillati > Actinomycetota > Actinomycetes > Kitasatosporales > Streptomycetaceae > Streptomyces > Streptomyces sp. BK022. The sequence goes on from NZ_SHKU01000001.1 coordinate 1,221,094, forward strand.
GCTACTACGAGGTGCTGGAGTTCCCCTCCCTGGAGGCGGCCGGCCGCAGCCGCCACGACCCCGAGGCCCGCGCCTTCGCCGAGCGCATGGCGGCGCTGTGCACCAGCCCGCCCTCCTTCATCGAGTGCGACCTGCTGGAGTCGTCCCGGCCGAGCTGACCGGGACGACTCGCGGCGGCTAGCCGATCCGCCACAGATGGTCGTCGGTGCCGCTGTCCGAGAACTGCACGACCTGCGCGCTGTTCGCCGTGGACATCCGGTCCACGCCGAGCACCTTGCCGCTGTGCTTGTTCTGGAGCCGGAACCAGCCGTCACCGCTGTCCAGTCGCCGCCACAGATGGTCGTCCGTGCCGTTGTCCTCGTACTGGACGACCAGAGCGCTGTCGGCCGTCGACATGCCGTCCACGCCCAGCACCTTGCCGCTGTGACCGTTGCGGACCAGGAACCAGCCGTCCCCCCGGTCGAGCAACTGCCAGGCGTGGTCGCCGGTCGGTGTGTCGTCGTACTGCACCACCCGGGCGCTGTTGGCCGTGGACATGTTGTCCACGGCGAGCACCTTGCCGCTGTGCTTGTTCCGTATCCGCCGGAACGGCGGCTCCGGCGTCCACGGCCGGCCGTCCGGCGCGGCGGTGGGGAAGCTGCTGATCCGCAGCCGCGCCGCCCCCATCGGGACCAGGGTCACCGTCTCGACGGGGGCGGCGGACCGGGCCGGGCTCGGCTGGAGCGGCGCCACCACGTGCTCGTCGTCAGCGATCCACTCCGGGATGCGGCGCGCCCGCGCCGTCAGCCGTACGGGCGTGCCGTCCAGGGTGAACGGGTTGGCCGGGACCGCGCCCCCCGACCGGACGAACTCCGGCACCGCACCCGGCACCAGCCCGTAGTTCCACGGCGTGGTGGCGTGCACCTCGTACTCGGGGAAGGTGTCGTCGCCCGCGTACCGGACGTACCGCTCACCGATCCTCAGCGCGTAGGTCAGCGGACCGTGCGCCACGCTGACCGCGTTCTCGCCGCCTGCCCAGGTGCGCACCGTGGTGCGCTGGGGGAGCTTCAGGGCGATGACGTCGCCGTCCGCCCAGGTGCGGTCCACGGTGACGAACGCGGGGCCCGGACGCGCGCCCACCGCCCGGCCGTTGACCGTGAGCACCGGGTCCGCGCACCACCCCGGCACCCGCAGGCGGAGCGGGAAGCGGACCGCGCGGGGCGTGGACAGAGTGAGCCGGACCGTCTCGCCGAAGGGGTAGTCGGTCTCCTCGGTGACGGTGACCCGCGTGCCCCCGGCCACGGTGGCCGTCACCCGGCAGGGCGCGTAGAGCGCGGCGGCCAGACCCTGGTCCGGGGTGGCCAGCCACAGCTCCTCGGTGAAACAGGGCCAGCCCATGCCGTAGTTGTGCGGACAGCAGCGGTACTGGTCGACGCCCGGCTGGAACGACTGCATGGCGAAGCCGTTCTGGAACTGCCCCTGCGTCTTGGCCGCGTTGTCCAGGTCCACGCTGTTCGCGCTGGTGACGTAGTGCACCGCCCGGCCCTGCGGATCGAGCGCGGCCGGCAGCATGTTGAAGGCCAGCTCCTCGCAGCGGTCCGCCCACACCGGGTCCCCGGTGACCCGTGTGAGCAGCTCGTGGCTGGCCATGAACTCCACGATCCCGCACGTCTCGAAGCCCTGCCGGGGATCACCGAATCCGGGCCGCAGATTCTCGTCCCCGGCGAACCCGCCACCGGGGAACTGCCCATATACGCCGAGCACTTGGTCGTACGTGCGGTACGTCGCATCCGTGTCCGACGCCGACCCCGAACGCCGGGCGTACTGGGCGGGCTCCCGGAAGCCCTGGGCGATGTTGACGTTGTGCGGGGTGGGCAGCGGGCCGGTCCAGTCGGCGCCCCAGGTGTGCATCTTGTCGGCGAGGTCCAGCAGGAAGGCGTCGCCGGTACGGTCGTGCAGCCACAGCGCGACATCGAGCCCGTCGCCCCAGCGGGTGGCGATCCAGCTGTGGTCGAAGGCGCCCTTGCCCTGGGCGTTCACGAAGGTCAGGAAGCGGGTCAGGAACGGGATGATCCGCTGGTCGCCCGAGTACTCCTGCCAGGTCCGCAGCGCCATCAGCAGCGGCAGGAACGGCCAGAAGTCGGGACCGCCGTCCAGAGAGGTGCGCAAGCCGCGCGGCCCGAAGAACCCGTCGGACTGCTGGGTGGCCAGCACCGCGTCGATCCAGCGGCGGGCCCTGGCCAGCGCGTCGGCGTCCCCGGTGGCGATGGCGAGCGGCACGAAACCCCTGAGCCAGTAGGGCAGTTCCTCCCAGCCAGGCTTCTCCGGGTGGACCCAGCCGGAGGCGTCGAAGTCCAGGAAGTGCGAGCGCTGGTCGTAACGCCCGCACAACCCGTCCAGCTGAAGCTTGAGTTGGCCGGCCAGCCAGCCACGCGCGGTGATGCTGCCGGGCGCGAGCCGGGTGAAGGCGGCCGGGGCGAGCGAGCGGGCGGCGGGGGCGGCGTAGGCCAGGGGGCCGGACAGTGCGGCCGAGCCCAGCGCCAGCGCGCCGCCGGCCAGGAAGTGACGTCGGTCGAGGGACATGCGGGCGCTCCTGGGGGTGAGTCCGGCATGGAAACGCGCGGCCCGCCCCGGTGAGGGACGGGCCGCGCGGTACTTCAGGAGGTGCAGGTGAGCGTGCCGTTCTCGGCGCCCTTGATCAGCGCCTCGTGCGCGGCGTGCAGCCGCTTGGCGTCGGCCTTGAGGACCTTGCGGTCATAGGTGAGCAGACCGTTCAGCTCGCCCTCGACATCGGTGATCTGGGTGTACACGGCACCGTTGCCGCCCTTGCAGGCCGCGAGCTGCTCGACCTCCTTCAGCCGGTCGAGGTAGACGTCCGTGTACGTCTCCGGGGTCACGCCGACGTAGGTCATCTGCACCGGGAAGGCGTGTCCGGGAACGCCCAGACCGAGGCCGCCGTACTCGCCGCTGACCAGGGCCCGGCGGCCGTCCGCCTGCGGGACCTGCGGGCTCGGGTAGCCGTGGGCGTCGGCGATGTCGCCGTTGCCGCCGTCCACCGCGCCGCAGCAGTTCAGGCCGCTCATGTTGTTGACCAGCCGGGTCGGGTCGAGCGACTTGGCGTAGTCCGCGATCCGCGCCTGGTCGTACTGGCCCCAGCCCTCGTTGAAGGTGACCCACATGACCACCGAGGGGTGGCTGTCGTGCTGGAGGATCATCTGCTTCAGCTCGTGCTCGTACTCGGTACGGGCCGCGGCCGACGGGTTGACCGTGTTCATCGCCGGCATGTCCTGCCAGACCATGAGGCCCAGCTTGTCGGCCCAGTAGTACCAGCGGTCCGGCTCCACCTTGATGTGCTTGCGCACCGAGTTGTAGCCGAGCTGCTTGTGCACCTTGAGGTCGTAGGCGAGGGCGTCGTCGGTCGGCGCGGTGTGCAGGCCGTCGGGCCAGAAGCCCTGGTCGAGCGTGGCCATCAGGAACACCGGCTTGCCGTTGAGCAGGGTGCGCTGCTTGCCGTTCACCGTCTTGACCTCGACCGAGCGCATCCCGAAGTAGCCGCCCACCCGGTCGGTGCCGTTGCCCCGGCCCACGGTGACCTTGAGCCGGTACAGGTGCGGGTCGTCCGGGGTCCACAGGTGCGGCCGGGGGACCGGCACCGAGAACGCCGTGCCGCCGGTGCCGCTCGCCCGGCCGACCTCGCGGTCGCCGTCGTAGGCGACGGCCGTGACCGGCACGCCGTCCCGCACCCCGCGCACGCTCACCGACACCGAGCGGTTCGCCAGGTCGGGGGTGGTCTTCACGTCCTCGGCGCGGTCCCGGCCGACCGGCTCCATCCACACGGTCTGCCAGATACCGGAGCTGGGCGTGTACCAGATGCCGCTGGGGTCGAGGCGCTGCTTGCCCATCGGCGGGTTCTCGCCGTTCGCCGAGTCGGTCGGGTCGTAGACGCCGACGATCAGCTCCTGGAGGCCGCCGTTCTTCTTCAGCGCGTCGGTGACGTCCAGGCTGAACCGGTCGTAACCGCCCTTGTGCTCACCGACCTTCCTGCCGTTGACGTACACCACGGCCTGCCAGTCCACCGCGTCGAAGTTGAGCTGGAGCCGGCGCGTGCCGTGCACCTGCCAGTCGGCGGGCACGGTGAAGGTCCGCTTGTACCACATGCGGTCCTCGTGCCGTTCGATCCCGGAGAGCTGCGACTCGACGGGGTAGGGCACCAGGATCTTCTCGCCCAGCTTCTTCTTGCCGGTGGGCGGCTGCTCGCCCGCCTCGGCGCCCGCGAACTCCCAGGTGCCGTTCAGGTTCTCCCACTTGTCGCGGGTCAACTGCGGCCGCGGGTACTCCGGATGGGCGTTGGTGGGGCCCACCTTGTCGGCCCAGGGGGTGCGGAGCTGGTACGTGGAGTGGTTGCCGCCGGTGCTCCAGAAGTCGGAGACCGCCACGCCGTCGGTGCCCGTCAGGCCGCCCTTGCCGTCGTAGCGCAGGTCCGCGTAGCCGCCGTGGCCGCCGACCACCGGCTCCGTCAGCTGGACGACCAGCTTGCTCGGGTCGGAGGCGTCCAGGTGCGCGGTGCCGCGCGGCCAGGCGGAGCCGCCGACATCGATGTCGAGGTGGTCGTCGAACCCGGCCGGCGGTGCCTTGAGCTGCTGGGCGAAGTCCAGCACCAGGGTCTTGCCGTCCGGCTGGATCGCCGAGTCCAGCGGGCCGTTGTAGGTGAACCCGTCCGGCAGGCTGAACGCCGACTGCGGGATCGCCTCCTTGGCACCGCCGGGCGGCGTCCAGCGCACATGGAGGTTGGAGCCGCCGTAGTGCTCGAAGTACTCCACCTTGATGTCGTAGGCGTGGCCCGCCTCCAGGGTGACGGGAGCCGAGTTCTGCTCACGGTCCCAGTCGTCCACCCAGTGGTCGATGACCTCCTTGCCGTCGACCCACAGCCGGAAGCCGTTGTCGCCGGTGATCGAGAAGGTGTGCGCGCCGGTCTTCTCCGGGGTGAGCCGGCCCGTCCAGCGCACGCTCACGTCGTCCTGCTGTCCGGCGCGGGTCTTCAGGCGGGGTTCGAGGTCGGGGAAGTCGAGCGAGGGGTCGAAGGCGGTCGCCTTCAGCGTGGCGAAGTCGAAGGCTCCGGACGCCGACTGGGTGTAGTACTCACCCTTGAGACCGTGGGCCCCGGCCGGGCCGTCGGCCTCCGGCGCGGCCGGTGACACCGGGGACGCCTGGGAGGCGGCGGCGCCCGAGACCACGAGCGTCAGGGCGGTGAACGCGGAGGCCAGCCAGCGGTGCGGGCCGGACCTGCGGCGAGAGGATGGTGGCACGAGTACCTCCGGGGGGAACGGAGTTGCGGGTGCGTGCTCTGCCCGTGCTCCAGCACATCTTGTATAACGTTGGAAACAAGGGCAGTTGGCATGAGAACACGCCTCCTGCGCTCTGTCCAGGTGTCTGACACGAGGCGTGGGAGGACTGAGGATGCGCGTGAGTCTGAAGGACGTGGCCGAACGTGCGGGGGTCTCCGTGAAGACCGTCTCGAACGTGGTCAACGACTATCCGCACGTCACCCCGGCCATGCGGGCCCGCGTCCAGTCGGCCATCGACGAGCTGGGCTATAGGCCGAATCTGACCGCTCGTCACCTGCGCAAGGGCCGCACCGGGATCATCGGCCTGGCCGTACCGGAACTCGGCAACTCCTACTTCGCGGAACTCGCCGGCGCCGTCATCGACGCCGCCGCCCAGCACGAGTACACCGTCCTGCTCGACCACACCCAGGGCCAGCGCGAACAGGAGATCCTGGTCTGCCAGGGCTTCCGCGCCCGGGTCATGGACGGCCTGATCCTCAGCCCGCTGGAACTGGAGACCGAGGACCTCGCCGCCCGCCGCGACGACGCCCCCCTGGTCCTGCTCGGCGAGCGCCGTTACGACCTGCCCTACGACCACATCGTGATCGACAACATCGCCGCGGCCCGCGCCGCCGTACGCCATCTGCTCGCCCTCGGCCGGCGGCGCATCGCCTTCCTCGGCGCCCGCCGGGACCACTCGCACCAGCCCGCCCACCTGCGGTTCATCGGCTGGCAGGCCGAACTGGCCGCCTCCGGGGTGGCGGTGGACGACCGGCTGGTCGCCACCACGAGCGGCTGGGGCCACGAGGACGGCGCCCGCGCCATGGCCCACCTGCTGGACTCCGGGGAACGCCCCGACGGGGTGTTCGCCTACAACGACCTGGTCGCGCTGGGTGCCATGCGGGTGATGTTCGAGCGGGGCCTGAGGGTGCCCGAGGACATCGCGGTGGTCGGCTTCGACGACGTCACCGAGTCCCGGTACGCCGCCGTCACCCTGACCACCGTCTCGCCCGACAAGGAGGCCATCGCCCGGCTCGCCGTCGAGTCCGTGGTCGGCCGGCTCAAGGGCGACCAGAACCACGAGGCTCCCCGGGCCGCCCGCCTCCTCCAGCCCGGCTTCACCCTGGTGGAGCGGGAGAGCACCCTCGGACGGCGCCCGCACACATTCTGAGCAGCACAAACCCCTCTGCTTGAAGCCCAGTTGGGATCGATACCGGTTCGGTGTCGTCCCGCACGGGGTGTTTACACGGCACTTCCAACGATGTAAAAAGCATCCTGATCTGGTCACGGCCGGACGGCCTTCCGCAGTCCCGAAGTGGGGTAATCCGCATGAAGCCGCACTCCCGCACCACCACCAGAAACATCCTCGCCGTGGGGCTCGTCGCCGGGCTGGCGCTCGTCACCGGCTGCACCAAGTCCGAGAGCGACAACTCCGCCCCCTCGCAGACCAGCGGCTCGGGCGACGCGGGCAAGCAGGTCGCCGAGAGCGGCGGCGGCAAGACCTGCGCGATCGGCGACTACGGCGCCGACAAGCTCGACCTGAAGAACGCCGTCGTCGGCTTCTCCCAGTCGGAGAAGGAGGCCAACCCCTTCCGTATCGCGGAGACGGCCTCCATCAAGGCCGAGGCGTCCAAGCGCGGCGTCAAACTGCTCACCGCCAACGCCCAGTCGCAGTTCTCCAAGCAGATCAGCGATGTGCAGGACCTCATCGCCAAGGGCGCCAAGCTCCTCGTCATCGCCCCGCTGAACTCCGACGGCTGGGAGCCGGTGCTCCGGTCCGCCCAGGCCAAGAAGATTCCGATCATCACCATCGACCGGCAGATCAACGCGGCCCCCTGCAAGGACTACGTCAGCTTCATCGGCTCCGACTTCGTCGCCCAGGGGCGGCGTGCCGCCGACCAGTTGATCGAGGCGACCGGCGGCAAGGGCGAGATCGCCATCCTGCTCGGCGCGGCCGGCAACAACGTGACCACCGAGCGGACCAAGGGCTTCGAGGACCGCGTCAAGGCCAAGGCACCGGGACTCAAGATCGTCTTCAAGCAGACGGGCGAGTTCACCCGCGAGAAGGGCCAGTCGGTCACCGAGCAGCTCATCCAGTCCAAGCCCGGCATCAAGGCGATCTACGCCGAGAACGACGAGATGGGCCTCGGCGCGGTCAACGCCCTCAAGGGTGCGGGCAAGAAGCCCGGCGCCGTGAAGATCGTGACCATCGACGGCACCCGCAACGCCGTACAGGGCATCGATGACGGCTGGATCAGCGCCGTCATCGAGTCCAACCCGCGCTTCGGGCCGCTGGCCTTCGCCACCCTGGACTCCTTCACCCAGGGCAAGCCGGTCGGCGAGGACATCGTCATCCAGGACAGCCAGTACACCGAGGCGAACGCCAAGGCCGACCTGAACAAGGCGTACTGAGCGCGCACCTCGACCGGGCGCCGGGAGCCCTCCTGAAAGGCTCTCGGCGCCCCCGGCAGGCACGTCGCCCATGACCCCATGGAGAGCAGCCGTGACCGCACCACCCGACGAAGTCCTCGCCGTCACCGGCCTGACCAAGCGCTTCCCCGGTGTACTGGCCCTGGACGACGTGACGTTCACCCTGCGAGCCGGCCAGACCCACGCCCTGGTCGGTGAGAACGGCGCGGGCAAGTCCACCCTGATCAAGGCCCTCACCGGGGTGTACCGCCCCGACGAGGGCGAACTGCGCCACCTGGGCGAGGCGGTGGCCTTCCCGACCCCGCTCGCCGCGCAGCACGCCGGGATCTCCACGATCTACCAGGAGGTCAACCTCATCCCCCTGATGAGCGTGGCCCGCAACCTCTTCCTCGGCCGTGAGCCCCGCACCCGTCTCGGCCTGATCGACTTCGCCCGTATGCACCGCGAGGCGCGGGAGACCATGGCCGAGTACGGCGTCCACGTCGACGTCCGCCGTCCCTTGCGCGAACTCGGCGTCGGCGCCCAGCAGATGGTCGCCCTCGCCCGCGCCGTCTCGGTGGACGCCCGCGTGGTCGTCATGGACGAACCCACCTCCTCGCTCGAACCCCGCGAGGTGGAGACCCTGTTCGGGGTCATCCGGCGCCTGCGCGAACAGGGCATCGCCGTGCTGTACGTCAGCCACCGCATGGACGAGCTGTACGCCATCTGCGACACGGTCACCGTGCTCCGCGACGGCCGCCTGGTGCACACCGGCCCGCTCGCCGAGACCGGCCGCCTGCAGCTGGTCTCCCTGATGCTGGGCCGCGAGACCAGCGAGGTCCGCGCCGAGGGCGTCACCAAGTTCACCGGCAGCCACGACGCCGGGTCCCAGCCGGTGTTGAGCGCCCGCAACCTGGTCCGGCGCCACCAACTGCACGACGTCTCGCTCGACATCCGCCCCGGCGAGGTCGTCGGCCTCGGCGGGCTGCTCGGCTCGGGGCGTACCGAGACCGCCAAGGCCATCGCCGGCGCCCTGCCGCTCGGCGGGGGAGAGGTCACCGTGGACGGGCGCCCGGTGCGCACCGGGTCGGCGGCCGCCGCGATCCGGGCCGGGATCAGCCTGCTGCCCGAGGACCGCAAGTCCGAGGGGATCGTGCCGGGCCTGTCGGTCCGGGAGAACATCGCGCTGGCCGCGCTGCCCCGCATGTCCCGCTTCGGGCTCGTCTCCGAGGCCAAGGTCGACGCCGTGGTCGACACCTTCATGAAACGGCTGCGGATCAAGGCCGCGAGCCCCCACCAGAAGGTCGGCGAACTCTCGGGCGGCAACCAGCAGAAGGTACTGCTGGCCCGCTGGCTGGCCATGCACCCCAAGGTGCTCCTGCTCGACGAGCCGACGCGCGGCATCGACATCGGCGCCAAGGCCGAGGTGCAGAAGCTCATCGACGAACTCGCCGAGAACGGCCTCGGCGTGCTGCTGATCTCCTCCGACGTGGAGGAACTCATCGAAGGGTCCGACCGGGTGGTGGTGCTCCGGGACGGCTCGGTCGTCGGCGAGCTGACCGGGGACGAGGTCGGCGCCGACCAGCTCCTGCGGGCCATCGCCGAGGCAGCCGAGGAGGAGGCGCCCCGCCATGACTGAACTCGCCCTGGACAAGGGGACGCTGCCCGACCGGTCCACGGTCGTCGGCTGGCTCCAGAACTACGGCGTCTACCTGGGCCTCGCCGTCCTGCTGCTGTTCAACGTGTTCTTCACCGACCACTTCGTCTCCGGCGAGAACTTCCGCACCCAGGCCGTCCAGGTCTCCCCGGTGCTGATCGTCGCCCTCGGCATGGCGCTGGCCATCGGCACCGAGGGAATCGACCTCTCCGTCGGCGCCGTGATGGCCCTGGCCACCTCCGTCACCTCCCTCTACCTCGGCTACGGACCCTGGCTCGCCCTGCTGGCCGCGCTGGTCGGCGGCGCTGTCATCGGCCTGGCCAACGGCTCGCTCATCGCGTTCGTCGGTGTCCAGCCCATCGTCGCCACCCTCGCGCTCATGGTCGGCGGCCGCGGCATCGCCCTGGTGCTGCTGCCCCAGCTCAAGGACGTACGCGACCCCGCCATGGCCACCCTCGGCTCCGGCAGCGTGGCCGGCATCCCCTACCTCGCGCTGATCGCCGCCGCCCTCGCGCTGATCGTCGGCTTCGTCGTGCGCCGGACCACCTTCGGCCGCCGGCTCCTCGCCATCGGAGACAGCCGCCCCGCCGCCCAGCTCGCCGGACTCCCGGTGCACCGGGTCCTGATCACGGTCTACGTCTGCTCGGGCGTCCTCGCCGCCGTCGCCGGGTTCCTGGCCACCGCCCGGCTCCAGGCCAGCGACCCCAGCTCACTGGGGAACCTGATGGAGCTGTCCGCCATCACCGCCGTCGTCGTCGGCGGTACCCCGCTCACCGGCGGACGCGTACGCATCGGCGGCACGGTGGCCGGCGCCGTCCTCATCCAGCTGCTGACGGCCACCCTCATCAAACACGACCTGCCCTCGTCCTGGACCCAGATCGCCCAGGCCGTGGTGATCGTGCTCGCGGTGTACGCGGCACGGGAGAGGGGGAAGCGGTGATGCCCAGCACCAAGGAACACCCCGCGGCCGCCGGACGGACCGCGCCCGCCCCCGGCGACACCGCCCGGCGCGGGGACCGGGTGGCCGCCCTCGCCCAGCGGCACGGCGCCCTGGTCGCCCTCGTGGTCCTCGCCGCCGTGGCCTCGCTGTCTTTCGACTCCTTCGCCACCGGCGACAACCTCGGCAACATCGCCATCTCGTCGTCGTTCCTGGCCACCGTCGCCCTCGGCATGACCTTCGTCATCGTCAGCGGCGGCATCGACCTCTCCGTCGGCTCCGTCTTCGTCCTCGGCGGAGTCCTCGCCGCCTGGGGCTCCCAGTACGGCACGGTCGTCGCCCTGCTGCTGCCGCTGGCGGTGTGCGCCGCGATCGGGCTCGTCAACGGGCTGCTGGTGGCCCGTACCGGGCTCGCGCCGTTCATCGTCACCCTCGCCTCGATGCTGGCAGCGCGTGGTCTCATGCTGGCCCTCACCGACGAGGGCGCCGACACCTTCCTCGTCGACCCGGACTCCCTCTTCGCCTCCCTCGGCCAGGGCAAGCTGCTCGGCATCGGAACTCCCGTCTGGATCACCGTCGTTCTGTTCGCGGGCGGTGCCGTGCTGCTGCGGAGCACCCGGTTCGGACAGCGGGTGTACGCCATCGGCGGTAACGAACAGGCGGCCGCGCTGATGGGTGCCCCGGTCGCCCGCACCAAGATCAGCGTCTACACCCTGTCCGGGCTGCTGGCCGGCCTCGCCGGGGCGCTGAACGCGGCCTACCTCGCCTCCGGCGTCACCATCCTCGGCTACGGCATGGAGCTGGACGCCATCGCCGCCGTCGTCATCGGCGGCACCCTGCTCACCGGCGGCCTCGGCTACGTCAGCGGCTCACTCGTCGGCGTGCTCCTGCTCAAGGTCATCCAGAACGTCATCAACCAGATCGGCTCCCTCGACTCCGCCTACCAGCAGGTGGTCAGCGGGGCGTTCCTCGTCCTCGTCGTCGTCGCCCAGACCTGGCTGGCCAGGCGGCGCCGCGTCGGCTGAGTGCCTGTGTCACATCCTCTTTCCGCAGGTCAAGGTGTCCTGGAGCTGGATGGTGATCAGGGTTGCCGTCCGGTTGAGCGTCGATGGACGCCGAAGCGATCGGCAGGCGGAGGGAACGTCAGGCAGCTGTGGCGAGGGTGGTTGGGACCGCCTCGGTCCGGCGGTTTCTTCGGGTGACGCGGCGGGTCATGAGGGTCCGCGACCAGGTCCATGAACTGGGTGCTGTGCTCCATGCGGCGCAGCTGGTCCAGCTGCGGGTCGGCTTCCTCCTGCCCGTACTGGACCTGCTGGCGGAGCTGGCCGAACTGCGCCTCGTTCACGGCGTGTCTGGCGGTGCCGTCGGCCATCCGGACACCACCCCCACGAGGCTCGGGGACAACACCCTCGCGTGCCGTCAACTCGCCCTGGAAGTCCTTCACCTCGCACGATCCGACCGCCTCGCCCGACAGCGAAGGGCGTACGGCCCCGACGGCCGAAGCGGCCCCGTCTCCATCGAACGCGCAGGCTCACGCCTCGCCGGAACGTGCGCGGCGCGCGTGCCAGGACCGTTTGCGGCAGGCGGGAGAGCGGTACACCGCGGAGACTGAAGGGTCGACACCGACCGTCCACGCCACTCCGCACTGCGTACACGAGGCCGTCACGCCGGCCTTCACCGCCTCGGTCCGAGCCCTCGCCCGCCGCATCCGCCGCCAGTGCCGCGAACGGCAGGCCGCCTCGCAGAACACCGCCGTCGACCTCGCCGACGGCATCAGCCGACCACCGCACCCCCGGCAGGACGGCGGCCCGCAAGAGTCATCCGTGATCACGGTCAGCTTCAGCCGGGGCACCCCGTCCCTGCCCATGCAGCCACCGTACGCAGCGAGCACAGCCTCCGGGAGCCCCACCGCCGAAGTCTTGCTCAGCCGCGACGTGACCTGCCTACATATCCTCAATGATCTGGGCCAATGACTTCCTGAAGGTGGCCAGTTGACCACGACGTCACACAGGCCCTAGCCGGCCTGCAGGACGAAGAACAGGAAGCACAGGAAACGCGGCGTGGCCGCGATGACTTCGGGGAACAGCTCGCGGGCCGCTGGATCAGGCTCTGGCTCGCTGATGGCCATTATCCGAAAACCGGCACCGGTGAACGCCTCGATCATCGCGTGCAGCGGCCTGTGCCAGATACTCATCAGCGCGGTATGACCGCCCATGGTCCACTCTTCGGTCCAGTTGGTGGTGTCGAAATACTTGTAGTCGGCCTCGCGGCCGGCTTGGCGATGCATGAGGTTGATGGCAAAGGGATGGTCGACGGACGCGATCAGCCGACCGCCGGGCTTGAGCACGCGTCGCAGCTCGGCCAGCGCCGGCCCCCAGTCCTCCAGATAGTGCAGCACCAGGGACGCCACTACATCGTCGAACGTGTCATCGGCGTAGGGAAGCGGGCTGCCCAGGTCGGCCACCTGCAGGTCCGTACCGTCGCCGAGCCGCCGGCGGGCCAGCTCCAGCATCCCGGCACTTGCGTCGAAGCCACTCACCAAGGCACCACGATCGCGTAATGCCGCGGACAGGGGCCCGGAGCCGCAGCCGGCGTCGAGGATCCGCCGGCCAGCTACGTCTCCGGCGAGGGCCAACATCGCGGGCCGCTCGTAGTGGGCATTGATGAGGTTGGTTTCGTTTTCGGCCGTGTACGCCTCGGCGAAGCTGTTGTAGTCGTTGACCTTCGGCGGGTCCACAGTCACCGCGGACCGCGAGGTAGGCCCGGTGGAACTCGCGTGCTCGTGGTGCTCGTTGTAGATCATGGTGCGGGAGACGTGCGCTGCATCAGTGCGGTTCCGGGCCGCTCCCGATCATCCTCACACTTGAAGATCCAACGAGCCGTTCGTTCAAGGTCATGTCAGGCTCAGGAATAGGCACTGAACTTGTCCTAACGTCGTCGGACGGCGCCTCCTGCCGGTACGTCAGTCCCACGCATTGAAGAGGACTCCGCCCAACGTGGTGATGCCGTAGAAGCGGATCTCACGCCACTCGCCCTGCGTGAGCACTGAGGTGTCCACGTCGGAGAGTGGTGTGGCGAGTCGTTCGCTGCTCAGGACCGTGAAGCCCGCGTTGGCGAAGGCGTGAGCCCATGGCGGCGGCGCGAGGAAGTCCTCTTCGTACCAGTCCCGCCGTGTCTTGGCGAAGGCTATCCAGGGGTGGTGAGCGTGGCATAGGACTACGTTCTCGCCTTCGTGTCCGACGACCGTTGCGGTGTGGAAGGTACGGGGGTACGCCCGTTCCTCGACCTCACCTACTTCGCCATCAGCGACGCGAGCAGCGGCATACAGAGCGGCGCGGAACGCCTTCAGTTCATTCTCGGGAAGTGGGCCGTCCTTCGGCCGGTAGAAGCCTGTCGCCCCCCGAGGCAGCGTGAAGCCGTCGTTCCCCTCGTTGACCATGCCGCTCATTCTGCCTGGTACTCGCCGAAGACGAACTCGCCGCCGTGCTTGGACGGTCGGCCACCCTTGGGGTTGGCCAGGTGGAACTCTTCGCGGGAGGGTGTCGGACGCCGCATCACGCGATCGGACCGGAGTCGGCCGAGGCTGTCTCCGGCATCCAGCACGACCAGGACTCCGGGTCGCCCGGCTTCCACTGGCCGGCGGCAACCAGTCGCTCGACGACCTCACGGATCTGCATGGTGGTCACCGCGGCGACATCGGCGGGCTGAAGGCGGACCGCGTCCAGCACCGCCGTCCAGCACCGCCGTCCAGGACGTGCGGCCGGTCTCCAGCGCGGCCACAACCGAGTATGGCCAGCCGGGCACCATCTGATGCTTGCCCTCACACCGCCCGAAGGTGTGGCAAAAGGCCTGGTCAGCAGATGTGTTGGCGTCCGGTCGCAGCCGCGGCGAGACACCCACCGCGAGCGCGAGCCGACCGTCCGCCGCCCGCGGCAACGACACCCCGGCCAGGGCTCGGCGCAGCTGATCCACCCGATGGCTGAGCACAGGATCAAACGGAGGCCGCCTACATGTCCGCTGAACTGCGAAAGCACTGATCAAGTTCGAGCCGCGTTCGACGCCAACCGTTGAATGACAAGCTGAACGCCCCTTCGGCCCACAGCACTCACCCAGCCGCGGTCAGCGCCGCCAGCGCGCTCGCCTGGGTCCGCCAGTCCAGCTGGTTCGGACTCCCGCCGGCCCAGCGCTGGCCGAGCCGGTTCAGCGGGTCCCGGTCCTTCGCCCACACCGAGTCGGCCTGCCGCGCCAGATACGCGCGGTAGGCCGACGAGCCGGTGGCGGACGCCAGGTCCGCCAGATGCCGGACGAACACGCCCTTGAACTGCTTCTGGTTGTCGTCGCAACTCGCGCCGCCCACGTCGCACGACTCGGTCAGCACCCCGTCACGCGTCAGCGCGGGGGAGGACAGCGCCGCGTCCGCCAGCCGCTTCGCGGCGTCGAGATAACGGCTGCTCCCGGTCGAGCGCCACAGCTCGGTGAAGCCGCCGATCGCCAGCCCCTGGTTGTAACTCCACACCGTCTGGCCGTTGTTGGCGCACCCCGAGGTGAGCCCGTCGTTCACCAGCCCAGAGCTGTTGATCAGCCCGCTGCCCAGGTACCAGTCGCCGGCCGTCACCGCCCGCGCTCCCCACACCGTGTCACCGGTCAGCCGCTGGTGCAGCGCGGAGGCCAGCCACAGATACAGGCCGCTGGTCACCGCGTTCTTGTACGTGCGCTCCCGGTTCCACCAGACCCCGCCCCCGCAGGTGTTCGTGTCCCAGAACCCCCGCACGTAGTCGGTGATGGTCACCGCCTCGTCCAGATACCGCCGTTCGTGCGTGAGGTCGTACGCCGCCACCCACGCGACCCCCCACCACGCCGCGTCGTCCACGGCCCGGCTGATGAAGTGCCCCTCCACCGGGTCCGAGGAGCGTCCACCCGCCGGGAAGACCCCCTTGTTCTGCTCGAAGGTCCGCGCCACCGCCCAGTCGTAGTCGTGCGTCCCGGTGGCCCGCGCGAAGTCGGCGACCGAGGTCAGCGCCACCGCCGAGTTCCACCAACTGCTGCGCCACCAACCCTCGTTGGTCTGGTACGACGCCATCAGGGCGTCCGCCGCGCCCCGCGCCCGGGTCGGCGCCGGGCGCGCCCAGGCGGTGCAGCTCCCGTCCTGGTGCGCGGACTCGCGGCCGCAGGCGCGCACGGCACCGCCGTACAGCAGCCCGCGCGGGTCCCGGGTGGCGAACATCGCCGTGCGGGTCGAGGACGCGCCGGAGGGCACGCCGGTCCGGCCCAGCGAGGAGCCCTCCGGCCAGCTCGCGCCCTCGTCCCATGAGCGGTCCAGCCAGATCTCGTCACCCGCGCCGCCGTTCTCCACCACGCCCCAGGCCAGCCCACCGGCCTGGTCCATGTGCAGGCTGATGGTGCGTCCGTACAGGGTGGTCGCGGGTACCGGACGCTCGTCGCGGGCCGCCGTGGCGGGATCGGCGCCGTCGCAGGAGGTGCCGTCGCACACCCGGGGGCGGAACCAGTCCGTGCAGGTCACCCCGGCCGCGTCCGCGCAGGCCCGGACCCAGCCGCGCCGGTGGCCGACCGGATCGGTGACGTTGTACATCAGCGTCCGGGTGCCGGTCCACGAGGAGGGGATGCTCGCCTTCCCCAGCAGCCCGTCCCAGCTCGCGCCCCGGTCCCAGGAGCGGTCCAGCCACACCGCGTCACCCGGCTTGCCCTGGTCGACACTGGCCCAGACCATGCTGTCGGGCTCGGAGACATGCAGCCTCAGCAGGCGGCCGTTGACCGCCCGGTCCGGCACCGGGAACGACTCCTGGCGTGCCTGGGAGGGATCGAGGGTGTCGCAGGAGAGCGCGCACACGGCCGACGCGGCGTGGGCGGGGGAGGGGAGCGTGAGCACTCCGCCGAGCGCCAGGGCGAGGGCCAGCAGTGCGCCGAGGAAGCGGGGTCTGCGAACCGGCATGGCGAGTCCTCCAACGTTGAACAGGCCCGGTCAGTTGCACGACAGCACCGCGGGGGTGGGCTGTACAGCACCAAAAGCAGCCACAGACGGAACCGGAGGGAACACGCGTCGCGCACGCTTCACGCCAACTACTCTGACAACGCTGTCCGTTCCGGATCTGGACACCGCAAAGCGGAGCATGTTCTCATGCCGGGGAGCCGTGTTTACAACGTTGTATCGCATCTGCGCTGCACCCGTCGTCTCCGCATGTCCGTCGTGCTCGCGAGAGCGCCACCGCCCCCTGGAGCGTGCCGTGCGACCACCCTTCCCCCGTACCCTCCGCCCGCCGCGCGGGCCGGTCATCGCCCTCGTCCTCGCCTGCGCGGGCGTCGCCCTCGCCCCCGTCGGCGCCGACGCCGCCACTCCGGCGGCCAAGGCCCGCTCGGCCACCGTGACCGTGCCGGGCGCCCGGTTCCAGGTGCTGTCCCCGACCCTGATCCGTACCGAGTACGCCGGGGACGACAAGTTCGAGGACAGTGCCACCTTCAACGCCGTCGGCCGGAGCGCCTTCACGCCGCCCGCCTACACCTCCTCCGTCAAGGACGGCGTCCTCACCGTCACCACCAGCGCCCTGACCCTGCGCTACAAGGTGGGCTCCGGTCCCTTCACCGCCGACAACCTGACCGTGCGCCTCAAGGCCGGGCAGAAGCAGGTGCAGGCGAGCCCCTGGCAGCGCCCCGACTGCGCGGTGGGCACCCTGTGCGAGGCCGAGGGCCAGCTCCACGACGGCCCCGGCGTCGCCACCGACCACACCGGGTACAGCGGCAAGGGCTTCCTCGCGGGCTTCGAGGTCGCGAACAACTCCCTGACCACGGAGATGCGTTCACCCGAGGCCGGCACCTACGAGTACGCCGTCCGCTACGCCAACGCGGTCGGCTCGGACGGCCGCAGCGAGACCCGCACCCTCAGCCTCGCCGTGGACGGCGGCGCGAACAGGACGTTCAGCCTCCCGGCCACCGCCGACTGGAACACCTGGAGTGTGGCACGACTGCCCCTGACGCTGGGCGCCGGCACCCACACCGTACGGCTCCAGCGCACCGCCGCCGACTCCGGCAGCGTCAACATCGACAGCGCGGCCCTGGTGAAGCCGGGCGCCGACTACCCGGCACGCGACCGCACAGCCGTCCCCGCCTGCGCGTTCGGCACGAGCTGCGAGGCCGAGGACGGCCTCCTCGCGGGCTCCGCGATCATCGCCACGGACCACCGGGGAAGCTCCGGCGACGGCTTCGCCGCCGAGCTGAACAAGGACGCCTCCCTCACCCGCCGCGTGGTCGACGTCCCCCGCGACGGCACCTACCGCCTCCACCTGCGCTACGCCAACGGCACCGGCGGCGACGGCCGCCATGAGAAGCGCACCGTGGAGGTGCGCCCCGGCACCGGCACCCCCGCGACCCTCACCCTCGACCCCACCGACAACTGGGACACCTGGCAGACCGCCGCCACCACGGTGGAGCTGAAGGCCGGCGCCAACGACGTCACCCTCGCCTGCCCCGACGCGACGAGCTGCCACGTCAACGTCGACACCCTCGGCGTCACCGCCACCGCCGACCCCGCCCCCGAGCCGCACCTCGCCCTCGGCGGCTACCGCCGCAGCCTCGACGGACTCGACGGGGACCGCGACCCCAGCCCCCGCACCACCCCCGGCCTGCTGCACCGCGACGGCTGGCACCTGCTGGACGACACGCCCTCCGCCGTCTACGACGCCCACACCGGCAAGGCCACCCCGCGCGCCGGACACGCCGGGAAGCCCTACCAGGACGGCTACCTCTTCGGCTTCGGCCACGACTACAAGCAGGGCCTCGCCGACCTCGCCACCCTGACCGGCCCGCCCGCGCTGCTGCCCCGCTGGGCCTACGGCGTCTGGTACTCCGAGTACATCGACCGCACCGCCAAGGACTACCAGGACACCCTCCTGCCCGCCTTCCGCGCGGCCGGCGTGCCGCTGGACGTGCTCGTCACCGACACCGACTTCAAGGCGCCCAACACCTGGAGCGGCTGGAACTTCGACCCCGCCAAGTACCCCGACCCCAAGGGCTTCTTCGACTGGTCGACCGCGCAGGGCCTGCACAACACCCTGAACGTGCACCCCAGCATCCTGGAGTCCGACCCGCAGTACGCGGCGGCCCAGCAGACCGCCAAGGGCAAGCTGAGCAAGGGCGGCTGCGCGGGCTCGGCCGGATCGGAGTGCCGTACCTTCGACTTCGGCGACCCCGACCAGCTGCGGGCCTACCTCGATCTGCACCGGCCCTTCGACCGCGCCGGCAACGACTTCTGGTGGCTGGACTGGTGCTGCGACGCCTCCCGCTCCTCGCAGCCCGGTGTCACCCCGGACGCCTGGATCAACCAGAAGTACGCCGGCCTGACCGCCGAGACCGCCGAGCGGGCCTTCGTCCTCTCCCGCGCCTACGGCTCCCTCCAGGCGGGTGGCTACAGCGGTGGGGTCGGCCTGCCCACCGGCCCGTGGGCCGACAAGCGCAGCACGCTCCACTTCTCCGGCGACACCGCCTCCACCTGGGGCACCCTGAGCGCCGAGGTCGGCTACACACCGGGCGAGTCCGCCGCCACCGGCATGGCCGCCATCAGCCACGACATCGGCGGCCACAACGACGGCCACGGCATCCCCGGCGCCGAGACCTACACCACCGACGACGGCCGCACCCACCGCACCACCAAGCTGCCCGACGACCTGTACGCCCGCTGGGTCCAGTTCGGCACCTTCCAGCCCATCGACCGCCTGCACAGCAACCACAGCGACCGGCTGCCCTGGCAGTACGGTGACGCGGCCCGCGACTCCGCCGCCAAGTTCCTCCGGCTGCGCGAGTCCCTCGTCCCGTACACGTACACCCTCGCCCAGCAGGCCGCCACCACCGGCGTACCGATCGTCCGTCCGCTGTACCTGGACCACCCCGAGGACGAGGCCGCCTACACCAGGGCCGGCAGCGAGTACCTGTACGGGCCCGACATGCTGGTGGCCCCCGTCACCACGCCCGGGACCAGCACCACCACCTCCGTGTGGTTCCCCGAGGGCACCTGGACCGACTACTTCACCGGCCGCAGCTACACCGCGGGCACCGGCGGCACCTCGTACGACGTGCCGACCACCCTGGACACCATGCCGGTGTTCGTCCGCGCCGGCGGCATCGTCGCCACCCGCGCCGGCGACGCCGCCCACGACTCCGGCACCCCGCTGGACCGCGTCGGTGTCACCGTCGCCACCGGGGCGCCGGGCGCCTTCACCCTCTACGAGGACGACGGCGTCAGCACCCCCGCCCGCCACCGCTCGGCCACGACCCGCATCAGCTACACCGGGCACACCCTGCGCATCGCCCCCACCCAGGGCACCTACAAGGGCCTTCCGGGCCGCCGCACCTGGACGGTCACCTTCCAGGGCCTCACGAAGCCTCCGGCCCGCGTCACCTCCAACGGCACCGCACTCGCCCCCTCCGCCTGGCAGTGGGACACCGAGACCCGCACCCTGAAGATCACCACCCCGAGGACCAGCGTCCGTCAGCCGGTGACCGTCGGCTTCAACTAGCCCCATCCGCAAGGCAGGAGGGCCCGCGCGACGTCCGCGCGGGCCCTCCACTACGCTCGGACCGAACGACACCGACCGAGGGGGAGACCGTGACCGACTACCGGGACGGCGTGGTCGTCTACTGGCGGCCGCTGTGCCCGTTCTGCATCAGGCTCCGGCTCCTGCTGCGGCTCACCCGGCTCCCGCGCACCGAGGTCAACATCTGGCGCGACCCCGACGCGGCCGGTTACGTCCGCATGGTGGCCGACGGCAACGAGACCGTCCCGACCGTCACCGTGGCGGGCAACGCGATGGTCAACCCGTCGATGAGGCAGATACGCGAGGCCGTACGCCGGCACGCGCCGCATCTGCTCAAGCCGGCGCGCTGACCCGCTGCTCGCCCGACCCCCGCACGATCAGCCGGGTCGGCACCGTGACCGTACGGGCGCGGGAGCGGTCACCGTCGAGGCGGGCGAGGGCCGTGGCGGCCGCCGTGCGGCCGATCTCCTCCGGGTTCTGCGCCACCACCGTCAGCGCGGGCTCCAGCGCCTCGGCGAGTGCCACGTCGTCGAAGGCGACCACCGCCACGTCCTTGCGCCCGCCGCGGGCCAGCTCCGCGACCACGCCGAGGGCCACGATGTTGTTGCCCGCGAACAGCGCGGTCGGCGGATCGGGAAGGGCCAGCAGCCGGGCCGTCGCCACGCCCGCGTCGTGCTGGTCGTGGGCGCTGGCGATCAGCAGCCGGTCGTCGGGCAGCCCCGCGTCCCGCAGCGCCTCCCGGTAGCCGGCCAGCCGCTCCCGCCGGGTGTAGAGCCGCCTCGGCAGGTCACCGACGAACCCGATCCGGCGGTGCCCGTACCCCACCAGATGCGTCACCCCGGCGCGGGCGCCCTCGCGGTTGGAGCTGACCACGCAGTCCGTCGCGAGCCCCGCCCCCGGCCGGTCCACGAACACCACCGGCAGCCCCACGGCCCGGTGCTGCCGCAGATGGGCATGGTCGGCGCCCACCGACGGCACCACCATCAGGATGCTGACCCGGCGCGCCAGGAACTTGTCCGTCAGCGCCCGCTCCCGGTCCGGATCGTCGGCCGAGGACCCCATCAGCAGCGTCAGCCCCCGCTCGCGCACCCGGTCCTCGATGCTGCCCGCCACCGCCCCGAAGAACGGGTTGCCGAGGTCCGGCACGACCAGCCCGATCGTGGTGTCTGGGCCGCCCACCCGGATGTTGCGCGCCATCAGGTTCGGCTGGAACCCCAGCCGCGCCACGGCCGCGAGTACCTGTTCCCGGGTGCGCGCCGAGGCGGGACCGTCCTCGTTGAGGACACGGGAGACCGTCTTGGCGCTCACCCCGACCTCGCGGGCGACATCGGCCAGGGTGGGTCGGCGGTTCGCGGCCATGCGGGACACGTCTCCTGTGCTGGTCGGCTCCGGCCGGGAACCCCCGGGCCGTGGAAGTCAGGTGGCCTGGACCCCGGCGGCCTTCGCGGCCTCGGAGTCCGCGACGACCGTACCTCCGCTCCCGTCCACCGTGAGCGCCCCGGTCATGATGGCGACCACCTCGGCCATCGAGTACTCCGACGGTTTGATCACCGCCGCCCGGCGCCCCAGCCGGTGCACATGGACACGGTCCGCGATCTCGAAGACGTGCGGCATGTTGTGACTGATCAGCACCACCGGCAGCCCTCTGTCCCGCACCCGCCGGATGAGGTCGAGCACCTGGCCGGACTCCTTCACACCGAGCGCGGCCGTCGGCTCGTCCATCACCACGACGCTGCGCGCCCAGGCCACCGACCGCGCCACGGCGACCGCCTGCCGCTGCCCGCCGGAGAGCGTCTCCACGGCCTGGGTGAGCGAGCGCAGGCCGATCTTGAGATCGGCCATGTGCTCGGCGGCCTCCTGCCGCATCCGCTTCTTGTCCAGCATCCGGAAGACACTGCCCAGCACACCGGGGCGGCGCAGTTCCCGGCCCAGGAACATGTTGGACGCGATGTCCATCGAGGCGGCGACCGCGAGGTCCTGGTGGACCGTCTCGATGCCGTGCGCGCGGGCGCTCTGCGGCCCGCTGAACCGGATCGGCTCGCCGTTCAGCCGGATCTCGCCCGCGTCCGGCACGAGAGCCCCGGTCAGCGCCTTGATGAGGCTGGTCTTGCCGGCTCCGTTGTCCCCGATCACCGCCAGCACCTCACCGGGCAGCAGATCGAAGTCGGCGCCGTCGATGGCGGTCACCTGGCCGTAGCGCTTGACCAGACCGCGGGCCTGGAGGACGGGCGTGGGGGAGTCGGCGGCGGTCATCGGGCCCTCTTCCGGGAGATCTGGTCGACGGTCACCGCGAGGATCACCAGGACCCCGGTGATCAGCGTCTGGTAGATGGACGCGACCCCCATCAACTGGAGGCCGTTGCGGAACACACCGACGATCAGCACACCGATGAACGTGCCCAGCACCGAACCGCGCCCGCCGAACAGGGAGGTCCCGCCGATGACCACGGCCGTGATGCTGTCGAGGTTGTCCGTCTGACCCGCCTGCGGATCACCCACGCCGGTACGGGAGACGAGCAGCAGCGCGGCCACCCCGTAGAGCAGCCCGGCGACCGTGTACACCCCGATGGTGAGCCGGGAGGTGCGGACGCCGTTCAGCCGGGCCGCCTCCACGCTGTTGCCGAGCGCGTACACGTGCCGGCCCCAGCCGGTGCCGCTCAGCGCGTAGGCGAACAGCAGGAACAGGGCGATGGTGACCAGCGATCCGTACGTGATGTCGGTGTGGCCGAGCGGGAAGGTGCCGCCCAGCGCGGTCAGCGGGCCGGGCAGCTCGGTGACCGTCTGCTCCTCGGAGTAGATGTGGGTCAGCGCGAACGCCACGTTCAGCATGCCGAGGGTGACGATGAACGGCGGCAGCGGGACCTTCTCCGTCAACACCCCGTTCAGCAGCCCGAATCCGGCGCACACCAGCAGCCCCAGACCGATGGCGAGCAGCGGCGGCAGTGAGCCCTCGGCCGCCATCCGCGCCATCATGATGCTGCCGAACGCCATCACCGCCCCGCAGGACAGGTCGATCCCGGCCGTCAGGATGATCAGGGTCTGCCCGATGGCGAGCGTGCCCACGACCATGACCTGCTGCACGATCAGGGAGAAGTTGCCGCCGGTCAGGAACTGGTCGGTGGAGAAGGAGAAGAAGACGCAGGCGATCAGGAGGGCGGCCAGGGGACCGGTGGTGGGAGCCGTGAGCAGTCGGCGCGCCGTGCTCGGCGCCGTGAGCCCGGCGTACGGCGTGGTCGTGGCGGTCATACGACGTCCTTGTCGAAAAGGGCTTGCCGGCAGTCGAGTTGTCCGCAGGAAGGCGGGAGAGCGGGGGCGGCCGGCCCGGCGGGGGAGTGGCCGGGCCGGCCGCCCGGTCGAGGGGACCGGAGCCTCAGCCCCAGCAGTTGTCCAGGCCGTACGCGGTGTCCTTCGCGTCCACCCCGGACTGTGCCTTGTCGGTGATCAGAGTGACGCCGGTGTCGGTGTAACCGGACGCCTTCTTCCCGTCCTTGGCGTAGGACACCACCGCCTTCACGCCCTCGGCGGCCATCTTGAGCGGGTACTGCTGCGCGGTCGCCGCGATCTTGCCGTCCTTGACCGCCTTGGTGCCGGTGCAGCCGCCGTCCACGGAGACGATCAGTACGTCCTTCTCCCTGCCCTTGGCCTTCAGCGCGGTGTAAGCACCCAGTGCGGCAGGCTCGTTGATCGTGTAGACCACGTTGATGCCCGGCTCCTTCTGGAGACAGTTCTCCATCGCCGTCTGTCCCTTGGCCTGGTCACCGGCGGTGTCCTGGGAGCAGACCACGGACGGGTCCTTGGCGCCGACCCCGAAGCCCTTGAGGAACCCGTCGTGCCGCTGCACCCCCACCGAGACGCCCGGCGCCAGATCGAGCGTGGCGATCTTCGCCTTCTCGCCCTTCATCGCGGCCTTGGCGTACGCGCCGATCAGCTCGCCCGCCTTGAGGTTGTCCGTGGCGAACAGCGCGTCCACCGCGCTCTGCGGCTCGGTCGGCGTGTCCAGCGCGATCACCAGGACGCCCTTGGCGCGGGCCTTCGCCAGGGCGGGCACGATCGCCTTGGAGTCGCTCGGCGTGATCAGGATGCCCTTCACCCCGGACGCCACCATGTTCTCGATGGCCGTGACCTGACCGGCGTTGTCCCCGTCGAACTTGCCCGCCGCGGTGAGGAGCTGGGCGCCGTTCTCCTTGGCCGACCGCTCCGCGCCCTCCTTCATCTTCACGAAGAACGGGTTGGTGTCGGTCTTGGTGATCAGCCCGACCTTGACGCCGCCCGAACCCGGCTTGGCCGACCCCGCTCCGGAGCCTGAGCCGCACGCCGTGACGGCCAGGGCCAGGGCGCCCGTACACGCGGCGACTCTCAGCAGGGACAGGTGCGGGCGAGGATAGCGAGACATGAACGACTCCTGCGGGATTGCGAGCGGCGCGGCCGGCATCGGAGCATGCCGTCCCGAGGTGTCATCGTTGACTTATGTCATCGTTGACACGGCATGGCGAGGACTATGGACGGACCCTCAGGGCGCCGTCAATGCCCTGGACCTGTCACAAATCGGCAACGCCGGCGGCTTCTGCCGTACGCCGTGAACCGGCCAACCAGCGCCCGCGCGCGAACCGTTGACGCGCCCCGGTCCCTGCCGCATCATCGACCCACCCGCTCGCTGTCATCGATGACATGAGTCAACGATGACATCCTCGCCGACGCCGGGGACGACGGCACCGGCGGCCTGCCCACCTCCTCCCGGACCCGTGCGCCCCGCGCACCACGCTCCGCCGCGGGGCCGACCGCAGCACAGGAGATGTCATGAGCTCCGTACCCGGAGCGCGGCACGCCCGCGCCTGGCTGATCGCGGCGGCACTGTCCGCCTGCGCCCTGGCGGCCGCCTCGCTCACCCCGCCGGCGGCCGCCGCCGACGCACCGCCCTACACCGAGACCTACCGCCCCCAGTTCCACTTCACCCCCGAGAAGAACTGGATGAACGACCCCAACGGCCTCGTCTACTACCAGGGCGAATACCACCTCTTCTACCAGTACAACCCAGGTGGCAACTCCTGGGGCGACATGTCCTGGGGCCACGCGGTGAGCACCGACCTCGTGCACTGGAAGCAGCTTCCGCTCGCGCTGTCCCACGACGACAAGGAGATGGTGTTCTCCGGCAGCGCGGTGATCGACCGGAACAACACCAGCGGCTTCGGCACCCCGGGCAACCCCCCGATGGTCGCCGTCTACACCAGCGCCTACAAGAACGGCGGCAAGCAGGCCCAGTCCCTCGCCTACAGCACCGACCGCGGCCGTACCTGGACCAAGTACCAGGGCAACCCCGTACTGGACATCGGCTCCACCGAGTTCCGCGACCCCAAGGTCCAGTGGTACGCCCCGACCAAGAGCTGGCTGATGACGGTCGCGCTGCCCACCGAGCGCAAGGTCCGCTTCTACACCTCCCGGAACCTCAAGGACTGGACGCTGCTGAGCGACTTCGGCCCGGCGGGCGCGACCGGCGGCGTCTGGGAGTGCCCGGACCTCTTCCCCCTCGCCGTCGACGGCAACCCGCGCCAGATCAAGTGGGTCCTGGTCACCAACGTCAACCCCGGTGCGGTCGCGGGCGGTTCGGGCACCCAGTACTTCACCGGCGACTTCGACGGCACCCGGTTCACCCCCGACGACGACGGCAGCTACACCCCGCCGGCCGGAACCACGGTCCAGGACTTCGAGGCGGCCGGCTTCGGCGACTGGACGGCCACCGGCACGGCCTTCGGCGGGGGACCGGCGTCCGGCGCGGTGGACGGCCAGCAGACGGTCACCGGGTTCGACGGCACGGGACTCGCCAACAGCTTCCACGGCGGCGACCCGAGCACCGGCACCCTCACCTCACCCGGCTTCACCGTGCGCACGCCGTACCTCAACTTCAAGGTCGGCGGCGGCCGCCACCCGCACGAACCCGGCACCGCCGTGGACCGCGGCCCCACCCCCGAGGGCACCGTCCTCGCCGACTTCGAGGGCGGCACGTACGGCGACTGGACCGCCACCGGCGACGCCTTCGGCACCGCGCCGGCCACCGGCACCCTCCCCGATCAGCAGCAGGTCTCCGGCTGGCTGGGCGGCGGCCTGGTCAACACCTACCGCGGCGGGGACACCGCCACCGGCACGCTCACCTCACCCGAGTTCACCCTCGACAAGGACTACCTGGACTTCCTCGTCGGCGGCGGCAGCCACCCCGCCGCGTCCCCCGACCGCACCGCCGTCGAACTCGTCGTGGACGGCCGTACGGTACGCACCACCACCGGCCGTGACGCCGAGGCGCTCGACTGGTCCTCCTGGGACGTCCGCGACCTCAGAGGCGAACGGGCCCGCATCCGGATCGTGGACGACAACACCGGCCGCTGGGGCCACCTCAACGTCGACCACCTGGTCCTCTCCGACACCCGCGCCGAGCCCCTCACCCAGGAGACGGCCGTCGACCTGGTCGTCGACGGCCAGACCGTCCGCAGCGTCACCGGCCCCGACAGCGAGGCGATGGACTGGGCCTCCTTCGACCTGCGCCCCTACCAGGGCCGCACCGCACGCGTCCAGCTGGTCGACCGCAACACCGGGGGCTGGGGGCACATCATGGCCGACAGCTTCACGGAGGCCCAGGCACCCGCCCGCTCCGCCGTGGACCGCGCCTCATGGGTCGACTACGGCAAGGACCACTACGCGGCCGTGACCTGGAACGACGCCCCTGACGGCCAGCGGTACATGATCGCCTGGATGGCCGGCCTCGACTACGCCGGCGCCACCCCCACCACCCCCTGGCGCAGCGCCCAGACGGTCCCCCGCCGTCTGACGCTCCGCACCGTCGACGGCCGCGTCCGCCTGACGAGCGAGCCGGTGCCGGCGCTCTCCACCCTGTGGCGCCGGCCCACCACGACGACGGGCCTCACCCTCGCCGGCACCTCCCGCCCGCTCCCTGCCAAGGGCGACGCCCTCGACATCGAGGCCACCTTCTCCGTCCGCGACGCCGCCCGCTTCGGCCTCAAGGTCCGCACGGGAAGCGGGGGCGAGGAGACCGTCGTCGGCTACGACCGCACGACCGGCGAGATGTACGTCGACCGCACCCACTCCGGGGTGACGGACTTCAGCCCGTCGTTCCCCGGAGTGCAGCGGGCCCCGCTCAAGCCGCACGACGGCAAGATCCGGCTCCGGGTACTCGTCGACTGGTCCTCGGTCGAGGTGTACGGGGGCGACGGCGAGGCGACCATCACCGACCTGGTGTTCCCCGACCCCGCCTCCGACGGGGTGCGGGCGTTCGCCGAGGAGGGCTCGGTGCGGCTGGACCGGGTCACGGTGCGACAGATGGCCCCCTACCGGCAGTGAAGCTGCGGCCGGGCACCCCGCGCTGTCCGCTCGGGGTGCCCGGCCGGTGCGCTACAGGTACGGCCGGGTGATCAACTCGATCGCATGCCCGGCGGGGTCCTTGAAGTACACACCCCGCCCGCCGTGCTCGTGGTTGATCTCGCCGGGCCGCCGCATCTGCGGATCGGCCCAGTGCACGACCCCACCCTCCCGGAGCCGCCGGTAGGCCCGGTCGAACAGCTCGTCGTCGACGAGGAACGCGTAGTGCTGCATCTGGATCTCGACCGGCGGCTCGGCGAACTGGAGCAGCACGCCATCACCGAGCTGCACATTGACGAACGGCCCCCAGGACGGCGCCTCGGGCACCTCCAGCAACTCCCGGAAGAACCGGGCCGATTCCTCACGGTCCTTGGCGGCGACGATGGTGTGGTTGAACGCTACGGACATACTGACCTCACGGTGGGCTCTGACTCGGACGCGATGACATACGCGCGTCCCGGAGGCCCCCGGGCAGTCAGCCGTCCACCGGCTGACCGTCCTGTGCGTGGCTCGACGCCGATCCGGTGTTCACGTGGGGGAGGTTACCGGGTGGCGGGCTTCACTGTCCCACCCTCCCGTCGATCCGCTCCCGCAGCAGATCGGCGTGCCCGCAGTGACGCGCGTACTCCTCGACGCGGTGCACCAGCAGCTCCCGCACGGCGATGTCCGCCTTGCCGACACGCGCTCCCAGATCGGCGTGCTCGGCCAACGCGGCGTCTGTGGCAGCCTGTTCCCGTTCCAGGTCACGGAACGCCTGCTCCACCACGGCCTGTTCGCCGACGGCCCCGTCGAAGTCCGCGTCCCGGACGCCGTACAGCTTCGGCAGCGGCTCACCCTCACTGATCCAGTTCCGCCAGTCCCGCTCCACCTCGGCGAGGTGCCGGACGAGTCCGAGGAGCGACATGGTCGAGGGCGGGACGGACCGGAGCGCGAGCTGCGCCGCGTCCAGGCCCTCGCACTTCATCCGCAGGGTGAGGCGGTAGTTGGACAGGTAGTCCTGGAGGGTCGCCGACTCGCCCTCCGGGCTGGGACCTTCACGCGGGTCGTCGTCCGGATCGGTCCACATGTCGGGGTAGACGGTCGCGTCGGTCCATCGCGCGGGCTGCTCAGTCATGGGCCGCATGCTCTCGGGTAACGTCCCTTCCACGCCACCGAGTTAATGAGCACCCTGCTTCTGCTCGCCCTCTCCGGCAAGGGCCGCGGGAAAGCCCCGGTCTGCCCATGTCCCTCCCCCTGACGCGCCCGGAGTGCGACGCGCGGCGGCCGGGCGGGCAGAACGGCACCTGCCTGCCGGGGCCGCTGGGGCACTCCTCGAGGGATGCCTCTCCGTCCGCCGGTCTGTTGGGGTGCGCCAGGAGACGACGCGCGCCGGGCGCCGCCCCTCTCGTGACACGGAAGGTCCAGCTGGGGCAGGGGATCGGACCGACCGCCCGAGGCGGGCGGAGGACCCGGTCCCGCCCTCCGCGCCAATCACTCGTAAGTGATCTTGCCAACCTTCACCACCCTGTGACTTTCTGGTACCGAGCGATGACCGGCTGTAGCAGCCGGCTGGTGAACGGCGAAGGGAAGACGATGAGTACTGCGGCACCCACAGGTGACGGGCAGTCCGCCCCTCCGATCAACACCGTTGCGGGGACCGGGGCAGCAGGGTCCGCGGGGGACAGCGATCGTGCCGTCGCGGCACAGTTGAACCGCCCCTACGGGATGGCGGTGGACAGCACCGGCACCGTCTACGTCTGTGAGTTCGCCGGCCATCGGGTCAGGAGGATCACGACCGATGGCCGGATCAGCACGGTCGCGGGAACCGGCCGCGCCGGATTCAGCGGCGACAACGGTCCCGCCGCATCGGCCCAGTTGAACTCGCCGCGCGAAGTCGCGGTGGACGGCGAGGACGCCGTCTACATCGCGGACGCCGGCAACAACCGGGTCAGGAAGATCACGGCCGACGGGACGATCACCACCGTGGCCGGCACGAGTACCGCCGGCTTCGCCGGTGACGGCGGCCCGGCCACGGCCGCCCGGCTGAGCGGACCGTTCGGCGTGGCGGTGGACAGCACGGGCACGGTGTACGTCTCCGACTACTACAACAACCGGGTCCGGAAGATCACGCCCGACGGGACGATCACCACCGTCGCGGGCAACGGGACCGGGGCCTACCGGGGAGACGGTGGTCCGGCGACTTCAGCCCAGCTCAAGGGCCCGCACGCGGTCGTGCTGGGCAGCGCCGGTGACCTCTACATCGCCGACTACGGCAACAACCGCGTCCGCAGGGTCGCGGCCGACGGGACGATCAGCACGGTCGCCGGTACCGGTGCCGCCGGGTTCGGCGGTGACGACGGCCCGGCTGCCTCGGCGAAGCTGAGCGGTCCGACCGGGGTGGCGGTGGACAGCGCCGGTGACCTCTACATCGCCGACTACGGCAACAACCGCGTCCGCAGGGTGGCCGCCGACGGGACGATCAGCACGGTCGCCGGTACCGGTGCCGCCGGGTTCGGCGGTGACGACGGCCCGGCTGCCTCGGCCCAGTTGGACAAGCCGATCGCGCTCGCTGTGGACTGCGTCGACACGCTCTACATCGCTGACTTCACCAACAACAGGGTCCGCAAGATCGCGTCGGGGAAGCTTGCCGGGCTGCCCGAGTCCGGCACCGTGGTCTCCTGGGCCAACGTCCGCAGCAGGCTGCGGATGGGGGTCCTGCGCGAGTCCATCAAGGACGGGGCGGAGATCCACCAGACCCTGGCAGGCCCCCGCGACCACCAGCGTTGGCGGCTGGTCGCGGCGGGCCAGGACGACGGCGACATCCTGTACCGGATCGAGAACGTGCGCAGCCGCAAGGTCCTCGAAGTCCTGGGAGCGCAGGAAATGTCCGGCGCGGTGGTCGTGCAACGGTCCTACGAGGGCGGCGGAGCACACCACCAGCACTGGAGGCTGATCCCGGTGGGCTCCCAGGACGGTGCCTCTCAGGTCTATGAAATCGCCAACCAGAAGAGCGGGTTGCTGCTGCGGGTGGACACCAATGCCCGCGCGTCGGTCAAGCAGGACGGAGCGGACGGCGACCGCCGAGACCGCCAGTGGCAGCTGCTCCCCGTGTGACGCGCGAGGGGTCAGGGGCCTACTCGCCCCTGACCCCTCGGAAACCGGGTATCACTTCGCCTGGGGCGGCTTGTCCGCGGTCGGCTTGGGAGCCTGGGGGGCTTCCGGGGCCTTCGGCGCGTCCGGGGCCTTGGGGGGCTTGCTGAAATCGCTCTTCCTGGGCCTGTCCTCCAGGTCCTCGTCCTTCTTCAGACCGAGGTCGTCGGTCACCGTGGTACTCGACTCCCGCATGCCGGCGGACGCCGCCGCCGACACCGAGCCGGGGTCTGTCGCGAACTGGGCCTGCGTACCCGCCGATTCCCTGGTGGCCTGGATGAAGGAGCCGAGGAAGCCCAGGACGGCCCGCGCCTCCGGGGACTGCTCACGCACGATGCTCGCGCGGGAGGAGGCCCCGTGGATGGCACTGCTGAACAGGCTGGGGATCGTGTCGTCGTACGTCTCGTCGTCGGCGTCCTCGAAGTCGACGCCGGCGCCCGGCCGGGGCTTGGTGCCGTCGGTGGTCACGGAGAAGAGCCCCGCGCCCTTGCCCGCGGAGTTGAAGATGTTGTCGAACACCATGGTCGTCACCTCTGGTCGTCGTGGCGGCGGCGCCGCGCGGTCAGGGCTGCTTGTGCAGCGTCTGCTGGCTGACGGCGAGGCTCTCGCCGTCGAGCATCGTGTGGTGGATCTCCAGGGCGGAGACGACCTCGGCCAGACCCTTCATGCGGAAGCCGCCGGGTGCCAGGTCGATGTCGCCGATGTCGCGGGCGACGAGATGGTCGAGGCCGGGGTAGGTCTTGCTCTGCGGGGGAGACAGGACCGCCACGGGCACGGGGTACTGCACCGCGATCAGACCGGAGAAGGTCACCGGGATCTCGTAGGTGTACTGCTTGCGGGTGCGCCGCTGCGTCACCATGGTCTGTACGCGGGAGTTCGGCGGGACCTTCCCGGAGATCTGCGACTTCGACGCCCAGCTGGTGGTCAGGGAGCCGCCCACCGTGGCCGCGATGCCCAGGGCCAGCTGGGCGTTGAGCGAGGCGTTGCCGGTGGCGCTGCCCGAGGTGGTGAACCCCACCGAGTTCGTCATCCCGTTCGACGAGGAGTTCGTCGCGGAGCTGCTCGCGGACGTCTCGCTGGTGTTGGCGTTGTCGACCCCGACACTGTCCTTGCTGTTCTTGTTGGTGACCGTGTTCGAGTTCTTGTTCGCGGTCCCGTTCTGGCACGACGCCTGCAGCTGGGACTGGAGGTCGAGGCGGAGCTGATTCTGCAGCTGCAGCTGCAGCGACGCGCCGACACTGCCGCCGAACGTGAGCTTCGCGTCTCCGTGGAGCGACCAGGTGACCCCGTTCGACACGGTGAAGTCGACCGAGTCGGTGAAGGTCATCTCGGCCTGGCTGCGGTTGACGTAGGTGCGCGAGGAGAACGTGTCGGGCGGAGGCTGGCCGATGTCGCCGCGCACCTCGATCAGCGGCTCTCCGAGGTTCATGTAGGCGAGCCAGCCGAGCTGGAAGGCGTTGCCCGGGAACGAGCCGAAGCTCGACTTGTTCACGGAGAAGCCGATGGGTTTGTGCTTCACGCCGGAGGGATCGACGTAGACCAGGCCGGGGTGGCCCAGGATGGACTGCCAGGTCTGTTCGATGTCGAGTTCCCGGAGGTTCTTCTTCGTCAGGGGCTGACGCTTGGCCTGCACCAGGCTGTACGCGTTGGAAGGCATCTACCCGTCCTCTGATCATTCCGGATGTATCGCGCTCGGTGGAAAAAACAAAATTCGCGCACGTTCCGGCAGGCGAAATTAGCACGGCGTTGAAATCGCCGGGAAGACGTATCTGTACATCACACTCAATCGAGTGATGAGGGTTCGGTGCGAGCCCGCTGAATTCGGCGGGTGAGGACCCGAATTACCTCACTTCACTCGATCGATGACTTTCCGTAGTCGCCGCCCTTGGCTAGTGTGACCTCGATCGTTGTCGAGGACCCCGTTCTCGATTCGGCCATCCCCATGCTTTCGGACATCCGAGTGTCCGGAGCATTGTTCTCCCCATCCAGTCCAGGTGAGGAATCCGCGATGTACACGCAGGAACGCACGATGATGTCCAATTTGGTGGTCGGCGGCCCGGTGGCGGTGAACAGTTATGACAACGCCACCGTGGCGGCACTCGTCGAGAATCGGCCGGTCATGCTGGTACACGCTTTCAACGGCGGCTACCTGCGGCCGACCGAATTGAAGGAGACGAGCCACGACAAGGGGGTCAAGCTGGCCACCTCGCTCGACCCGGCCGTGAAGGAGGCGCAGGGCCACCTCTGGTACATCACCCCTGCGGGCTTCTTCGGGCAGCGACCGCTGTACGTCATCGAGAGCGCCGCGGGCCAGGTGACGCCCAAGCCGGCCGGTGCGGCCGACGCCGCCGCCGGGCGCGGCGACGACGGTGCGCCCAAGCCGCAGCGCAGGCGCATCACCGTCCACCAGGACGCCCCCAAGAGCACCGCCGACACCGTTCAGGTCGGTCTGCCCGACAAAGTGGGCGAGTTGTGGCGCGGCAAGAACGGCACCCCCGAGGACACCCAGCTCTGGGTCGTCACGGTGACGCCGTGGGGCGGGATCACCTTCGTGCCGATCACCCACCCCGACACCATCCTCGGCTTCAAGGACCACGCGGTGGCGGCCGACAGCGAAGTCCGCCTCACCTACAACTGGGGCGGGGACTTCACCGGAACGGTCATCAACACCTTCTACCCGCGGCTGCCCAGCGAGTGGAACGTCCCCTACCACCACGTCTTCACGTGAGCAGCGGCCACCGCCGCGCCGCATCCGCCCCGAGTCACCGCCCGCGCAGCCTGGAAGAGGCACCACGATGCCCGTGCCCACGGAAGAACTGAAGCTCCAGATCATCAACGACGCCACGGGGAAGACCCTCGCTGTCGGCACCACACCCGCGGACGGAGGCCTCGTGGTCCGCACGTTTCCCGACGGCGGCCCGGATCCCGACCAGTGGCAGCTCATCCCCGTTCCGGCCCAAGGCGGCCAGGACGACCAGTCGTACGCCATCCGCGCTGTGGCCGGCGGCAAGGTACTCGACAATCCCGCGGCGGCCGACCGTGGTGTGCGCCAGGGGAACGCCGCCGCCGGCAAGAAGAGCCAGCAGTGGCGCGTGGTCCCCGTCGAGGGGGAACCGGGCCTCCACTGCATCGAGAACGCGACCGACGACACCGTGCTCGACCTCGCCGGCTCCGGCGGGGAAGACATCCGGGTCGCCCTGCGTGAGTACGACGAGAACGCGCGGAGCCAGCGCTGGCGGTTCGTGACGGCCGAGCCCGAGCGCACCAGCGACCTCGCTCTCAGCTGGTCCGCGCTGAGCCACTGGAACGGACGCCGGTCCTGGCGGCTGGCCCCTTCGACGTCGCTGCGTCCGGCGCCCGGGGCGACGCCCTCCTTCAGCGACCTGCTGCTGGTCCTCAGGGGGTTCGGCAGCGACCAGGACGCCGGGGGCTGGAAGACCGAAGGGACGCACCGCCCCTGCGGGGGACAGCCGGGCTGGTGGGCCGGGCTCGGCGCGCGGTTCCTCGCCGACACCGGGGGAGCGGGGCGGGCGGACATCGTGGGGCTGAAACCCGGGAAGGGCGCCGTGAGGGCGTCCAGCCGGGGTGACGGCACCTTCGACGACGAGCGAGTCCTGCACCAGGCGGCGCAGTCCGCGAGCCCCAAGGACCTGTGGACCCTCGCGGACACGACGGGCGACGGGAGGCCCGACGTCGTCCTGCTGGCTGCGGACGGAGTCCGGGTGGCCACAGCGGACGAGACCGGTACGTACACGCCCGCGGGCGGCAAGCCGGTTCTCAAGGCGTTCGGTCACGGTGACGGGGCGGGCGGGTGGCTCGCCGACCAGCACCCTCGTTTCCTGGTCGACACCACGGGTGGCGGCAGGCTCGACCTGGTCGGTTTCCACGACGACGGCGTCTGGACCTCGCTCCAGGACGAGGACGGGACGTTCGCCCCGCTCCCCGACGAACCGGTCCTCCGGGCGTTCGGCCGCGGTGAGAAGGCGGGCAGCTGGCTGGCCGACCGGCACCCCCGCTTCCTGGCCGACACCACCGGCGACGGGCGCACCGACATCGTCGGCTGCCACGACGACGGCGTGTGGGTGTCCCTCCAGGACGAGGACGGCACGTTCGCCGAACCGCTCTACGTCCTCGACGACTTCGGAACCGACCAGGGGTGGACATCGGCCGAGGAGCACCCCCGGTTCCTGATGCCGACCGTCGGGGAAGGAGCGGTGGACCTCGTCGGGTTCGGCCCTCAGGGCGTCGTGGTCGCACGCGGACGCGGCGACGGCACGTTCGAACCCCCGCGGCTCGTCCTGAACGACTTCGGGCACGCCCAGGGCTGGACCGGCGGCAAACACCTCCGGTTCCTCGCCGATGTCACCGGCGACGGCCACCCGGACATCGTCGGTTTCGGCGACGAAGGGGTCTGGGTGGCCCACAACCGCGGTGACGGTCTTTTCGACCAGGCCCAGTTGGTGAGCCGTGGCTTCGGGTACAACGACGACTCGGGCGCCTGGCGGGTCGACCGCCACCCGCGCTTCCTCGCCGACATCACCGGTGACGGACGCGTCGACATCGTCGGGTTCGGCGGCCCGGGCGTGTACGTGGCCCGCAACCTCTTCCGCCGGTTCAGGACCCGGTGATCCTCCGAGTTCCTCACGGGCGCCAGGTGTCGTCGAGCCGGTGACAGCTCAGGCCGCCGAAGAAGGATCGCCGGCGAGGTGGCCTCGCGTCCCCTCGGCGACGACTCCGCACCAGCTGTGACTTCGCGCTGCTTCCGGCCAAGTCCGCCAACAGGAACCGGTACATCTTCCGGCAGACGCACGTCATCGGGGTCAAAGCCGCTCACGGAGTCCGTGCCTGATTCGCGGGAGGGCGTTCCGGCGCGCGCTCCGAGGAGCGATGATGATCACGACGCCGGTCGGTGCGCTCTCTGTGCTGCGGCGCGGGGCGGATGTGTGCGGAGACCGGTTGTCAGGAAGGCCCCCGAGGACTCTCCTCCGGGGCCCGGCAGCGCGCGCAAGGTGTGTCCCGTCGCGCGCCCCCGCCAAGCGTTCACCCCGGCGGTGCCACCTCTTGACGATCCGGAAGGAAACACGGTTCACGATGCGTGCGTTACACAGATCAGCGAGAACACGGCGCAGGGTCGGCCCGCGCCGCGCTCTCACCGATCACCTGGTGATACTGCTGCTCACTCTGACCATGGTGGTGACCGGGTCCGCGCTCGGCGCGGGCCCCGCGTCGGCGACCGCTGCGAGCGGACAGGACACCGGCGCGGCGTGCGCGGCGCACGCCACCTCGTTCGAGGCCACGGCCGACGCCCCGGCCATGAGCATCCGCATGGGCTGCGCCGGGGACGCGGGTTCACTGCGCACGCTCGCCCACAGCGACAGTGACCTCGTCGTCGCCTTCGACTACCACGTGCCGGAGCGCCGCGACGAGACCCGCGCCCTGGCCCAGGACGCGGTAGCAGCCGTCCAGGCCGACCAGGACTCCGGGCACACCCTCGCCCAGGCGCTCTACGACCACGCGCGGGACAACGCGGTGGGGCTCTACCCGGCGACCGACGCCGGCGCATACGACGGCCGGATCACGGCCACGGGCGACAGCGTCGTTCTCGTCCTGCCGACGGCGGAGATCGGCACGAGCGCCACCTGGTGGCAGAAGTTCCTCGCGAACGGCGTCGGCTGGGCCGTGGGCATCGGGGCGAGCGCCCTCTGCCTCGCCCTCACCGCTCCCGGGGCTCCGCTCGCCGCCCCCGTCTGCCTGGGCGTCGGAGGCGCGACCGGCGCGTTCGTCACCGAAGCGATGAACGCGGCCTTCGACCACGCGTCCTTCGGGGACCCGGACACCTGGGGCGCCCTGCTCGGCGCGGCCTTCTGGGGCGCGGTGTCGGGAGCCGCTTCCGGCTACCTGGTCAAGTGGGCGAGCGACGCCGCCGGGACCTTCGTCACCGGGCTCCAGCTCAGCCTGCGCGGCTTCGCCGCCAAGATCGGCAACCTCGGCAACCCCTTGACGTACATCAGCGACCGCCTGAGCGAGATGGTGCCGGCGCTGCTGCGCCGTCTGCAAGACCTCGAGCGGGGCATCGGAGGAGCCGACGCGCCCCTGCGGGTCATGGTGGTCGGCGACTCGATGACGCAGGGGTACGAGGGCGACTGGACCTGGCGCTACCGCCTCTGGAAGTGGTTCCACGACCAGCGTATCGACGTCGACTTCGTCGGGCCGTACAAGGGCACCAAGGCACAGGCCCAGCCGCAGCCCCCGGCGCGGCCCGCCCTGCAGGGCGAGGTCCCCGGTGCCTCGCTGGACAACCCGGACACCTCCGGCGGTTACGCGGCGGGCGTCGACCCGGCCTTCGACAGCGACCACTTCGGGGTCTGGGGCCGTCAGGCGATGCAGGACAAGAAGCTGATCCGCGGCATCGTCGAGCAGTACAAGCCCGACATGATCCTCGTCGGCCTCGGCTTCAACGACATGGGCTGGTTCGTGAGCGGCGCGCAGGGCACGCTCGACAGCATGAAGACGTTCGTGGACGAGGCGCGGGTCGCCCGTCCCGACGTGAAGTTCGCCGTCGCGGACGTCCCCCAGCGCACGTACATCGGCGGCCGGGACGACCTGCCGCTCAGCACCACCGAGTACGACCTGCTGCTGCGCCAGGCCGTCCCGCTGTGGAGCACCCCCGTCTCCCCGGTCCAGCTCGTGAACTGGTCGGGGAACTACACCTGCGCCCGTGACGCGTGCCCCGCCGGCTACGACGGTCTGCACCCCGACGCGCTCGGGGAGTTCCAGATCGCGCACGCCTTCGAGACCACCCTCCACGACCGGTACGGCATCGGCCAGATCGTCCCCGACGTGCCTCCCTCGGTACCGGATCGCCCGCTGGGCGTCGCGGCGAACGTCCGGGCCGTCTCCAGCGACCTGGGTGTCACGGTGACCTGGGACCGGGTGTACGGCGCGCGCGGCTACACGGTCCGCTCCCGGCTGGTGGGTGCCACCGCCTGGACCGAGACCCCGGTCCAGGCGAACCGTTACGACACGACCTGGACCCAGGACGGCTGGGAATGGGAGTACTCCGTCCGCGTCGACGACGCGGACGACGGCACCTCGGCGTGGTCCCCCATCGTCCGGGCCACCGCACACCCGCACACCGCGGCGGCACCCACGCCTGTCCTGACCACCCCCACCATGGACGGCGTGGACGTCTCCTGGGAGCCTGCCACGGGGCCCTACAGCGACAGCGTGGACCGCTACGAGATCATCACCCTGGACAAGGACACGCCGGGCGCCGTCCTGCAGAGCACGGCGGTGCGCGGCACCTCGGCGCACATCGCCGGGCTGACCCCGGACCATCACTACCTGGTCGCGGTGGCCACCTGGAACACGGTGGGCGGCGGTATGCCCGCCATCGCCCGGCCCGTCACCGTCAACGGCAAGAGGCCGCCGGTCCCGACGGATCTGCGAATCAAGTCCGTGGACGCCACGACGGTGCAGCTCGACTGGAGCGGTTCCCCGCAGGCCGCCGGATACCGCGTCTGGTACCGCAACCGCACGACGAGCAACCCCTGGCTGTCCGACGAGACCATCTCGGACGCCCCTGAGCGGGGCATCGCCTTCCTCTTCCCCGGCAACTGGAACTTCGAGTTCGCGGTGACGGCGGTCAACGGGCAGATGGAGTCGGCGCGGTCCGACACGGTCTTTGTCCCGGAGCCGCCGGGCACCGGAGGCGGCGGCACCGGC
Source organism: Streptomyces sp. BK022 (assembly GCF_004217355.1). NCBI lineage: Bacteria > Bacillati > Actinomycetota > Actinomycetes > Kitasatosporales > Streptomycetaceae > Streptomyces > Streptomyces sp. BK022. The sequence continues at coordinate 1,259,160 of NZ_SHKU01000001.1, forward strand.
GACCCCGGCACGGGCACGAGCGGTACGTTCCGTCAGGCCGTCCGGACGGGCGGCGCTTCCGGTCCGGGCACCGGCCGGGACCTGGCCCGGTTGCGCAGGGCCCCGACCGCCTCCCCCGGTTCGGTGCCGACCGGGCAGTAGGCGGCCCGCCGCACGGCGACGGCCCCCGACCGGTGCGGTCGGGGGCCGTCGCGGCTGCGCGTGCGGGGCGCGCCGGCTCAGTACGCGGAGTTGACGTTGTCGATGGAACCGTAGCGCTGGGCGGCGTAGTTGGCGGCCGCGGTGATGTTGGCGACGGGGTCGGTCACGCTGTGGGCGGTGCCGGCCACGTGGTAGGTGTTGAAGGTGGGGTCGATCACCTGGAGCAGGCCCTTGGAGGGGATGCCCTTCTGCGCGTTGACGTCCCAGTTGTTCTGCGCGTTGGGGTTGCCGCCGGACTCGCGCATGATGTTGCGCTTCAGCCCGTCGTAGCTGCCCGGGATGTGCTTGGCCTTCATGATGGCCAGCGACTGCTTGATCCAGCCGTCCAGGTCGCCGGAGGCCTTCGTGCTCGCGGCGGCGTGCGACGCGGTGGCGGTGTGGGTGACGTGCGCGTCGGCGGCGAACGCAGAAGACGGCATCAGGGTCACGGCGGCGGCCGCGGCACCCGCGGTGGTCAGACCGGCCAGGGCCAGGGTGCGCAGACGGGCAGGACGGCGGGAACCGAAGATCGCGTTCAAGGGGGGTTTCTCCAAAAGACGTCGTTGAGGCGCCGGGCCGAAACAACGGTCACGGCGTCTGTAAGGCGTCGGGGCGAAGGCCCCGCTGCCGCCGGACGGAGAGTGAACCGGCACCAGGTGATCGCCCGGTCCGGCCCACTGCTCCAGCGACGAGAATGATGATTGAACACGTACGAAACGCCGCGCAAGTGTGTGACCTACTACCCCTATACGGACAAAAATCCCTTATGTCGCAATTTGACTGTTAAGGCGCTGATCGGAGGGGGGCTCCGTCTCCTATGCGCGGTAGGACGTGATCTGCCTCCTATGGGCACCGTCACGCCCCACCTGCCGGTCGCGCCGGTACCTGTCACTGCGGGCGACCGACCGGCCACGCCTCTGCGCAGGGCCGCCCACGGGCCAACCCTTGCGGTGGCATCACCCGGGTGATAGAGCTTCTCCGTGGGGTTTAGTAGCACTAAACACCGTGTGGCGGGCGTGTCGACCGGGGTGTCCAGGGGAGTGACATTGAGCAATCAGGCTGTCGTCGTGGGTCTCGGCGCCACTGGCCGGGCCATCGCTTCTTCCTTGCTGCAACGCGCGGACGTGGAGATCGTCGGAGCGGCGGACCTCGACCCCCGCGTGGTCGGTCAGGACCTCGGAGTGCTGCTCGGCGGTGCCGCGAACGGTGTCGTCGTCGTGAGCGATCCGGCCGACCTGCCCGCCGCCGACCTCGCGATCGTGGCGACCATCTCGGATCTGCACAGGGTGGCCGACGTCCTGCTGCCGCTGCTGGAGCGTTCGTACAACGTCCTGAGCATCTGCGAAGAGCTGGCATATCCGTGGCAAAGCCATCCGGACCTGGCCCGACGGCTCGACGACACGGCGAAGGCGCACGCCGTGACCGTCCTGGGCAGCGGGGCGAACCCGGGCATCCTGATGGACACCCTTCCTCTCCTGCTGACTGCATTGACCCAGCGTGTGAAGAGGGTGCGCATCCGCCGGCGGACGAACATGTCACGCTACGGCGCGATCCTGTCGAAGTTCGGCCTCGGTCTGACCCCGCGCCAGTTCGCGACGGCTCGCGGCCGAGGCGAGGTCGTCGGGCACCACGGCTTCGAGCAGGCCATCGGAGCGCTCGCGGCAGGACTCGGGTGGGATCTCGACTCGGTGGACGTGGGAGAGGTCGAACCAGTTGTCGTGACGACTTCGCCGCGTGCCGGGGACCACCTGCGTATCGAACCGGGGCAGATCGCGGCTGTCACTCATGCCGCCCAGGGGGTACTCAAGGGCGAAACGGTGATCGACCTGGAGATCACGTTCGGGTTCTTCGAGCCGGCCGATGAGGTGGCCGAGGGCGACGACTACCAGATCGTCGGAGAGGAGCAGGTCATCGACCTTCGTTCCTCCGTGGGCTTCGATTCCTTCCTCAGTACGATCGCGGCGGCGGTCAATGCCGCCGCCGCGCTCGTCGAGGCGCGTCCTGGTCTCCTGTCGATGGGAGACCTCCCGGCCCGCTCGGTCGCGGCCAAGGGAGAGCGACGGGCAGCCCGGGCCTCGCTCGGGGCCGCGGATTCTTAGGACTGAGACGCGGCCTCAAGCCGGACTTCCCATGCCCCGCTGCGGGGAGTGGCCGACCGCCCTAGGACGGTCGCCGTGCGACGCGCAGCAGGGGAGGCGACAGAACCCACAGGATCTCGCTCACGGTCGTACCCGGGTTGTCGAACTGGTGGAGCGTCTGTCCGGAGAACGAGGTGGACGCTCCGGCCGGCAGCATCCGGGTCTCCTCCCCGACGATCAGCCGGGTCGAACCGCGCAGTCCCATCGCGAAGATCGTGCCGGTGTCGAGCCGATAGGGGCCACCGGCGCCCCCGCCCGGCTCGATCACCGACCGGAAGACCTGGAACTCCGTGGTGTCGGCGGTCGTGAGCAAGTACTCGGCCACGCCTTCACCGCCCATGTCGATCGGGCTTCCGCTTCCCACGACCTGCTCGTCCGAGTAGGCGAACAAGTCGCCGACCCCGATCCGCAGCACCTCGCAGACGCGCAGCAACGTCGGGACGGACACGCTGGTGAGACCGCGCTCCAACTGACTCAGGAAGCCCTTGGTGACCTCTGCCTGCTGCGCGACCTCCGTCAACGACAACCCGCGGCTCATCCTGATCTTCCTCAGCTGCGCGCCCGCGGATGCTTCGAGCGCAGGGGAGCTCTTGGCCGCTCCGCCTGCCTGCCGGCCGTCGTCGATCCCCATCGTGTGCCCACCGCCCGTCCCGAGGTCGAGGTCGTGTGCCCGTCAGGTGACGGGCCGACTCAGACGAGCCCCTCCGTGACACGAGGCTAAGGCATGTACGTCATGGGCAGCGGGGTCCCCTCCGGGAGGGGCGACGCCACCCGGCCTCTCGCGCCCCTCGGTGGCGTGGTGACGTCGCACCCGTTTAGTATCACTAAACACCTCGCCCGAAGATGGCGCACGTGGCAGCTGGCGCGCCGCGGGAGCGGCTGGTCGAGGCGGCTGCCCAGGTGATCGCTCGCGCATGGTGCCGACGGAGCCACCGTCGGAAAGATCGCTGACGAGGCGCAGGCGTCTCCAGCCTCCCCCGCTACTGCTTCCAGGGCAGGAAAACCTCCTGCTCGCCGTCTTCGGATGTCTCACCGCAGGGATGCCCGACAGGGGTGACCCGCTGGACGGCCAGGAGGGCTTCGGGCGCGTTGCCGGGCCGGCCTGGCGCGGAGCGTGAAGTGCGACGAATACCCCGTCGAAAAGGAGATCAGGACAGCATGAGGACCGACGACACGAAGTACTACAGCTTCAGCGGCTGGATCGACCGCCCGAACGACGTGCGGCCCGCACTGGAAGGCGACCTCACCTGTGACATCGCCGTCATCGGCGGTGGCATGGGCGGCATGGCGGCTGCGCTGCGTCTCGCGGAGCGCGAGCAGGACGTGGTCCTGCTGGAGGCCGAGTTCTGCGGCTACGGCTCAGCCTCGCGCAACGGCGGTCAGATCGCCGGGGCGCCGGGCGGCGACTTGCGGATGCTCAGTCTCCAGTCCCCGAAGAAGATGCCCGTCATGGCCAAACTGGCGGAGCACGCGGGCCACTATGTGGAAAACCTCATCAAGACGCACGACATCGACTGCGACTACGTGGCGAACGGCCTGGTGTGGGGTGCGGTCTCACCCCTCATGATGCTCAGGGTGCGCACCCAGGCGGCCATCCTGCGCGCCTTCGGTGGGCGCGGGACGGTCGGCAGCCGAGAGGAACTCGGCCTCCCCGCCGGCTTCGTGGGCGGTATGCGGGAATCCGTCGGCGGGATGCTGAACCCGGGCAAGCTCGCTCGCGGTGTACGCCGCGCGCTGCTCGCCTCCTCCGCCAAGGTCTTCGAGCAGTCGCGGGTGAGCGATGTCCGGCGGACAGGCGGCATCGTCGAGATCACCACACCTCATGGCACCGTGCGGGCCAACAAGGTGCTGCTCGCGACCAGCGCCTACGGCGGCGAGTGGGACATCACGCCCAAGAACCTCGCGACACCGCTGTACGTCATCGAGATCGAGTCGGAACCCATCGCGCCGGAGCGACTCGCCGCGCTGGACTGGACCAGTCGGTCCGGCATCATCACCCAGCACCAGCTGATGACCCACTACCGGCTCACCGAGCGCAACACCATCGTCTGCGGGGTCCGCAAGGCGCAGCGAGGCCAGACCTTCCCGCTCCCGGACCGCGTCCCGGACCCCGATGTCGTGCGGGACATGGGGAAGGACCTGGCCAACCGGTTCCCGTCACTGTCCGACGTGGCCATCGAGCGGGCCTGGGGCGGTTGGATCGGCATCAGCCCGGACTGGCTGTCGGTCGCCGGGCAGGTGGGTGACAACGTCTTCTACGCCAATGCCTGCAACGGCCACGGCCTCTGCCAGGTGCCGTACGTGACCCATCAGCTCGCCGACTACATGGTCGACGGTCGGATGTCGGACGACCTCGCAGGCATCTGGTCGGACGCCTCGAAGTACCCGGCGTCGATGTCGCTGCTGATGCAGCCGTTCGTGCTCCGAGCCGTCTGGGGGCTGGACCGTTTCAACGACTTCTTCAACGGCAGCAGGACGCTGGCACGACGGGCGCTCCGCCGTCGCAGGCGCCGGAACTCCTGAAGGTTTGGGCGGCGCCTGATCGCGTACGTGTGGCGGCGACACCACACGTACGCCTGCGGGAACGCAAGAGGCGGCCTGGCGCGGGCATGCCCGCCACCCCGCACATCGACGGCCGCCCCGAGTTCAGCGCCGCCGCGTTCGACACCATCGCCCTGCGGCAAGTCCCCGATGACGACGACAGGGTCTGCCGGCCATCGCCCCGAACGACGCAGTATCGATGCGACTGGCACTGCCCGCACCACCGGTGTTCACTGGGGGGTAGTCGAGGAACAGGGCTCGTCGATGGTCGACCACTCCCCACTCACGCGGCCACAACCGCGCCCGGAACGAAGGACGACCGGCGCGGCGACATCACGCTCCGGCCTGCGAGGCCGCCTGGGCGACGCCCTCTTCCGGGCTGTGGCCGGCCCCGACGGCCCGGAGAGCAGGCGCCGGGTGCACGGCACGCCCGGCCCCCGCTGGTTCGCCCCGGACCGGCCGATCCGCGTGGTCCACGGCGACGCGTCCATGTTCCCCGGCGGCCTGGCAGCGCTGCTGCTCCAGTCCCTGCACCCCTTGGCCATGACGGCGGTGGCCGACCACTCCGACTACCGCAGCGACCCCTGGGGCCGCCTCGCCCGGACGAGCACGTTCCTCGCCTACACCACCTACGGCGCGGCGGACGACGCCCAGCGAGCCGTCGACCGTGTACGAGCCGTCCACGAGAACATCCGAGGCCATATGCCGGACGGCGAGCCGTACCACGCCGCCGACCCCCACCTCCTGGCCTGGGTCCACAGTGCCGAGGCGTACTGCTTCCTCGCGGCGCATCAGCGCTACGGCAGACACCCGCTGAACGCCGCGGGCCAGGACGCGTACGTGGCCGACATGGCGCGAGTCGCCACCGCGCTCGGCATCGAGAACCCTCCGGCGACGGTGGCGGAACTCCACACCACCCTCAACTCCTACCGCCCCGAACTACGCCTGACTCCCCAAACCCGAGAGGCAGTCCACTACATCCTGCTGCGTCCACCTCTCCCCAGACCCGTCCTCCCTCCCTACCTCGTCCTCGGCGCCGCAGCCGCCTCCCTTCTCCCCGCCTGGTCCCGCCGACAACTGGGTCTCCCGGTCCTGCCCCGCACCGAACGCTGGTGCGTAGCCCCGGCAGGGGCAGCGGTGACAGCCCTGATCAGACATCTCCTCCCACCAGCGCCGCCCCGCGCCTGACAGCCCGGCTGGCGCCATCGAGCCGGCGGAAGAGAAGCCCCCCGCAGAACGCCCCCTCAAGCCCTCTCACCATGCGCAAGGGACGAGACGTACTCCCACAACTCCTCCCGCACCTCTTCCGAATCCGCACCCGCCGCGAGGGGATACGTAGTCGGCCGGGGGCGCCGGTCATGCCAGAACAGGCCGTCGCTCTCCGTGGCCTCCGCGGCCGTGCCGAGCCAGACGATGGTGTCGGCCCCCTGGGCGGGGCTGCGGATGATGGGCCGGGTCACCGCGCGGAAGACCGGCATCCACTGCCGCACGCCCTTCGTGTCCGCCCACCCCGGATGCATCGAGTGCACGTGCACCCCCTGGTCGTGCAACCGCTCCGCCCATTTCTCGGTGACCACCACCTGAGCCCGCTTGGTGCGGGCGTAGAACTTCTTGGGGCTGTACGGCGTCTCCTCGGACTCCGGATCACCGGCGGGAAGCTGCTGCCCGTACTGCCCGCCCGAGGTCACGTTGACCACCACCGAGGGCGCTGAGCGGGTGAGCAGCGGTGTCAGCTCCTCGATCAGCACCCAGGGTGCCAGTACGTGCGTGGCGAAGGTCAGCTCCACCCCGTCCACGCTGTACTGCCGCTCGTCCGGCATCACTCCCGCGTTGTTGACCAGCACGTCCAGCCGGTCCTCCTCCTCCAGGAACCGCGTGGTGAAGTTCCGCAGCGCCGCCAGACTGCTGACGTCGCACACGACGGGCCGTACGTCGACGTCGTCCCCCGCCTGCTCCCGCGTGAGCGCCGCGGCCTCCTCGGCGCGCCGCTCGTCACGGCCGAGTACCCGCACCGAGGCCCCCAGCCTGGCGAAGCCCACGGCGGCCGCGAGGCCGACCCCGGACCCCGCGCCGGTGACCAGGACGACCTTGCCGTCCATCCGACCGGGCCCGTCGGGCCAGTCCGGCAGGGCTTTGCGCAGCAGCAGTCCGGGCCATCCGTAACCGAGGACGACGGAGCGGTCGAGGGCCGTGTCGATCAGCGAGGTGACACTCATGGCGTCCGAGGTACCCGGACGCGCCGCCCTCACACGGCCGAGCGCCCCTCACCCCACGGATGGGGGAGGGGCGCTCGGCCGGGTGCGGGTCAGGCCTTGTGCTGCATGCTGCTGCGGGCCGGGTTGCCCTGGTCCGCGGCCTTCGGGTCCTTCTCGGCGGCCTTGGCGCGCACGCCCTCGGCGATCCGCGCACCGATCTTGGCGTCGATGTTGGACCAGTACTGGAAGGCCCGCTCGAGCACGGGCTCGGTCACGCCGTTCAGGAGGTGGCCCACGACGTTGTCCACGAGCCGGTCGCGCGCGTCGTCGTCCAGCACCTCGCGGACGAGGGTGCCGGCCTGACCCCAGTCGTCGTCCTCCGCGTGCGAGACGTAGGCGGTACGGGTGATGTCGCCGTCGGTGTGCCAGGTCGGCGGGGTGCCGTACCTGGCGGTGTCCGCGGCGGGGCCGCCCTTGGAGTTCGGCGCGTACACGGGATCGCTGGTCTTGCGGTAGGCCATCGCGCCGTCCTTGGAGTACGTGTGGACGTCGGTGATGGGCGCGTTGACCGGGAGCTGGGCGTAGTTCGCGCCGATGCGGTAGCGATGCGCGTCGGCGTAGGAGAAGAGCCGGGCCAGCAGCATGCGGTCCGGGCTCGGCCCGATGCCGGGCACGAAGTTGTTCGGCTGGAACGCGAGCTGCTCGATCTCCGCGTGGTTGTCCGTCGGATTCCGGTCCAGCGTCATCCGGCCGACCTCGATCAGCGGGTAGTCGCCGTGCGGCCACACCTTGGTCAGGTCGAAGGGGTTGAAGCGGTACTCGGCGGCGTCCGCGTACGGCATGATCTGCACGTACAGCGTCCAGCTCGGGTGGTCCCCGTCCCGGATGTGCTCGAACAGATCACGCGTGTGGTAGTCGGTGTCGGCCGAGGCCATCTGGTCGGCCTCGTCCTGGGTGAAGAACTCGATGCCCTGGTCGGTCTTGAAGTGGTACTTGACCCAGAACTCCTCACCGGCCTCGTTGATCCACATGTAGGTGTGCGAGGTGTAGCCGTTCATGTGCCGCCAGGTGCGCGGCACGCCCCGGTCGCCCATGAGCCAGGTGACCTGGTGCGCCGACTCGGGGGAGAGGGTCCAGAAGTCCCACTGCATGTCATGGTCACGCAGGTTGTTGTCGGCGCGGCGCTTCTGGGACCGGATGAAGTGCTGGAACTTCATCGGGTCCTTGACGAAGAACACCGGGGTGTTGTTGCCGACCATGTCGTAGTTGCCTTCGCTGGTGTAGAACTTCACCGCGAAGCCGCGCGGGTCACGCCAGGTGTCCGGGCTCCCGCGCTCCCCGGCGACGGTCGAGAAACGGGCGACCAGATCGGTACGCGTCCCCGGCTGGAAGACGGCCGCCTTCGTGTACGGGGTGACGTCCCCCGTCACCTCGAAGTGCCCGAAGGCCCCGCTGCCCTTGGCGTGCGGCTGCCGCTCGGGAATCCGCTCCCGGTTGAACTGGGCCATCTGCTCGATCAGATACGCGTCCTGGAGCAGGATCGGTCCGGCGGGGCCGACGGTGAGCGAATGCTCGTCGCTCTCCACCGGGGCGCCGGAGTCGGTGGTGGTGCGGGGAGTCTCGGTCATGGTGAGCTCGCGGTTCCTTTCCAAAGCGCCGGGCCCGACGGGTACCGCACGCCGTGCCGACGGTCATGTGCTCAGGGGTACCGGGTGACCGGGGTCGGGGGGTGGCAAACGTGGACGGGGGCAGGATGACCTGGGTGGGTGCATTTCCGGCCTCAGCGCGGGGGTCCGGCGCACCGGCGATGGCGGCCATGAAACGGGGCGGGCTCCCCGACCGCGGGCGTCGCCCGCCTCCTGGCCGCCGGCGGCACCTGGCGACTGGCCGCCGCCCCCGACGGCCGCCCTGCTGCCGCGGCCGCGGTCTCGGCCCTCGCGGCCGTGGAGGAGGCCGACCGCGCTTTCGGGGGGCGCGGCCGGCCTCCGTCTGTGCCCTTGAGCGTGCCCGTTACGGGCCGCTCGAGGAGTCGGACGGCAGGGGCAGCTCTCCACGCGATCGGTCGCAGCCGACCGCATCCCCTCGACGGGATCGTCCTACCCCCAACCGGCCTGTGTCAACGATGAGTTGGAATTCGTAAACGATCGTTGAGCGATCGAGGGGCCGTGCGTAGAGTGGCATGCACACCACAGCGCCGGCCCGTCGACCTCTGGAGCACACCGGTGGAACCACCCCCGCTGGCCGAGTCACTCGCCCGGATCGAAGCGCTGATCGAGGAGCGCGGCCTGGACCGGCAGGAACTCCTGGACGCGGCCACGCTCGCCACCCGTACGGCCCTGCCGCAGGACACGGTTCGCGCCCTCCTCGCGGGGGAGGCGCCCCCCGGGGACACCGTCAACGACCGGGTGCGAGCCCGGATCAGCGCCCTCGCGGCAGCACGCCTGGCCTCGTCGAACCGGCGCATGGCCGATCTGGCGGCCGAGCTGCACGCCAGGTTCGGGGTCTCGCCGATGTGGGCGCGACAGGTGTGCGACGGCAAGAAGGTGCCCAACGTCGAGCTGCTGCACGAGCTGGTGGGGTTCTTCGACGTCGAGGGCGAGGCGTTCTTCACCCTCCCGGCCGACGACGCCCTCAACCAGGTTCTGCGAAAGATCATCGCCAGGTTCGAGGACGACCCCCTGCAGGCGCTGATGGATCAGTACGGCGTCCGGTCCACGGCCCTGCGGACGCACGGTTCGCTGTCCCGCCGCCAGTTGGAACGGCTCCTCGAAGGCGTCTTCCACTCCGTGACGACCGACGAGGAAGGTGAGCGGTGAGCCGGGCCATGAAGGGGCTGCTGGCCAGGTTGGAGAGGACCGTCTCCCGGACGCTCCAGCCACCGGCCGAACCCCGCACGGTGATGCGGGCGTTCTGCCAGGCGATGAGTGAACACCGGAACTCACCGGTCGAGTTGGTGTTCCGTGCCTTTCCCGAGGACCTCGCCGTGTCGGGGATGCGACTGGACTGCGGCGACCGCTCCCTGATCGTGGTGGAGGAACGCACCCCGCCCGAATCGCAGCTGGTGATCCTGGGCCATGAGCTGTGGCACGAGGAGCAGGGCGGCTGCGGCCACCACGTTCCGGGCCTGTCCGCGGCCGCCGCCCGCGCACTGGACCCCGAGCCCGAGGTGGACGTCGTCCGGCGGGCGGTCTGCGAGATCCTCGCCGGGGAGGAGATCTCCCGCCGTACCGTCCTGTCCGTCGCGGCGCGGGCCGGGTCGGCCGACCGCGAAGAGCAGGACGCCGAGACCTTCGGTCTGCTCTTCGGACGGGAGGCGCTCAGATGGATTCCCGGCCGCCACGCCCGGGGCCCGGTGGACCCGGAGACCCTGGAAGGCCGCATCCAGCTCTCCCTCCTCAACAGGGACGGCGGGACCGCCCGGTGAGTCCGCACATCCCGTACCTGCTGCCCGCCGTCCTCCTGGTGCTGGCCCTGGCGCTGAAGGCGCCGACGTTCCTGCGGGCGTGGCAGGACTCCGACGTGCGGGCGACGACGCTGCTGCTGCTCCTGGCCGCCGCCGTCTTCGTGTCCGTCCCACCGGCCGTCATCCATCGCGTGAACACCGTGACCGGGGTGCCCAACCTGGCTGCCGTGTGGGTGTACTCGCTGCTCACGGCGTTCTGCGGCTCGTGTCTCGCGATGGTGGTCACATGGCGGGAGAAGCCCTCGCGCCGGCGCTCCCGGATCATCCGCCGCATCTGGGCGTTGTACGCCGCTGTCATCGCCGCGCTGTGGGCCACCTTCCTCCTGGCCGACGTGCCCGACGAGCGGATCTACGACCTGGACACCTACTACGCCACCGAACCGTGGATGCGTGAGCACATCCTGCTGTACCTGACCGCGCACACTGTCTCCGCGCTCGTCGCCGCCTACCTGATCTGGACCTGGATCTCCCAGGTGCGGGGGGCGTGGCTGCGGACGGGACTGGTGTTCCTCCAGGCGGGGTACGCCTTCGGACTCGTTTTCGACGTCGCCAAGTACTGTGCCGTCGGCGCCCGTTGGACGGGCAACGACCTGGACTGGCTCTCGACCCGACTGGCACCGCCGTTCGCGATCCTCGACGCCAGCCTGGTCGCCGTCGGCTTCATCCTTCCCCAGGCCGGACCCCGCCTGCAGAAGTGGGCGCGCGACAGGGCGGGTTTCAGCCGCCTGCGCTCCCTGGAGCGGGCCCTGCGGGAGGTCGGGCCGTCCACCGCCCGCGCCCGTGTCGGGGTCCTGGCCCCGCTGGACCTGCGGCTCCTGCAACGCAGGCAGCGCATCCACGACGGCCTGCTGCGCCTGGCACCGGTCCTGGACGCCGGCCTGTGGCAGCGCGCTCATGACACGGCCCGCGCCATCGGCCACCCCGAGCGTACGGCCCGTGGCATCGCGGGCGCGATCACCGTCGACGCGGCCCTCACCGCGTGGCGTGCCGGTCAGCGGCAGGCCGTCGCCCCGGGAGCCGGGGCGCTGCCGCGCCTGGGTGCCGAAGAGGGCGACATCGAAGCCGTCTCCCGCGTGCTGCACCGGCCGCGGACCCTCGATCCCATCCGCGAGCGGATGGCCCCACAAGAAACGCGAGCGCATGCCTGACGCCCCCCGCCCCACCGCCGTCGTGATCGGCGCCGGCATGAGCGGCCTGCTGGCCGCCGCCGCCCTGGCCGGCCACGCCGACGTGACCCTGATCGAGCGCGACACCCTCCCCGCCGGTCCCGAGCCGCGCCGGGGTGTGCCCCAGGCCCGCCACGCCCATCTGGTGTGGACGGGCGGCGTGACCGCGCTGGACACGCTGCTGCCGGGCCTGACCGACGAACTCGTCGCCCGTGGCGCCCGTCTCGCTCACATCATGGGCGACATGGTCTCGCGGGCCCCCAACGAGATCTGGTTCCGCCGCTTCACCTCCACCCCGCACCGCAACCTGGTCTGCTCCCGCGACCTGCTGGACGCCGCCACCCGCGAACGCGTCCTCGCCGACCCCCGCATCACCCTGCGCCAGAACACCGTCGCCGCCCGCCTCGCGGGAGACGCCACCCGAGTCACCGGCGTGTACCTGCGCCCCCCGGACGGTGACACCGAGGAGCACCTCGCCGCCGACCTCGTCCTGGACGCCTCCGGCCGCGGCTCCCGCGCCCCGCACTGGCTGGAACAGCTCGGTCTGCCCGCGGTGCCCGAACGCCAGGTGGACGCCGGCGTCGCCTACGCCACCCGCGTCTTCAGGGCCCCCGCCCCCGACTTCCCCCTGGTCAACGTCCAGGCGAACCCGGCCACGGCTCCCGGCCGGGGAGGCATCATCCTGCCCGTCGAGGACGGCCGCTGGATCGTCACCCTCTCCGGCACGCGCGGCGGCGAACCCACCGACGACCCCGAGGCGTTCACCGCGTTCGCACTCGGCCTGGGCGACCCGGTCATCGGCGAGCTGATACGCGACGCCGAACCGCTCACCGACGTCGCCACCACCCGCAGCACCGCCAACCGCCGCCGCTACTTCGAGAAGCTCGGCCGCTGGCCGGACGGCTTCACGGTCATCGGCGACGCGATCGCGGGCTACAACCCCGTCTACGGCCACGGCATCACGGTGGCCGCCCAGAGCGCGGTCGCGCTGCGCGAGTACGCGGCCACGAGGGGCCTGCTCCGGCCGGGCAGTGCCCGGCGCCTGCAGCAGCTGCTGACCCGCCCGGTCGCCGCGGCCTGGGATCTGGCCATCGGCCAGGACATCTTCTACCCGGGCGCGACCGACCGCCCTCCGACCCGCGTGGAGCGCGCCCTGGCGGCCTTCGTGGACCGCGCGGTGGCGACCGGCGCCCGCAATCCGCGCGCCCTGGCCGCGCTGCTGGACGTGATGAGCCTGTCCCGTCCGGCGACACGGCTGTTCTCGCCGGGCATGCTGCTCCCGATGCTGTTCGGTCCCAGGCGGCCTTTCCTGGCGGCTGCTCCGTTGACCGAGGAGGAGCGCAAGGCGGTCGTGCGGGAAGGGTGAGCCGCCAGGCCTTCGGCACACGGCGAAGCGGCCCCGTCGAACTCCGGCACACGTGCAGGCGGGGGAGCGGCGACCGGAGACTGCCGCCTCCGTCGTTCCCGGCCGCCCCGGCCACTTCCGTGCCGCCTGTCCACTCGCGCCTGCGGGGCCTGCTCGGCCGGTGTGCGGGGTGGCGGGTGGGTCGGTCCTGCGGGTGCTCTCGACCCGTCCCGGCGGAGTCGGAGCCAGTCTCACCGTGAGCGGGACGGCCTCTACTGTGTCGACTCATGACCATCCTGATCATCGGCGGCAGCGGCTTCCTGGGTACCGAGCTGGTCCGCCAGGCGGCAGCGGCGGGCCATACGACGGCGGCGACCTCTGCCACCCGGCCCGGTGGCACTCCGGAGGTCGCCTGGCACGCCCTCGACCTGCGCGACGTCGACCGCATCGAGGCCGTCATGGCCGAGGTGGGGCCCCGTGTGGTCGTCAACGCGACGAGCGGCGGACCCGATTGGACGGTCACGGCCGAGGGACCGGTCCGCCTCGCGATGACCGCGGTGAAGCGGGGCATCCGCCTGGTCCATGTATCCAGCGACGCCGTGTTCTCCGGCGCCCGCGTCCACTATGACGAATCCCGCCTCCCCGACCCGCTCACGCCCTACGGCGCCGCGAAGGCCGCGGCGGAGACCGGCGTGCGCCTCGTACACCCGGGAGCCGTCGTCGCCCGAACATCCTTGATCATCGGCGACCGGCGATCGGAACACGTACGCGCGGTGCACGACCTCGCGGCCGGCACCCGTACCGGTGTCCTGTTCACCGACGACATCCGCTGCCCCGTGCACGTCGCCGACCTGGCCGCCGCTCTGCTGGAACTCGCGTCGAGCGACCTGTCCGGCATCCACCACCTGGCAGGAACCGATGCCGTGAGCCGTCACGAACTCGGTACCCTCATCGCCCGGCGCGATGGGCTCGGCGCCTCCCGGCTTCCCGCTGGTCTGCGGGCCGGCAGCGCGTTTCCCGGTGCCCTCGACGTACGCCTCGACTGCCGCGCCACCCAGGACCGGCTTCGGACCAGGCTCCGCGGCGCCCGCGAGTTCCTCACCCCGGAAACGTGATGTACGGCGGGCACGCCGGGCACCCGGACGGCTCGCTCGGGGTCAGGAGCCCGTCGGCGTCAGGTCCTGCAACCCCACCACCCGCAGCAACCGCAGGCGCTCGTAGGACTCCGTGCCCGGGCGGGCCGTGTGGAGGACGAGCTGCTGGTTGTGGTCGGAGTTGACGAGGATCTCGCAGTCGAGCTCGAGGATGCCGATCGCGGGGTGCCGGAAGCGTTTCGTGGAGGCGCGGCGCACGGCGACTTCGTGTTCGTCCCACAGGCGGGCGAACTCCTCGCTCCTGGAGCGTAGTTCGGCGACGAGAGCGGCGGGTTCGGGGTCCGTGGGGCGGGCCGAGGCCACCGCACGCAGGCCGGCCACCTGCTCGCGGGCGCGCTCCGGGCGGTCCTCGGGCGGGAAGAGCTCCTGGACGCCCGGGTCCAGGAAGAAGCGGCGGATCATGTTCCGCCCTCGGGGCGGCCGGGCCAGGACGTCCCCGCTCAGCGCCCGCGACAGCGCGTTCTGGGCCAGAACCTCGCCGCAGTCGGTCACCACCATCGCCGGGGTGTCGTGCAGCCGGTCCAGGACCAGGAGCAGACCCGGGCGCACGTGCGTGCTGGTCTCCTCCCGGCGCGGCGGCTGTTCACCGGTGAGATGGAAGAGATGGTCGCGTTCGTCCTCCGTCAGGCGCAGGGCGCGGGCCAGCGCGGCGAGCATCTGACGGGACGGACGCGGGCCCCGGGACTGTTCCAGCCGCGTGTAGTAGTCCACGGACATGCCGGCCAGCTGGGCCACCTCCTCGCGGCGCAGCCCCGGCGTACGACGGCGGGCGCCGGCCGCGAGGCCCACGTCGGAGGGTCCCAGGCGGGCGCGGGCGCGGCGCAGGAAGTCGGCGAGTTCGACTCGGTTCACCTCTCCAGGGTGCGCGAGGCCGCCCGGCTTATCCAGGGACTCCCGGTCCCCGGATGAGGAAGTCTCTCCCGCCCGGTTCCGCGTCCGTCGAGGCTGGTCGTCGACGACAGAGGACACCGTGCGTGAGGAGCACACCATGCTGACTTTGGTGACCGGTACGACGGGACAGGTCGGGCGCCGCTTCGTGCCGAGGCTGCTGGCCCAGCGGCAGCCGGGCGAGCAGGTCCGCGTCCTGGTACGGGACGCCGCCCGCGGCGACCGCTTCGCGGAGCTGGGCGCCCAGGTCGCCGTAGGGGACATGCGGGAGGAGGAGACACTCGGCAAGGCGCTCGCCGGCGTGGACGCCGTCGTGAACGTCGCCGCCTCCTTCCGCGGGGTGCCGGACGAGGAGGCATGGGCCGTCAACCGGGACGCCGCGGTGGCCCTGGGCCGCGCCGCGCAGGCCGTGGGTGTGGAGCGGTTCGTGCAGGTCAGCACCAACAACGTGTACGGCGTCGGACGTGGCCGTCCGCTGACCGAGGAGGACGAGAGCCGGCCGGGTGGCGCGATGTGGGGCGCCTATCCCGAGTCCAAGGCCGAGGCCGAGCGCGAGCTGCTGGCGCTCAAGGGTCTGGACGTACGCGTCGGACGGCTCCCCTTCGTCTACGGCGAGGGCGACCCGCACCTCGCCGACGTCCTGCACTGGGCGCACCGGTGGGCGCCGCACCAGCGCCTGCAGATGGCCCACCACGCGGACGTCGCCCAAGGCCTGATGCGCCTGCTGTACGCGCCGGGCATCGCCGGCCGGATCTACAACATCGCCGACGACGCCCCCGTCACGACGGTCGAGCTCTATCAGCTCAACGGCGTCGAGGTGCCCCCGGGGCTCCACGGGCTCACAGACCCCGACCCGTGGCTCGGGATCACGTCCAACCAGCGAATCCGTCGGGAACTCGGCTTCCGGCCCATCTACCCGAGCGTCTGGACGGCCCGGGACGCCGGAGCCCTGTGACGCCACCGCGCCCGACGCCGGCTGTGGCGGCCCTGGAACGACTGCGGCCGGCGTCACCCCACGCGCCGCGCCGGCGTCGTGACGATCCCGGCTGGAATATCCCGATCTTGCGAGGGTGCGAACGGCTACCCTGCAGCGCATGGCGATACGAAAGCGGACGTGGCGGAACGTGGACGGCGAGCGTATCGAGGGCACCTGGCGGCACGCCTTCATCTGCAACGGCGGCACCTACTTCCTCACCGACCTGCTGATCTACGCCGACGGAATGGTCGACTGTTGGGGTCTGGAAACCCTGGAGGGCTTCGCCGGCAAGCTCGCCTCCGGATGGGTCGCCACCGACCTGCCCGAGGGCGCTCCGGCATCGGCCCACCACCTCGCCTCGTGGACGTTCACCGAACCGAAGACCTGGCTGACCCCCCAGATGCTGCTCGGCGAGGTCCGTGACGACATCGACAACCTCAACGGTCGCCCGGACTCGACCCGCCGCTGTCTCGCCGCCGTCGACGTCTTCCGGCAGCAGCCGACCGAGGCCAACCGGGCCGCCGTTCGAGAAGCCTACGAAGCCATCCCGGAACACCTGCGCAGATACGCCCTCGGCGACATGGACCGCAAGGACTTCCCCCTCCGGGTGATCGTGACGGGACCAGGCAGCCCGATCGAGCTGTGGGACGGAGACACCGTCGACGTCACCAAGGAGATGCACGCCTCCGCCATGGAGTACTTCGCGGAGCGCGAGCGACTGCGGAAGCAGTACGACACGAAGACACCTGCCGACGGCCCGACCGAGCCGGTCGGGAGCAGCGTCCATCTCAGCCAAGTGGTCTTCCCCCGCGGCTGGCCCGAGAACCCCGGCACCCACGTGCTGCGCAACGAGTTCCCCGCTCCGATCGTCGTGGGCGGCCTGACCTGCCCCACCATCGCGCACGCCTACTGGGCGCTGGCGGTCGCCGACGAACACCGACAGGCCGAGATCCTCGGGGCGGAAACGCCGTACGACGCCCAGAAGCTCGCTGAGGCTTCCGCCCTGCGCGACGACTGGCCCCAAGTGCGAGTCGCCGTCATGACGCGCCTGCTGCGGGCGAAGTTCCAGCAGCACCCCGAATTCGCCGAGACGCTGATGGCGACAGGCGCCACCCGACTGATCTACACCGAAGTCGGATCGACCTTCTGGGGGCAGCAGGGGTCCGAAGGACGGAACTGGATGGGCCGCCTACTGGAGCTGACCCGCTCCGAACTCGTCGCCGAGAAGCTGAGCGTCCTGCCGTGACCGACCGGAGTGGCCGACGGCCTGAGCACGATGGTCCACCCTGCCGGTGGTACCCGTGCGCGCACGCTGGCCCTCCGGTTCATGCCTGGCCAGGCAGGTGGAGTCACCACGCCCCCCTGCCGACCACGTCGAAGAGGCGCTGCTGAACGTCATCGGCTGAGCCGACACCCCGCCACACCCATCTGGCGAGCGCAGAGCCGCGGCCCTCGGCGTGACCGTGGCTCTGGTGGCTCGTGGCGCCTCCGGGGCACCGTTTCCGAGTCGCAGCCACCACGTGTCGTCGTCGCGGCCGAGGTGCGGCGTCTGCCGTTGCCCGTCACCGAAGCGGAGCTCGACTTCGGCCGGTTCCGGCACTGCCGGGTCATGCGGAGTCGCCTCCACCGGCCCGCCGTTGCGCTTGCTGCATCGGCAGTTGCTCAGCTTCCGTTTGCTCGGAGCCTGTTGAGGCCTCCGACCGTCGAGAGTTCGTCGCTGAAAGGCTCGGCGCCGGCCAACCGGCTCAAGAACTCTCGCGCGGTTGCGACTCGTTATCGGTGCCTGGCTCAGACGGTTGGAACAGTGCCGCCGTCGATGACGTACTCGGCGCCCACGATGGATGAGGCTCGGTCCGAGACGAGGAAGCCGACCAGGTCCGCGACCTCTTCCGTCGTTGCGAACCTTCCGATTGGAATCCCTCCGAGGGAATCCATCAGGCTCTGCTCCGCCTCTTCGCGGGTCAGTCCGTTGCCCTTGGCGAGCTGGTCGATGAAGCCCGCATACGCTCCGGTCTGAATCCCCCCGGGACTGACGGCGTTTACTCGCACGCCTCGTGGGGCCAGTTCGTTCGCGAGACCCTTGCTGTACGTACGTAGGGCACCCTTGGCTGACGCGTACGGCAACGTCGCGTCGTGCAACGGCATCTGACGCTGAATCGACGTGACGTGGACAACTACTCCTGATCCCGCCTCCACCATCGCCGGCAGCAGTGCTCGATCCAGTCGGACAGCTCCCAAGAAGTTCAGGTTGAGCTCCGCCAGCCAGTGCTCCTCAGTCGCTGCAGCGAATCCGCCAGGCGGGGTCGACGATCCTCCGACAACGTGCACCAGGATGTCCAGCGCACCTCCCTCAGAGATCTTGGACACTACAACCTCTACACCACCCACCGTGGAAGTGTCCGCCTCGATGAACCGGTCGGGGCGCTCGTAGCCGCCGGGCATGGTGCGTGCCGTGGTCCACACGTCGGCACCCATCTCTCGCAGTCTCTCTACGACGGCCTTGCCCGAGCCCTTCGAACCGCCCGTGACCAGCGCCCGGCGACCGTTGAGGTGATCGCGATATGAACTAGACATTGTTCTCTCCACTGAAGTTCGAGGTGGTGCGGGTTCGGTCAGGCCGGATGGTTGGCGATGACGAGTTCGGCGATGAGGTCGTCCCGCAGCGCGAACCGGTAGTCGAGTTCGGCGACGCCTCCCGGGAAGGTGCCTTCGAGGCGCACGGTCACCACCCAATGGGTGTCGTCGACGCGGTGAGCGCCGATCTGCTCGGTCGTGTATTCGAACTCGGACCCGGCGTCCCGCAGGAACGCGTAGGTCTCCTCCCGGCCGCGGAAGGTCTCGTCCTGGTCGACGATCACCGCACCCTCGGCGAGGAACGACGAGGCGGTGTCGGCGTCGCGGACGATGTGTGCGCCCAAGAACTGGCGCAGGGTGGTCGGGAGCAGATCGGACGGAAGATCGGTGTGCTGTGTCATGAGCCCACCGTGTGACCTCGCGGGGTGGGAGGGTCAAGCCGTGGACTCTCCCCCAGGGGGAACGTTCAGAATGAGGGGATGCTGACCATTGGCGAGTTCTCGCGGCTGACCCACTTGAGCGTGCGGACCCTGCGCCGGTATCACGAGGCGGCCCTGCTGGAGCCGGCCGTGGTGGACGAGACCACCGGTTACCGCTACTACCGCGTCGATCAAATCCCGACCGCGCAGGTCATCCACCGGCTCCGCGAGCTCGACGTCCCCCTGAGCGATGTGCAGCAGATCCTGCGGACCCCCGACCCTGGTGTCCGGGCGGCGCTGGTCGCGGAGCACCTGCAACGCCTCGAGGACGCGCTCGACCGCACCCGGGCCGCAGTCGTGTCGCTGCGCCGCCTGCTGCGGCCCGACCCCGCGCCCATCGACGTCGAGCTACGTGCGGAGCCCGCACGGACGGTCGCGGCGGTGGAGGCCGTAGTCGGGCATCGCGACATCGAGACCTGGTACGCAGGCGCGATGGCCGAATTGGAGGCGGCCGTCGGCGCCGACGTGACCGGACCGCCGGGCGGCAGCTACGACAACGCCCTCTTCGAGCAGGAGCGCGGTCACGCGCTCGTCTACCTGCCGTCAGCTGCGCCACCTCGCACCGGACGCGTGCACCCCGTGAGTCTGCCGGCCGCGGAACTTGCGGTCACCACCCATGTCGGCGAGCACGACGGCATCGAGGTCACGTACGGCGAACTCGGGACCTGGGTGGTGGAGAACGCGATGTCGGTGGCCGGGCCGGTGCGGGAGGTCTACGTGGTCGGCCCCCGTGACACGAGCGATCCCGCTGCGTGGCGCACCGAGATCGGCTGGCCGGTCTTCCGTGTCACCTGAGGCAATCAGTGCGGTGCGGAGTCTTGGAACGACGGGGCGCACACGTTGAGCCTCGCGCTCTCACGAGTCGGAGCACCGAGGCTTGATCAACTAGGCAGAGAGCGCTCCTGAACTGCAACGCAACATCGGCGGACACCCGTGATCCGCGGATTGTCCGCCTCGGCGAACAGGCAGATCGCCGACTTCGAACGAAGCCACGGCCTCCCCGCAGGCGAAGTCGCACACTCGTTCCGCCGCTGGAACACGTCTATCCACCAGCCACGCGGAGGCCACGAGCTGTTCTACGAACGCGATGACACAGACCTCTGCAAAGGCGAGTATCACGTCCGCACGCTGCTGGAGCTCACCCTCCATGCTCTGAGGTCCAAGGCGCGACGCGAGCTGAGCGCACTGACCGGTCACGCAGACGAACGTGTGCTTCACCGCACGCTCAACAACCCCTTCGCGCCCCAAGACCTCCCCTGGTGGATGCGTCGAATAGGTGTCTGAACCTCCATGCTGGCGCGGATACGTTTCACCTGGTCACCGTCGCCGCTGCGGCGCTCCTCATCCGGTCCCGAGCATGAGCCGATCGAAGCTCATCCGACGTCGGCCACGACGAGCATCGCCGTCTGCGTGTCGGCCTCCGTCAGAAGGTCGCCGCCCGGGGCCCACACGGAGGAACGGCCGCAGCCGGTCCACGGCCCGGCCGGTCCGACATGGTTCGCCAGTACGACGTGCATGTTCAAGGTTTCGGCGATGCCGGGGTAGATCACGGCGAGCTCCGCAACTCCGCCGCCGGTGCCGTACAGCGAGCTGGCCAGGTGCACCTGGCACCCGTCGGCAGACCCACGCGCGGCCAGGTCGGGAAAGTGATTGTCGTAGCACGTGGCGAGCGCGAAGCGGACTCCCCCGAACTCGAATCGACCGTCGTGCTGCCCAGCGGTGAAAACCGCCTCCTCATGCTCGAAGAGGTGCTGCTTCCGGTAAGTGGTGAGCAGCGCACCGTCAGCCCCGAACACCAGCGTCTCGATCGCAGGCAGGGGTCCTCCGGTGGCCGCAACACAATTGACGACAGTGGCGGTCCCGCTCTCGCGGATGGCATCCAGGCGCGGATCTTCCGGCGTCACCCACAGACCGGGATCAGCGAGTACGGTCTCAAGCTCGTACCCGGTCAGGGCCAGCTCGGGAAACACCACGAGCTCTGCACCATGAGCGCCGGCCTGGCCTGCGAGGACGGTCATCTGCCGGACGTTGGCGGCCACATCAGCCGGAACACAGGTGAACTGACCTGCTGCGATCTTCATGGAGTTCCATCCTGCCACTCCACGCTCTCCCATCTCACGGCAGGAGCCCTGCCATGGCCCATGATCGGATCGTGCTCGGGTCGACGGTGCCTTCGGGCCGGCCCGAGCGGGGTCTTGTACGTGCGGCTGCGAGGCGCAGGAGGGCGTCGACGCGATGGGGGTCCCCTGGGCCTGTTCGACGGCCGCGGAGTGCGCCTCGCGTTTGGCGTGTTCGGCGAGGGCGAGTTCGGCGGCGTCACGGCCGAGCCGCTTCATCTCGTTCACGGTGGCCTCCCGCGCGGTCGGCAGCGCCTGCTCGAACTTCGGTCGGGCCCCCACCGGGGTGCTGATCTTCTCACCGAAGATCGTTTGCCTCGGGATGCCGTGCTTGCTGAGCGCATCGAGCTGGGAGTCGAGTTCCTGCCCGAGCGTCGAGCACCTCGCGTAGCCGATGCGGATGTCCGCGCTCGGCAGGTCCGGGTCGATCGGCGTCGGCAGCGGGGTGCCCGGCCGCCACGGTCGCCCCGGATCTCGGCCGGCGGTTGGCACCCGCAGTGCCTTCTTCAGCCGGTGCACCATGGTGAAGCAGCGGGTGTGGTAGGCAGAGGCTACCGCCCCGCCGCACGAGCGGCACGGCGAGCCGTGCTGTGCGTCGCACTTCGGACAGGCGTGCTGTTCGACGTCGTCCGCGTCCGACCGATCCGCGGGGGATGGCAGCTGAGGGCCCGTCATGGGCCCGGATTTTCGCCCAATGCAAGTATCAGAAGAGGGTCAGTCCCGCTTTTGAGTGAGAACAGGTTCTGCGAACGAATACGGGGTCGGCGGGCGTCCGGCGGCCCGTGATTGATCTTGCTCGCGCAAAGGACCGTTTGCGAGAGTCCAGGCGTCGCGCCGGAGTTCCGGGTGCGGGGAACGCCCGTACAGCGGATTTCGGTGAAGATCATCAGGGGTCGGCGGGGACGGCTGAGGTCATCTGTTCGGGCTTCGAGGGCAGCGGCTTGTGGTCGGCGACGGCGTCGTGCGGGCCGCCCGCAGGGTTGGTTGCGGTAGGCGCCCCGCTTGACTGCCTATCAGGAGCTTCCCGACCTGTCATGACTTGGCGAGGCCGCGTCAAGGAGAGCGCGTCCAGCCTCGGTGAGCTCGTGCGTGGCCGTGCGACCGGCCCGGCTGCTGTCGATCAACCCGGCGTCTCGCAGGATTGCCAGGTGTTCGCTGGCCGTCGGGGGAGTGACGCTCACCAGCCTGGCCACAACGGTCGTCTGCAGCGGAGTGGCGAGCGCGGCCAGGATCCTCGATCGGGTCATCCCCAGAAGCCGGTCAAGCGACCTCGGAGTGGGAGGTGCCGCCCATAGGTACCGCCCGGATGCCGGGTAATAGATCGCCGGTGTCCAGTGGTCCGAGGTGGTGCACTGGATCCGGTCGGTGATGAACAGCGACGGAACGAGAATGAGTCCCTCAGGGCAGTCGACGTCGATGTCGACGGTCTTTTCGACGGTGATGGTGTCGCCCTCGCACGCAGCGGAAGGGTGCAGGCGCGGAAGGACTGCGCGCAACCCCTCGCGGTTGACCTGGAGGGCCCGGTCCAGCATCTCGGCACGCAACGCCTGCCGCATGGATGGCCATTCCGGTTCGACAACTGCCTTCCAGAGGCGGCGCAGCGCATCGGCGGCCTCGGACCTGGCTCGGTCGGGGTCATCGAGCAATCGGCGGCCTATTTCTGCCCCGCGTCCCCTCGTAGCGTCGACCAGCTCGGCGTACGTCTGGTCCGCCGGCGCGGCGAGGAGGGCATCCACGCCTTCCTCGAACGTTGGCTCACTGGACATCGGCGACGGGTCAAGGAAGTCGGGTCGGTACGCGCCATCGGCCATGAAGACCGTGAGCGCCCTCAGGTCCGGGAGCGAGGGACGGTGGCGGCGACGGCGAAGCCACGGGTGGAACATCGGGTGACGCTGCGGTTCGGTCAACAGCCTGGCAAGACTGACCACTTCGTGCATCGGCGACATCGCCCACCGCACGCTCGCAGCACCAACGCCCAATCGGTAGCGGATCACTGCACCATTGTTAGGCCACCGCCGAAGTGAGCGCGAGTAGAACGGTGAGGCACCGAGACTCGGGTCATGACCGACACCAAGTCGATCGCCCGGTGTTGCAAGGAGCCCGAGCGAGCCCAACAGACGCGAACGATCCGGCTGGGCGCCAGCGGATCGACCATCGAAGTCCTCGCGGGTCCGGCGGAGACCAGCGGAATCGTGAGCATCTACCGGTGGCACATGTCGCCCTCCAGCCGGGGACCTGCCCCGCACTTTCACACGACCTTCAGCGAGACCTTCATCGTTGAAGAAGGTGAAGTCGACTATTTCGATGGGCATGCCTGGCGCACACTGCTGCCCGGCGACACCGCACATGCCGCGGTGGGCGACGTCCACGCCCTCCGGAAGGAGCGCGCCGAACCTGCCACCCTCCTGATGGCACTCTCACCAGGTGTACCGCGGGAGGAGTACTTCGCACAGCTCGCCACTGTGAACGAGCGTGACCTGAACCGGCTTCACGAAGCCCACGACAACCATTTCGTCGACGCCTACGGACGGTGAGGGCACCGGCAACGGCATGTGCCCCGCCCCGGCCCACCCCCCTTTCCCAAGGACTTCCCAGCAAAGGAATTCACTGTGCCCAGCATCGCCATCGTCGGAGCCGGCCCCGGTATGGGCCTGGCCATCGCCCGTACCTTCGGCTCCCACGGCTTCGACGTCGCTCTCATCGCCCGCAACCGCGACAAGCTCAACGACCTGGCCGGCCGGCTCGACGCCGAAGGCATCACCGCCGCCGCGTTCCCCGCGGACGTACTCGACCATGACGCACTCACCCAGGCGCTCAAGGACGCCGCCACCCGCTTCGGCGGCATCGACGTCCTGGAGTACTCCCCAGGCGGGAGTCTCGAATCCACGCCGCTCACCACTCCGTCCGAGACCAACCCGTCCGATGTGCAGTGGGCGATGGACATCCTGCTCTACGGGGCCATTGCCGCCACGCGGGCCGTGCTGCCCGTGATGCGCGAGGCCGGCGCCGGCACCCTGCTCTACACCAACGGCGCCGGCGCGGTCGACCCCACTCCGATGCTCGGCAACCTCAACGCCGCCCAGGCCGCGCTGCGTAACTGGGTACTCAGCCTGCACAAGGAACTGGCCGACACCGGCGTCCAGGCCGCGCACGTCGCCATCGGCGTGTGGATCGGCACGGACGGCCCGCCCGGAGTACCGGCGGCCTCGGCCGAGGAGATGGCCCCCCTCTACTGGGACCTGCACACGCAGCGCGACCAAGTCGAACGCGTCTTCACCGTGTGACGCTGTCCCGGCCCCCGTCCCACCATCGTTGATCTCTGATCCGCCAGTACGGTGGTGGCCGGCCTCGGTACCTCGGGACAACTGATCAGTTTAATTATGACGGGGCGTCAGTTTAGATCGTCGGACGCCAAGGTGTACGCGGTCTCACGTGAACCCTTCCCCTCGCAGTCGAACAATGGGGTAACGCTCCGTGACGACTCCCCAAGATTTGTGCCAGAACCCGAGAACGGGCGGCGTTTGTTCACCGGTTCGGGGCACCTGAACTCCCGCGGGAAACGAACGCTCTCCACCCCGGCGCCAGGCTCCGGATGGCGACGCGATCACCCCCGGAGCCGTCTGCGACGATGGTGGGCATGGATGTGCGGAGCAGGAACCATGTGAGGGTGACCGGGCGGCCCGGTGCACCGGTGGTCGTGCTGGCGCACGGGTTCGGGTGCGATCAGAACATGTGGCGTCTGGTGGTGCCGGCGCTGGAGCGGGACTTCACCGTCGTCCTTTTCGATCACGTGGGCTCGGGCAGCTCGCAGATGTCGGCCTGGAGCCGGGAGCGGTACGGGTCGCTGGACGGGTACGTCGATGACGTGCTGGGGGTGTGCCGGGAGCTGGCGCTGGGGCCGGTCACGTTCGTGGGGCATTCGGTGAGCGCGATGATGGGCGTGCTGGCCGCCGCGCGCGAGCCGGAGGCGTTCGCCGGGCTGGTGCTGCTCGCCCCCTCTCCCTGCTTCGTCGATGATCCGGCCACCGGGTATCGGGGTGGTTTCAGCGCTGCGGACATCGATGAGCTGCTGGAGTCGCTGGACGCGAACTATCTCGGCTGGTCGGGCGCGATGGCGCCGGTGATCATGGGTAACCCGGATCGGCCTGAGCTGGGTGAGGAGCTGACGAACAGCTTCTGCCGTACGGACCCGCAGATCGCACGGGTCTTCGCCCGGGTGACGTTCCTGTCCGACAACCGCGCCGATCTAGCGGCTGTGCGGGTGCCCACCCTGGTCGCCCAGTGCTCCAGCGATGCGATCGCTCCGCCGGAGGTGGGCGCCTTCGTCCAGGCGCACATACCTGGAAGCCGTCTGGTCACGCTGAACGCGACGGGGCACTGCCCTCAGCTCGCCGCCCCCGAGGAGACCGTGGCGGCCATCGCGGCGTTCGCGGGGGCGGCACGGTGATGTGCGAGGCGGGTGACGCGGCGGGCAGCAGGGACCGGGCACCGTTGGATGAGGAGGCCCGGTTCTCCGCGCTGCTGGAAGACAGTGCCGAGGATCTCTACGAGCGCGCCCCGTGCGGCTACCTCTCCACGCTGCTGGACGGCAGGATCGCCAAGATCAACGCCACGCTGCTGGACTGGCTCGGCTACGAGCGGGACGACCTGGTGGGCCGCAGGCACTTCTCCGATCTGCTGACCGTCGGCGGCAAGCTCTACCACGAGACCCACTTCGCCCCGCTGCTGCGGATGCAGCGCGAGATCAGCGGCATCGCCCTGGAACTCAAGGCCGCTGATGGCTCCCGCCTGCCCGTGATGGTCACCTCGACGGTCAAGACCGGCAGCGACGGACAGGCGCTGCTGATCCGCACCACCGTCTTCGACGCCCGAGACCGCCGCGCCTACGAGACGGAACTGCTGCGCGCCCGCCGGGAAGCCGACCTCGAGCGCGACCGCCTCAAGCTCCTCAACACCACCCTGCAAAAGACCCTGCTGCCGCCCGTGCTGGCGAACGTGCCCGGCCTGGACGTTGACGCGTACTACCACATCGCCTCCGTCGACGAGGTCGGCGGCGACTTCTACGACCTCTTCCCGCTGGCCGACGGCACCTGGGGGCTGTTCCTGGGCGACGTGTGCGGCAAGGGCGCCGCCGCTGCGGCCGTCACCTCCCTGGCCCGCTACACCCTGCGTGCCGCCGCCGTCTACGACCCGGCCCCGGCCGCCGTCCTCGCCAACCTCAACACGGTCCTCAACCACGAGTACCAGGGGACCGACCCCCGCTTTTGCACCGTCGTCTTCGGCCTGCTCACCCCCGACCCTCTCCGGGGCGGCTTCCGGATCACTCTGGCCAGCGGCGGCCACCCCCCAGCCCTGCTGATGCGCGCCGACGGCACCGCCGACTACCTGCCCACCCCCGGCGGACAGCTCATCGGCGTCCTGCCCGACGCGCACATCGCCACCACCACCGTCCACCTCGCCCCCGGCGACACCCTGCTCCTGCACACCGATGGCCTCACCGAAGCCCACACCCACGCCGTCCCGGGCGGCAAGGAGCGCTACGGCGACGACGCCCTCCTCGACTTCGGCCGCCAGCTCGCCCCCACCACTGCCTCGGACACCATCAGCTCAGTCCGCGACCTGCTCGACACCTTCGGCACCGGCGTAGACGACGACACCGCCGTCCTGGCCGTCCACGTACCCCGAACCCCCAGTGAAGAGCAGCAGTGACCAAGCACCTGACCCTTCGCACCCGCACCACCCCTGCCGGCCCGGTCCTCGAAGTCATCGGAGAACTGGACCACCACACCGCGCCGGAAGTGCGCGCCGTGCTGGCCGGCCTGACTCCGAGTACGGGCCAGCAGCTCGTTCTCGACCTCGGCGGCCTCGCCTTCTGCGACTCCACCGGCATCACGGTCCTGATCACCGCCCGCAACCACGCCCTGGCCGCGAACGCGACCGTCGTCCTGGCCGCCGTCCCCGCCCACCTGAGCCGGATCCTGCGCATCGTCGGCCTCGACCAGGTCTTCGCCGTCCACCTCACCGCACAGGACGCCGAAACCGCCTGGCACACCGTCTCCGACTGACCCGTCGTACCTGCCAGAGGAAGCTCTCGGCCCAGGGGGAACCGAACAAGTACACCCACAGGGCGTTACGCATGCTGATGCCGCAGCGCCTGCGCGGACAGTCGACCCGCCGCACAAAAACCTTCCCCGGTGCGAAATACTTTCCCGATGAGTTCACGCCCTTCCCCGGTCAGTCAGCCGATCACCATACGGAGGGCCGTCGCGCGGGACGCCAAACGGCTCACGCGGCTCGTGCGTGGCTCAGGCGCCTACGCGGGCAAGTACGCAGCCGCAGTCGCGGGCTACCGGGTCGGTCCTGATTACATCGAGGCCCACCGCGTCTTTGTGGCCGTCGCCGCCGACGAGCCCGGAGGCCGGGTCCTCGGGTTCTACTCGCTGGTCCTCGATCCACCGGAGCTTGACCTGCTATTCGTCGCCGACGAAGTGCAAGGACGGGGTATCGGACGGCTACTCGTCGCGCACATGCGGTCCGAGGCCCGTGCCGCCGGGCTCGACCGGGTCAGGGTCGTCTCGCACCTTCCCGCCGAAGACTTCTACCACCGCGTAGGCGCGGTACGGACCGGGACCGCACGCGCGAACCCGCCCGCCGTGCCGTGGGATCGTCCCGAATTCGAGTTTCGCGTTTCTTCGGAATGACGCGATGTGCGGCTTCGAGTGCACCCTGCTTCGCCGGCATGGTGGTCTGCACGCAGAGCCGTAGGACGCCGCGCGCTCCGTGCGTGCCGTCGTCTACGCCCTGGCGGAAAGCGGGATCGGCTGCGCCGGTGGTTGGGGCAGGGCACGGCGGTCAAAGCACACTCACCCCAGCTCGGCCCGCCAGGCCCGCAGACAGTAGGTGCCCAGCTTTTCTGGGCCACCGCTGACGCCATTCATGCCACCGGTGTGGCAGCGTCGGGAACCGGGGTACGCGGGCGGCGGCCCCCGGAACCGTGATCCACGGCTGCGCGCCGTCATTGCGATCACACGGTTGTCACATTCGGCTGCGAGAATCGGGCTCGTTCCCGGCCGAAGTGCGGCCGGAGCGCTTCGAGTGCCGTCCGAGTGGAGGAGGCCGTGGCGTCCATGTCGCGTCCGCTGCGCAAGCTGGGGTTTTTGACGATCGGACTTTTCGATCCCGCGGAGCCCGCCCGGGGACACGCCGACACGCTGGAGATCATCGAGCTGGGCGAGCAACTGGGCTTCGACAGCGCCTGGGTGCGGCACCGGCACCTCCAGCACGGCATCTCGTCGCCCGTCGCCGTGCTGGCGGCGGCCTCGCAGCGCACCCGGCGTATCGAACTGGGCACGGCGGTGATCCCGCTGGGCTGGGAGAACCCGCTGCGCCTCGCCGAGGACCTGGCCACGGTGGACGTGCTCTCCGGCGGCCGCCTCAACCCCGGGGTCAGCGCCGGACCGCCGATCCACTACGACCAGGTCAAGGAGGCGCTCTATCCGGCCTCCGCCGAGGCGGAGGACTTCGGGTACGGGCGAGTGCGGCGGCTTCTCGACTTCGTCGCGGGGGAGCCGGCCACCGACTTCAAGGGCGCCGAAGGCTTCGAGGAGTACTCCGATATCGTCCAGCCGCATTCTCCCGGCCTCGCCCGGCGCATGTGGTACGGCGGCGGCAGCCTGGCCTCGGCGCGCTGGGCCGGTGAGCAGGGCATGAACCTGCTCACCAGCAGTGTGGTCAAGGCCGAGGACCCCGACGCGCCGCTGGACTTCGCGGCGATCCAGGCGGCCCAGATCCGGGAGTTCCGAGCGCGGCACCCCGAGGGGGCGGCGGCCCGGGTCTCCCAGGGCCTGGTGGTGATCCCGACCGACTCCGCTACGGCCGGACAGCGGGCGCGCTACGCCGAGTTCGCCGCCGCCCGGCTACCCCGTACGGCCTCACCGCAGGGCCCGGCCCGGCTGCTGTTCGCACCGGACCTGGTGGGCACCAGCGAGGAGATCGCCGAGCGGCTGCACGCGCACGCGGGGTTCGGCGAGGTGGACGAGGTGGCGTTCGCGCTGCCGTTCACCTTCCGGCACGAGGACTACGTACAGATCCTCACCGACATCGCGACCAAGCTCGGCCCCGCGCTGGGGCGCCCTGACGGCGGGCGCTCCAGCGGCTGATCGCCTGTGGCCGGGTTCCCGTACCCGTCAGCGCTTCGGACGGCAGGAGGCTCGCTGGTGCGGTGAGCGCGAAGGTTGACCGAGTTGAGGTCTTCTGCCTGTGCTGGTGGTCTCGGAGTATCGAGGTATGGGATGTCGTAGGGGTCTCTCCGAGGTGTTTCGGGCGGAGGCGGGTGCTGAGTTCGCGTTCCTGGTCGACGACGCGGGCTTCTGGGGTCCGGAGCAGACCGACAGCGGGCTTCTCTTCCACGGCAGCGGTCTCGACGTGGAGGTCTGGTTCCTGGACGGGCACGAGCCCCAGGTGACGACGCTGATCGCCCCGGTCGCATCGGACGGGGTGCGGGCCAGGGGGGTATGGCTGGACGACTTGTACGTCTTGAGCGGATGCGGTCCCGCTCAAGACGTTCCTGGCTCGGCCCCGACCCGGCGAGCCACGCTCAAGCGCGTCCAGCAGCATGCGGCAGCGCTGCGTCGGCTCATGCCGCGGTTGCTCACCGCTGAGGGCGCTCAGCTCATTGCCCGCTGTCGCCGGGGCTGAACCGCGACGAGCGGACATCAGCCGGGCCGGGTCCACCTTTCGACGGCGGCGGCCCTTCAGGCCCCGCGTTCTGTGCCGGTCACGGGGGCCCCAACCGTCGGCCGCAAACCCGCTACCAGCTGGGCGAAGAATCCGTAGCCTGCCGGCCGAGCTGACAGTTTCAAGTTCGCCATTTCCGCTGAGCGGTCGGCTCCCGCAATGTGATGATCGAACCGTGATCAGCATCAGGCCCGGACCAGCCGGACGCGGTACGTGGTACGGGATAGCGGCGGCAGCGCTCCCGCTCTACCTGACGATGATCGCCGCCTCAGCCGGCGCTCTGGTCGACACCGCGCTGCTCGGTAACCACGCCACCGCCACCCTCGCGGCCTTCGCCGTCGCCATGGCCGTGTTCAGCCCCGCCACCGCCACGGTGGCGGGCGCGCTGCGTGGCGTGATGCCCTTTGTCACGCCGAGCAAGGAGGACCCTGACCTTCTCCTGCCCGTGGTGCGCAGCGGCACATGGCTCGCGATCACCGTCGGCGCCGTCGCCGCGGCGGCGGTCGCGTCTGTTCCTCTGCTCGGCCGAGCGGCCGGGGTTGCCCACACCACCCTCGCCCAGCTGGGGATCTTCCCTTTGCTCCTGGCCGGCAGTGTGCTCGCCATCGCGGTGAGCTCGTCAGCCACGTCCGTCCTGGTGGCGCTGGGCCACTCAACGTCGGTGATGCGGGCCGGGCTGCTCGGCACCGCCGCCTCCACCACGCTGTCCGTCCTCCTCGTGGGCGGTCCCGGACCGCTGCCCAGTTACGGCCTGACCGGGGCAGGCATCGCCATGCTCGCCTCCAGCGTGATCAGCGCCTTTGTCAACCAGCTGGCCATCCGCCGCTCCTCCGTGCTCATCGGCCGCTCTCTGTGTCCGGGCTGGCCTCATGTGAAGCAGATCTGGACGCTGGCCACCGTGGGCGTTCCGCTGGCCGGCACGGTACTCGTCAAGTTCGCGGTCCTGGGCGTATTGACCTTCGCGGCGGCGAGGATCGGGACGGACAGCGCTGCGGTGCACAGCGTCGGCATCTGCCTGGTCAACCTCCTCTTCACAGCCGCGGTGGCGGTTGGCCAGGCCACCATCCCCCTGATCTCCGACCACGCGACGAAGCTCGACAGCGAGCGCGTCCGGCGCGGTGTTCGAGCGGGAACGTGGCTGGCACTGGTCGTCGTGGTGTTCACAGCGGCAACGGTGATCGTCCTCAGTTCACGGGTCGTACCGCTGTTCACCCGGGATGTTGATGTGCGGCTACAGATCACGGACCTTCTGCCTCTGGTACTGGCCGTGGTCGTCACCGACGCACTGCAGGCAGTCGTCGGCTTCGGCCTCATCGGTCTCAAGCGCACCGTACCGAGTTTCGTGTCGACCTTCGTCTGCTATGCAGTCCTGGCCGCTGTCGCCGCTCCGGTAGCCGCAGCCGGCGGCCTCGCCGCCCTGTGGGCGGCCCTCGCCCTTGCCAACCTCCTCCAGGCAGTGAGCAAGGCGTACTCCTTCTACCGGCACAGCACATTCACCGAGAACCGCGAACCCGCGCTGGCCACCACGTGAGAGGTACCCTCGGTTTTGTTTCCGGAGTCGGGCGGGTGCGGCGTTGGGCTGCGAGGCGGGGTGACTGGGTGCGGGGGCGGGCGTCACGTGGGACGGCCTGGCGTGGAGCTTTCAGCGCCGACCTGGCCACGGTCCGGATGTCGGCCGCGCGCACGCGGGGCCGTCTAATGCGGAGCCTGTGATGACGCGGCGTAGTGCCCATCCGTCAGATCGGCCGACTGCATTCGATGAGACGGCGGTTGGCCTGCGCGCTGCCGGACAGCAATGATCCGGGGATGAACCTCTCGCGCCGCCACCTCGGCACCGGCCCCGCCGCGGCCACCCTGCCCACGCCCACGTTCACCCCGCTGCCTGTGCGGCGTCTGCCCGCCGAGCCGGTCACCGTCTCCGAGGACCAGGCGGCCGGCGCCGCGCGCACACCGGGTGCCGCCAGCTCGGCTGTCAGTCGCCGCGTGCTCGGTGACCGGGGCCGGTGAATCCCGCCGACGCCCCCGGTTGCCCGAGCGGGCCGGGGGGCGTTGAGCGGGGCGTGGGAAACACGATCAGGTCCTTCGCCGCCTCTGTGATGCTCGCGGCCGCCGTCGTCCTGCCCGGCACGACGCCGGCCCACGCGAACGCCGACGTCCAGGAGGGGAGAGTCCTCAGCGTCAGGGGGCATGGCCTGACGGTCCAGAAGGCGGGCGGCTGGATGACCGGCCACCGGGCGGGTGCCCGAGCACGCCTTTACTGGGGTCTACCAGGGATCGCGCACGACTGTGCCCCAAGCAGAACCGGACGGCCGTGGGTTTCCCCCCCCCGGGGGGGGGGAGCCCCGCCGGCCGGGGGGGGGGGCGGCCCCCCCCCCGCCCGGGGGGGGGGCCCCCGCCCCGTCTTTTTGTGGGTTCTCCTGGGGGCCCCCCCCGAGCCCACACCACCCCCCCCGGGCGGCGGCCCCCCCCCCCCCTGGGGGGGGCCCCCCCCCCGCCCGTCCGGTTCGTCGTCCTGCCCACCGCCGGCCTGTCGAACCGGCGCCGGGATGGATCACGACGCCCGCCGCAATGTACGCGACTACGAACGCCTCCCGCAGCATTTGCGACAGGCGTGGGGGTGCCCGGTCAGACGCCTCCGGGGCGGTCCTTGCTGGCGAGGCGACGCAATTCAGCCAGGTGCTCTGGAGCGAGCTCGAGTGCTGCCGCCCGGGTCACCAGCGTACCGAGCTCTTCGGCTCGGTCCTGGTCGGCAAGGAACTGCGCGTAGTGCGTAAAGGCTTCCTCGTCCCCGTGCTCGATGGCGTCCCGGTAGCGCCGGTCGGCCTGCTCGGGCTGCTCGAGGTCTTCGTGGAGGAGCGCTAGATTCAGATACGAGTTCGTCTCCTCATCCTGATCGAGGGCGGCCTCGTAGTAGGTCACCGCCTCCCGCAGGGCGCCGGTGTCGGCCAGATGAACGGCGTAGGCGAAACGCGCACCGGACAGATCCTCCTCAAGAGCCTCCCGCAGGTGACGTCCCGCCCATTCTGCGTCCCCCATGTCGTTCTCGGCCGCGCCGAGTTCGACCAGGACGGAGCGGTCGCCGGCCTCTAGTGCCTGCCGCAGCCACTCGACGGCCTCCGCGGCCTTGTCCTGTTCGAGCAGGACTCGGCCGAGGTTGCCGGCCGCCAGGGTGTCGCCCTGGTCCACCGCGCGACGTAGCAGCTCCGCGGCCTCCTCCAGCCGTTCGCCGTCCTCACTCAGGAAGACGCCGTAGTCGTTCAAGGCGCGCGGGTTGTTCTCGGCCAGCGCCCGCCGGTAGTACTCGTCGGCGCGAGACCGGTCCTCGATCTCGTCCGCCAGGACCCCGGCGATCCACAGGGTCACGTCCCGGCCGTTCCGCTGCGCCTCCTGGAGAACCGAGACCGCTTCCTCGGGCCGGTCGAGTTGGATCAGCACATCGGCCCACGGCTCATACGCCACGGAGTTGCCTGCCGCCGTGGCGGCGGAGAGCGCCTGGAGGGCGGCGTCGGTGTCTCCCCAGTCCTTCACCAGATCCAGCATCTGCTCCGCGACGTCATCGTCCCGGGTGGTCCATGCTTCCAGGTAGAGAGCCAGCGCGGCAGCGTGATTCCCCGCCGCCCACTGCCGTTCGGCATCGGCCGCAGCATTGTCCTCGGACATGAAGGTTTCCTCTCGTCTTGCTTTCCGGGCTCGTGTCCGTACGTGCGCCGGGGCGTGTGCCAGCCTGGCACACGCCCCTGGACCGAACGGCCGGAGCCGTTACGCGTCAGCGCTTACGCTTGTTCGGGTTGTCGAACTTCTTACGACCGCCATGGGCGTCGCCCTTCTCGTGCTTGCCTCGGGTGTTCTTGGACTTGCCCCCGCGGTGTCCCTTCCTGTTCTTCTGTGTCTTGTGGGTCTCGTCCTTCTTGCGGTGCTTGAAGGCGACACGCAGTTTGTAGACAGCCGCGCTTACGCCGTACCACAGCGCGTAGGCGGCGAGGGCGATCACGAAGGCCGCGCCCACGACGATCAGCACCTCACTGAGGCTGAGGCCCGCTGCGGCGACGACGAACGCGCCGGCCATGCGGCCGTCCAGGTCGTAACAGTTGACCGGGTCGCCGTAGCAGTAGTCGTAGGCGTTCGCGCTGCCGCCGAGGCCCTCGCCGCACTCGCCCCCGACTGGCGCCTGCCGCACGGAGCGGACTGGCACCGCAAATACCACCTCCTGCGCGCCCACCTCGCCACCGGCGCCGACCCCGCCACCCTCCCCCGTGACACCGTCCTCGCCGGCGTGAAGATCGGCTCCTGGCTGGGGCACCAGCTCACCACCTGGTCGGCCCTCGCTTACGGCCAGCAACAACTGATGACCGCGCTCGACCTCACCCCCGAGGCGAACCCGCTGGCTCCCGCCCGCCGTACTCGCCGAACGTTCGAGGAGACCGTCCAGCTACTGGAGCTTTTCCTGCACCGCGAGGGCCGCATCCCTGCCGCCCGGGAGACCATCCGCGTCGACGGCGACACCGTCAAACTCGGCGCTTGGCTGGCCAAGGCCCGCCACCGGCACCGCGCCGACCAGCTCCCCGACCATCACGTACGCCTGGTCGCCGCCCTGTTCGAGGGGGACTGGACGGCCGAGGACGCCGTGCCGGCCGTCCTGGTGTAGACGCTCTACCGTGGGCGGGCATGAGCACGCGGGCCTTGTCAGTGCCGCCTGGCATGGTTCTGATCATGTTCGACGGACTTCATGACATCGACTGGGCGTCGATGGAGCACGCGTACGGCTCGGCCGAGGAGGTACCGGCGCTGCTCACGGCGCTGCGCTCCCCGGACGCCGAGGAACGCCGCAAGGCCCTCGACCGCTTCTACAGCGCGGTCCACCACCAGGGCAGTGTCTACCCACCCACGGCAGCCAGCCTGCCCTTCCTGTTCGAGCTGGCCAAAGGCAGCGCCACGCCCGATCGGGCCGCCGTCGTCGCGCTGATGGTCAGCATCGGCCGGGAGTCCCTCGACCGGGGCTTTGAGGACGACGGCACCGAGATCGAGTACTACCCCCCGACGGGCTGCGCGCAGGCCGTTGCCTTCCTGCGCGAGCGGGGTGCGCAGTTCGCCGAACTCGCCCGCGACCCCGACCCGGACGTTCGCCTGGCCACGATTGCCGGGCTCGGGCTCTTCCTCGACGACGCCGACCAAGCCATCGCCACGCTGCGCGGGCGGCTGGCCGCCGAGAAAGGTATCGCGGCGCGGCTTCGGATCGTGGAGGCGGCGGCCACCCTGGCACTGCGCCTGCCGACCGCGTCGCAGCAGGTGAGGGACTGGCTCGCTGATCTCGCCGCCGACCCGGTCCAGGGTCCGGCGACCCGGCTCGGCGCCCTTGTCCAGCGGGCCCGCTGTGCGCCCGACGAGATCGGCGAGGGCGTCGTACCGGCCGCCGTCGGCTTGCTGCGCGAGACCGTCCGAGCCATAGCCGTGCGGCCCATTGCATCGGGCCCGAGCCGCCCGGCGGCACCCAGGGACGGCGTTGCGCCCCAGATCGTCGCCGCCTTCGAGGATCTCGACCGGCACACGCGCGTGTACGCACCGACCACGGCCCTGCTGCGGACGTTCCACGAAGCCCTGGGCGCCCGGGTGGCCGAGCGCACCACGGTGCTGGCGGAGCAACTGAGCAGCCCCGACCCCGGCTCCCGCCTGGACGCGGTCCGCATGAGCGGGGAGCTGATGCGCACCTGGCGCGGGGACCACACCCGGCTCCTGATGCTGGTCGCCGACCAGCTCGCCACGGCCGACCAGGAGGTCGCCGCCGAGGCCGCGACCGTCCTGGCCTCCTGCCACCCGATCGCCGCCCCAGCCCGGGAGGCACTCGCCGCGCACATCGGCACCCACCGCGCGGCGCACGGCCCACACGTATGGGCCGCACCGCAGGCGCCGCTGCGCAGAACCCACCAGGAAGCCGTCCGGGCCCTGGCGCGCCTCGGCGACAGGCGAGCGCTGCCGAGTCTGCTGGCCGCGCTGGACAGCGACATCGACGCATGGCGTGCGATCCAGGTCGCAGGTCATCTGCCACAGGCAGCGGACCAGTTGGTGCCACGGCTCTGCGACCACCTGCGCCGGATCGACCTCTCCCAGCAGTCGACCGAGATGAGCGCCAACGTGATCCTCTCCGCCCTGACCGCGCTGGGCGACCCGGCCGCGGTTCCGGAGGTCGTGGACACGCTCGGCGCCGCGATGGGCCATGAGCAGCACCGCGTCACGAAATCAGCCCTGAAGGCACTGCGGGCGTTCGGCTCAGCCGCGGCCGGCGCCAAGGGCACGATCCGATCGCTGACCACCGCCACCGACGCGCACGTACGGCCTGCCGCCGTCGCCGCGCTGTGGGCCGTCGGCAGTGACCTGGCCGAGGTCATGCCGCTCCTGCTCGATCTCCTCGACGACCGCATCACCTTCCGGATCAGCGACGCGGCTGACCTGCTCGGCGAGATAGGCCCGCCCGCCGCCGCCGCACTTCCGCGCCTGCGGGACCTTCTGACGCACGACTACGAATGGGTCCGGGTGCACTGCGCGGCCGCACTCTGGGAGATCGGTGGCGAGACCGAAGCGGCGGCCGTCCTGGACGCCCTGCTGCAGGCCATGGCCAAGAACCCCGCGACCTCCAACCACGTCGTGGCCTGCCTGGACAGCATGGGCCCCCTCGCGGCACCCGCCCTGCCTCTGCTCCGCGAGCAACTGGCCCAGCCCCGGCGCGGTGGCAGGTTCCAGAGCATCGAGCACGACGAGGAACTCCAGCGGGTCGGCTGCATCCTCATTGCCCGGCTCGATCCTTCACGGCCCGAAGCCCCCGCTCCGCGAACAGTTTGAGGCTGCGCGCTACCCCTCCGCCACCGGCTCGTCGGACTCGGACATGGACGGCCCCGCGACACTTAAGGGGGCCGGTCGCCGGCCCTTAAGCCTCTCAGGGAGTCGGGTTGGTGGTTCGTCGTCGGGTTTCGCGCAGGTGGAAGTCGATGTACCGGGCGAGGATCAGTGCGTCTTGCGGGTCGTCGGCGTGGAAGGAGACCCGGCGTAGCAGTTGCACGCTGTCGAGTGCGACGTCTTCGCGGGCGAGGACGAAGAGGAGGGTGAGGAGGGCGGAGCGGGCGTTGCCGTCGTCGAAGGGGTGGAAGAAGCAGACGTCGAGGAAGGCGCGTGCGGCCCGGGCGGTCAGCGGGAGGGGACGTATGGCGTCCTTGGCGCTCTCGGCGAGGCAGGCGTCGAGACGTGCGCGGGTGTCCGGGGCGATGCCGTAGCGCTCCCGGCCGTACTTGGCGAAGGCGGGCAGGCCGCGCAAGGGCGGCAGGCCGGGCGTGGCCAGGACGTGTTGCTGCCAGCGCTGGATGAGGGCGAAGTCCAGCCGGGCTCCGCGCGCGGCGTCGGCCCGCATCAGTTCCAGGGCGGTGAGCAGGCCCTGTCCGCGGGCGGGGTCCAGGACGGCGTCGAAGGTGCGGATCTCCTCCGCCATTCCGTCACAGGACGGTGTCACCGGTGCGTCCCCGGTGCTGTCGGCGGCCTCATGCCACGGCACGGCGTCCCGCACGGCGAGCCAGCGCTTCAGGTGGTCGGGTAGCGGCGACGCACAGACTCGAGCGGCCGCGTCCGGCCGTACGGCGTCCGCGATGCGTTCGGCGATGTCCTCGACCAGCACCGGGTCGGGACCGGTCCAGCTTTCGAACCGGCCGCCGATCGCCTGCTCCACGAGGCGCTCGGCGTCGTCGGCCGGGACACCCCAGCGGCTGAGGAACCAGCTCAGTACCTGATGGCAGTGCGCGTACCAGCCGCTGCCGCAGCCGGTGCGGTCGGTGACGTGCAGGATCAGGTTGCGGGCGGTGCGGTCCCACAGGATCCGCTGGTCGTCGATGTCGGCCAGGCTTAGCGGGTAGGCCTCGAACCGTGCGGCCAGGCTCTCCAGCCACTCCCGCCACTCGCACAGTGCTGCGGTCACCTGGTCGAGGGTCTCGTCCGGGGTGGTGACCGAGTACTGGGGGCGGCTCCAGCTGCCGACCGGCCCTCCGTCGAAGTCCCCTTCGTCGTGCGCCCAGCGCCAGCCGGCGACCCAGCGACCGTAGTGCTCGGCCAGCGCGTGGGTCATGGCGTCGGCCCAGGGCCCGGCCTCCTCCCAGCCCCAGTCGTGCACGGCGCGGTCACCCGGCGGGACGTCGGGGCGTGGGGGCACCCGCCCGGCCGGTCCGAGCGATCTGACCACCCGTGCCGCTGACTCGCTGTCGAAAGGATGACGGGCGGGGTCCACCTCGTCCCAGGTCAGATCGCGGGGCGACAGCTCCATGAACACCGCGCAAGTCTCTTGCCTCACCGACACCGGTTCAACCCGATTACCGAACCGCGCCGGAACACCTGCCAGGGCGCATCGGGTACGTCGGGCGTACGGTTATGCGCGCGCAGCCTGTGCGGGCGGCGGCCGATGCGGCTGCTGTTTCGGACCTGCCGTTTCGGCAGCGCGGTAGGCGTGCCGCGCCCGGGTGTTCACGTCCACGCGATGTTGAACAGTGCGTATTCGAGTAGGTCGGGTGAGGCGTCGGACGGCCAGCCGTCGGTGGACGCTGCCTGGTGGGCGGCGGCGTGCATGAAGGAGAGGTAGACCTGGTAGCGGTGGGGTGACCAGTCCTGGTCTCTCCAGACCCAGCGGGCCATCGAGCCGTCGGGGTCGTGGCCCGTTTCCCGGCCGACCGTTGAGGCCAGGGACCGCATGCGGTGGGCCAGGACGCGGTCGAGGATGAGCGGCTGGGGGCCGTTCGCCGGCGGGACTGTCTTGCCGGCGAAGTAGAGGAACTTGGTGAAGAAGGACGGCCCAAGCTGGGGAACGCGGCCGCGGAGTGCCGCGTAGGCGGCTTGTGCGCTGTGCTCGCTCAGTGCGGTGACCGCACTGGCCAGCACCGCTTCCAGGCTGTCCGCGGTCAGGATCGTTCGCAGCGTGGCCGGTCCGCTGCCGCCGGGGGAGCCGCTCTTCCCCTTCCCCCACACATAGGTGGCCACCAGGGCCTCTGTGAAGGCTTCGCGCCGCAGTGCGTCCTCGACGATTGATGTCACCTGCGCCCGGCTGACTGCGGCGTCGCCGGCGCCTGAAGGGGAGGCCAGGGCTGGGGGCCAGGGCGTGATCTGTGCCCACCGGCCGGGTGCGTAGGGGACCGTGTGCGCGCCGGGCGTATTGTCGGGGAGCCTTGCAGCGTTCTGACCCCACCACCGGGCCAGCGCCCGCAGAACCTCATCGGGCAGAAGGTGCTTGGCCATCTCTCGGTCCACCGCATCCGCCCGGTCCTGTCTGCTCACAGCCCGCCCCCGTCGATCCTGGCTCCCGCCCTTGCCGCCTGCACTTCACGCGCAGGACAAGGACTAGAAGATATCCCCATTGCAGTCCTGCGTCCCGGGCCCATGGACGTTGTGCGTTGGGTTGGCGGGCCCTGGCTCCGCAGTCCGGGATGAGCGGCGTCGGGGCGTCCAGCGTTCGAAGGCGTCGGCTCTGTTGAGGACGTCTGTGTCGCCGCTGCGGGAATCTGTCTCGAATTCGCTGTGTCGATCTGCTTTCCAGTCGTGTACTACTGCGCATCAGCAGTGCTGTAGCTAAGTACAGCAGTTGAGTTGAGGAGGGGGAGCACGTTGGTCTACGACATTCGCCCGCTCGCGAACGGCCTGCGGACGGACCACCCGGTGCCCGGTCTGCCGTTCGTCGACGACTCGCACCTGCCGCTCGACGACGGCCCCGAAGCCATCGAGGCGGTCGGCCGCAACAAGGGCGAAGGCATGTGGGGCCGCTGCGACACCTCCCACGCAGGAGGCTGGCTGGCCTTCACCACCGACCCCATCGCCCACCACCTGGGCTGGGCCGTGCGCCACCATCCCGAGCACGGCCGCACCGTCCTCCTCCTCCGCGACGAGGACACCGCAAGCCTGCACACCTACTGGTCCGGCGCGCCGCTCATGTTCCGGGCCGGCGGCTACTGGTGGGACGGTGACACCTGGTATCGGCCCGGCCAGATCTGGGACCCGGTCACCGAGGACTACGCACGCCACACGGCACGCGCCACCGCCACCGTCCACGCCGCCGACCTGCTCGACGGCCACGCCCACCCCGACCGCGCCCACCTGCACAAGGTCGCCACCTTCGATCCGGCCACCGCCAAGCCGGAGAACTGGATCGACGACCTGACCCGGTGGGCGCAGCGCCACCAGAAGCAGGACGACCCCCGGCCGCTGGCGCGGTGCGTCGTCGACCTGGCCAGTCCCGAACTCGCCGGGGACCGGCTGCTCGGCGTGCCCGAGATGGCCGCACTGGGCGGCATCACGGCCTCCACCCTGCGCGGCTACATCTCCCGCGGCGAGAACGACATCCCCCTGCCCCAGGCGACCGTCGGCGGCCGCGCACAGTGGTCCCGCCCGGTCGCCGAAGACTGGGCCGAAGCCCGGCGCCGCTCCTCCGAGGGGCTGAAGGAGGCCATGTCGGCCGGCGACCGCCACCGTCTCGCCCCGGGGGCCGCCCAGATCCGCGACCGGCTCAGCGAGACCTTCTTCCGCCTGCTGTGGAAGCGCCCCGACACCCGCAAGCGCTGGGCGCTGCGCCACCGCAACGAGCCGAGCGTGCGGGAAGTAGCCGACCAGCTCGCCTTCGAAGTCGCCGACAGCCTCCGGCAGATCATCCCCACCGACGCCCTCGGACCGACCCTCCGCCACGCCGTCCTGGAGGACTTCACCACCTCGCTGCGCACCGCCAAACGCCGGGGCGGTGAGCTCAAGGGCTTCGACCTCATCCTGTCGCTGCCCCTGGCGAAGATGATCAGCTGGTTCATCCAGCACTTCCCGACCTCGGCCCATTGGTACCTCGGCGAAGTCATGAGCGAGGCGGACAAGCAGCTCGGCATCCCCGCCCAGGTGTCCGGCGAAGCGCTACGGCGGTCCGCGATCACGAACGGGGACCTCGACACACAGGCAGCGAAGGAGTTCTTCTCCCGCCTCGTGCCGAGGGAGAGCTGAGACCACCGGTGGACACCGGGACCTCGTCTCCGGCGCAACCCCACGTTCCACGCCTGGTACGCATCACATGCAGGCAGAGGGACGCCGTCACCGCTTGGTTCCCCCCACACACCGCCCCGGCCCTCGGGTCTCCCTGACACGCTACTGGCCGCAAACCGAAGCAACGCAGGGACACCGCAGACCCGTTGACACCGGGCCTGTACCTGACGGGACCGGTCCGAAGCGGACCGGTCCCGCCGCATACCCTCTCCCGGCGCCCGGCCTCCAGGCACGGCGGGCTCCTCACCGGCTGCCTTCGAACAGCAACGCTTCCGATCAGCGGGCGAATGAGCATGGCCTCCACGGCACGGCCCCGCAGCGAGACGACATCGATCTACAAGGCCGGTTTCCGGTGCCGGGCGAGGAGTTCGGTGAAGAAGTCCGCCACCATCTGTTCGGCGTGGGGCTGGGTGAGTTCCCAGCCGCCGAAGCGGTAGATCTCGTATCCGGCCAGCCCCAGCCGGCGGTCTTCGGCGACCATCTCCGCGTACAGCCGCGTTACGGCGGTGTGCGTGATCCGCCCCTCGTCGGGTGGGTTGGGGCGGCCGTAGTGCTGGACGCCGTCGACCTCGATGACGACGCGGGCCCGGTCGGGGGCCAGGAGCAGGAAGTCCATGCGCTGACGGGGCAGCGCGCCGGACTGCTTGCCGCTGCGGCGGGTGTAGGGGTCGTAGTGGAGGTAGACCTGCGGGATCAGCGCGGGCAGGTCGAAGCCGCCGTCCTCGGCGTAGCGGGCGCAGTACGTCCGCATCACCAGCTGCTCGGGCACGGAGTCCAGCGACCGGTACAGGCGCCGGTACAGACCGCTCGCGGCGGTCTTCTCATCGGTGTCCGGCTGGTGGTTCGCCGTCCACCAGGCGACCATCTGCCGCCAGGTAAGGCCCTGCGGCGGCAGCGGATCGGTGAACACCAGGCAGGTGTGCGCGTTGCGGACGATCTCCACGTCGTTGTTCACCGCGTCCCGCAGCACCATTTCGGGCTTTTCACCGTCGGCGGCGAAGATCAGGTTCTTGAAGCTGCCCGCCGGACCGTTGCGGAACCGGCTCTCGTACTCCAGCTCCTGCAGTTCCTCCAGCGCGTCCCTGGTCGGGCCGAGGATCTTCTCCACGCAGTCCCGGCGGGCTTTCCAGCTGCCGCTCATATCGTGGTCGCGCCAGTACGAGCCGAAGCCGCGCGGGCCGTCGAATGTCCTGAACGGCCACGCTGGCGGCTTGAGAGCGAGACGCTCGATCACGGCGCGGTGGGCCTTGATGACGACGGGCACGGTGTCGTTGTTCAGGTGCCTGTCCCGGCCGTCGGTCCCGTAGGAGACGAAGTCGTCGTACAGGAGCCGGGTCAGCGCGATCGCCACGTCCAGGTCGGTGTGACCGTCCGGAGGACCGAACCGCAGCGACTCGATCAGCCCGATGTGGAGCACCCACGACTCGCCCCATTCGTCGCCGCTGCTGAAGAACGCTCCCAGCTCCACATCCCACCCCCGTCTGTGATTCTTCCTGGACATCGTCGACCGGCGGCCAGCACGGCCACCAGATGGCGTCCGGCCGGGTGTTCTACGCTCCTGCGGGCCGAGGTCTCGCACCCAGTGGCTCATACGCCCGAGACCGGCCTACGGGCCCAGGTGGTGGCCCGAGCGGCTGCGCCCCGTCTTGTAGTCGAGCAGCACCTTCCCTACGGCACGGTCGAGTTCAACAACGACCGGACGGTCTGGTCATCCTGGAGACGCGCCTCGACCGGCCCGTCCGCTCAGCCGCCGTACCTCCGTCTGCGCCTTTCCGGGTGCGGAACGCC
This sequence comes from Streptomyces sp. BK022, assembly GCF_004217355.1. NCBI lineage: Bacteria > Bacillati > Actinomycetota > Actinomycetes > Kitasatosporales > Streptomycetaceae > Streptomyces > Streptomyces sp. BK022. Next base: position 1,301,934 of record NZ_SHKU01000001.1, read on the forward strand.
CTCGGGGACCGAGCGGTGCCTGAAAGGCGCTCAGAGGGCCGATTGCGGCCACGCGTCGTGGGCTTCACGCAACGTGCCCGGCCTCGCAGAGGGACGACGGCCGAGAAGCGAAGTGGTCGGTCACGTCCGCCGACGTGCCATGACGGCGCTGGCCGGGCATCCGGGTCGTGGAGCCGAGGCGTCCGCCGTCCCAGACATCGGATCTTCCAGTCGACCTTTCACCTGGATCTCCCACTTGGATCTGCCACATGGTTCTCTCATCGGCTCTCTCATGCACCCGCTGGGACGTCCATGGTCAGCCGCTACCTCATCAGGCTTTCAGACGCTCAAACGTTTGGGGCTGGAGGGCCCAGATGGCTACCTTCTGCTGCGTGAAGACGACGACGCCCGCCGAGCGGGACATGCAGGAGACCGCGACCGGGCGGGACACGCGTACGGCGGTCCTCGCCCGTGCGATCCGGGCCAACGTGCCGCTGCGCAAGACCTTCGTCCAGGCGAACAAGGGAGCCGCCAGCCGCCACGGGCCCCTGAAGGACTTCGTGAACGGGAGGGACCTGCGGGGACTCAAGGCCTACCTGATCATCGTGGCCGCGTGCAGCAACGGGGACAACGGCTGGTCGACCACGCACGACAGCGCGGTGTGGGCGCGGCTGATGGACATCCACGAGACCGCGACCGACCAGTCCGCCCGCACCGGTGCGTGGCGGGCCCTGCGTCGGCTGCAGGCGCGCAAGCTGATCGAGTGCAGCCGCAGCGGAACCATGATCACGGTCACTCTCCTGCGCGAGGACGGTACCGGGAAGCCCTACAACCGCCCCGTGGGCGACACGGAGGAAAACCGCTTCCTGCAGATCCCGACCACGTTCTGGACGCAGGGCCGTGACGAGAACCTGGACCTGCCGGGCCTGGCCCTGTTCTTGGTCGTCGCCCGTGAGAAGAACTGGTCGCCCTTCCCCGCGGAGAAAGCCCCCGAGTGGTACGGCTGGTCCCCTGACACCCACGAACGCGGGCTGAAGAAGCTCGTCGCCCTCGGGCTCGTCGAGCGACGCGAGCACCGCACCAAAGCCCCGCTCTCCCCGCTCGGCTTCACCCTGGTCCATCAGTACCAGCGCACCGCCATCACACGGCCGCGCAAGCCCAGGAAGAAGACCGCGCCCGCCGGGCAGTGACCCCGGCCGAGCTGCGGGCCTTGACCCCGCCGTCTCGCACCCAGCTGTCCGCCTGGCACCCCGCGACGCCAAGAAGGGGGTGCGGGCCACTGATGCCCCGCGTCCCGCCTGCGGACCGTTCCGCAGGCATCCCAGAGAGGAAACCCGCATGTCCACCGGTACCAACCAGCCCCAGCAGCCGCCGGCCGCGCCGCCCCCGGCCACGGACCCCGTGCTGCTCCTGGTGCTGGGGATCGTCATCGCCCTCGTTCTGGGCGCCACGCTCTACCTGTGCCTGGCCCACCCCTCGTTGACCGGGCCGATCGGGGCGGTGGGCGGGGTGGCCTCGGCGCTGATCGCCGCGCTCGCCGTGGCGTTCGCCCTCCGTCGGCGCTGACGACCGGCGGGCTCCGCCGCGATGCTCAACTAAAACCCTTCCCGGCAAGACCCGCCGGTGCCGGACGGCACCGGCGGGCCGCGCTCCGGCACGCGGACGTGCACGGGAGCCGGGCGGGGTGGTCATGCTGGTGTGGTGCAGAACTGGTGGGCACCGCGCAGCGTGGTGCGTAGTTTCCGCTGGGTGGCTCGGCTGTCGAGGCGTACGTCGAGGGCGCCGGGAAGGGTGCTGCGGGAGCGCAGGCCTGTGGGGAGCCGGGAGGCGTCCAGGCCGTCACGTGTGGCGATGAGGATGCCGAGCTCGTGACGGCTCACAGGGTCGGGCCCTGCGAGGTGGTGGACGCCGGCCGTGTCGCCGCACGCGAGTTCCAGGAGGGCGGCGGCCAGGTCGGCGACGCGTACCGGGCAGCGGATGTCGTCGGTGAACAGGGCGCCGTCGCGGGTACCGGCGGCCAGTTCGTGCACGATGCGCTCGTGCACGGAATCGCCGTTGCCGATGATCAGCGACGTGCGGGCGACGACGGCCTGCGGATGCACGAGGAGGATCCCGGTCTCCGCTGCCGCCTTTGCCGCCCCGTACGGGGTGACGGGGTCAGGCAGGCATGACTCGTCGTAGTGGACGCGGGCGCCGGAGAACACCGCGTCGCTGGACACGTGGACCAGGCGGCTTCCGTACTTCGCCGCCGCCATCGCCAGCCGGACGGCCCCCTGCGCCGTCACCGCCCAGTCGGCGTCGCCGCTCGACGCGTTGACGACGAGATCCGCGCCGACTTCGGCCATGACGGCCTCCACCCGGGCGGCGTTCCGCAGGTCAAGCGGGTACCAGGCGGCGTGGGAAGCGGTGCCGGGCCTGGTCGCGTAGGTCGCGGCCGTTGCGTGACCGGCCCTGGCTGCCTGCCGGACCAACTCGGCGCCCAGGAAGCCGCTTCCGCCGATGATCAAGACCGTCATGACGTGACACGGTAAACCGTTCCGGCCCGTACCGGGCACGGCACCACAGAAGGGCGAGCCGGAGACGGGACTGCAGAACGCTACTAACGCGGCCGTGAAGATGGGTCCGGTGACGGCCGCGGGCCGTTGGTGTCCTGGGTGGTGGCGGTGCGGCGGGCGCGGGCCCGGTCGGCGAGCTCGTGGAGGTGGCCGATCCATGCCTGCATGAACGCCTTCGGTCCCTCCTCCTTGGCACCGGGCAGCCGCAGCAGCCCCCCGGTGCCGGCCTGTTCGGCCAGCACCGACTCCAACCAGCCAGCGAGCGCGGCGATCTCGGGGGCAAGGCACATGGTCAGGGCCTGCACGATGCCCGACGGGTTGATCATCATCGGCACCATCTGGGCCGCGATCAGGGAGAAGCCGGACTCCTCCAGCACCGCCCGCAGGCGGCCGAGGGCGGGGTTGTCGGGCATCCCGAGCCCGTGCATCACATAGAGGCCACCGATCCCCGCCAGCACCGCAGCGGCGTGGCGCGCGGCGGCCATCTCCTCGGGACCGGCCGCCTGGAGCAGGCCGAGCGGGTCGACGGCCCCGGCTCGGATCCACCCGTCGAACTCGCCCGCCTCCTCGGCCCGCCGCGCATCTGCGGCGACGCCGGTCCAGTCGAAGCCGGGCATGAGGGTGGCGAGCGCGTCGACGAGCCGCTCGCCGCCGACTTCGCCCGCGCCCATGGCCGTGGCCGCGACCATGCTCACCGCCCCGCCCCGCGCCGCCGTCGGCGGTCCTCACCCTGGTCGAGCTCGGCGTCCGGATCCTCCAGGACCCGCCGCATCACCTCGGGGTGCACAGGTCCGGCGGGCCCGCGCCCCACCACCCGCCCTGCCTCGGTGTAGAAGACGTCCTGCTCCACCTCACTCCCGCGGGCCGCCGTACGGGCCGACTCGACCAGGCGCTGCGCCGTCGAGCGCCGCATCGCCCACACCAGTGTGGGTTCTCACCTCGTCTCAGGTGCCTGAGATTGTCCGCCGCTCCGTCGACTTGAGTACCTGCCCGTGTATGAGATTGATCTTGACTTCGCTT